>NZ_JYII01000005.1 GCF_000948415.1 Thalassospira sp. HJ | reverse complement strand
AAAATGAAAAAAATATCATTCATATTTTTTTAGACCCCAAATCTCCTTTCCCTCTGTTGGTAATCCCTTAAAGCCCTCAAAAAATCAACTTTCCTGAGTTGGGGCCATAAGCTGTCACAGAAGTACAGTTCGGAGTAGGATGATTGCCATAATAGGAATCCGCTGAGTCTTTCTTCTCCACTGGTTCTTATGATCAGGTTGGGATCCACCAGTCCAGCGGTGTATAGATTTTCATTTACTATCTTTTCATCAATATCTCCCGGGTTCAGTTTTCCGTTTTTAACTTCGTCTGCAATTTTTTTCATGGCATCCACTATTTCTAAACGTCCATCGTAACCTATGGCAATATTTACCTGCCTTTTATTATATCTACTGGTGGATTCTTCAGCCATTTTTATTGCTTTCCTTACATCATCTGGTAGGAGTTCCAGTTTACCTACGGCTTTTAACTTCACTTCATTTTTATGAATCCTCTTATTTTGGGCTATGGTCTCGAAGTTGTGTTTAAATAGTTTCATCAATCCTTCTACTTCCTCTGGTGGTCTTTTAAAGTTTTCTATGGAAAATGCGTAGACAGTAACTATCTCTATCCCTAAATCTATACACCAATCCAGCACCTTTTCCAGGGTGTCAACACCGCGTTTATGTCCTTCAATTGAATTCATATCTCCCTGTATTTTGGAGTATCTTCTATTTCCATCCATTATTATGGCTACGTGTCTGGGCATGTTTTCTGAACGGAGATTTCGAGAGATATACCATTCATATACTGCATAAAGTGGTTTTAGAGGTGTCATTTTTGCTCCCAGTATCTGCTGTATATAGATTTATAAGTAATCCTATAAAAAATAAACTATCATAATCCGATATAAAAAAAGATACTTAATTAATTATAATTTATCTAAATCAGTGTTTATTTTCTTTTTAATCTTTTTTTTATTCCATATAATTCTTGAATTTTATTTTTAAGTTGGTTAAATCTTTAAATCTATCAAGTATTTCGCAAATTTCAATGCCCTGGTGTAACCTTCCACAGTGAGGGATCGTGAAGTGTCTATTAATATCAC
>NZ_JYII01000009.1 GCF_000948415.1 Thalassospira sp. HJ | reverse complement strand
TTTGCAGATTACTGCAGCAGACGCAGCAGGTTCTGCGGCATCTGGTTTGCCTGTGCCAGCATGGCAACGCCGGACTGAACCAGGATCTGTTTTGAGGTGAAGGCCGTCATTTCGGCTGCCACATCAAGGTCCATCAGGGTTGAGCGAGCTGATTCAGTGTTTTCCTGCGTGGAAGCAAGGTTCTGTCCAGCAAAGTCCAACCGGTTCTGGGAGGTGCCGATTGCGGCACGTGCACGCTGCAGGTCATCAATCGCACGGGTGACAACTTCAACAGCATTCTGTGCACTAGCAGCAGTATTAATCGCATTGGCGCCAAGGTCCTCAAGCGAGGTTTCCGAACCTGAAGACCCGGTACCGAGTGTGTCGGCATCAACCGAGCTCAGGTCAATCGACAAGCGGTCGTTTGCCGTGTTGCCGCCGCCAACCTGGAATTCAATGTTGGTGGCAAGCTGCTGACCGTTATCTGCAGACATGTTTACAATATTTGCCGAGGAGTCGTTACCGGTAACGCCGTTGAAGGTGGTGTCAGAACCGAAGTTCGACGCACCAGTGTTGTCTGCGGCAATTGACGACACAGATGCCGAGAAGTTGGTGTTCACCGTGAAGCTCAGACCAAGCTCATCGAAGTTCAGGGTCGCATTTTCACCAGCCCCAATTGCGGTGGTGCCGCCTGAAGCATAGTCCGTTACGTCGATCGACTGCGAACGGTTGTCGCCGTCAACAGTGGCATTCACCGTCATGATGACCTGGCCACCGGCAGCGTAATCGATATCAACTTCAAAGTTGTTATCGGTGATGTCGCTATCGGTATCGGTCGCCCAGTAGTTGTTATCGGTGATGGCAAAATTGTCGAAGCCGTTGACCGGGGTCAGGGCCGCGCCGCTTCCGCCGGTCGCGAGATCGCCAAAGTTAATCGCAACGTCGCCGCCGTCACCCAGCAGCTGAATGCCGTTGAAGTTGGTCGAGGAAGCAATACGATCAATCTCGTCACGCAGTTCAGTGAACTCGTCATTGAGGAAGCCGCGTTCGGTGTCAGACAGGTTGCCAGATGAAGCCTGAACAGCCAGCGTTTTCATGCGAACGAGGATGTCATCAATGGTTGCCATGCCGCCATCGGCGATCTGGAGCATCGAGTTGGCCTGGCCAACGTTGACAGTTGCGGTTTTGAGAGCCTGAGTGGTTGCATTCAAACGCGCGCCGATGGCCATGGAAGCGGCATCGTCACGTGCAGAAACAACACGGGTACCAGACGAAAGTTTGGACAGCGAACGGGTCGCCATCTCATCAGAAGCAGACAAGTT
>NZ_JYII01000010.1 GCF_000948415.1 Thalassospira sp. HJ | reverse complement strand
TGACTGAAAACGGAAAACCCGGCAAGGTTGCTATCATTGCCGTCGTCAGAAAAATGGTCACCATCCTCAATGCGAGAATGCGTGACCATTATGCTTTAATACTTGACGGCTAATACCGCTGCTTTTTCATTGGGCTGGCGAACAGAAACCCGTAAGGTTTGTTTCACACGATTGCAGTCAAACGGTAACGCAACCGACACGGATGGCTCATACCATTCGCCAGCTTTTCAAATGAACAACACCGAAGACACGTTTCCATGCAAAAACGCCCAACCGAACGCCAGGCCGGTATTGTCGAACTTGTCCGTGCAGATGGCTTTCGCACCATCGAACAGCTTGCCGAACGCTTTGATGTAACGCCGCAGACCATCCGGCGCGACGTCAATGCGCTGTGTGATGAGGGGCTGCTGCGACGCCGACATGGCGGCGTTGAACCGGCACTCGAGCATGAAAACATCGCCTATCGGGCGCGCAAGGTGCTGAACGTCAATGACAAGCGCAAGATCGCAGCTTTGGTTGCGCGTGAAATCCCCAATGGCGCATCCCTGTTCTTTTCAATCGGCACCACGCCGGAGCTTGTCGCCAACGCCCTGTTGCAGCACCGTGATTTGCGGATCTTCACCAACAACCTCAATGTTGCCTATGTCGCGGCCACCAACGACAGCTTTGAGGTCACCCTGATTGGTGGACGGCTGCGCAATCGTGACCGCGATGTTCTTGGGCCGGAGGTCGAGGCGTTCTTTAACAGCTACAAGGTTGATTACGGCATTTTCGGTGTTGGTGGCATTGATCCGGACGGAAGTCTTCTTGATTTCGATGAACAGGAAGTCCGCGCCCGATCCGCGATCCTGAAAAATGCGCGGAAATCCTATCTGGTGGCCGATCACACCAAGTTTGGCCGCAATGCGGTAGTGCGTGGTGGCTCCATCCGCGATGTCAGCGCGTTCTTTACCGATTGCCCACCGCCCGACCACATTGCCGAAATGATCACAAACGCCGGCGTCGCCCTTTACGCCCCGGAACCGGGTGCAGATTTTCCGACCTTCTTCATTTCTGACGAAGACTGAAAAGCTTAGTGTCCAGCCTTACGGCTTTCTGCAGCTGCCTTCAGGCTATTACAGACGGCCTTTAGTCCCGGCGTAAGGGTTTTGTCACGGCGCATGACAATGGCAAGCTCGCGCGCCAATGGTGGTGACAGCGGGCGGGTCTTGATCGGGAACTGGGTGCGATCCGGCCTTGCGCCCATTTCGGGCAGGATCGTCGCGCCGATCCCTGCCCCGACAAGCTCCCTGATGGCTTCGACACTGCCCAGCTCCATCACCGATCGCCCGTTAACACCGAATTTGCGCAGCCATTCATCAACCAGTGTCCGGGTCAGTCCGCCGCGCTCATAAAGCACCAGTGGCATGGCCTCCAGATCGATGGGGCGGATGACATCACCAACATCGGCATCCGCGTGAAATATCGCAACAAACGGGTCGGTCATGATCGGCGTTACTGACAGGCTTCGCCCGGTGCACGGCATGGTAACAAGCCCGACATCCAGCTTGTTGTCTTCGATCGCGCGCACGATATCGCTGGCATTGCCTGTCCGAACCATGATTTCAAGTTTAGGAAAGCTGCGTTGAAGCTTTTCGAGGATTGCTGGCAGGAAATATATACAGGCTGTTGCCCCGGTTCCAATCCGCACACGTCCGGCCGTGCCACTTGAAAAGCCGGCAACTGCATCCTCTGCCGCGCGGACGGATGCATCTATGTCGGTGATACGGGCAAGAAGCGCCAAACCGGCCGGGGTGGCTTCGGCACGTTTACCAACGCGCTCAATCAGTTTCACACCCATTCTGGTTTCAAGCTGGCGAACTTGCTGGCTGATAGCCGGTTGACTGAGATTAAGCTTGTCAGCTGCCGCGGAAAAGCTACCCAATGCCACAACATCCGCAAAGGCATGAAGCTGATCAAGGTTGAGCGCACGCATATAAAACTTTTCCTTATGCTGTGCATAATTTATCAAAACTTATCTTATGCCGTGTTTGCGCATATTGTCAGCTCAAACATCACCATGCCGGATAAAGCCATGCCTCTGAATACCGCTACCAAAGACGCTGCAACGCCACACTCAACCGAAATCACCATCCGCGATGCCGTGATTGAGGACATTCCGGCCATCACCGCGATCTATCGCCACCATGTGCTGCATGGCACGGCTTCTTTTGAGGAAGAAGCGCCCGATGCGACCGAGATCGGTAATCGCTTTCGCGCCATTCGCGATAAGTGCATGCCCTATCTTGTTTCCATCCGAGATGATGTAATTGTGGGATATTGTTACGCCAGCACCTATCGCCCACGCACGGCTTATCGCCATACGGTCGAAAACTCGATCTACGTTGCCCCGGATTGCGTCGGACAGGGCGTTGGCAGTTTGTTGATGAGCGCCCTGATTGAACGCTGTGAGGCAGGCCCCTGGCGGCAGATGGTTGCGGCCATTGGCGATAGTGCCAACAAGGCCTCGATCACTTTGCATCAGCGCCATGGCTTTGAAATGGTCGGGACATTCAAGAAGGTCGGTTACAAGTTTGATCGCTGGCTTGATTCGGTTCTGATGCAACGCTCGCTTGGCGAAGACAGCCCCGTCATCCCGAGATCCTGACTGCACACAGAAAAAACACCCGCTTTTGAAAGCAAAAGCGGGTGCAAGGCTGCTCCGTTAACAGGGGAGCGGGAGTGTGCATCTGTGATGGAGGTTTTATCTATTTGGCATAACCGATTTCTTTGAGGACTTCGGCGATTTCGGGAAGGATCGCCGGATCATCAATCGTTGCCGGGGTGTTATAGCTTTCGCCATCGGCGATGGAACGCATAGTCTTGCGCAGGATCTTGCCCGATCGGGTCTTGGGCAGGCGTTCAACCACGGTAGCCTTTTTAAAGGCTGCCACCGGGCCGATCTGATCGCGGACCATGGCAACGATTTCGGCCAGGATCGCGTCATGCGGGCGGGTCACACCGGATTTCAGGACGATGAAGCCAAGCGGCAATTGCCCCTTAAGGTCATCATGCACACCAATGACCGCACATTCGGCAACGTCGGGATGACCTGACAGGACTTCTTCCATGCCACCCGTCGACAGGCGATGGCCCGCAACGTTGATGATGTCGTCCGTGCGCGACATGACATAAATATACCCATCTTCATCAATGAAGCCGGCATCGCCCGTAGCGTAATAGCCCGGGAATTCTTCAAGATAGGACGACTTGAACCGGTCGTCATTCTGCCAAAGCGTCGGAAGCGTTCCCGGTGGCAGCGGCAACTTGGCAGCCAGCGCGCCAATCTGGCCACGTTCAAGCGGCTTTCCTGCCTCGTCCAGAACCTGAACATCCCAGCCGCAGGCCGCAACCGTCGGAGAGCCATATTTGATCGGCAGCAATTCAATCCCGCGCGGGTTGGCACAGATCGACCAGCCGGTCTCGGTCTGCCACCAGTGGTCAATCACCGGCACGCCGAGGCTGTTTTCAGCCCACTGCAGGGTGTCGGGGTCCGAACGTTCACCGGCAAGATACAGCGCCTTGAGACTGCTAAGGTCATAATTGGCCATGTGCGCGGCTTTGGGATCATCGCGCTTGATCGCACGGAATGCCGTCGGTGCAGTAAACAGGACCTTGACCTTGTGCTGGGAAATCACCCGCCAGAAGGCACCGGCATCAGGCGTCCCTACCGGCTTACCTTCAAACATCACCGTGGTACAACCGGCCAGAAGCGGCGCATAAACGATATAGGAATGGCCAACCACCCAACCAACGTCGGACGCTGCCCAGTAAACGTCGCCGGCCTCAACATCATAGATGTTCTTCATCGACCAATTAAGCGCGACCATATGGCCACCATTGTCACGGACAACGCCCTTGGGCTGGCCGGTGGTGCCAGATGTGTAAAGGATGTAAAGCGGATCGGTGGCTTCAACCGGCACACAATCAGACGGTGCGGCCTTGGCGCATTCGACTTCCCAGTCGTAATCACGACCATCGATCAACAGTGCATCGCTTTGCGGACGCTGGAACAGGATGACGCTTTGGGGTTTGTGCTCTGCCATGGCGATGGCTTTATCAAGCAGCGGCTTGTATTCGATCACGCGCGACCCTTCGATGCCGCAGCTTGCGGTCAGGATCAGTTTTGGCTTGGCATCATTGATGCGGGTTGCCAGTTCGTTGGACGCAAAACCGCCAAACACCACAGAATGGATTGCACCGATACGCGCGCAGGCCAACATCGCCATCGCGGCCTGCGGGATCATCGGCATATAGATAATCACGCGATCACCCTTGGTCACACCGCGCGCATGCAGCGCCCCGGCAAGGCGGGCAACATCGTCGCGCAGATGGGAATAGGTGAATGTCTGAACCGTGTTTGTGACCGGGCTGTCATAGATCAGGGCGGGCTGATCGCCGCGGCCGTCTTCGATGTGCCGATCAAGCGCGTTATAGCAGGTATTGACCTTGCCACTGGTGAACCAGCGGTAAAATGGTGCGTTGCTGTCATCAAGAACGCGATCCCACTTCTTGTACCAGGAAATGTTTTCAGCAGCTTCTGCCCAAAAGCCTTCCTTGTCGGCGATCGAACGTTCGTAGATTTCCTGATAGCGACCGGTCATTGGCGAAAAACCCTCCCGCGGCGTTGGTCTGGATACATCCATAACCGGAAGCATCCGTAGCGTTATGCTCGTAAATCGGCATCATAATACCGATTTAATTCGCGCATACCCCTTAGACATTGGTAGAGCCTCGTAATCCCTTATTTTCTGCGGATTACAATTACTCAAAATACAGACATAACTGATCCCCTAAGGCCCGGGATTCGTATGTCTTTGCGGTGATGTGATTAATGTGGGGAGTTGCCCGAAGTTTTGAAGTGCAGACATAAAGTTGCCGCCTCAAGCGTGGGCGATAAGATGAGGCGGCAAAAGCAAGAGTTAGGAAATCTATGAGGTCGTCAAACCGTTCACGTGGGAGATCGCGTGTTCTTGCTCACGCGTTTGGCCACGCCCGAACGGCTAATGGGTTATTCGGTTTATCTCGTCCTTGATTTCAAGCTTGCGACGTTTAATGTCTGCGACAACGGAATCGTCGGGCGCCGGGCGGCGCGTCTCGAGGTGGAGTTCCTGCTCAAGCGCAGCATGTTTGGCAGTAAGAGCTTCGATATGGCTTTGAACGCTCATTCGCCTACTCCTTATATCTGACATTGCCCACAGGAAGATGGTATTAATTTCGTAACATGATTTCCAGTGTTTCGATCAGGAACGTGAACAGGAACACAGTGTCGCAAGGAACGCTATGACGCAAAAAGATCGACTTATCATTGGCATAACCGGCGCGTCCGGGGTGATTTACGGCATACGTTTTTTACAGCTGCTGAAAAATACGCCAACCGAGACTCATCTGGTCCTTTCGAAGGCAGCCGAGCGCACCATCGCCTATGAAACCGATTTTAAAATCCGCGAAATCAAGGAGATGGCGGACGTTGTCCATGACAATGCCGACATCGGTGCCCCGATTGCATCGGGATCGTTCCGTGCACGCGGCATGATCATCGCCCCCTGCTCCATGAAGTCGCTGGCCGAGGTGGCGAGCGGAGTCGCAGATAATCTGATTGCGCGCGCGGCAGATGTGATGCTGAAAGAACGTCGGCGTCTGGTGCTGATGGCGCGTGAAACGCCGCTTCATGCCGGCCATATCCGTAACATGGCGCAGGCAACTGAAAACGGCGCGATCATTGCCCCGCCGGTCCCGGCATTCTATGCCCGGCCGCAATCACTTGAAGAAATGGTGACGCAAAGCTGTGCGCGGGTTCTGGATCTGTTTGATATCGACCTGCCCGAAACTGCCCGCTGGGGTGATCCCGAAGCCAGCAATCAAATCCCGGTCACCGGCAAACCGAAAAACCGCGACTAGGCCCTGGGCTGGAGAGACCAAAACGCTAGGCGATCCCCATCAAGCGGGTCAGCTCGCCAAGTGCTTTGTCACACGCGTTCTGATCAAGCTCAAACCGATTGGGTGACAGATAGGCGTGCGCGGCGGCAATCGGGTCATCAATCGGTACCGTTTGCACCACTTCGCACAGAATGTGCTGTTCGATGCGTTCGGCCTGTAATTCTTCTGCTTTGACCTTTTGGCGTAGGTCCTGCGCACTCGCACGCGGGTCATTACGCAAGTGCCGCCGCGTATGACGAAGCGGCTTGATGACGTTTTCGCGCCAATCGCGAACAGATGCCTCGAGCGAGGAAATGCTCATCGGCGCCAGCCCCTTTTGACCGAGAAAGAACATGAAAAGCAGCATGTTCACATCAAGGTCGCAGCGATCCTGAAGATCGAGACACAGCTTGGCCACGCCGTCGCGACCATACATCGCGACCGTAAAGGCCCAGACTTCTTCCTGATCCATTCCCAACCTGCTTGTTTATTATTGGATATCAGACTGTTTTGGCCGTTCTGGCAACTTTCGGCGGATGCCCCAGATAGGCGCCAAGCCCCTTGGCGGTCGACACCATTGTGCCCGCGGTATCCACAAGTCGCGGTCCGACGATGACATCTTCCATCGCGACATCCACAACCTTGCGCTGCTGCCAGGCGCAAACGCGATCAAATTTCTTCTCTGCAATCAGATCCACCGCATGCACCCCAAAGGCGGATGCAATTACACGGTCACGCGGCGATGGTGTGCCGCCACGCTGCACATGGCCCAATACCGTCACACGGGTTTCCCAGCCGGTCCGCTCGCCCAACTCGTCGGCCAACCAATGACCAATACCGCCATAACGAACCTTTTGACCGTCGTCCCCCTGTGTGACCGCCGATCCATCGTCACGTTTGACGGCCTCAGCCACGATAACCAAGGCATGGTTGCGGCCGCTTTTGCGGATGTTGAGGCAATGCTGGGTCAACTCATCAAGGTCATAATCCATTTCCGGGATCAGGATGACATCCGCCCCACCGGCCACCCCGGCAAACAGGGCGATATGCCCGGCATCGCGCCCCATGACCTCAAGGATCATGATCCGGTCATGAGATGCGGCAGTCGGCTGCAAGCGATCCAACGCATCGGTCGCGACATTCACGGCCGTGGTAAAGCCGATGGAATATTCGGTTTCGGCAAGGTCGTTATCGACCGTCTTTGGGATACCGACCAGATTGATCCCGCCCATCTTGGCCAGACGATGCAAGATGGCCATGCTGCCATCCCCGCCAATCCCGATCAGGGCATCCAGACCAAGCTTGCGATAGCCTTCGATAACTTCGCTGGACCGGTCGGCAAAACTGCCACCCGGCATCGGGTAATGGAACGGATCGCCCTTGTTGACGGTTCCCAGAATTGTCCCACCAAGGCGCAGCATCCCGTCATTATTGACCTGATCATTAAGGTCAATCGCCTGGGGCGGATCCTGCATCAGGCCATGCGTGCCCTGACGGATACCGACAACGTCCCAGCCATAGCCCAGAACAGCACGACGAACGACCGCAAGAATAACCGCATTCAGTCCGGCGCAATCACCGCCACTGGTCAAAACTCCGATCCGCATTTGCTTCCTTCCCAATCGTGCCAAATTTGTTTTACAGGGTGGTACAAATCATATGGGTTGCCAACATGATATCTGGTATTATCAACATCCCCTCGCATTGGATATTAAGCTGGATCAAAAATGGACGAAATCAATCAGATCGAGATTGAAAAGAGACTTATGTCGCTCCGCGAGGAACACCGCGATCTGGATGTCGCCATCGAACAAATGGTCCAGGCACCCCATCATGATCAGCTGCGTCTGGGCCGCATGAAAAAGCGTAAATTGGCGCTGAAGGACGAGATTCTTTATATCGAGTCGCAGCTTGTACCAGACATTATCGCCTGATTTCTGATCGGCTTATCGCCAAACACAGCTTCCCAAATCACTCTCATAGCAACACGGACCGCGCCAAAAGGTGCAGCCTGACCCATGATTGTATCATCTAGATGGGGGTGCGTCAGATTCCGTGGGGAATGCGGGCCAGTTGGGCCAGATACATTTCCTTGTGCGCGCGAAGTGCTGCGTCCGCCGCATTCAGGGCCGAAGTCGACGTATCGCCACTTTGCGCATGATGCAGCCCGAATACCGGCACGACCGAAATCGGCTGATCATTATGAATAAACGGATGCTGATCAAGCCAGCGGGTCACGGCATCGACACGCTGCCAGACGTCTTCTTCATCAACATTGTACATCAAGGCCGCAAAGTCATTGCAGCCAAGATAGCCAAGATGATGCGGTGACATGATGAAGTCGGCCATGATGCGACGGACATAGTTAAACAGGCCTTCCTTGCAGTCCTGCCCGTGGCGCTGAAGGATTTCGTCAAGGTTCGCCAGTTCGCACATCAGCAGCATCCGGCTGGTGCGATCCCGCCCCACCAATGACATTTCATTTTCAAGGATCTGCAGAAAGGCCGGGCGGCTGATCGCGCCGGTGAACGGATCGCGGCCCTCGTTGCGGGCCAGATGTGCCTGACGCTGCTTAAGGTCACTCAAGTTTTCATTGAGCCCGTTGATACGCACCATCAGGCGACCAATCGCCTGCTCGACGGCGGGTGTGACCTGATTATCCGGGATGCCCAGGACATTGGCCATATCGGGGGTATGGTACGGGGCTTCGTCGACAGTGTCGGGAACATCGCTGGTGTCGATGTCGACTTGATGGTCGCGATTGGGCGCACGGCGATGGCCAGCATCCTTGCCATAAGCAAAGATTCCGTGGGGGCTTGGTGGGTATCTTCCGTCCCCGCCCCCCATCGATGGTGTGATTGATCCGGGCCTTGTGACCTTCATGTCTGACCTTCCCGTGCTACCTGCACAGTTATATGAGGCAATAGTAAATAATAGATCAAAAACGCAATAATTTCACCCAAATTTTCAACCTGAAGTGACACGCGCTATAATCTTCGATTATTTCACCAATACCTTAAAAAGATAATAATAATATAAAGAGCTTTCTCCGATTGCGCCATCTTTCAAGCAGGCTTGCATGATAGGTCTTGCTGCATATAATGCGGGCCTTCATGAAACCGCCCGAAAACGGAGCCGCCACTATGAGCGATCAAACCCCGGTCATCGGCATTATCATGGGAAGCCAGTCTGACTGGGAAACCATGAAAAATGCAGCAGATGTCCTTGATGCGTTGAACGTCGCGTATGAGACAAAAATCGTCTCCGCCCATCGCACACCCGATCGCCTGTATGATTATGCCAAGACGGCAAAGTCACGTGGCCTTAAGGTCATCATTGCCGGTGCCGGTGGGGCCGCCCACCTTCCTGGCATGGCTGCGGCCATGACGCCGCTTCCGGTTCTGGGTGTTCCGGTTCAAAGCCGCACACTCAAGGGTCTTGATAGCCTGCTTTCCATCGTTCAGATGCCGGGCGGCGTTCCGGTCGGCACCCTTGCCATCGGTTCGGCCGGTGCAAAGAATGCCGGCCTGATGGCAGCCGAAATCATGGCGCTGATGGATGATGGCTTGGCCGCCCGTCTCGATGACTGGCGCGCAGCACAGACCGCATCGGTCGCCGACGAGCCGGTTGACCCGGCACCGTGATTTGAAAAGGCGCGCCCGACGGGGCGCGTTTTTGTTTTCACATGACATTTAAGACAGTTGTCGCACAGCGGCACAGCGCAATACCTTCCCGTCAGGAAGAGTTTTGATCGAGGATTACATGACGCAGGATTTCGACACGCGCATCATCGCCCCGGGCAGCACCATTGGCATCATGGGCAATGGCCAGCTTGGCCGTATGGCCGCCTTCTGTGCCGCAGAGCTTGGCTATAAGGTTCATGTCTTTGGCCCCGGTGCCGACAGCCCGACCGAACAGGTCTGTGCCAAGGCCACCGTTGCCGATTACAGCGACCTTGATGCGCTGCGCGCCTTTGCCGCGGATGTCGATGTGGTGACGTTTGAATTTGAAAACGTGCCCCATGACAGCGTCAAACTGCTTTCGGACCTCGTTCCGGTCCGTCCGGGTTGGAAATGCCTGCATATCTCGCAAAACCGCCTGCGCGAAAAGACGTTCTGTAATGATCATGGCATCGGCACCGCCCCGTTTGAGGCTGTCCGATCGCTCGCCGATCTTGAAGCCGCCGTTGCCAAACTTGGCCGCCCGTCGGTTCTGAAAACCACCGAAATGGGCTATGACGGCAAGGGGCAGGTCAAGATTGCCGACGATACCGATCTTGCCGAAGCCTGGGCAGAAATGAACGGGGCCGAAGCTATTCTTGAAGGCTTTATCTCGTTCGAGCGTGAGATTTCCGTCATTGTCGCACGTGGTGTTAAAGGCGATACCGCCTGCTTCTGCCCGGTCGAGAATGTGCATACCAACCACATTCTTGATGTCACCGTTGCCCCGGCGGAAATTGCCGACGACCTTACGAAAAAGGCTGAAGACATCGCGATCAAGCTGGTCAGTGCCATGGAGTTTGTCGGGCTTCTGGCGGTTGAGATGTTTGTCACCACCGATGGTGACATTCTGGTCAATGAAGTTGCCCCGCGTCCGCACAATTCCGGTCACTGGACGATTGATGCCTGTGTCACCAGCCAGTTCGAACAGTTCATCCGTGCTGTTTGCGGCCTGCCGCTGGGCGATCCGGCGCATCATTCCAAGGCCCGCATGAAGAACCTTCTGGGTGATGACATCAATGACTGGCAGGCAATTTTGACCGAGCCGAATGCAAAACTGCATCTTTATGGCAAGGCCGAAGCAAAGCCGGGCCGCAAGATGGGCCATGTGACGTGGGTTCTGCCAAAATAAGGCGATCCCCACCGCCGACCAAATCAGGAATTCGCCCCGGATGCCAAGCGCATCCGGGGCTTTTTCGTATGTAGTTCATAGCGTTACGCGAAAGATGACCTGGCTGGCATTTTATGCCCAGTCGATTGGCATCCGGTTTGCTGTTGGTAGGGCAGGAAACTCTTTACGGATGACATGTGATGAAAAAGCTTCTGATCATTCTTTCACTGACCCTTGGCCTGATCGCTGTTGAAAGCCGCACCAACCCCGCCATGGCGGTACCGGGTGCAGCAGGCTTCCCCGATGTGATCGAGGGCGACAAGCTTCGCTTTGGCAATATGATTGTCGAACTGTTTGGCATTCGCGCCCCGAAACCCGGCATGATCTGCCGGGCCGGATCGGTTGAATTCCAGTGCGGCGCGGCCGCTGCCCAGGCGCTTGATCGCATCATTGAAAACTACGCCATCAAATGTCAGCAAGTCTCGGACGTGCAGCTGTTCCCGATGCTGACGGAATGCCAGATGGGTCAGAATGACCTTAACCGTCTGATCCTGCGCGCCGGATGGGCGATGGTTGATATGGTCAGCTGCGACAGCCATCCGAGCTGTGCGACCTATCTGAGTGACCAGAAATTCGCCAAGGACAACAAAAAAGGCATCTGGATGGGCACCCCGCCGTCCGAGCTGGTTGCCCTTGCTGCCAAACCGACCAAGCATGACCTGCAGGATGCAGACGACGCTAACGAGCTTAAAAACATGCTTGATGATGCGCTTGAACCGCAGCCGGTCGAAAACCCGATCAAGATCGATCTGGCGTCCGAGCTTGAGAAAGCCAACGAACCGGATCGCACGCTGCTGAGCTTCCTGACCAATACCTTCTGATACGGCACCGCCATTTCCGAGAGAGTTTCCTTCCCTCAAAACTCAAAACGCCACCGGCATACTGCACGGTGGCGTTTTTGTTTTGATTAACTTCTGGCAGCGTTAAGGGCGATCAGCCACCAAACTGGCGGCGCATCCGACCCGGGGTCGGCATGCAGCGCGCAATCTTTGCGCCCATCTTGAAGGGGGCTGCTGCAAACTTGCCCGCCTTACCGATCTTGGCGGTGATTTTCGGGATTTGCAGGACATTGCCAATGCGGCGATCGAGGAACGCCCAGCTATCAGCATGGCCTTCGGATGTGTCATCAAGCCAGTAGGCAAGCGTTGATCCATAAACACCGGCCAGCAACATGCGCTTGGTGTACCAGTTATGATCGGTCGAGGTATCACCAGCCGCGACCCACATCTTGTCCACCGTGCCATGGGTCAGTTTCAGACCAAGGGCGGCATTCTGCGGCAGGGTCATATAGGCGAGGGCCGCGCGCACGGTGTCTTTCTGATCTTCGACCAGATCAAGGCGGGTTTTGACCGCCGCTGCAATGCGCTCGCGAATTTTAAGATTCTCAAGGCCCATTTCATCAAGGGCCGCGACCATCTTGCGATCGGTCACCTCGACATAGGTGGTGATGGCCTGACGAATGCCATTGGGCAGCAGCCGACCCACCTCGCCCGAAGCAAGATCAAGATCATCCGCGCCAGCCTGCAATGCATGTTTTGTCCAGCCATCAAACGGCACATGTTCAAGCGCTGCCTCGACCAGTGCTTCGCGCTGGGCTTGCAGACGGGTCATGCTTTCAGTGACAGACATTCAGGTCTCCTCATCATGCGATTCTGCGTCAGTTGTCGCCGACTGTCTAAAGTTAGTCTCGGGCGGGTTTTCGCGCAATTCCTCGTTAAAACCAAGCAACGACATGTCTTCCATACGTTCGGGATACATCACCCCGATCAAATGATCATATTCGTGCTGAACAACGCGCGCATGGAAACCACCGGCGGTGTGCTCCACGCTCTCACCCTTCTCATTTAACCCGCGATAACGGATTTTGTTCCATCTTGGCACCACGCCCTGCAGGCCCGGAATGGACAAGCACCCCTCCCAACCATCAACGATGTCACCGCCAATCGGCTCGATTTCCGGGTTGATCAGAACGCTTAAGGGTATTTCACCATCGTCCGTATCATCGCTTTTGCGAAGGGCCGGCACGTAATAGACCATGATGGCGAGTGACTGAAACACCTGCGGCGCCGCAAGGCCAACGCCCCCGGCATCCTTCATGGTGTCCTTCATATCAGCAATCAGGCGCTGAATTTCGGGATCAAGCGGGTCTTCGACCCGGTCCGCAACACGGCGCAGAACCGGGTGGCCCATCCGGGCAATTTTAAGGATCGACATGGCCCTATATCCAACCAAAACCGTCTGGCTGTAAAGCCCTAATGCCCTGAAAAGACCAGTGTCTGGATCGGCCAGATCAAGGCCTGCACACGCAACAGGATCGCATGCACCGCGCCCACGGTCTGTACCATGTGCAAAAACAGCCAGCGGCCCGCGCCGATGTCAGGGTCTTCAAGCTGATCATGGGTATTGGTGTAGGCATTGGCGATACATTTACTGCCAAGCGGCACATCGGTTATCGATTCAGGATAAAGCGGCACCATCTTGGCCAGGAACGTACCCGGTTTGGCGCGATCGGTAATCTCAAGCAACTGGTCACTTGGCCGGAATTGGCCCGCCGCGATCACCGGCTGCACATCTGTCACCACCATCGGAATGATTTCAAACGGAAGGGACGCACAGGTGACCTCGGTGATCACACCGGGTTTGACGACCTGTGTCGCGATCTGGGCAAAGCCCGCATAATAGATCGGCTCGCCATCCTTTTCCGGGATCAGGATGCCAGCCGGACGCAGGATCGGGCTGACATAATCCCCGACCTGCAGGGCAAATTGCTGAATCTTGCCGTCAACACCGGCGCGCACCACGGTTTTGGAAAGCTCGGCCTCGGCTGATCTTAGCGCGGCCTGCGCATTGGCAAGCTGAGCCGGCAGCAGGCTTTGAAGCTTGGTTTCAATCACCGTCATGCTGGCAAGGGCCGCATTAAGCCCACCCTGCCGGGTTGTCAGGGACACTTCAAGACGCTCGACCTCGCGGCGCGATACCGCGTTGGTGCCACGCGACAAAAGGTCGGATTTGACTTCAAGCTCGTCGCGAACCTGATTATAGGCCCCGCGTGCCTGTTCGACATTGCCCTCGGCCACGGCAAGGTCGGCGCGGGAAACTTCCATCTGGGCGCGGATTTCGGCAAGGCGCTGTTCGGCCATGGCGACCGCTTCGCGTTCCACGCGGTTATCAATGCGAAACAACTGATCACCGCCCGCGACGACCTGATCATTCTCGACATAAATCTCGACCACGCGCCCGCCCTTTTCCGGCAGGATCGTGACGGTACGGAAAAACGACGACACATTCATGGTCGATGGATGGAAATAGAAAATCACCGCAACCAGGGTGATGGTCAGGATCGCACAGCCGACAATGCCGTAGCGCAGCTCGTACCAGACGGAAAACAGGGTGATTTCCTTGCCGATCCGCTTGCCCTGACGGTACCGGCGGATCAGATAATCGGGCAGGATGGTGAAAATCGAACACAGAAGAAGCTCAAACATCTTTGGAAGCCTCCTGCGTCACCGGTTCCGAATGACTTGGCCCGTCCGAGTCGTCGATTGCGCCCTTCTTGCGCGCCATGGCTTTCACAGACTCCGCGATTGATTGGATCGGGCTATAAAAATCAGGCACCTGAACCACCGCAATCACAAGGGCAGCCAGCCAAAACAGGTTGTTATGGGTAAACAGTGCCAGCAGTGTCAGGATGCTGATCAGCTGGATTTGCGTATGATTGGCATGATGGGCCATGCGTTCAGGCAAGGCATGCAGGCTAAGGTAAAGTGCGCCTGCCCCGAACACCGCCAGCACCACGAACCAGACAATAATGGTGAACAAAACGTCTGATTCACCTGGTGCAGTTACAAAGAACGGCGCATGTGCAATCGCCGTTTCGCGCAAGCCACCTTCCATTTCCGATCCTCCGAGCTGTTTGCATCGTGCCCGGAAAACCGGGGGAATTCAGATCGTCCACCTGATTGAAATCAGGCAATAGCTGCTGTTAACTCAAGGCATTATAACAACTTTTGATCTATTTTTGTTATTTGATGATCGCCATTTGGTTTCAAAGGGACCAAAACAGAAAAACCGCCTGCTTGCCCAATGGGTTTGCCAATCAGCAGGCAATAAACGTCAAAGGCGAATATCCCCTTCCCTCTTTTCTTTTTGCCCGCTTTGCACTATATACAGGCCACGGTCATGTTGACCGTAAATCCAACCGGGGGGCATTCCGCACTCCGGGTGTTTTTGTTTTTTTGAAAGGAGCGTGGTTTCCGTGCAGGTAATCGTTCGCGACAACAATGTCGATCAGGCTCTGAAAGCGCTTAAGAAAAAGATGCAGCGCGAGGGCATTTTCCGTGAGATGAAACTCCGTCGCCACTTTGAAAAGCCGTCGGAGAAGAAAGCTCGCGAAGGGGCGGAAGCAATCCGTCGTGCCCGCAAGCTGGAGCGTAAGCGCATTGAGCGCGAAGGCTTCTAGTCTTTTTCACTTTCGGGGTATCTCGAACGTGACTGTACGATCGAATTTGGCTTGCCAAGTTCGGACCCGTGCGCCAAGCCCGCCTCGGAGCAATCCGGGCGGGTTTGGTTTTTTACACCCACTCCCAATCCCACCCCAGGGTTTTAAATCAGGAATAATTCTCGTGGTCTAACGCGTTGAAAGCGGGTAAAAAGAATACGGTATGTTGTCATTGACCACCCATCAATGACATCACTTGGGGAACGATCCATGTCAGGTTTGCGATCAAAAGCACAGTTGATGGTTCGCATTTTATGCGTGACCGCGCTGATGCTTGCGGGTGTGTCGCACAAGCTGGCTTCGTTTGGACCTGTTCCCGATGCGGATCTTGCAAATTATGCCCTGCCTGATGGCACACTTCCCGTTCTGTGCCTGAGCGGCCAGGCAAGCGATCCGGACAACAATACAGGATTGCTAGAGACCTGCGAATTCTGCCGTATCGCTGCGGCGGTTATCCTGCCCGATAACCCGTCTGTCCCGACGCGGATCGAATTCGCAACACGTGTGTTCGCCCACCTGCCCAGACGGGTCGAACTGCGTGTGGCAATCCATGACACACCCGCCATACCGCGCGCCCCACCCTTTATCGTTTGATCTGCCCATCATTTATCGCAGTGATTTCGCGGCATTAGCGCCGCTTGCTGTGGTTCTTTGTGCATTTTCAATGAAAAGGTATATCTCCATGACAAAGCAAGCCGCTTTGGCGGATGCGGCTGTTCGTGATCGCGAACAGCGCACGGTTGCACGCAAATTTTATATGGCTGCATGGCGCTGGCATTTTTATGCTGGCCTGTATGTCGTCCCGTTCCTTTTGATGCTGGCTGTGACCGGCCTGATGATGATGTATTTCAACGTCATCGAAACACGCTTTGGTGACCGTCTCCTTGCCTCGGACGGTCAACATCAATCCCTGACAGCACAGGCCAAAGCCGCTGCCAACAGCCTTCCGGACGGATCAGTCCGCCAATATATCGCACCGCTTGAAGATAACCTTGCCACAATGTTTCTGGTTGATAGCGGAGAAAAGCAGCATGTCGTCACCGTTGACCCGGTCACTACCGACATCCGCAAAACCATCATCAAGGATGACAGTTGGTTCTATTGGGCCAGTGATATCCATGGCGAACTTCTTATTGGCGATCTTGGTGACCGCTTGATCGAAATTGCAGCCGGACTTGGCATCGTTCTGATCGTAACGGGGCTCTACATGTGGTGGCCACGCAATGGCAAAGGCCTTGGCAGTGTGCTTTGGCCTGATTTATCGACAACACGACGGACCTTCTTGAAAGAACTGCATGTTACGTCGGGCTTTTACATCTCGGTCGTTTTGTTCTTTTTCCTGATTTCAGGCCTTGCATGGGCGGGAATCTGGGGTGGGCAGTTTGTTCAGGCTTGGAGCACCTTCCCCGCAGAAAAATGGGATAATGTTCCACTGTCTGAAGATATACATGCTGATATGAACCATGGCGTACTGCATGATGCACCTTGGGGTCTTGAACAAACACCAATGCCCGTATCTGGATCGGACGTTGGCGCAAACGGTATCCCGGCAAATACGGATATCAACCTTGATACCATGAATGCCTTCGCACACTCGATAGGGTTCAGCGGCCAATACCGCATCAACCTACCACGTGGCGAGAACGGCGTTTACACCCTTTCTGCCGACAGCATGAGCGGCGATAGCGTGCCACCAACCGGGGACCGTACCATTCATGTCGATCAATATAGCGGCAAGGTACTGGCCGAAGTAACCTATGATGACTATTCGCTTGCTGCCAAAAGCATGGCCGTTGGGATTGCGCTTCATCAGGGTGATCTGGGATGGTGGAATATCATCGCCAATACGCTGTTTTGCCTGATCGTGATCTTCTTGTGCGTCAGTGGCATCGTCATGTGGTGGATGCGCCGCCCGGCAAACAGTGCTGGCCTGCGTTTGACCCCGCCGCCACTGCCCAACAACCTTCCACTTTGGAAGGGTGCCGTATTTCTGATGCTGGTCCTGTCACTGGCTTTCCCGTTGACCGGGATTACGCTTGTGACAGTCCTCGCACTTGATATTCTGATCCTGTCACGCGTGCCAAGTCTGCAGCGTGCCTTTGGCTAATAGGATATCCCCCGTCCGAACTTTTCGGGCGGGGATTTATTTGCCGGATATCCAGCTTTGAAGCTGATCAACCATGCCTGGCTCATCGCCAACCGGGTCTGGCATCGGCTCAGACCGCACAATGATGCCCGACTGGGTGCGATAGACGGTATAAAGCGTATATTGCCTGATATCGGTAAAGGTCGAACTGCCATATTCGGCATCGACCAGGAAATTCCATTCCGCCAGATAGTTCATCAGATCAAGCGCATCACCCTGCCCCAGATCATAGGCCATCTTGGGCCTCGTGTTTTCATCATCGATATCGCGATAGCGGCCCTCAAAGCGCACCAGCTTATAGCGCGCATCCATGCCCATCACATTGACCCAGGGCTTCAGCTTGATGAACTCGGCATCAATCCGCCACTGATCACCATAAATCTCAAAGATGCCGACATCGCCGCCGACACCTGCCGCCAGATGCGCCTCAAACAGATCCTCATCCAACGGCTCGAAATACATCTTGGCAATCGGCTCTTCAGCCGTCAGCCGGACATAGGTCAGGATCGTCAGCCCCATGGACGCGACCAATGCAAACGATAGGATGACAACAAGTAAGAAGGAAACTTTAATCCATCGGAACATGGTGAATCTTCGAATTAAATCGACGAAGGGTAGTTAGTATTGCTCTAACAACTCAAACCAAAGATCGCGCACCCGCTGGTAGTTAGCAATGAAACTTTCTTCTTCATCGCCCTGGAATGGTAAGTCTTGCACGGAAAATGATCGCGACCTAGTCAGGTCAACTATTCGAAAATCAACGTCTTTGTATTGAGTAATCCCCCTAGACAATACGAACAATCCCTGTCTAGCCAATTGTTCGGTCAGCGCTGGTTCTCGGTTGAAGTAGGGATATATTATGCGATGAGCGTTATCCCCGATTTTGAGAGACAACATATTTTCCAGTTTCACGGTCAGCTCTGGATCTTCAACTGTGTAAACCCCTCTCACAGACTGGTCGAGAAACTCGAAAGGCTCATTAATCCAACGCCTTTTTTCATTCCACCATTCAAGAAAACCCTTTTCCAATTCTGGATAGCGTCTTTTCCGCTGGTCACTCTTCTCCACACGCTCTGCTACAGACACCGAAAGTGTTTTTTCTCCAATAACATGTTGCTTCACGTCAGCCCAAAACGGCGTGTAGAAATCCCGACCCTCGCCGCCTTTGAGAGACTGCAAAATATCTCTCCGCAACTGCGACACTAATTTGTTTTGCTTCATACCAAACAATTGCAGCAGTTTACGTAGATGAACCTTCTCTATCGCCATGGACCACCTTTGCGCTTAATATTTATACATTAGAATACCCTTTACATTGCACCACTCCCAGTAAATTTGTGCAGCCACCCCATCTATTTTTAATTGAACCAAAAAAAGGCGACCCCATCGGAGCCGCCTTTTGTCGTTTCAAACCGGATGGTTTGATCAGTTATCGAGATGCATGACGATTTCTTCGCACATCTTCTTGGCA
Organism: Thalassospira sp. HJ; assembly: GCF_000948415.1. GTDB lineage: Bacteria > Pseudomonadota > Alphaproteobacteria > Rhodospirillales > Thalassospiraceae > Thalassospira. Next base: position 693,988 of record NZ_JYII01000010.1, on the reverse strand, counting down.
TCGCCGAACAGCATCATGGTGTTGTCCTTGAAGAACAGTTCGTTCTGGATGCCTGCGTAACCTGCTGACATGCCACGTTTGACGAACAGGACCGTTTTGGCCTTTTCGACTTCAAGGATCGGCATACCGAAGATCGGGCTGGTCGGGTCGGTTTTGGCGGCCGGGTTGGTGATGTCATTGGCACCAATCACGAAGGCCACGTCAGCCGAGCCGAAATCACGGTTGATTTCTTCCATTTCCAGCACGTCGTCATAAGGCACGCTGGCCTCGGCCAGAAGCACGTTCATGTGACCCGGCATACGTCCGGCCACCGGATGGATGGCGTAGCGGACATTGACACCCTCGGACTTGAGGATATCGGCCATTTCACGCAGCGCGTGCTGTGCCTGTGCGACGGCCATTCCGTAGCCCGGAACGATGATGACGCTCGATGCATTCTTCATGATGAAGGACGCATCATCGGCCGATCCGGATTTGACCGAACGATCACCATCCGCACCAGCACCAGCGGCTGCCTCGCCCTCGGCGCCAAAGCCACCAAAGATGACATTGAAGATCGAGCGGTTCATGCCCTTACACATGATGTAGGACAGGATCGCACCCGACGCACCAACAAGCGCACCGGTAATGATCAGCGCGTTGTTTTGCAGGGTAAAGCCGATGCCACATGCCGCCCAACCCGAGTACGAGTTCAGCATGGAGACAACGACCGGCATGTCTGCCCCGCCGATCGGAATGATCAGCGTAATACCCAGAACAAGTGCCAGTGCAACCAGGATCCAGAAGGCCGTATGGCTTTCGGTTGCCACAAGGATGACACCAAAGACAACGATGCCAATACCGATGGCAAGGTTAAGCATATGCTGGCCCTTGAAGCGCACAGGTGTGCCCGAAACGATGCCCTGTAATTTACCGAACGCAATCAGCGAACCAGTAAAGGTAATCGCACCAATCGCAACACCAAGGCCCATTTCAATCAGGCTGGCCGCACCGATATTGCCCGCCGTACCGATGCCATAGGCACCCGGCGAATAAAGGGCAGCCCCGGCAACAAACACCGCCGCCAGACCGACAAGCGAGTGGAAAGCCGCGACAAGCTGTGGCAAGGCGGTCATCTGGATCTTGAGCGCGATGACCGTACCGATGGCGCCACCGATCAGGATCCCGACGATAATGGTTGTGTATGACAGCACAGCCGGGCTTGCCAGCGTGGTAAAGATGGCAATTGCCATACCCACCATGCCAAGGATGTTCCCGGTACGGGCCGATTCAGGTGACGAAAGTCCGCGCAACGAAAGAATGAAGCAGACCGAGGCCACCAGATACAGGAAAGCCGACAGGTTTTCCGACATTGTGTGTTCCCCCTACTTCTTTTTCTTGAACATATGCAGCATGCGCTGGGCGACGATGAATCCGCCGAAAATGTTGACGGATGCCAACACCACCGCAATGAAGCCCATCATCTTGGAGAAGTTCATCTCCACCGGGCCTGCTGCCAGAAGCGCACCGACGATAATCACCGACGAGATGGCGTTGGTCACAGCCATCAGGGGTGAATGAAGTGCCGGGGTGACTTTCCACACGACGTAATAGCCAACAAAGCAGGCCAGGACGAACACGGTCAGTCCAAGAACCGTCGGGCTGACCCCCGATCCCTGGACCGCAACCGCGGCCGAACCAGCAGCGTCAGATGCGCCGGTTGCCAGACTGTCGGCAAGCTTTGCTGCCTTTTCCGCAAGGCCAAGGGCGGCATCGCGGAGTTCATTTGCATTCTGGGCTACGGATTGATCAGCCATTTGCGACCTCCTCCCCGCCGAATTTCGGATGAACGACCTTTCCATCATGGGTCAGACGCGTCTCTTTGATGATCTGATCTTCGCCATCAAATGCGAGTGCGCCTTTGTCCTTATCGACAGAAAGGGTGATGAAGTTCAAAAGGTTCTTGGCATACATCGCCGTCGCATCGGTTGCGACAGAACTTGTGATGTTGGACGGGCCAATCAGCTTCACGCCATTATCGGTCATCACCGTTTCACCAAGCTTCACACCGGCAACGTTGCCACCGCGCTCAGCCGCCAGATCAATGATCACCGATCCCGGCTTCATGCCAGCCACCATATCGGCGGTGACGATTTCCGGTGCCGGACGGCCCGGAATAAGGGCGGTGGTAATGACGATGTCGGTCTTGGTCAGGACCTCTTTAAGCTTTTCGGCCTGCTTTTTCTTGTAGTCGTCCGACATTTCCTTGGCATAGCCGCCCGATGTTTCCGCATCAGAGGCATTGTCGTCTTCGACTTCAATGAAGGTGCCGCCAAGCGACTGAACCTGTTCTTTTACCGCCGGGCGCACATCAAATGCCGAGACAACGGCACCAAGGCGCTTGGCGGTTGCAATCGCCTGAAGGCCGGCAACACCGGCCCCGACAACAACAACGCGTGCCGGCGGCAATGTGCCTGCCGCGGTCATCATCATCGGATAGATGCGGCCAAATTCATGGGCGGCATCAAGCACCGCGCGATAGCCCGCAAGATTGGATTGGGATGACAGCACATCCATCGACTGCGCACGCGAAATACGCGGCATCAGCTCCATGGAATAGCCATCTACACCGGCCTTTGCCATGGCCTCGATCAGCTCCTTGCGATCGAACGGCTCAAGCAGGGCCACAACCGCAGCCCCCTTTTTATAGGCAGTTAATTCGTTGGTTTTGCCGTCAATGACAGGTGGGCGCACCTTGAAGATGACATCGGCATCCTTCACGGTGGTTTTCATTGTTTTGGCAATGGTTGCACCGGCATCGACAAAACGATCATCCGGTATGGCGGCGTCAATTCCGGCACCAGCCTCAATTGCAACGTCAAACCCGAGAGCCTTGAGCTTTTTCACGGTCTCTGGTGTGACGGCAACGCGCTTTTCCCCGGGCCATATTTCCTTTGGAACGGCCAGTTTCATCGCGTTTGACCTCCTTCCCTGTTGATTGGTCAGTTTGACAATCCGTGTTCATTCAAAGCAACCGGTTCCAGAACGTCGTTTCGCGTTCCTTGCGGACCGATCACAGGCAACCCTTATCCAATTCAATTATTTCGGACCAACACACCTATCGGCCCGAAAAAAGAAAAAGGCGGTTCTTCAGCAATCGCAGAAGAAACCGCCCACTTTCCCACCACGCATTACAAGGCATAAAACCTTGCCGACATGTCAGGTCCCACCCGCCAATGGTGCTCAGGACAAACAATCAATGACGCCCTGCATGTCTGCGTTGAAAGCAAGATGCGATTTCTCACCGACAACCACAATCCGAAAAACCGATAAAAAAACACTTTAACAAAATATCAGTTAAAACTTCCAAAAATCATATATGTGTGGAAATTCGCACATTTAATTTCCATTATGGAACAAGTCCTGATCCGGATCGTCACACAATAGATCGTTGATTTTCGGCAGTTTCCCCTGTTTTTACCCCACGTTGTAAGTGAATATTATCTTACAAATAAACGCCCAAGTCTTCATTTATTGCTTGTAGGGCACGCAATAAGGAACGCTGCAAACGCCAAAAGGTTCGCAAAAATATTCTCGAATTTTTGAAAACTAACCGGGTTCAGATGCCGAAAATCACGTTTTTGATCGCGCAATTTGATCAAAAACCCGTTCGACTCTGCATTGAAAACGCGAATCGTTGGGGCCAGCCAACCCCGATTACGCGACTTATGCGTCGGGTCGCTCGAGACCAATCTGATCAAGGGCAGCTTTCTGCCGGGCTTCGAGTTTTGCCACGTCAAAGTCGCCAACCAGATCGTTAAACAGGCGATACCAGTTCACCTGTGCATCCAGACGCAGGAACACCGCGCCAAGCCCGACTGCCGCACGGTCAACCAGAACGAACTCGCGGGGTGGTTTGACACCACCGACACGGCGCAGTTCCTGATGAACCTTGCCGGCCACTTCCGCGCCATAGGCGACCGAGTTGGTTTCGCCCATCTTGCGTTCCCGGTCATCCAGGATCGGGCCATAGACGAAGCTCGCCCAGATGTTGAGCACATCAATCAGTTCGCGTGACGGGTTCTCAAAGCCCCAGCTTTCATAAGCCGAAACAGCCTTTTCCTCGTCCTCGTCACGGAGTGCTTCATAAAGCGTGATCACAGCCTGCACGAAGTCGGGTTTGAAAATGCGGATACAGCCGAAATCAAGAAGATTGACCGACAGATCATCGCGCAGCGTGTAATTGCCCAGATGCGGATCGCCGTGGATCACGCCATAGCGATAAAACGGCACATACCACGCCCGAAACATATTAAGCGCCACCTGATTGCGCGCATCCTGATCGGGATCGCTTTCAAGGAAGTGCTTGAACTTCGGTCCCTGTTGCCAGGTCATGGTCAAAAGCCGCTTGGTGGTGACGTCATCAACCGGCTCGGGCACATGCACGCAATCCTCATCGGCCAGCATATGGCGATAAAGGCGCATATGTTTGGCTTCGCGGGAATAATCAAGTTCCTCGCGCAGGCGGGCGGTTAGTTCTTCCTGAATGTTCTGGGCATCAATCGCACTGTCATAGCGCTTATAGATCGCAAAGGCTGCGCGCAGCTGCTTAAGATCTGCCTCAACAGTTGCCGACATATCGGGATATTGCAGCTTGCACGCCACATCCCGCCCGTCGGGAAGCGTTGCCTTATGTACCTGCCCCAGAGATGCCGCGGCCACGGCATCGTGGCTGAATTCGGTGAATTTCGATTGCCATCCCGCACCCAGTTCGCTGCGCATCCGGCGTTTGACGAACAGCCAGCCCATGCTGGGCGCATCAGCCTGAAGCTCTGCCAGGGCCTGGGTATATTCTTTGGGCAGGGCATCGGGGATGGTGGACAGGATCTGGGCGACCTTCATGAGCGGGCCTTTGAGCCCGCCCAAGGCCGAAGTCAGTTCGGCGGCGTATTTGGCATGATCAATCTCGCCGCCGAACATTTTCCCAGTGGCAAGGCGCGCGGCCAGCTTGCTGGCCGAAGCACCCACCCGTGCATAACGACGAACCCGCCCGCCAAACCTGTTTTCCTCGTTTGCGGCGGTATAATCATCGTCGTTATCACTCATTTCAGGAAAGCTCCTCCAGCTCGTCGATCATGCGCTTGATCATATTGAGGCCCCGCTGCCAGAAGGCCGGGTCCGATGCATCAAGTCCGAACGGTGCCAGAAGTTCCTTGTGCCGTTTGGTGCCACCGGCCTTCAGCATATCAAGATACTTCTGCTGGAAGCCGTCTTCGGCACCCTGATAAACATCATAAAGCGAGTTCACCAGGCAATCGCCAAAGGCGTATGCGTAGACATAGAACGGCGAATGGATGAAGTGCGGAATATAAGACCAGTAGTACTTGTATTCGTCTTCATAACGGATGGCATCGCCCAGACTTTCATGCTGTACGGCCAACCAGATGTCGCAGATCTCATCAACGGTCAATTCACCTTCGCGGCGCTTTTCATGCACGCGTTTTTCAAACTCGAAGAACGCAATCTGACGCACAACGGTGTTGAGCATATCCTCGACCTTACCGGCCAGCATGATGCGCTTCATCTTCGGATCAGATTCTGAGCGCAGCATCGACTGGAAGGTCAGCATTTCGCCAAATACCGATGCGGTTTCCGCCAGTGTCAGCGGCGTATCGGACAGGAAGTAACCCTGCTCACCTGCCAGCACCTGATGCACGCCATGGCCCAGCTCATGAGCAAGCGTCATCACATCACGGGTTTTGCCATGATAGTTGAGCAGCAAGTAAGGGTGTGCGGACGGCACAGTCGGATGGGCAAAGGCGCCCGATGACTTACCTGCACGTGGCGGCACATCGATCCACGGGTTATCAAAGAATTTCTGACCAACTTCGGCCAGTTCCGGCGAAAATTCGCCGTAAGCCTTGAGCACGGTCGAACGCGCGGTATCCCAATCGATCTGACGATCATCATCATCAGGCAGCGGCGCGTTACGATCCCAGTAATCAAGCTGATCAACGCCAAACCATTTCGCCTTCAGGCGATAATAGCGGTGCGACAGATCGGCATGGCTGTTTTTAACGGCAGTGTTGAGCGCGTCGACAACTTCATCCTCGACCTGGTTGGACAGGTTGCGCGATGAAACCGGGGTTGCGAATTTGCGCAGGCGATCATCAATTTCCTTGTCCTTGGCAAGGGTATTGGTGATGTGCGCCAAAAGCTTGATGTTCTTGCCCAGAACGTCACCAATGGATTTCGCGGCCTTCTTGCGATCATCAACCTTGCTTGAAGACAGCATGTTCGCGGCATCGGACATGGTCAGGTCTTCGCCATCAATCGGGAAGCGGAGTTCTGCCATCGTCTGATCAAACAGGCGCACCCACGCGGCCGATCCGGCAACGCGGCGTTCATGCAGGACCTGCTCGACCTCGTCGGACAGCTGATGCGGGCGGAAGGCACGGTTTTCATCAAGCCACGGGCGATAGCGGCGCAGCGCTTCGCTTTGATCATACTTGGCATCAAGCGACGCATCTTCGATGCGGTTGATTTCAAGACCAAAGAACAGCGACAGGCTGGAAATGCCGGTCATTTCTTCCTGAACAAACTGGTAGAACTGGCCAATGGCCGCGTCCGAGCTGTCACCAGCATATTTCAGCTGCGCAAAGGATCCGATCTTGCCGCAGATTTCGCTGATCGCTTCATATTCGGCAATGGCAGCTGCCAGTTCATCACCCGACAGGTCATTGAGCTTACCCTGATAGCTTTGCTGGAATGCCTGAGAGCGGCTTTTGGCATCATCAAGATCGCGCCGGATATTCGGGTCTTTCAGATCGTTGTAGAGATCGGTCAGATCCCAGGTCGGCAAATTCTTGTTGATCGCGTTCATTTGTCCTCCAGACAGTCTCGTTGGTCGCGTGCGTCCGATCCGCAGCGGCAAAGGGTATGCCTTTGCTTTTTAATCGTCCTGATCCGATATATAGCCCGTCAAAGCCATATCACCAGACCCGTTTACAGATACGGTTTCAAATTGCTGGGTCGATCATATCGTTCCTTGTGCCATGGACAACAGCAAAGCCGCATCAAGGGCCAAACAAACCGCATTTTGCAGCGCCTTTGACCGGAACAAGCCACCCCAATCCGCGTTTCTGTGACATAGGCGACAATTCGGTCTTTAAAATGTCATTTTCAGGCTGCGCAATTGTGCAATCCCTGATAACAAATTCATCTTGGAACGTTCGTTTATTCCGATCTGCCGCGCGCTCGCGCGGGTATAAGGAAAAAGGAAATGACAGCGTTACCATCAGGGCAGCGCAAAGATTGCCCGTTCGCGGGAACAAAGAGTGAGGCAAGGAAACGTCATGACAAGTTTGCAGGATTATGCCAATTGGCAAAACTTGCCGACCATGTTTTTTGAAAAGGCCAAGAAACATGGCGACACGCCGTTTCTTTGGACCAAGGATTCCGAGGGCAAGGAATTCGTCCCGACAAGCTGGCAAGAGGCCGCCGATCAGGTCCGTGCCCTTGCGCGTGCCCTTTATGACATAGGCGTTCGCCCCGGCGACCGGGTCCTGCTGGTTTCGGAAAACCGTACCGAATGGGGCATTGCCGATCTTGCCATCATGTGCGTTGGCGCCATGACTGTCCCCGCCTACACCACCAATACCGAGCGCGATCATTTGCACGCGATCGAAGACAGTGGTGCGGCGATTGCCATTATCTCGACCAAGAAACTTGCCCAGCCTTTCCTGCATGCCGCCCTTGATAGCGGGCGCTGCCGCCATGCGATCATGATGGAAGAATGGGGTCAAAGCTTTGTCGGCGATATTACCATTTCGCGCTGGGATGACCTGATCGCCAAGGGGCGTGGTCTGACCCATGATGTTGATGACTGGATTTCCAAGATCAATCGTGATGACCTTGCCTGTCTGATTTACACATCGGGCACGGGTGGCTCGCCCAAAGGCGTGATGCTAAGCCACGGTGCGATCATTTCAAACTGCATGGGTGCGTTTGACATCATTGATACGCTGGGCATCGACAAGGAAATCTTCCTGTCCTTCCTGCCGCTGTCGCATTCCTACGAACATACTGCCGGTCTTTATTTCCCGATCAGTATCGATGCCCAGATCTATTACGCCGAGGGGCTTGATAAGCTGGCGGCCAATCTGGCCGAAGTCAAACCGACCATCATGACGGCCGTACCGCGCCTTTATGAGATGCTTTATCAGCGCATGAGCCGCATGGTCGAAAAGGAAGGCGGCATCAAGCAGAAGCTGTTTGACCTGACCCTGCGTCTGGGCCGTAAGAATTACGAAGGCGAACGACTTGGCCTGATCGAAAAGCTTCAGAACCTTGCCTGTGAACTCTTGCTGCGTCGTAAGCTGCGCCAGCGCTTTGGCGGCCGGATCAAGGCGATGGTCTCGGGTGGCGGTCCGCTGAACTACGAACTGGGTGTCCTGTTTGTATCGTGCGGCATTCGCATCCTTCAGGGCTATGGCCAGACGGAATTTGCCCCGGTGGTGTCGTGTAACCGTGCTGAAAACAACAAACTGCGCACAGTTGGCCCGCCGATGGTGGGTGCTGAGGTCAAGATCGCCGATGATGGCGAGATCCTGCTGCGCGGCGAAAGCATGATGAAGGGTTACTGGAACCTGCCGGATGTGACGGCGGCGACCATTATTGATAGCTGGCTGCATACAGGTGACATCGGCAAGTTCGATGAACAGGGTAGCCTGATGATCACGGATCGCAAGAAGGACATCATCGTCAATTCCGGCGGCGACAATATCTCGCCCCAGCGGATCGAAGGCCTGATGACGCTTGAAACCGAGATTTCCCAAGCCATGGTCTATGGCGATGACAAACCCTATCTGGTGGCAGTCGTCTGGCCGGAAGAAGACTTCATGCGCGAGTTCGCCCGCGAAAATGGTATTTCGAACTCCATTGAAGAACTTGGCAAAAATGATGATTTCCGCAAAGTCATCCGCAACGCGATTGATCACGTCAATCAGCGCCTGTCGACGATTGAAAAGGTGCGCAGCTTCATGTTTGCCGAAGCGCCCTTTACCATTGATAACGAAATGCTGACCCCGTCGATGAAAATCCGCCGTCACAAGATCCGCGAAGCCTATGGCAAGCAGCTTGACGGCCTTTATCAGCGCAAGCGTGGCGGCCAATAAAACACCAAACGACTGACCATAAAGACGATGACGCGCCCCAAAGAAATCAAACAAACCCTTACCCTGGTCCGGGGTCTTCCCGGATCAGGTAAATCGACACTCGCCAAAAATCTGTGCCAGGCCACCGGTGCAGTTCATCTCGAAGCAGACATGTTCATGGTCGATCATGAAGGGTTCTACGAGTTTGATGGCACCCGCCTGTCGCAGACCCACGCCCGGTGCGAGGCGGAATGCCACAACGCCCTATCAGAGGGACAAGACGTTGTTGTCTCGAACACCTTTACCCGCTTCTGGGAAATGAAGGCCTATATCGACATGGCCGACAAGCACGACATTCTGTTGCAGATTGTCGAATGCCATGGCCGGTTCGGCAGCATCCATATGGTGCCCGATGAAACCCTTGCCGATATGCGCGATCGCTGGGAACCGCTGCCGGAAAAATACCGCTAAGGGACGCGCCCCTAGTTCACGGTTGAGAAGACCTGCTTGAGGATATCAGTCGTCCAACGGGTCGGATCGCTTCGGATATCGGCTTCCTGAAGGGCGATATAATGGAACAAGCCATCCATCGCCTTATCCGTTGCGTGATCGGTCAACGATGCCTTGAGGTCGGGGACAAACGGCAATTGGGCGTACTGCCCCACCATCTGATCATATAGCGACAAGGCGCCAGTGTCTGACAGCGCGTCCGTGATCATCGGGCGCAGACGTCCTTCGATATCGGTTCCTGAAACACGCCTAAGATACTGGGTAGCGGCGTCATCCGGGCCTTGCAAGATGCCCTTGGCATCGGCGACCGTCATCTGACGCACGGCATTAACCAGAATATCGCCGGCATCCTGCATGGTCTGTTCGGCAGCCCGGTTCATCCGCAATTCGATTTCATCGGCGTAACTTCCAAGCCCTGCGGCACTCATCAATTTCTGGGCGGTCTGGACTTCGTCGGGCAGTGGGATATGCGCAACCGGATCGGCGTTAAAGCCATCAACAGCACCCAGTTGATCGGTGACCAGATCCACCCCGATATCAAGCGCCTGTTTCAGTCCCTGCTCGACCGTATCCGATGACAGGGCGGATATCCCTGAACCGCTGTTTGATCCACTTCCCGACCCCGATGAATTCATCGCATCGCCAAGGGCCTGCTTTGCCTTGTCAAAGAAGGATTGGGCATGAACCGGCGCGACAGTCCCGCCAGCCAGAACACCAACAACAAGTGCGACAGCACCGGCTTTGAAAACATGATCGGAAGTACGTTTGCGCATCTGCGGTCCTGCCATTTGCGTTATTGCCCGTGAAGGGAAAGACAATGAAGAATAATCATGGCCCGAAAAAGACAAAACCCCGGTAAATCAACCGGGGTTTTGCATGTGATATGTCAGGCGGCCTTATTCAATGACCTCGACCTTTTTGCCATTCAGCAGAAGGTCTTTGCCCTCGGCCGAGACAGGGACCGTATCACCGTCCTTGATCCCGCCTTCCAGGATCTGCATCGCCAACGGGTTCTGCAGATAACGCTGAATAACGCGTTTGAGCGGACGGGCACCATAGATCGGGTCATAGCCTTTTTCAGCCAACCAATCCTTGGCAGCATCATCAAGCTTGAGATCAATCTTGCGATCAAACAGAAGCTTCTCAAGACGACCAAGCTGGATATCGACGATCTTGCCCATCTGATCGCGGTGCAAACGATGGAACAGGATGGTTTCATCCAGACGGTTGAGGAATTCCGGACGGAACGATGCCCGAACGATTTCCATGACCTGGGCGCGGACTTCGCCGCTGTCGTGCCCCGGTTCCTGATTGGCAAGGATTTCCCCACCAAGGTTCGAGGTCAGAATGATCAGCGTATTGCGGAAGTCGACAACACGGCCCTGTCCATCGGTCAGACGCCCTTCATCAAGAACCTGCAGCAGGACGTTGAACACATCGGGATGTGCTTTTTCGACCTCGTCAAACAGGACGACCTGATACGGACGACGACGTACCGCTTCGGTCAGCGAACCGCCTTCCTCATAACCGACATAGCCCGGAGGTGCACCGATCAGACGCGCCACCGCATGTTTTTCCATGAATTCGGACATATCAATCCGGACCATGGCCTGTTCATCATCAAACAGGAACTGCGCAAGCGCCTTGGTCAGCTCGGTTTTACCGACACCCGTCGGGCCAAGGAACAGGAACGAACCAATCGGTCGGTTTGGATCCTGCAGGCCTGCACGGGCACGACGTACCGCGTTCGAGATCGAACGTACTGCATCATCCTGACCGACAACCCGTTTGCGCAGCGTGTCTTCCATCTCCAGAAGCTTTTCACGCTCACCTTCGAGCATCTTGTCAACCGGAATACCGGTCCAGCGCGATACGACAGACGCGATGTGCTTTTCGGTGACCGCTTCTTCCTTGATGCCACGCGACGGATCGTTTTCCGCCTTTTCAAGCAGCGCCAGAAGCGCCGGGATTTCTTCGTACTGAAGCTGCCCGGCACGATCAAGCTTGCCATCACGCATCGCACGTTCAAGTTCACCGCGCGCCTGATCAAGCTGTTCCTTGATATGGGTTGATGCAGCCAGTTCTTTCTTCTGGGCTTCCCATTTCGCGGTCAGCTCGGCGGATTTGCCTTCAAGCTCGGCCAGTTCCTTGTCCAGACGGCCAAGACGATCCTTGGAGGCACTGTCCTGCTCTTTCTTGAGCGCTTCACGCTCGATCTTGAGCTGGATGATACGGCGGTCCAATTCGTCGATTTCTTCCGGTTTGGAATCAAGCTCCATGCGCAGACGCGAGGAAGCCTCATCCATCAGGTCAATCGCCTTATCAGGCAGGAACCGGTCGGTTATGTAACGGTTCGAAAGGGTTGCTGCCGCGACCAGCGCGTTATCGGCAATACGCACCCCGTGATGGAGTTCGTATTTGTCCTTGATCCCGCGCAGGATCGATACCGTGTCAGTGACTGACGGCTCATTGACAAAGACCGGCTGGAAACGACGGGCAAGGGCCGCGTCTTTTTCAATATGCTGACGGTATTCATCCAAGGTCGTCGCGCCAACGCAGTGCAGCTCACCACGCGCCAGGGCCGGTTTCAGAAGGTTCGATGCATCCATCGATCCTTCGGCCTTGCCGGCACCGACAAGCGTATGCAATTCGTCGATGAAAAGGATGACCTGACCGGCTTCTGATTCAATTTCGCTCAGAACCGCTTTCAGGCGTTCCTCGAATTCACCACGGAATTTCGCACCGGCAATCAACGCACCAAGGTCAAGCGACAGAAGTTTCTTGTCCTTAAGCGTTTCCGGCACATCACCCTTGACGATACGCAGCGCCAGACCTTCGGCAATGGCAGTTTTACCCACACCGGGCTCACCGATCATGACCGGGTTGTTCTTGGTCCGGCGCGACAGAACCTGCACTGCACGACGGATTTCCTCATCACGGCCAATAACCGGGTCGAGTTTTCCTTCGCGCGCGGCCTCGGTCAGGTCGCGGGCATATTTCTTAAGCGCGTCATACTGGTTTTCGGCACCGGCACTATCGGCCGTACGGCCCTTGCGGATATCATTGATCGCACCGTTCAACCCTTGTGCGGTGACGCCAGCATCGGCCAGCACCTTGCCGGCAGTGGACTTCGGATCAAGTGCGATGGTCAGAAGCAACCGTTCAGCAGTGACATAGCTGTCACCGGCCTTTTTGGCGACTTCCTGTGCCTGATCAATCAGGCGCGCAAATTCGGATGAAAGATAAATCTGGCCATTGCCGCCGGAAACCTTTGGCAATTTTGCCAGTTCCTGCGCGCAACGTTCCTGGGCAACTTTCGGCTTACCGCCGGATGCCTTGATCAGATTGGCTGCCAGACCTTCTTCGTCATCAAGCAGCACCTTAAGCAGATGAACCGGGACAAATTGCTGATGGTTCTCACGCAACGCAAGGGATTGCGCCGACTGGAGAAAGCCTTTTGACCGATCCGTGAAGTTTTCAAATTCCATTCCTGTCACTCCTTGAGCCAACAGTATTCAGACGATGTGGACCTTCTTGGAAGCGTCCACGGCATTGGTGTCATTACCGAATTCTAAAATTATAGATTATTTCGCCAGTGACAACATTGATATGTCTCAGTCTAGCGCGTTTGCAACCACATACCCCTACAAAAGTTGCAAGAATTATTTGTGCGCCGCAACACGAGTTTCTGGCATTATTCCAGATAACCGGCGACAGTCTTGAATTTTGCATGTGACACAGGGTTGCCCTTGGCAAAACAACGTTCTAACGTCGCCACGATATGCATGCCACTCGTCCCGCTTCATCCGGCATGCCAAAGCGCCATACAGGAACACAGATCATGACGATCGAACTCAAAGCCATCAAAAGATACCCGGTCAAGGGCATGCGCGGCGTTGATCTTGCAGAAGCAAAGATCAGCGCGCACCACATGATCACTGACGATCGTCGCTTTGTCATTGCCACCCAGTCGTCCGTCGGACAGGAAGGCGTTCATGAATGGGCGCGCAAAAGCAACTTCCTGCAGCTGGTCAACACACCGAAGCTGGCCGAAATCGGCACCGAATATGATGACGCCACCACGACCCTGACCATTCTTAGAAATGGGCGCGCCATCTGCAAAGGCAAGCTTGATGAAGCCATGGGCCGCACCGTGGTTGAGGATTTCCTCAAGGCATTCCTGAAAAACGACATTGCCGGCACGCCGAAAATCTATTCCGTGCCAGACACCCATTTCGGCGACATGAAAGAGCCTTTCATTTCGCTGCTCAACCTGGCGTCGATCCGTGATTTCGGTACCCGCATCGTTCAAAGCGAGATCGATCCGATGCGTTTCCGTGGCAACCTGCTGGTTGACGGACTGGAGCCGTGGAAAGAACTGGAATGGAACGAAGACAAGATCATCAAGATCAATGATATCTCGTTCCGCGTCGTGCACCCGATCACGCGCTGCAAGGCAACCAGCGTCAATCCGGACACCGCCGTTGCCGATATCAACGTGCCGCTGATGCTGCGCAAGGGTGTGAACCACCTTTATATGGGGGTTTACCTTGAGGCCCTTGGCGACGGCGCGATTGCACCGGGCGATGAACTGACCATCGCCTAAGCCCTATCAGTCATTCCCGGAATTGAATGTCGGGGCATGGACCGCCATGCCCTTGAACATTTCGTCATGATACCAGTCAATCCGATGGGCCCGAATGGGCGGGCATCCCTTACGAAACAGGATTTGTTCTTCCTTGGGGAAACGGGCCACTTCGGCAGATCGCAATATCGGCTGATTGTCTTGGGATCGCAGATGCACCGGGCGGCTGGTATCCTTGCCGCCCCCGGTATCTTCGAATTTCGACATCGCGGTCAGGCCCGACACCCAATCCAGGTTAAATGCCCCTTCCTGACCCAGCACCGAAATGGCATCAACGCGGCCCACGACATTTTCCCAGTTCAGACAAACATCCATCAGGCCACTCACACCTGAGAAGCCGGGCCAGACGATCATGCCATCGCCATACCCGCCGCCCAGAAGGCGTTCGAACAACGGCATGCGGCCAACGCTCTCAATCCCGTCCAGCAGCACCAGGAATTCCGGATCGCCCGATTTCCATCCACGCTGATTGATCAGGTTCATCATGCCCGCCAGCATCACGCGGCTAAAGGATGGTTGAACTTCCGGGCTTTCGCCGCCCAACTGCCCAATGACAAAGATCGACACCGGACCACTGGTGATGTCTTCAAGCGTAAAGCTGCTTTTGCTGACCAAGCGCGCGATTTGCGTATTGTCGAATTCTTCGGTACAGGCCCGGCAGGCCTCGATGATCTTCATGCGCTGATCTTCGGTCATATCAAGGATATTCAGCGCAACCTCGGAAATACGGCCATCGGCGGACTCGATGCTCATCATTTCTTCAAGGATCTTGTAGAACCGGTGCGATGGCATGGTCAGGTTGCGGCGCACTTCGGCAAGGTTGCGGTTGTCCTTTTCACTGCGCTGGATCGTGAAAACGATAAACCCCTGCAACAGCGTCCTTGCAGTGCGAACTTCCTGCTCGTCGAGTTCCTTGACAATCATCGGCGCCAGAAGCGTATCGGCAATAAGGCCGGTATCGGTAATAAGGCCTTCGCCCTGCTGGCGGATGAAATCAAACGGGTTGAAATGTGCGGTTTCAACGCCGGTCTGTTTGTGCGGGTCAATCACGATCAGTTTCTGACCAAGCTTGGTACGGCGCTCGTGAATGGCACGAAAGATGCTACCATACCGCTCATAAACAAACAGGTTGCCGGTGTGCAGCAAGGCATTCGGTTCGGCCGAGGCACGGTAATACTCTTCGGGTTTGGTTGAAAAAGTCAGAACACGCTTGAGGCCATTGGCACCAAGCAGGCGTTTGTCATTCCCCCAACGCCCAAGCACAAATGCGGGATTTTTATCAAGCAGCTTGCGACCATTGAGGTCCTCAAGAGTGGCCCAGTCGCCCTCGCCGCGGGATTTGGCACCTTTTGTGCCCAGCTTGGGTTTCTTTGATTTGGAAGATGAAGATGGCTTCATGCGGTTAAGCACAATGACGACCAGCGGAATGAACATCGGGACGATGAAACAGACAGCCCCCAGAAGGGCCAACTCATAGTCACCATTAAACAGCCCAAGGGCAATAACCATACCGCCAAGAGCCCATAGCAAAACCATGACGACCCGAAATAAGCCAGTCCCCATCTAACACTCCCCGAGAATGCGCCTCTACCGTGAAAGGATGCCGGCTGTTTGCTGCCGATCTTGGCTTCACGGTTTTATTTTGTGATTTGTCCCAGATCCCGCGCGACCGTTAATCGACAGTTGCGCGGGGTATTCGATTATATGCTTATACAGTTTCGCATCCCTTAAAGCACTGCGTCTTTGGGGGTATGTGCGGATTTGGCGCACATACCCAAACGACAACACCCCCGCAAGCGTTGGCTTACAGGGGTGTTTGTCATGTTGAAAGACCGCCTTCTGTCAGATCAGGCCGAAACCGGCTCGGATCCCTCGTCAGAAGTGGCACCTTCTTCGTCTTCACGGCCAGCGGCACGGCTGCGGCCACGACGCGCGGTCGGGTGGCGACCACGGGTGCGCGCAGCACCGCCAGCAGCACGACGCGGCTTTTTCTCGCCGTCTTCGCCCTGATCTGCGTCATCGGCATTTGCCGCTGTGTCATCGCCAGATACTTCTGCCGGTGCATTTTCATCGGCAATGGCGTCATCGGATTTGCGCGGGCGACCACGGCCCTGACCACGTGCATCCGAACGGCGCGCACGCGGGGCGCGTTTCGGCTTGCCACCATCGTCTTCCGACGCGTCGGAAGACGCATTTTCTGCCTCTACCGGGGTGTTGGTATCGTCATTGTTTGACGATGCATCGGAATTTTCGGTGTTGTCGCCCTGCTGATCATCGTTCTGATTGGACTGGGCGTCGTTGCGGTCGTCACGGCCACGATTGTTGCGCTGACGATTGTTATCACCACCACGTTCTTCACGGCGCTGGTTTTCCCATTCCTGGGCGGCCTGAAGAATACGATGGTAGTGTTCAGCGTGCTGATAGAAGTTTTCAGCCAGAACCGGATCGTCAGTGCAATCCTTCGCCAGCGAAATGTACTTCTCATAGACTTGCTGGGCATTGCCGCGTACGCGGCCGTCCGGCCCATTGCTGTCAAAATTCTGGAATTTCGGATTTACTGGACGTTTATTCGACTGTTGCCGTCCGCGCGGACGTTTATTGTTATTTCTCATATCAACATGACTTTGGTGTTGAAGGACAATCCGGCGGCATCATCGGCCCCGGAACCACTCCGTCTGAAAAACATATTTCCCGCTAAACAGCGCCGATCACGGCATTTGTACAAACCTGCCGGGACCCTTTTAAAAAAGGAGCGGAGATTGTTGACTGTTTACAGGGGAACACGGCGCTTCCATAAGCGCGTCGGGCACCCGGCCCGTTCAATTCAACCTATATGGCTTGATCGGTTATTCCAACTGTTTTTTTCACTTGCCAGTGCTTTTTTTACATCACAGGTCTGGAATAATCAGATTACGCAACGCCCGACCGAACAACGGGTTTTCTTTGCCGCGACGCAACGAACAATTCCGCCCAGATCTTCGCGATATTCCACCCCGACAAAACCGGCTTCGACCAGCAACTGACCAACATCCTTTTCCTGGCCGCGACCAATTTCAAAGATCACAAAACCACCCGGCTTTGCCAAATCAAACGCCACTGGCGAAAGCGCGCGATAGGCCGCCAATCCGTCGCCTTCATCCGTGAGTGCAAGGCGCGGATCAAACTTTTGCACCTCTTGCGACAGGGTCGTCATTTCATCGGCAGTGATATAGGGCGGGTTTGACATGACAAGATCAAATCCCTCTGCCCTATCCGCCTCATCAAGCGAACTATCCCAATCGGAAACGCGAAACTCGACCACATCATCAAGTTCCAGCAACCGGGCATTTTCACGCGCGCAGGCTACGGCACCTTCGCTCAGATCAAGTCCGATCCCGCTTGCCCCGGGCAAATCGCCAACGGCTGACAGCAACAGGCACCCCGTGCCCGTCCCGAAATCAACAATCCTTGGCGCATCAGCATCTTCAAGGAAGTCAATCGCCCATTCGACCAATGTTTCGCTATCGGGCCGCGGCTCCAGCGTTTCTGGTGACAGTTTGAAGGTATGACGCCAGAAGTCACGCTCCCCCAGAATACGCCCGACCGGCTCATGCCCAATGCGGCGTTTGATCATGGCGCGAAAGGCGTCGGCCTTATCGCCTGGTACAATATCTTCGGGCCAGGCACTGATCCGGCCCCCATCAACACCGGCCGCACGCGCCAACAAAATACGGGCATCCATGCGCGCATTTTCAATACCGGCATCGGTCAGGGCCGCGACGGCCTCTGCCATCAGGGCACCAAGGGTTGCTGGGGTGTCAGAAGACATGATCAGCTTTCAATTTCGGCAAGCTTCTGCGCCTGTTCCTCGGCGATCAGGGCATCGATCATTTCATCAACTGCCGGACCACCGGCGATGAAATCATCCAACCGGTAAAGTGTCAGGTTGATGCGGTGATCCGACACGCGCCCTTGCGGGAAGTTATAGGTACGAATGCGCTCTGAACGGTCGCCCGATCCGACCTGTGATTTACGATCAGCCGCGCGTTCGCTGTCCTTGCTTTCGCGTTCCTGATCATAAAGACGCGACATCAGCATCTTCATCGCTTTTTCTTTGTTCTTGTGCTGCGACTTTGCTTCCTGGCTGGCCGCCACAACACCGGTCGGAATATGGGTGATACGCACCGCACTATCGGTGGTGTTGACGTGCTGACCACCCGCCCCCTGGGATCGATAGGTATCAATGCGCAGATCCTTGGGATCGATCTTGATATCAACGTCTTCGGCTTCGGGCAGAACGGCAACGGTTGCGGCCGAGGTATGAATACGCCCACCACCCTCGGTAACCGGCACGCGCTGCACACGATGCACGCCGCTTTCAAATTTCAGGCGTGCAAACACGTCCGTTCCCGACACGTTGACGATCACTTCCTTGAAACCGCCAAGGTCGTTTTCGCTGGCATCCATCTGCTCGAACTTCCAGCCCCGACCTTCGGCATAGCGCTGATACATGCGATACAGATCAGCCGCAAACAGGGCGGCTTCCTCGCCACCCGTGCCAGCACGGATTTCAAGAATGGCGTTTTTGGTGTCTGCCGTGTCTTTCGGGATGAGCATCAGTTTCATCTGACGCTCTGCCTCGGGCAGCTGGTCCTGAATGTCGTATTTTTCGGTTTCGGCCATCTCGCGCATGTCGCGATCGCTTTCCGGGTCGGCCAGAATTTCTTCGGCGTCCTTCAGATCGCTTAGAAGCTTTTTATAGGCTTCAATCGCCTCGACCACCGGGGCCAGTTCGGCATGTTCGCGCGACAGCTTGGAAAAGCCGTCACCATCAAGCTCTCCGCTTGAAAGAAGCGCGTTGAGTTCGTCGAACCGGCGTGTAACGCCTTCGAGTTTCCCAAGGTCCAAACTCACTCTTTATTCTCCTGTTCAGGGTCGCTGGCCTGATCGTGATCTCGATCAGCGCCAAGCGGCTTGTCTTCAAGTTCAAACAGGCGCGCCAACAGTTTCTGGGCCTTGACCCATTCGACGGTGCCTGCACCGTCTGTTGTCGTTGCCAAATCCTTCAATGCCTGTGTCGGCGCATGCAAAAGGCGATTAACCAAAAGCCGGGTCGCCTTTTCCGCATCCCCGTGACTTTCACTAAGCGCATCGGCCCGCACCGCCTCAAACCGTTTGCGCAAATCGGCAATCGCCGGAACCGCTGCGCGTTGAGCACGGTCGCGCACGAAACTGTCAATTTCGGCTTCGATCAATGCCCAGGCCTGGTCGGCCTTTTCCTCGCGCCCGCCGCGTCCTTCGGCGGCAATCTTTTCCAGATCCTCGATCCGGTAAAAGAACACCTCGTCAATCTCGTCGACCTGCGGGTCAATATCACCCGGAACGGCCGTATCAATCATCAGAACCGGACGGAACCGGCGGCGTTTGACCGATGCAAGAGCGCGTTCCTTGTCGATCATGTAGCGGCGTGATCCGCCCGCCGTCAGAACAAGGTCGGCCTCGGCGAGCAATCGATCAAGATCATCAATCTCCGACCAGTGACAATCAAGGCGCCGTGCAACCAAGCGCGCACGCGCGGCCAACCTGTCCGTCACCAGAATGCGACCAATGCCCCGTTCAGCAAGGGATGCCGCAATCAGTTCGCCCATGTCACCTGCACCGGCGACAAGCAGGGTACAATCACTCAGATCACCATGCAGGTCGCGCGCAACCGATTGCGCAGCAGCCGCGATTGAAACTGCCCCCTGCCCAATGCCGGTCTGGTTTCGGACCTTTTTGGCGATGGCATAGGCGGTCTGATAAACCAGCTCCAACTCGCGCCCGACCAGATCGTGCTTTCGCGCGATGCGGTGCGCATCCTTGACCTGACCAAAGACTTCCGGCTCGCCGATCACCAGACTGTCAAGCGAAGCGGCCACGGCAAACATGTGGCGCAGGGCATCACGGCCGGATCGGATATAAAGCTCGCTCGCAAGCTGGTCGCGATCAAGATCTGCCCAAAGCGACATTAGATCGATCAGGCGTTCACGCCCGCGTTCGGCCTCAGACGCCAGAAGATGGATTTCAGTGCGGTTACAGGTCGAAACGACAACCGCCTGCCCTAGTCGGGCCTGCTCGATCGCGGCCAGAAACTGTGGCAAGCGGGCTTCTTCAATGAACAGACGGTCTCGCGTATCCTCGCTTGAGCGCCGATGATTGGTGCCGATCACCATCAGGCGATCAAGCGGCCAATCCCCGGCATCCTCATGCGAAATCCCGTCTGTCACACCATTCTCACTTCTTGCCGATCACATCAGCCAGCTGATCAAGGGCGACTTCCTGCTGCTCGCCGCTATCAAGATCGCGCAACTGGGCGACACCATTGGCAAGTTCATCATCACCAAGGATCACCGCCAGTTTGGCTTTGGCCTTGTCAGCACGCTTCATGCGCTTCTTCATGTTGCCGGAATAGCCGAGCTCGACCGCAACACCACCTTCGCGCAGCGTCTGGGCAAGGGTGCGGCATTTTGCTTCGGCCGCATCGCCCATCGGGATCAGCGCCACCGGGCGTGCACCCGCCGGGGCTTCGCCAACCATCAGCGCCAGGCGTTCAACACCAGCCGCCCATCCAACACCGGCGGTCTGCGGACCACCCATGGTCGAAATCAGCCCGTCATAGCGGCCACCCGCCATAACCGTGCCCTGCGCACCAAGGGTGTTGGTGGTGAATTCAAAGCAGGTGTGGCAGTAGTAATCCAGCCCCCGCACCAGACGCGGGTTCAGTTCGTAATTGATGCCGATATCACCAAGGCCTTCGGTCAGGCCCTTGAAGAATTCCTGAGAATGCGCATTCAGGTATTCGGCAAACAGCGGCGCGTTGGCCACCAGTTCACGATCCCCTTCATCCTTGGAATCAAGGATACGCAGCGGGTTCTTTTCAAGACGCGCACGACTGTCTTCCGACAACTTGTCGAAATGCCCCTTGAAATAATCGACCAGCACATCGCGGTATGCCGCACGGCTTTCCGGATCACCAAGGGTGTTCAGCTCCAGCGTGATGCTGTCCCAAAGACCAAAGGCTTTAAGGATATGTGCGCCGTAACCGATCATCTCGATGTCGCCTGCAACCTGCTCAACGCCAAGCAGCTCGGCACCGATCTGGTGGAACTGACGCTGACGGCCTTTTTGCGGGCGTTCATAGCGGAACATCGGGCCGTAATAGCTGACCTTGACCGGGGACATCTGCTGCATGCCGTTTGAAATATAGGCACGTGCGATACCAGCCGTCCCTTCGGGACGAAGCGTCACCTGTTCGCCGCCGCGATCTTCAAAGGTGTACATTTCCTTGGTCACGACATCGGACGTATCGCCAAGGGTACGGGCAAAGACCTCGGTAAATTCGAAGATCGGCGTGGTCATGCGATGGTAGCCATACAACTCGCCGATTTCGCGTGCGGTATTCGCGATGTAATCCTGCAGACGGTTCTGTTCCGGCAGAAGGTCGTGCGTGCCACGGACGGGTTGAAGCGATGCCACTTTGGGTCTCCGATCTAACTTGAATTCCAGATATTTGCGCAAAATATCAATGAGCGCAAACACATGCGAACATGAAAATAGCTTTCCGCCGGTGTGGCGGAAAGCCAAATTTAGTCAATACTGCCTAGCTATTCCGCTGCGGTTTTCTTCGCGGCTTCTTCGGCTTCGATTTTGGCAGCACGTTCTTCGACCAGTTCGACGATATGGTCGACCATCTTTTCCGTACTGATATTGTGATCCGGACGCCCGGAAATATACATCTTGTGGTTCCCGCCACCGCCACCGGTAAGCCCGATATCGGTTTCACGCGCCTCGCCCGGACCATTGACGATACAGCCAATGATCGACAGCGAAATCGGGGTCGAAATGTGCGCCAAACGCTGTTCGAGGGCGGCCACGGTTTCAACCACGTTAAAGCCCTGACGTGCGCAGGACGGGCAGGAAATGATCTGAACGCCACGGGTACGAAGACCAAGTGATTTCAGGATATCGAACCCGACATGGATTTCCTCAACCGGGTCGGCCGAAAGCGACACGCGAAGCGTATCCCCGATCCCGGCCCAAAGAAGGTTGCCCATGCCAATCGATGATTTCACCGTACCACCGCGAAGGCCACCAGCCTCGGTAATGCCAAGATGCAGCGGATAGTCGCACGCTTCGGCCAGGCCATAATAGGCCGCAACCGCAAGGAACACGTCCGATGCCTTGACCGAAATCTTGAACTCGCGGAAGTCCTGATCTTCAAGAATTTTGGCGTGGTTAAGCGCACTTTCGACCATCGCTTCCGGGCATGGTTCGCCGTAACGTTCCAAAAGTTCCTTTTCAAGCGACCCGGCATTCACACCGATACGCATGGAACAGCCATGATCCTTGGCCGCCTTGACAACTTCGCGCACACGTTCGGTCGAGCCGATATTGCCCGGGTTGATGCGCAAGCAGGCGGCACCGGCTTCGGCGGCCTCGATCGCGCGTTTGTAATGGAAATGGATGTCAGCAACGATCGGGACATGCACCTGCTTGATGATGTCTTTCAGGGCTGCCGTTGATTCCTGATCCGGGCAGGACACACGAACGATATCCGCACCGGCTTCTTCCAGGCGATGGATCTGCGCAACAGTCGCGTTCACATCGGTGGTCAGGGTGTTGGTCATCGACTGCACCGAGATCGGTGCATCCCCGCCGACTTCCACATCACCGACACGGATTTTGCGGCTTTGGCGGCGTTCAATATCGCGATATGGGCGGACGCTCATTTCCGGTTCCAAAATGTTCAAAATGTCTTGGGGAGTATATAGCTTATCAAACGCGGATTAGAAACCGTTGGCTAACAGATTTTCCGCCAGATTTCGCATAGCTGTCACGAAAAAAGGCGACCCGTTCGGATCGCCTTTCGCATTTTGTCTGTTTTATCGCCAGATGGCGTTGCTGCAACCTATTGAACGCTCGGCTCTTCGGTCTGGGTCAGATCGCTGACATCAAGCGAGAAGTCCGAAATCACCGCGCCATATTCGCCAACCGGCTGGGCTTCTGCACCATCAATGCTATAGGTCAGCGCACCGGCATTCCCGACTTCAAGTTTCAAACCATCACGATTCGGAACCATGTAGGTATCCCCAGCCGTCAGCATGCGGGTCAGCAGCACATTGCCATCTGCCTCACGGATACGAACCCAGCTGGTTTCAACCGCCGAAATGGTCACACGGCTATCAACATTGACCGCACCAAAGACGCGCGCACCACCGGCATCATCGACTTCCGGTGCAGCCGGTACCGATGCAACTTCGGCCGCGGGTGCAGCTGGTTCCTCAACCGGAGCTTCGGCCACTTCGGCAGCCGGTACCGGCTCAGACGCAGGCTGCTCAGCAACTTCCTCGACAACCGTTTCCGGTTCCGGGGTCGGTACTGCGTCTACAGGTTCTTCACTAACCACCGGAGCTTCTGCCGGTTCTTCAGTCGCTTCTGCGACTTCGGCAACCGGTTCGGAAGAAGTCGGCTCAGTTGCCGGTGCTTCGGCAACGGTCGGCTCTTCAACCGGCGTTTCAGTCTCGGTAACACTTTCCGGCGCGCTGGCAACAGATGGCTCCGGATCGGCAATCACCGGTGCAGGTGTTGCGACCTCGGCCTCGGCAGCCTGTGCGTCAGCAGCATTTTCAAGATTGCGCGGTTCGGCTTCTTCGGTTGCCGGGGTCGAATAGCTTGCCAGACGTTCTGGCAACGGGTCGACCAGATCGGCAATGGTTTTGCCCTGGCTGGACAGGTAATACCAACCACCATAGGCACCAAGACCCAGCATGACCGCAATCAGCAGAACAGCACCACCCGGCACACGGCTTTCCTGAACCGGTTTCGGGAAGGACAATTCACTGCGTACAGCAGGCGCATTGCTTTCTTCACGGAAGCGGCGCGCGATTTCCGCGCCATCCAGTCCGAGATGTTCGGCATACGCCTTTACGAAGCCAAGACCATAGGGACCGTTCGGAAGAACCGAATAGTCGCTGCTTTCAATGGCTTCGATGTAAATTTTACGAATACGAAGCATGCGGCAAACGTCTTCGACGGATTGCCCCAAACCATTACGGGTGGCCTTAAGCAGGCTCCCGACTTCGGTGTAGCCACCGATCTGGCTATTATCTTCGTCCATCACAACATCATTTGACGGTTCATCCCCGGACAAAGGCCTGAAACGAAGGCGCCCACGGGTCTCGTCGTCCAAATGATCTTCCTTTCGCTTTTTGATCGCCAACTCCGCACCCCCACGTTACGATCTAGCAATAAAACTAGCAGATATCCCCACCAAAAGCGATTGTTTTTAAAGTTTTACACCGTGATCTATTGCGAAAGCCTTAAGACGCGATCGCAAAGATCTGGTTGGGTTATCCATCACGGTCAGGATATAGCGTTCGACTTCGGACTTGCACATGCTTCTGACCATTTCCTTCACAGGACCGACAGAGGCAGGTGCCATCGACAAACGCTTGATACCCAAGCCGATGAGGGCCATCGCTTCGAGCGGACGCCCCGCCATTTCACCACAAATGGTCAGGCGGACGTTCCGCTGATCACACAATGTCACCAATTGGCGCATAAATGCAAATACGCTTGGTGACAACGTATCATATCGACCTTCAATTCGCGGATTTCCACGGTCAGCAGCAAACATGAACTGCAACAGATCATTGGTACCGACCGACAGAAAATCAACCCGCTCGAGCAAGGCCGGTGCCTGCCAGATCAGGGCAGGAACTTCAAGCATCGCCCCGACTTCAACCTTGCGCGGCACAAAACCACGCGCAGCTTCACGCTTGAGCTGTTCATCCAGAACCGCCTTGGCCATGTCAAACTCGGCCACCTCGGCGATCATCGGGAACATGACATAAAGATCGCGGTCATGCCCTGCACGGATCAGCGCACGCAGCTGATGGACCAGCACCGCTGGGCGATCGAGAGTAATACGGATAGACCGCCAGCCCATCGCCGGGTTCTCTTCTGTCATATCTTCCCAATAGGGCAGCAATTTGTCGCCGCCCACATCAAGGGTTCGGAAGACAACCGGCCGGCCTTCGGCCTGTTCGAAAATGCGATCATACAGGCGCGTCTGATCGGTGATATCGGGCATGGCGGATCGCACCATGAACGGAATTTCCGTCCGGTACAGGCCAATGCCGTCAGCACCGCTTTCAATCACATGCGGCACATCAATCAAAAGCCCGGCATTCACATTCAGCGAAATCTCTGCCCCATCAGTGGTTTTCGCCGGCAGGTCACGCATCTGGGCATAAAGTGCTTTTCGCTCTGCCCGGGCACACAGCGCGCCATCAATCACAGCACGAACGTCCTCACTCGGGCGAACAAAAAGCTGACTGTTATCTGAATCGACAATCAGCGGGTCACCGCCCTCGACCTTATCAAGGACGCCCTTGACCCCGCCCAGCACCGGAATATCAAGCGCGCGCGCCACAATCGCCACGTGCGAAGTGTGCGATCCTTCCTCAAGCGCCAGACCACGCAGGCGGGTATGGTCATAATCCAGAAGTTCTGCCGGACCGATATTGCGCGCCACCAGAATGATGTCATCTGGCAAATCACCGAAAGCCGGCGACTGATACTGCCCGGAAAGGTGCTGCAACAACCGGTTGGCCAGATCTTCAAGATCGTGCAAACGTTCGCGCAAATAAGGATCCGTCACCTGCGCCATGCGGGCACGGGTATCGTCATGCACCTTTTGAACGGCGGCCTCGGCCGTAAGCCCTGTATGCACCGCTTCAGTAATGCGGTTGAGCCAACCGGTATCCTGGGCAATCATCCGATAGGCTTCAAGGATATCGCCCGGATCATCGCCCTCGTCCATGCCATCAATGCCCGAAACGGCTTCGAGCATCTTATCAAGATGGTTCTGAAGACCATGCATGGCTTCGCGCAGACGCGTAAGCTCTTCTTCCGGATCGTCAGACACCATGCGGTCAATGACGATGCGCGGCTCATGCAGAACGGCAATACCCTTGCCAATCCCCGGTGCCAGACGTGCACCACCAAGACGCAGCGGCAATAGTGCAATCCCGTCAGCCGGGATCAGTTCCTCGCGGCTGACAAGTTCTCCGGCGGCGACCATTTCGGCCAGCACCATGGCGACGTTTTCAAGCGCTTCCTGCTCGTCTTCGGAATACAGGCGTTCGGTCCGGTTCTGCACGGCAAGAACGCCGATAATACGGCCACCGCGCAGGATCGGCACACCGATCATGGAATGATAGATTTCCTCGCCGGTTTCCGGACGATAGGCAAAGTTCGGGTGGCTTTGCGCATCCTTGAGGTTCAGTGGCCGCGCATGTGCGGCAACAAAACCGACAATCCCCTCGCCCACCCGCAGGCGGGTCAAGTGAACCGCCTCTTTGGACAGACCACAGGTCGCAAACAGCTCAAGCACTTCGCCCGCACGCATGACATAGACAGAGCACACCTCTGCCACCATGTCGGCGGCAATGATGGTCACGATCTGTCCGAGGCGTTCTTCGGCAGTCCCCGGACCAGCCATGACGTCACGCACACGCTTTAAAAGGCGTCGCGGGCCAGAGACTGCGGCGGACGGAATGCTCATTTGACTTAGCTGTCTCTCTTAACGAGGGATTGAACGGCCTGTTCGACCAACTCTTCGAGGATTTCGGAAACCGGTTGTTCTTTCTTTACCATACCAACCGACTGCCCGGCCATAACCGATCCGCTTTCAACATCACCATCGATCACGGCACGGCGCAATGCACCGGCCCAGAAATGCTCGATCTCAAGCTGTGCGGCACCCTGATCGAGCTCACCGGCACGGAATTTTTCAATCACTGCACGCTGGGTGTCACGGAATTCATCGGTGCCCTTGTTCGCGAGCGCACGCACCGGAATTACCGGGAAGCGATCATCAAGCTGAACAGTGGTGACCGCATCGCGCGCACTTGCACGGATAAAGGCCTTTTTGAAGTCCGGATGGGCAATGCATTCCTCGGCACAGACAAGGCGCGTGCCGATCTGGACACCTGCCGCACCCTGTTCAAGCAAACCCGTGATCGCTTCGCCGCGGCCAATACCGCCCGCGCAGAAGACCGGAATGTCAGAAACGTTCGGCAGGATTTCCTGTGCCAGAACCGTCAGCGACACCGGGCCGATATGGCCACCGGCTTCGCTACCTTCGATCACCAGCGCATCCGCGCCCGAACGGATCAGCTTCTTGGCCAGAACCAGCGCCGGGGCGAAACAGATGACCTTGGCAAATTCCTTGGCCTGCTTGATAGAGTTCGATGACGGCAGCCCGCCAGCCAGAACCACATGGCCAACACTATGTTCGCGGCAAACTTCAATCAGCTCATCAAGCTGCGGGTGCATGGTGATCAGATTGACGCCAAACGGCTTGCTGGTCATTTCCTTGGTGGCAGCGATTTCAGCCGACAGCAGATCCGGGGTCATCGACCCGCAGGCAATCACACCAAAACCACCTGCATTGGACACCGCCGCAACAAGATGGCGCTCTGAAACCCAGGACATGGCGCCGGCCATGATGGCGTATTCGGTTCCAAGGAATTCCTTGCCCGACGCCCACAATTTTTCCAGGCGCGCCCGTGCGGCATCAATTTTCAGATCGCTCATATTCTCTGTACCCCAAAGCAGAAACGCAGGGAACCGGTGGTTCCCTGCCATTTCATTACAAAGGCCGAAACACATCGTTCCAGCCAGAGCATGTTACCTTAAATCTGTTCCACTTTGCCGGAGGCATTCTTCCGTCCTGCAAGGAAAGGTGCGAAGAGCGTAGCGGGGCTACGTTCAAGAACCTTGACGCTGCGGGGCGGAAGAATGTCCCGGCCCGAAGGGTTTGATTTTGGCGACGTCCGGCTACGTTACACCACTTGAACGATGCGCCGCATCGCTCTGCGTGCTGTGCCTTGCCTGACGATACGCCAAAAACAAACAAAGTGAAGCACATTTAAGGTAACATGCTCTACTATGTAGTATTACAGGTAATTTAACAGTGGCTTAATCGTATAGGGTCAGCCAACCTGTTGAACTTATTCAGCATCCAGACCGTATGCCGTGTGCAGGGCACGAACGGCAAGTTCGGTATATTCCTCGGCGATCAGCACGCTGACCTTGATTTCCGAGGTCGAGATGACCTGAATGTTGATGCCCTTTTCCGCGAGGGTTTCGAACATCTTGCGCGCCACACCCACATGGGAACGCATACCCACACCAATGATGGACACCTTGGTCACATCAGACGTGCTGAGCAGTTCCTGATAGGCGATCTGCTCTTTGTTCTTTTCGATCACCTGAAGCGCTCGCTGGAATTCACCACGCGGAACGGTAAAGGTCATGTCGGTGCTTTTGCCGTCTTCAGAGACGTTCTGCACGATCATGTCGACATTGATATTGGCATCAGCCAGCGGGCTGAAGATTGAAGCGGCAATACCCGGTTTGTCTGCGACTTTAACCAAGGTGATCTTGGCTTCATCACGGCTATAGGCAATTCCGCTGACGACTTCCTGTTCCACGATCTCGTCCTCGTCTACAACAAGTGTTCCTTCTGCTTCGCTAAAGGTGGAGCGGACCTGCACCCGAACGCGATGGTTCATCGCCATCTCGACTGAACGGGTTTGCAGAACCTTCGCACCAAGCGAAGCCAGTTCCAGCATTTCTTCGTAGGTAATTTTTTCGATCTTCTGCGCCTTGGGCACAATGCGCGGATCGGTGGTGTAAACACCCTCGACATCAGTATAAATGTCGCAACGATCGGCATTCAGTGCCGCAGCCAAAGCCACCGCCGACGTGTCCGAGCCACCACGACCCAGCGTGGTGATGCGGTTATCGGGTGCAATCCCCTGGAAACCGGCAACACAAACGACTTCGCCGCCATTCATGCGCTTATCAAGCTCGGTGGTATCGATTTCCTGAATGCGGGCCTTGGCATGTGCGCCATCGGTCTTGATCGGGATCTGCCAGCCAAGCCAGGAACGTGCAGGCACATCCATGCTTTGCAGCGCCATCGCAAGCAAACCGACAGTCACCTGTTCGCCCGACGATACGATCACGTCATATTCACGTGCGTCATACATCGGCGAAACTTCCTGCGCCCAGCCAACCAGTTCGTTGGTCTTGCCCGACATGGCGGACACGACAACAGCAACCTGATTGCCGGCATCGACTTCGGTTTTCACCCGGCGCGCGACATTCTTGATTTTATCAACATCGGCGACCGACGTGCCGCCAAATTTCATGACAATACGGGCCATGAAGTATCCCCGCTATGCTCGCCGTCCATCGGCTGTCCGAACGTGACGGCATGTGATCCGGTCTTAGCTCAGGTTAGCATGCCGCAACTACAGCGCTTCCCCTGATCCAAGCGGCGTTATCAATACTGCCATAATCTTCACGAAACAAGCGTCAAGGATGCTGATAAATTGCGTCAGAGCAATTTTTTTTGCCTGAAAATGCCCCCAAGCCCCCGAATGGGACAAATCCCATCGCATATCATGCGAAAATTACCCATTAACCCTGAGGGCGCGCGCCATCTTCGCATGGCAGGCCCGCGTCAAATTTCCACAAGATCGAGCACTGCCGGACGTCATTTGACAGCTCGGTATTGCCTTGCCGTTCGCGCGCGCGTAAACAGGGCATCATACAGCAAAGTGTTTTACGCCTTCGGAGCCACACCATGTCGGAAGCATCCGCACAAACCAGCCGCACTGCCAATGCCGACGAAATCGCACGTTTTTCTGCGATGTCCGAAAAATGGTGGGATCCGAATGGTGTGATGAAGCCGCTGCACAAGTTCAATCCGGTGCGCCTGCAGATCCTGCGCGACAATATCTGCGCCCATCTTGGCCGCGATCCGGAAACCATCGAACCTCTTAAAGGCATCGAGATCATCGATATCGGCTGTGGTGCCGGCCTTCTGTCCGAGCCGCTTGCACGCATGGGGACCAAGATGACCTCGATCGATGCATCGGAAAGCAACATCGAAGTCGCAAAAATCCATGCCGCGCAATCCGGTCTTGAAATCGACTATCGCTGCTGCACGCCGGAAATGCTGGCCGACGAAGGCAAGCAGTTCGATATCGTCCTGAACATGGAAGTCATCGAACATGTCGATGATCCGCAATTCTTCATGCAGGCCTGTGCATCGGTTCTCAAACCCGGTGGCTTGATGTTTGTTGCTACACTGAACCGCACGATCAAATCACTAGCACTGGCGAAGATCGGCGCGGAATACATTCTACGCTGGCTGCCGGCAGGCACCCATGACTGGCGCAAGTTTGTGAAGCCTTCGGAAATGTCGGGATATCTGCGTGGTGCGGGTCTTGAGCTTTGCGACATCACCGGTGTCGCCTATAACCCGATCAACGATACCTGGGCACCCGCCCCACGTGATCTTGATGTGAATTACATGGTGATCGCCCAAAAACCGGCATAGTCTCCGGTGACGCAGGTTAATCGCCACACGGTCATTGCGTACGCTGCTCTTTAGCCCACAACAATCCGGTTGCGCCCAGTCTCCTTGGCCTTGTACATGGCCCGATCTGCTTCATTGATCAAATCATCAAGCATGGCATGCTCTTCGCCTTGGCGGTGAAGCATCCCGATACTGATGGTGGTGCAGACTTCGGCGGCATTGGGAACCGGTACTCGAAGGGCTGCTACCTTTTCGCAAATGGTATTTGCAAGGCATTCTGCCTCGGCACTTGAAATACCAGACGCCAGAACTGCAAATTCTTCCCCGCCCAAGCGCGCCACCAGATCATCCGTCCGCAAACTGTCCCGGATGACACGCGCGACTTCGGTCAAAAGACTATCCCCAACGGCGTGACCGTGGGTGTCGTTGATCGTCTTAAACCGATCAAGGTCCATGACCAGAACAGCAAAAGCGTCTTTTTTGCTAACTGCGCTATCAATACGGCTCTGGCCCTGTTCCAAGAACGCGCCACGCATTAACACACCTGTCAGGAAATCATGCTTGGCGGCATGTTCAAGCCGCCCAAGAAGTTCGGACCTTAACTGATCAATGGATGCCACGGTCAAGGGACCAATCACCAGCATCGCGATGCCGATGCGCGTCGACATGATGCTAAGCATCGGATCAGCGTCTTCTGGCAATGACATCAGAAGATCATGCTCCAGATTGACCATCACCAGAACCGACATGACGATCATCAAAAATGCGATCTGATTAAACCGATATGTAAGGGCACACCACAAAAGGGCTGGAACCGGAAACACAATCGCGCCAGGCCCACCGACCAGATCAGCCATACAAATACTGGCCAACAGCGACACAGCTGGCAACCCGTGCCAGGCTGCCTTCCAGTTATCTCGCAATGCGTGAACCGCCTTTTGCACACCACCGAGGATCACAGGTACACGTGCGACCGTCATGGTAAACGGCAGAATAACGACATAGTTGGCAAATTCCGTGACCACCCAATAGGTCGCGGTGCGCACCGGATCCGGATCAGCAAAGATCAGCCCATAAATCAGCGCAAAGCACCCGGCACTCAGGGCTGCTGCCGCAGCACCCAG
Source organism: Thalassospira sp. HJ (assembly GCF_000948415.1). Classification (GTDB taxonomy): domain Bacteria; phylum Pseudomonadota; class Alphaproteobacteria; order Rhodospirillales; family Thalassospiraceae; genus Thalassospira. The sequence continues at coordinate 662,158 of NZ_JYII01000010.1, read as the reverse complement.
GCCAAGATACAAACTGTACGGGCGCTGAAGAGTGCGAGGCTGTTTGCAAAAATGCCTTAAGACGCAGATAGCGGCACCGACGCCAACCATGTTGGTTACGGCGAGAGAAACCGATGTCGTAAGGTCATTTCCTGTCAGGAGATCGGCTAAAACATATCCGACAAAAGCCATGATCCAGCCGACAGGGTTATTGACAATCGGCAAGCGGATCAGAAACGCAACAAACACAGAATTTGCCGGCCACAGAACCGCCAGCATCCCCTCAGGGCGGGTCAGAATACCCAGAAGCGACGTGGCAAACACCAATACGCCAACCCCAAGAAACAAAAGCAGGTGGCGCAACGGGTTGTTTTCCCCCGAAGCCAGCAAACCAGACGTCACGTTTTCAACCTTATTGGTATAACTATGAAATGGGTAATAGACGATCACACCGTCCATTGCCAATCCTAAATCGGGGGAAAGAGCCATACCCACGTTCACGTTGGGCATCAGTCTAATTTTGAGGAAGGCGGCCTAGTTCTTCTTGGTTTCGTCGTCCCAGGGCAGCGCCATCACATCGATGCCTTCATCGACCAGTTCGGCGGTTTCCTTGAGCGACGCCTGACCAAAGATGCCGCGTTTTTCGGTTTCGCCGTAATGGATTTTGCGGGCTTCTTCGGCAAACTTGTTGCCGACATTTTCGCAATTGCTCTCGACCTGTTTGCGAATTTCCGCGATGGCGGCCTGGGTCGCTTCGGCAATGGCCTTTTGCTGCTGCTTTTCGGCGGCGACTTCTTTTTGGCGTGACGTGCGCAGGCGCGGCGCCATCAGGGCCTTGCCGACATTCGACGTTCCACAAACCGGGCAGGACAAATCACCATCGGCGGCCTGTGCTTCGTAGGTCGCACCGTCCTTGAACCAACCTTCAAATTCGTGATCATGTTCGCATTTAAGCTGGAATAGAATCATGATGGTACTTGTATAAGTCGAACCCGTCGCAAAAAGATAAGCATATCATATAGACTTCATATGGCCCGCCATGGCCAAAATCGCCAGTCCACGGGCGCCACACTGAATAACCAAGATTTACAAAAATGTCATCCCAATTGCCATCAAACTGGATCACACAACATTGCCCTGCCCCAACGCCCTCACGCAACTGTGCGCTTGATCTGGCATGCGGCAAGGGACGGCACAGTTTCTGGCTTGCCGATCAGGGTTGGAAGGTCACAGCCATTGATCGCGACCTTTCGCAAACCGATACCAACGCAAACCCGACCATCGACTGGCAGGAAGCCGATCTTGAGACGGGGCAATGGCCCTTGGGCGATCAGAAATTCGATCTGATTGTCGTAGTCAATTATCTGCATCGGCCACTATTTCCCAACCTGCGCGATGCCGTCAGAGCGGGTGGCACCCTGATATATGAAACCTTCATGCTCGGGAACGAGGCCTTCGGTCGCCCGCGATCACCGGACTTCCTGTTGCGTCAGGATGAACTGATGGAAACCTTTGGCGACTGGAACATGATTGCCCGTCACCAAGGCCCAATCCGTGCAAACGATGGCGATGAAATTACCGCGATAAAACAATCGATTGTCGCACAGAAGCCATCGCAAAACTAATCGCGCCGGGGTATTGGAAAGAATTGCAATAAATCCGTAACACACTGTTATTACAAAAAGAAACACAACTTTCACAATTAAATTCTGTCGTTTCTGGCATCTTGCCTGCTGCTGTTTCAGGCAAAGGCGTTGAGAGAGAGAAAAGCCATGAGCGATAAATACGAAATCATCGAAGATAGCGACGATATCCCGTCCAACCCGACCAACAATCCGTGCATTGACGATCTGATCAATGCACGTTTTTCCCGCCGTGGCTTTTTCAAAGGCCTGATGGCAACTTCCGCCGTTGTTGGTGCTGGTATCGCGACCAAGGGTGTTGCCAAGGCACAGTCGCCGTCTACCCTGACCTTCAAGTCGATCCCGCAGAAAATCACCGAAACCCATGCGGTTGCTGATGGCTATGACGCCAGCGTCCTGATCCGTTGGGGCGACAAGGTCGTCGCTGATGCACCGGCATTCGTTCCGGGCCAGGTCGATGCCAACGCACAGAACAAACAATTCGGTTATAACTGCGACTATGTCGGCTATATGCCGCTTCCGGTCGGCTCCCAGAATTCCGATCACGGTCTTCTGTGCGTCAGCCACGAATACACCAATGCCGAGCTGATGTGGTCGGGCCTCAAGGATGCGATGGGTGCCTCCGAAGAACAGGCACTGCACGAAATTGCTGCCCACGGTCATTCGGTGATCGAAGTCAAGAAAACCGGTGGCAAATGGCAGGTTGTTGATGGCTCGGACTATGCGCGCCGCATCTCCCCGATCGACACCGAAATGCAGATCACTGGCCCGGCTGCCGGTCATGACCGCCTTAAAACCAACACCGACCCAACCGGTACGCGCGTCATCGGCACGCTGAACAACTGTGCGGGTGGCAAAACCCCGTGGGGTACTGTTCTGATCGCCGAGGAAAACTTCAACGGTTACTTTGGCGGCGACATCGCCAAAACCAGCGAAGAGCGCAACTACAAGCGCCTTGGTATCTCCAAGGACAGCTGGTACTCGTGGGTTAAATATTTCGACCGCTTCAACGTCGAAAAAGACCCGAACGAGCCGAACAAATTTGGCTGGATGGTCGAGATCGATCCGTATGACCCGACCTCGATGCCGAAAAAGCGCACTGCCCTTGGCCGCTTCAAGCACGAAGGCGCCACGGTCATCATCAACAAGGACAACTCGGTAGTTGCCTATTCCGGTGATGATCAGCGCTTTGATTATCTTTATAAATTCGTTGCGACGAACAAATACAACCCGAATGACCGCGCATCGAACATGGACCTTCTGGAAAACGGCACCCTGTTTGTTGCCCAGTTCCACGAAGATGGCAGCCTTGACTGGATGCCGCTGATCTTCGGTGAAGGCCCGCTGACCGCAGAAAATGATTTCCACAGCCAGGCCGATGTTCTGATCGAAGCCCGCCGTGCGGCTGACCTTCTGGGTGCAACCCAGATGGACCGTCCGGAAGACGTCGAACCGAACCCGGTCAATGGCAAGGTCTATGTCATGCTGACCAACAACTCCAAGCGCAAGGAAGGCAACGCACCGAACCCGCGCGCTGCCAACCCGCATGGTCACGTGCTTGAACTCACCCCTCCGGGTGGTCGTGGCAAGGATGCCGATCATACGGCTTCGCGCTTTACCTGGGACATCATGATTGCCGGCGGCAACCCGACCGTTGCTGATGACAAGGCGGTTTACCATCCGGCGGCAGAAAGCTGGGTTTCCTGCCCGGACAACATGGCAATCGACCATCGCGGTCGCCTGTGGATTTCCACCGATGGCGCACCGAAGTCCGACATTCCTGATGGCATGCACGCCACCGATGTTGACGGCCCTGGCCGTGCGCTGACCAAGTTCTTCTTCGCCTGCCCGGTTGGTGCAGAAATGTGCGGTCCGGAATTCACCCCGGATGGAAAGACGCTGTTCCTTGCGGTCCAGCACCCGGCGGATGGTTCTTCCTATGACGAACCAAGCACCCGCTGGCCGGACTTCCAGGCTGCCATGCCGCCGCGTCCGTCGGTCGTGGCTGTGACCAAAGAAGACGGCGGTGAAATCGCAGGCTAATCCCCTGTATCACTGACCTGAAATGCAAAACGCACCGGCAAATCTGCCGGTGCGTTTTTGTTTGTCTGGACTATATGCCCGGATTACTTGATCGGCGCGGCCATATCATAGGTGCCGTCATTATCGGTAATTGCCATCCAGCTTTTATCCGATGCCGATTTGGCTTCGAGGCCCGTCCAGTTGCCATCAGCCGTTTCAATAAAGCCGTTAATATCTTCGCTCCAGAAACCGACCACAGCGGGCGTGATGTTGAGATAAAGCTGCCCATCAACAATCCGCCACAAGTTCGGGTTGGCGGGCACCTTGCCGCCCTTGGCAATCCCGTATGCGCAATGCCCATCAAAGGCCGGGGCATATTTGGCTGGATCGGCGAGGAACATGTCGCGGTTTTCTTCGGACGAGAATGCCCAGGTCGCGCCGTTATAGTCTGCCGTGATATCTGCGCGGCCCGGCACGGCGTGCGGTTGTGTCATGCCGACATCCTTTTGCGGCAAGTTGAAATAGGCCACCGCGTCATAACCGCTAATGGCATAGCCTGTTTCATCAACATATTGCTCACCCGCATGGGCGGCACTCGACAGGCCAAAGAAAACGGCCGATCCAATTAAAAACTGTTTGAACATCATCCCTGTTACTCCGGTTGAAAATCCCTGGTGAGCAAAGTGTGCCCGGTACCCGTTCGAAATTGAAATGACGTTGCGACACTGTTTCGTGAGATCGCGTGAGGACGCGACAATTCCAGCCAAAGACCCCATATGAACCAGAGCGAATTGCCGCTTGACCTTAACTATAGTTGAGGAATTACCAAGAAGGGAAATCTGAAACAAAACACATAACGACAAGGAAACGCCATGAGTGCTGCATTTCTCGAACATGTGAATTTCACGGTCGCCGATCCGGTCAAAACCGCCGCCAACCTGTGCAAATGGTTTGGCTGGCATATCCGCTGGCAAGGCCCGGCCATCCATGACGGGTTGACCTATCATGTCGGCAATGATGACAGCTATGTCGCGATCTATGCCCTTGGCACACCAAAAAACGGCCAGGAAAGTTCCTATGCCACGATTGGCGGGCTCAACCATCTTGGCATTGTCGTTGAAGATTTGGACGCGACCGAGGAACGCATCAAGTCAGATGGCATCGAGACCTTTAACCATGCCGATTACGAACCCGGTCGCCGGTTCTATTTCCGCGATGAGAATGACATCGAGTTTGAAGTGGTCAGTTACACCTGACCACCTCGATTAAACCTGTTCAGCAGGGCTTGTATTCCCGATCATTGCCAAGCGATGGCACCATCCGGCGAATTTCATCAACACGCGTTAGATCAATCTCGGCAGTGATGAAACCCGGATCGGTGCCACCATCGGCAAGCACCTGCCCCCAGGGATCAATGATGAGCGAATGGCCAAAGGTCTGGCGATCACCGGGATGCTCGCCGCACTGGGCCGCGGCAATCACGAAACAACCGTTTTCAATCGCGCGCGCCTTCAAAAGTGTGTGCCAATGCGCCTGCCCCGTGGTGCGGGTAAAGGCCGCCGGGATGCTAAGGATCTGTGCACCGGCCTTGGCGTAATCGCGAAACAGATGCGGGAACCGCACGTCATAGCAGATCGACACCCCGACCTTGCCAAACTCGGTACTGGCCAAGCGGGCCGTATCGCCGGGACGGAAGGTTTTACTTTCGCGGTAGCTTTCGCCATTGGCCAGATCGACATCAAACATGTGGATCTTGTCGTACGATGTGATGACCTTGCCGTCCGGGCCGATCACAAAACAGCGGTTCGCCACCCGGTCTTCGCCCGGCACTTTGACATGCAGTGATCCGACGATCAGGGTGGAATTCAGCTCCTCAGCCAGATCGCAAAAGAAAACCAGACCGGGATGCTCATCCTCGGGAAAGGCGGCCGCACGCACGTTTTCACCGCCAAAGGACATCATGGACACGTTTTCGGGAAAGGCGATCAATCTGGCCCCGGCCGCATGGGCATCGCGGGCATAGGTCGCCGCGCGCGCAAGGTTATCAGACATCACATCGCGTGAATTGACCTGAACACAGGCCGCAATGAAACGGGTCATGACGCAGTCTCCTTTTTATCGTTATCCATTTTCATGATGGGCGTGACGCCGCGGCCCGGCAATAGACAATTGGGATAGCAGACCGCGATTTATCAAGGGATGGACGGCCACGGTTGCATTCTCCTGCCCCCATCAAAACCCGAAGATCACAAGGCGCGTGTTTCCGATCCAGATTCAATCCTTCCCAAACCGGAAATTAGTGTATACAGTATTCCGTACACCTAACGAGGATCGAAGATGGAACCTCTTTCCGGCCGAAAAAGTCTGACTGACGAAGTGCATGACCGCCTGGTTGATGCCTTGTGTTCCGGTGCTCTCCCTCCCGGGACACCTTTGCGTCAGGAAGCCATTGCCGAGGAACTCAATGTCTCGCGGCAACCCGTGTTGCAAGCTCTGGGGTTGCTGCGTCGTGACGGATTGGTCGAACCCATGGGACGGCGCGGTTACCGCGTTGCCCCTGTGGATCATGAACTGGTGCGCCACGTTTATGACCTGCGAGAAGCATTTGACGGGCTTGCGGCCCGTCTGGCTGCTGAGTCCAAGGCATCGGATCGGGAATCGGCTTTGCGGGCTGCCATCGAACAGGGACGCCACGCCCTGGGCAGCGGCGACACCGCAGAATTAGTTGCAGCCGACGTCGCATTTCATCAAACGATCTACCGTTTGTCGGGCAACCCCCTATTGCCCGAAGCATCCGCGGCAGTCTGGCTTCAGATCAGACGCGTGATGCACGCCTATATCCAGATCGGTTACCCCCGTGATCCGATCTGGACCGAACATCAAGCCATCGCCGATGCAATCTGTGTCGGCGATGGCACACGTGCCCAGATTCTTGCCGTTGAACATAGTCGCAACGCCAAGAATCGTCTGATCTCGAATATGAAGGATACCAATCACCAAACCAATTAACCGCCCGCAAAGGGCATCAGCCGCAACAGAACAAACAAAAATGTGCGGTGTGGAGGAAACATCATGAAACTGAGTGAGTCTGAACTCGAGAAGTTCCGCGAAGACGGCTTTGTCTTTCTGCCCGAATTGTTTTCACGCGACGAAGCAGCCCTGCTTCTTTCCGAAGCCAAGAATATCTATGCCTCTGACCGCGAAGAGGTCTGGCGCGAAAAATCCGGTGTCGCGCGCACAGCCTTTGCCGCGCATACCTATAACGAAGCCCACCGCCGGCTCGGTGCCCATCCCCGCCTGATCGAACCTGTTGTTCAATATCTCGAAGAACAGGTCTACATGCATCAATACAAGATCAACGCCAAAGCGGCCTTTGATGGCGCGGTCTGGCAATGGCATCAGGATTACGGCACCTGGCAGCGCGACGATGAAATGCCCGAACCGCGCGCTTTCAACATCGCACTCTTCCTTGAAGACGTAACACCGGCCAATGGTCCGTTGCTGTTTATTCCCAAAAGCCACAAGGCAGGCGTGCTTCAGGCTGGTCATGATCTTGAAACCACGTCCTATCCGCTCTGGACGCTGGATCGTGAAACGGTCAGCAAGCTCGCAGCCGACGGCGGGTGCGAAGCCCCGATTGGCCCGGCCGGTTCGGTTGTGATGTTCCATGGCAATCTGGTGCATGCCAGCCCACCGAACATCAGCCCGTTTGATCGCACGATTGTCTATCTCAGCCTGTGTGCGGTTTCCAACCACATCCGTGCGTTCAACCGCAAACCGTGGATCGCGCACCGCGATTTCACCCCGATTGAACCGCTTGCAGATAACTGCCTTGATGAGCTGGTCGCAAAGCGCCCTGCCGCCTGATACGGCTTCTGGAGAACAAGATGAATCTCGACGCAAAACTGCGTAAACGGGCAGATGATGGCAACCCTGTACGGGTTGGCATCATCGGTGCCGGCAAATTCGGCTCGATGTTTTTAAGTCAGGCCGGACACCATCCGGGCTATCACGTTCTGGGCATTGCGGATCTCAGCATCGACCGTGCCAAGGCGGCCTTGCGCCGTGTGGGCTGGTCCGATGATCAGTTCACCGCCAAGGACAGCGCATCGGCCTATAAGGATGGCACCACCTGGATTACCGAAGATGCCGATGCCCTGATCGCGGCTGACGGGCTTGAAGTCATCATTGATGCCACCGGAAGCCCCGCAGCCGGTATTCGGTTTGCCCTTAAGGCCATCGAACATGGTCGCCATATCGTCATGGTCAATGTCGAGGCCGATGTGCTTGCCGGTCCCTTGCTTGCCAAACGGGCCGAGGCCGCCGGCCTTGTCTATTCCATGGCCTATGGCGATCAACCGGCCCTGATTTCGGAAATGGTTGATTGGGCGCGTGCGATTGGTTTGCCTGTGACCTGTGCGGGCAAGGGCACGAAATATCTTCCGATTTACCATCATGTCACGCCTGATGACGTCTGGCATCACTATGGCCTGACACCCGAACAGGCCAAGGCTGGCGGCATGAACCCACAGATTTTCAACAGCTTCCTTGATGGCACCAAATCCGCCATTGAAATGGCAGCGGTGTCCAATGCCTGTGATCTGGTCCCACAGGATTGCGGGCTGCAATTCCCGGCCTGCGGGGTGGATGATCTACCGCGTCTTTTGTGCCCGCGTGGAAGTGGCGGGATCCTTGATCGCAAAGGCACGGTCGAAGTGGTTTCAAGCCTTGAACGTGATACCCGCCCGGTATTTCGTGATCTGCGCTGGGGTGTTTATGTCACGTTCGAAGCCCCCAGTGACTATGTCGCGCGCTGCTTTAACGAATATGGCCTTCTGACCGATCCAAGCGGGCAATATTCCACCATGTATAAACCCTATCACCTGATCGGGTTGGAGCTTGGCATATCGGTCGCCTCTGCCGCCCTTCGTGGTGAAGCGACCGGCACATCGCGCGCATGGTCGGGCGATGCTGTCGCGACGGCCAAGCGTGATCTCAAACCCGGTGAGATGCTCGATGGTGAAGGTGGCTATACGGTCTATGGCAAACTGACACCGGCCCAGACATCAAAATCGCGCAATGCGCTGCCGATCGGGCTTGCCCATCACCTCAAGATCAAACGTCCGGTGGCGATGGATCAGACACTGACCTGGGATGATGTCGAATTTGATATCAAGGACCCGGCGATTGCATTCCGCAAGGAAATGGAAGCCACCTTCGGCTAAAACCCAATCATCAGACCAAATAAAAACCCCGGCCAAACTGGCCGGGGTTTTGTATGACTATTGCCATAAGCCGATCAGAGAATTATCAGGCAGACAGCTTGGCTTCAAGTTTGTCAGCCGCTTCGAGCGCCATCAGCTCGTCACAGCCGCCAATATGTTCGTCATTGATGAAGATCTGCGGCACAGTGTGCTTGCCATTGGCGCGATCCATCATTTCCTTTTTACGACGCGGTTCCATCATCACGTCGATCAACTGGTATTTGGCACCCTTTTCTTCCAGCAGCTTGCGCGCACGCTTGCAATACGGGCACCATTCGGTGGCATACACTTCAACTTTTGCCATGTGGCACTCATCCTTTCTTTGGCAACCGATCATCGCTGATGCCCCGAAACATCGGGTTCGCCGCGTCTGATACGGTGCGGAATTAAGGGTCAGGACCTACTAATTTGGTTCGAATGGCAGGGCTTATATTTGTGAAATCCAAGAAAAAGCCCGCTGAGCGGGTCGGCATCCCGCTCAAGGGATTTGACGCAGGAGTTCGCAAATATAAGCCCTGCCATTCGAACCAAATTAGTAGGTCCTGACCCTATTCAGATGAAGGGTATATAACAGAAATCTTGCAGCGCGTCATCGCACGACACGTGCAACTGTGATCACAGATACGTGCATGGCGCCTGATCGCTTCAACGCCCGAACACAGGCATTGGCCGTCGCCCCGGTGGTCAACACATCGTCAATCAGCACAACCCGTGCCCCGGCAAGATTGCATTTGTCAACACGCACCTCATCCACCTCAAACGCCCCGCCAACTTCGCGTTTGCGTGAAGACGGACCAAGACCGCCAAGACTTCGGGTATTGCGGGCACGCCTTAAAACCAGCCCATCCCAGGGCACACCGGTCATGCGTGACAGCTTTGCCGCCAGAAGCCCGGACTGGTTATAGCGCCGTTTGAGCAACCGTTTGCGATGTAGCGGCACCGGCACGATCAGATCGGCCTGATCCCAAATGCCCTTGCCCGCCTGATATACCCAGCGCGCCAAAAGCGGTGTCAGATCACCCCGGTCAGCATGTTTGAAGCGCAGAAGATATTCCCGGCTGTGATCATCATAAACCAGTGCCGCACGGGCCTGATCAAAGGCAGGTTTCTTCTGCAGGCATGCCGCGCATAGCATCTGCTCGCCATGACTACTATCTGTCACATCAAGCTCGAACGGATATCCGCAACAGGCACATTGCGGGGCAGAGATAAACCTTAACCCCGCCCAGCAATCAGCACAGACCGCATGGGTCGTATCGGTCACATCGCCACAGCCCCCACACCGCGGCGGCAGGATGGCGTTGATGCCCATGGTTGCAACAGTGCGTGCCCACTCGATCATCTGCGATACGATCCACAATCACCTCACGGATGGCTCAGCATAACACAGACAAGGAATGAATTATTGGAAATCAAACAACACATTCGACCTCAGCTCCGCAACAGCAAGATCGACAAAGTATCTCACCTTCGCCGGGGCCGTTTTGCCTTCTGGATAGACCAGATGCACCGGCACCGGGACGGGGGCATAATCATCAAGCACAGAGCAAAGCTGCCCCGATGCAATATAGGGAGCTGCCTGATAGGATAGAATGCGGGTAATCCCCCAACCATCAATGGCCGCATTACGTGCGGCCTCAATCGAATTGGTTTCCCAGCGGGCATTTGGCGAAAACTGCACCGTCTTGCCTCCTGCACGTGTCGGCTTGAATTGCCAGTCAAGCCGTGCCGAGGAACCGATCGTCGATATGATTTTGTGATCAGATAAATCAGCGGGCGTTTCCGGCCAGCCCTGACCCACCAGATAAGCCGGTGACGCACAAACAAGCGGTTGCACCTGCCCGACCTTGATCGCGGTGAGCGATGAGTCAGAAAGGTGGCCAATTCGCACGGCAAGGTCGATGCCTTCTTCTACGATATTGACGAAACGATCAAAAAGCAGAAGACGTGCGCGTATGTCAGGATATTGATCCAGATACTGACCAACAATTGGTGCGACATGCATCTGCCCGAACTGAACCGGCGCGGTGATGGTCAGCATTCCGCTTGGCTTGGCATAAGCCCCACCTGCTGCAGCTTCGGCTTCGTGCAGATCGGCAAGCAGCCGCTTGCAATCAGTGTAATAGCGCGCACCGGTTTCCGTCAGTGTGACAGACCGGGTTGTACGAATTAAAAGCCGCGCGCCTATCATGTCCTCAAGAAACGCAACGGCCCTTGTGACAGCCGGTGGACTTTGTCGCAACTCCCTGGCTGCAGCGGCAAAGCTGCGTGCTTCTACCACATGCACAAAGACATTCATCGCCTGAAAACGATCCATCACACAGCCCTTAACTATTCCACTTATAGAAATAGTAAATTCCAAATAAAGATAATTCTACCCTCGAAAAGAAACAATCATACTACCCCCTCCCGTTCATCCCATGTGAACGCCCAAACGGAGGACGTCTTAATGAAGCTGCATTATTTTTCACTTTCCGGACATGCCCATCGCGCTCATTTGTTCCTGAGCCTTCTTGGCATTGATCACGAGATCATCAATGTCGATTTTGCCAATGGCGCAAATAAATCCCCTGAATTTCTCAAACTGAACCCGTTCGGTCAGGTTCCTGTTCTTGAAGACGGGGATTTTGTCATCTCTGATTCCATCGCGATCATGGTTTATGCTGCAAAAAAAGTTGGGGCCACCGAATGGCTTCCCGAAAACTCCGAAGATGCGGCAAAAGTTCAGCAGTGGCTTTCGGTCGCAGCGGGTCAGATCGCTTATGGTCCCTGCGCTGCACGTCTTCTAACGGTATTCGACGTTCCATTTGATGCAGACGAAGTAATCGAGCGTGCACATGGCATCCTAAAATTGATCGAGGATCGACTGTCGGCGAATGACTGGATCGCACTTGCACACCCGACTGTCGCCGACATCGCGCTTTACAGCTATATCGCTAACGCGCCAGAAGGCAATGTCGACCTTTCACCGTATGCGAATGTACGCCGCTGGCTGACTCGCATTGAGGCATTACCGGGTTTTGTTCCCTTTGAACAAACGAACGCCGGACTTCGCGTCGCTTCATGACACACCGTCACGAACTGTGACAGACCATGATGATGGATTGGGCCGGTCATTGACGCCATTTCACCCTTTTCGTGCGACCTTTGCAAAACACAAAGACCGGCCCATCAGAATTTTTATGCTAAGCAGGCCCACAATGAACACGCCCGTCAGAACATCATCCACATTTGCGTCAGAAGGTAACGAAGAGGACCCCTGGCACCAGGGTGAAATCCGCATGCAGGAACTGGCCGGTGTGCGGAAAGAAATGCTGGATGTCGGAAAACGCTTATTACGCGATCACCTGATCGAACAACATCGTCAGTTTTATCCACAACTTCCCTTTGCCGTATTTGGCACGGTGGATGAAAATGATGATGTCTGGGCAACATTGCGCGCCAATCATCCCGGCTTTCTGATTTCAGAGGACCCAAATCACCTGAGTGTCAAACTTCCCCGCGACTCAAGCGACCCAGCAGATACCGGCATGGAAGATGGTCAGGCCATTGGTATGATCGGGATCGAGTTACACACACGACGGCGCAATCGGTTGAATGGCAAAATTATACGTCAATCCGATGACCAGTTTGCAATTCGCGTCGGGCACAGTTTTGGCAATTGCCCTCAATATATCCGGCGGCGAAATTTTCAATTTGTTGGCGATCCCTGTACGGTTCAATCGTTGCATCCTGAAACATCGACGAAATTAACGACTCGGGCACGCGATATGATCGCAAAGGCCGATACTTTTTTCGTTGCGACCTTTGTGGACCGTGATGGCAAAACCCGCGAAATCGACGTGTCCCATCGTGGTGGAAAACCGGGCTTTGTCCGGCTTGATTCCCATGGAACACTGACCATCCCCGATTTTGCAGGCAACCTGTTCTTCAACACATTGGGCAACATTCTATCCAACCCAAAGGCCGGGTTGGTCTTTACCGATTTTGCCAATGGTGATCTTCTACAACTAACCGGTGATGCAGAGGTCATCACCGAAGGCCCGGAAATTGATGCCTTTTTGGGGGCTGAACGCTTATGGCGGGTTTTCCCACGCAAAATGGTCTGGCGGGAAGCTGCGTTGCCAATTCGTTGGCATACAACAGGAAACAGCATATCCCCCAACAGCCTTCTGACCGGTGATTGGGAAAGTACCGAAAGGAGACTATCCGCCAGTAAAGCTGGAAATGCTTGGCGTTGCTTTCGAATTGCGCAAATCACGCAGGAAAACCATCTGATCCGGTCCTTTCATCTGGAACCTGCAGATCAGGACGGCACTCTGTCCTTTCAGCCAGGCCAGCATCTGCCAATCCGGGTCAGTCCGAAGGGTCATGACAAACCATTATCGCGAACCTATACGCTTTCAAGCGCTCCATCTGATGAGAAATATCGTATAAGCGTGAAACGTGAAGGTGAAGCATCAAGGCATCTGCATGACAAACTGAATGTTGGCGATACAATCGAGATAGGCGCTCCTTCCGGCGACTTTTTCCTAAAAACAGCGAAAGAACGACCAGTGGTTTTAATGGCTGGCGGCATTGGTATCACACCCATGATATCCATGATACGTCACGCTGTTTATGAGGGGTTGCGCACACGTCATTTTCGCGCAATCTGGCTGTTTTATGCTGCGCGCAACATTTCTGACCGTGCTTTTGACGATGAAATCACAGAACTCGTTAACGCGGCACAAGGAAACATTCGTATCATCCGCGTTCTTCGCGACACCAATGGCGCGACACCGCGCAAGGATTACGACGCATCCGGGTTTATCGACATGAAATTGTTGCGGGCGGTATTGCCGTTTGACGATTTCGATTTTTACCTGTGTGGCCCGCCTCCTTTTATGCAAGGCATTTATGACGGCCTTCGTGGTTTGAACATCGCCGACAACCGTATTCACGCAGAGGCATTTGGCCCGGCGTCACTGACACGCACGCCCTATCACGACGATGGCCTTCCCGATCTGCCGGTTGCCAGTACGAAGCCCATATCGGTCGAATTCACGCAATCAAGCACCTCCGCAGTTTGGCAACCGAATGCAAACAAAACGTTGCTTGAACTCGCCGAGGATGCGGGCCTTGCACCTGAATCAAGTTGTCGTGGCGGAAGCTGCGGCACATGCCGAACCAAAGTTACCCAAGGTAGCGTAACCTATAAAAACCGGCCAAGCGCAAATGTTGGCGTGGACGAAGCTTTAATCTGTTGTGCCGTACCGGCAGAGCCGGAAGATGGGAGACACACACCTTTGGTTCTCTCCATATAGACTGTGATCAGATTTGCGGTTCTTCGATTGCAGCAGCGGGATCAAAGCTCTATCTAGTGTCATAACCTATTACAATGATTTTAGCCGGAGCTTCCCGCCTCATGGCCGATCCGATCACTGTCTTTGATCGAGACATCCTGAAACTGCGCCGCGACCGTGCAGCGACCAAGGCACAGGACTATAACTTCCTGTTTGCCGAAACGGCTGAGCGGCTTGCCGATCGCCTTGATGACACTACCCGTAAATTCCCGCTGGCCGTCGACCTTGGCTGCCATAGCGGTGAGCTGGGCCAGATCATTGGCCAGCGCGGCGGCATAGAAACCCTGTATCAGAGTGACATTTCAAGCGGCTATGCCAAGGCAGCCCGTGCCAATAACGCCAAGGGCACGCTGGTGGCGGATGAGGAATTCCTGCCCTTCGCCGAAGGATCGCTTGATTTGATCATCTCCAACCTCAGCCTGCATTGGGTCAATGACCTGCCCGGCATGTTACTTCAGGCGCGCCGCGCATTGAAACCCGATGGATTATTCCTGGCCTGCTTGCTGGGCGGTGAAACGCTCAAGGACTTGCGCGAGGCGCTTATGACGGCAGAGGCAGAAGAAGAAGGTGGTGTCTCACCGCGCGTATCCCCGTTTGTTGATGTGAAGGATGCCGGGTCGCTCCTGCAGCGTAGTGGCTTTGCCCTGCCGGTGGTCGATGCCGACGATATCTATATCGACTATCCCGATGCGCTCAAACTGATGCGCGATCTTTCGGGGATGGGTGAAAGTAACCTGATCGCCAAGCGATCGAAGAAATTCACCAAACGCAGCACCCTTGCCCGCGCCGCTGCCATCTATCACGAACGCCATGCGCGGGCAGATGGCCGCATCCACGCCAAGTTTCAGGTAATCTACCTGACCGCCTGGGCCCCGGATGAAAGTCAACCCAAGCCGCTGCGTCGTGGTTCGGGTCAGGTCAGTCTGGTTGACTTCCTGGGTGACGACGCAAAGAAGCAGTAGCAGTCGATAAGGGCCGGATCATTTCCCGGCGGAGACCATCTCACGGATCTTGGTCGCCTTTTCAAAGTGATCAAGTTCGTGGGTCTTGATCCACCAACTTGCCGCCTCCATCAAGGTATCAGGGTCATCATTGCGATTGGCAAAAAACGCATAGAATGACAGGCCGACATCCGGCCCCTTTTGCGCGATCTTCCGATCACAAACGACAATGATTTTTTCGCGCAGGCTTTGACGCATGATGGCTCCGTAAACGGGTTGTGACTTCAAGGGGTTGATGTATGGCCTGTTTGCCGCGAAATTGGCAGTCGTTCCCGACTATTCACATGACAGTTTCTGTCAGGACAGATTTGCGAAAGGCCTAAGGTCCCAAAATGCTCCTCCCCCAACCTCTGATCCACGGCAAGCTGATCAAGCGTTACAAACGGTTTTTGGCCGATGTCGAACTTGATAGTGGCGAGGTGATCACCGCCCATTGCGCCAATCCGGGCGGCATGATCGGGCTTAAGGAGCCGGGCATTGATGTCTGGCTGTCGCAATCAGACAATCCGAAACGCAAACTGAAATACAGTTGGGAACTCTGCCAGATCGGGGATGCCTGGATCGGCATCAACACCGCCCATCCCAACGCGATTGTCGAGGAAGCGATTCTGGCCGGCAAGGTGCCAGAACTCGCGGGCTATGAGAACCTCAAGCGCGAAGTCAAATACGGCAAGAATTCACGGATCGATATCCTGCTATCTGATCCCGCGCGTGGTCTTTGCTATGTCGAGGTCAAAAACGTTCATCTCAAACGCGATGAAGACGTTCCAAGCCTTGCCGAATTCCCCGATGCTGTTACTGCACGCGGGGCAAAGCACCTTGATGAAATGGCCGATATGGTCGCCGAAGGTCATCGGGCAGTGATGTTTTATCTGATCCAGCGCACGGATTGTGACCGCTTTACCTTATCGACCGACATCGACCCGCATTACGGCGAACGCTTCAAGGCAGCACGTGCCAACGGGGTTGAGGCCATTGCCTATGACTGCGCGATTGATACCAGTGCCGTGACGGTTCGAAACCCGCTTCCGATCACCGGGCTATAAGCATCAAACCCCGCGCATATCAGCCAATCCTTGCCAATTCTGGCCGGTGGCTTTATGTCATTGGGTTATAAAACAGTTACATACCTAGCCGAGTTTAAGGAGATTTTCGGGTGGCGAACGGAACAGTCAAAATTCACGGCCCCGAAGCATTTGAAGGCATGCGCGCCGCTGGCAAGCTGGCAGCAGAAGTGCTTGATATGATTACCCCGCATGTGGTTCCGGGTGTCACCACCGGTGAGCTTGATCGCCTGTGTGATGAATATATCCGCGATCACAATGCAATTTCGGCCTGCCTTGGCTATCGCGGTTTTCCGAAATCCACCTGCACGTCCATCAACCATGTTGTCTGCCACGGCATTCCCGGTGACAAGAAACTGGCCAATGGCGACATCATGAATATAGATGTCACGGTCATTCTTGATGGCTGGTACGGCGACACGTCGCGCATGTATATCGCAGGCACGCCAAAGGTGATGGCGCAGCGTCTTGTCGATGTGACTTATGAATCGCTTTGGCGTGGCATCAATGCCGTTAAGCCGGGTGCGACCCTTGGCGATATTGGCCATGCCATTCAGTCCTATGCCGAAAGCGAACGTTTCTCTGTGGTGCGTGATTTCTGTGGTCATGGACTGGGTCAGGTGTTCCACGATGCGCCGAATGTCTTGCATTACGGCAAACCGGGCGAAGGTATCGTTCTGGAACCGGGCATGATCTTTACGATTGAGCCGATGATCAATCAGGGAACCTATGCGTGTAAAATTTTGCCCGACGGCTGGACAGCCGTGACGCGAGACCGCAAACTGTCTGCACAGTTTGAACATTCGCTCGGCGTGACGGAAGACGGGTTTGAAGTGTTTACCCGATCCCCCGCCGGTCTGGAAAAGCCGCCCTATAATCTCGACAAAGCCGCCGAGTAACGGGCACGCAACAAGGGGAAGCAGATTTGAGCGAAGAACAAGATCGCAAAGCTGCTTCCAATCCTGCCCAACAGACCGCGTCTGAAATAGATGATGGCACGCGGGTCTTTTTCGATCAGGCCCGCACAGCCCATGCATCCGGCGTAAACGCCGTACCGACGCCTGATGCGCCGCAATCCCCAAAAGCCAAATCCGCGAAGCCGCATTATCACGGCCACCGCCAACGGCTGCGTGATCGCTTTATCAAGGGGGGCGCCCCGGCCCTTGCCGATTACGAATTGCTTGAGCTGATGCTGTGCATGGCGATGCCGCGCGGGGACGTCAAACCGCTCGCGAAATCGCTGATCGCGCAGTTTGGCAGTTTCGCCAATGTGTTGGCCGCCCGCCCCGAAGACCTTAAAACCGCCAAGGGCCTTGGGGATGCTGGCATTGCCGCCATCAAGATCGCAGAGGCCAGTGCTCTTCACCTGTCACGTGAACGCGCCATGGAACTGCCGGTGATCGCCAGTTGGGAACAGCTGATTGACTATTGCCGGGCCCGGATCGGACATCTGAAGAACGAAGAACTGCACCTGCTGTTTCTTGATCGCAAGAACCGGCTGATTGCCGATGAATGTCATCAACGCGGCACGGTCGATCACACGCCGGTTTATCCGCGCGAAGTCATCAAGCGCGCGCTTGAACTACATGCCTCGGCCCTAATTCTGGTGCATAACCATCCAAGCGGTGATGCCACCCCGTCAAAGGGTGACATCGATATGACCCGCAAGATCGTTGATGCGGCCAAGGCGATGGACATCACCGTGCATGATCACATCATCATCAGCCGTTCCGGATATAATTCATTTAAGACGCTTGGCCTGATATAGCTGCCATCCCTGATCCATTTCCCACCACGAGATAGCCATGCCCCATATCGGTTTGTTCGCCCTTGTCGTGCGCGACTATGACGAAGCCATCGCATTTTACACCGAAAAAGTCGGCTTTGAGTTGATTGAAGATACCGACATGGGCTGCGGGAAACGTTGGGTGGTGGTCTCCCCGAAGGGAGCTCGTGAAACACGTGTTTTGCTGGCGAAGGCAGGCAATGACGACCAAGTCAGCGCGATTGGCAATCAAACCGGCGGTCGGGTTGGCTTTTTCCTGAACACAGATGACTTTGAGCGCGATCACAAATGCATGGTTGATGCAGGGGTTCGTTTTCTTGAAGCTCCCCGCGATGAGCCCTATGGCATGGTCGCCGTGTTTGAGGACCTCTATGGCAACAAATGGGATTTGCTGCAACTGAAGGTATCAGGGTGAAACTGGCTGCTATCCCGATACCCGTCATCGATCAGGAACAAAGTCGCGCAAAGAGGTAACGGACCGGCAGTTGGTTGCAATAGTGGGGGATGCCGGTCCGTCTCGTCGGCAAAGCCTGATTGCTTGCCGACAAGTTCGAGGTAAGATGATGACAGGGAGACGGTTCAGGGTCAGAAGGTGTAAACCAGCACCAGACCGGCACTCAGCACATAGTCCTCATCAATAATCGAACTTTCGGTATATTCATCGGGCAGGAAGCGCACGCCACTGGTCCCGACCACGGCAAACCGTTCGGTCACCGGATAGGTCACGCTGAAATCAAGATGCGGGATAAAGGCCGCATCTGGGGCATAGAACCCACGATCAGCACGCACTTCATTGCGACGGACACCGACATTGTAATCAACCAGTTCCTCGCTCTGCCAGGTTACGCCACCGCCGACATTAAAGCGGAACTTTTCATAATTGGTCGGCAGGTAATAGCCGACATCGATTTCATGCCCGCCATAAGCGTCATTCAGATCGGTCAGATAGTTCGCCCGAAACTCTCCACGCCAGAGGCGCAGCGACCCGCCGATACCGGCCTCAAACGCCATATCGCGTTCTTCAAGCCCGTTGAGATAGCTTGAATCATCAGAATCAAACGGCTCCATGCGAAGCCCGCCCAGAACCGAAACACTGGCAAAATCGTTCTTCCAGACTTTGGCGTCAATGCCATCGAGAGCGACATGCAGCCGTTCGGCATCATAGGCCAGAACCGGCAGTGCACCTGGATCGACACTGTCCGCCCCGCGATAGGGATTGCTGCTCACCCGGCCGATGGCGCCGAGCTGCCAATTGCCGCCAAGCCAAGGTTTCAATGCATCCTCGGTTTGTGGATTGACCTGTTCGCGAATGATTTCTCTTTGACCGGGCGTTGCGGTCTGAGCATACGCCTGCCCGGAAATGGCGGCGGTTACGGTGATGGCTATGGCGGAGGATTTCAGAAGAAGGTGGGAAAAGGGACGTAAATTCATATAGCTAAGCATCCTTGGTTTGAGGGATGCAGAGATAATCTCATTTACCTGTGGCGCAAGCGTCCGTCTCTACAGGATCGAACCTCGAGACCGGATTTTGGGCGTTCGAATGCGCATTCGGTCGTCAATTAACCGCAGAAAGAATGAATTGCGCGATATCAACATCGTCGCACTGATCTTCGCGCAGATGCTTGCGACCATATTCCTGATAGGTGCCACTGGTCAGGAACAGCTCAAACAGGTCGCTGTCGATCTGCCCCTTGTCACGCATGTCGGCAAGGATCGAGATACATTCCGACAGGGTCTTAGGTCGCTTATAAGGGCGATCGACAGCCGTTAAGGCCTCGAAGATATCTGCGATCACCATGACCTTTTCGAGGATCCCCATATCATCGCTGGTCAGACCACGCGGATAGCCAGATCCATCCATCTTTTCGTGATGGTTGCCGGCAATCGCCGGAATGCGTTGCAGCTCCTTGGGATACGGCAATTGCGCAAGCATATCCTGGGTAATGACGACATGGTCATTGATCACCTGACGTTCTTCCGACGTGAGCGTGCCGTTCGGGATCGAAAGGTTATATACCTCGCCCCGGTTAAAGCCGTCATAGATATCGGCTTCGCGATCCATCAGAAGGCTTTCGGTTCCCGGTGCCCGGAGTTCCGCAAGTTCGGCATCATCGAGACGTTTGTGCTCTGCCCAGGACAAGCCGACAGTGCGGTCGAAATAGCGGGTCCATTTCTGCTCCCCGATGTCGTGCAGGGCAAAGATAGTGTCGGTATCAAGTTCCGTATCACCGATATTGGCATCCGCCACCATGGCGAACTGGGTTTCAAGCTCTGCCACGCGATTGGCAAAGTCGGCCTCGCACTGATCAGCGTCTTCACCATCAAGCTTGCGTTTGAGCATCTCGATCTCGGCATCGCGGCGGAGCACTTCAAAGCGCGTGCGGACTTCATGGATGCGGTTATGGATGGTTTCAAGCTTGGTGGCCTTTTCCATCACATGATCGGGCGTGACGATCTTGCCGCAATCATGAAGCCAGGCGGACAGATCAAGCTCGTACCATTCCATGTCGGTCAGGTAGAAATTGGAAAACGATCCTTGTCGGTCATCGACAGCAGCCTGAGCCAGCATGCGGGCCAAGATCGGCACACGCGAACAATGGCCGGCGGTATGTGGGGATTTGGCATCAATCGCATGACCCAGCACACGCGCAAAACTTTCCATCAGGTCGCGCTGTGCGACCAGAAGGCGGCTGTTTTCAATCGCGACGGCAGCCTGACTGGCAAGTGCATTGATGATCGGTTCAATCGCCGGATCAAAGGAAATGACATTGCCCGCATCATCGCGCGCATTGATCAGCTGCAAGACACCAATCACTACACCGCTGGTATTTTTAAGCGGCACGGTCAGGAAGGATTTGGACCGATAGCCGGTTTTGGCATCGAAGGCCCGGGTGCCGGTAAAGTCAAAGCCCTCGGCACTATAGGCATCATCAATATTGATCGCCTTGCCGGTCAGCGCGACATAGGTCGCGATATTGGCATAGTTCGGACGGCCCTGATCATCATAAAGCGGCAAGGGGGGAAACGGCTTTTCGGTTTCGCGACCAGAAACAAAGAACGTATCAAGCGTATCATTTACCATGATACGGAAATGAAGTTCGCTTTCTTCCCGGTTGACGAGATAAAGCGACCCGCCATCCGCATTGGTGAAGTTCCGCGCGGCCATGAGGATTTTCTGGTTAAGCTCTTCACGGCCTTGCGACGCCGAAAGGGCAATACCCAGTTCCACCAGTTCCGCCAGATAGTTCTTGTCTGTCTCACGGACCTGTTTCACATCTGTCTGGTGATTTTTGGCCCCGTCGCGTTCACGCGCCATAAAAATTCCGTCCACTTCGCATTCGGATCAATCGCATCGTCGCAGATACGTTTTGCCTGCTTACACTACATACTTCTAATAAGTTGCTATTTTTCTAACATTAGGGTCAGGACAGACCAATTTGGTTCGAATGGTCGCTGAGATTTGTGCGGATACGCGAAGCGAAACCACCGAAAGATTTCCATCTTTCAAGGTTTTGCGACAAAGTAGTCCGTGCAAATCTCAGCGATCCGAAGGACAGAGTTTATATTTGCGATCTCCCGCGTCAAACCCCTTGCGCGGGATGCCAACCCGCTCGGCGGGCTTTTCCTTAGATCTCACAAATATAAACTCTGCCATTCCAATCAAATTGGTCTGTCCTGCCCCTAAACAAGTTTCCGCGCGGTAAAATCGCCTCACAATCCTGCCATACCCGTCTGCAGGGTTGCCAATTTGCCCGGAATGGACTATCCGACCCCGTGAAAGCGTGCCGGCGCCGTGATCGTGCAATTGATTACGCATTCCGATCATCGAGATCCTTTTCCGGCACCCAACCATATTGCCCGGAGGCGACCGCATGATCCCCCGTTATTCCCGTCCGCAGATGACCTCTATCTGGGAACCGGCGAACAAGTTCCGTATCTGGTTCGAAATCGAAGCCCACGCTGCTGACAAACTGGCTGAACTGGGTGTTATCCCGGCAGAATCCGCCAAGCTTGTCTGGGAAAAAGGCGACAAGCCCTATACCCAGGACCGCATCGACCGTATCGACACCGTCGAAGCCGAAGTCAAACACGATGTGATCGCGTTTCTGACCGAGCTGGCTGAACAGGTCGGCGAAGAAGCCCGCTTTGTCCATCAGGGCATGACGAGTTCCGACGTTCTTGATACCTGCTTTAACGTGCAGCTTGCCCAGGCAACCGACATCCTGCTTGAAGACATGGACAAGCTTCTGGCCGCCCTTAAAAAGCGCGCCTATGAAACCAAAGACGTCCCCTGCATGGGCCGCTCGCACGGTATCCACGCAGAGCCGGTGACCTTTGGTCTTAAGCTTGCGACCTTCTATGCGGAATTCAAACGTAACCGTGACCGTCTTGTCGTGGCGCGCGACGAGATCGCGACCTGCGCGATTTCCGGCGCGGTCGGCACATTCGCCAACATCGATCCGAGCGTTGAAGAACATGTTGCCGCCAAGCTTGGCCTGAAACCGGAACCGGTTTCGACCCAGGTTATCCCGCGCGACCGTCATGCTGCTTACTTCGCAGCCCTTGGCGTGATTGCATCGTCGATCGAGCATCTGGCAACCGAAATTCGCCACCTGCAGCGCACCGAAGTTCGCGAAGTTGAGGAATTCTTCTCCAAGGGGCAGAAAGGCTCATCGGCGATGCCGCACAAGCGTAACCCGGTCCTGACCGAAAACCTGACCGGCCTTGCCCGTCTGGTGCGTTCGATGGCGATCCCGGCGATGGAAAACGTTGCCCTTTGGCACGAGCGTGACATTTCGCACAGCTCGGTCGAACGTAACATCGGCCCGGACGCGACTGTCACGCTGGACTTCGCACTGATGCGTCTGACCAACGTTGTCGAGAACCTTGTCGTCTATCCGGAACGCATGGACGAGATCCTCAATCAGATGGGCGGCCTGGTCTTCTCGCAGCGTGTTCTACTGACCCTTACCCAGCATGGTGTTTCGCGTGAAGATTCGTACCGGATCGTTCAGCGCAATGCGATGAAGGTATGGAACCGCGAAGGCGATCTTCTGTCGCTTCTGAAAACCGACGAAGATGTGACGGCGAAAATCCCGATGGACAAGCTCGAAGCTCTGTTTGACCTTGGCTACCACACCAAGCATGTCGACACGATCTTTGCCCGCGTCTTTGCTGACTAAGCAAGTCCCGGTTTGAATTAAGAGCCCCGGTCATTTGGCCGGGGCTTTTTTTATGCCAAGATCCAGTGCTGCTTTCATCCCTTTGACATTGCGCTGCCTTTTTCCTGATCTATATCGAAAACAGGGAAAAACTTGCCCAAATGTCTGGCACGTATGTTGCTGAACTTTTCGGGCGGCAAGACTGCCCGATACATTCAACAAAGGGACAAAAAATGAAACTGAGCATCGAAGGATGGGATGACGGCGCGCCGATCCCGATCAAATTCGCATTTGGCAAAATTCCGGCAGAAGGCCGGTTTGAAACATCCGACAATATCAGCCCGGCGCTGAGCTGGTCCGATGTTCCAGCCGGCACCAAATCATTTACCCTGATCTGCCATGACCCGGATGTCCCGTCCTCGGGCGAAGACGTCAATATCGAAGGCAAAACCGTTCCGGCCAGCCTGCCGCGTGTTGATTTCTATCACTGGGTGCTGGTCAATATTCCCGCCACCACCACAAGCCTCGCCGAGGGCGCAGGTTCAACCGGCATCACGCCAAAGGGCAAGCCGGCTGGTGTGAAGGCGCATGGTGAAACCGGCATCAATTCCTATACTGATTGGTTCGCGGGCGATGCGGATATGGGTGGCAACTATGGCGATTACGATGGCCCTTGCCCGCCCTGGAATGACTCAATCATTCACCACTATCATTTCACGGTCTATGCGCTGGATACAGACAAGCTCGACCTGCCGGAAAACTTTACCGGTCCGGATGCCCTTGCCGCCATCGAAGGCCATGTGCTTGATAAGGCAAGCTACATGGGCACCTACACCATGAACCGTGATCTCTGATCTGTCGGCACGCCGCATTTCCAACCCCGGTCGGGATTACCCGGCCGGGGTTTATTATGAAACGGCAAGGTCGCTGGCCTCGTTTAACAGCCAGTCACGGAATTGCGTAACCGGTGCACGCAGCTCGCGATTTTTCGGCCAGACCAGATAATAGCCCAACGGCACTTTCACGACCTGATCGGGAAACAGATGGATCAGCTTGCCTTCTGCGATATCTTCTTCGGCTAGCAACGGATTGGCCAAAACGACACCCTGTTCATGAATGGCCGCTTCAATCGCCATGGATGTCTGATCAATTTCCACGCGTTTGATCCCGCGAATTTCCGACCCTGAAAGCCCGGAAAATGTACCCAACCATTCTTCCCACCAGGCATGCAAAATGTCATTGAGCAAAGTCGCACGCACAAGATCATCGGGCGTATTCAGGCCCATTCTTTCCCGATAGGTCGGCGCGCAAAAGGCGGCTGCCTGCCCCTGATACAGCAACACAGCCTCAAGGCCTTCATCCTTGCCATCAAAGTAACGGACAGCCAGATCAACCGGATCATGGTCGAAATCAAGCAGAACGGATGATGAGCCGACATGCAGTGATGTTTCGGGATGCGCGATCAAAAAGCGCGACATCCGTTTGGAAAACCATTTTGCCGCAAAGCTCGGCGGCATGACAAACCGCACCGCATGATTTGACTGATCGCGCAAATGATGGCTGGCATCGCGGATCTGCTGCAAGGCCGGGGCAATGCGCGCGGCATAGGCCAGCCCATCTGCGGTTGGCGTGATCTGCCGAACCCCGCGCGTAAACAGCTCCACCCCAAGCCATTCTTCAAGTTTGCGGATTTGCTGCCCGACCGCGCCGGGTGTGACATTGAGCTCATCCGCCGCCAGCGCAAAGCTTTTATGGCGCATGGATGCCTCGAACGCAGGCAGTGATTTAAGCGGCGGATAGGATCCCATAACGTAGATTCTCTATTCCATAAGCCAGATACTATGATTTGTGAAACCTACCGGAAAATCTGACAATGGGCCATGGTTTTTACAAACTGGCCCGCCACCATGAAAAACAATGCCTATATCGTCTTCGGGTTTCTTGCCCTTGTCTGGGGCATGACCTTTCTGTTTAACAAGACCGCAAGCACGCTCATCACCCCGACGCAGATCGCAACCGTTCGGGTCTTCATGGGCTTCTTACCGGTTCTTGCTGTGGCCGTGATCGGACGGAAACTTAAATGGCGGCATTTGCGCTATGCCCATCATTTTATCGCGATGTCGGTTCTCGCTGGCAGCCTTTACTATTTCAGCTTCGCTAAGGGCATCCAGCTTTTGCCATCAAGCCTTGCCGGAATGCTGAGCGGCGCCATTCCGATGATTTCCTTTGTCACCGCAGCCATCTTTTTGCGCGATGAGCCGATCAATCGGCGCTCCATGCTTGGTCTTATGTTTGGCTTTGCCGGCGTCGCCATGATTGCCCGCCCATGGGATGCCAGCATTTCGGCACATGATCTGGCCGGGTTTGGTTATGTCGGACTGGGGTCGCTTTGCGTCGGCCTGTCGTTTGTCTATGCCCGCAAATTCCTGAGCCCGCTTGGCATCTCGCCACTTGCGCTATGCACTTACCAGCTCGGCATTGCTTCCCTGACACTGCTGGTCACGACCGACTTCACCGGTGCAACAGCGATCTTTGATAACGGCTGGATTGCCCTTGGCCTGTTCTTCGGGCTTGGCCTGTTCGGGACCGGAATTGCTTATCTTTGCTATTACTACGTGGTCGAGAAGCTCGGTGCGGTCAAAGCAGCAAGTGCGACCTATATCCCGCCGATCATCGCCGTTCTGACCGGGTCATTGATCTTGGGTGAAACCGTTCGTCTGCTTGATCTGGTTGCGATGGCAGCCATCATGACAGGCGTTGTCGTCATGCAATCCGGCCGACCGCGCAAAGCGAACAGAAACAGCATCCCTTCCCGCTCGCCAGAGCTTTGCCCGGCGACGAACCGTTAGTCGGCGTTTAATGCACCGGGCACTCAAAACAAAAAACGGCCCGTGAAATCACGAGCCGGGATTTGAGCACAAGGCTGAACGACCTTTAACGGTGATGTCAAAGAGTGCCAGACCGCGCCATGTCTTCCAGTGCCATTTTCACGGCCTGGGCGCGGTTCGAGACGTTCAGTTTGCGATAGATGTTTTTCAGATGGTATTTCACCGTGATCTCGCGCAGGTCAAGGTGACGGGCGATATCCTTGTTCGGACGCCCTTCTGACAGAAGTGCGAGAACTTCACGTTCACGCGGCGTCAGGCGACCAAAATCACCGTCACTTCCGAAACCACCCGCCAGACGATTATCGCTGTCACCGGAACCTGACAGACTGTCATTCATATCGGTCAGGATCGAAGACGGCAGATACTTGTCACCGGCCAGAACCAGCTGGATCGCATTCGCCAAAGCCTGCCCACGCAGGGTTTTGGGGATAAAGCCATGTGCGCCGGCTTCAATCGCCTTGCGGACATCATCACTGCGATAGGCACCAGATAGAAGAACCACGAAGGTCTTGTCTGCCACTTGTTCCAAAGTGCGTTTCAGACCTTCGAGGCCATTCATGCCCGGCATGCGCAGATCAAGCAGCACCAGATCGAATGTATTATTCGCTGCTATCAGCTCGAGTGCGGGGTCCAAGGCCCCTGCTTCGGCCACTTCGCAGTCATCGAAATACTGTTGGAACAGTAGCGAGATTGCTTCACGAACAAGGTCGTGATCGTCCGCCAAAAGGATACGCAATGCTGTCGCCTTTCATCTACCTAATCGGCTCCCTCACCTACCTGCGAAGGATACCACACCAAAAGGTTGCACCTACTCAATTTTTCGGTCTGGGGAGCTCAGGATACGAAAGCCGGCACGTATTAGCAAACGAGAAGTTTTCCAAGCACATGCCGTATCGTCAAATCACGACAGAACTTCTGCGCGCGCAACCGGACGTAGTTCTTCGAGTTTCGCATTCAAAGTCGATGCCGTAACATCAATATTTCTGCTGCCAAAATCGGCCATCAGCAAGGCAACAACACCATTTTCGCGCGGGTTGGCGACGACCTCACCAATGATCTTGCGCGTGTAGTCCTGACATTCTTCCTGGCTCATGCCCATCTGCTCGCCCGCCCACTGGACAAGCATTTTATAAAGATGGGTTTCCACGCGGAAATCCTGTTCAAGATCAAAGCTGTACTTGGCTTCGAATCCGCGTTCACGCTCGTTAAAGCTGCTCATTTCGATCCCTCCTGATATTTGGTCATTTTGCCAATGGGGCCAAAGTGGTCAAGTCTTTGTCGGTCATACCATTTTAAATGACACTAAACGACACCGATTTCACCCCTTTGCCTTATACTTTTGAATTTGACAAAGTGCGGTTCTGCACGCTTTGATCTGCCTCATGTGTACAGTCATTATTTTACGCCGCCCCGACCATGACTGGCCGGTACTGATTGGCGCCAACCGCGACGAAATGAATAACCGCCCCTGGAAGGCCCCTGCCCGCCACTGGGAAGACCGCCCGGATGTGATTGCCGGACTGGATGAAACCGCCGGCGGAACGTGGCTTGGCGTCAACGAGGATGGCGTGGTTGCCGCAGTCCTGAATCGCTATGGCACGCTTGGCCCGGCAGAGGACAAACGATCACGCGGTGAACTGCCGCTTGAGGCGCTTGATCATGCCGATGCCATTGATGCCGCCCAGGCGCTTGCCGAACTTGATGGCGATGCCTATCGGGCGTTTAACATGGTGATTGCCGATAACCGCGATGCCTATTGGCTGGCAAACCGGGGGACTGGCAAGATCGAAATCACCGAAATCCCCGAGGGCATGTCGATTCTCACCGCCCATGACCTTAATGATACGCAAAATAGCGCGCGCACCAGACGAAACCTGCCGCGCTTCATCAGTGCGCCTGCGCCGAATCCCGAAGCCGATGACTGGTTTGCCTGGCAGGCCCTTCTGGCAGATACCGGGACAGAGGCCCCGGATCCCGACCATCATGACATCCGCGCGGATGCGATGCTGGTGCGCAGCAATATCGGCTTTGAGACGGTTTGTTCGTCCCTGATCGGCCTTCCGGCGATTCCCACAAGCGAACATGAACTGCCGCGCCGCCCGATCTGGCTGTTTGCCGAAGGCCAGCCGGACAAAACCACGTTCCACAAGGTCGATGTCTAGGATTAAACGGTTACAAACTTCGTCTGACCACAATGAGTTAGGGTCAAAGTCAAAGTTCGGCCACCGCCCGAACGTGACGGTTGCAAATTTCGATTATCAAGTTTGCATAAATAGAGCTTAAGCGGCAATTGAGTTTCTCGCCAAGCACTGCTATACGGAGGGCGCGAATTTCAGGGTGCCTGCTGCGTCGGACGGCGGGCTCAGGGTCATGAGCCTGTTAGTTTTATTGTAATGGCAACCGTTATGTTTGTGAAATCCAAGGAAAAATCCGCAGTTCGGGGCGGCGCCCCGGACAAGGGTTTTGACGCGGGAGTTCACAAACATAACAGTTGTCCTGCGGATCAATCAGGTTTGCACGGGCTATTTTGTCGCAAAATCTTGAAAGATACATATCTTCCGGCGATTTTGCTCCGCATATCCGCACAAACCTGATTGACCATTGCAACAAAAATAACAGGTCATGGCCCTAAATGTGAAAGATCCCGCCAATGTCCAGAAAGCAGCCCATTTACGAGGGTAAAGCCAAGGTTCTTTACGAAGGTACGGAACCCGGAACGATCATTCAGTATTTCAAGGACGACGCCACGGCGTTCAACGCCCAGAAGCGCGGCACCATTGCCGGCAAGGGTGTCCTGAACAACATGATCACCGAATTCGTCATGACCCGTCTGGCAGAAATCGGCATTCCGACCCACTTCATTCGCCGCCTGAACATGCGCGAACAGCTTTGCAAGAAATGCGAAATTGTTCCGATCGAAGTCGTGGTCCGCAACATCGTTGCCGGTTCGATGGCCAAGCGCCTTGGTCTGGAAGAAGGCGAACGCCTGCCGCGCCCGATCGTCGAGTTCTATTACAAGGACGACGCGCTCGGTGATCCGCTGGTTTCTGACGAACATATCCTCGCTCTGGGTTGGGCAAGTGCCGAAGAGCTCGAGGAAATCGTTGGTATGACCCTGCGTGTGAATGACTATCTCTGTGGTCTGATGCGCGGCATCGGTCTGAAACTGGTTGATTTCAAGCTTGAGTTCGGTCGCGTCTGGGAAGGCGACTTCCCGCAGTTGGTTTTGGCCGATGAATTCAGCCCGGACAACTGCCGTCTTTGGGATGCGATCACCAACGAAAAGATGGACAAGGACCGCTTCCGCCGCGATCTCGGCGGCGTCGAAGAGGCCTATCAGGAAGTTGCACGCCGTCTCGGTGTCCTCCCCGAGTCCGCCGAAATAGAGCAGCTTAAAAAAGACGAAAACAAATAACCACAAGGCCGCGTTCGCGCGGCCTTTTCTTATGGCTGGCCGCCGCTTGGTGTCGGACAGCGTTTTGTTTGCAAACAGAACCCCGCGCGAGACCCGCGCATGCGAACTTAAAGGAGCTTCTCGTGAAAGCACGTGTTCATGTCACCCTGAAGAACGGCGTTCTCGACCCGCAGGGCAAAGCCGTTCACCACGCCCTTCAGGGCCTGGGTTTTGATGGCGTCAACGACGTCCGTCAGGGCAAATTCATCGAACTCGAACTGGATGGCACCGATGCCGCCAAGGCCGAAGCCGAGGTCAAGGAAATGTGCGAGAAGCTTCTCGCCAATACCGTGATCGAAGATTACAGCATCGAGCTGGCCTGATCACCACTGATCACCCGGACGGGCTTTGCCAAGGCTTGGCCCTTGTCCATCGGGATTAAGTAACGGACACTAATCGAGAGACGGTATTCCATGAAATCCGCTGTCATCCTCTTCCCCGGCATCAACCGGGAGAATGACGCCATCGCAGCACTTGCGCAGGCCACCGGCACCGAGCCGACCCTGGTCTGGCATGGCGACACCGAGCTGCCCAAGACCGACATCATCATGGTCCCGGGCGGCTTTTCCTATGGCGACTATCTGCGTTGTGGCGCCATGGCCGCCAAGTCACCGATCATGCGTGCAGTTGCCGAACGTGCCAAACAGGGTGTCACCACCATTGGCGTTTGCAACGGCTTCCAGATCCTGACCGAAGCAGGCCTGCTGCCAGGTGCCTTGATGCGCAATGCCAGCCTGAAATTCATCTGCAAAAGCACGCATCTGAAGATCGAAAACGCCGATACCCGCTTTACCAATCTTTATGGCGCAGGCGAGGTTGTCGAATATCCGGTCGCCCATCACGACGGCAACTATTTTGCCGACAGCGAAACGCTTGACCGCCTTGAAGGCGAAGGTCGCGTTGTGCTGCGCTACTGCGATGTCGATGGCAAAGTCGATCCGGCGACCAACCTCAATGGTTCTCAGCGCAACATTGCCGGCATCATCAACGAGGCAGGTAACGTCCTTGGTATGATGCCCCACCCCGAGAACGCAATCGATCCGCTGCATGGTGGCACCGATGGCCGCAATCTGTTCAAAAGCATGGTGGAGGCCGCATCGTGAGCACCAACGATTTCAACACCCCGATCACGCCGGAACTGGTCAAGGAACACGGCCTGAACGAGGAAGAATACAAACTCGTTCTCGAAATCATGGGTCGCGAGCCCAACATCAACGAGCTTGGCATTTTCTCGGTCATGTGGTCTGAGCACTGCTCCTACAAGTCCTCGAAAAAATGGCTAAAAACCCTTCCGACCAAGGCTGACTGGGTCATTCAGGGCCCGGGCGAAAACGCCGGTGTCATTGATATCGGTGATGGTCAGGCTGCCGTCTTCAAAATGGAAAGCCACAACCACCCGTCCTTTATCGAACCCTATCAGGGTGCGGCAACCGGTGTTGGTGGCATCATGCGTGACGTCTTCACCATGGGTGCCCGTCCGGTCGCAAACCTTAATGCCCTGCGTTTTGGTGAGCCGGATCATCCGAAAACCCGCCATCTTCTGAGCGGTGTGGTCGAAGGCATCGGCGGATATGGCAACTGCATGGGCGTTCCGACCATCGGTGGCGAAACCAACTTCCACGCATCTTACAACGGCAACATCCTGGTCAATGCGATGACCGTGGGTCTGGCCGATACCGACAACATCTTCTATTCGGCAGCTGCCGGTATCGGTAACCCGGTTGTTTATGTCGGCTCGAAAACCGGTCGTGACGGCATCCATGGCGCGACCATGGCATCGGCCGAGTTCGATGATGACAGCGAAGAAAAGCGTCCTACCGTTCAGGTCGGTGATCCGTTCACCGAGAAGCTTCTGCTTGAAGCCTGCCTTGAGCTGATGGCAACCGACATGATCGTCGCCATTCAGGACATGGGGGCCGCTGGCCTGACCTCGTCCTCGTTCGAGATGGCGTCCAAGGGCGGCGTCGGTGTTGAGCTGTGGCTTGATAAGGTCCCGATGCGCGAAGAAGGCATGACGCCCTATGAGCTGATGCTTTCAGAGTCGCAGGAACGCATGCTGATGGTTCTCAAACCCGGTTGCGAAGATGCCGCCAAGGCGATCTTTGACAAATGGGAACTCGATTTTGCCGTGATCGGTACGCTGACCGACACCAAACGCATGGTTCTGAAATGGCACGGCGAACTTGCAGGCGACCTTCCGATTGATCCGCTGGCCGAAGCATCGCCGGAATATGATCGTCCGTGGGAACCGACCCCGAAACAGGATCGCATCGATCCGGCAAGCCTTTCGGGCAAGATGAGCCACATCGACGCGCTGAAAACCCTGATCGCATCGCCCGACCTCGCGTCGCGTCGCTGGATCTGGGAACAGTATGATCATCTGGTCCGTGGCAACACCGTGATCCGTCCGGGTGGTGATGCCGGTGTTGTCCGTGTCGAAGGCACCAACAAGGGCCTTGCGGCGACCACCGACTGTACTCCGCGTTATGTCATGGCCGATCCGGTCGAAGGCGGCAAACAGGCTGTTGCCGAAGCTTACCGTAACCTGGTTGCAACCGGTGCCAAGCCGCTTGCCATCACGGACAACATGAACTTTGGCAACCCGGAACGCCCGCGCATCATGGGTCAGTTCGTTGGCGCCTGCCAGGGCATTGGCGAAGCCTGCATTGCGCTGGAATTCCCGGTCGTGTCGGGTAACGTGTCGCTTTACAACGAAACCAACGGCATCGGCATCATGCCGACCCCGGCCATTGGCGGCGTTGGCCTGATTTCCGATCTTGGTCACCACGCAACCATCGGCATCAAGCGTGACGACAGTGCGCTGATCATGATCGGTGCGGCCACCGGTGAGCTTGGTCAGTCGCTGTATCTCAAGACTATTGAAGGTCGCGAAGAAGGCGCACCGCCGCCGGTCGACCTTGGTGCGGAAAAACGTGCCGGTACTGTTATCCGCGAACTGATCGAACTCGGTCTGGTTCGGACCTGCCACGATATCGCTGATGGCGGCCTGCTGGTCACCGTTGCCGAGATGTGCCTTGCCGGCAATATCGGCGCCGACGTCTACCTGCCAGAAAGTGGTAGCGAAATCGCATGGCTGTTTGGCGAAGATCAGGGCCGTTACGTGATTGCCACCCGCGATCCGGACAAGGTTCTGAATGCCGCAAGCAGCGCAAATGTTGCCGCCGCCATCATCGGTCAGGCCGGTGGCGATGCGCTTTGCATTGACGGCGACGCCAAAGTGACCCTCTCCGAACTGCGCGCCCTGAACGAAGGCTGGATGCCGTCCTTCATGGCCGAAGCAGTTCAGTAAGCAGAACTGAATTCAAACATAAAACCCCGCCAGAGTAATTTGGCGGGGTTTTTGTTTAAATACAGAGGAAACAGCCCTCTGCAAGTCACGATATATATGGGAAAACGGCTAAGTGAGACTACGAACCAAGTCTTGAACAACACTAATTTTCCAAACAATCCCAATATCAGACTCTTCATTGATACGACCGCTGTACACCCCAAAAATCCGGAAATTCTCTCCGTTGGAAGTGCATAGATCGCCATCCTTCATAAATACACGGCCTTTCGGGCGGTAAGCCACAACGGGAGAGCCGGATTGTCCCTTTCGCGTTCGGCAATCAATCAAAAACTGTGGCAAGTTCTCGTATCCGATATCAATTTCTGATGCGACGAAACCAGTCGCCCATATCGCTAAACTTCCACCGCCAGTTCTTCCAAAAGGAAAGCCAATTACACTCAGCGGGTCTGCTGGCCCAACACGAAATTCTGAATTGGGATTATTCAAGTCATAGGGAAGCAGTGATACCCCATCCAACGAAGTTAGGGGCAATGCGACGACATCAACTTTAGCACCGAGAGTCGGGTGTTCGAACCACCTAGGCTCTCCATCCGCATTGTATAAAAGTTCGAGGCGCTCAACTCCATCGCCTAACGATCCTTGCTTGTTGTGCCTTACAACGATGCGGTCTGGAATTGCTGCATGTTTTTCATCAAGTAATTCGCCGGTTAAGTTGTTCCTGCCTGTAACATTATGTCTGTTCGTAATTAACAACGGCCCGATATTAGAACTAACCACAAAAGCTGTGCCAGTGGCCAAACGCACATTTTCGAAGAACATACCTATACAGAGAGACATTGCGGATGGTCTCGCAATAAGTACGTCTGGATTTTTCGGCTGTTCGTTCACTGACACTAGAGCTAAACGCCTCACTTAAAGCTGATCTTGGGGAATAGGCCCTTTTTCTTCGGGGCCTCGACCGGTCCAACCTGCTCTTCCACCGCAGAAGCGATCTTTGCGGCAATCGCACCATAAGCCTTGGCGTGATCGCCATCGGGTTCGGTATCGACAATCGGCTTACCTTCATCCGCACCCAGACGGATTTTGAGATCCAGCGGGATTTCACCGAGGAACGGCACGCCCAGTTCATCAGCCGCCTTATGCGCCCCGCCATGATCAAAGACATGATCGACATGGCCGCATTCCGGGCATTTGTAATAGGACATGTTTTCGATCAGGCCAAAGACCGGCACATTGACCTTGCGGAACATATTGAGGCCCTTTTTGGCATCCAGAAGGGCGATGTCCTGCGGGGTTGAAACGATGACAGCCCCGGTGACCGGAACGCGCTGCGCCATTGAAAGCTGAATATCGCCCGTGCCCGGTGGCATATCAACCACCAGCACATCAAGATCGCCCCAATCGGTATCGCGCAGAAGTTGCTCAAGTGCGCCCATCGCCATCGGACCACGCCAGATCACCGGCTGTTCTTCATCAACCATGAAGCCGATCGACATGATGCGCATTCCAAAGGCCGATGGTGGGATCATTTTGCCCTGATGTTCCTTGGACGGCACCGGCTTGGCATCGCGAAGCCCCATCATGCGCGGCAGGCTCGGCCCATAAATATCGGCATCAAGCAGACCGACCTTAAGGCCCTGAGCCACCAGCGAGAGTGCAAGGTTGACCGAGGTAGTTGATTTACCCACCCCGCCCTTGCCCGAGGCAACAGTTACGATGCTGCGCACGGTTGGCAGCTCAAGCGGCATCTGACCCCCACCCTGCGGGCGTTGTCCCGGCTGGGCCGGGCGTGCTTGTGACGCTTGCGGTGCACGCGGCTGCGGCGCGGCCTTCGGGCGCTCTGCGGTAAGGGCCACACGGGCTGTTGTGACCCCGTTCACAGCAGCCACTGCCTTTTCGGCAGCCTGACGCAAATCTTCGAGTGCGGGACCCCGTTCGGGATCTACCGCGATCATGACATTGACGGTTTCATCATGTATATCAATGCCTTGCACCATACCCTTGGTTGTGATTGATTGGCCGTCGACCGGGTCGATTACGGCTTCGAGGGCGGCAGTAATCTGTTCACGGTTGAGCGAAGTCATATTGCGGTCTCCAAATTTCGGCTTAAGTCCGTGGTCACACAGAACTTGCAGGCGCGTATCATTGTTTTGCAAGGCAAGCTGTCATATAAGGCCATAGTGCTCGGTAAGCAAAGATAAACACCGAACGGCAAGAAGAGGAAGAAACTCGATGCCTTGGAATAATCAAGGGGGCGGCGGCCCCTGGGGCGGCGGCGGAAATAACGGTGGCGGCCAGAACCCGTGGGGACAGCGTCCTTCGGGTGGCGGCGGCGGCGGAAATACGCCCCCCGATTTTGATGAAATGATTCGTAAAGGCCAGGAACGCCTGAAACGGCTGTTCCCCGGTGGTGGCGGATATAAGGGCTTTGTCCTGATTGGTATCGCAGTCATCGGGTTGTGGCTTTTGACCGGTTTCTACCGTGTCCAGCCGGGTGAACAGGGTGTCACACTTCTGTTTGGCAAATGGGTTGGCACTACAGGCCCGGGTCTGAACTACTTCCTTCCGGCCCCGATTGGCGAGGTCATCAAGCCGAACGTCGAGCGGACCAACCAGATCGAGGTTGGCTATCGCGGCGCAGGTACCGTTGCTTCCAATGGTTCGCGTGACGTGCCGGAAGAAAGCCTGATGCTGACGGGTGACCAGAACATTATTGACATCGACTATGTCGTTCAGTGGCGTATCAGCGATGCTGGCGCCTATCTGTTTAATGTTCGTGATCCGGAAAACACCATCAAGCTGGCATCGGAAAGTGCGATGCGTGAGGTGATCGGTAAAACCAACCTGGAAGAGGCCCTGACTGTTGGCCGTGTCCGGGTTGAGGAACAGACCCGCACCCTGCTTCAGACCATCATGGATGGTTACGAGTCCGGTATTTTCATTGCTGAAGTGAAAATGCAGAAGGTGGACCCGCCCCGTGACGTTATTGATGCGTTCAACGACGTGCAGCGTGCCCGTCAGGACCGTGACCGTTCCCAGAACGAAGCACTGGCCTATCGCAACGACATCATCCCGCGTGCAAAGGGTGAAGCTGAACGTCAGGTCCTTCAGGCACGTGCCTATAAAGACCGTGTCACCAAGGAAGCAGAGGGTGAAGCAGAACGCTTCAACTCCATCTACAATTCCTTCCTGACCGCCAAGGATGTGACGACCCGTCGTCTGTATCTTGAGACCATGCAGGAAATTCTTGCCAAGTCTGACAAGATCATCATGGAACAAAATGGCCAGGGTAACGGCGTTGTCCCGTATCTTCCGCTTCCGGAAGTTCAGAAACGCGCGAATGCAGGAGGCAACAACTAATGGCAAGTCCTAAACTTATTGCCGCTGGCGTCGTCCTTGTTATCGCTGCTGTTGTTGGCTCGATGTGCGTGTTTACCGTGCGTCAGGACCAGCAGGCACTTGTTCTTCAGTTCGGTAATCCGGTTCATGCGGTGTCCGAGCCGGGTCTGCATTTCAAACTGCCGATCCAGAACGTCGAATATTACGAGCGTCGTATTCTCGAACTTGATCCGCCGGTTCAGCAGGTTCTTCTGTCTGACCAGAAGCGTGTCAATGTCGACAGCTTCGCACGTTGGAGAATCATCGATCCCCTGACATTCCGTCAGCGTGCCACCAACTCTGCCAACTTCGTGCAGCTGTTTGGTCAGCGTCTGAACTCGGTCATCCGCGGTGAACTGGCACAGGCCCCGCTTGTGACGCTTCTTTCGGACAACCGTGCCCAGATCATGGAAAAGATCCAGGCAACGCTTGTTGATCCGGCCGAGGAATTCGGGGTTGAGCTGATTGATGTTCGTATCGGTCGTACCGACCTGCCGCAGGAAACCTCGCAAGCGGTGTATAACCGTATGCGTTCTTCGCGTATTGCCGAAGCCGCACAGCTTCGCGCAGAGGGTGAAGAGCTGAAAGCGAAGATTCAGGCCGAAGCAGATCGCGAACGGATCGGCATCATCGCCGAAGCCAACCGCCAGGCAGAAGTCCTGCGCGGTGAAGGCGACGGACAGCGCAACATCATTCTGGGTAAAGCGTACGGCAAGGACGCGGAATTCTTTGAATTCTATCGTTCGCTCGAAGCCTATAAAACGGCGCTTGATAACGGCTCGACCATGGTGCTTTCACCAGACAGCGAGTTTTTCCAGTACTTTAATAAGTCTGGCCCGGCGACAAGCCGCTAGACAAAACATGGGGGCGACCGGCATATTGGCTTGGTCGCCCTTTTTGTTTTTATAAATTAGATTTGTCAGGCCACGGTCTGAAAGATCACAAAGAAACGCCGGAACGTCCTTACTCATGAAGGAACTTGCAACAGCCATACTTCTGGCCATCGCGTTGGAAGGGATGCTTTACACGCTGTTTCCCGGCGGCCTGAAAAGGGTGATGGAGCTTGTTCAGGAAATTCCTGAATCGCAGTTGCGCATTGGTGGATTGATCGCCGCCGTCGTCGCCATTGGCGGAATATGGGCAGTACGGACCTGGCTTTAACAAGGCCTTTGCTGCCGCACTCAGGCCCTTTCGCCACGAAGTTGCGCTCACAATTCCTTGATTTTTCCCAGTCCCGCCCAATTTCTGCCAAAGTCGGGGTTAATTTCAGAAGGGTCTAAACTTCGTTCAATGTTTCAAATGGTGTCAGAACAGACAAGAACTGCTAGGAAATCGCTGCGGCACGGGGGGATTCCCCGTGCAAAGGGATTGACGAAGCAGGGCGCAGAATGTTCTGACGTCCTACGGATCGGAGGAATTTGCACAGGATATTACGTCGTTTCATCTTGCAAGGCAGCGAGCCTTACTGCGAAGAAACTCCTTATCCCCGCACAAATTCCTCTCGACCATTTAAAGCATTGAACGGAGTTTAGACCCTTTGACTTAAGCGACGGGTGAAATACAGTCCCGCCGCGCGCTGCATAAAGAGAATGACAAATACCGTGAACGCGGCAACGAACAGGATCAGACACATGCTAGACGCATTATACAACCCGGTGCGGACGAAGGTAACCGCAGCACTGGTGATTGTTCTCCTTGGCGTGACCAGTGTTTCGCAGATCGCGAATGCCCGCCCCGCTCCTGAGAGTTTCGCAGACCTGGCAGAAAAGCTTCTGCCCAGTGTTGTAAACATTTCCACAAGCCAGATGGTCGCGGAGCGACAGGGACCGGACTTCCAGTTCCCTCCCGGTTCGCCGTTCGAAGACCTTTTCCGTGATTTCATGGACCGTAACGGTCAGGGTGGCCAGGGCGGACAGGCTCCGCAACGCCGCCGTGCAACTGCCCTTGGTTCCGGTTTCATCATCTCGGCTGATGGCTATATCGTGACCAACAACCACGTGATTGACGGTGCCGACGAAATCACCGTTCGCCTGCATGATGGTGACACGCTTGACGCCGAACTGATCGGTCGCGACCCGAAAACCGACGTCGCACTCCTGAAAGTCGAACCGACAGAAGATCTGCCGTTCGTCAAATGGGGGGACTCGGACAATTCGCGCATTGGCGATTGGGCCATGGCGATCGGTAACCCGTTCGGCCTCGGCGGTACGGTGACTGCCGGTATCATTTCCGCGCGTAACCGTGACATCAATCAGGGCCCGTATGACGACTTCATCCAGACGGATGCGTCGATCAACCGGGGTAACTCTGGTGGTCCGCTGTTTAACCTTGATGGTGACGTGATCGGCATCAACAGCGCGATCTATTCGCCGTCCGGTGGTTCGGTTGGTATCGGCTTTGCCATTCCGTCCGCCATCGCACAGAGCGTTGTCGATCAGCTGAAAGAATATGGCCGTACCCGTCGCGGTTGGCTGGGTGTTCACATTCAGACCGTGACCGAAGACATCGCAGACTCGGTTGGTCTTGATGAAGCATCGGGCGCCATGGTTGCCGGCGTATCGGAAGACGGCCCGGCACAGGCTGCTGGCATCAAACAGGGTGACGTCATCCTGACCTTTGATGGCAAGAAAGTCGAAAGCATGCGTCGCCTGCCGCGCATCGTTGCAGAAACCAAGATCGGCAAGGATGTCGATGTGGAAATCTGGCGCGATGGCGAAAAGCAGACCGTTCAGGTCGAGCTTGGCGAACTTGAGGAAGAAGTCGTCGCAGCCAGCGCAGGCAGTTCCGAAGAACAGGAAGCCCCGGCTGTTGCCGAAGCCAGCATCGATGCCCTTGGCATCAAGATCGCCAATGTCGATGAAGGCCTGCGTCAGCGTTACAACCTTGCCGAAGGCACCGAGGGTGTCATCGTGACCGAGGTTGCCGGTGACAGCTATGCCGCCGAAAAAGGTGTTCGCCCGGGCGACATCATCATCGAGGCATCGCACAGCTCGGTTAGCTCGGTTGAAGATGTTGTTAATGCGGTCGAGACTGCCATTGATGATGACAAACGCACCATCCTGATGTTGATCGAAACATCAGCTGGCCCGCGTTACTTCGGCCTGACCCTGTCGGGCGACGAATAAGCCACCGGCTTACACAGACATCAAAAAAAAGGGCGGCCTGTTCATCAGGCCGCCCTTTTTGTTTAACGTGTTCGTGCGTTACGAAACGAAGTCCGACTTCGCATAACCCTGCAGATACAGCAGGGCGGTCAGATCGCCGTGATTGATGCAAATACGCGCCTGCTCCTGCACGGACGGCTTGGCATGGAAGGCGACCCCGGTCCCGGCAAGCGAGATCATCTGAAGATCATTGGCGCCATCGCCAACCGCAATCGCATCATCAACCGTGATGCCCTGCTCGGCTGACAGGTTTTCAAGTGCATCGACCTTGGCTTGGCGATCAAGCACCGGCTTCTGCACCTTGCCGGTCAACTTGCCATCCTTTTCTATCAGGACGTTGGCCTGATCGTAATCAAAGCCAAGCTCGGCCCGCACCGCACCGGTAAAGAAATCAAATCCACCCGATACAAGGGCTGCAAATCCGCCATTGGCCTTCATGGTTGTGACCAGTTCCCTTGCCCCGCCGGTATATTCAACGGTTTTCCAAGCTTCCTTGAGCATTTCGGTCGACATGCCATCAAGCAAGCCCACGCGTTCATCAAGCGCCTCTTCGAAATCAAGTTCGCCATTCATCGCACGTGCGGTGATTGCGGCCACCCGATCCTTGACCCCTGCAAACTCGGCCAGTTCATCAAGGGTTTCACCGGTGACAATCGTGCTGTCCATATCTGCAATCAGAAGCTTCTTGCGGCGGGTTGCGACTTTCTGGGTGATGGCATCAACCCCAAGATCCTCTTCGGCCAAGGCGGTATCAGCAACATCAAGCGGGATACCATCAAAGGTCATATCGCAGGCCTCGCCATCGGCAAGCCAGGTCACATCCCCGACCAGTGCGCCAGCCCCGGTCAGCGCGATCGCCGCATTATCAATCACAGCCTTGGTCAGCGCATTCGAATTCGGGGCGGCAATCAGGGTGAGAACCAATTTCATGGTTAACAGGCTCCTTGGCGGGAAAGGCATAAAACATCGTTGTCGCCTTTATCCGAATTGCGCCGGACTGTGGCAAGTACGTTTGTTGCCTGAGTCGATTTTGTTGCCCATCACCCTCAAATGTAGTATTGTTGCTACAAACTCAAGCGAGATAGATCATGGGTATCACGACAATCTCAAGCCGCGATTTCAATCAAGATACCAGTGGCGCGAAAAAGGCATCCAGAGGCGGGCCTGTTATCATTACCGACCGCGGAAAGCCTTCCCACGTTCTGCTGTCGATAGAAGAGTATCAACGCCTGACAGGCTCACTGCCTTCCATAGTTGAACTTCTTGCCATGCCCGGTGCAAACGATGTTGAGTTTGAACCCCAACCGTCCCGGATCAATATGAAGCCGGCTGACTTGTCGTAATGTTTATCCTCGATACGAACGTCGTTTCGGAACTTCGCCGCGCAGGACAAGGTAAGGCCAACCAGAACGTTGTCAGTTGGGCGCAATCAGTCGATGTCACTAGCCTTTATATTTCGGTCATAACTGTGCTTGAAATTGAGGCCGGTATTCTGCAGGTCGAAAGACGTGACACGCAGCAGGCAACGGTTTTGCGCAATTGGTTTGAACACCATGTTCTCAAAGCTTTTGAAAACAGAATCCTACCCATAGATGAAGCAGTAGCACGGCGCTGTGCACAATTGCATGTTCCAGATCCCAAGTCAGAACGGGATGCAATGATTGCTGCAAGTGCGCTGGTTCATGGAATGACCGTTGTCACTCGCAACACCAAAGATTTTGATCAAACCGGCGTTCCGCTGCTTGATCCTTGGAGCTAAACCATGCCCATTGATCAAACAGAAATTGGGGTCTTTGACATCAGAAGCGCCGAAGCCTTTTTCAACTCTGGAGTAAACGCTTACAAACGATATCAGTCTGCAGATGAAAGCCGCAAATCGACCCAAGATATTTTGTATGTCGTTATGGTTCTCACTCATTTGCGCGAATGGATAGCACCGGGCAAGAAATTCGGCAAAGGCGCCATTGCCGAAGATGCCGCTCACCAATTTGGAATTGATCTCTTTGAAGAATGCGCAGCTTTTAGAGACCTTCAAGGGTTATGCAACGGTACAAAGCATAGCCAAGCTCCGCGAACTGAAGTTGGCGGAGGCCTGAATATTGATGATTGGCCAAATGTGGACGACGTGCTCAATTTCGACAACAGGCCGCCAACATATCATATCCTTGCAACTCAACGCGGCAAGGTCCGCGTCGATTACGATGTTTGCGAACTAATTGAAGGCGTGATCAAAAGATATGACAAATGGTTTGGCCGAGATTCTCTGAATGACTGACCCCAGCTTCTTACCCGTCCTGATCGTCGCTGGCCCGACCGCCAGCGGGAAGTCAGCACTCGCCCTTGACCTGGCGGAGGCGTTTGACGGGGTGGTGATCAATGCTGACAGCATGCAGATCTATAAGGAACTGCGTGTGCTTTCGGCCCGCCCTGATGACAGTGAGACCGCGCGCGCGCCACATCGGCTGTATGGCGTGCTGTCGGGGCGCGAGCCGTGCTCGGCCGGTAAGTGGCGCGAAATGGCGATGGCCGAGATTGCCGAATGTCACGCCAACGGTAACCTTCCGATCATTACCGGGGGGACTGGCATGTATCTGAATGCCATGACCGAGGGCATCGCACCGATCCCGGACGTTCCAGCGCGGATTCGCGATCAGGTCACAAGCGAACTTGAAGAACTCGGTCACGCGGAATTCTTTGCCAAGCTTCAAGAAAACGATCCGGAAACCGCCGCCAACCTTGATGGCAGCAATACCCAGCGCCTGATTCGCGCGGCCGAGGTTTTTGCCCATACCGGGCGCGGATTGGCAAGCTGGCACAAGGAGCCGGTGATTACCCCGCCAGAAAACATGAAATTCAAGAAACTTTGTTACATGCCGCCGCGCGACATTCTGTATGACCGCTGCAACCGGCGTTTTGATCTGATGATCGAACAGGGTGCGGTTGACGAGGTCAAAGGACTACTTGCCCTTGAACTGCCTGAAACAGCCCCGGTTATGAAGGCCGTAGGCGTTCGCGAGATCGCGGCCTACCTTGCCGGCGAGACTGATCTGGCCACCGCCAAAGAGAAATCCCAACGCGAAACCAGACGTTATGCAAAGCGGCAATTAACGTGGTTTCGGCACCAAATGTTAGCCAAGGAAATCATCGACGCGCAATATTCGGAAAGTTTGGCAGCAAAAATGCGTCATGATGTTAACCAATTTCTGTTGACCACGCCAAAGTGAGGCGATAGGTTGGCGCTTCTGCCGCCTAAATGGCGGAAAACCGCCGTTTCGGCGGATTTTTCAACTCCAATTCGAGGATAATTGGATCATGTTTCAATCACGCGGTTATCACGCGACACGTTGTTGTCGTTAAGTAAAGAGGCTCGAAAATCATGGCAGAACGTATTTTAAGCGGTTCGGAAGTAGTGTTGCAGGCCCTTGCAGATCAAGGTGTGGAAGTCGTGTTCGGCTATCCCGGCGGCGCTGTCCTACCGCTATATGACGAGATATTTAAACAGAACCGGATTCGTCACGTTCTAGTGCGCCATGAACAGGCTGCCGTCCACGCTGCAGAAGGTTACGCCCGCTCGACCGGTAAGGTCGGCGTTGTGCTGGTGACCTCTGGACCGGGTGCGACGAACGCCGTTACCGGCCTTACCGACGCGTTGATGGATTCCATTCCAGTTGTCTGCCTGACAGGTCAGGTCCCGACTCATCTGATCGGGAATGATGCCTTCCAGGAAGCTGACACCACCGGCATTACCCGCCCGTGCACCAAGCATAACTATCTGGTGAAAAATCCGGATCGTCTGGCCCGCACGATGCACGAAGCTTTCCACGTTGCTTCAAGTGGCCGTCCGGGCCCGGTTGTGATTGACCTGCCAAAGGACATCCTTGTTGGCAAGGCACCGTATCTGGAGCCAGGTCAGGTTCAGCACCGCACCTATAACCCGGTGGTCAAGGGCGAACGCAGCCAGATCGAAGAAGCCATGGAAATGCTGGCATCGGCCAAGAAGCCGATCCTGTATTGCGGCGGCGGTGTGATCAATTCCGGTACACAGGCGTGCAAGCTTCTGACCGAATTCACCCGCATGACCGGCGCGCCGATCACCCTGACCCTGATGGGCCTTGGTGCATATCCGGCATCGGATAAGCAGTATCTTGGCATGGTCGGGATGCACGGTACTTATGAATCGAACATGTCTATGCATGATTGCGACGTTATGGTCGCGATTGGTGCACGCTTCGATGACCGTGTGACTGGCAACCTCGATTTCTTTGCGCCGAACTCGCAGAAAATCCAGGTCGACATTGATCAGAGCTCTATCAACAAGAACGTTCCGGTCGATATCGGCATCGTTGGCGATGTTGGTCATGTTCTTGAAGACATGATCAAGATCTGGAAAGCCAAGCAATACAAGATCGAAGCAGCAGCGCTTGATAGCTGGTGGAAAGAGATCGAAGGATGGCGTTCCAAGCACTGCCTGTCCTACAAGCAGCCCAAAGACGTCATCAAGCCGCAGCATGTTATCCGCTCGATCCATGCCGCGACCCGTGATCGCAAGACCTATATCACCACCGACGTTGGCCAGCACCAGATGTGGGCCGCCCAGCATTTCGGGTTCGAACACCCGTATGAATGGATGACGTCCGGTGGCCTTGGCACCATGGGCTATGGCATGCCGGCTGCCCTTGGCGTTCAGGTGGCACACCCGGATGCGACCGTGGTCTGCTTTACCGGTGATGCGTCGATCATGATGAACATTCAGGAATGCGCGACGATGACGCAGTATCGTCTGCCGATCAAAACCGTAATCCTGAATAACCGTTACATGGGCATGGTTCGTCAATGGCAGCAGCTTCTGCACGGTTCGCGCTATTCCGAAAGCTATAGCGAAACCCTGCCCGACTTCGTCAAACTGTCCGAGGCCTTTGGCTTTACCGGGCTGACCTGTGACAAACCGGCAGACCTTGATGATGCCATCAAGAAGATGCTGGAAATCGATGGTCCGGTGATTTTGGACGTTGCTGTTGATGACAAGGAAAACTGCTATCCGATGATTCCATCGGGCAAGCCGCATAATGAAATGCTGCTTGGGCAGGAAACCGACGGCAATGAAGCCATTGATTCCGACGAAGGGATGGTTCTGGTCTGATCCGCACAAACGAACTGTGCGCAACGAACTCATCAAATCAAAATGAAAAGGCCGGCGCGGGCGGCATGTTCTGCCCCTGACCGCGCCCTAGCGGAGCGAAACCGTGAAAGAAACCGAAATTTCGAAACACACCATATCCGTTCTGGTGGATAACGAGTCCGGCGTTCTGGCCCGTGTTATCGGGCTGTTTTCCGGCCGTGGCTATAACATCGAAAGCCTGACCGTTGCCGAAGTCGACGCCCAGGCCCACCAGTCGCGCATCACTGTTGTCACCTCGGGCACGCCCATGGTGATCGAACAGATCAAGGCACAGCTTTCGCGCCTTGTCCCGGTTCACAAGGTCAGCGACCTTACCCTTGCCGGGCCGAGTGTCGAACGCGAGCTTGCATTGGTCA
Organism: Thalassospira sp. HJ; assembly: GCF_000948415.1. Lineage (GTDB taxonomy): Bacteria > Pseudomonadota > Alphaproteobacteria > Rhodospirillales > Thalassospiraceae > Thalassospira. Next base: position 617,163 of record NZ_JYII01000010.1, on the reverse strand, counting down.
AAGTGATCGCAGCGGGTGAAAAACGTGTGGAATCCCTGCGTATTGCCGACATCTTCAAGGCACGCGCAGTGGATGCGACAAATGATTCCTTCGTGTATGAAATCATCGGCAGCCCTGAAAAAATCGACGCCTTCATCAAATTGATGGAGCCGCTTGGGCTTTCGGAAATTTCGCGTACCGGTGTGGCAGCGATTTCGCGCGGCACACTGACGATGTGAGTTTGCCCTGCCCGGTGATCCGCATCGGGTAAGGCATTTGGGGCCTGCCCCATAATAATTATTACCATCCGCCACGCATGAAAATCAGCGTGGTCCAACGTCCAGAGGTATCGAAAGATGCGTGTTTATTACGACCGCGATGCAGATGTTAATCTGATCAAATCCAAAAAAGTTGCCATCATCGGTTACGGTTCGCAGGGCCACGCCCATGCGCTGAACCTCCATGATTCCGGCGTTAAGGAAGTTGTTGTTGGTCTTCGTGAAGGCTCCAGCTCACGCAAGAAAGCCGAAGCTGCTGGCCTGAAAACCATGACCCCGGCAGAAGCTGCTGCCTGGGCTGACGTTGTCATGATCCTGACCCCGGATGAGCATCAGGCTGCGATCTATGCCAACGAACTGCGCGACAACCTGAAACAGGGTGCTGCCCTTCTGTTCGCACACGGTCTTAACGTTCATTTCGGCCTGATTGAGCCGCGCGCTGACCTTGACGTCATGATGATCGCGCCGAAAGGCCCGGGTCACACCGTTCGTTCCGAATACAAGCGTGGCGGCGGTGTTCCGTGCCTCGTTGCTATCGAACAGAACGCATCTGGCAACGCGCTTGAAGTTGCTCTGTCCTATGCTTCGGCAATCGGTGGCGGTCGTTCGGGCGTTATCGAAACCACCTTCCGTGAAGAGTGCGAAACCGACCTGTTCGGCGAACAGGCTGTTCTTTGCGGCGGTCTGACCCAGCTGATCAAATACGGCTTCGAGACCCTGACCGAAGCTGGCTATGCACCGGAAATGGCATATTTCGAGTGCCTGCACGAAGTTAAACTGATCGTTGACCTGATGTATGAAGGCGGTATGGCCAACATGCGTTACTCGATCTCCAACACCGCAGAATACGGCGACTATGTCACCGGCCCGCGCGTGATCGACGCTTCGGTCAAAGACCGTATGAAAGAAGTTCTTGCTGACATTCAGGAAGGCAAATTCGTACGTGACTTCGTTCAGGAAATGCATTGCGGCCAGCCGATGTTCAAGGCAACCCGCCGTCTGAACGCTGAACACGAAATCGAAGAAGTTGGTACCAAACTGCGCGCGATGATGCCGTGGATTGCAGCAAACCAGCTCGTCGACAAAGAAAAGAACTAAGCACCGCTTAGCTCGTTCTTACGCAAACGGCCGTCCCGATGGGGCGGCCGTTTTGCTTTATGCGCCGTGTTTCATCTGCCGGACCGGGAACCGCAATTCGGTGGCCGCCCAGATCACAACACACAGAACCGACACGCCGGATCCAAGAGCAACCACAGCAGGCCAGCCGCCAATACCATAGGCGATGGCTGAACTGGCAGAGCCACAAGCCCCACCCAGGAAGTAACTGGCCATATAGCCCGTGGTCAGGCGGCTTCGGGCTTCCGGGTTAAGCCGGTAGACCTCGCTCTGGTTTGAGATATGCGCGCCCTGAATACCCAGATCGATCAGGACCACACCAAGCGCAAAGGCGATCAGCGACCATTGCCCCCAATATAGCAGCCCCCAGCTTAGAACGGTCATCATCAGGAAACCGCCGGTGCTGAGCCTTGCCCAGCCCTTGTCGGCCAGCTTCCCAGCAATGCGGGCCGCCAGAATGCCGATTGCACCAATCAGGCCATAAAGCCCGATCACGGCTTCGGACATGCCATATTGCCGCACCAGCATGAACGCCATCGAGGTCCAGAAAATCCCGAATACAGCATATTGCAACCCGCCAATCAGGCTGCGGCGACGCAAGACCGGTTCATCGCGAAACAGATGCAGGATCGAAAGATAGAGCGTGCCGTAGCTGGTATGAGAGGTCGGCGGGATATGCGGGATGATCCGGTAACAGGCCACCGAATAGAACGCCATCAGGACAGAGGCGACGATAAACACCGACCGCCATCCGGCAAGCTCGGCCATGATGCCCGAAAATGTTCGAGCCAGAAGAATACCCAACAAAAGGCCGCTCATCACCGCCCCCACCGCAGAGCCGCGCTTGTCATCTGTTGCAAGGTGGGCAGCCAGCGGCACAAGGATTTGCGCCGTGACACAGGTGATCCCGACCGAAATGCTAAATACCACCAGCATCAGGAACGATGGGGCCAACCCCATTGCCAGCAACCCCACCGCGGTCAGCGCCGAGGTCACGGTTAGCAACTTGCGCCGTTCATGATGATCACCCAACGGAACGACAGCAATCAATCCGGTCAGATAGCCAAGCTGTGCCACGGTCACCAGAAAACCGGCACTTGTTTCACTTAAACCATATTCGCGGGCAAGCAGTTCAAGCAGGGGCTGCACATAATAAAGACTGGCAACGGAAAGGCCGCTTCCGACCGCCATAAAGGCCAGAAGGCCGGTTGTCAGGGTGGGCTTGGCATGCATGTTCGGGTGGGCCTTAAGTCGGTTGGTGGTGGCGATACGATAGCCGCCAAATCAGCGACTTACAATGCGGTCCCTGACACAGGTGCCGTGCCAGCGTGGCACCGGTTGCTATCATCACGCACGGCAGCCATTCGTAAAAGACCCTGCTTTGCGCTGGATTTCAAAGGCCGTTCTGTTTAATTCTGGCCTTTAAAACTTTAACTCAAAGACGAGCATGATGAATGTCGGACTATATTGATATCGCCCCCGAGGTCGCAGAGGCCTTTGCCGCAGGCAAGCCTGTCGTCGCCCTTGAATCCACCATCATTTCCCATGGCATGCCCTATCCGCAGAACCTTGAAACCGCGCGCGCGGTCGAACAGGATGTGCGTGATAACGGTGCCATTCCAGCCACCATTGCCGTGATTGGCGGTCGCTGCAAGATCGGGCTTTCGCCGGAAGAACTGGAATATTTCGCCAAGGGAACCGACATCCTCAAACTGTCGCGCCGTGACATCCCCTATTGCCTTGCCAAGAAACGCGACGGGGCGACCACTGTCTCGGCAACCATGATCCTGGCTGAAAAGGCCGGCATTCGCGTTTTTGCCACTGGCGGCATTGGCGGCGTGCATCGCGACCTTGCAGGCAATTTCGATGTGTCGGCCGATCTGACCGAGCTTGGCAAAACCAGCGTTGCGGTTGTTTGTGCGGGCGCCAAGGCGATCCTTGATATCCCTAAAACGCTCGAACATCTTGAAACGCTTGGCGTGCCGGTCATTGCCTATGGCACCGACGAATTCCCGGCATTCTATTCGGTTGAAAGTGGTCAGAAGGCACCGCTTCGCCTTGATACCCCCGAAGAACTGGCAGCGTTCCTGAAATCGAAATGGGAATTTGGTCTTGAAGGCGGTGCAGTGATTGGCAATCCGCCAGAGGCCGACAAGGCATTGGCGCGTGAAGCCATCGAAGGGGCGATTGAAGATGCCCTGATCGAAGCAAAGGAAAAAGGTATTCAGGGGCGTGACGTGACCCCGTTCCTGCTGGCGCGTGTCACCCAACTGACCGAAGGTAAAAGCCTAGAAGCCAATATCGCGCTGGTGCGCAACAATGCCCGCCTGGGTGCGAAGATCGCGGCTTCACTAGCCGAATCCTGATCGCGCATTTCCAATAGCGACGAATACTGCCCCCCCCCTGTGCAATGCGCGGGGGGGTTTTATTCTACGCCGAGCGTCAGATTAAGAAGGTCTGGCGTTTTTTTTTCAGAAAGCCTAGGTCGTACCTTGATCGTCACGTACCGCATCAACAGAAGGCACATCAAGATCTTCGTGTGATTCTTCGGGGACACCATTTCGGGATGCTTCAAGCTTTGCCGTTGCCGAGACGAGTTCGCGAATGATCGCCGGAATTGCCGGTGACTGGATATCAATGCCGAGCTCGGAACTCTCGTAGCGCTTCAGGTCCTCTGAGAGGAACTGCAAATTCGACAGGAAAATATCTGTTGTCTTGCTCGTGAGCTGCAATTGCCCATTATGGCAGTTAGCGTTTTTGCGAAGGAGGCTGGCTATTTCTTCTATTTGTTCGCTTAACATTACCTACGCACTTTTTTGTTTCCCCTGAACCAGACTTCAGCATATCACCAAAATTCGCGTAGAATAAACGGATATAGAGCTTTAAATTACAAAACTAGCGAAAAATTCGCGTTATTTTGTATTGGAAGTATTTCAAATTACCCACTTTAGGGGTAGTCTCCTATGCTATTAGGATAGAATCGCTTGGAAAGTCGGAAATGACAGAAAATGAGGCAAAGCTTCTTGGGCAGCGTATCAACCTTTGCGAAAAGATTGCCGGCTCACGTGCAGCACTCGCCGAGCGCACGGGCATATCTGCACGCACACTGGAAAATTACAGTCATGGCCGCAATGACCCAAAGGCATCCGCCTGCGTTGCAATCGCCCGCGCAACAGATGTGTCGATCGAATGGTTGCTGACCGGGCAAGGGGCACCTGTCAACGAGCCCGCCACCGCTGGCGAAGAACTCGACCGCAAGATTATCTTTAATATCGCCTACTTTCTGGCGAGCAAATCCAAGGCTGTCAAAGCGGATCCGGACGAGTTTGCAGACCTGTTTCTTTCACTGTTTGACTATTGCCGTGAGAAACAGCAGGCAGATGGAAAGAGTTTCGATGTTGAGGCGTTCGAAAACGTGGTTGAGTTTGCGTCAAAGCAGTTTCACCGCCATAGCGGTTGAGCAGCTTGGTCAACCGGGCACGTAGTGTTCGACAATCATCACAAACATACCCCACCTCGGGAATGGCGACGTTTTCAATCACGCGGTCGCGTTTCACCTCGCTACGCCAACCCATCTGTGCGTACCAAAGCCGGATAGGGTTGTCCTTGAAGGCCCACAATGTCGGCGGCGTCAAACCATGATTTTCCATGAAATCCAGCATGGTAAGCATCATCAACGGTCCGACCTCCCGCCCGCGATAGTCCGGAAGCACGTAGGCTGCATGCATCTCGCCGGAACCTGTAATGGCATCGTCCCTGTTCGGGCAGCAAAAGCAAAATCCGACCACGTCATTATCGACCTCCAACACGAACAGTGCCTCCCCCCTTGAACGGGATTCGAACCAGTTCAGCCATTGAAGCCTTCTAAACTCCTGGTTTCTGCTTTGTAAAACGGCTTCGGGCATGAAAGCGTATGTTTCGCGCCAACAGAAGGCATGGATCTTCGAAACCGTTGAAACGTCTTCCTTTTTAGCAAATCTGATTGCAACCATAAGCTTATTCCCTTGATAAAAGTTCCCGGGAATAACATTACACATCTTTCGCGTGTTGCGATTTAGGTATAAATCTATCTACAGTTATCAGATCGTAATTTAGACCACAGATTGAGAACGTCGGAACAGTCACATGCTTGATATTGATCTGCAAAAACGACTGGACAGTGCAACCCTCGTGGGCCGTACAAAAAAGGCGCCCCTGTCAAAGCCACAGCTTTGGGGGATGGCGATTGCGATTGCCTTGTCTTCGGCGACAATCGGCGCGGTCACGCATGCTTATGTAACAAACCCGCCGGCACTGCATGCCGACGATCTTGGAAGACTGACGGTTCTCGTGAGTGAAAAAAACAGCACCGTCCCGGCTGACATATGGTCAGCAATGGAACAGCATATCGGTAAATCGGCCAATGAGTTCACGTCAAAAGACCAGATGAAGGCAATCGCATTCCTGCTTTATCTGGTCGACAAGGAACCGCAAGAAACCATCAATATATGGTGACGACCGAACTTGTCACGATGACCGGGTAATCGCGCAAACGACGCCACATTGTGCGGGCCGGATACGTATTGAGGCGGGTTTCGCTGATCCCCGAACGCCCATCAACAATCATCAGACTTTCAAAGAAATCGTCCGCCAACTGCATCTGCGCTGGCGCGGTCATGATTGTCTCGCCCTCGATGGTAAAGGCCGAATAAAAGCATAGCCGACAGGCCCGCTCCGAGGGCAACCATGCATCAGGCGTCATGACAGCAACCAACACACCCATGACCGAACCCGACACACCGCGCAAAACACGCGTTACCGGTACAAAAGGAACGCCTGATTGCTTGCCAAGAACTGGCGTCTGGATCTGAATATGTTCATCGCCATGCGCCATCGCCTTTGAGAAATACGGGCGATCCGAAAGATCCAAATTTGCCGCCGGGTGGCGCGTTGTATCAAATTCGAGAATACCTTTGCTGTTGATGAACAACAGGGCGCGAACGGCCTCGACCTGGGAGGTATAGTTCGCAAGGCTTCCCTGGATCACAACATCATTCATGCCGCCAGCATTCCGCAGAAGATCCGCAGACCGACGCATCAGACCATCCGTCTGATTAAGGATGTTCTCCACGTGTGTCGCCATCAGAAGAACGTTTTCTTCCAAAGACACATTATTGGCATTTGCCAATGCAAAGCCCGGCTGCCCCAAAAGGCCTAAAACGACAATCAGCCACTTTTTCATCATCTAACCCTGCGTTGCGGCACGCCCCAAGATATCATTAGATCTTAGAGCACACATCAACACAGGGTCAGATGCAAGCAGAACTGACAATTAGTCATTCGGGTTTTAAGGCTAACGCACAATTCCGGGCTTCAAACGCGTATCATCAATCGGTGCACCCCATACCGTTGCACACGGTAATACCCCGGCCCAGACATCAAGGTCATAGTCTTCCTCGTCATCGACCGGATCACCGCTACGGACCTTTGCCGAAACCTCGTTCAAATCAAAGCCAAGGAACATGGTGGCCTTGAGCTCCTGTTTGTTGGGATGGCGGATCTGCTCCCAGCGGCCGGGTTCGAGTTTTTCGGTAAACAGGCGCGAATGTTCCATCTTGCCCGCGTCATCAGCAACCAGTGTGCCCTTGCCATAGATGATCACAGAGCGGTAATTAGCCGAATGGTGAAAGGCAGACCGTGCCATCACCAAACCATCAAGAAGCGTGATACACAAGCAGGCCTCGGCCCCATCCGCAATCGCGGCCAAAATCCGGTTCTTGGATGCGCCATGGATATAAATGCGCTCCCCCACGCGCCAATGGGCCGTCGGGATCATCACCGGACGTCCATCAATCACAGTGCCAACATGACAGATCAGGGCGTCATCGATTATGCCGTGAATCTGTCCGGGGTCATAACTTGCCCGGTTATGACCCCGGACAACTTTGGTGTGGGGATGGACTTCGTATTGTTCAGACATGGCGGGACCTCGTAGTCAAAATATCAGGCGTCGAATTTGGCCCGATCATGGATCAAATTGGACTTTCCAAAAGGTCCATTATAATAAAAATGACAGAACCAATTTGATCGAGGCCACCAGCAATGCCACGCAGTGATTACAGCTGGATTTATCCAAGCCAGTCCGACAAAGCCGGGGACACGGGCGGTACAACGGCTTATCGCCGCCTGTATCACGGCATCAGATCGGCCATTCTTGATGGGCGCCTGCATCCGGGCGAACGCCTGCCGGCAAGTCGTGATCTGGCAAAATCGCTTGGCATTTCGCGTAATACGGTGGTGACCAGTTTCGATCTGCTGACTTCGGAAGGCTATCTTGAAACGCGCGTCGGTGCCGGAAGCTTTGTCGCCCGCGCTCTGCCCGACCGGGACATGCAAACCGGCGCCACTGCCAAGGATAGCCACAACACGGCAACCAAGGACCGCCCCTTGCCGCTCAGCCAAAGTGCCCAGCGCATGCTGACCTATCAGCGCCGCTTTCCGCGCTTCCGCGTGGCCCGCCCGTTTAACCCGGCGACCCCCGATCTTGATGGCTTTCCCTTTGATCTTTGGGCGCGGTTGCTGCGCCGGTCATGGCGCGCGCCCGATATTGATCTGACCATTCCCGATGATCCGCTTGGTTTGCCGTTGCTTCGGACTGAAATCGCCAAATGGCTGCGGCAATCGCGCGGGGTCAATTGCGATACCGATCAGGTCATGATTGTTTCGGGCGCCCAACAGGCACTTGATCTTGCTGCCCGTGCCCTTGTTGATCCGGACGATATCATCGCCACCGAAGATCCGGGTTATGAGGGCATTCGCGGGGTCCTCGCGGCAAGTGGTGCAGTTGTGCAGCCCGTCACCGTTGATGAAGACGGACTGGATGTTGACGGTCTTGGCAAAACACCCTCGCCGGCCCGGATTGTCGTGACCACCCCGTCGCGAAATTATCCGTTGGGCACGACCCTTTCGCTTGCGCGGCGCTTGTCGCTTTTGCAATGGGCGCGCGATAACGATGCCTGGATTGTCGAGGATGATTATGACAGCGACTATCGCTATGACGGGCCACCGCTTTCATCCCTGCAAGGTTTGGACACCGATAACCGGGTGATCTATGTCGGCACGTTCTCACGTGTGCTGTTCCCGGGTATCCGGCTTGGCTATCTTGTCCTGCCTCGGGCACTGGTTCCGGCCTTTCGCGGCATTCGCGGATTTGCCGATGGTGTGCCTGCACCAACCACACAGGCTGCCCTTGGTGCGTTCTTCGCCGAGGGGCATTTTGGCAGTCACGTGCGCAAGATGCGCATGCAATATGGTGAACGGCGTGCGCATCTGATGAACCTGATTACGGATCAGGCCTCCGATATTCTGTCAGTGATGCCGTCAGACGGCGGCTTGCACCTCTGTGCCCGTTCGATCAGTGATCAGGATGACATCAGAATGCAGGAAGAGTTGGTCAAGGCAGGGCTCGATTGCCGTGCACTGTCGTCTTATTTCCACCGGCCCCGCCCGGGAAATGAGCCCTCTCCTGTACGCGGACTGGTACTTGGTTTTGCCGGTTGGAAAAAAGATGTGCTTTCGGAAAGTTTCGGTGAACTGGTCCGAACCATCCGCCGTATGTCTTGATGTACCCCGAGCCAGAGAGAGCGCCTCGACTTTCCCTCTATACGCTGTCACAGTCGTGTCGCTCTCTCCCCCTTTGGCTTCACCCCCCCCGGAAATTACCAAATCACACAGGAAGACAGATGACTGAACGCCCGATCGCCCTTATGTGGTTTCGAAGCGACCTTCGACTGGCGGACAATCCGGCCCTTCTGGCAGCCGCGAAATGGGCCAAGCAAAATGATGGCGCTGTGCTTCCGGTCTTTATCCTTGATCCGGTGATTGCCGATCAGTTGGGCGGGGCCACTAAATGGTGGCTGGAACAAAGCCTGTCTGCGCTGAACAATGACATCGCCGAACTTGGCGACAGCAAATCGGATCGCGCCCTTCGCCTGTTTACGGGGGATGCAAAAACCGTTCTGCAAGGTATCGCTGACGAGAAAGCTGTTCAGACCGTATTCTGGAACCGGGTTTATGACAAGCCGTCAACCAAGCGCGATACCGACATCAAGTCAGCCCTTCTGGACCACGGCCTGACGTGTGAAAGCCACAAAGCCAATCTTCTGTTCGAACCATGGGATGTCAAAACCGGTTCGGGAACCGATTTCAAGGTCTATAGTCCGTTCTGGCGCGCGTGTCAGAAGCTCCCGCCACCGCGCGAACCCCACGGGGCACCCGACAGCATGGCGCTGTTCAAGGGCGAGGTTTCCGGGCAAATCAACATTTCCGATTTTGACCTCTCGCCAAAGCCCGTTGACTGGGCCGGTGGCCTTGGTGAGCGTTTCACCCCCGGCGAGCAGGGTGCCAAAGACCAGCTGTTTGATTTTATCGATGATCGACTTACCGATTACGCCGACATGCGCGATCGCCCCGATCATCGGGTGACGTCCGAATTATCTCCGCATTTACGCTTTGGCGAAATCAGCCCCTATCAGGTCTGGCATGCCGCCAGTCACTATGCCGATGCCAATCCCGGTAAAGGCAAGACCGCATCGAAATTCATATCCGAGCTCGGCTGGCGGGAATTCGCCCATCACATTCTGTTTCACGCCGAGGACCTCCGCACTGTCCCGTTACAAAGCCAGTTCAAGCATTTCCCGTGGGCCGACGAAGCAAAGGGCCTTCTTGCCTGGCAAAAAGGCCAGACAGGCTTTCCGATTGTTGATGCCGGCATGCGCGAACTTTGGCACACCGGCTACATGCATAACCGGGTGCGGATGATTGTCGGCTCGATCCTCGTAAAGCACCTTCTGATCCATTGGCAGGATGGTCTGGCGTGGTTTGATGACACGCTTGTCGATGCCTGCCCGGCCAACAATCCGTTTTCATGGCAATGGATAGGTGGATGCGGCGCCGATGCCGCCCCCTATTTCCGCATTTTCAACCCGGTGCTTCAGGGCGAAAAGTTTGATCCCAAGGGCGACTATGTTCGTCAATGGGTGCCCGAACTGCGCGACATGCCCGAACAATATATTCACAAGCCTTGGGAAGCCTCCCCGCTTATCCTAAAGGCCGCTGGCGTGACGTTGGGCAAGACATACCCCGAACCCCTAGTCGGCCTCAAGGAAGGCCGTGAACGGGCTCTTGGCGCCTATCAGGACATGAAAAAGGCTGCTGCGTAAGCATGCTCTGATCACGGTTCCATTTTTAGATACCAGATCAGGTTTTCAACGCTGTTTGGCTTTAACGGGCCGTTGGAGCATATCGCAGTATCAATCAAGGTGTCGAAACCTTGATACGCATCAAGGTTTAATACAGCCAAGCCAAAGGAGCAGCGCTGGTGTTTTACACCGTCGCCAAAGGCAACCATTCCTTCGGCACCATTTGGATGCGACACTTTCTTCACAAGCTTTTTATGTTTAATCAGAACTGCAGCATTTCTTTCAAAGTTCTTCCTTGAAACAGCAAGGCTTTCCGCCCCCCTTGGAACACCTGCATCCCAGAACCCGATACGGACATACCCCCGCCCATCATCCAGTATCCATTTTTGGGCAAACTCGGCGCCCTCATAGATGCCAGTGCGCTCAACTTCGCTTACAGACGTCACTGTTCTGCCGGAAGCCTCTGCAATATTCAACTGCATGGCCCGGCTTACAATCTGATCGTCAATAGCCTCAGGCGCTTCAAACGTAAAGAATAACGCCAGTATCGGGCGGATAACCAACCGAAACACATTCTCGAAGAATTCCCAATCAAGGAATAATCCGGGAAACCTCATTTCCAAAACATCTTCTGATCGGCAAAGTCTGCCATGGCCGTGGCAATCCCCAGAAGCCGATGATCAGCGCGTGCAGCAAACCAGCCTGACACCAGACCAACTGCAACCATACCATCTTTTGAAAGTTGTGGCGTCAAGGCCATCAAGCGCGCTTCTGCAATGGCAGCATCCTGAAGCTGCCCCAGGATTTCCTGCATCGTGGTCAGTTTGGAGCGGAACTTCTTGACCTTTTTTGCACCGTAAATGGCCCCAAAGAACTCCGTCCCATAACGCATCTGTTTGACATCCAAACGAAGCGCATGAAGTTGTGGTGTAGTTAGGCCAGCAACGTGATCACCGCGTTTGGTCACACGTTTATAGGCCTGCTCTAGGAGCGGCTCGGCCATTTCCGAAACCGGTGCGGCCATCGCCTTCATCTGTGCGGCACTCGCCCCGGACGCCCAACGGGAATAGCTCGCCCAAGCACCGAGCAGCAAAAGCAACTGTCCGTATTCCGGCTGATCAAGCATCTTGCGTGCATTCGCAAGCGCTGCTTCGCGTTGCTTTTCAGCAGCCTTGCGCAGTTCTCCAACACCTGTGTGATCAGGGAACCGTTCCTCGATCATCGGCAGTGTCTCGGTCAGGAACACGTCCCAATCGCGAAGCCCATCAAGCCCCTTGCTACACAGCTTCAACAACCGATGCAGCAAGACGGCCTCGCCGGCTGGCAGGTTTTTCTTAAACAGGTTGAGTGCCACCCGAAGACGGCGCATACCAACCCGCATCTGATGGCAACCTTCGATATCGAGATCCTGACGAACACAGACCTCGTTGCTGAGGATCATCGTAAGGCCCTGCGCAATCACTGCACGGAAAGCGGTTTCTGCCGACATATCCGGCGTCAATTGGACGGCTGCTGCACGATAGGCGCCGGGTCCCTTACCCAGATAAAGATCACGCCCGCGCGATGCCTTTGAGCGCATGCTAAGCAACAGCGGCACTGTGCGCTGCAGCTCAAGCGCAAGATCAAACAACGCGGCGGGATGGCCTTTTTTAAGCTCGAACTCGACCTCGGAAATCGGGACTTCCTTCTCGCCGGACCGGACAACACCCTGATCAATGGCAAGTTCCATCACCGCATCACGATAGGTCAGGTCAACCGCTCCGCGTTTAAGATCGCTTTCAAAAATGCGGTCGATCTTCTTTTTCTTCACAAACTTCTTGAGAAGCTTTTTGACGTCCTTGTCGGTGAAGCGATCAAGATCAAGAACACCCTCTTCAAGCTCGACCGTCCATTCATTGCGTTCCGGAAGCGCTTCACGCAGGCCATTGGTTGCCTTGACGGTCTGTTCCCAGCCATGGGCACCCTTTTTGCGCAGGCGGACAGCAAGGCCCTTTTCAGCCAACGAGAGTTTCGGCGTGTCGTGATAGATGGAGACAAGGTGTGTGGTCACCAGACGACGACCTTCCTTGACCTCGCGTAGGACCGGCGCGCTTTTGAGGCGCGCAACATGTTTCGGATCGATGCGAAGTTTAAGTTCGATCTCGATCTGCTTCTCGGCCATCTGGTTCCCCTACGCGAGTTATTGTCACAGCGCAGCCCACGCTGTTCCGCCACCAAGTAGTAACCAATTTTATGTTTCAGCGGGTTGAAACACGAAGCGGGAATGATGGTAGCGAAATGTAAGATTTTCGCAACAAAAGGCAGAAATGCCCTCGAAATCAAGCCTTAAACGACCGATCAGCACTTTGCTCAGGCATCTATTTTCATTTGAAAACAATCTGACTGGATCGCGTTCATTTGGCCCGGATTGCTGGCAAAAACCTTATCCTTTCACATCTGCAATCCCCCGTATCAAGGCATTGATGCAATGGCGATTCTGGGTGATTGCGATGCCTTATATTGATAACAGCAACGCAGCATTTGCGTATTGCGTTATGTCAGTTACAGTCTGTTCAAAATCAACCTGCCAGAGGGCGAAGATGCTTACCCAATCCCGGACTTTGAAAACAGCCCTGATCATGGGTGTCGCCCTGTTTATTGGTGGCTGCGAAACCACCCGGGAAATCAGTTACGATGCGTGGCAGGCCAAACAGGCGGAATCACAAGACACCGTGCCCTATACCACCGACAAGATGGTCAAAATCAATCTGAACTGGTCGCGTATCGGTCCGTTTTCACGCTATGACACCAAGCTTCGCGCCAATGCCTTTGGCGGCATGATTGATGTCTATGGCGCCCAGACCTGCCTCGGAAAATTCGTCCGTGACGACAGGTTGGCGCCCGCTCACGGCTGGTGGGAACTGATCTGTCCGGATGATAGCTATGCCGCCGGAAACTTCCGACTGACCGAGCAAGGAACCATGCAAGGGGCGGGTACGGCAGTCAACGGCGAGAAGGTCACGTTTGATCTGCCAATCCGCGACTAGAACGGAACTCATGCGAGCTGAAAAACAAAAAACCCGGCCAGAAGGCCGGGTTTTTTTGGCTACCGAAAGATGGTGCCCAGGGGCGGACTCGAACCACCGACACGCGGATTTTCAGTCCACTGCTCTACCAACTGAGCTACCTGGGCAAATCCGACTTTCGTCTCCGTTTCCGGAGTGTTCCCTGCGGAACGAGCGGGGTTATACAAACTCCTTTGGGGCTTGTCCAGCCTCAAATCGCATTTTTTTTGAGATCCCGCGTCGCGTTAAAATTCTTCTTCATCTTCAAGGTCTTCGAGATACTCTGGCGGCTCGCTGGCGGGGATGGCATAGCTTTCATTCATCCATTTGCCAAGGTCGCGATCCGCACAGCGTTTCGAGCAAAACGGCTTGTATTTTTCATCAGCCGGCTTGCCACAAACGACGCAGTCGGAGCTGGCTGTTTTCGTTGTCTTTTTTTCGTTCATGCTAGTGTATCTCCAACCGATAGGCATCGTTTTCAAGCGTCAGGTCCACGACAATTTGCGGCGCAGTCCCAAAGGCATTTGTCAGGATCTGGATCGCATCACTGCGGTTCGCACCCCCCCTTGCTACACCGGGGCTGACCGACAGAGTGACGTTACCTGTCACCCCGTTTCGGCTTTCCGCCACAACAGCGCGCAGTACCGAATTCAGCGCAGCTTCCATCAAAAGCGGCAGATGTTCCTGTTTGGCAAACAGTTCCGCGTGAAGCGATTCGCCTCCGCGCTGGCGGCTGAACTCATAAAGCCCCAATCGCGTAAAGCCGCCAATCTGGACCGCACCATCAAGTTCCGGGCCAAAGGCACCGCGCATTGCCGCATCGAACTTGTCACGCCCGGCGCGGGATTTCATCCGCAGCGGGTCAATCACGACAAGGCCGCCAATATTGCGCAGACGGATCTGATGCACGATCTCGTTTGCCGCACGCAAATTAACCTCGACCGCCTGGGCTTCACTGTCACGGCCGGCCTCTGCCCCCGCCGCATTGACATCAATTGCACAAAGGGCGGTTGCCAAGTCAATCGCGATCCACCCGCCCCCTGACAGGTCTACGCGCGGTACCACGGCAGACGCTATTTCGTCCTCAACGTCCTGATCGTCAAACAGCAGGCGACTTCCAACATGACGCTTAAGGTGATCATCAGACTTGCCCAGCATGGTCAGCAAGCCACGCAAGCGCACGAATTCGTCCGTGCCATCGACGATACATTCACCACCCGCCATCAGGTGGCGTTCAATGACCTGATCGGTTTCCGATTGGGCCTTGCTGACCAATTTTGGTTTTGACGCATCAGACAGCGACTTTTGGGCCTTTTGCCACTGCGCTTTCAGAAGTTTGTATTCGGCTGTGATGGCCTCAAGCGTCCAGTCGAGTGCGACGGAACGCAACATGATGCCATCACCGTCTGTTTGAAGCGCACTCAGCAATTCCTGAAGTTCGGCGCGTCTGCCGTCATCTTTGAGCTTGCGCGGCAATTCAATATGGTTTGCGCTTGGGCGCAGGATCATACCGACACCTTCGATCGCAATCCGCCCGGTAAGCTTGACACCCTTGTCTTCAAAGCCAAGGCGGGAAATCTGCACCAGAACCCACTGCCCTTCATGAAGCGGGCCGTTATAGCGATCAAAGGGAAGAAGCCCGTCAGGAATGCCATCAAGAGCGACCATGGCCGCTGCCATTTCCGGCATCAGTTTGGAAATACGTCCAAGATGAATATCAAACCGCGCCGGCCCACCCCGATCAATCCATAGTCGAGTCAGACGATCATTTTCGATCAAGGCAACTCTGCGCTCAAGCGCAACAGCGTCAATCAGCAGGCGGGAGTTATGAATGCCGCCAACTGCCATGATCAAACCTCTTTGGGGGTATAGCCAAGGCCGCGCAGAAGACCATCCACCTCGCAAAGCGATAGCCCGACGACGTTGGAGTACGATCCCGAGATGGCCTTTACGAAGGTCGCGGCAAAGCCCTGGATGGCATAAGCCCCGGCCTTGCCCTGCCATTCATCATGGGACAGATAGCGATTAAGATCATCTGTTCCGAGGGTGCGGAATTTTACCTGTGTCTCGATCACGCGCGAACGTTCCGTGCCATCGGGCGCAACTAGGCACATGCCACCATAAACCCGGTGACGACGACCGGACAGAAGGGTCAGGAACTTGCGTGCCTCACCAACGTCCTCGGCCTTGCCAAGCGCACGTCGGCCACAGGCAACAACTGTATCCGCAGCCAGCACAAAGGCCCCGCCATTGGATTTGGCAACAAAACGTGCCTTTTCCTCAGCAAGGCGAAGCGCCAAGCGACGCGGACTTTCATCCGAATGGGGTGTTTCGTCGATATCGGCGGGAACGACCTGATCTGGCACAATTCCGATCTGCGCAAGCAGCTCAAGACGGCGCGGCGATGCAGATGCCAGTATCAGTTTTGACAAGATGCGGCTCCCGGATATCCGTTCCCAGACCATTTCAATCAAAAATGTGATGAATACTCACATTTCCATTTGGGCAGCAAAATGCACCCTGACGGCAAAGGTAAACGCACCGCCAGACAAGGTCAATTTGCGCTTGATCTTGGTTTCAGATTACTTGAAACGGAAGGTGATACGACCTTTGGTCAGGTCATAAGGGGTCATTTCGACGCTGACACGGTCACCTGCGAGAACGCGAATACGGTTCTTGCGCATTTTGCCCGATGTGTGGGCAAGGATTTCGTGGTCATTGTCCAGCTTCACGCGAAACATCGCATTGGGCAGAAGTTCAACGACAGTGCCCTGAAACTCGATAACGTCTTCTTTAGCCATGTGACTCCTAGCTTTCGTATTGCAATATCAAAATACCGGTGGGCCGCAAACTGCTCTGAACCGGGCAAAAGGTCAAGTCCTTTCACGTCCAAAGCAGGGCGTTACAGCACTGCGTTAAACGAATAGCGTAGACTCTGTCTTGCCAAATCGTCCTGAAACCGATCGCGCGGAAAGAACACCAGCTTACGCCTTTTCCAATGGCCACTTGCGCCCTAAGATGCCTGCTTGATCCTGACTTCTCGTGAAGGCCACCGCATGACCAATCCTCATACCACTGAAATTCGCCTTGCTGAACGTGATGACGCACCGGCACTCCATGCCATGATTTGCGAAATCGGCAAAGCCACAGGATGTGCGGATAAAATTGCCAGTTCGCCCGAGGATCTGGCACGTGACGGGTTTGGTGAAGACCCTGCGTTTGATGCCCTGATTGCGATTGCTGATGACACGCCGGTGGCCATGTGCCTGTTCTTTCCAAGCTATTCGACATTTCGCGGACGCGCCGGGCTTTATATCCAAGACCTTTATGTCGCACCAAGCCATAGGGGTGGCGGCTTTGCCAAGCGTCTGGTCGGGGCCGTTGCCAAACACGCCCAAGCAAGCGGAAAGTCCTATATCCGCTTATCCGTCGATGCGGAAAACATGATTGCCCAACGGTTTTACGAGAAACTTGGCATGCGCCATGCCGAGGATGAGAAAATCTATGTGCTGGATGGTGCAGCGTTCGACGCCCTTGCCAGATAGAACCAAGGCACGCGGTCAAACTTTTGGCGCAGGACCAATCGGGAAACGGTCAAGAATGCGCTTTTTGATCTGATCACGCACCTGACGATAGGCTTCAAGGCGGATTTCACGCGAACCCTCGACAATCGTGGCATCAAAGGTATTCCAGAATTCCACATCACAGGCCATCGTGCGGGTCATCTCAACCGCGCGGTGCTGGGCTTCTGGTGACATGGTGATGATCAGATCAAAGAAGCCGTCTTCAAGCTGATCAAAGGTTTTGGAATTGTATGAGGAAATATCAAGACCGATTTCCTCCATCACCGCCACGGCAAAGCCATCAAGGTCACCGGCACGCACCCCGCAGCTTTCGACATAGATGCGGGTTCCGTGATAGTGACGCATCAGGGCAGCAGCCATCACCGAACGCACGGCATTGTAGCTGCAGGCAAAAAGAACCGAGCCGGGGAGTTCTTCTGCCACCGTGCCTTAACCCCGGATGTGAAGGACACAAATCAGCGTAAACAGGCGACGGGCCGTATTTTCATCAATCGTCACCTTGTCGGCCAGAAGTTCACGCAGCTGTTCGGACCCTTCATTGTGAAGACCGCGACGCGCCATATCGATGGTTTCGATCTGGGCGGCACTGGCCTTCTTGATGGCGTCATAATAGCTTTCGCAGATCATGAAATAGTCTTTGACGATCCGGCGAAATGGTGAAAGCGGCACGGGAATGGTGGTCAGGTTTTCGGTATCGTCATCGCCACGCACATCCATATAGATGCGGTTGTCCTCAATACGCATATGGACCGAATATGGCCCTTCAAACCCGCCTGCCGGTTCGAAATGGTTTTCTTCCAGAAGGTCGTAAATTGCTACCGCCTGCTCGTGCTCGACCTCAGGACGGCGCCGTACCTTGTACTTTTCGTCAAGATAGATACCGGCAATACATTGGTTTTCTGCCATGGCTCTCTCGCTCCGGTCCCCTCACACGCTGCATTGCAACAGCTTACATCTGGTTTGAACGGATCGCTACTGAAAGTCCATGCGCCTGCAAACCTTCGCTTTCTGCAAGGGCGATGGCGGCCGGGCCGATCTTTGCCAGACTTTCGGGTGTGCACTTGATCAGCGATGACCGCTTGATGAAGTCGAGAACCCCAAGGCCGGACGAGAACCGCGCCGAACGCGCCGTTGGCAGGACATGGTTCGGCCCGGCAACATAGTCGCCAATGGCTTCGGGGGTATAACGGCCCAGGAAAATCGCACCGGCATGGTGAATGTCTTCTGCCAATGCATCCGGGTCGTCTACCGCCAGCTCCAGATGTTCCGGTGCGATCCGATCCACAAGAGCCGGAGCCTGCGACAGATTTTCGACCAAAACAATTGCACCAAAGTCGCGCCAGCTCGCACCAGCGATCTCTGCACGCGGCAGCGTTTCCAGATGGGTATCAATCGCCACCTGCACCTGATCAGCAAAGGCTGCGTCATCGGTAATCAGGATGGATTGTGCAACCGGGTCATGTTCCGCCTGCGACAAAAGGTCTGCTGCCACCCAGCTTGCATCATTGCTGCCATCGGCAACAACGAGGATCTCCGACGGCCCGGCAATCATATCAATGCCGACCTGACCAAATACGCGGCGCTTGGCTGCTGCTACGAACGCGTTGCCCGGACCGACGATCTTGTCGACCGGCTTGATGGTTTCCGTGCCATAGGCAAGGGCTGCAACCGCCTGCGCACCACCGATCCGGTAAATCTCGTCAACGCCCGCAATACGGGCTGCGGCCAGAACCAGCGGGTTCATTTTGTTGTCCGGGGTCGGCACAACCATAACAAGGCGCTTCACACCGGCAACCTTGGCCGGAATGGCATTCATCAGAACCGAAGACGGATAGGATGCCAGTCCACCCGGTACATAAAGACCAGCCGCCGAAACAGCCCGCCAGCGCCAACCAAGCTCGACACCACTTTCATCGGTGTAACGCTCGTCTGCTGGCATCTGCTTTTCGTGATAGGCGCGAATGCGGGTCGCGGCCAGTTCGAGCGACTTCAAAAGATCAGCATCAATGTTGGCAACCGCGGCATCAACTTCGGCAGCGGTAACCGCCATGCCCGATGCATCGATGCTCAGCCGGTCAAAGCGATTGGTATATTCGCAAACAGCTTCGTCACCCCGCGCGCGGACGTCATCGATGATGTTGGCAACGGCGGCATCAACATCGGCATCCGATTCCCGCTTCATACCCAGAAGCTTGACGAAATCTTCCTCAAAACTTTTATCCGTGATGGAGAGCTTAAGCGGCATTGAGCACCTCGGAGAAACGGTCGATCCAGGGCTGGATATCGGTCGGACGGGTTTTAAGTGCTGCACGGTTGACGATCAGACGCGAGGTCACGTCAGCAACATGTTCGATTTCACGCAGACCATTGGCCTTAAGCGTATTGCCCGTCGAAACAAGGTCGACGATGCGACGGCACAGGCCAAGTGTCGGGGCCAGTTCCATCGCGCCATTCAGCTTGATGCATTCGGCCTGAACGCCGCGTTTGGCAAAATGAGTGCGCGTGATGTTCGGGTATTTGGTTGCCACCCGGACATGTGACCAGCGCGACGGGTCATCGCCTTCGATCATTTCTTCGGGTTCGGCAACAGCAATCCGGCAATGCCCGATATTGAGATCCAGCGGTGCATAGATGTCCGGGTAATCGAATTCCATCAGGACATCATTGCCGCAGACACCGATATGAGCGGCACCAAAGGCCACGAAGGTCGCAACGTCAAAGCTGCGCACGCGGATGATATCGATATGCGGATGATTGGTGGCAAACCGAAGAGCACGGGATTTCGGATCATCAAATGCCGCTTCCGGTTCGATCCCGGCGGACCGCACCAATGGCATCACCTCGTCAAGAATGCGCCCCTTGGGTAGGGCAAGCACCAGCTTTTCGTCACTCATCAATCAGTCGCCTTACGCGTTTTTCAGTTATCCGGTGGCCTTGAAATCAGGCCGGAACCCGAACACGTTCGATCTGCGCCCCACAGGCCGCAAGTTTCTCTTCAAGTCGCTCATAACCACGGTCGAGATGGTAAACACGGTTAATAACCGTCTCGCCCTCGGCTGCCAAGCCTGCAAGCACCATCGAAACCGAGGCACGAAGATCGGTTGCCATGACCTCTGCCCCCGACAGCTTCGCACTGCCGCGTACAATCGCCGAGCGGCCATGTACATTGACATCAGCACCCATACGGCTCAGTTCCGGCACGTGCATAAAGCGATTTTCAAAAATCGTTTCGGTGATCATTGAGGCACCGTTGGCAACCGACATCAGCGCCATGAACTGAGCCTGCATATCGGTCGGGAAGCCGGGATAAGGTTCGGTCATCACATCAACGCCCTTAAGCGTGGCGCGGTTACCGCGGACCTTCATGCCGTCTTCGGTCTCTTCGACTTCGACACCGGCGGCACGCATTGCATCAACAAGGCTGTCAATCAGCTCAAGGCGCGTACCCGTCAGTTCGATCTCGCCGCCAGTAATGGCGGCAGCAATCGCATAGGTACCAGTTTCGATACGATCCGGGACAACCGAATATTCCGCGCCATGCAGGCGCGGCTTGCCGGTTACTTTCAGGGTATCGGTGCCAATGCCTTCAATCTCGGCCCCCATCGCGACCAGACAATGGGCCAGATCAGAAACTTCAGGCTCACGCGCAGCATTGCCAATCGTGACCACACCATCGGCAAGGGAAGCTGCCATCAGCGCGTTTTCCGTCGCCCCGACTGAGACCTGCGGGAACAGAATGTGACCGCCCTTGAGGCCTTCGGGTGCGCGGGCTTCGATATAGCCCTCTGTCAGGTGTATCTCCGCCCCCATGGCTTCCAGTGCCTTAAGATGCAGGTCAACCGGACGGTTACCAATTGCGCAGCCACCGGGTAGCGACACACGCGCAACACCGCAGCGAGCAACAATCGGACCCAGCACCAAGACAGATGCGCGCATTTTGCGCACCAGATCATAAGGTGCCGTGGTCGAGGTGATTTCCTTGGCAGTCATTTCCAGAACGCGACCTGTATGACCGCCATTCGGTGCATGCCCGTTCAGATGCAACGCCACACCGTGCTGGGCCAGAAGGTTGGCCATCGAGGTGATATCTGCAAGATGCGGCAGGTTTGAAAGGGTCAGCGTTTCATCTGTCAGCAAGGCTGCTGCCATCAGGGGCAAAGCCGCGTTTTTGGCACCGCCGATTGCAATTTTGCCCTGCAGCCGGCGACCACCGGAAATCTTGATCTTGTCCATTCAGTCCTCTTTGTGCTGTGCGCATTGGCACAGCAAACGCGTGTCTTGGCGTGTCACCACCAGATTTGTGCCATCCCTTTATCACAGGCGCGGCAAAGTGACACCTTTTTGGCCCATATATTTCCCTGCGCGATCCGCATAGGAGGTATCGCATTCACTTTCCGCTTTCAGGAAAATGAACTGACATGCACCTTCATTGGCATAAATGCGGGCCGGAAGCGGGGTTGTGTTGGAGAATTCCAGTGTCACATGCCCTTCCCATTCCGGTTCAAGCGGTGTGACATTGACGATGATGCCACAGCGGGCATAGGTCGATTTCCCCAGACAGATCACCAGCGTGTCGCGCGGGATGCGGAAATACTCCACCGTGCGCGCCAGGGCAAAACTGTTGGGCGGGATCACGCAGACATCGGTCTTGCGGTTGACGAACCCGTCATCGGAAAATTCCTTGGGATCGACAATGGCCGAGTCGACATTGGTGAAAATCTTGAACTCGTCGGCGACACGGGCGTCATAGCCGTATGAACTGACACCATAGGAAATCACACCGTCGCGTTTGAACCCGTCAACGAACGGCTCGATCATGCCTTTTTCCTGCGCCATCTGGCGTATCCAGTGATCCGGTCTTACCGACATAGTGCCACCCCTGTTTTTGCGAAAATCCCAACCACGTTCAGCACCCACGGTTTTACCCGCCCGTTGGCACCAAGATCAACCAAACGATGCGCTAGTCGACCAGTGCCTCGCGGAAAAAAGAACGCCGGCGATCAGTCGTCGCTTTTTTCGCCCTTGTCCGATCCGCCCTGGTCGCTTTTACGCGTGCGCTGCTGTTGCTTGCGCTTGGCCAGATTGGCGCGGAGCGCTTCGGCTTCACGTTTCAGGCGCTCCTCGTTCACAGCCGGGCGCATATCAGATTTTTTGGCAGTCATGGTGCAACAACCGTTTCATCAGATTTCTGGGGATGCTTGATTGGCCCGTTATAAAACAGCACGCGAAAAATTACAGCCGATCTTGACGAAAACAGGGCGAAAAGCCCTGCCACGGGAACAATCGAAAAACTTCGCATAATTCAGGCTTGACCAATTACTGATACGTGGCCTATAACCCGCCCGCACCGCAAGGGCTCATGCTGCTGTAGCTCAGGGGTAGAGCACTCCCTTGGTAAGGGAGAGGCCGGGAGTTCAAATCTCCCCAGCAGCACCATTGCCCACCGGTCAGCCTGATTATCGGGCTGCTGTAGCTCAGGGGTAGAGCACTCCCTTGGTAAGGGAGAGGCCGGGAGTTCAAATCTCCCCAGCAGCACCATTTTCCAAGTACAAAACAATTACAGATATAATATGCGCCGGCGCTAGGCCGTCTGCAAAGAGATATTGCAGTCTGAACACGCATGTGGCAACATTGGAACAAAATAAGAACAAATTTGTTCATTTAGTTAAGACGAATACGCTTATGCAAAAGCAATCTATCATAATGACAATTGTTCAAACCTGCAAATTGCAGACGCCTGGATAGACTTTTTAACTGTATTGTGTTTGTTTTGGGCTCAACAAACGAACCGCGTTTAAAGGGAAAACATGAAAGACGAACCTCTCTCAGCAAAAGACGAATTGAGATCCTTCTTAAATGGTCAGAAATTCGGCACTATCATGGCTGACCCTCCCTGGCGGTTCCAAAATCGGACCGGAAAGGTAGCTCCCGAGCATAAAAGGCTCGCACGCTATCCAACAATGGAGCTACCGGATATCTGCAGCCTCCCTGTATCTGAACATGTTGAGGACCGCGCACACTGCTACCTCTGGGTCCCAAACGCACTTTTACCTGATGGTCTTAAAGTTATGGAATCTTGGGGGTTCCAATATAAATCCCATATTGTTTGGGAAAAAATCCGCAAAGACGGTGGCCCTGATGGCAGAGGAGTAGGATTTTATTTCCGAAACGTGACAGAAATATTGCTGTTCGGAATACGGGGACAAAGTGCAAGAACCTTGGCACCCGGTCGATCGCAAGTAAACTTCATTTCGGCACCTGAGCTAGATGATGTTCTGGAAGAACCTAATGGCGACCTCCTAAAAACCCGCAAACGAGAACACTCCAGAAAGCCAGACGAACAATACGAAATTATCGAAGCTTGCTCTTGGGGACCTTATTTGGAACTCTTTGGAAGAGGACGGCGAAAAGGCTGGACTGTTTGGGGAAATCAGGCAGAAGATGATTACAAACCAACTTGGAAAACTTACGCCTACAACTCCTCCTTGAACACGGCACCAGCAGAATAATTTCCGCTTGAACTAGCCGCAAGAAATGATGTTACATTGAAGCAGTGATTTGATGCTGCTTCTTTTTTGGAGGATTTTTTTGGAAGAAGTCTGGAAACCGGGAAGCTTCACAAAAAATTTCTCGTGGGGTCGAAATAGTAACGGCCTAGTTGAATTGCATTCAATTATTCGGGCTGGGTTTAACGATGCACTTGAAGATGTTCCAAGAACTGAGTTCCGCGAACGCATCAAGAAAAGCGGTCACACCGAATACATTCCGATTAACTTTTTTCTATTCAACAGGACCATCGCCGGCGTCGATATGATTTGCGCCGATGAACTGGTATTTCAGGCACTATCTTGGGACCACTCCCCCGCTTTTGATAAAGTAGCACTTTTCGCTTTTCTATTTAGCTATGTCGGCAAATGGAAGAAGGCTGCTGCATATCAGCGGCGCCCAGCCCTTTGGGCAAATGCATATGTACTTGAACGCGTTGCGTCTAAGTACAACTGGAACACCAAAAGCGTTACCGCAGATGATATCCAGAACTTTGTACAAAACGACCCACGATACAAAGCTGAAACTAGCCGCAAATTAGCAACAAATCTAAATTTTTTGCTACATATCGGTAAAGTGCAAGATTTTGGCGAAAAGCGCCCCGGGAGATGGTGGGTTGATTGCCTGTTTTTAGCACTTGATCGACTTATCGAAGACTCCTTGATTGACGGTCGCACTTATCGCACTTCGGAATACATAAATTTACTTAGTCACAGTAAATTTTTCGAGCTTACTGGCGGGGAAAACCTAGAGAAGCAGCTCGCCACCACTCACCTTATAAGATTATACACTGCCCTTGGTGGTCGCGATCGTCTTTCAGAAGACGCTGTCAGAGATAAAATACTCCAAGAAGAACCTCAGTTTCAGTCAATGCGAGTTAATGATTCCAGACCAAGAGGAGCAACACATCTTACCAACCCAAGAATCCTAAAAAGCATCTCTCCATTCTGTGCGGACCTTGCCAAAAAAGCAGGCTTCGACGTCATATCGCCCGATGAAATGGACGAAATGCAAGCCGCTGAATTCATTAGAGGACGGACGGAGTCTGCGTTAGCTGTCCTCAATGAGAAAGGAATTCGTCCAAATATGACAATTGAAGAACTATTAAAAATTACCAGGGGCGGTGCATGACCACATTACTTGACACCAACATCGTAATTGCAATGCTCGATAACAATGACCGTTTTCATAAGTGGGCTATTGAAAAGTTCAATGAATGCAAGACCCAAGGCCCCATGGTTATTTCGGATATTGTCTATTGTGAAGCCTCGATAGGCATGGAGAGCCTAGAAGCGATGGATGAGGCAATATCCCGACTTGGGATAGATAGAATACCATCCTCAAACCAATCTCTTTTCAGAGCAGGTCGCGCATTCAAACATTACAAAGAAGTCAACCGCGGCCCCAAAACAGGAGTACTCCCAGACTACACGATAGGAGCGATTGCCGAAACAGCAGAGGTCCCTCTCTTAACAACCAATCCCGCTGACTACACTAGCTACTTTCCAGCTATCACGATTATCGATCCATCTGCAACAACATCATGATTTGCATCAATTTATATTTTTTTTCAGATATTTTTGAACCGACGGTCAAAGAAAAGGAGCTTCAAAGATAATTTACGTGGCTTCTGCATCCAAAATAATTCGCATAATAAATCTCGGATTCATTCGTAAAAAGACTGGTACCACTCAACAAAGCGACCAATACCGGTTTCAATCGAGGTGGCTGGCTTGAAGCCGACCGCATCGGTCAGGGCATCGACATCGGCATAGGTTGCCGGAACGTCGCCATCCTGCATCGGCAGCATGTTTTTCTCGGCCGTCTTGCCAAGTGCCTTTTCGATCGTTTCGATCATATACATCAGCTCGACCGGGCTGTTGTTGCCGATATTAAACACCCGATAGGGTGCCGAACTGGTTGCAGGATCCGGTTTGGCCGAATTCCAGTCCGGGTTTGGCTGGGCGACTGTGGAGATGCAGCGATAGACGCCTTCTACGATGTCATCAATATAGGTGAAATCGCGGCGCATCTTGCCTTCGTTAAAGACATTGATCGGTTTGCCTTCAAGGATCGCCTTGGTGAACAGGAACAACGCCATATCCGGGCGCCCCCAACGACCATAGACGGTAAAGAAACGCAGACCCGTCGTTGGTAGGCGATAGAGATGGCTATAGGTATGCGCCATCAGTTCGTTGGCCTTTTTCGATGCCGCATAAAGGCTGATCGGGTGATCGACATTGTGATGCACGGAGAACGGCATTTCCGTATTCATGCCATACACCGAGCTGCTTGATGCATAGACCAGATGCTTCACATTGTTGTGGCGGCACCCTTCAAGAATGTTGGTAAAGCCAACAAGGTTGGCATCAATATAGGCATGCGGATTTTCGATCGAATACCGCACGCCAGCCTGGGCGGCCAGATTGACCACATAGGTCGGCTTTTCAGTGGCGAACAGATCGGCAATGCCTTCGCGGTTTTCGAGGTCCATACGGACGAACTTGTAACCGGGCTTGCCTTCCAGACGTGCCAGACGCGCTTCCTTGAGGTTAACGTCATAATAGTCGTTGACGTTATCCAATCCGACAACAGTCGACCCCTGCTCCAACAATTTCAGGCAAAGATGGGAACCGATAAAACCGGCGGCACCAGTGACAAGTACCTTTTCATTGGCCGGAATGATGAAGTCAGACATGCGCGTTGGAATTCCTGATTAAAATACAGATGCAAGCGCTCAGCACGCTACTTGGAAATTCGAAATTTCTGATACCAGCAAGGGTGGCAATGTGCAAGCCATCAACCATGGCAATGCATGTGCGAAACACGCGATCAACAGGCACGCGTTGCAAACCGAGACTCGGGAACAAATTTCTGCTATGGTTGAAAAGTTATGAAGTCCGTTTCAAGGCGAATTGCGACGTAAAGACAAATGATTTCAGCGGGTCAAACCATAGCCAACCCTAGTGGCGGCGGATTGGGCGTTATCCTGAATGTTCGGGAAATCGCGCAAACTGCTGACGGGCGCGTTTTGGCCGAATATGAAGCCATCGAAGTCAAACGTCAGGGCGGAAATTCCGCATCTGTATCACCTTATGCAATTAATGGCGCTGGATCGGAGGCTGCACGTACCCGCATTGTCGACCCACGCACCCTGACAGAGGCACAAGCAGTTGCTGGTGGTGTCAGCCGCGCGGAATACCGTGAAGCGCGTGAAGCCAATGCCGATAATGGCATCAGCCAGAATGGTGTTTCCGCCGATGGCGACCTTGACCCAGCAGAGGAAGCCGTCGTCAATCAACTGCGCGCGCGTGACTCTGCTGTGCGTCAGGAAGAACAAGCTCATGCGGCCGCAGCCGGACCCTATGGATCGGCCCCGCAATACACTTATCAGATTGGCCCGGATGGCAATGCCTATGCCATCGGCGGGCATGTTGATGTAAGCGTCTCGATGTCGGGCAGTGCAGATGACCGTGACCGGGCACTTGCTACCCTGCAGAATGCAGCACTTGCACCGAATGCACCATCAGGTGCAGATATGGCGGCCTTCCGTCAGGCCAGCCTGCAAAGAGCAACCAGTGATGGTAGTGAATCGACAAATACTACCAAAGAATCCACATCAAATTCCGCAGCATACCGAAACGGTGAGCCGCAAAGCGTCTCGATCACCGTATAATTTTGTCTTCGTGTATCTGCTTGCCCCCTAATTATACTATTCAATACGCAACAAAACACTTACCCTTACGCCTATGCTCTTATTCACCCGGATAGTTCACCTAATCAAAAACTATCCTGCCGTTTGACAGGGGCTTGGTTTTGTTGAATGCTGCGCTCGCGTCCGGGGGGACGCTTGGATTGAAAATATCAGAATCGCGCGAAACCGTGTTGTTACGGTCCGCGTTTCCGAGGTCACTCGTCCCATCATTTGTAGTGAGCTTTGGACAAGAACAGGTACGGCATAAAAATGAACATCCTGCTAGCAGACGATCACGATCTCGTCAGAGACGGGATCACTTCCTTCCTTAAACTCGCAGCGCCGGAAGTTGAAGTCGCGCAGGCGAAAGACTTCGCAGAAGCACTTGCCGTCGTTGACGGGGAAACCAGCGTTGACCTGACCATCCTTGATCTGAACATGCCCGGCATGAACGGATTGTCCGGTCTGACCGTCATGCGTCAGAAACATCCGGAGATTCCGGTGGTTATTCTGTCAGGTTCTGTCAAACGCAGCGACGTTTTGAACGCACTGGAACATGGCGCGTCTGGCTATCTGCCAAAGACGCTGTCGGGCAAATCCCTGATCAATGCCCTGCGCTTGATCCTGTCGGGCGAAAAATACATTCCGTCCGCATTGCTTGAAGACGATGGCTCGCAAATTCGCCCGGGCGAGATTGATCTTGATGGCTTGGCGCCTGACAATCCCCTGCGTCAGCTGACCAACCGTGAACGCGAGGTTCTCGGCCTTCTGACCAAAGGCTTGTCGAACAAGGAAATCGCCAAGCAACTGACGGTCCGTGAAATCACCGTAAAGGTACATCTGACCGGTATTTTCAAGAAGCTTGGCGCGGCTAACCGCACGCAAGCGGTCAAAATTGCCATGCAGTTGGGTTGGGAAGCCTGATCGCAGCCAATCAAGGCCAAAAGATCAAAGCCCGGCAATTTGCCGGGCTTTTTCTTTGGGCTTCTGACATCATTTCGTGAAACGTCGGTCCTTCTTAGGCTGCAAACACTTCGCAAAGCTCGTCAAGTGTTGCCAGAAGCTCCTTGAGGTTAAGCGGCTTGGACATCACCATGACCGGTGCATCTGTGCCATCTTCATCTTCAACAGGCTTCTCGGCATCGCCGGGATGACCGGTCATCACAATGACCGGCAGTGCTGGATTGCGTTCCCGAAGTTCCTTGACCAGGGTGTTGCCGTCCATGTGGGGCATCCGGATGTCTGTAATCAGAATATCGGGTTGAACGATGCCGGCGATCGCCAGTGCGTCTTCGCCGTTGCTCGCAGCCGAAACATTAAAGCCCTGCGCTTCCAGATAGGCCGAGATGATTTCCATCGCGTCCAGTTCATCATCAACCACAAGGATGCGGATATTGCCGCGTGCGGCTGCGTTCGTAGGCACCTGCGACAGCCATCCGTCATCAAGCGTTCCGTCAGACAAATTGTCTACCTCGGTAATTTCGACATCGGCGAGCGGCAGGGTGATTTCAAAGCATGCACCATCACCTTCGTTTCGCACATCAATCCTGCCACCCATGGCCTCAACAATGCCGAAACTGACCGAAAGGCCAAGCCCGGTGCCTTTGCCGACATCCTTGGTTGTAAAGAACGGATGGAACAAAAGATCAATCGCAGCTTCGGGCACACCACCGCCATTATCATTAACCGAGAGTTTCAAGGCTTTGCGTGCCTCATCAACCATGGCACAGACCCGGATCAGGCCGCCGATGCTTCCGGCGTCATCGCCATTTTCATTGATGGCATCGCGCGCGTTGCTCAGCATATTGACCAGAACCTGTTCAAGCTGAACCTGACGACCATTCACAAAGCAGCGCTGCCGCGGCGGAACGACATCAATGGCGATGCCCGACAACCTGCAATCATGCTCAACCATGTCAACGGCCCGCTCAACCGCCTTCATCACATCAAAGGGGGCAAAATCATCGTCATCGGGGCGACTGTAAATCTGCAGGTGCTTGATGATCTCGGACATGCGTT
The DNA here is from genome assembly GCF_000948415.1 of Thalassospira sp. HJ. Taxonomy (GTDB): domain Bacteria; phylum Pseudomonadota; class Alphaproteobacteria; order Rhodospirillales; family Thalassospiraceae; genus Thalassospira. The sequence continues at coordinate 587,724 of NZ_JYII01000010.1, read as the reverse complement.
CTGTCTGCGCACTAATTAGCGACAGACGTTCGCGCTGAAAGGCCGGTTTGACGGCATCAAGATCATATTGCAGAGCACAGGTATCCGCCGCCATGCGGATCACATTCAAAGGCTGGTTCATTTCGTGGGCCACGGATGCCGCCATCTCGCCAAGTGTTGCCAGCTTGGAGGTCTGAACCAGTTGACGTTCAACCTTGCGCTTTTCCGTTACATCCTCTGCCAGCATGAGCATCGCTGGCGCACCTTCATGGGTGAAGGCAATGGCCGAGACTTCAAGTTCGACATTTTCGCCTTCCGGACGTTGGCAAATGATGGTGAAGTCAGCGCGCCCCGGGTAACCGTTGCGATAACGGGAAATGTATTCTTCGAGTGCTTCACGGCTTGAGGGATGAACCATCTCCATAAAGGAGCGCCCGACCAGCTTGTCACTGTCGCCGGCGCCCAATATGGTCACCCCCTGCTGGTTCATATAGACGATCTCTTCGCCGCTCAGGACAGAGATCAGCTCTGGCGCCAGTTCAACCAGCTTGCGGTAGCGTTCTTCACTTTCCTTAAGCGCACGCTCCGCACGTGAACGTTCGATCGCATAGCGGATCGACCGGCGAATGGTACGACCGTCGGGAAATTCCTTGGTCAGGTAGTCTTCTGCGCCGTGCTGAAGGGCCTCAAACGCCAGTTCTTCGTCCTTGTGACCCGTAAGAACAACAACAGGGGCAACATTGGCACAGCTGCGCACGCGCCGGATGGTGTCAACGCCAGAAGAATCCGGCAATGTCAGATCCAGCAGCACAACATCAAAAAGTGCCTCGGCCCCGTCGCCATTCAGAACCGCCATCGCAGAGGCAAGATCGCTGCAATGTTCGATATCAAATGGTTCCCCGGTTTCCTCCAAAAGGGTGCGCACCAGAAACGCATCCCCGGGATTATCTTCGACAAGAAGAATTCGAAACCGTTGTTCAGGCATTGCAGTCTTTTCCAACTATCAGAGAAACGGATTTCCGTCCCACATAGTGGGGATCGAAAACCCGTTGATTCTGCATGCTTTCACCAATCCTAGCAATCCTGAACATCAACAAGCAGACGTCCCTTCACCTGACCTTTAAGGATCTTCTCCCCCCATGGCAGGATGTCAGAAAGCGCAACCTTGGTAGTTGCCGCTGCAAGCTGGTCCTTGGGCAGCTCCTTACCAAGGCGTTTCCATGCACGCACACGCGCTTCATATGGGCACATCACCGAATCAATCCCGATCAGTTTCACGCCGCGCAGCAGGAACGGAATGACCGTTGCCGGCAAATCCGGACCACCGGCAAGCCCGCAGGCAGAAACAACGCCGTGATACTTCATCTCGGAAAGCACATGTGCAAGGGTCGTGCTGCCAACACTGTCAATCGCACCAACCCATCGTTCGGTCAGAAGCGGCTTGCTGGTATCGGTAAGTTCACTGCGATCAATGATGGTGCTTGCGCCAAGATCACGCAGATACTGATGTGTTTCCGCGCGCCCGGTCGACGCCGCCACCCGATACCCAAGCGACGAAAGGATGGAAACGGCAACCGAGCCGACACCGCCGGCAGCCCCGGTTACAAGAACTTCACCATCCTGGTCTTTTGAAACGCCCTGCTCTTCAAGCGCCATCACGGCCAGCATTGCAGTAAACCCGGCCGTGCCTATTGCCATGGCCTGCGATGCATCAAGACCATCGGGCAATGGCACCAGCCAGTCGGCTTTTACCCCGGCAAACTGGCCATAGCCGCCCCAATGGGCCTCACCAACCCGCCAGCCCGTCAGAACAACTTCGTCACCGGGCTTGTAGCGATCATCGGTTGATGAAACGACCTCGCCAGAAAAATCGATCCCGGGGACATGGGGATAGGATCGCACCAGTCGCCCGAGCCCGTTCAGGACCATGCCGTCCTTGTAATTCAGGGTCGACCATTTGACCCGCACCAAAACCTCGCCTTCAGGCAGGTCGTCTATGGTCAGGTTCTTGAATTCTGCTGTGACGCTTTTTTCTTTCTGGTTTAGCACCAGTGCGCGAAATACTTCACCCATGGTTTCCTCCCGATCTGTTCGGTTGATTGATCAAGAGTATGGCGAGCCGCACATTGCGTCAAACCCGAGCGTCGGTATTGGTCAGGGAAAAGGCTCAATCGCTCGGAGAGGTTGCCGCTGGTTCAAACGCACTATCTGTGCCACCGGTTATCGCAATGACAATGACGACAAGCACCAGAATGGCCAGATAGATGAACAATCGACGTGACGTTGTGCTGGCTTCTGGTTCATTGGGAACAACTTCGCGTTGCACGTTATCGGGCAAGCTGCGATAGGATAACCATCCCAGAAGTGGCACAATCACAAGATCATCCAGCCAGCCCAAGCCGACCAGGATATCGGGCAACAAATCAACCGGACTGACCAAATAGATCAGTCCGGCCACCAGCAACAGTTTGGATTTCAACGCAACATCCTTGCGCAACAAGGTGCGCAGAAGATTTGGAATGATCATCCAGACCGATGCATTTTTCACAGATTTATATCCGTCTTAACGATGGAGCGGCGTGACAAAGGCAGAGTAGGCAACTTCGATGGCGCGTTCAAATCTATCGCGCTCCTTGGCCGTGTAGCCCTGCTTTTCTTCAACCTGCCCCAGCGAATTGCACCCCGCAGCACATTCCATACGCACAGTTGTTGGCAACTTGAATTCATAGGTAGCACCCAAGGTCTCACTGCCTTTGAGCGGCATCGCCTCAATCGATTTTGCCTGCAAATCGCTAGGCGGTACCGTCATCCAGGCCAGCACCAGACCAAAGCCAAGAACGGCAAGCATCGCCAATTTATCAAAATACAGCATGTCGTGTCCCAACCGCATTTCTGTTAATTGTTATTCGCAATTAAGAAATGCCGCGGCGACCGGTTTGTTCCCGTAAAAGTAAAAAAGCGTTAACTTTTTAAGCGCCTTCAAGTGTTTCAAACACATCCGCACCCGGCGCGTGACCGAGAACGTTCGCCTGATGCCAAAGCGCATAAAACAGCAAATGCCAACAAGCGGCACCTTCGCGCTTTCCGGGGGTATTGAACAGCTTTTCCACCCGATCCGCATCGGCGATTTCGGCAATACCAGCCTGCCCCGCCACCAGCGGGCCAAGTTGTTTGCCCCTGCCAGAAATCCACTCTGAAACCGGCACCGTAAAACCGCGTTTTTTGGCAAAGGGTTGAGCCATGGGTAGGCAGCGATCCAGCCAACTGCGCAACAGGAACTTGCCAACACCTTTGCGAACCTTGAGACGGTCGGGCAATTGATAGGCAAATTCGGCGACCACCGGATCCAGGAAGGGTGTTCGTCCCTCAAGACCATGAGCCATCAACATGCGATCAAGCTTCAGAAGCAAATCATTGGGCAGCCAGTCAGAACAATCGACCGCCTGCGCAATCGAAAGACGTGAACGTTTCCCACGGGCTTCCCGGCTTTCAGAAGCGGCAATACCGTCACGCCATCCTTCGAGCACGCCGGGACGCAAGACATCGATCTTGTCAAACGTCCCCTTGGAGCGCATAACCCGCCCGCCAAGCAAGAGTGGACGCATCACCGAACGATACCGCCCATAGCCGCCAAACAACTCATCACCACCTTCGCCAGACAGCACTACCTTGAAATCGCGCGCGGCTTCCTTGGCAAGTTTGTAGGTCGGAAGAATGGCGTAATCTGCCGCCGGATCATCCATGCGTGCTGCGACCTCAGGCAGAAGTTGCCAGAAATCACTCTCCGAGAACATCACCTCGACATGGTTGGCATTGCAGGCCTTTGCGACATCACGGGCCAGTTCGCGTTCGTCATGTACGCTGGTCGCTTCAAAGGCGGCCGTATAAGCCGTTACCGGTCTTTCATTAAGGCGATGCATCATACCAAGCAAGGATGCGCTATCCACGCCTCCAGACAGGAACATGGCGTAATCGACATCAGACCTTTGATGCAGACGGACCGTTTCCTCAAACACCCGATCCCACTCATAAAGTGCGCGATCAAGATGACTGCCAACGGCACCCGTGTCACTTAGAACCTGACGACGGCGCCGCTCCACGATACGTCCGTTCTTCAGGACGATGGTTTCACCGGGCTGCAGTCGCTTGATCCCGTCAAGGATCATGTCGGACCCGGTCGTGAACTGAACCTGCAGCAGTTCGGATCTGGCATCCTCGCGCAGTTCCCGTCCCACAAGACCAGCAGATACCAATGCCTGCGCCTCGGACGCAAAAGCAAAATACTCAGGGGTCTCGACGTAATAGACCTGCTTGATGCCAAACGGATCGCGACACAGCACCACCTGATTGTCGATCTCATCGTGAATGGCAAAAGCATACATGCCCCGCAGCTGATCAAACCCGGCAATCCCATCGCGCGCAAACACACGAAGGGCGGTTTCACTGTCCGAATGGGTTTTAAATCCCTCTTCGCCGAGTTCTTTTCTGAGTTCGAGATAGTTATAAATCTCGCCATTGGCGATCAGGGCACTACCATTCTCATGATAAAGCGGCTGGTCACCGGAATTCAGATCAATAATCGCAAGACGGGTCTGGATAAATCCGACAGGGCCTTTGAGATAACGCCCGTGACCATCAGGGCCGCGGTGCGCCAGGGCATCTCGCAAACGATCCAGCACATCCGGATCAAGGGTTTGCTTATCCTTGGCGATATAACCAGCAATTCCGCACATTAGGCATTCCACCACACCACCCTAAAGTGGCTTACATACATCAACCTAAACAACCCTAGATACACCTTATGGGATCAGTTGTTCAAATGCCTCGGCAGCCTGAGCCCAACCCCACGCACGTTGATTTTCGAGAGCTGCTTTGTGCTGCTCTTCCCATAGGAGATCATCATTTAGAAGTTGGGCAGTGCGTTTGGCAAATAAATCGTCATCGCTAGCAACAAATCCGGTCTCACCATCGACAATGCGCTCGGCCACGCAGCCAACATCCTGCACCACGCAAGGAACCCCCATAGCCTGAGCTTCCCCCAACGCTAGGCAGAAGGTTTCTCCAAAGTCTCCCCGATAGGGCATGACACGCGCGTGTTGCATCTCATCCAAGAGTTGGTTTTTGGGTACAGGCCCACGTAGAATAACTCCTTTATCACGCAATGTATCGGCGTGATCAAGAATGACCTTCATTCGCTGGGCTTTTTCATCTCCCGCGGAACCATAGGTTTGAGGTCCAGCAAAGACATGAAGCTCTGCATCCGGCGACAGAGGATGGATTTTTTCACTCCAGATATCCACGAGCCAATCAAGTGAACGCAATGGATTTGAGGTAAATATCGCGCGCTTTTGTCGAATTTCGTTGCTGACCTTTGCGGTAATAAACCTGTTCTCGATACCATAAGGAATAACAACTCGATCGCCACAAGGCGCCCAGTTTGGATAAGTCAGGAGATGGTGAAGCCCCGAAAAAACAATGGCTGGCCTAATTTTCCATAAACGCGAGAAATAACGCCATTTAAGCAAATACTTGGCCGGGTTGTGTATCCAAAAAATCGTCCGTTTTGCTCTTGGCATGCATCCCAACAGTTCATGCCCACGATTGGCAATATAGAGATCGGCAATCTCCGGGAAACCATCAGTTAGAGGACGCCACTTAACTCCATTGTTTTCATGAGGTTCATCACACTTATTGATGATCGTAACATCATGCCCGCGATCTGCCAGCCCCTCTGCCAACGAGATAAATGCCGTTTCAGCGCCGCCAAGAGGGCGTTGCTCCAACGTAAAACCGTCAAATTTGATACCAGCGTCAGCCAGAACGATTGTCGCCATAAGATCAATTTTCCTCGTGCTTGGCTTTTAGATACGAAATGACAGGAAACAAGCCCGCAAAAAGAGCTATCAGGAAACCGATACCCCCTTCCTTGTATCCTTTACGGCCGATGTAGCAGCGAATAAAGCGCGAGAAAAAACGCCTGATATTATTCGAAAAACTGCCTATTTTGCCACTATCACGCAAATCAGCTGCACGCGCAGTAGAATAACTGTCCAATCGCTTAATCATGTCCGAGATATTGCGATCAACATAGTGCCGCACCGGATGCGTCAACTTCGACCCTCTCTCGCCTTGAAAGGCAAGAGATGGGTGAACTCTTTCTGGTCCCCAGCGTTTGCAACCTGCACGAAACAATCCCGGATAGGCGGGCTTCCCAAATGAAGCGCCCCAACCATTTAACACCAAACGATCTCCAACATAGTTGTGAACTATCAGGTGATGAAAACCAAATTTACTGGTTCTGATTACTTCACGGATTTCCTTCGCCAGTTCTTCAGAAACATGCTCGTCGGCATCAACCTCAAGAACCCAGTCGCCACTAACTTGAGAAAGCGCGTAATTTCGGCGTTCACCTTCCATTTCCCAGCTGCCAACTAGAGTTTTTGCACCTGCCTGCTTGGCTATTTTCTCCGTACCATCGGTACATTTATCACACAGAACAATGATTTCGTCGGCAAAGGCAACGTGCGACAAACAAGAAGGGAGACGTTCTTCCTCGTTATGGGCAGTAATCACAACTGATAGTTTTTGCGTCCCATTTATCATTGAATGGCTCCATTCTTGCGCGCAAGCAACGCACGTGCGCCATCAAAAACCTTTTCAACAGGCAAGCTATCCATCCGGCTCTCATGAGAGCGCCAAATTTCGCCAGATTTCCAGATCTCTTCAAAAGATTTGTCGGTTCGCACATGTGCCGTAATCGGGCCACAAGGCCCATAATTATCTTCCCTTGTTGGGCCGAACAGGCCAAGGGTCGGAATGCCAGCTGCGGCCGCCATATGCATCAAACCGCTGTCATTTCCGACGTAGAGGTCACTACGTTCCAGACAGGCTTGAACTGTGAGCAAATGCTCGTCTCCAAAAATCACAGTGCGATCTTCGGCTTTTAAGGACTCAATCACAGGCTTAGCTGCATCGCGCTCGCTCGGAGCCCCCACCACAAGTAGATGGGCATTTGGTAAAAGGCCATCATTTGCACGAATACGCGCAATCAATTTAACGAAACGCTCAGCAGGCCAAGTTTTTCCACCCCAGTTCGCAGATGGCCCAACAGCCAACAATGCCTTGCCATGATCGGGGATTAGTTCTCTTGCGCGTGCGTCATCCTCAGGACGGGTCCAAATCATTGGCAATGGCGCCGGTTCAACACCGATCAGCTTTCCAAGCTGTTCAACACGGTGCAAGTCGTCGTCATTCCCCGGCAACACAACCCGTTTCCGCCCCGGCAACACATAGGCCGTCGCACTGCCGCGCAAATCGACGATGATGTCCCACCAGGTCAGGACGACTGATTTCCAGAGCTTCCACCAATGGCCGCCGCGCTTTTGCTTTGGCATTTCGATGATACGTTCTAGGTTCGGCACACCTTCGAAAATCGGGGCTGCAACCGGGCCACAGGCAACCGTCACGCGGATGCCGGGATAGGTTTCGACATAGTGGCGCAGCACAGATGTCGAAAGCACTGCATCGCCCAGACGGTTTGACGTAATGAACAGCAGGCGCACGGGTTACAGTTTCTCCAGCTCGCCGGCGACATGGATCCATTCGCGGCGATCATTGCGTGCGGCTTCGGACTGGCTGGCAAAGAAGGACCGGTCGGTCAGAAGCTGGGATGTGATATTACCAAATGCGGCCTCGTCCGGGACGATATAGCCGGTTTTGCCGTCCTCGACCCGGCTTTTGGCAATGCCGCCATAGGACACAACCGGTGTTGCAGCGCCCAGCGCATCAACAAGCCATTGCCCGACATAATCCGTGCCGTATTTGCCGTGATGGAGAAACGCGCGCGCATTGGCGACGGTTTCTGCCATATCCGCTTCGGGTTTGGGATGATGGACGCGCACACCCTTGTCGATGGCGGAGCGCACCATATCCAACAGGTCTTCCGACACGCTGTCATTTTCGCCAGCCATGGCGCTAAACAGGTCGTGGGCGTAGACTTCCAGGATCGCATTCGGCGCCTTGGGCGCGACATAGGTTTCCCAAATGCGAATGATCTGGGCAATCCCCGTCGAGCTGTTGGCAACGGTCACCGCCAATTCATCGCGCGACTCAAATGCCCAGTGCATGTTCGATGCCATGACAAAGGATGTAGTGGCGCCGGGCCTGACCACAATCGGCTTTTTGGCCAGATCGGCATCAAAGGCCTTTGCCTGCGCGTCATCGGTAAAGATGACCTGAACTTTCTTTTCCTGCAGAACCAGCCGCACATCATCGGCATTCAACCTTGCCGGATCACCATCAAACCAAAGTGCGACGGTTGCCCCATCGGGCACGCTTGCATGGCTGAGCAACGCCGGATCGCGCCAGACAATCACGGTATTGACCGCATCACCGCCGAACGGCGGCAGTTCAGCTTCAAGCTGTCGCCAGGCAACACCGTGCATGTCCTTGTCGATGCCGCCATTCCGGCGCGCTTCGACCTTGTGACCACGGGCAACAAGGGACTCTGCCAGGGCAATGAAAGCGCGCTGGCATGTTCCAAGCGGACGGGCTTCGCGATCCTTGGGATCAAAGCCGATAGACTGATCAAGCATCAAGATTTTCATAAGTTTGGTTCTATCCGTTCGACGGCGTTTTATGAAGGGTTTTCTTATAGCTTATCCGGCCTTTGTCCGCACAGACAGGTCTTGCGAAATTTGCGTGATTGCCCCACATTTCGCCCAAACAATTCCGTTTAACCGGAGCCATAAATATCATGAGTGAGACTTTCTATGCCCTTTTGCCGGATCGTGCGGTGATCCGTGTGAGTGGTCCGGACCGGGTCAGCTTCCTGCAAGGGCTTGTATCAAACAACATCGAAACCATTTCGCCCGAGAAATCAGGCTATGGCGCACTTTTAACGCCACAGGGGAAGTTCCTGTTTGATTTCTTTGTCTATCATCAGGATGAAGACAGCCTGCTGATTGAATGCGAGCGCGGTGAAAATGGCGCGCGCGCGGCCGAACTGTTTAAAAAGCTTCGCATGTACAAACTGCGCGCCAAGGCCGAACTGACTGATGTCAGCGACAGCTACGACGTCGTGGCTGTGTTTGGCAAAGATGCGCTGAGTTCGCTGTCGCTTAAGGCAACACCGGGTGCAACGGCCCATATGGCCGATGGCATCAAGGCGGTCGACCCCCGTCTTGCCGAAATGGGTGCGCGTGTTCTTCTGCCGAAAAATGCGTTGGCCGAAATGGGTGCCATCGGCGCGCAGGAAAGCGATGTTGAAACCTATCACCAGATGCGCGTTTCGCTTGGCATTCCCAATGGCAGCGAAGAAATGGAGGTCGAGAAATCCATCCTGCTTGAAAGCGGCTTTGAAGAGCTGGGCGGTGTGGATTTCAAAAAGGGCTGCTATATGGGCCAGGAACTTACCGCTCGCACCAAATATCGCGGCCTTGTGCGCAAGCGCCTGTTGCCAGTCAAGATTGACGGCCCCGCACCAAATGCGGGCACGCCGATCATGAATGGTGACAAGGAGGCCGGTATTATCCGGTCTGTCCATGGTGATTTCGGTCTGGCCTTGATCCGGCTTGAGCGGATTGAAGGCGATGCAGAACTGTTTGCGGGTGATGCAAAGATCACGGTTTCTGTGCCTGACTGGGTTCAGTTGCCGGAAAATGCGGCCTGAGTTCGCCCAAAAACCGATACCGATGTATCAAACGGGTTCCGCCTCGCGGGGCCCGTTTTTCGTTAAAACCTGTTGCAATGCACCAACAGCCCCTATGTTAAAAGAAAAGCAAAAATCGGGATTTGCGATGAAACTGTGGAACAGGGTCCTTTGTATCCGGGGCTTGATGGCCGTGCTTTGCGCGCTTGTCATCACACCTGCCATGGCTGCAATTCAGCAAGCTGCGCCGGATTTAAGCGACGTGCCCGTATCCGATATGTCGATTTCTGAAGCCGAAAAGGAGCTGGCGACAATCACCGAGGCCTATAACCGTAAGGGCCATCAGATCAAGCAGATGGCCCTTGGCACGTTACTTCGATTTTACCCGCAGAAGATTGTACCTTGCGGGGCGATTGTCACCAATGTTCGTGATTGTCTGGACAATTACTGGCCTGACCTAAAGACCTATCCGGGTCATTTTCTGGGGCCGGATGAAAAACCGGCACTCAAGCCGACCATCGAACAGGCCCGCATGACAGAGGAAAACTACCTTGATGCGGTAGAACGCCTGAATATGTTGCTGCGTGCTGTGCGCTATGAAAGCACCCTTCCGCCAGAGCAACGCTATCGTGCGCAGCTTGATGCCGTGATCACACACCTGACAGAACTGCGCGAGGCGGAATATCACAACCGCCTTCTTTACGAGAAGCTGTTCAAGATCGGCGGCATCATCCTGTTGCTTCTGGGCCTCGTGGTTGGCGGGATGCTGGTGATGAAACACCGCACCCAACGCAACGACCCGTCATCGCAATAAGACAAAAATAACAGCAACGAGTTGCCCCGTTGCCGTTTTTATCTTTTTCACGCGTCGAATTTACGAGCGGTAATTACTTACCAAGTGCAGCCTGTGCTGCGGCAAGACGAGCAATCGGCACGCGGTACGGGGAGCATGAGACGTAATCAAGTCCCTGTGCCTCGCAGAAGGCAATCGATGCCGGATCGCCACCATGCTCGCCACAGATGCCAAGCTTGATGTCGCTGCGGGTCGCCCGACCACGTTCGGCCGCCAGACTGACCAACTCGCCAACGCCATCCTGATCAAGCGATACAAACGGATCACCGGCAAAGATATCCTTGGCGATATAGGTATCAAGGAAGCGCGCCGCGTCATCACGTGACAGACCAAAAGTGGTCTGGGTGAGGTCGTTGGTGCCAAAGCTGAAGAATTCGGCTTCTTCGGCGATTTCACCGGCACGCAGTGCTGCGCGCGGCAATTCGATCATGGTGCCAACCAGATATTTCAGCTTGGCACCTTTTTCGTCTTCGACCTCGGCTGCGACCTTGATGATCGCGGCCTTGAGGATTTCAAGTTCCTTCTTGCCAACAATCAGCGGAATCATGATTTCCGGAATAACCGGATCGCCACCATCCTTGGTCACCTCGATCGCGGCTTCAAAGATGGCACGTGCCTGCATCTCGTAGATTTCCGGATAGCTGATCCCCAGACGGCAGCCGCGATGACCCAGCATCGGGTTGGCTTCGGCAAGATCAAGCAACCGGCGCTTGACGATGGCTTCGGACACACCGGCAGCCTTGGCCACCTCGGCAATTTCGGCATCGCCATGCGGCAGGAATTCATGCAGCGGCGGGTCAAGCAAACGAATGGTGACCGGCAGCCCCTTCATGATGCGGAACAGATCGATGAAGTCCTGACGCTGATAGGGCAGAAGTTTTGCCAGCGCCGAACGACGGCCCTGCTCGGTTTCAGCCAGGATCATCTCGCGCATGGAGATAATCCGTTCCGGATCAAAGAACATGTGTTCCGTACGGCAAAGGCCAATGCCCTCTGCCCCGAAACCACGTGCAGTTTCAGCTTCTTCCGGGGTTTCGGCGTTGGTGCGGATTTTAAGGCGACGCAAAACATCCGCCCATTCCATCAACTGCGAGAAATCACCGGAAAGATCGGGTTTCAGGGTCGCAACTTCGCCCAGCATGACTTCACCGGTTGCGCCATCAAGGGTGATGACGTCCCCTTCCTTAAGGGTCACACCGCCCGACATCATGGTTTTGTTGGCGTAGTCAATTTTGACTGCACCGGCACCACAAACGCAAGGTGTGCCCATGCCACGTGCGACCACAGCAGCGTGGCTGGTCATGCCACCGCGTGACGTCAGAATGCCCTGGGCTGCATGCATGCCCGCGATGTCTTCGGGGCTTGTTTCGATACGCACCAGAATGACCTTGCGGCCCTTGCCTGCCCATTCTTCGGCAACCTCGGCCGAGAAAACGATCTGGCCGGACGCCGCACCGGGTGATGCCGGAAGGCCCATGCCAACGACCTTGCGGTCTGCTTCTGGATCAAGGGTCGGGTGCAGCAGCTGATCAAGCTGTGCCGGATTGACGCGCATGATGGCGTCTTTCTGCGAGATCACACCATCACGGCACATTTCAACAGCGATCCGCAATGCCGCCTTGGCCGTGCGTTTGCCCGCACGGGTCTGAAGCATGTAAAGCTTGCCGGACTCAACAGTGAATTCCATGTCCTGCATGTCGCGATAATGGGATTCAAGCTTTTCGCGGATATCACAGAGTTCCTTGAATACACGGGGCATCGCGGCTTCCATCGAAATCAGGTCCGAACCGGATTCCTGTTTTTCGATTTCGGTCAGCGGGGCTGGCGTACGGATACCGGCAACAACGTCTTCGCCCTGCGCATTGATCAGATATTCGCCATAGAAACGGTCTTCGCCGGTCGACGGATTGCGCGAGAAGCACACACCGGTCGCACAGTCATTGCCCATATTGCCAAAGACCATCGCCTGAACGTTGACCGCAGTCCCCCAGCTGGCCGGGATGTTGTGCAAACGGCGGTAGGTGTTGGCACGTGCGTTCATCCAGCTGCCAAAGACAGCACCAATGGCACCCCACAGCTGTTCACGCGGGTCTTGCGGGAACGGCTGCCCCAGTTCGCTTTGGACTTTTTTCTTGAACGCTTCGACGACTTCGGCCCAGTCATCGGCACTCATGTCGGTATCAAGGGTAACGCCCTTGTCTTCCTTGACGGTCTCAAGGATATCTTCGAAGTGATAGTGATCAACGCCCAGAACGACGTCGCCATACATCTGAATGAAGCGGCGGTAACTGTCATAGGCGAAACGACGGTCACCCGACACGCTTGCAAGCGCTTCGACCGTTTCGTCATTGAGACCAAGGTTGAGGACCGTATCCATCATGCCGGGCATGGATGCGCGGGCACCGGAGCGCACGGAAACAAGAAGCGGGTCCTTGGCGTCACCAAACGAACGACCGACGAGCTTTTCAACTGCCGCCAGCGCCGTTTCGACTTCGGCATTCAGACCATCCGGGTAAGCACGATCATTGTCATAAAACGCCGTGCAGACTTCGGTTGTAATGGTAAAGCCGGGCGGGACCGGAAGTCCGAGATTGCACATCTCGGCAAGGTTTGCGCCCTTGCCACCCAGAAGTTCACGCATATCCGAACGGCCCTCGGCGCTACCGCCACCGAAACCGTAAACCCATTTGGTCATCTTGCCTTTTCCTCATCTGGTCGAGGCCCCGATGGGCCTCCCCGGATGGGGAAAGCCCCGCAACCTTGACCGTATTTATGATTCGATCTTCGAGAAGTCGGCAATATCGTGCAATGCCGTGCGAATTTGTGCCAACAGCTTCAAGCGGTTGGCACGTTCATCAGCATTGTCGCTATTGACCGTAACCTTTTCGAAGAATGTATCGACCGGTTCACGCAACCGCGCAAATTCGGTCATAGCCGCGGCATAATCCTCGTCACGCAGAAGTGGCAAGGCCTTGTGCCGGACATCAATGAGCGCCTCATACAGTTTGCGTTCTTCTTCCAGGCTCAGAAGATCCGCGGAAACGTCCGCGTCATAGGACATATCGTCCTTTTTCTCTTCGATGCGCAGGATGTTGGACGCACGCTTGTATCCGGCCATAAGGTTGACGCCGCTTTCACCGGAGACAAAATCGGAAAGCGCTTCAACACGGGCCAACAGGCGGACAAGATCGTCCTCGCCATCAAGTGCAAACACGGCCGACACCAGATCATGGCGCACACCCTGTTCACGTAGATGGACTTTGAGACGGTCTGCAAAGAAGGCCAGAAGGTCTTCAACCGCCTCATCACGACGAATGGTTGCCGGGTACTGGGAAACCGCGAAAGCAAAGATGCGCCGCAGCGGCAAACGCAAACCGTTTTCCAGAACCAGACGAATGACACCCAGTGCCGCACGACGCAAAGCAAACGGGTCTTTTGAACCGGTCGGCTTTTCATCAATCGCAAAGAACCCGGCAAGGGTATCAAGTTTCTCAGCCAGAGCGAGGGCAACCGAAACCGGGGCGGTCGGGCACATGTCCGACGGGCCGGCCGGTGCATAATGCTCGGCAATTGCATTGGCGACTTCCGGGGCTTCGCCGTCATTCTCGGCGTAGTATTTACCCATCAGCCCCTGAAGTTCGGTGAATTCAAACACCATCTGCGACACCAGATCGGCCTTGCCGATTTCTGCTGCGCGGTCGGCCAGTTTGGTATCACAACCATCAATATCGGCAGAGACTTCACGCGCCAGACCGCGCAGGCGCAGAACCCGCTCTGCCAGCGAGCCAAGTTTGGCGTGGAAGACAATGTTATCAAGCTTCGGCAGACGCGATTGCAGCGTCACTTTCCGGTCCTGATCCCAGAAGAACTTGGCATCATGCAGACGCGCACGCAGAACACGCTCGTTCCCGGCGATGATCTTGGCGTTGTTGTCGGCGGTGATCATGTTCGAAACCGTGATGAAGCGCGCGGCAAGCTTGCCGGCCTTGTCTTCGACCACAAAATATTTCTGATGTTCACGCATCGAGGTTTCAAGAACCTCGCGCGGGATGTCCATGAACTGGTCATCAACCTTACCCATGACCGGCACCGGCCATTCCACCAGACCGCAAACTTCTTCAAGAAGTCCGTTGTCTTCAAGAAGTTCAAAGCCCTCGGACGCGGCAAGTTTCTTGGCACCGTCAAGGATGACTTGTTTGCGCTGTTCGCGATCAAGCATAACCTTGGCGGCAAGCATCTTTTCCTTGTAGTCGGCGGCATTCGTGACACTGAATTCTGCCGGGGCCATGAAACGATGCCCACGGGTGGTATCGCCCGCAGTGACCGGGCCATATGTGACCGGAATAACCTTGCCATCGAACAGGCACAGAATGCGGTCAAGCTGACGCACCCAGCGAATTTTCTGATCTGCCCAGCGCATCGATTTCGGCCAGGGCAGCTTGTTCATCGCATCTTCAATGATGTCCTTGATGACATCCGATGCCGCGCGGCCTTTCTGTTCGACAATCGCAAACAGGAAGACGCCCTTTGGCGTTTCGCGCTTTTCGCACTGATCAAGGGTGACACCATTGCCGGTCAGGAAGCCATTGATAGCCTTTTCCGGGGCATCGGCACGCGGACCACGGCGCTCTTCGCGCAAGTCAGGCTGTTTTTCCGGCAGACCATCAACAATCAAAGTCAGACGACGCGGGGTGACCAGCGCTTCCACCTTATCAAAGCCAAGGTCGGCGGCCTTCAGGCCATCGGTGACCAGTTTGGACAGGTCTTCAGCAGCACGCGCCTGCATGCGGGCCGGGATTTCTTCGGAAAACAGTTCAAGCAGCAATTCGGCCATGACTTAAGCCTCCTCGTTCAGATGGCCACGCGACCGCAGCCACGCTTCGCAGCAGGATTTCGACATGTCACGAACACGGCCGATATAGGCCGCACGTTCGGTCACGGAAATCACACCGCGCGCATCAAGGAGGTTAAACAGATGGGATGCCTTCATGGCCTGCTCATAAGCCGGCAGCGCCAGACCGCGTTCGATATTCACCGCACATTCGGCCTGCGCATCCTTGAAGTGCTGGAACAGCATGTCGGTGTTCGCGACTTCAAAGTTATAAGTCGACTGTTCGCGTTCGTTCTGCAGGAACACGTCGCCGTAACTTACGCCAGCGCCGTTGTAATCAAGATCGTAAACGTTCTCGACACCCTGAATGTACATCGCCAGACGTTCCAGACCATAGGTCAGCTCGACCGGAACCGGGTTGCATTCAAAACCACCAACCTGCTGGAAATAGGTGAACTGAGTGACTTCCATACCATCAAGCCACACTTCCCAGCCAAGGCCCCAGGCGCCCAGCGTCGGGCTTTCCCAGTCATCCTCGACAAAGCGGATGTCATGGGCCATCGGGTCAATGCCCAGATGCTTCAGCGAGCCAAGATACAGATCCTGTGAATTGGCCGGTGACGGCTTCATCAGAACCTGGAACTGGTAATAGTGCTGTAGACGGTTGGGGTTTTCGCCATAACGACCATCGGTCGGGCGACGGGACGGCTGCACATAGGCTGCATTCCAGGTTTCCGGACCCAGCGCGCGCAAGGTTGTCGCGGTGTGGAAGGTACCGGCACCGACTTCCAAGTCATAAGGCTGCAGGATGACACAACCCTGATCGGCCCAATAGCTTTGCAGTCGAAGAATGATTTCCTGGAATGAAGGGGGACGTTGCGACCCGTCGAGCGCCATGGCGCGAACTCTCTGTTACTGTTTCTGTAAATTTATGGCGGCAAGCTACCGCCCTGCCCCCACTTGGTCAAGAAGGCAAAACCCCTGAGATGCGCTGAATCTGCAACCCTTGTATCTGCCCGCACTTTGTTATGCCGCATTGCAGCGACATACATCTTCGATCCGCGGATGGATTCCAAGGGAAATAAGGCGACTTACATCCAAAGTCGTAAATGGCTGATCAGCGGGACCTGCGCGGCAAAGCCCTGATCAATCGTCGCAGCGATGGGCGTTGCCTTCGGCATGATAAACGCCGCAATCCGGGCATTTTTCCAACTCATGCGCAACCGGATTTGCTTTTTTGCTGGTTTTGCTTTGGTCTTTGGTTTGCTTTGGCTGCTCGTCGGCTGCGACCTGCTTGCTGCGGTTAAACAGCTTGAAGCCCTGCCAGACGACAACGAAGACCAAAGCGGTAAAGATGATTTTCGAAAAACTTAGCAAGATTTACTTTCCGGAGCAGAGGTCTGGGAAACGAAGCTGGATCAGCCCCTATTAATTCCACGTGCGCTGAATATAAGCAAGCTGTGTCGTAAAGCATTCAAATAGCAATAACGAGATGAGCCTCATATCAGCCTCGCCCCCCACAGAACCCCTGCAGCCAAGGCGCGGGAAAAGAGGTTTGTGTGGGGGGAAGCTGGTTCAAGATTAACGTCGGGCTTCTATGCTGCGCGAACCTCTTTGAGGAACGCTGTTATCAACTTCCTCATTTTTTCCGCCTCTTCAGACATAAGAGTTGAGGCGTCCTGAACGTCTCGTGCAACATCCCCAGACGAAAGAACGGCAGCTGAGACGTCTTTCATGTTGGACGTTACATCCTCTGTACCGACAGCAACCTGATCAATGTTTTGCGCGATTTCTTCGGTTGCGGATTTTTGTTGATCAACTGCAACCGAAATATTTGCGGCAATTTCATTAACGCGCTCAATCGTCGTTGAAATTTCTGAAATTGCGGACACCGCATCATCTGTTGCCTGACGGGTGCCATTAATCTGTGCAGCAATTTCTTCCGTCGCCCGGGCCGTTTGATCTGCCAGATTTTTGACCTCCGCGGCAACAACAGCAAATCCCTTACCTGCCGCACCCGCGCGTGCAGCCTCAATTGTCGCATTGAGCGCAAGTAAATTTGTTTGTCCGGCAATGTCGCTGATAAGCTCGACGATTTCGCCAATTCTTCCCGCAGCACCTTGTAAATTCTCGATGACTTTTCCCGTGCGTGCGGCCTGCGACACAGCCTCGCCAGAAACCCTCGTTGCCTCTGAAACATCACTCGTGATCTGGGAAATTGAAACCGATAATTCCTCAGCCGAAAAGGCGACTGTTTGAACATTGGATGAAGCTTGCTGCACCGCTGTGGTGACTTCTCCAGATCGTCTTTCCGCATGATCAACTGCTATCAAGAGCTTTTCGGACCCTTCTTGCATAGATACTGAAGCGCTCCGGACGCCCTCAAGAGACGAGGCCGCATCTTTGTCAAATTGCTTGGACAGGCTGTCGACACGTTCTGCCCGCTTCAGTTGCTCGGCCTGACGCTGTTCGCGTTGCGCTGCCAATTCATCCGCTTGGATCATGCTTTCTTTAAATACGGTGACCGCTTTTGCCATAAACCCGATTTCATCAGCACGCTGCTCACCGGGAACCTCGACGCTCTTGTCCCCACTGGCAAGTGTTCGCATAACAGCGGTAATTTCTTTTATGGGCTTCGAAATTGTTCCGGATAAATAGTAGGCAAGGAATATATTGAGCAAAAACACAATAGCCGTAACTACCAAGGTGGTATTTCGAGCGGAAATGTATTCGAGATATCCTCGCTGAGATTCCTCAGCCCCCATCCTCGCATTGACGGCAACCAGCTCATCCAGCAACGATCTAGCCTGGCCATTTAGAGCACCTAGCTCATTGACGATAATAGACCGATATTGGCTGTCATTTCCTTTGTCCCGCTCCAACACCACACTCAATAGTTGATTATTGTGTTGCGTCAAAAGTTCATGTGCGCGTTCCCAGATATCTGCAATTTCGGGGAAGGTCGCGTACTCCCGATAATCTCGTGACATCTCTTCAAGAGCGGCAATGTCACCCTGAATGTCTGATTTTAGTGTATCTAAAGTGGCCTCTTCGGTTGCACTAACGTACTCCAATGACCCAATACGAAGCGCACTGAACTTGTCATTTATTGCTGCAGACGTTGTAATCGCTGGAATCCACTTGGTCTCGATTGCCGTCGCCACATCGTTGATCTGTCTCTTTTTATGAACAGCAAAAAAGCCCAGAAAAAGGCCCAAAACCATCACAGCAGCAAATGAAACCATAAGCTTCTGTGATATCTGGATGTTTGTGTTCATCTCTTCCCCCAATGCTCGTTACACTTAATGCCCCCCTCTACGCTCCCAACTCAAAATAGAAGCGCTGTAAAGAAGAGAGTCACCCGACATTGGAAGTTTGCAAATGAAAACAGTTATCACGTCAAATGAAAAATTTGAAAACCTAATATAATCATATGAATATTACAAAAATGAGCTGAAAAGCAGTCTAATTCCCTCGCACAATCAATCCTGGGTTAATCCTCCAAATCAAACACAGGTTAAACTATAATTCGATTCGAGTTGTTCTCTTGGAAAAACAGGATGCCTTGGGAAAGCCAATCTTTTCATTCTGGGCATCAGATCGCTGCAAGTCCCCAAAGGCACAGCTCATAAGTGAATGTTCAGCGCAACTGCCAACCACACGTGTTAAGAGCTCCAATCGTTTGATAAGACAAACAATAACGTTAAAGCATCAGTGGCTGCGAATTTCGCAGAACCTCTTGGACCTGCGGTAAAAAATCTCCGACTTCATCATGCAAAACAATTCCGCGACGAAGTTTGAGTGGCGATGAAACGCCTTTGCGGCACGATACGATAACGCGCAAAGGCGTTTGGGAACTTTCTTTGCTCCAGATCGGATAGACCGTCATATCTCCGGCGCGCCCATGCAAAAGCCCAATGATCCGGTCCAGATGATCCGCGCGATGCACCAGCGTGATGCGCCCCTTTTGCCGGACCATCTTAAGGCAAAAGGCAATCCAGTCCTTAAGGTCGGCGGTGCCTTCCTGATGGGCCTTCGCACGGCTTTCATTACTCGGGCGCGTGCCACCGGCATAATAAGGCGGGTTGGAAATCACCTGATCAAAGCTTTCAGCGACCAGCGGCAAGCGACCACCATTGATATCACCGTGGATCGGCGTGACCCGCCCGGCGAAATCATTTTCCATCACATTGCGACAAAACAGCGCATAGAGATCATCTTGCAGCTCAACACCCGTGACCTTCGCCGTTTCAAGACGCCGGGCAACACACAGCCCGGCACTGCCAACAGCGGCCCCGACATCAAGGATCTTTTCATCACGACGGGAATTGATCGAAACCGATGCGGCCAGCAACACGGCATCGACCGCCGCCCGGTATCCGTCGACGGGTTGCTTGAGCACAACCGATCCGCCAAGAAGGTAATCATGACTGATCCGCTCTTCGGGGAAATCGGGCACTTCAATGCCTGTGGCTGCACTCACCATCAATGGTCCTGATCTGTCGTTCCGAGTTGTTTGCAATGTTATTCGGACGCCACGGCGTCCGAACCATCACTTTTGGCGTTATGCGCATCAAGCTCGCGTCTGGCAACATCAAGAACGTATTTCGCGCGACTTTCCTCTTCGCCATCGACCATCAATCGCCGTGGCAGCGCCCCGATGGATCCTTCGATGATGCTGGCATGATAGTCAAAGATATGACTGTCGATGCCTTCATCGGCCAAAACAGCCTGTGCCCAGCTCAGTTCGATCGGATCGTTACTGCGAAATAGTTCGATCATCGGCATTTTCCTTCAAACTGTGATCAGGCTTGTCATACGTTTTGAACTTTGAAGAAATCCAAAAAACAATAATATCTCTATAATGTAGGGGTTTGCAGTTGTGGTTTACAAAATCCTTTGCAAGAAACCCTGAATTATCTGAGGTTAAAGCAGGACTGGAACCGCATTTGTCCACTTGACCACAACAGCTTGGCCTATCTATGTTGAGGCCGCCTGCTGTTATTTGCAGTCTTCGCCCAAGCAGGCAGCGAAGATGCCATTTGAGAAGTCGGAATACAGCGTGACCAATACCGCACCGCAGCCAAAGACTCAGCCGAGCCTTGATTCACTGGTCAACCTCGTCGACGGCGACATGAAGCGCGTCAATCAGGTGATCATCGACAACATGCACAGCGAAGTCGCCCTGATTCCGCAATTGGCAACGCACCTTGTCGCTGCTGGCGGCAAACGCATGCGCCCGATGCTGACATTGGCATCTGCGCGGCTTTGTGGTTATGGCGATGGCCCGCATGCCGTTGATCTTGCAGCCTGTGTCGAGTTCATTCACACAGCCACCCTTCTGCATGATGACGTGGTTGATGAAAGCCAGCTGCGCCGGGGTCAGGCATCGGCCAACGCCCTGTTTGGCAACGAAGCCAGCGTTCTGGTCGGCGACTTCCTGTTTGCGCGCGCCTTTGTCGTCATGGTCAAAACCGGGTCGCTGCGCGTTCTTGATATTCTGGCACAGGCATCTGCCGTCATCGCCGAGGGCGAAGTCCTGCAGCTGTCGACCGCCAATGACATGGGCACCACCGAAGAGGCCTATCTCGAAGTGATCACTGCCAAAACCGCAGCCCTGTTTGGCGCAGCATCGCAGATTGGTGCGGTGATTGCCGAACGTTCGGCCGAGGATGAAGAAGCGCTTCGCCTTTACGGCATCTATCTTGGCACGGCCTTCCAGCTGATTGACGATGTTCTGGATTACTCCGCCCATCAGGCGACCCTTGGCAAAACGGTTGGCGATGACTTCCGCGATGGCAAGGTGACGCTTCCGGTGATCATTGCCTATGCCAATGGTGACGAAGACGAAAAGGCTTTCTGGCGCCGCTGCATGGAAGATCAGGACTTCCAGGAGGGCGATCTGGATCGGGCACAGGAACTGATCCGCAAATATGATGCGCTTGATGCATCGATGGATCGTGCACGCGAATTCGGGCAAATGGCCATCGATACACTGTCACGCTTTGATGATGGCGCGATTAAGGATGCGATGGTTGAGGCCGTCGAGTTCTGCATTTCGCGCCCATATTAATCGATATTCCCGTTGCGCATGTCCGGGTCGCATCGGCAGGGCGCAAAAATATCTTGCGTCGCCTGCGATAAACCATTATCACCCGGCTTCGCAGAATGACGGAGCGTAGCTCAGCCTGGTAGAGCACTGTCTTCGGGAGGCAGGGGTCGGAGGTTCGAATCCTCTCGCTCCGACCATCATTCAAAGGCCCTGAAACGGTTATTCGTTTCAGGGCCTTTTGCGTTTCCAGACGCAGTTTGCGGCCCATCCCCTCCCCGCAGGCGCAAGGTTTTCAATCGCTTGTTCAACTGCCCTTCCAACATGTCTCCGAACTGACATTTTTTCCGCCGGAACGTCCGGTTTATGCTTGATCCGCGCCGAAAGAAGGGCTAAACCTCCGCCCACTGACGGAGCGTAGCTCAGCCTGGTAGAGCACTGTCTTCGGGAGGCAGGGGTCGGAGGTTCGAATCCTCTCGCTCCGACCATCAGTCGGGCGGTCTTTCATTGAAAGGCCGCCCGTTTTCGTTTTCGCACATGAAAACCTTCGCTGGTGCCGAACTCTGCTGCATCTGCACGTTTGCAAGGCAGCACCAGACGGCCAGCATGCTCTTTCACGAATGACACGGCAGAACGCCCCTAAAGGATAGCGAATCCCCATAAAAAAAGTAGGGTGATGCGATCGCATCACCGTAAACGACGAAGATCATAGAGCTTTTTCGCATTCAACTTTCGGACAAGATTAAAGAGCACCAAATGCGCATTCCCATGCGGAATTCCTGCTTTTGCGCCCGACAGCAAGTTGCGATTTTGCACTGCAATAAAGATATTTTCTTTCGCAAACAAGGAAACAAACTTGCTCATCCTTGCGAAATACGCTTATGCTTCGCCCTGCAACATAAAAATCGGGGAGAAAACCGCCCAATAATAAAAGCAAAAGGCGGTGGTCGGCCTCACGTGGTATTACCAATTTCGGACTTCTTAGGGAGGAAGACGAATGACTTTTTCTAAAGTGCTTAAATCGGCAACTTGCGCTGCCGTTCTTGCTGCGGCTGCGTTCACGGCAGCCCCGTCTGATGCGGATGCCCAGGAGCGCGTTCGCTGGAAAATGGGCTCCACCTATCCGGGCAGCCTGACCCAGCTTGGTACGCTTGGCAAACGCGTTGACGACAAGATCGACGAAGTTTCCGGTGGCAACATCAACATCAAATTCTATGAGCCGGGCGCACTTGTGCCGGCACTGGAAGTTTTCGATGCCGTTTCGACCGGCTCGATTGATGCGGCTTTCTCCACCCCGGGTTACTGGGCAGGTAAAGTTCCGGCCCTGCAGCTGTTTGGTGCCGTTCCGTTCGGCCCGCAGGCTGGTGAATATCTGGCATGGGTCAAGTTTGGCGGCGGTCAGGAAATCTTTGACAAGCTTTATGCCGAACATGGCATCAAGTCGCTGTTCTGCGGCCTGATCGCACCGGAAGCATCGGGTTGGTTCTCCAAGGAGATCAATTCGCCGGAAGATCTTAAAGGTCTGAAGATGCGCTTCTTCGGTTTGGGCGCAAAAGTGATGGAAAAACTTGGCGTTTCCACCCAGCTTCTGGCTGGCGGCGATATCTATCCGGCACTTGAGCTTGGCACCATTGACGCCACCGAGTTCTCCATGCCGGCAATTGACCTGAAGCTCGGCTTCCACCAAGTCGCGAAATACTACTACTTCCCGGGCTGGCATCAGCAGTCGACCCTGTTCGATCTGATGATGAACAAGGAAAAGTGGGATGGTCTTTCCGACACCCAGCGGGCCCAGATCGAATCCGTATGTAACGACAACCTTGCATATGGTTTCGCTGAAGGTGAAGCAATCCAGTTCAATGCCCTGAAAGAACTTCAGGAAAAAGGCGTGAACATCAAAAAATGGTCGCCGGAAATGCTCGACGCCATGCGTGGCGCCTGGGAAGAAGTTGCAGCCGAGCTTTCGGCAGAAGATGCAAACTTCAAAATGGCTTACGAAAGCCTCCAGAGCTTCCGCGCAAACTACAAGATCTGGAAAGACATCGGATATCTCGATTAATCCAACAGGTCTGAACGACTGCTAAGCCAGTCGACAAAACAAGTCTCGGCAAGGCCGGGTGCTCCGTGCCCCGGCCTTGACCGCGATAAGAAGACCCCGGGAGACCTTCTATGGAAGCGCTACTGAAATTTAGTGACGGCATCGACGCCATCGTGACCCGTGTGGGAAAGTGGGCCAGCCTGCTTGCCATACCTTTGATGATCGTCATCCTTTATGACGTGATCCAGCGTAAATTCGGCGGACAGGGATCCATCAAGCTTCAAGAGCTTGAATGGCACCTGCATACCGGCCTGTTTATGCTGTGTTTCGGGTTCGCCTATATTCGCGACTCACACGTCCGCATCGAACTTATTCGCGATAACCTTCGCCCCCGCACCCGTGCAATCATCGAGATGATCGGCGGACTTGTTTGTGTCCTACCATTCTGTGCGCTGGTGCTTTATTTCGGTTTTGATTTTGTTGCCCGTTCCTTTGAGAGCAACGAGGTATCGGCCGCGACCACCGGCCTGACCCATCGCTGGATCATCAAATCAACCATTCCCATCGGCTTTGGCCTTCTCGCCATGGCGGGGCTTTCGATCTTCCTGAAATGCTTCGTCTTTGTCTTTGGCCCGATCAACCTGCACAAGCGCGCAGGTTATTATGTCGGCACCCACCATCTAGAAGACCTTGGCGCGGCCAAGATCGAAGACTGAGCGGAACAGGGATAAATCCAAATGGGTAACTTCTATATCGAAGACTGGTTTCCGCTGTTCATGTTTGCCTCGCTGGGCATTCTTGTCTTCACGGGACTTCCGGTTGCTTTCGTCATTTCCGGCATCGGGATTGCCTTTGGCTTCCTGGGCATGGCCTATGACGTTTTCTCCTTTATTGAATTTTTCAATATCGTCTCGCGCATCTGGGGCGGCATCTCCGAAAATATGGTGATGGTTGCTGTGCCCATGTTCATCTATATGGGCACGATGCTGGAAAAAAGTGGTGTTGCAGAAGACCTTCTGGAATGCCTCAACATGCTGCTGCGCAAGGTTCCTGGCGGTCTTGCCCTGTCGGTCACCCTGATGGGCACGATCATGGCAGCAACCACCGGCATTATTGGCGCATCGGTTGTCATGATGACGCTTTTGGCCCTGCCGGTCATGATGCGTCGTAATTATGATCCGTCGCTTGCCACCGGGACAATTGCCGCATCCGGGACGCTGGGTATTCTGATCCCGCCATCGATTATGCTGGTTCTGATGTCCGACCTTCTGTCGGTATCGGTTGGCAACCTGTTCCTGGCAGCCATCATTCCGGGCTTGATCCTGGCCGGTCTTTACACCGTCTATATCTTTGTGCGTTGTCAGATTAACCCGTCCCTTGCACCGCCCCTGCCGGAAGGCGAAGCGGTTCATGGCAAGGACCTCGCCATGATGGTGGTCCGCAGCTTTGTGCCGCCGGTCTTCCTGATTGTTCTGGTTCTGGGTTCGATCTTTGCCGGTTTTGCCACCCCGACCGAGGCTGCAGGCGTTGGCGCAGTTGGTGCGACCTTCCTTGCATTGGTCAAGGGTCGCCTGAAATGGCCGGTCCTTAAGGATGTTTGTGAACGTTCGGCGCTTACGGGCGCGATGCTGTTCTTCCTGTTTGCTGGCGCGACGGTGTTCTCTTATGTGTTCCGTTCGCTTGGCGGTGATGATCTGGTGATCGATCTGGTTGAGGGTGCCGGTCTGGGTCCGTGGGGCATTTTGCTTCTGCTGATGCTGATCATCTTTATCCTTGGCTTCTTCTTTGACTGGGTCGAGATCACCCTGATCGTGCTGCCGATCTTTGCACCGGTCATTGCCCAGCTTGATTTCGGTCATCACCTTGATATCGGTGGCCTTGAAGCAAGCGAAGCACAGGTTCTGACCTGGTTCGCAGTCCTTGTGGCGGTAAACCTGCAAACAAGCTTCTTAACCCCACCCTTTGGATTTGCGCTTTTCTATCTCAAGGGTGTGGCACCGAAATCGATCTCCATCCAGCAGATCTACAAGGGCATCATTCCTTTCGTCCTTCTGCAAGTTCTGGGTCTCCTGCTGGTGATGTATTTCCCGGAACTCGCACTCTGGATGCCAAATACGCTGCTTGAATAGCGTAGAGTTCAAAACCAATGACAAAGGGCGCTGTTTTATCAACGGCGCCCTTTTTTCGTTCTGGCGGTGATTGCCCCAAAGAAAACCGCCCGGATCATGGATCGGGCGGTTCTAACGTCTTTGTGACCTGAATCGGTCCAGATCGGCGCGTGCGATCAGTGATGCATCGGCCGTTCGCCGGGAAGCTGCAGCATGCGACCCATCAGATAATCGACATCGTCTGAATCAAACTCGACGCCCAGATCACCATACTGGGTCAGAACCCGTTCGATCATGCGGCGCGAATAGCGTTCCTTGTCGTGCTCTTCACCATCAAAGGTGGTTTCGCGCGCAACTTCGATCGCGGCACGGACACCCGGGAAGAAATGCTCCGGCATGCCAGCCTTGTTATAGATCGCTTCAAGGCCGAACGGACCGCTATCGTGAATAAGGATGCGGGTATTGATCAGCGAGACACCGGCACGTTTGGCAAGGGCTGCTTCAAAGAAGGACACATCGCCCATGCAAAGCGCGCGCAGGATCAAGCCACTGGTCAGGCGATTATTGTTGTGCAGATGTTCAACAAGCAGCTCGACATCGCGTTCTTCAACCCCGTCACCCAGCAGACCGATGGTCGCGCTTTCCTGTGACTGGGTCATCACCGCATTGACGATGCCTTCGGGGATGTGACCGCGTGAAATCAGCTGGGAACGCATGCGTTCAGACACCAGCGTCACCATGCGTTCGGCAATCGTGATCGGCAGATGGTTGCGCTCGATCATCGGTTTCTGGATGCGCTCATTGTCGCCGAAATCATCAACGACCTTCTGAAGCGACACCTCGCTGATCTCGGCCCCCTGGTTTGACATCAGATCGACCATCACGTCTTCATGGCCGATATCAACCAGCGTTGCCGAAACGACCTCGGACACATAGGCACGCGAGGCAATCGCGCGCTGCTTTTCGACACTGTCAGCGTTATCGCCAATGATATCGACAAGATCGTCGTCATTGAGAACTTCGGAAAATTCAAGAACCGGAAGTGCGACTTCATCGACGTCGCGCGCAAGCGTCGCTGCAACATCGTGGGGCACAAGCGGTGTCTGGGCGAGGTTTTTGGCAAGGGCCTTACGCACGCGGACTTCCGCGTCGCGGATCATCAGACGGAAAATATCTTCGGCCAGAACACGTTCGCTGTCCGTCAGGGTTTCGGTCGTGAATTCACGACTGATCTTTTCCGCCGTATCGGCACGGTTTGCGCCGGACGGGTCCTGAACCAGCTTGCTCAGATCTTCTTTGGTGATACGTGGCAATAGATATCTCCTGGCACGCTTCTCACATGGCTGCCAAATTTCTGCGCAAGATTATACTTCTGGCAGAGAATCGACAAACATATTTTCCTTAGTTGGGGCACAAGACCCTGATTTTCAACCATCCTGTCGATCAATTCTATACCGGGTATTTTCCCGATCAGAAAGGTTATCATCAGACCATCTGCCACCATGGCGCAAACACACTATTTCAGTCGCAATTCAGACGCCAGCAATCAGAGGCTGCGAAATCTGGCAAATTCCGACAGCAAAGGCGAAAAATTGACTAAACTCAAATTCTTCACCATCACATTATGATAAATCTGGTTACCAGTTTTTGAAGATCAAGCAATCTCGCACCATCTAAGACGATGACAAGAGACTGTTTTTGATCTTACGGTTACCCGCATATGCGCCGCGCAACGGTGCATCGTCCCGATCACCGGGCACTTCGAAATAAGAGAGAGGCTCCATAATGACGTTCTCGCGTAAACTGGTTCTCGTTGCCAGCTCCCTCGCCTTCCTGTCTGCGGCTCCTGCAATTGCCGGTGATGCGGCAAAGGGTGAAAAACTTTTCAAACGCTGCGCTGCCTGCCACAGCCTTGATGCTGGCGTAAACAAGGTCGGCCCGAGCCTTGCTGGCGCGTTCGGTCGCGAATGCGGCACGGTTGAAGGTTTCAAATACGGCAAAGGCTATCTTGCTGCCTGCGAAAAAGGTTTCGTTGCC
This sequence comes from Thalassospira sp. HJ, assembly GCF_000948415.1. Taxonomy (GTDB): domain Bacteria; phylum Pseudomonadota; class Alphaproteobacteria; order Rhodospirillales; family Thalassospiraceae; genus Thalassospira. The sequence continues at coordinate 560,180 of NZ_JYII01000010.1, read as the reverse complement.
GATGAAGCCTTCCTGACCGGCTACCTTGAAGATCCGTCTGCGAAACTCAGCGAGATCGCCGGCTCCAAGCAGCGCTCCAAAATGGCCTTCAAACTCAAAAAAGGCGACGATATCGCCGATATCATCGAGTTCCTGAAAGCGCAGTAACTGCTGCTGTGATCTGGAAATGCAAAATGGCCGGGGCATATTGCCACCGGCCATTTTTATGTCTGCTTTTACGATACGCAGGTGGGTATCAGGCCGCCTCACGCCGACGCAGGATTTCCTCGCCGATTGCGCGCATCTGCTCGACGCTCGCGACATCCAGTGTCGAGGTAACTTCAAGCTCGCGGTCTTCATAGACATCACGGTCGGGATGTTTACTCGCCCACTCGGCAACCGCCTGATCACGTTCCCCGATCAGCTTTTCGATCTGCGGGCGGAACAGGACCATCATGCCCGACACCCAGCGATTAACCGGCCAGGACGGCTGCGCATGGTCGATGACAAATCCGTCAAGCATGGCAATGACATCTTCGGCGTCGTACCAGACTTCACCGGTGACCCAGCGGTTGGTGGTAAACAGACGCTGGCAAAAGCCGAATTCATCCATCGAGAACGCAATCAGGTGTGACAGCGCATCATTGGGGCCTTCGGGATAGTCGAAACCATCAATCTGTTTGGGCTTGCAGCCATCGGGCATGCCACGCGGGCGCATGAAGGTATGGAAATGCCCGTGCTCATCCCAATCGCGGCGTTCTTCCTTGGGGTGCGCATGATAATAGAACTGCGCATGTGAATGGCGATCATAGACATCGCCTTCGGGGTAATGGTTCCATTCATAGAATGTCCCCGCACTTTTGATCAGTTCACCAACGATGTTATCGCCGGTCGCCGTCAGGACGCGGTGACATTCCATAACGTCACGCCCCGCAGCCAACATCTTTTCAAGCTGATCTGTCGGGATCGACGCCAAATCAAGTGTATCTTCAGTCATATCTTTACCAACATCGTTGCGATCCACCCGTTATTCCGTCTGAGCAGAATGGATGGTTTGCGACCGATCGCGCCAATAAACCCCTTTCAACAGTTAGTGATTTCAAGGCGCTTTGCAACAATCTTCGCAACAGCTCAGCGATCGCGCATCACGCGAAAGCCGATCAGGATATGTTTGAGATATTCCGGACGCCCGTGACGGGCCGCTGGCCGACAGACCCCGCACCCGCGATCATCCCATGATCCACCCTTAACGATGCGATAGCCCGGCTGGGAAGATGTCGCTGTCCATTCAAACACCTGGCCCGCACCGTCAAGCACACCATAGGGTCCCGGCTCGAACCGACCGACCGGCATGGTATCAAACGGGCCGTTATCGGCACTGTTCAACCGACCGGCGTCAAAAATATTGCCCCACGGATAGAATGTACCGTCCGGTCCGCGCGTGGCCTTTTCCCAATAAAGTTCATTGGGCAAGAGCCAAGTCTCACCGGTTTTTTCACTCAGCCACTGGGCATAGGCATTGGCATCCTGCCAGGATACCAGCACAACCGGATGGCGACCGCGCCCACGGGGTGGGCGACCATTTTTCCACAGGAACGGAATAATAGTGTCATAGGTATAAATCAGGCCCTGACGTTCCCAATCTTCCTGACTGATATCAGGTGCCGGGTGACCGGTTTCGTTGACGAAAACAGCGTATTGGTCATTGGTCACCGGTGTCTTGGCGATATCATAGGCCAGAAGGTGGACGTGCCACTTATCGGTTTCGAGATCGTACCAACGGTTACGACGACTGATATCGTGGCCATAGACCTGCTCGTCAATCTGATAGGCATATTGCCGTTCGACAGAATCGGACCCCTGCCAGAACCAACCAGAAGGAATGCGCACCACATCGGGGATTCCATCGCCTGCAGCCTGTGTGTGGGAAACTCCCGCAACGACCAAAAGGCATCCAACAGCGCAGAATTTCCAGATATCTGCGATACAGTCCCCGACTCTCATACAAACTTCCGTCCTGATGGGCAGCGTGGCTCACGCTTTATTCAAGCGCCACAACATATCCTGCCCCCTTGTTCCCTATCCACAAGATGCGGAAATTTCGCCGCACTTTCAATCGGTTTGACAGTTTTCGGCCCGGATTTATCACATCTTTTTTGTGAAACGGTCTTCTAATTAACTGTAGGCAAACAACTTTTTGAACACGCAGGGCTCACATAACAGTGAAACCATGTGACGCCGCAGCTATGAAAATTTGGACCATAGTGTCTTCACCGACGGGCGACAGAACGCCCCGGCTGAAACTTACCGGACATCCAGAGAGGCACTAATGACCAAGAAATCAATGACTTTCGCACATAAGGCACTGATCCCGGCAATGGCGATCGGCACCACCCTTGCCATGGCAACCCCGATGGCGATGGCAGCCCCGCTGCCGGCACCGACCGCCGAAGTCGCAAGCTGTGCGCCCTGCAGCCCCTGTGCAGCCAACCCGTGCGCGGCTAATCCCTGTGCCGCAAACCCGTGTGCTGCAAAGAAAGTCGTTAATCCCTGCAGCCCGTGTGCTGCGAACCCCTGCGCTGCGAACCCGTGCGCAGCAGCCAACCCGTGTGCTGCCAATCCGTGTGCTGCGAACCCGTGCGCGGCAAAGTGACCATTTGATCTGTTCCAACGGCAACGGGGGCGATGCATTTGCATCGCCCCCGTTTTTCTTTGTCGTTAAATTGCCTGATGATCTAGTCGCGAACGACCATGACCGAGCAATCCGCATGGCGGACAACGCGTGCCGCGTTCGGGCCCAAAAGATAATCCTTCAGCTCCGGGCGATGCGATCCGATCACGATCAGATCGCAATTGGTTTTCTTGGCCATCTGCAAGATGACCTCGTAAACCGTTCCCTGACCAACGATGTGCTGCACCTTGATGTCTGAGGGAATATGTTCAGACACAAACTGGTGCAGACGTTCGTTATAGGCATCAAGAACCTTGGTTTCGTAGCCCTTCGGGAAGAACTGACCGACCATCGACATTCCGACCGTGGGTACCACGGTCAGAACATGAAGGCGCGCGCCAAAGCTTTGCGCCTGTTTGGTGGCAACCGGTACGGCCTTCTTCCAGGAAGACTCATGATCAAGATCTACTGTGACCAGAATATCCTTGTACATGTTCACTCTCCCTGTCAGGCCGCACCAAGCGCGTCTTCACTGCGCTTGCGTCGGCGTTGAAGAACAATGATCCCACCCAGCAACAGGAAGGCCGGAATAAAGAAGACTTCCTTGGCCGGACGATCAGACTCAACTTTTACCGCAGTGATTTCAAAGTCGAAATCAAGACCGGCTTTTTCGGCCGGACCGGCAAAGACCAGATCATCGATATAGATACGACCATCTTCATCACGAATGCCGATACCCGCATGATACAGGCGATCCTCACCCGAACCTGCTGGCCCAAGTGGCAGCATCACGGATTTGGCAACTTCGTCACCTTCGATGCTGATCCCTTCGACATCCAAAAGGATGCTGGATTCAGGCGGCATGTTGGCAGCATCTTCGACAATGGTTGTCGCCGGCAGGTTTTCATAAGGCGGCGCAATCATGTCGAGCCAGAAACCCGGACGGAACAGGGTAAAGGCGATCAACAGCAATGCCGCACTTTCCCACAGCTTGGAACGGGCAAAGAAGTACCCCTGCGTTGCTGCGGCAAAGACCAGCATGGCTATTGTTGAAACAATCACCACGACCACCACATCCACCGGATGATCCAGACCGATCATCAGAAGCTGGGTGTTGAACAGGAACAGGAACGGCAGAACCGCGGTACGCATCGAATAGAAGAATGCGACCAGACCCGTCTTCATCGGATCAGATCCCGAAACGGCCGCCGCGGCAAAGGATGCCAAACCAACCGGCGGGGTCACATCGGCCATGATGCCGAAATAGAAGACGAACAGGTGAACCGCAATCAATGGCACGATCAGGCCATTTGCAGCGCCGAGTTCCACAATCACCGGCGCCATCAGGCTGGAGACCACAATGTAGTTCGCCGTGGTCGGAAGCCCCATGCCAAGGATCAGGCTGATCACGGCGGTAAAGATCAGGATCAGCATCAGATTGCCGCCTGAAATCAACTCGACGAATTCAACCATCACCTGACCGATACCGGTCAGTGAAACCGTGCCCACGATGATACCGGCAGCCGCAGTGGCAACACCGATACCGATCATGTTACGCGCACCCGTCGCAAAGCCGTCAATGACGTCAATGACACCAAGTTTCAGGTCATTGGCGAAATCGGGTTTCTTGCGGAAGAAACCCTTGGCAGCATGCTGGGTCAGCATGATGAAGATCATCAGAACCGTCGCCCAGAAGGCCGACAGCCCCGGTGATTTCAGCTCAATCATCAGGAACCAGACCAGAACCACGACCGGCAGCAGATAATGCAAGCCCGCCTTGGCGGTTTCACCCAGTGCCGGCAGTTCAACAACCGGCTGATTGGGATCATCCATTTCAAGGTCAGGATATTTGGCCGCGTAATACAGACCGGCCAGATAAATCACTGCACATTCAGCAGCAACAACCCAACCGACCGCGTCACCAAACAGCCCTTTCTGGAAGACAATCGCGTAATAGACGATGCCGGAAAGAACCACGAGCGACAGCACGAACAAAAGGGATCTGATCAGGGTCTGACCCAAGGTTGAGGTCACCCGTTTCGGCAGGCCCTGCATGTTCGCCTTAAGCGCTTCAAGGTGAACGATATAGATCAGCGCGATATAGGAAATCGTTGCTGGCAGGAAGGCATGCTTGATGACTTCCGGATACGGAATGCCGACATATTCCACCATCAGGAAGGCCGCAGCCCCCATGACAGGCGGCATGATCTGACCGTTAACCGAGGACGCCACTTCAACCGCACCGGCCTTTTCACCAGGGAAGCCAACACGCTTCATCAGCGGAATGGTAAAGGTACCGGTCGTCACAACGTTGGCAATCGACGAGCCGGAAATAAGGCCGGTCATTGCCGATGACAGAACGGCGGCCTTTGCCGGGCCGCCACGCATGTGACCAAGGGCTGCGAACGCCACCTTGATGAAATAGTTACCTGCACCGGCTTTATCGAGAAGCGAGCCAAACAGGACAAACAGGAACACAAAGCTTGTCGAAACGCCAAGCGCGATACCAAACACGCCCTCGGTGGTGATCCATTGATGTGACATTGCCTTGGAGAAGCTTGCACCACTCCACTGCAAAACATCCGGCACCCAGGCAGCATTGCCAAAGAAGACATAAGCCAGGAAGACCATGGCAACGATCATCAAGGGCGGGCCAAGGGCGCGACGGGTTGCTTCAAGCAACATGACAAGGCCAACACCAGCCGCAACCAGATCAGCCGTAATCGGCAGGCCCGGACGGTCTGAGAGGTCGCGATAGAAAATGTAAATATAGGCAGCACAGAACGCACCGATCAAAGCCAGCACCCAATCAAGGATCGGGATATAGCTGCGTGGTGAATTCTTGAAGGCAGGATAGGCCATGAAGGCCAGGAAAATTGCAAAAGCGAGATGGATCGACCTTGCTTCGGTCGAGTTCAAAACGCCAAAATTAAAGATAAATGGCAATGGTGAAGCCAGCCAAAGCTGGAACAGCGACCATGAAACCGCAAGCCAGAGTAATATTTTCGCCGTCAAACCGCTTGGCTGACGGGCCCCTGTATCATTTTCCGCAATCAGGTCCTGCAGCCCCTGATCGACGGACGGATTTTCCGTTTTTTGATCGTCAGTCATCACAAACTCCCGGTCACTACGAAAGCCAATTGAACTGGTGGTCCAGAAACAAAAAGCCTCCGTCGACACACACCCGGTCCCCTACGGAGTACTCCAACACCTAAGTTACGGCGTTATGTTTATTCAATTTTTGTGAGCAAACCCGTCGGGCGCAAAAGAAAAACGGAGGGCGAAAAACGCCCTCCGTCCCAAGGCTGATTACATCAGGCCTGCTTCTTTGTAGTACTTGGCTGCACCGTCATGCAGCGGAGCCGACAGACCGTCCTTGATCATTTCTTCTTTCTTCAGGACAGCAAATGCCGGGTGCAGTTTTTTGAAATCATCGAAGTTTTCAAAGACTGCTTTGACAACGTTGTAGACAACGTCCGCGTCGGTGTTGGTCGAGGACACGAAGGTCGCGCCAACGCCGAAGGTGACAACGTCATCCGGGTTACCACGATACATGCCGCCCGGAATGGTGGCTGCACGGTAGTACGGGTTGTCAGCGATCAGCTTGTCGATTGCCGGACCGGCAACTTCAACCAGAACCGAATCACAGGCAGTGGTTGCTTCCTGGATCGAACCGGACGGGTGACCAACGGTGTAGATCATCGCGTCGATCTTGTTGTCGCAAAGTGCCTGGGACTGTTCAGCCGGCTTCAGTTCGGATGCCAGCGAGAAGTCGTCCAGCGTCCAGCCTTTTGCAGCCAGAACGATGTCCATGGTGCCGCGCTGACCGGAACCCGGGTTACCAATGTTCACGCGCTTGCCTTTGAGGTCGTCAAAGGTCTTGATGCCGGCATCTGCACGAGCAACAACGGTGAACGGCTCCGGATGGACGGAGAATACAGCGCGCAGGTCTTCGAACGGACCCTGGTCTTCGAATTTAGAAGTACCGTTATAGGCATGGTACTGCCAGTCAGACTGGGCAACACCCATGTCCAGCTCGCCGGTACGAATGGTGTTGATGTTGTAGACCGAACCACCAGTGGATTCGACCGAGCAACGAATACCGTGCTCTTTGCGATCCTTGTTGACCAGACGGCAGATAGCGCCACCCGTCGGATAGTACACACCGGTCACACCACCGGTACCGATGGTGATGAAACGGTTTTCCTGTGCCGAGGCCTGACCGGCAAACAGCGAGGCGCCAGCAATTGCAGCGACTGCACCCGCTACAGCAATAAGTTTTTTCATAAGGATTCGCTCCCTTTTTACACCCTGTTATAAGGCTTTCCAGTGTTCGACATTGAACAGCTGAATTAAACGGAAACATCAGAAAAATCAGATGTTTCGACGATGGGGATTATAGTGTCCGCCTTAGCGGAATAAAACCCTATAACCCCGAAACCTCCTGACGAATTTACGCATTTTCGCGTATAGCCTGTTTCGTTTTGCCCCTCCTACCACATGGGTTGCATAATCTGGTGAGCCTGTTCGCCTGTTGCGATTGGCCGCCCCATCAAGATCGAACCATCATGTGCCTGGGCAATAAGCTCAGCATTGTTCGAAGCGGGCGATCCGTCAACCTTAAGGTGATTATTTTCAAACCCGATACGCGCATGTCCGCCAAGCCCCGCACCCGTCAGAATGCAGGCATTTTCATAAGCCCCAAAGGCACATAGCATCCATTCCGAGACATACGGACTGGACCCGATAAATGGCAAAAGATCAGATGGCTGCGACATCTGCCCTGCGGTGTAACGCCCCAACACAAACAAAACCGGGAACCTGTCCCCGGGCAGAACGCCGATTTCAACCAGCTGATTGAACCGCGCGACATCTTCTGGCGCATAGAGGATCAGTTGCGGTGCAATTTTGGCTTCGCGCATAAACTCGAAAAACGATTTCAGCGCATTAAGGTCCGCATCACCGGGCGCAATTTCGCGCACGGCAATCGACACGGCCTCTGGCACAAGGCTTCTGATCATCTCCATCTGCTGCTGGGCTGTGTAGATGCCCACCGCCTCGGTCGTGACCTGCAACAGCATATCGTCACCGACAGATGATCTGACCTCGGTCAGCATTTCACGATAGCGGCCAACATCAAGGCTGTGTTTCTGCTGATCATCACGAACATGCAGATGCATCATCGACGCCCCCGCCGCCTTGCATTCAAGGGCCGTTTTGGCGACCTCGGCCGGGGTGATCGGAATGCTTGGCAAATCGGCTTGCGTTTTGCGCGCGCCATTCGGGGCCGACGCAATCAGAAACGGCTTGTCACCATAATCCATTACGCCAGTCCCTCTGCCTTAAACACGTCATCAAGCGCACCCGCAAACAGATCGACGATCTTGGCGACATCACTTTCATCAATGATGAAAGCCGGGGCAAACAGCACATGGTCACCACGAACGCCATCAATCGTCCCCCCCATGGGATAAGCCATCAGACCACGGGCAAAAGCCGCCTTCTTGATCTTGGTATTGATTTTAAGCGCCGGGTCAAACGGGTCCTTGGTTTCACGATTGGCGACCAGTTCCACGCCGCGGAACAAACCGCGGCCACGGATATCGCCGACAAACGGATGTTGCCCCAGTTTTGCCTCAAGGGCACTGACAAGGTTTTCACCCTGCTTGACGACATTGGCAAGAAGGTTGCGTTCCTTGATCGCGCGTTGCGTCGCGAGGGCTGCAGCACAGGCGGTTGCATGCCCCTGATAGGTATGGCCGTGCTGGAAGAAACCCGATCCGTTGGCAATGGCATCGTTAATTTTCTTGGATACAAGCACCGCGCCAATTGGCTGATACCCTGCGCCAAGTCCCTTGGCGATGGTTTGCAGATCACCAGAAATGCCTTCCTGCTCAATCGCGTGCAGGGTGCCGGTGCGTCCCATACCACACATGACCTCGTCAAGGATCAGCAACACACCGTACTGATCGCAAATCTCGCGCACGCGTTTGAAATAGCCCGGCACCGGTGCCAGCGCCCCGGCCGTTGCCCCGACAACCGGTTCGGCAACGAATGCCGCGACGTTTTCAGATCCCAGCTCAAGGATCGCCGTTTCAAGTTCATTAGCAACGCGAAGGCCATATGCCTCTGGCGTTTCATCGTCGCGCTGATCGCGATACTGATAAACGGGAGCGATATGACTTGCAGTGATCAGAAGCGGTTCAAACTGCTTGCGCCGCCACATATTGCCCCCAACCGACAGCGCACCAAGGGTATTGCCGTGATAGGATTGGCGACGCGCAATCACATATTTGCGGTCCGGTTGACCGATTTCCAGAAAGTACTGGCGCGCCATCTTAAGGGCGGCTTCGGTGGCTTCTGACCCGCCAGACACGAAATAGACCTTATCAATGCCTTCGGGCGCGGATGCGACCAGCTCATCAGCCAGTTCTTCCATCGCATCGGATGAAAAGAACCCGGAATGGGCATAGGCGATCTGATCAATCTGGGCATGCATGGCAGCCCGGACATCCGGGTCGGAATGGCCAAGGCAAGACACCGCGGCACCACCGCAAGCATCGAGATAACTCTTGCCGTTCTGATCAAAGATATAGATCCCCTCACCCCGGACAGCACGCGGAGGCGTGGATGTGCTCGTACGGTGCAGAACACGGGTGCCTGCGTTCGGAACCGGGGCATTGGATTGGGCAGAGTTTGACGCTTTGGTCATGATCGGACGTTCCGTAAAGTGCCTAGTCTTCGAGATATGTATCAAAGACAGCGAGTTGTTCTTCTGCAGCGGCAATCCGTTGCAGGGCCTTCGGGCCACCGCGTGCGACCAACAGGGCCACAAGCGCCTGCATGACCGAAAGGGCGGCGGTAAAACTTTGGAAAAAGGATTGTGACGTATCGCGCACCACAAGCTTGCACAGCGCATCCATGGCGATTGGCGACACATCGGAATCTGTAAGCGCAATCACCAGGCAATGCTGGGATCGGGCAAACTCGACCGCGCGCACGGTGTCGCGGATATAGGGTTTGGCACCGACCGCAATCAAGAGGTCCCGTCGACCAATGCCGCGCAGCTCATCACCAAACGTGCCCGAATGGCCGTCGACCAAAACGCCATTGTCGCAAAACAGCCGATAGGCATAGGCAAACTGACATGCTGCCGGATAGGCCGCACCACGCCCGACGATGAAGACCTGCCGCGCATCTTCGATTGCCTCGCAGGCTTCGATCAGGCGGGACACAAGTTCAGGCGAAAAGGCAGCACTGATATTATCAATCTCTGTGCGGCAGATGCTTTCAAGAAGATGCTCATCACGGTTGGCATCATTCTCGGTCCGTTGGGTTTCGCGGGCGCGCTGGGCATAGCTTGCCGGCTGATCAAGCAACCGGTTCTGATAATGATCGCGAAACTCCTGCCAGGTTTCGACGCCAATCGCACTCATCAACCGGGTGATCGTGCTGGGGGGCACGTCTGCGGCACGGGCCAGCGCCCGCATCGAGCGCAGGGCGACATCACTTGGATGATCAAGGATATAGCGCGCAGCCTTTTGCATTTGCGGACTAAGCTTGGCGTAGTCCGATATCAGCTTTTCACGCAAATCAGTCTGCACACCCATCACCAAGATACCCGCGCCAAACCAAGGAAACCATGATTACGCCACAGGTGACGCATCGACACAACACATGTTTCAGAAGTTATAATTTTGAAACAGTTGTTTCGACATTCTGTTTCATCGCAAGGGCAGTTGGAAATTGCGTGAAGTCTAAAAAACATGGACTTATTAGAAAAAACTGTAAAAATACCGGAGTTCAAAGGTGAAACTCCTGCGTTTCATATCGGAAACGCAAAAGCGCCCAATGGTGGAAGTTGCAACACCGAATCGGTGGATGACCAATGGAAACAAAGATCATTGAGTCCCTTAATCAGGCACAGGCAGGCATCGCCCTGTTTGATGCAGAAGAACGGATTGTCTTTGCCAATCCGGCGTGGGAACAATTGATTTCGGGCGTTGCCGAGGAAGACCTGATCTTCAATGAAACCGAACTTGCCGATGGCGGCATGATCTCGGTCTGCTTTGTCAAACCACAGGTCCCGCAGTCCGAGCGGCTTGATCTTGCCAGTTCCGCCAATGACGCCAAGATCGGCACCATCATCATTGCCGATGACAGTGAAAGCAACCGTATGGTCGCACGGCGCATTCTTCAGGCCGAAGGATATGGCATTGTTGAAGCAAGCAATGGCCAGACTGTTCTGAACATGCTCAAACGCGGGGTGAATGCCGACCTGATCCTGATGGATGTCGAAATGCCCGATATGGACGGGCTGCATACGACGCGGCGCATCCGCCATATGAGCGGCCCGGTGGCGCGCACTCCGATCATTGCGCTTTCCGCCCATCAATCACGTGACTGGAATGTCATTGCCCGGCAGTCGGGCGTTGATGATTTCATCAACAAACCCATCCAGCGGCAAAAACTGATCGACACCATGCAGGAACTGATCACCCGGCGCAGCGGCACCAATGTTGATCCGAATGCCGCCCAGAAACGCAGCAAGGGCGCACGGATCGGACGTCCACCGCGCCCGGAATCCCTGACCAGCCCTGTTCTTGATGTCCGAATTCTTGAACAGCTTTACACAGATGCCGGCGATGAAGGTGCCGGATGCGGGATTGAGATCTTCATCAACGAAACGGAATCACGCCTGGTCAAGATCGACAAGGCGCTGTCTGAAGACGACATGACCACCGTGCGGAATGAGGTCCATGCCCTTAAAAGCACGTCGGGCACCTTTGGCCTTCGACAGCTTTCCGAGCTGTGCGAGACAACCCAGTCCGAATTCGAAGATAACGATCCCGATGAAAACCGCCTGCTATCGCTTTCGCGCCAGGTTGTGCAGCTCGCCCCCACGGCCCTGACCGCGCTCAACCTTTATCGCCGGTCACGCAATATCAGCAGTGCCCCGCACGTCTGATCCATCCAACCCGCACCAGATTTGCCAAACCATCAGCGCCCAGATACTAAGCGCCATATCAATATCATGGCCGGATACCGCGCGCTTCCAGTAGGCGGCTTTGACATCACGCGAAATCGCGACATCCGCAAACACCGTCTCAAGAATACGGTCCTCATCCCCCCACAGATATCGGACTACCTCGCCAAGCCATTTTGCCACCGGCGGATTAAACCCGATCTTCCGGTTCTGGACATGCCCGGCTGGCAGATAAGGCGAGATGGCCTGACGCCAGAGGGTCTTTGGACCGTGCTTGAGATGTTGCTTTGCCGGGACTGAGGCTGCAATACGCACAACGTCATGCCCCAGAAGCGGCAGGCGATATTCCAATCCATGTGCCATCCCGCACCGATCTGACATCAGCAACTGATTGCCCGGCAGTGTCACATCGCGATCAAAATTCATCATCGCGCCCACCAAGCCACGGTCCAGATCCGGTCGCCAAGCAATCCGGGCATCACATTCGGGAATGGCACTGCGGTTGTTCCAGACGTCAAAAGCATGATCGGGCCCACCCGATGTGCCCGACAAAAAGCGCTGCATTTCCCTGTCATTGCCAACCGCGGACAGGCTTGCCATCAAGCGCCGCACGGGCGCGGGCACATACCGCCAATAGTCCTCGTAAAGCTGCGCCGCCCGATATCGCGGATAGCCGCCAAACAACTCATCTCCGCCATCGCCTGACAGGCAAACTTTGACATCCGCGCTGACAGCCTGTGAAAGGCAGCGCATCAGAACAATGGACGGATTGGCAAATGGCCCGCCAACGCTCTGCATTCCTGCAACAAGCTCCTGATGGATTTCCTCTGGCGTGCTCGGGGCAGCAACAACGTTCAGGTCCTGCCCCAGATGCCGACACAAATTTTGGGCGGCAGCCGTTTCATCAATGGCCGGATCATCAAAACCCATGACAAACGCTGGCGGAGATGGCTCTCCACGTTCGCGGGCAATATCGCACGCCAATGCTGCAACCCCGGCGCTGTCCAGCCCGCCCGAAACCAGACACCCGACCGGGCAATCAGTATCCATCGCATCCGCAACCGATTGTCGAACAGCAGACAGCAATGCCTCAGGTGTCGCGACCTCTCCTGCTCCTCCCGCCTTCTCTGCCGGATGCACAATACGCTGCTCATCAACCTCTCCCGCCTGCCACCGCAAAACCGTCCCGGGCGAGAGAAGGGTTACGCCCTCTATCCCCGTATCCGGCGCGGGTACAAAGAGATGGGCGAGATATTTCGGTTTGATGCTCTCATCCCGCACGAGTTCCGCAATTGCAGAAAATGCCGATATCTCTGAGGCAAAGGCAAGCTGCCCGTCCGAGGGGAGCAGAACATAAAGCGGTTTGATCCCCAGCGGGTCACGCGCCAGCCACAGGCAGGATTGCGTCCTGTCCCACAAGGCAAGTGCATACTGCCCGGACAAGGTTTCAAGCACGCGGGCAGGTTCATCTCCACGCCCGATCGCCTGGGCCAGCAGTTGAAGGACAAGTTCCGCATCATTTCGGGTTTCGAAGGTTATCCCATCAACCCTTGCCAACTGCATCCTGCGCCGATGCCCTGCGATATAGCCGTTAAAGACCAGAACAAACCGATCATCTGACGTAACAAGCGGCTGGTTGGCCTGATCGGCTAGATCGGTGGTGGCAAGGCGCGTGCAGCCAAGGGCGATCTTTCTTTCTGGATCAGTCCAGACACCCGAGCCATCTGGCCCACGGTGGACAAGGCGCTGCAGCATGGCATTGATGGCATTCAGGTCGTCTGGTCGGGTTAAGCCTGCGATGCCACACATGGATGCCCTGCCTAAATCCGGTCGCTGCCGCTTTCGGGATCCGAAAACTCGGCATCTTCATCTTCGCCGACCAACCGGCCTTGCAGATCGCGCAGAACATACAGGCGCAAGGCGCTTGAAAGATTGCCTTCGCGGTCGGTATCGATTTCGACAACCAGTTCGGCCAGCGTCATGTCGCGACGCTCTGCAATGCCAACCAGTTCTTCCCAGAAAGCATCTTCGAGCGAAAAGCTCGTCCGGTGGCCGGCAATTGTCACTGATCTTTTACGAACGGCATCATCCATCGGTGTTTAGTCTTTAACTCCGGCACAAAAACGACCATGATTTCAAAAGCTTTCCGCCATGATAGGGCATCGACATGAAATTCATACATCTTTCCGACCTTCACATTCTGGCTAGAAATGACGTCTCGCGCCTGCCCGATGCGGCCGCGACGCTCCGCAAGGTCATTGCCGAGGTCAACACCTATCACGCGGATGCGGAAATCTGCATCATCACCGGTGACATCACCCATCGCGGCACACCGGAACAGTATGAAAATGCGGTCGAGATCCTCTCAGATCTTGCCATTCCCTATCTGATTATTCCGGGTAATCATGACATCCGTGAAGCGTTTCGCGATGCCTTTCCGACAACCGAAACCGACACCCATGGCTTTGTCAACTTCGGCCAGACTTTCAATGGCGTGCGCTTTGTGATGATGGACAGCATCGTGCCCGGCCACCATCACGGCACGCTGTGCGCACAACGGCTTGACTGGTTGCGCGATGAGCTGACAGCACATCGTGACACGCCGACCTACCTGTTCATGCACCATCCGCCTATGGAAATGGGCCTGCCCTTTATTGATTCGATCCGCCTTGATGCCGAGGCAGAACTTGGTGAAATCGTCACCGCCAACCCGCAGATCAAACACCTTTTCTTTGGCCATCTGCACCGCCCGGCAACCGGCACATGGCTTGGTGTACCGTTCGTTCTGGGCAATAGCACCCAGTCGGGTGAACCGCTTGACTTCCGTCACGAGAAAGAAGAAGAACTTCAGGACCCCAACCCGCTTGGACCGGGCTATGGCATTGCCTTTGCCGACGGGGATGGCGGGCTTCGCTATCACTTCAATTTCGTGAAGTTCGATATGTAAACTGGTTCAGGCTGCTTCTGCCGCCCGATCCCATTCTTCGCGAACGGTGGCGTCCGCTTCGGTCGCAAAATGTACCGCACGGGCTTTGGCAAATGCCGGAGGCTCCATCAATTGTGACAAGGCCCAGACTGCACTGGCCCGGATCAGCTCACTTTCATCTGTCAGCAGATTTTCGATACGCGGGATCAGACGCTGCGCCCCGCTATTGCCCGCAGCGATCAAAACGTTGCGCAGGAACTTTGGCCTGCCAATCCGCTTGATTGGCGATCCGGTGAAGAACGCGCGAAAACCCGCATCATCCAGATCAAGGAAATCGGCAAGTCGCGGCGCGGTCAATTCGACACGCGGGATAAAGGCCATTTCGGCCGTTCGGCTGGCAAACTTGTTCCACGGGCAGGCCGCCAGACAATCATCACAGCCATAGATGCGATTACCCATGGGCTTGCGGAACTCGACCGGGATCGGCCCGTCATGTTCGATCGTGAGGTAACTGATGCACTTGCGCGCATCAAGCTTATAGGGGGCCGGAAAGGCATCCGTCGGACAGGCTGACAGGCACTTCGAGCAGGACCCGCAATGATCGATTTCCGGTTCGTCTTCCGGCAGATCAAGGGTCGTGAAAATCTCGCCTAAAAACAACCAACTGCCAAATTCGCGAGAGACAAGATTGGTGTGCTTTCCCTGCCAACCAATGCCCGATGCCTGCCCCAAGGGTTTTTCAAGAACCGGGGCAGTGTCGACAAACACCTTGACCTGCTCCACCCCACCAGATTGTTCGACGACCCAGCGCGCCAGCTGCTTCAGGCGCTTTTTGATCAGATCGTGATAATCCTTGTTCTTGGCATAGACCGAAATCATCGCCCGATCGGGATGATCGAGCAACGCCATCGGGTTTTCCGCCGGGCCATAATTACTGCCCAGAACAATGACCGATTTCACATCCGGCCAGAGCATTTCCGGATCGCGTCGGCGCGGCAGACGTTCCGGATCATTCATCCAGCCCATGGAGCCGTATTCCCCACCGGCGACAAATTCATCAAGACGTTGCTGATTGCGCGCATCAATCTTTGGCCGCGCGACACCACAGACATCAAAGCCGACTTCTCGGGCTTTGGCATGAAGCATCTCAAACGTGATGTCTTGGCGCATTTTGGTCTTCATGGCGTGGTGCGGGTTTGTCTTGTTTCACGGCCTCTCTCTGCTGCCTTATATAATCATCCGCCCAAAACGCAAAAGGCCGCAGCATGAAGCTGCGGCCTTTTAACAAACTGATAAACCGTGGCCCTAGCCGCGCCCACGATACGGGGCAACGCCCTGCTCGGGGATCCAGACACCATCCGGGGCCGGGCCGGTCTGATAGAACACATCAATCGGAATGCCGCCGCGTGGATACCAGTATCCACCGATGCGCAGCCATTTCGGATCGAGGGTTTCGACAATGCGCTTGCCGACCTTGATCGTGCAATCTTCATGGAATGACCCATGATTGCGGAACGACGTCAGGAAAAGCTTCAGCGACTTGCTTTCCACCAGCCAGTCACCCGGAACATAATCAATCACCAGATGGGCAAAATCAGGCTGGCCGGTGATCGGGCAAAGGGACGTGAATTCTGGTGCGACAAACCGCACGCAGTAATCGGTTCCGGCCTGCGGGTTTGAAACGCGTTCCAGAACAGCTTCATCAGGCGATGCCGGCTGTTTGGTATCGCCGCCCAGCATGGTCAGGTTGTCGTAAATCGTTTGATCGGCCATGGCTTAGTCCTCGATAATCGGCACGGGATCAATGTCCCCGCCTTCCTGTCTGGCATGGAAATCGCGCGCAAAGGCGTCCATGCGTCCCTCGGAAATGGCTTCGCGCATGCCGCGCATCAGATCCTGATAATAGGCAAGGTTATGCCAGGTCAGCAGCACCGCACCGAGTATTTCCCCCGCCTTGATCAGGTGATGCAGATAGGCACGCGAATATTTCGTGCATGCCGGGCAACCGCACTGATCATCAAGCGGACGATCGTCATCGCGATGGCGGCCGTTTTTCAAGTTCAGCGTCCCGCGATGGGTAAAGGCCTGCGCGTTGCGCCCGGACCGGGTCGGCAGCACACAGTCAAACTGATCAATCCCGCGCATCACGGCACCGACAAGATCGGACGGCTTGCCAACCCCCATCAGGTAGCGCGGCTTGTTGGCAGGCAGCATATCAACGCAGAAATCAAGCGTATCAAACATGATCTGCTGGCCTTCGCCGACCGCAAGCCCCCCCACCGAATGGCCCGGAAGATCAAGCTCGGCAAGTTTCTCAGAACTCTCGCGACGCAGGTTTTCAAAAACACTGCCCTGCTGAATGCCATAAAGCGCATAGCCTTCGCGGTTAACAAACGCATCCTTGGACCGCTTTGCCCAGCGCATCGACATTTGCATGCTTTCGCGCGCCTGCTGTTCGGTCGCGGGGAACGGCGTGCATTCATCAAACGCCATGGTGATGGTCGATCCCAGCAGATGCTGGATTTCCATCGAACGTTCCGGCGTCAGGTTGAACTTGCGGCCGTCGATATGGCTTTTGAAGGTCACACCGTCTTCGGTGATCTTGCGCAGTTTCGCCAGCGACATGACCTGATACCCACCACTGTCGGTCAGGATCGGTTTGTCCCAATTCATGAATTTATGCAGACCACCCAGACGCGCGATACGTTCCGCGCCCGGACGCAGCATCAAATGGTACGTATTCCCCAGAAGGATCTGGGCGCCCGTATCAGCAACGTTTTCAGGCAGCATGCCCTTTACCGTGGCAGCCGTGCCGACCGGCATAAAGGTCGGCGTATCAATCACGCCGTGGGCTGTGTGGATGCGCCCCAAACGGGCCTTGCCATCCTGGGCAAGCAATTCATAGCGAAATTCGGTCATCGGTTTTTATGTCCGTGCATCAATTTTATTGGCGCATTCAAGCAGGCTGCAATCGCCATAGGAATAGAAGCGGTATTCATTTTCGATGGCGTGGCCATAGGCTGCCTTCATCCGATCAAACCCGGCAAAGGCCGAAACCAGCATAAACAGCGTCGAACGCGGCAGGTGGAAGTTGGTCAGAAGCATATCCACGGCGCGGAACTTGTAACCCGGCGTGATAAAGATGTCGGTCTCTGCCTCGAACGGTTCAACCACCCCGTCCTCGCGCGCGGCACTTTCAAGCAGACGCAGCGACGTGGTCCCGACTGCAATCACCCGGCCACCATTTGCGTGCGTCTCGTTGATCAGATCGGCGATTTCCTTGCTGATTGATCCCCATTCGGCATGCATTTTGTGGTCATCGGTATCATCGACCTTGACCGGCAGGAACGTCCCCGCCCCAACATGAAGCGTAATAGTGCGGCGATTGATCCCGCGCGCATCCAGATTGGCCAGAAGGTCCGGGGTAAAATGCAGACCTGCCGTCGGGGCCGCCACCGCGCCGTCCTTTTGCGCAAAGATGGTCTGATAATCGGACTTGTCCTGATCATCGCCACCGACCTCGCGGCGGATATAGGGCGGCAGTGGCATGACGCCGTACTTTTCAAGGGCTGCAATCAGATCTGCACCCGACTTGTTAAAGCGCAGCGTGACTTCACCACCGTCCTTCTTGGCAAGGACCTCGGCTTCGAATTCGTCATTGACCTTGAAGGTTTCGCCGATGCGCAGCTTCTTGGCCGGTTTGGCAAATGCCACCCAGGTGCCAAGGCCTTCCTGCTTATGCAGGGTGACTTCAACCTTGGCATCGCCGCGTTTACCAAAAAGGCGGGCCGGAATAACACGCGTATCATTGGAAATCAGCAAGTCACCGGGACGCAGGATATCGGGCAGTTCGCGCACGATACGGTCCACAGTTCCCGTACCGGAAAGATCAAGCATACGAGCAGCATCACGCGGATTGGCCGGATGTTCTGCAATGCGTTCGCGCGGCAATTCAAAATCGAACAGATCGACTTTCATGGATCAGGGCAATTCCGGGTCAATTGAAGAAGCAAATGAAGGGGCGTCTTATGCGCCCCTTCGTAAAAAATCACAAGGCTATGAGCGGCATATCTGACCCGCCCTTGCCTTGTATCAGCCCGACCTTAAGGCCTTAGCCGCGGGCCGGTTCCGCATTGACGCGCGGGGTAACCACGCTCATCAGCAGGCGGAACGGTGCAAGGCAAGTCAACGCCATGATCATCTTGGCGGCAAAGTCGCCCATCGCCCACGTATCCCACGGAAGACCGGTACCGGCAAACGCGATCGAGAAGAAAAGCGCGGTATCAACCGCCGAACCGATACCCGATGACACCAGCGGGGCCTTCCACCAGCTGGCGCGGCGCAGCTTGTCAAAAACGGTGACATCCAGCATCTGGGCAATCAGGAATGCCGAACCCGATGCGATGGCAATGCGCGTATCTGCAAAGATCAGCGACAAAACAACCGCCAGGGCAAAACCGGCCAGCACGACAACACGTGCCGCCGCCGCACCGCGTGCGCGGTTGGTCAGGTCGGTAACAAGAAAGGCGACCGGATAGGTAAAGGCACCATAGGTCAGCCAGTCGGCCAGAACGCCCGGCAGCGGGTATTCGACCAGAATGTTCGATGCGACAACGGTCACCGCCATGGCGAGAACACCGAAAATGATCGCTTTCATCTGTTAGCCTTTCTAATCAAATGAACCCACGCATAACAAATCTCGCGGCCCACCAAACTGGGCGACGATCTCGGACGGATTCTGTGTAACTTTGGTGCGGCTGTTTACGCGCAGACCAAAGCCCGGTCAAGGAAAAACGGCGATCAGGAAGAACCTGATCGCCGCTGCAGATCGCTGCATGTCGCCCCGGGGAAAATGGGGCGCCGCGCTGCGAAACTATATTCTTATGCGATTACAGCATGATGCCGCGAATGGTGAAGAACAGAAGCGCCCCAAGGAAGGCACCAGCCGGCACCGTCACCACCCACGCGGTTGCAATCGTCACCGCGTAGCGACGACGCACCAGAAGGCGTTTGCGGAATTTCTTCTCTGCCTTTTCGGCTTCGCTCGGATCGATTTGACGGAGCGCTTCGATATGCTCGTCCGCCTGCTCGTTCTCGCTGCGATCCACCAGCATCGGCGGTGCGATCTGGCGACGGCGATGTGACAGGCTTTCACGCAGGAAGCCAACCCCGAAGACCGCACCAACAGCAATGTGGGTCGAGCTGACCGGAAGGCCCAGCGCAGATGCGACAATCACCGTAAGGGCGGCTGACAATGCCACGGTATAGGCACGGATCGGATCAAGCTTGGTGATTTTCGAACCAACCGTCTTGATCAGTTTCGGACCAAACAGGATCAGACCGGCAGAGATACCAACCGCACCAATCACCATCACCCAGATCGGGATCGGGGCAGATGTCACGATCTGACCGCTATCAACACCCGAGACAATGGCCGCCAGCGGGCCAATCGCGTTGGCTACGTCGTTGGAGCCATGCGCAAAGGAAAGAAGGGCTGCCGATACCACCAGCGGAATACGAAACAGCGATGCGATTTCCTTGCGACGACCGGTCATGCTTGCCGATGCCCGGAAGACGGCCTTGCGCACCGGGATCACGGTCAGGAAGAAGGCGGCAATACCAATCGCGATGACGACCGGGGTGTCGGCCTTCCAGATTTTCTTTACACCCTTCATCATCAGGTACATCGAAAACGCGGAAACCATCACGCCCACCAGGATCGGAACCCATTTGCGCGCAGCCGTCACACGGTCTTCGGTGTAAAGAATGCGGAATTTGATGAAAGCCAGAAAGCCTGCTGCGATCAAACCGCCAAGCACCGGGGAAATCACCCAGCTTGCGGCGATCTTGCCCATGGTCGGCCAGTTTACCGCACCAATACCAACGGCGGCCATCCCAGCACCCATGACACCCCCGACGATGGAGTGCGTGGTTGAAACCGGTGCACCAAGCCAGGTTGCAAGGTTCAGCCAAAGGGCCGCTGCCAGAAGGGCCGCCATCATTGCCCAGACAAAGGTCTTGGCATCGGGCATCTGGGTCGGGTCGATAATGCCGTTCTTGATCGTGCCGACAACATCGCCACCGGCAATGATCGCACCGGCCGCTTCGAATATCGCGGCAATCAAAAGGGCGCCAACCATGGTTAGCGCCTTGGAGCCCACCGCAGGGCCAACATTGTTGGCAACGTCGTTCGCGCCGATATTGAGCGCCATATAGCCGCCAATAACAGCAGCCGCGATCAGAAAGCCACTTTGCGGCAGTCCGCCCATGTGAAAGGCGACAAACGCACTACAGGCAAGCAGGAAGACAAGTGCCAAACCAAGCTTTGCACTGATCGAAGCGGTTTCACCCAGCCCCGCATCCATGCGTTTTTGCCACTTGAGATCCTTATCCAGAGCAGTTTTCTTTACCGACATAATCAACCGTTACCATCAAAGGGAATCGACGGGCGGATCATGTCGAAGCCGGACCTCTTTGTTAAGGTTTTTTTGCTTATTTATGACAATCCAACATCAACTTATTGAACTGAAACAAAAACGGCCCCGCAAAGCAGGGCCGTTTTATCGAGATTGCAATGGTTTGACGGCTTATCGACCGAACTGATTGAGCAGTCCTTTCAGAAGCCCCTTGGCCGCATCCTCGGCAGAACCACCGCCAGATCCGGAAGAACTGGACGATCCGTCACCGCCGAGCGCCTTGTCGATCAGGTTATCAAGGACCTTGACGGCAACCTTGTCCATGCGACCGGTGATGACCGGATCGTCGATCTTGCCTTTGGCATAGACGCTAAACGCTGGCAGCTCTTCGATCTTTTCAGAGAAATCGAAATCAGCCTGCGTATCCATGACCCAGCGCGGCAGATCAAGGGTCGCATCCGCATCCGCCGTCCCGACACGTGAGACCGCCTCAACCCGGGTGGTTTTGGCAATACCGTTGGTGATCGTCATGTCTGCTTCGAGCGTCTGCAACAGATCGTTATTACCAACCCCTTCAACCACCATGGCCTGCGGCCCCTGACGCAACAACGCTTCGATATTCAGTTGCGGATCGGTCGAGCGATTGTCTGCATTGCTAAAGCGCACATTATTCAGAACCAGATTGGCCGTCCCATTCAGGGCCGATACCAGACGGCGGGATGTATTGCCCTGGGCATTGGCATCAAAGGTCAGGCCAACACCACCAAGGATGGTATCGTTTGCAACACGTATCGGGGCCAGGCTTTCAATCCGTGAACCATCAAGTTTCCCGGCAAGTGCCAGTTTGGGAACATCGGCACTGCGGGCATCAAAGGTGCCGTTTATGGCAAGGTCACCCTGCCCCAAAAGCCCGGTAAAGGACGGAATGGTCAGAAGACCATTGACCAGATTGGCTTTCAGGTCCGGATTGATCAGGCTGTAGGTATCAAAGTCCAGCTGATCCAACGCGATGGAGATATCCGCATCGATCGAACGCAGCGCCGATACATCAATCACATTGTCATCCCACGGCGTGCCATCACGTGCATCAACACGGGTAACATTTGTGGTTTTGGGCAGATTGAATGCCGCCTTGCGCGGACCACTGCCGATACCGGGCATCAGGCTTGCGCGTTCTGCGGCGGGCAGGAACGGATCAACCACAAGCTTGCCCCCCGAAAGGTCGACAGAAAGCTTGGGCTGTGCCTGTGAACCATCGAAACGAACGTTACCAGCTGTTTCAAACGCCCCAAGGATAAGCTTCAAGCCATCCAGTGCGACGTTCTGCGCATTGCCCTGAACATTGCCCGACACCGCCAAACGGCCAAGATTGCCTGATGGCGTATAGGTCGGGGCCAGAAGCTCAAGCGCACGGTTCAGGCTTGATGCCTGCACGGCAAGTTTGCCATCGATGCCCGGATTGCTGCCCAGCATTTCCGAGACAACACCATCAAGGGCGACCTGCAGAAGCGGGTTGGAAACATCAACCGCAACCGTCGGACCAGTCACCGGACCATTCAGGCCAAGATTGGCCTGAACACTCTTATAGCTGCTGGCCGGGGCCGGCAGGGTAATGCCGGTAAGCTTTGCCAGCGGCTCAAGCGTTTTGGCAGTCACGCGTACCGACAAATTATCAAATGCCGGAACATTGGCCGAACCGTTAAACACACCCTTTGCACTGGCCGAAAGACCGGCGGCATCAGCAACGGCAAAGTTGGTCAGGGTAATGTCAGGTCCGCTGATGCTGCCATCAATTGAAATGCCGCGTACCGAGACACCCGATGAAATGATTTCATCTGCCGCCAGTCGGTAATTGGCCGCAAGCCCTTCAAGCGGGGCCAACGCGTCCTTGATGACCTTGACCATATCGGGCTTCGTGGCAGACGCCGTGCCGCCACCCGAAGATGCCGTTCCGCCATCACCAGATGACGTAGAACCCGCATCCGAGGTCGCGGAAACAGAAACCTCTGCATCCGGGCTGGCGGCGAGATACTGATCAAGATTGATCCGATCAAGCTTCAGGCCGATGCCCAAGGCCGGCAGGCCCGACCCACTCAAATTGGCAACAACCGCACCACGAATGGCGGTGTCATCAACCCGAAGATCAAGATCGGAAATATTGAGCTGTTCACTCGTCCCCTTAATCCCGCCAGTCAGCGAGAAGCGACGCAGACGATCGGCACGAATGCCATCAACATCCGCACCCAACCAACGAATGACCGCACGAATGTTTTCCGAAGCGACTTCGTAGCTCAGTTCCGCACTCGGCGTTGGTGTTTCACCGGAAATGCTGCCAAACACGGCAACGTCCGTCCCGCCCGGCAAACCTGCGGACACTTCGTTAAGCGTCACCTTGCTGTTGGCAATTGCGGCATTGATCCGCGCGTTGTGGACCGGTGTCTGATTATAGATCAGGGTTTCGACTTCAAAATCGATTGAGGCCGTCAGATCGGCCGGAATGGCCGGGGCATTGGCCGTACCGCCTTTCTTGACCGAACTTTGCGACGGAATGGATTGCGCACCACCCGCGGCATCACCAGAAGCTGTCGATGCACTGTCAGCACTGTTTGCAGCAGGTGAAGACGTCGCATCGCCCATATCGGCCAGCACCAGAATGCTATCAAGATCAAGCTGGTTGAAGCGAAGCGCGACATCAGCACTGAGGCTTGGTTCCTGATCAATGGCAATCGCGCCCGACCCACGGGTTTCACCAAAGCGGATCGAAAGATCATTCAGCGTTACCGATTTGGCATTGGCCGTAATATGCCCGCCAAGATCAAGAGGCTTGGCAGCGATATCGGGGATATCGGCATGGTCACCGGCAATCCGAATGGCAGCTTCGCGCAGGTCGTCAAAGTCACTGTCAATTTCGCCGTCAAAACCGGGATTGTCAGATGAAAGGTCGACACGTCCGGCAACGGTGACACCGCCATCAACCTCATCAATGCCAAGCTTGAGGCTGACCGGGAACGGCGCGGTCTGGATGATCTCGCCAACATTAAGCGCAAAGGTCAGCGGGATACCGCGATAGAAGACATAACCTTCACCCTCGATCGGGCCATTCAGGGTCTGTGCGGAAACACCAAGGGTCAGGCCCTCAATACGTTCTTCGGAACCCGGCGCACGATAAATGATGGTCGCATTTTCGATTTCCAGACGGTCGACCTGAATGGTGCTGGCAAAATCGCTGCCGGCCTCTTCACCACTATCAGCGGCAGTATCCCCACCTTCGGTCGGGGTAGACGCGGTTTCGCTACCCGCACCCGGCGTTGTGATCATACCTGCATCCGGGCCGGATCGCGTTGCCTGATTGGGATCAAACACCAGGTTATTGCTGCCATCTTCAAAGGTTTCGATGGCAATCACCGGATTGATCAGGCTGACTTCGGTCACCTGCACATTGCCGGTCAGAAGCGGCATCAGGGCCACCGACACCCGGACTTCGCCGATCTCGACCATGTTGGCGTCCTGCGCGCCAGCCACATTGCCCAGACTGACATCGGTCGCAGTCAGTGACGGCGACGGGATCAGCGACATCGACAGATCACCGGCAAGGTTCAGTTCGCGGCCGGTAGCATCACGCACAGCCTGACTGATCTGTGCCTTGTAGCCATTCCAGTCGATCAGCGACGGAATGATCAGCAACGCGGCAACAAGAACCACGAGAAGTGCGCCAATTGCGGCAAGGATTTTTTTCAACAGTCAGGCTCCGCTAGATCGCAAGGTCATCCGCCGAATATGGCAGAAACCCACAAAGGTTTGATTTCATGTCCGAAAGCATAAGGCTCGTGATGACTCTCGCAACAGAAAATGGCCAAAGATTATAGCTAATTTCGGGCAAGCTTAATCACTGTGTAACCCGAACGGCGCCCCTTTGTTCCGAAGGCACCATCTTCATGTGTGTCAGCACAGCCCTCTGATCAAGCATCACCTTGATATTACGTTATTTTGAAGGATTAAAAACAAAACCGGAATCCACGGAAAGAAAACCTTTAACGCCATTTGCGAATTTACCAATTGGCGAAATACGTAGTTTAAAATCAATTGGATGGTGGAAATCGGCTTTCAAAATGATACATTTTATAAAACAAAAAATTCAATCCTGACTTTCATTCCATTCGGATGATCGTTGTACGCAATCGCGACAGGGAGGATTAAAATGACCGATACAACAATCGAAACGCCAGAAAAAGCGGTCGACCCCGGACAGCGCGGTATCGCTGTACGTACCATCACCACCGACCAATCGGGTGCCTGGCTGCAAGCCGGGTGGCGCGATTTCAAACGCACACCGGCCATTGGCCTGACCTATGGTGCGCTGTGTACCGTTGCCGGTTGGCTGATCATTCTCAGCATCTTCCGCTCCGGCCAACCCTATTTGACCTTACCACTTGCGGCTGGCTTCATGCTTTTGGCCCCGATCGTGGCGGTCGGGCTTTATGAAACCAGTCGCCGCCTAGAGATGGGCGAAAACGTTACCCTTTGGCACAGTTTGAATGGTTTTCGCCGCAATCCCGGTCAGATCGGGGCGATTGGTGTTCTGTTGATGCTGTTCTTCTTGGCCTGGACGCGCATTGCGATGCTGCTGTTTGCGCTGTTTTACAATGGCACCATGCCATCGCTTGATGTGCTGGTCTGGGAAACCTTCTTCTCTCGTGATGCGATAACCTTCCTGATCACCGGCGGCCTTCTTGGCGGTGTGCTTGCGATCATTGCCTTTGCGGTTTCGGTGGTATCGATCCCGCTTCTGGTAGATCGAGACGTTGATGTGATTACGGCTGTGATCATCAGTGTCTCGGCATTTCGCAAGAACTGGAAGGTTCTGGTCGGCTGGGGTGCAGTGATTGCCATCCTTTCGGCCTGCGGCATGGTTGTCTTCATGTTCGGACTGGCGATTACGATGCCGCTTCTTGGCTTCTCAAGCTGGCATGCCTATCGCGGGATCATTGATGAAAGTCAGGCCGACGTCGCCCGCCTGCGCCGTCAGGTTCCCTGAGCCTTTCCCGGCAATCGATTTTACAAACGCCGTCCTTGATCCAAGGGCGGCGTTTTTCATTGGTCGGACAAATCAACAAGAATGATCCAACGCGCGGGAACAAAACCCGCCCTTGGCAGTTTAAGCTTTGTGGCGATCAATCCGTGTATATGCGGTGAGACATCGTTCACGACCCCGCAAACTTCACTGGCATGCTTGCCATAAATTGTCCAAGATCAGTCGGCAACAGATCGCTATCTGGTAACCAACTGCTTTCACGAGTTCATTTGATCATGCTCAACGCCCGCGCGTCTCGTCGTGTTATCGCTGTCTCAGCCTCCCTGCTTGCCCTGTTTGCTGGCACGCAAGGGACCATGGCGCAAACCAACACGGCCGATGGACCGCAATCGACCCGCACCCCGGACGACAAATGGGGTGTGTCGCTGTCGGTTGAAAACGATCTGTTCACCCCGACAAATAGCGATCAGCACTACACCAACGGTGTACGCCTTGCCTTCATCTCGCCGGAAGATTCAGCGCCTGCAAGCTTTCTGAACGTTGCCAAACAGGTTCCGTTCTTTGCCTCCGAAGGCCGCATTCGCACCAGCTACTCGCTGGGCCAGACCATGTTCACGCCTGATGACATCACGATTGCGGAAAATCAGCCCGATGACCGCCCGTGGGCCGGGATGCTGTATGGTACTGCGGGACTTTTGTCCGATACCGGCCTGCAGAAAAAGGGATCAGACAGCAACTATTCGCGCATTGATACGCTGGAGCTGACCCTTGGCGTGGTTGGCCCGGCATCGCTTGCCGATGAAACGCAGTCCTTTGTCCATAAGCAGATCAACAGCCCTCATCCCGAAGGCTGGGACAATCAGATCAAAAACGAACCGGTCATTGGCCTGACCTATGAGCGGAAATATCGCGGCTGGTTTGAAGCCGATCTTCTGGGGGTCGAGTTCGATGCCACGCCGCACGGTGCAGTCACACTCGGGAATGCCTTTACCAATGCGGAGCTCGGCACGATGTTCCGTATGGGCTTTGACCTGCCGGCCGATTACGGCCCGCCGCGTATCCGTCCCAGCCTGCCGGGATCGGACTTCTTTGTGCCCGATACCGAGGGCTTCCCGCTGAGTGGCTATATCTTTGCAGGCTTTGCCGGGCGGTATGTTGCGCGTGACATCACCCTTGATGGCAATACCTTTACCGACAGCAACTCGGTCGATAAGGAGCCGTTGGTTGGTGATCTGCAGATCGGTCTCGCGGTGATTATCGGTCAGGCACGCCTGACCTACACCCATGTCTATCGCACCCCGGAATTCACCGCCCAAAGCGGGGCGGATCAGTTCGGGTCGCTATCGCTTTCCTTCCGCTTCTGAGCGAAAAACAAAAACGGGGCCAAATGGCCCCGTTTTCAATGCGATAGACCTATTGGTCTGATAATATCAAAGACCTGGGATCAGCTTGCCCGGATTCATCAGACCTTTGGGATCAAGGGCGGTTTTGATCGCGCGCATGACGGCGATGGTATCTTCGCCATGCTCCGTCACCATGAAATCAAGCTTGCCATAACCAATGCCGTGTTCACCGGTGCAAGTGCCACCGAGCTTAAGCGCGCGTTCGACCATGCGACGGTGCAGACGGTTGGCTTCTTCCATCTGGGCCGGATCTTCGGGATCAAGCAGGATCAGGGTGTGGAAGTTGCCATCGCCAACATGCCCAATGATCGTGCAGGTCAACGGGCTGGCATCGCAATCGGCACGGGTTTCCGAAATCGCCTCTGCCAGTTTTGAAATCGGCACACAGACATCGGTCGGCATGCCGGCCTTGCCCGGTTCAAGCTGAAGCGAGGCGTAATAGGCCTTGTGGCGAGCCGCCCAAAGCTTGTTGCGATCTTCCTGACGGGTCGCCCACTGGAATTCCTCGGCACCGAATTCCTCGGCGACCGATTGCACGAATTCTGCCTGTTCCTTAACCCCGGCCTCGGTGCCATGGAATTCAAAGAACAGCGTCGGTGCTTCCTTGTGGTCGAGCTTGGAATAGTTGTTCACCGCACGCACCTGCAACGGATCAAGGAACTCGATACGTGCGACCGGAATACCCGCCTGAATGGTCAGGATGACGGTGTTAACCGCATCTTCAACCGTCGGGAAGGCACAGACAGCCGCCGACATTGCTTCGGGGATGCCATAAAGCTTGAGGCCGATTTCGGTAATGACACCCAGTGTGCCTTCGGAGCCGACAAACAACCGGGTCAGGTCATAGCCCGCCGATGATTTACGCGCGCGGTTGGCGGTCTTGATGATTTTGCCATCCGGGGTGACAACCGTGAGGCTCAGGACGTTTTCACGCATGGTGCCATAACGCACCGCATTGGTGCCCGACGCACGGGTCGCGGTCATGCCCCCGATCGAGGCATTGGCACCCGGATCAATCGGGAAGAACAACCCGGTATCGCGAAGATGGTCATTCAGCTGTTCACGGGTCACACCGGCCTGGACACGGCAATCAAGATCCTCGTTATTGACCTCAAGGATCTGGTTCATCTGCGACACATCGATGCAGATACCACCGCGAAGTGCCGCCACGTGACCTTCAAGCGACGATCCCGTGCCAAACGGCACGATCGGCACATCGTGGGCCGCGCAAAGCTTGACCACCTCTGCCACTTCCTCGGTCGAGTTTGCAAACACCACCGCATCGGGCGGGGATGCTTCATGCCAGCTTTCATCCTTGCCATGCTGTTCAAGCACAGATGCGGAAGTCGAAAGACGATCGCCAAGCATCTCGCGAAGCGCGCTGATAAGACTTTCCGGGGTTTCGATACGTTCATACTCACGAACTGACATGATGTTTACTCTTTCGGCCTGTGTGGTCCTGATGGCGTTTGTCCGTGCTGTCTTGATACCGTGGGGAAGACAGCAGCGGACTGAAATTTGGCAGACACCCTACGCCGTGATGCCCGAAATTGGTATTACCTTTTACCAGAATTCGGCAAAAAATTATCACGGCATATCTCTGCGAGGAATATGGGGATAGCGCATGCTTCATGAAACCGCGCTATCCCCATCCATTTTCAAGACCCTTTCGGGTAAGCTTTACGTACGCAGCGCCTAGCCCTTGTTACGATCCTGCGGCAGGGCCGCAGCAATACGATCCGCCAGACGCGAGAATGGCAGGCTTTGCAGCCAGACCGTTCCCGGCCCTTCAAGGGTGGTGACAAACAGCCCCTCGCCGCCAAACAGCGCGTTGGTAAAGCCACCGACAAACTTGATGGAATAATCAATGGACGGGGTCATGGCCACCAGCGCCCCGGTATCCACCCGAAGCGTTTCGCCCGCCTGCAAATCCTTGCGAATGATCGTGCCGCCAGCATGCATAAAGGCCATGCCATCACCGCTCAGTCGCTGCAGGATGAAACCTTCACCGCCAAACAGGCCGGCACCGAGTTTCTTGGAAAAGGCGATGTCGATATCAATGCCGGCTGCCGCACACAAAAACGCATCCTTCTGACAGACGATCTCACCGCCATGTTCGGCCAGATTGAGCGGCACCACCTTGCCCGGATAGGGGGCAGCAAAGGCGACATGCCCCTTGCCCGATCCTTCATGGACAAAGCTTGTGATAAAGAAGCCCTCGCCGGTCAGCATGCGCTTGAAGCCGGAAAACAGGCCACCACCCGTGCCAGTCTGCATGGCAATGCCATCGCCCATATACATCATGGCCCCGGCCTCGGCCCGAACCCCTTCGCCGGGATCGAGTTCGATTTCAACCAGCTGCATCTCTTCGCCATGGATCGTATAGTCGATCACGTCTGCCATGTGGGCATCTCCTGTTTATCTGTTCGGATGTCGTCTTGCGCACAAGTTTGGAACCTGTCGGTTTCAATCGCAAGAAAAAGGGGCAAAAACACGACAGCTCCGCCAAAGATCAGCTCATCGACGTCCCATTTCCCGGATCTATACAAGGGATCAAAAAACCACCCTCAAGATGTTGAAGCGAAAGCATTTTGTTAAGAGGTTTCTTATACTTCCTTATAGTACTGTGCTATAATGTAATTTGAGCTGATCAGGCAGATTGATCGGCATGGGGTAAAGGCGCGCACGATGGTCTTGCTTAAAAAAAGTCGATTGGGTCACCCAGGACGAGGTCATGATGGCCTCGCTCGAAAAGTGGCAACGCGTTGTCGACCTGATGACACAGCTTCTGGGCGCAACGGCGGGCTACGTTGTTGAATACAATGAAAAGCTCGGCTTTCGCGCAGCCCTGACCAGCCAGAACCCGGAAAACCCGTCCCCCAAGGTTTCGGGCAAGCCGCAATCGCTTGATGCCAATCTTTATTGCCGTCGTGTCGTCGGGTCCAAGTCCGCCTTTTACGAACCTAATGCCAGCAACAAGCCCGAAGTGGTCGAAGATGGCTATATTTCCTATTTCGGGGTGCCGCTTATGTGGCCGAACGGCGTTGTTTTTGGAACGCTTTGCGTTTTCGATACCAAGGCAACGGCATATGAAAACACCCTGCAGGAATTGATGGAGGTCTTCCGCGACCTGATCGAGGCCGATCTGCGCCTGTATGAGCAGTATGAAATCATGCGCAACCTGTCGATGACCGATCCGCTGACCGGCATGAGCAACCGCGCAGGGTTTGAACTGCTTGCCCAGCAAAAGATCCGTATCGCCAAACGCTATCACCACAATATCGGGATCATCTTTATCGATCTTGATGACATGAAACACTGGAACGATGATTACGGCCATGCCGCTGGTGACGCAGCCCTTCGTGCCGTCGCCAAGGCGATCACCGACAGCATCCGCGAAGTTGATATTTGCGGCCGCATCGGCGGCGATGAGTTCGCCGTTCTGGGCTATGTGCGCAATCGCGGTGATCTGACCACGATCATCACCCGGGTACGCAATGCCCTTGATCACGCCAAACTGACGGTCCCGACCTCAAAATCGCCGATCCGCGAGACGCCAAAAATCAGTTCCGGGGCATCGGTCTTCTTCGATCCGCTTGATAAGAGCCTTGAGGACATGATGGCGATTGCCGATCTTGAGATGTATCGCGACAAGAAAAGCCGTCGCAAGTAACCCCTTGCTGCCTAATCCCGCACCGTTTGAAGTGATAACCGAAATGTCATCCCCGCTGTGGCGAGCACTGTGGCATTAACCTCCCGGTATTCTTTTTGGGAGAAACTCTTCCCAAAGGGTCCGCCCGAAAGAACAATGACTTAGAGTGCAAAACATGCAGATACGCAAAGGCACTGCAAACGATTTGCCAAACGTGCGTGCGATTTCGGAGCGCGCAACAGAGGCCTGCTGCCTTGTCGAGGAACTTGACGAAGCAACCAGCACCTTCGCCCACAGCCTGACCGAAGCAGCCATTGACGCATTTGTTGCGGGCATAGAATCTGACAATCATTCTGTGTATGTCGCCGCGCGTGATGAGGTTCTTCTGGGCTATGTCATTGCCATTCACGATGCACCTGAAATCCGCTGGATCGTTGTTGATCCGACGGCCCAAGGCAGTGGTGCGGGCAAGGCATTGATGATTGCCGCTCTTGATGTCCTAGCCGAAATCGGCGTGCGCAGCAATGTCCGCCTGACCGTTCCGGTGACCAATGAACGTGCCAAGGCGTTTTATCGCAAATTCGGCTTTATGGTGACCGGCCCGGTCAATGACCACAAGGTTCCCATGGTCGAAATGCAGCGCGCAGCTTGACAAATGCGCGCAATCGGACAACTTTGCGTCCGAACCTTAATCGGAGATTTTATGTCAGAGTCCCGGCACAGCCGCTGATCGCGGTTTGACAGCCTTGAGTCTTTCAACGCAAGACCGCTGATCAGCAGATCGGACCGCCTGCCCGACCTTAAAACCGGGTGCGCGTGACCGGTACTGTTGTGCCCGTCCCGATCGGAAACCGTTTTACCAACTGGTTTTCGGACTTTGACCGATGAATATTTCAAAAAATGAACAGCGCGTGCTTCATGCACTCGCTCAAGGCGGCCTGATCAAAGTGATCAAGGACGACAAAAACCATGTTCTCGAAGAAGATTGCATCACACGCGACGGATGGTTTCTGACCGCATGTACGCTTGATGTCTTCAAGAAATTGCGCAAACGCCGCCTGATCCGCTCACAAGGGGGTGCCCCCTATCGCATCACCCGTGACGGGCTCCTGGCAGTTCGCGCAGAACTATGTCAACGCTAACAGCAAAGCCCGGCTGCTTTAGCAGCCGGGCTTTGCATTCAACGAGAACACCCTCCACTAAAACGCAATCTTAGATTGACGCACCGTGACTTTAACAGCCAAAGTATATTAGAGGTTTTGGGTTATTCAGGGGCTTCAGAAGTATGATAGATCGCACTCACTGGGAGTATGAACCAGAAGTACCGATAGATAAGATCGTTCTGGATGTAGATAATCCACGGCTTGACGATTACGCAAAGAACAGTGACTTGCTTGCAATTTCCTATCTAGTTCAGTTTGAAGAAGTAATTGATCTAGCTAAAAAAATTCATGAAGTGGGCGGTCTATTCCCTGCCGAACAAATAATTTGCTTAAAGCAAGATGACGAATACGTAGTTCTAGAAGGTAATCGACGCGTCGCTGCCTGCAAAATTCTCTTGCGTCCATCTCTTGTCTCAAAAGAGCATCTTGCAAGGCAGATTCCTACGATTGATGAGAACCTACGAAAGAACATTCAGAAGCTTGAAGTTCAAACGGTTCCGACGAGACAAGTATCAAATCCAATTATCGCTAAACTTCATCTCTCAAAGTACAATCGCAAACACTGGAACCTACGCCGCCGAATCAATGCAGCTCAGAACTTCTTGAGCGAAAATGTGCCAATTGAAGAAGTATCTAGTTACTTCGAAGAAACAAACGACGATATCTACAAATATGTAAGATATTTCGCATGCATCAATCATACGCTAATGACACCGTTTCTGAGCGATTCTGAAAAAGAGATCCTAAGAGACGCGACTGTTGATATAGAACCTTACCTTGACGTGGTATTTAACAACAAAATCAAGGATCACTTCGGGCACAAGCTTTTTCTAGAAGATGGATCGATAAATGTTAAGTTCCCCAAAAATGAAGAGGTAATCACCGAAATTTGCCGTCACTGCATTGTGTCGCAAAAACGGAATACTGAGCACCGATTTCAGAAAGGATCGAGCGTTGGAAAGTATTTAAAAAACTGCTTTCCCATTAACGAGCACGCTGAAAACGAAAAGACTAGTGGAAAGTTCGATTTTTCCTTTAAGGATGGAACGATAAAATCATCAGTTGTTGAGTTTCCTCAGCAAGCATCCAAACTGTCGCAAACTAGTGAACCCGATCCGAATGATGGATCACCTCGATACTTACGTCCTGTCCTTTTGAACAACCTTAATTACAAGAACACAAAAGATAGCCGTTTATCGCACTTGGCTGCAGAAGCAAGAAGCCTAAGCAATCTATCAACTGTCCCCACACTATCTCTTTCTTTTCTTATTCGCGCACTCCTAGAGCGTGGGTTGATACTAACTTTCCCCGCCATCTCCCAAGGGGGCCGGAAAAAGAAAATAGGGCTTGGAGATCTTATCAACTTTTCCCAACAAAACCCCGACGCATTGCCTCATAAGATTGTTGAATCTCTTCAAAACCTACAAAGTCGCACTATGGTTCGCGACTTAGAAAATAATATTCATAACGACGCGGGCAACAGTACCCCAAGCAACCTTAAGGTAATCTGCGGAGCAACAAGCCATATAATTCAATACTTCTTAGACACATACTGAATCTTAGAGAGTCTTGTCTCTCTGCCTTTATTGAGCAGCCTTCTCTCCCGCAATGGCCTGTGCCCGTTTATAGGGGCCGGTAGGTATTTCCTTGGGATCAAAGGTTTCGGCTGAGGCGCGGCCCCAGCGGGAATGCCATTCGTGGAGTTCCGGAAGTTCGGTATCTTGCAACAGGAAGCCTTCGGGAAGGTAAGGATAGGCTTCGTTGCCATCAACGAATTCGTTGTCTTTCTGGCGCACCATGAAGTGATAGGGCATGAAATTGCGCGGATCGGTCAAACCGGCAGCCCCGGTGATTTCAGCCAGTGCATGCATGGTGTTTTTATGGAAGCGCGCAACGCGTTCGCTTTTGTCACCCGGATCAAGGGCGCGCTGGCGGATTTTATCCTGTGTCGCGATGCCGACAGGGCAGCAGTTGGTATGACAGCTTTGGGCCTGAATGCAGCCCAGTGCAAACATGAAGCCACGCGCGGCGTTACACCAGTCGGCCCCAAGCGCCAGCGTACGCGCGATATCAAAGGCAGAGACGATCTTGCCCGCAGCACCAATCTTGATCTGATCACGGATGCCAGCGCCACGGAGCGCATTATGGACAAAGGTCAGACCTTCTTGCATCGGCATGCCGACACGGTTGGCAAATTCGACCGGGGCCGCACCGGTGCCGCCCTCCTTGCCATCGACCACGATAAAGTCAGGCGTGATGCCGGTTTTAAGCATCGCCTTGATGATCGACATGAATTCGCGACGGTGGCCAATACACAGCTTGAAACCGACCGGTTTGCCACCCGAAAGATCGCGCAAGCGACCGATGAATTCCATCAGGCCAATTGGCGTATTAAAGACGCTGTGCGCAGCCGGAGACACACAATCCTGCCCCATCGGAATACCACGCGCCTCGGCGATTTCCGGGGTAATCTTGGCTGATGGCAACATGCCGCCATGGCCGGGTTTTGCGCCTTGGCTCAGCTTTACCTCGATCATTTTGACCTGCGGATCGGCAGCCGTGACGGCAAACTTTTCCTCGGAAAAGCTGCCATCTTCGTTGCGCGCGCCGAAATAGCCCGACGCCACCTGATAAATCAGATCGCCACCGCCTTCGCGGTGATAGCGTGAAATGCTGCCTTCGCCGGTGTCATGGGCAAAACCGCCTTTTTTCGCACCCTTGTTGAGCGCCAGGATCGCGTTGCCCGACAGCGCCCCAAAGCTCATGGCCGAGATGTTATAGAGGCTGCAATCATAGGGCTGCTTGCAATGCGGCCCGCCAACACGCACCCGGAAATCGGTGTCCGTGATGTGCTTGGGCGCGACGGAATGGGTGATCCAGGAATAGCCGGATTTATAGACTTCCTCGATCGTGCCGAACGGGCGTTTGTCTTCGACACCCTTGGCGCGCTGATAGACAAGACCGCGTGCCTGACGGCTGAACGGGATTTCGTCCTGATCGCTTTCAAGCAGGTATTGGCGGATTTCCGGACGGAAGCTTTCGAGGATGAAACGAATATGCGCACTGATCGGATAGTTGCGCAGGATGGAGTGCTTGTTCTGATAAAGGTCATGCAACCCCACCAGCACCAGCACACCGAAAATTGCAGCCGGCACCCAGAACCAGCTATCCATCGCCAGCGCAAGGACCACTGAGGCCAAAGCCAAAACCACAACACTCGCGATCACGAAATAGCGCTGGTTCAATATGAAGAATTTCACGGTGCTCTCTTCCTGTCCTGTTCAGGCCGATCTGATCCCCCGAAATACCGCCTGTGCGGGCAGGCATCTGGTATTTCGCATCCAAGATAGCAGCAACATCCATGATCATCGTTGATTTGACCACGGGCCTCAATGGCAATGTCGTTGATTTTTAATGAAACCCCACGTGAATTGCATGTAGGGACGATCTTTATAACATCAAGAAAAAGCCGCCTTGCAACAGGGAGCAAGGCGGCTTTGGGGACCGGAAACATCAGGTGTTTAAGGGGGGAACACATTCCCGGCCCGGGACATCTGGTTGGGTGGGCGGTCAGGCCTTGCCGTAACCGCCACCGCCCGGAGTTTCGATGACAAAGACATCGCCCGGATGCATTTCCGCACCGTCGGTGCCCTTGAGCTCGATCACCGTGCCGTCGATCCGTTCGATGGCATTACGGCCAAGCTGGCCGGGTTCCCCACCCTGGCATGCCTGAACCGGCACACGACGGTGGTTGGACAGGATCGATGCGGTCATGTCTTCAAGGAAACGAACACGACGGATCGCACCATCGCCGCCCTTGTGCTTGCCCGCACCGCCGGAACTCTTGCGGATTTCGAAGCTTTCGAGCAGGACCGGGAAGCGCCATTCAAGAACTTCCGGATCGGTCAGGCGCGAGTTGGTCATGTGCGAATGAACAGCTGCCGTACCATCAAAGTCAGGCCCGGCACCGGTACCGCCACAGATGGTTTCGTAATACTGGTGCGTATCATTGCCCCAGGTGAAGTTGTTCATCGTGCCCTGACCACCCGAAAGCACACCAAGGGCGGCATAAAGCGTATCGGTGACATGCATGCTGGTTTCGACGTTACCGGCAACGACGGCGGCCGGATAACGCGGATTAAGCATCGATCCTTCGGGCACGATCAGGTTGACCGGCTTCAGGCACCCGGCATTGAGCGGAATGTCATCATCAACAAGCGTTCTGAAGACATAGAGCACAGCCGCACGGGTCACCGCAGACGGCGCATTGAAGTTGTTATCGAGCTGATCGGACGTGCCGGTGAAATCGACCGTTGCCGAACGGGTAGCCTTGTCGATGGTGACCTTGACGCGGACGACCGCACCATTGTCCATCTCATAAGCGTATTCGCCGTCTTTCAGCACATCGATGACACGACGCACGCTTTCTTCGGCGTTGTCTTGAACGTGCTGCATATAGGCATGCACCACATCAAGGCCAAAGTGATCGACCATCTTGCGCAGTTCCTGCACACCCTTTTCATTGGCCGCGATCTGTGCGCGCAGATCGGCGATGTTCTGATAGGGGTTACGTGCCGGGTATTTTGCACCTTCGAGAAGATCGGTCAGACCTTTTTCATCAAACGCCCCCTGATCAACCAGTTTGAAGTTGTTGATCAGAACGCCTTCTTCTTCAAGAACGCGGGAATTCGGCGCCATGGAGCCTGGGGTGATGCCGCCAACATCGGCATGGTGACCACGCGATGCGACATAGAACAGTACTTCCTTACCATCATCACCAAAGACCGGCGTGATCAGGGTGATGTCGGGCAGGTGCGTGCCGCCGTTATACGGGTCATTGAGCATATAAACATCGCCCGGCTTCATCTTCCCGGCGTTGTTATTGATCACGGCCTGAACCGACTCACCCATCGATCCAAGGTGGACGGGCATATGCGGGGCGTTGGCAATCAGAAGACCTTCCTGATCAAACACCGCGCACGAGAAGTCCAGACGTTCCTTGATGTTGACCGAGTAGGAGGTGTTGGCAAGAGTGACACCCATCTGCTCGGCAATGTTCATGAACAGGTTGTTGAACACTTCAAGCATCACCGGATCGGCCTGGGTCCCAATTGCCTCGGTCCGTTTCATCGGCACAACACGGTTCAGGATCAAATGATCAAGGCCATTCACCTTGGCTTCCCAGCCCGGATCGATCACGGTGGTGCCAACCGGCTCGACGATAACCGCCGGACCACGAACGGTCGCACCCGGTTTCAGGTTTTCACGTTTGTAGAACGGGGTTTGTTCGGTTTTGCCATCAAACACGACCGGACGGGTCGCCAGCGGCTTGAGCATGACTTCCGCGCCACCCAGTTCAGCCATGGCAGACGGCAGGCTCTGGGTTTCGCCAATGGCTTCGACCGCGACGGCTTCAACGACCAGCGGCTTCTCGCTCATGACAAAACCATAGCGCTGCTTGTGCTGTTCTTCGAACTGGGCCTTGATGGCATCGACATCGCCGAAATCAACGATCAGCGGGGTGTCGGTACCGTCATAACGGAGATGCAGGCGTTTCAGCAGGCTGATTTTGTCATCAGAAATGCCCTGCTCTTTCAGCTCAGCCAGGGCGTCAACAGCCAACGCATCCAGCTGCTTATCAAGGTCGGCAAGGCCACTGGCGGCAAGCTGGCCTTCTACGGCCTGCTCACGCATGGCGCGGATATCGGCAAGGCCCATGCCATAGGCCGACAGAACGCCCGCGAACGGATGAACAAAGACCTTGGTCATGCCAAGGGTGTCGGCCACCTGACAGGCATGCTGACCACCGGCACCGCCAAAGCACTGCAGGATATAGTCGCTGACGTCGTAGCCGCGCTGTACCGAGATCTGCTTGATGGCGTTTGCCATGTTTTCAACGGCAATGCGCAGGAAGCCTTCGGCGACTTCTTCGGGGGTGCGGATCTGGCCGGTATTCTTTTCGATGTCAGCCGCCATTTCCTCGAAGCCCTTGCGGACGGCTTCGGCATTAAGCGGCTCGTCGCCTTCGGGACCAAACACATTCGGGAAGAAGTCCGGCTGAACCTTGCCCAGCATGACGTTGATGTCGGTAACCGCCAGCGGACCACCACGGCGATAGGCCGCCGGGCCCGGGTTTGCACCGGCACTGTCCGGGCCAACGCGGAAACGCGCACCGTCAAAATGCAGGATCGAGCCACCACCGGCGGCAACCGTGTGGATTTTCATCATCGGTGCACGCATGCGCACACCGGCAACCTGGGTTTCGAAATCGCGTTCGTATTCGCCGTCATAGTGCGAAACGTCGGTCGAAGTACCACCCATGTCGAAGCCGATAACCTGCTTGTAGCCATCCATTTCGGCCGTACGGACCATGCCGACCACACCACCAGCAGGACCGGACAGAATGGCGTCCTTGCCCTGGAACTTGGCCGCATCGGTCAGACCGCCGTTCGACTGCATGAACATCAGCTTCACGCCACCCAGCTCACCAGCAACCTGTTCGACATAACGACGCAGGATCGGCGACAGATAGGCATCAACCACGGTGGTATCACCGCGCGAAACCAGCTTCATCAGCGGGCTGACCTGGTGGCTGGTCGAAACCTGGGTAAAGCCGATGTCGCGGGCAACCTTTTCGGCTGCCAGTTCATGGGCGGTATAGCGATAACCATGCATGAAGACGATGGCACAGGCACGAATGCCGCTGTCATAGACCTTCTGCAGGTCAGCACGCAGCGCATCAAGGTCCATGCCTTCGAGCTCGTGACCCTGCGCGTTGAAGCGGCCCGCAGTCTCGATCACGGTTTCATAAAGCGTTTCCGGCAGAATGATGTTGCGATCAAACAGTCGCGGGCGGTTCTGATAGGCGAGACGCAGCGCATCGCGGAAGCCCTTGGTGGTAACCAGCACGGTGCGATCACCCTTACGCTCCAGCAGGGCGTTGGTTGCGACCGTGGTGCCCATCTTGACGGCTTCGATCTTCTCAGCCGGGATTTTCTCGCCCTCAGCAACCTCAAGCAGCTCGCGGATGCCCTGAATGGCAGCGTCCTTGTAGCGTTCGGGGTTTTCCGAAAGCAGCTTGTGGGTGACAAGCGTGCCATTGGGCTTGCGGGCAACGATATCGGTAAAGGTGCCGCCGCGATCAATCCAGAACTGCCATTTCGGCTGTCCGGTCGTCTGCGAGGTGGGCGAATTTTGGTCGAGCGGTGCCATGATGCGCACTCCTTAAGGCATCTGTAGTCAGAAAATTCGAATATTTAATTCAGTCCAGTCGATCGCCGTTAGCCACTCATCTGCGTTGGCAGCCAGGTCACGATCCCCGGGAAGACGGTGATCAGAAGGGCGGCAAACAACAGCAGGAAAAAGAATGGCAAGGCAGCAACTGCAATCTTGAACAGGTTCTTGCCTGTCAGGCCTTGCAGCACGAAAAGGTTAAAGCCGACCGGTGGCGTGATCTGTGACATTTCGACCACCAGCACCACATAGATGCCAAACCACAGAAGGTCGATGCCCGCGGCCTGCACCATCGGCAGGATCACCGAAGTGGTCAGAACCACCACCGAAATCCCGTCAAGGAAGCAGCCAAGGACGATGAAGAAAATGGTCAGTGCGCCAAGCAGTGCATAAGGCGACAATTCCATATGGGCGATCCAGGCCGCCAATTCGCGCGGCACACCGGTAAAGCCCATGGCAACCGTCAGTACCGCCGCCCCTGCAAGGATAAAGCAGATCATGCAGGATGTGCGGGTCGCCCCCATGATGCCATCAAGCAGACTTTCCTTGGAAAGCGAACCGCTAAGGCCTGAGAGGATCAACGCGCCAACCACACCGAATGCCGCAGCCTCGGTCGGGGTGGCAACCCCGCCATAGATCGAACCGATCACAGCAGAGATCAGAAGAATGACCGGGATCAGACGACCCGATGCATGGATTTTTTCGGCAAACGGGATGCTCGGTTCAGCTGCTGGCATCTTGTCCTTGTTGATCGTGGCCCAGATGCCAACGAAGCTCATGAACATGACGATCAGCATGGCACCAGGAATGACGCCGGCGATGAACAGACGGGCAATGGAAAGTTCGGCCGAGACACCATAAACAATCAGAATGATCGACGGTGGGATCAGAAGACCCAGCGTACCGGAACCGGCAAGCGTGCCAAGGATCAGGCTATCGGCATAGCCCTGTTTACGAAGTTCGGGGATCGACATGCG
Organism: Thalassospira sp. HJ; assembly: GCF_000948415.1. Lineage (GTDB taxonomy): Bacteria > Pseudomonadota > Alphaproteobacteria > Rhodospirillales > Thalassospiraceae > Thalassospira. The sequence continues at coordinate 519,742 of NZ_JYII01000010.1, read as the reverse complement.
CCCGATGGTCGCAGCAGTCGCCGCGGACGAACCAGACACAGCCGCAAAGATACCACACCCCAGAATGTTCACATGCAACAACCGGCCCGGAAGCTTGTTCAGCCACGGGGCAAGCCCGGTGAACATGTCTTCTGAAAGGCGAGACCGGAACAGGATTTCACCCATCCAGATAAACAGCGGCAGCGGTGCCAATGACCAGGTCGCAAGGCTTGACCATGCTGTGGTGGCGATAATCGGACCGGTTTGGCCGCTTGTGAAAACATCAATGGCAAAAACACCAATGGCAAAAAGTGCAAGTGCAACCCACAGACCAGCGCCCAGAAACAGGAACAGCAGGCCCATCAGGATTAAACCGATTTGAAGTACGTCCATGACCGCCCCCTACTCGTTCAGTTCGTTTGCTTCGCCGCTGACGAAAGCGGGTTCGCGGCCAGCCAGAAGATCAACAAATGCTTCGAGCAGTGCGATGGTAAAGACAACAAGTCCAAACGCCATGGCGGTTTGCGGGATCCACAGCGGGAAGGCCAGAACGCCGGGCGACGTATCGCCATACGAAAAGCTTTCCTGGGCCAGAACCGCCATCCACCAGGCGAAGTAACCGGCAAGATAGATCGCAACCAGAAGGGTGATCGCTTCGACCAAACGGCGGACACCGCCTTTAAGGTGGGAAAGAACGATCATGACCCGGATATGGGTGCCGGCACGAAGTGCAGGACCAAGGGCAAGGAACGTACCGGCAGCAAGCGAGAACCCGGCCAGTTCATTGGCATCGTGAACGGCGATCCCGACAAGGCGCCCCAAGGACTGAGCCAGGATCAGCAGCGCGATGATTACCAGGAATGCGGCCGCCAGAACGGCACTGAATTTGAATAAATAATCTAGCAGTCTGCGCACAGCAGTCCCCCTTTCCGCCAACGATTATCCCCAAAGCGACTTATCGTAATGAACGGACAGTAACATTAAAATGTGCGGATTGTCCGGGACCGAACGGATGACGACAACCGTCCGGCCCCGGCAATTGGCAGGAACCGGATATTAGTTCTTGAACGCGTCGATGATGGCTTTGCCTTCATCGCCGGTTTTTTCGAGCCAACCAGCAACCATCTTGTCGCCAGCTTCTGCCAGACCGTTTTTGAGTTCTGCACTCGGTGCAGCAACGTTCATGCCGTTGTCAGAGAGAATTTTCTTTTTCTCTTCGGCTTCTGCCATGCTCATTTCCCAACCGCGGGTCTCGGCTTTGGCAGCCGCTTCAAGAACGGCAGCCTGAACGTCGGCAGAAAGGCCATCGAATGCTGCTGCACTTACAACAACCATGTTTTTCGGAAGCCATGCCTGAACGTCATAGAAGTTCGAAACGAAGTCCCAAGCCTTGGAGTTCGCACCGGTCGACGGCGAGGTGATCATCGCTTCGACAATGCCGGTGGCAAAGGCGGTCGGGATTTCCGGAACTTCAACCTGGGTCGCAACCATGCCGGTCAGGGACGCCAGTTCAGACGTGGTGGCGTTATATGCACGGAACTTCACACCTTCGAGGTCAGCAACGGTATTGACTTCGTCTGCGGTGTAAAGACCCTGTGCCGGCCACGGAACAGCATAAAGAACTTTAAGGCCGTCTTCAGCAAGGGCTGCTTCGATGCCAGCGCGCGATACTTCCCAAAGTTTCTCGGCATCTTCATAGGAAGTCGCCAGGAACGGGATCGCGTCAACGGTGTAGATCGGGTTTTCGTTCGCCAGCAGCGAAATCAGTGTTTCGCCGATCGGGATCAGGCCGCGCTGAACCGAACGTTTGATGTCAGCATGCTTGAATAGCGAACCACCGGAATGAACAGTGATGTTGAGTTCGCCGCCGGATGCTTCATTTACGTCCTTGGCAAATTCGATGATGTTCTGGGTGTGGAACGTCGCGTCCGGATACGGTGTTGCCATGTCCCAGGTTTCTTCAGCGGATGCGAAACCGGCTGACATGGTGATCGCTGCAACTGCGACGGTTGAAAGTGCTTTTTTCAACATTTTTCAAGTCTCCCTGTGTGTGATGCAAGCCGATACACGCTTTCGTGTACCGAGACTCCAAAGTAGCCTCCCGACACATTGATCACATTTTACCGATAAATTGTCAATGTTGTTTCATAACTACCATGCAAAAACTGCAACCCGAGTACATCCCTGTGAAATACCGGATCATTGCCAATCCGTTGTCCCGCAACAGAAAACGGGCGGCAGTCCTTCTGATCTGCCGCCCGTAATCTTTTAGGATGATACCAAGAAAAATGTGCGATTTGCTTTGGGCTGGCCCCTAGATCGAGCTCGCCGCGCGGGATGCCTGATCGTAAACGCCGGAAATTGCGCGAAGCGTCTTGGCAACATCGCCTACTTCCTCTGCGTTCACGCCCAGCCGCTGGAAGGTTTCAACAAGGCAGTCTTCACGCACCTGGCGATATTTCTCACACATGTCGCGGCCTGCAGCGGTTGTTGCGTAATGCACTTCCTTGCCGCGCTTGACCCCATCAACCAGACCAAGCTTGCGAAGCTTTTTAAGGGAATAGTTCACAAGGTGGCTGTCTTCGACATTCAGCACAAAGCAAACCTCGGACAGGCTTTTTTCGCGTTCACGCGAATTGACGTTGTGCAGAACCAGAATATCAAGAACCGACACATCGGGCATACCGGCCGCACGCATGCAACGCACCATCCAGCGGTTAAACGCGTTGCCCGACAGGATCAGGGCGAATTCAAGTTCTGAAAGCTCGGCTGCGCGTTCCGAGACAAGATGTGACGAGGAGACAATGCGCGTTTTATCAGCCATCCGACGTTTCCTGTTATGCGGTTCTTCTGGTCAATCACGGCAAACGTGACCAGCATTGTTGGAAATTTGTCGGAATTTTATCGCGATAAAGGCGGCAAGGTAAACCCCTCGCCGCCTTATACTTATCGACAATTCGTCGTTAAAGTGCTCGCATCCGTTCCAGGAAACCATCAATCTGGGATCGCAGATCACCACTTTGATGCCCAAGATTATCCGCCGACTGATTGACATCACCGGCCGCTGCATTGGTTTCGTTCACGGCTGCCGACACCCCTTGCATCGCGGCCGAAATTTCCTCGGTCCCGGCGGCGGCCTGTTCAACGTTTTGCGAAATCTCCGCCGTGGCAACTGTTTGCTGTTCTACTGCAGCGGCAACCGCAGCGGCCCTTTCGCTGATGTCCGAGATCATTTTGACGATCTCGTCGATGGCATCGACGGCAAGACCTGTTGCCTGCTGGATATCGTTGATCTGGGTTGTGATATCCTCGGTCGCCTTGCCGGTCTGATTGGCAAGGTTTTTGACCTCGCTTGCGACCACGGCAAAGCCCTTGCCAGCATCACCGGCACGGGCCGCCTCGATCGTCGCGTTCAGGGCCAGAAGGTTGGTTTGCTCGGCGATGTCGCTGATCAGGCTGATCACCTCGCCAATCTTGATCGCAGAGTCATTCAATCCCTGAATATTATCGTTTGTATGACGCGCACGCTCTGTTGCTGATTGCGCCATGCTCGATGTTTCCGTCACCTGACCGGAAATCTCACTGATCGAGGCGGACAGTTCGGTCGCAGCCGTTGCAACCAGTTGAACATTCGAAGATGCCTCTTCGGCACCTGATGAAACGACCATTGACTGGTTTGTCGCCGTTTCTGCACTGCTACGCAGGACATTGGATACCTGATGGAGTTGCTCAACCGCGGTGCCGACATCTGCCATGACGGCAACGACAGCCTCATCAAACTCCTTGATATAACGTTCCTGTGTTTCCATGCGTTTGCGACGTTTTTCATCTTCGGCTTTCTGGGCGGCTTCAAGCTTGATGCGCTCGATACCGTTTTCACGGAACACCAGAACCGCACGTCCCATCTCGCCAATCTCGTCGGCCCGGTTCACTTCATTGATATCGACATCAAAGTCGTTTTCCGCCAACCGGGTCATCTTTGTTGTCAGGCCAGAAATCGCGCGCACAATTGCCCGTGACAACAATAGCGACAGCACCATCAGTGCAAGCACGCCGACCGCATACATCACAACTGTGACGGTCAAACTGGTGGTCGCAATTTTTTCAGCACGCAGCATTTCGCCTTGCGCAGTTTCGCCAATTGCCAGACTGATCTCATCCAAAAGCGGTTCGGCCTCGGCATAAAAATCAGACAGGAAGCCAAGCTCGGCCTCGCGCTGAAGGATCTTTTCCGACAGAGCTTTGAAGTCAGTGACATATGACTTCATCAGATTGGTGATTTCCGTTTTTTCACTGGCGGGGATGCTTGACGTCGCAAGTGCAGGAGCAAATTCGGCAAGGCGATCATCAATGCGCCCGACATATTTCGGATCAAGACGTGCCAGAAAATCCTTCTCGTGGCGACGCATCATCAACATGATGACGGTCAGGTTATCGGCATTATATTTCTTCAACGCCTCTTCGACGTTGTGCACAGATCCCCGCAACCGCCCCAACAGGCCTTCTTCTTCGTTCAGGCCAATTTCACGCTGAAGTTCGACGACGGTCGAGAACTTGGCCGAATAGTTTGCAAAGGCCGAAATGATGGCGGCAAGTTGCGCATCATAAGCTTCCAAAGTTGGCGCATCTTCCAACTGCGCCAGACCAATATTCACTTCAGCAACAACTTCCGCATGCTGCGTGACGTATTCCTCATCCTTCCGAAGCAGGAAGTCCTTTTCACGCCGGCGGGCATTGAGAAAATCCTTCGAAATCGCGTCAGCGACGAGCTTGTTGTCGAGCGCTGTTTCAGCGATCTCCTCGGCTGACTGTCTCTGTTGCTCGGCAACGAATTGCACGACACCGACAACAACAAAAATAAGCAGCGCCACCCCACCAATCAGCGATATTTGATAGAGAAGCTTCATTCTGGAAAGAAAATTCATACTGACCCCCAGCAGTTACGTCGCATGTGCCACGGCTGATCGCTCTCCGGCAAATGCGCAGGTTCTATTCAACAACGAAATGAAGACACCTCACGCACCCGCCAGCCCAAGTTTGGGGACCTCATCCCCAATTGCCGGGAAAACATTTGGCTTCAAAGCCACGGCAAGACATTCATGATGCCCGCCTGGTGCCTGCTCTTACTCAAGTGATTCACATTTGAACTCAGGCACAACAAAACAAGGGGAAAGATCACTCTTTCCCCTTGTTCCAATTTCAATCCTGAAATGAAGTCTCGCTAAATCGCCTTATGAGATGGAGCGCATTTTCGCAAGGAACGTATCGATCCGCTCGCTGAGCCCGTCGCTCTGGCGGCCCAGATTGTCGGCCGATCCGCGGACATCGTTGGCTGCCTCGCTGGTTTCGGCAACAGCAGATGATACACCCTGCATGGCGTTTGAGATTTCGCTGGTTGCCGATGCGGCCTGTTCGACATTTTCCGAAATCTCGCTGGTGGCAACGGTCTGCTGTTCCACTGCCGCCGCAACCGAAGACGCCCGTTCACTGATATCGGTGATCATTTGAACGATGGCATCAATCGCATCGACAGCCGATTGCGTTGCCTGCTGGATATCGTTGATCTGGCTTGAGATATCCTCGGTCGCCTTGGCGGTCTGATTGGCAAGGTTCTTGACCTCGCTTGCAACAACCGCAAAGCCCTTGCCGGCATCACCGGCACGCGCAGCCTCGATCGTTGCGTTCAGAGCCAGAAGGTTGGTCTGTTCTGCGATATCGCTGATCAGGTTAATGACCTCGCCGATCCGCACCGCCGCGGCATTCAGACCCTGAATGTCGTCATTGGTGGTTTGGGCACGGTCACTGGCCGTCGCAGCCATTTTCGAAGTATCGCTGATCTGACCCGCGATCTCGTGGATCGAGGCCGAAAGTTCGGTCGCAGCCGTTGCCACGAGTTGTACGTTCGAAGAAGCCTCTTCACTGCCAGCAGAAACGGTCGTTGATTGCTGGTTGGCTGTATCAGCACTATTGCGCAACAGCTCGGACACAGAATGAAGCTGCTGCACGGCGGTGCCCACTTCGCTCATCATCGCGACGACATCATCGTCAAACTCGCGAATATGCTGTTCCTGTTGTTCGATACGCTGGCGCTGTTTTTCATCAAGTTCGCGCTGCTGGACTTCGAGTTTTTGCCGCTCCAACCCGTTTTCGCGGAAAACAACCACGGACCGGCCCATTTCACCGATCTCGTCCTTGCGGTCCGCTTCATCGAGCTTGACGTCAAAATCGTTTTTCGCCAGTCGCGCCATCTTGGTCGTCAGGCCAGTGATCGCCCGAACAATTGCACGCGCCAGTATGGTCGACATCAAGATCATGATGATCGCACCGGCGATAAAGATGGCAAAGGTCACCTGAACACCGGTATGGGCGATTTCCTCAGCCCGGCGCTGCATATTTTCTGCGACCGTTCGAACTTCATTGTCGAGTGTTGCCAGAATGGGCTCGACCGCCGCGTAATAGCCACTTAGACGCTCCAGCGATGCTTCACGCTCAAGAACTGCATCCGCCAGCGTTTTGAAGTTCGCCAGATAGGAATCCATCAGCTTGCCAAGCTGCTGTTTCTTTTCGTCCTGAATGCTGCCCGCCTGTGCAAGGGCCGTCGCAAACTGCTTGCCGGTTGCCTCGACACTTTCGACATAGGCCGGATCAAGACGGGCAAGGAAATCCTTTTCGTCCCGGCGCATCTGCAGAACGGCAATCGACAGATCCTTGGTACCGCTTAGCCCCAACATCGCTTCAAGCTTCGCCACTTCCCCCAAAGCGGTTTCGACTTCCGACGCGGCATTGCGCATTTCGCCCAGCAATCCAGAACTTGGATCCAGACCGACCTTGCGCTGAAGATCGACAACGGTGGCAAACTCGGCGACATAATTGTCGACAGCTGTTTGGGCCAGGCCGACCTGTTCAAGAAGACCGCCAAGCTCTTCGCGCCCCGCGAGTTCTTTTAGCCCGGCCCGGATTTCCTCCGCCGCCCCTGCATGGGCGGTGACATATTCCTCGCTTCGTCGAAGGACAAAATCCTTCTCATGACGTCGGGCATCAAGAAACGCCCGCGAAACAAGACCAACGGTCCGGGAATCCACACTTGCGGCCTTGGCGATCTCTTGCGCTGCCTGACGCTGTTGATCGGCAACAAATTGGGTAATTCCAACAATGGCGAAAATCACCAATGCGACGATACTAAGCAACGAAATCTGGTAAACCAGTTTCATACGCGACAAGAAAGACATGTTTCCACCCCACATTCCTGATGTTCGTGTTCTTTTTGTTCGTTATTTCAACATCATAAAGCATTCTACCATCAGTAGATATATAAACACTAAAGTATAGACCAATTGTTAATTAGCACTACCTTTAGAAATACCACCCGTGAATTTGCCCATTTCTTTTCGTGGCTTGCGCACTATGTTTGTGCCTTGGGCACCGGGCGAACTTTTCTTCCCTTACCGCACGACAACAAACAGGATTAAGATCACCCATGAGCATCTGGGGCAAAATTATTGGCGGGACCGCAGGTTTCGCCTTAGGCGGACCATTGGGTGCAATCCTGGGTGCGGCAGCAGGCCATGTGGTCGACAAGATAAAGGGCGGCATGCGCGGGCCACAAATTGGCGGCCATGATCATCGTCAGATTGCCTTTGCCACCGGCGTGATCGTCCTTGCTGCCAAGATGGCCAAGGTGGATGGACATGTCTCGCGCGATGAAATCAACACCTTCAAGCGCGTGTTTCACATTCCGCCCGGCGAAGAAAAGAATGTCGGGCGTATCTTTGACATGGCGCGAACGTCTTCTGACGGGTTTGAAGTTTATGCCCGCCAGATGGCAACCATGTTCCGTGGTGAGCGCGCCATCCTTGAAGGCGTGCTTGAGGCGCTTTATCAGATCGCCATGGCCGACGGCGAATTGCACCCGGCCGAACAGGACTACCTGAAAAAGGTCGCCCATATCTTTGGCTTTGCCGATGTCGACTTTGACCGGGTGCATCATGCCTTTACCGCATCAAACGGCCCCGATCCCTACGAACAGCTTGGCCTGACGCGTGATGCCAGTGATGAAGAATTGAAATCAGCACACCGCAAATTGTCGCGCGAAAACCATCCCGACACCCTGATTGCCAAGGGGATGCCGCCCGAATTTATCGAGCAGGCCAATGACAAGATGGCGCGGATCAATGCCGCCTGGGATCAAATCCGCAAGGAACGTGGCATTCGGTAATTGTCCGAACTAAATCACCCGGCCATCTTATGGCATCCCACCCTGATATGATTTCCCTTGCAACAGCGCCCGATTTGCTGTTTGCAGGGGGCCGGTTATTGTGACCCTGTTTTATTTTCAAACTTGTCGGTTTTCCCATGGCGCCACCGCTGATCAATATAAATGACATTCACCTGACCTTTGGCGGGAATGACCTGTTTTCCGATGTATCATTTGCCATTGGCGATCGTGATCGTCTGTGCCTTGTCGGGCGCAATGGTGGCGGCAAATCGACGCTTTTGAAAATCATTGCCGGTGAAATAGAGCCCGATGGCGGCGAACGGTTTGTGCAGCCGGGCTGCAAGGTGGCCTACCTTAATCAGGAACCGAAATTCGACGGGTATGACACGGTCGAGGATTTCGTTCTTGCCGCACTTGATGACCATGAACAGGAATATGCCTATCGCGCCGACATGTTGCTGGCATCTGTCGATATCGATCCCAAATCCGACCCCAAACAGCTTTCCGGTGGTGAAGGTCGCCGGGCCGCCATTGCGCGTGCCCTGATTGCCGATCCGCAAGTCTTGTTGCTTGATGAGCCGACCAACCACCTTGATCTGCCGACCATTGAATGGCTTGAAGGCGAAATCAAGAATTTCCGGGGTGCCGTTGTCGTGATCTCGCACGACCGTGCATTCCTGAATGCCGTCTCAAATGGTGTGTTGTGGCTTGATCGCGGTGTCATGCATCAGGGTGCGATCAACTTTTCCCAGTTCGAGGAATGGTCCGAGGAAATCTATCGCAAGGAAGCCGAGGAACGCGCCAAGCTTGATAAACTGATCGCACAGGAAACCGTCTGGTCGGTACAGGGCATTTCCGCACGCCGCAAACGTAACCAGGGCCGCCTGCGCAGACTGTATGACATGCGCGAACAACGTTCCAAACAGGTTGATCGCATTGGCAACGTCTCGCTCGCCGCAGACGCCGGTGAAACATCGGGCAAGGTCGTGATCGAGGCAACCGACATCGCCAAATCTTTTGGCGACCGTCCGATCATCTCGGACTTTTCCACCCGTATCATGCGCGGTGACAAGGTCGGCATTATCGGCCCGAATGGTGCAGGTAAAACCACACTTCTGAAAATGCTGACCGGGCAGTTGGAACCCGATAGCGGCACGATCAAGATCGGTACGAACCTAAACCCCAGCTACTTCGATCAGAAACGCGTCGCCCTTGATGACACCAAGACCCTTTGGGATACGCTATGCGATGTTGGCGGCGATCAGGTCATGGTGCGTGGCAATCCACGCCATGTCGTAAGTTACCTGCGTGACTTCCTGTTTGACGAAAAACAGGCAAGAAGCCCGGTTGGCGCGCTTTCAGGTGGCGAACGCAACCGGCTGTTGCTGGCCAAACAGCTGGCGAAACCGACCAACCTTCTGATCATGGATGAGCCGACCAACGATCTGGATATGGATACGTTGGATCTGCTGCAGGAGATGCTCAGCGACTATGAAGGCACGCTTCTTCTGGTCAGCCACGATCGTGACTTCCTTGATCGCGTGGTCACATCCTCCATCGTGATGGAAGGCGATGGCACCGCCATCGAATATGCCGGTGGCTATTCCGACTATATTGCCCAGCGCAAACTTTCACGCGCCGAAGCGGCCAAGGAAGAAAAGGCTGCCGCCAAACAGGTCAAAAAGACCGCACAGGCATCCGCACCCAAGTCAAAACCATCCGGCAAGCTGAGCTATAAGGATCAGCGCGAATATGACAAGCTGCCAGGTGCCATGGCCAAGCTGGAAAGCGAAATCGCAACCCTTGAAGATGCACTATCGGATAGCAGCCTGTTTACCAAGGACCCGGATGGCTTCCAGAAAAAGGTCGACCGTCTGGATGCGGCGCGCGCAGAACTTGAATCCTCCGAAGAACGCTGGCTTGAACTTGAAATGATGCGCGAAGAACTCGGTCAGGCCTGACCTGACCGGGCATCCACTCGCCAAGATAACCAGCGAAGCACGCCCAAGACTTTACCGCCCACACATATTCGGCCACACTTGAGCTCGGTCACACTTGAGGCCTGAGTTGAAAACAACTCATTTGTTCTTTGATGCAAAACAGGCGATCAAGGAAACACTTGGTCTTGCACTTTGGCAGGCCAGGACCACCACCCATCAGGCATCAAAACGATGTCGCCCTTGTTCTGAAAGCTTGCCTCATGCCGATCAAAGCCATGCTGATGGCCCTGTCCGTTGCCGTTATCTGGGGCATTAATATGCTGACCGTGAAGGGTGCGGTTGGTGAAATTCCGCCCTTTATGCTGACCGCCATTCGCTTTGCCGCGGTTGCCATCCTGCTTGTGCCGTTTGCGCGCATGCCTCGTGGACGTCTGGGCAAGCTTGCCATTATCTCGGTCACGTTCGGCAGTCTGCATTTTGGGGTTCTGTTTTATGCGCTTTCGATGATTGATGCGGGTCCGGTCGCGATTATCATTCTTCTGGGCGTGCCGTTCTCATCGATGCTGGCAACCTATTTCTTTAATGATCGCTTGGGCTGGAAACGCCTGTCAGGCATGGCGCTTGCCTTTATCGGGGTTACCATCATGTTCTGGGACCCGACAATGACAGACCTGCAATTGCCGCTGTTGCTGGTGGTGTTTGCTGCCTTCATGTGGGCGGTTGCCAATGTGATGATCAAGAAACTGGGCGATATCAACACCTTCCAACTGAATGGCTGGATGGCTGTTATGGCCGCCCCGCAACTTTTGATCCTGTCGCTGATCTTTGAACCCAATGCCTATCAGGCGGTTCTTACGGCAAGCTGGGTGGCTTGGGCGAACCTCAGCTTTACCGTGGTGATGTCATCCATTGTCGCCTATGGCTTCTGGTATCATTTGCTCAAGACGCAGGATGTGAACATGGTTGTGCCATGGTCGCTTCTGGCGCCGGTGATCAGTGTTCTGGGATCATTTCTTGTCTTTGACGAGACCTTCTCGATCCTGAAGATTATTGGCGGCATTGTTGTTCTGTGTGGCGTTGGCGTCATCATGCTTCGCAAACCGGTACATCGCAAAGTCCAGGGCATGGATTGATCATTTCGGGGATATGACGGGTTAGAAAACGCCATGAAAAGCGAGATCATCAAACATCCCTCGCCCAATTTTGGTCCGCGGCCAGGAGACTGCCCGATTGATATTCTTGTCCTTCACTATACCGGCATGCAATCGGGTGCTGCAGCCCTTAACCGACTGTGTGATCGGGAAAGCTCTGTCTCCAGTCATTATCTGATCGAGGAGGATGGTCGCATCTTCCAGCTTGTCGACGAAGACAAACGCGCATGGCATGCCGGAGTTGGTGCCTGGCAAGATTGCCACGATATTAATTCCCACTCCATCGGGATCGAGATTGTCAATCCGGGACATGAATTTGGCTATCGCGCCTTCCCCAGCATTCAGATCACATCGATTATCGCACTGTGTCAGGATATCCTTGGCCGACATCCTATTCCAGCTAGCCGCATCATTGCCCATTCTGACATGGCCCCGGATCGCAAGACAGACCCGGGCGAGCTGTTTCCTTGGGATGAACTTGCCAAACATGGCATTGGGCTATGGCCACAAAGCAATATGTCTTTTTCACAAGCAAACGAGACAAGCAAAATCAACAACGAAACCATTCAGGATTTGCTTAGCAAGCTAGGGTACCGATCAGGCACGATGCAGGAACAACTTCTGGCTTTCCAGCGCCATTGGCACAAAGAAGAACTGACCGGATTAGCAGATGCCGCCACCCTCAGGTGCCTAATGGAACTTGTTTCCTGCGTCAGCAAAACTGCAATCTGACATTCTTAATCAAGAATATGTTCAAACGTTGCGTTTTCACAACCCGTCGAAACGGCAAGTCATAGATGCGGCTTGACTGTATGCGGAAACCTTATTCTTTGTTCGCGGTTCAGGTCATATCGACGTTAACACACGCCATATTTCCTGAACCGCGCACAAATCAGGATACTCGGATACCTTTGATGAATGAATCTGTTTCATTCCCGAGTGATTGGGACTGCTTTGAGAGATGTACCGACGCACTTTCCATACTCGTAGCAGCCTCACCAGCGGCTTTGGACGTTTCGCTCAACTTGATCATATTCTCGCGAACCTGAGTAGTGACCCGTGCGGCCTCATCCACGTTGACGCTAATTTGCGATATTGAGTCGTTTTGCTCATCAACCGAAGAGGCGACGCCGCCGGTGATTTCGCTCATCTGTTCAATAATGCTGTTGATATCATTGATCGCCTGCACTGCTTCATCTGTAGCTGCACGAATATCCGCAATTTGCTCGGATATATCGCCGGTCGCCTTGCCTGTTTGATGAGCAAGGTTTTTAACCTCGGAGGCAACAACAGCAAAGCCCTTGCCAGCCTCTCCGGCACGGGCAGCTTCGATCGTTGCATTCAGCGCAAGAAGGTTGGTCTGTGATGCAATAGCGTTGATAAGGTCGATGACCTCACCGATGCGTTCGGCAGAGGAAGCAAGGCCATTGATCATTTTGTTGCTACGGACCGCCTCAATGATCGCCTGTTCCGTAATCTCTTTGGATTTCTGAACCCTCTGGGTAATGTCTGATACCGAACGCGAGAGTTCGGCCACGCTCTCAGCGACCGCACTGACATTTTTCGCAGCCTGCTCTGCTGCTTCCATAGAATCATCAGAAGAGTTCTTTGACTCGGTAGCTTGCTTGACCATAAATTCTGCTGCGGACTGAACCTCCTCCGAGGCTGTAGCCACACCCTGAATAATTGCGCCAACCGTTGTTTCAAAACTCGACGCGAGACCGTTCATTTCTTCTTTTCGCTGCCTCGCGCTGACTGTCTCTCGCTGCTTCCTTTCTTCTTCAAGTCTGCGCACATTGACGGCATTTTCCTTGAAGATTTTCACCGCCTCAATGATGTCGCCAACTTCGTCTTTGTTCTCGCTGTCGGGGATATCGGCAGTCAGATCGTTGTTCGCCAGACGCCGCATGATCTGGGTAATATTGGTCAGCGGCTTGAGCGAGCTGATATTCCACCAAGCAAAAGCTACAGCGACAATAATCGCACCACTAAGGATCAAAAACATCAATGACAGGAACCCGCTTGCGGTTCCTCGCGCATCGTCGGCGATTTCTTTGTTGATGTCCTCCTGAAGGTCAATAAAGGCATTAATCGCCGCCAACCAATCCACAAAGACATATCTCAAATCACTTAAAAGCAGCTTCTGCGCCGCGTCGGTGTCACCAACCTCTCGCAGCTCGATGACCTCTGCAATCATTGGCATCGCTCTTTCTTCGATACCACGAATGACTTGGAGCAGTTCGCGGTCTTTCTGAGACACCAAAGAGTCATCCCGGAACATATCGTTCATGAGCAGTGATGATTCCTCGTAAAAACCCTCGAGACGTTTGATCTCATTTACAACCGTGTTGAATTCACTGTCCTCGTCGAAAAGAACAACATCGCGGACCGCGATCGCGCGATCATGAACACTGCCGCGAAAATTGATTGCGTAGCGCTGTTTGACACCATTAACATCAATGATCGTTGTCAGATTCTTGTCGATTTTGTTGACCTGCCAGACCGCAATCATAGTCAGAGAAACCATCAGCAGGATGATGGCACCAAAACCCACAATCTGCCGACTGGTAAGGCGCATATTCCGTATTGACATAATTTTTTTTTCCTTGGGTTTCGGTGAGGAAGCTACTGGAAAAACTGCTTAAGATACCGATTGATCTCGGTTACGTTAAAATTCGGGGCTAATCTATCCTATTGCACCGCCGGTGCAAACTGAGTCCGCCAACACCAACTGAAATCAGGTTTCTAATCGAGCTCAAATATATCGCGTGTCTCATACACAATACTTATTAAATGGGATCACTTATAAAGTGCCAACCAAACGCTCGAGAGCAACAGAATCTCACAAAAGCGCTGCGAAGACCTGATATCAACGACAATCCTGTTCCCACAAATTGCTTCACATACACTAGAGAACTGCGCACAACAAAGGTACCGTCCGCGATCATCGGTTTTTCTTGACCGGAATTGCTTTCTTACCTACACCACATCAACCAGATGGCCGGATGGCTGCCCTGATTGCTTGCAATCGGGGAGGAAAGTCCGGGCTCCACGGAAACACGGTGCCAGATAACGTCTGGCGGGGGCGACCCTAGGGAAAGTGCCACAGAGAGGATACCGCCGGATCGCGCAAGCCATCCGGTAAGGGTGAAAGGGTGCGGTAAGAGCGCACCGGTCCTTCAGCAATGCGGGACGCATGGTAAACCCCACCGGGAGCAAAACCTAATAGGAATGGTCGGCCGGGTGCTTCGGCATTGTCGGCAGGTGGGTTTTCGCACCACCATTCGGGTTGGTTGCAGGAGGCGTTCGGCGACGGACGTCCCAGATGAATAGTCATCCAGTGCGGTTCGCCGCATGGACAGAACCCGGCTTACAGGCCATCTGGTCTTACTTCTTTTCAGACACAAAAAAGGCGATGACAGTTTCCCGTCATCGCCCGGATAGAATGCGCTGGATTGCGCGTGACGGATCAACCGCGCTCGGCGATCGACTGCGCGAAATATTTGTCCGCTTCTTCCTGCGTGCCTTCGGCAAAGTCGCTCGATGTCTGGTCCTTGATCATTTTGGCCAGGGTCGGCAGCGTCTTGCGCTCAATCCGGGTTTCCGGATCCCAAAGCTTGGAGCGCATCAGGGCCTTGGCACAGTGCAGGAAGGCTTCCTCGACCGTAATCTTGATCGCGGTGATCGGTGCCTTCGGCGTATCGGCAAACAAACCGAGTAGTTCCGGATCAGTGCTGATTTCGGCAATGCCGTTAATGCGCAGCGTTTCATTCACGCCCGGCACGAAAAACAACATCCCGACTTTCGGGTTATCGATGATGTTAGACAGGCTATCGACCCGGTTGTTGCCCGGACGGTCCGGCATAACCAGTGTCTTGTCATCGATCACCTTGATAAATCCCGGGCCATCGCCGCGCGGGCTGACATCGGCATTGCCATCAGAATCTGCAGACGAAATCACGGCAAAGGGTGCAAGCGAGATGAAATGTTTGCAGTGCGGATCAAGTGCCGGCAAGCACTTGGCTGCGGCAAGCCCAAGCGGCTCTCCATAGATGGCGCGGAGTTTTTCCTGGGTATCAATTTTCGTCATGGCAGGCACACCTTTCGCGGGGATTGGAGGCAGAAACTGCTTGAGTTGCGAACGCAAGTCAATTGCTGATTAGCCCGCCACAATTTCGTTTACTGTTTTGACCGCCGCAAACTCGCCATTCAGGCTGGCCAGCGCCACATCATGCACCAGATCTGCCGGAAAAACCCTCCCATCCGGCAGGCTGCGATCAAAGGTCGCGCAGGCATCTGCGGCAATGGTCGCGTCAAAGCCAAGATTGGCCGCCATGCGCGTCGTCGTATTAACGCAATGATCCGTCGTGATCCCGCAAAGAACCAGCTTTGAAATGCCCTGTACGCGCAAATCCGCCTCAAGTTCCGTTCCGATCAGGGCCGAATTGACGTTCTTGCCATAGGCCGGCTCATCACCCACGGGCTCAAACCCCGGTTTGAAGGCATTGCCAGTATGTTCGGGATGCAGACGCGATTGTGGCTCTATTGAGTCGTGCTTTGCATGGAAAACCGGCCACCCTTGTGCCCGCCAATATGCCAACAGCTTCTCCCCATTGGCTTCTGCATTGGGGTTATTGCGATTACCCCAATAATTCAGGTCATCAAATCCTTGCTGCCAATCAATCAGGATCAGGGCGGGATGGCTCATTTTGGGGCTCCAAAGTCAGGTAATTGCTCTCGTCAATCTAGCAGCACGAAGAATGTCTGAAAGGACAGAAGCCCCACCAATTTTGCCAGATGCCTTAAAGCCAGCCTTTGCGCTTGAAATACAAAAGCGGCAGGACGGCAGAGAGGATCATCAGGGCAATCGCCACCGGGTATCCGAACTCCCACCCCAATTCCGGCATGAATTCGAAGTTCATGCCATAGATGCTGGCAATCAGGGTCGGCGGCAGGAAAGCAGCCGCTGCGACCGAGAAAATCTTGATGATGTTGTTCTGCTCAAGACTGATCATGCCCAGCGTCGCATCAAGCAGGAAGGTCACCTTGTTGGCGATGAAATTGGCGTGTTCGGTGATCGAAACGATATCGCGCGACAGGATCTTGAGCCGTGCCTTGGCGTCCTTTTTCAGCCGCGCCTGGGTCGAGAGGAACAAACCCAAACGATGCAGGTTCAAAAGACTGTCCTTGGCCTTGCCCGAGAGGTTGCCGGTACGCCCGATCTGACGCAGGGTTTCACGATGATCGCGATCTGATCCCTGTTCTTCGGGGCTGATAAAGACCTGATTGGACAGGTTTTCAAGGTCGGTCGCGGTTTGCTCCATCAAATCAGCCAGCCGATCGACAATCTGTTCAAGCAGGCCAAACAGAACCGCCTCGGCACTATTGGCAAGCGACGGGCTGCGTTTGACGCGCCGGATAAAGGTCTTGAACGGCACCGGGTCGGCATAGCGCACAGTGATCAGGGTCTTTTTGACAAGAATAAAGGTAACTGCAGTTGTTTGCGGCGCATCGGTGGTTGCCTTGGTCAGAACCGAGACCGTCATGAACAGCGCGCCGTCTTCGTCATAAAGACGCGAGGACAGCTCAATTTCCTGCATTTCTTCACGGGTTGGCATCTCGATACCAAAGCGCTCTTCGATCTCGTGAATTTCCTCTGACGTCGGCGCATGCAAATCCACCCAAACCGGAAGACGTTCGGCCTTGGGTGCCGCCGGTTTGGCCACTGATTGCTCGCTCACCACATTGGTTGCAGCAGTTTCACCACTGTCAGCACTCGCAGCACCTTCGGAGGTCGCCGGACCTGCTGTATTGCCGTCATCGGCGCTTGCGCGCACCGGGGCAAAGAATTCGTTGGTGTCCATGAGCCTCTCCGTCTCTTCCGGCTTACCGATCAATACCGATGCCAGTTTATCTGTTGCTTGTCATGTGATGAATGCGTTTCGGATCAAGATGCCATTAAAACGGCAGCACCGTCTGGAAGGAAAACGGATCAATATCGGCGTCCGATCCGCGTTTTTCATCATATGTCGCGCGAACCTTTGCCATGAACTCATCCTTGGTGATCATCTTGTCACCATCGGCATCATATTCAGGGAACAAAAGATCAAGACGGCGACTTTCGGTACGCAGCCTTTGACGATTGGCCTCTGCAGAACCGGGCAGCTTTTCAACCGCGGCAAATTCGCGCGCGACCAGAACGTTATCCCCGCTGATATCACGCCGGCGGAACATCCAGCTGGTATAGGCAGCAGCCTCATCCGCGCTGATCCGCCCATCCTGATCGATATCGATTGGATGATACTGCTCGCGATACACCTTGACCTGTTCAGGGATGCCGGACGGTGCAACACCTGCTCCGCCATTTTGTTGGGCAAGAGCCTTAGCAATTGCTTCGCTCAGACCGGGGATATTGCCAACCCCATCACCGGTCATGCCAGGCACACCGGTACCCGAACCAGCCCCATCAAGACCGTTTAACCCCGAAAGTCCGCCCAGACCGAACTGCGACATCAGTTCCGGATTGTTTTGCATCTGCTGCATGATGAGCGGCAGCAATTCACGCATCTGTGGCGATGAAACTTCCGGCGAGTTTGATCCGCCACCAGCCGGGTCAAGACCAAGCCCCTGCGCAGACGCCACCCCGCCACTGACCGGGATCAGTCCGGAGACCAGAACGGCACAGGAGAATGCGCAACCCATTAATAGAATGGCAGCTTTTATCCGCAACAATCGCTTCCTTCGTTTCACTGACGCTGCCCCGCGCCAGATGATCGCGCCCCGTTCGGGGCCATATTTCAATCCTGATGGCAGATCAAAAAGACCATTCAGGATCGTTTTGACATTTTGCAGGAGTTTGCCCGCGCATCAAACCCGATTGGCCATCAAATCGCAAATTGTCTTCGACACCCAATCCAAACCCGATTTCGTAGCAGGTCCATCAAAACCCAAATTCCGGTTTTTCGATGGTCTTCCCATGGGTACCCATGGAACGGATTTGGGATTTCATGGGCAGAAGAAGGAGCAGCACCGGTTTTCCGGGATTTTTGGCCGAGTTCAGCCTTTTTGCATATACCGCAGGAACCCTCGGAAAGCGCCAAAACGTCATAATTCAGCCCATCAAATCCCATTGACCCCCATCATTTCCCATGGTACCCCATAAAGAGGTACAAATTCCGTGCCATGCGGGGCATATCCATTTCAGACGCATCACCGTCGCAAGACAGCCCAACCGGGTCCTGTGTTCTGAGATCGGGTTTTTGATCAGGGGAATGGCGAAGTGCTGTTCACAGGGACGCACATTCACAAGCTGGACCGGAAGGGACGCGTATCCGTCCCCAAGCGGTTCCGTGCGGCCCTCGATAACGAAGAATTCGCCGGCATCTACCTGTATCAATCCCACAAGGAAAGCGCGCTTGAAGGCTGTAGCCACAGCCACATGGAGCGCATTGCCGCATCGCTTGATGAACTCGACATGTTCTCTGACGAAGCCGATGATCTGGCAGACACCATCCTTGGTTCCTCGCATATGCTTCCTTACGACGGTGAAGGTCGTATCATTCTGCCCGCAGAACTGATCGAATTTGCCCGTATCGAAGACCAGGTCGCCTTTGTCGGCCGTGGTCGCACCTTCCGCCTGTGGAACCCTGACATCTTCAAGCCCCTGCAAGAAGCCAGCCGGACCCGCACGCTCAATCGTGGTGCGACTTTGAAGCTCAAACCGATGAGTGAACTCCCCAAAGGTGCACGTCCCGGCACCTCGGATGAGGAAGACGCATCATGAGCAACAACGATCTGAGCTTTGCCACCGAAGACCGTCCACACAAGCCGGTCCTGCTGCGCGAAGTCCTAGAAGCCCTAGCACCGCATGACGGCGAGATCATGGTTGACGGTACCTTTGGCGCAGGCGGTTACTCCCGCGCCATTCTTGATTCCGCCAAGTGCGAACTTTACGGCATTGACCGTGATCCGACTGCGGTTGCCACCGGCAAAAAGCTTGAGAGCGAATATGACGGTCGCTTCCATATGGTCGAGGGCTGCTTTGGCGATATGGGCCGCCTGATCCCCGAAGCCGGGCCAGAACAGGTTGATGGTATCGTCCTTGATATCGGCGTTTCATCCATGCAGCTTGATCAGGCGGATCGCGGGTTCTCGTTCCGTGAAGACGGCCCGCTTGATATGCGCATGTCGATGTCCGGCCCGACCGCGGCAGACTTCGTCAACACCGCCGAAGAAGAAGACATTGCCAATGTCGTTTATCGCTATGGCGAGGAACGCGCATCACGCAAGGTCGCGCGCAAGATTGTCGAACTTCGTTCTGAAGAACCCTTCACGACGACATCCCAACTCGCCCGTGCGGTGCGTTCTGTCGTGCGCAAATCCAAGGACGGGATTGATCCGGCGACCCGCACCTTCCAGGCGCTGCGGATTTATGTGAATGACGAGCTTGGCGAACTTGAACGCGCCATGGATGCCGCCGAAAACCTACTGAAACCGGGCGGCCGTCTTGTGGTCGTGACCTTCCACTCGCTGGAAGACCGCCAGGTCAAAACATTCATGAAGGAACGCTCCGGCGATCCGAACAAGATGTCGCGCCGCCTGCCCGGCGAACCGGAAGTCGCCATTCCGACCTTTTCGACCATCACGCGCAAGGCCGTAACCGGTCAGAAAGACGAAATTCGCGCCAATCCGCGTGCGCGTTCGGCCAAGCTGCGCGCAGTTGCCCGCAACGAGCAACCCGCCACATCGCAGGGAGGTCACAAATGACCCGTGCGGTAACCATCATTGGCCTCGTCCTGACCATCCTGATCGGCACTGGCACCTATTGGGTCAGCCATCAGGTCGAACGTCTTGAAAAGCGCTACGCCGACATCCAGTCCGACATTCTGGCCGAACAGGAAAGCATCCATGTGCTTCAGGCCGAATGGAGCTATCTGAACAATCCAGAACGGATCGAGCGCCTGTCCAAACAGTATCTGAGCCTTGCGCAAATTGAAGTGCTTCAGATGGCAAGCATCAACGATCTGCCCGAAGACGCCGATCTGCATCAGTATCGCATCGACAAGTTCGGCGAAGCTGTTGCCTTCATGCCCGTCCCGCGCGCCCGTCCGGGTGATCTGATGTATGACGAAGCCGCTGACAGCATGATCATTGATGCACCGTCCGTTGCCGCAGACACGGGGGGCGCACAATGAGCCTGACCCGTTTCTCATACTGGCTGCGTGGTGATCGTCCGGAACTCGGCCCGGATCAGCGTGAGCGCCTGGCGCTTGAAACCGCGCGCAACCGCATCTTCATTACCGGCGCGATGTTCATCATCGGTTTTTGCTGGATCACCTATGGTCTGGTTGATGCATCGGTCCTGCGCCAGGGTAACGAGCCGGCTGTCGCGTCTGGCACTGATACCCGCGAACTCAAGACCGAGCGCGCCGATATCGTTGATCGCAACGGCATGTTGCTCGCGACCGATCTTCCGACCAATTCGCTTTATGCCGATGCCCGTGTCGTCAAGGATCCGGTTGAATCAGCCGACCTTCTTCTGACCGTCTTGCCCGACCTTGATCGTGATACGTTGATCCGTCACCTGAGCTCGCGCAAGGCGTTTGTCTGGCTGCGCCGCAACCTGACGCCGGAACAGCAATATGAAGTCAACTCGCTGGGTATTCCCGGCCTGAACTTCCAACGTGAAGAACGTCGCGTTTACCCGCATGGTCGTTTGCTGTCGCACGCGCTGGGCTTTACCGATATCGACAATAACGGCATCGCCGGGGCCGAACGCGAGTTTGATAACGAGCTTCGTATCAATAACGGTCCGTTGCAGCTTTCGCTTGATACCCGGGTGCAATACGCGCTTGAGGAAGAAGTCGAAACCGCGATGGAAACCTATAGCGCAGTTGGTGCTGCGGGCTTGGTGATGGATGTCTATACCGGCGAAGTCATCGCCATGACGTCGCTTCCGAACTTTGATCCGCACCGTCCGGGTCAGGCACCGGCCGATGCACGCTTTAACCGGTCCACGCTTGGCGTTTATGAAATGGGCTCGGTGTTCAAGCTGTTTAACACCGCAATCGCCCTTGAAACCGGCACTTCCACGCTGAACTCGGTCTATGACGCAACGGAACCGCTGGCGATTGGTGGTTTCCGCATTCGCGATTATCACGCCGAAAACCGCTGGCTGACCCTGCCGGAAATCCTTGTTCACAGCTCGAACATTGGATCGGCCCGCATGGCGATGGCCTTTGGCGGCGAGAACCAGCGCAAATACCTTAAAAAGCTTGGCATGCTCGACAAACCGCAGATCGAGCTTCCTGAAGTCGGCGGGCCGCTTGTGCCCAATCCGTGGCGCGAGATCAACACCATGACGATTTCGTTCGGTCATGGTCTCGCCATCACCCCGCTTCAGGTTGTCAGTGGCATTTCCACCATCGTCAATGGTGGCATTCGTCGCCCGGCGACCATCCTTAAGCAGGATGGCGCACCGGCAGGCGAACGTGTGTTTTCCCAGAAAACCTCGGAACAACTTCGTCGCCTGATGCGACTGGTCGTCACCGAAGGTTCTGGCAAGAAGGCCGAAGTGGCGGGTTACTTCCTTGGCGGGAAGACCGGCACCTCGGAAAAACTCGTGAACGGGCGCTACGTCAAGAACGCCCGCATGTCGACCTTTGTCGCCGCCTTCCCGATGCAGGACCCGAAATACGTGGTTCTGGTGACGTTGGACGAGCCCAAAGGCACCAAAGAAACTTATGGATTTGCCACAGCAGGTTGGGTGTCCGCCCCTGCCGTTGGCAAGGTTGTGACACGTATTGCTCCCCTTTTGGGCATTGAACCGGCGAATGCGAAGGCGCCGGAAATAGAGCAAGCGTTGCAGATTGAACTTCGCAAGGGGGAGCGCAAACTTGCGTCTTTCTGAGCTCATGGCAGGTGATCAGGCGGCATTGAAACATGCCGAAGGACAGGACCCGGATATCACGGGCCTGACAGCAGACTCACGCACTGTGAAGGATGGCTATATGTTTGCCGCCCTGTCCGGTGCACGTGATGACGGGTCCAAGTATATCGCTGATGCGATCAAGCTTGGTGCCGCCGCCATCCTGGCAAAGGACGGCACACCAAGACCGGCAGCCCCCACGGTTCCGCTGATCCCGGTGGAAAATCCGCGCAAACGCTATGCCCAGTTGGCTGCCCGTTTTTACGGCCAGCAACCGGCAAACATTGCAGCGATCACCGGTACGAACGGCAAAACATCGACCGCAATCTTTACCGAACAGCTCTGGACGATCTTGGGCAATATGTCGGGATCGATCGGGACCCTTGGCATTCGTGCAGCGGGTGCGAAAATTCCCGGCTCGCTGACCACGCCGGATCCGGTCGCCCTGCATCAAAGCCTTGATGAAATGTGTGGCATCGGTGTCACCCATGTCGCAATGGAAGCAAGCTCGCACGGGCTTGACCAGTACCGCCTTGATGGCGTCAAGGTCACGGTAGCCGCCTTTACCAACCTGTCGCGTGATCATCTTGATTATCACGGCACGTTTGAAAAATACTTTGCCGCCAAGGCCCGCCTGTTCTCGGACCTTCTGGTCACGGACGGTACGGCAGTGCTTAATGCCGATGTCGAACAGTTCGGCCTTCTGAAAGAGCTTTGCGCCAAGCGCGGTATCAATGTGATGTCCTATGGCCAGAACGCCGATGACATCAAGCTGATCAAGGCAACCCCTGACAGCACCGGCACCCAGATCCGCCTTGCCGCGAACAAGGGCGAATACAGCATCCACCTGCCGCTGATGGGCAGCTTCCAGGTGATGAACGCACTGGCCGCCCTTTCCATCGTTGTGGCATCGGGTGCGGACCTTGATCAGGCTGTTCTTGCGCTTGAAAAACTTGAAGGGGTGCGCGGTCGTCTTGAACTGGTTGGCAAAACCAGCTTTGGCGCACCGGTCTTTGTTGATTATGCCCATACGCCAGATGCGCTTGAAACCGTGATCAAGGCCGTCCGTCCGCATTGCAAAGGCCGCCTTGTTTGTGTATTGGGGGCCGGTGGAGACCGTGACGTCGGCAAACGCCCGTTGATGGGACAGGTTGCCCACGACTTTGCCGATATTGCCATCATCACCGATGACAATCCGCGCAGCGAAGATCCTGCCACCATTCGTGCCGCGATCAAGGAAAAATGCGAAGGTGCCGTCGAGATCGGTGATCGCGCCGAAGCGATCAAACGGGGCATTGGCATTCTTCAGCGCAACGATGTCCTTATTATCGCCGGAAAAGGCCATGAAAGAGGCCAGGTTGTCGGTGATACGGTCCTTCCATTCGATGATGCATCCGTTGCCCGTAGCATCCTTGCAGGTGGCAACTGACCTTAATTCCCGTTACGGCGCTTTGGCCGTGATGGTCTGAGCGAAAAGAAAGTGACGTTATGACGCAGGCTGTTTTATGGACCGCACAGGATGCCGCGACCGCAACCGGTGGCAAAACCACCGGGGACTGGACGGTAACCGGCATCTCGATTGACAGCCGCAAAGTCAGCGAAGGCGATCTTTTCATCGCACTTAAAGGCCCGAATTTCGACGGCCACAAATTTGCCCAGGCCGCCCTTGATGCCGGCGCCCATGCCGTAATGGTTTCCGATGCCAACGGCATTACCGATACCGACAAGGTTCTTCTGGTCGATGACACCATGGCTGCCCTTGAGCGCCTTGGCCTTGCCGGTCGTGCGCGCAGCAAAGCCAAAATCGTTGCCATCACCGGTAGTGTCGGCAAGACCGGCACCAAGGAAGCACTTAAATACGTACTGTCCGAGCAGGGAAAAACCCACGCCAGCCCGGCCAGCTTCAACAACCACTGGGGTGTACCGATCACCCTGGCAACCTTGCCGGTTGATGCTGAATACGGCGTCTTTGAAATCGGCATGAACCATCCGGGTGAGATCAGCACGCTTGTGAAAATGGTCAAGCCTTCGGTGGCGCTGATTACCACCGTGGTGGGCGCTCACACCGAATTCTTCAAGGACGAAGCCGAAATCGCCATGGCCAAGGCGGAGATTTTCGAAGGCCTTGAAAGCGATGGCACCGTCATCCTGAACCGTGACAACCTGCATTACTTTGCCCTTGCGCGGCGCGCCAAGGAACTGGGCCTGACCAACATCAAATGCTTTGGCACGGATGCGGTATCCAACTATCGCCTGTTTGAAGCCAACATCGTCACAGATGGCAGTGCGGTCCGAGCCCGTGTTGGTGGTCAGGACCTGGAATACTTCATTGGCTGCCCGGGCGAACACTGGGTTCTGAACTCTCTTGCCGTTCTGGGCTGTGTCGATGCGATTGGTGCTGACCTTCTTCAAGCGTCGAAGGATCTGGCCGATGTCACCCCGCCTGCCGGTCGTGGTCAGACACTCACAGTCAAGCTGCCGTCCGGTGATGGCACCTTTACCCTGATTGATGACGCCTATAACGCCAATCCGACCTCAATGATGGCCGGAATCAAGGTGCTATCGCAGACCAAACCGGGCGAAGGCGGACGCAAGATTGCGGTTCTGGGTGAGATGCGCGAACTCGGTGATATTGCAGCCAAGATGCATGCCGATCTTCATCACCCGCTGACCTCGCTTGAAATTGATCGGGTCTATTCGGTCGGGCCACTGATGGCCGAACTCGACAAAACCCTGCCTTCCGAACGCAATGCCGGCCACTTTGAGGTTGCCGAAGACGCGATTGAGCCGATCAAGGCCGATTTGCGCGATGGCGACGTTGTTTTGATCAAAGGATCACTTGGCATTTACGTTTCGAAAATTGTATCGGCCTTAAAATCCTGTGGCGTGGTGGAATAATCCACAACCGCATCAGAAGAGGGTCAGGACTGACGGATATGAATGTAATGGCAACAGCATTATCTGTGAAATACGAGGAAAAGCCTGAAGGACTGGGTGGCATCCCGTTCAAGGGATTTGACGCTGGAGTTCTCAGATAATGCTGTTGTCCTTCGGATTGATCGAATTTGCACGGCCTACTGTGTCGCGAGGCATTGAAAGATTCATATCTTACTTCTGCCTCGCTCCGAGTTTCCGCACAAATTCGACCAACCATTTCATACATATTCGTCAGTGCTGACCCTCAGCCTCAAAAGGAACGACCAGAGCAATGCTCTATAATCTGCTTTATCAATTTGCTGATCAGATGCCGGTACTGAACCTGTTTCGGTATATCACCTTCCGCACGGGCGGTGCGATCATCACATCGCTTGTCCTTGCCTTTGTGATTGGCCCGCACCTGATCAACTGGTTGCGTTCCAAACAAAGCGAAGGTCAGCCGATCCGCGAAGACGGTCCGGAAAGCCACCTTTTGACGAAAAAGGGCACGCCGACCATGGGCGGGCTTTTGTTGCTGATCTCAACCTCGATTGCCACCCTGCTCTGGGCTGATTTGACCAACCCTTATGTCTGGGCGGTTTTGCTGGTCACCATCGGCTATGGCTTCCTTGGTTTTCTTGATGATTTCCTGAAGGTCTCCAAACGCAACACCAAAGGCCTTCCGGGCAAGCTCAAGCTGCTTGGGCAGTTTTCGATCGCAGCCCTCGCCGCCTGGTGGATTTCCTATAACACCGCCGATCCGCTTTCGACTGCGCTGGCCTTCCCGTTCTTCAAGAATTTCCTGCTGGATCTGGGCTGGTTCTTTGTGCCGTTTGCCATGTTTGTCATGGTCGGGGCTTCGAACTCGGTCAACCTGACAGATGGTCTTGATGGTCTGGCGATTGTTCCGGTGATGATTGCAGCGGCAAGCTTTGCGCTGATTACTTATCTGATCGGTAACGTGCAGTTCGCCGAATATCTGCAGGTTCACTACGTTGCCGGTTCCGGCGAGTTGACCATTTTCCTTGGCGCACTGGTGGGTGCTGGCCTTGGCTTCCTTTGGTACAACGCCCCGCCGGCGATGGTGTTCATGGGTGATACCGGTTCGCTTGCCCTTGGTGGTGCGCTTGGTGCGGTTTCGGTTGTTACCAAGCACGAACTGGTTCTGGCGATCATTGGCGGTTTGTTTGTTCTGGAAACCCTGTCTGTGATCATTCAGGTCGGATCCTTCAAACTGACGGGCAAACGCGTGTTCCGCATGGCGCCGCTTCATCACCATTTCGAGAAAAAGGGCTGGCAGGAAGCGACCATCGTTATCCGGTTCTGGATCATTGCCGTCATTCTTGCACTGGTTGGTCTTGCGACCCTCAAACTTCGTTAAGGACACCCCATCGTGATTGATCTTTCGCATCTGCGCGGCAAAACCATCGCGGTTCTGGGTCTGGGAAAATCCGGACTTGCCAGTGTGAAAGCATTAATCAATGCAGGCGCCATTGTCTGGGCATGGGATGATAACGCAGCATCACGCGAACAGCTTGAACCGCTTGGCCTTGCCCCGATCAATCTGGCGGAATGCGACTGGTCCGAACCCGACATGCTGGTCATCAGCCCGGGCATCCCGTCCACATTCCCGAGCCCTCATCCGGCGGCTGAAAAGGCACGCCGCGCGGGTAAATCGATCATTTGCGATGTTGAGCTGCTGTGCACGGCACAGCCCGATGTGCCAACCCTTGCCATCACAGGCACCAACGGCAAATCAACCACCACCGCGCTGACCGCCCATATTATCGATCAGGCCGGGATCAAAACGCAGGCCGGTGGCAACCTTGGCAATGCCGCCCTTGGGCTTGAGTCTTCCACCGCGGATGACTGCCTTGTTCTTGAGCTTTCGTCCTATCAGCTTGAGCTGCTTGAACATGCGGCCTTTGATGCCTGTGCGCTTTTAAACATCACCCCGGATCACCTGGATCGCCATGGCGGGCTGGATGGTTATATAGGGGCCAAGCACCTGATCTTTGCCCGCTCCAAAGGGCCGAAATGGGCGATTATTTCTGTTGATGACGAACCCTGCACCAAAATGGCAGTTGAACTCGCCCGTGAAGGCGGTCGCCACATCATCGAAGTTTCGGTCAAGCAGCCGGTCGATCATGGCATCTATGTCGGTGCCGATGGCTGGTTGATTGATGACATGACCGGGGCGCAGACCCACATTCTTGATCTTTCGACCGTCACCCACATGCCCGGACGCCATAACTGGCAAAACATCGCCTTTGCCTATGGGCTGTGTCGTGCGCGCGGTGTCGACGCCACCCGGATCATTGATGGCATCATGTCCTTCCCGGGACTGGCGCACCGGCAGGAGATGCTTGGTAGCGTTGATGGTGTTGTGTTCGTCAATGACAGCAAGGCCACCAATGCCGAAGCATCGGCAAAGGCCCTGTCTGCTTATCAAAACATCTATTGGATTGCTGGCGGCAAACCCAAGGAAGGCGGGATCGAGGGATTGCAGGAATTCTATCCCCACATCAAGAAAGCCTATCTGATTGGTGCTGCGACCAACGAATTTGCCGAGACCCTTGGCAATGACCTGCCGTGGGCGAAATGCGAAACGCTTGATGTCGCGACCAAGGCCGCCTTTGCGGATGCCAAGGCAAGTGGTGATGACAAACCGGTGGTGATGTTGACCCCGGCCTGTGCGTCATTTGATCAGTTCAAAAGCTTTGAAGCGCGCGGCGATGCATTCCGCGATCTTTATACCGCCTTGGCAAAAGGTGATCTGACCGGGAAGGAAAGTGCATGAAGTCCCTTTTTGGTCATAACACCCATATCGCCTTTTCGCGTGCCGATACCTCGGTTCTGGGGATCTGGTGGTGGACGGTTGATCGCTGGTTGTTGGCTGCCATCATTCTTCTGATGGGGATTGGCGCGCTTCTGGTGATGTCGGCAAGCCCACCAGTTGCCGATCGCATCAATGTCGACAGCTTCCACTTTGTTACCCGCCAGTTTGTCTTCCTGGGCATGGCAACGATCTGCATGTTTGGCATTTCACTGCTGCCGGTGAAATGGATCAGGCGCTTGGCGTCCTTCATGTTTCTGGGCGTGATCTTTTTGCTGATCATTACCCCGTTCATCGGCTCAGACATCAAGGGTGCGGTCCGCTGGATCAACATTGCCGGCATTAACCTGCAACCTTCGGAATTCCTGAAACCCGCCTTCGCGGTTGTGATTGCCTGGATGTTTGCCGAAGGGCGGCTGAACCCGAACTTCCCGGGCTATATCGTTTCGAGCCTGATTTTGGCGGTTTGTATCTTCCTTTTGATGATCCAGCCGGACTTTGGCCAGACCGTTGTCATTACCTCGATCTGGTCGGTGCAGATCTTCCTCGCGGGTCTTCCGATCATTCTGGTTTTCTGCCTTGGACTTGGCGCGGTCGGGCTGGCGGTTACCGCCTATCTGATCCTGCCGCACGTACAGTCGCGTGTGGACCGCTTCCTCGATCCGGCATCGGGTGACAGCTATCAGATCGAACGATCCATGGAAGCCTTCATGAGTGGCGGCATCATGGGCCGTGGTCCGGGTGAAGGCTGGGTAAAGAATTCCATCCCGGATGCGCATTCGGACTTCATCTTTGCCGTTGCGGGCGAGGAATTCGGTCTTCTGTTTTGTGTGCTGGTGGTTGGTGTCTTTACCTTCATCATCATGCGCGGCCTGTCGCGCCTGATGGGGGAACGCAACCTGTTTGTTGTTCTGGCGGTCACCGGCATTCTGGTGCAGTTCGGGTTGCAGGCCGTGATCAACATGGCATCGACCCTGCAGTTGGTCCCGCCAAAGGGCATGACATTGCCGTTCGTATCCTATGGTGGGTCGGCCACCATCGGCATTGCGATCGGGATGGGTTTTGTCCTGGCGCTGACATGCAAACGCCCCGGCGAATAGCCAACATCGCGCCTTAAAAACTTTCTGCATCAAAACGACAAAATCGGGCCTTATTCAGGGTCCGGTTTGAAGGGATATTAACCTTTGTCGGGTTCTGATGGGGGTAACTGTCGGGGACCTTCCCTGCACCGCCGTCGTTTTACATGTGGACAAGATGACTGACTTCGCAAATCCAGAACTTTCTGCCGCCGAGACACCGCTGGCAGGTCAGGTGATCGCCGTTACATCCGGTGGCACCGGCGGGCATATGTTCCCGGCTGTTGCCTTGTCCAAATCATTGGTCCGCCGCGGCGCGCAGGTTCTGTTTTTCACCGATGCCCGTGCTGCACGCTACACCGAGGGCGTTGAAGGTGTCGAAACCGTCATCCTTCCGGCAGGCGGCATTGCTGGCAAAGGCATCAAGGGGCGTCTGATTGGGGCTGCCCGTCTTGGCCTTGGCACGCTTAAGGCCAGAAGCCGGATTAAAAAGGTCAAACCGGCAGCAGTTATCGGCTTTGGGGGTTATGCCTCCATCCCGGCGACGATGTCTGCCAAGTGGCTTGGCATTCCCTATGCTATTCATGAACAGAACGCGGTTCTTGGTCGCGCCAACCGACTGGTTGCCAGTGACGCACAGCGCATTGCGACATCCTTTGCCAAGGTCACGATGATCGCACCAGGTGACGAAGCGAAAGTGATCTGGACGGGCAACCCGGTGCGCGCCGAAGTCGCTGCCCTTACATCAAGCGAATATGACGCGCCGACAAGTGACGGCCCGGTCCGACTTTTGATTACCGGTGGATCGCAAGGGGCACGCATCCTGTCCGAAGTTCTGCCAACAGCCCTGGTCAACCTGCCCGAAGACTTGCGCAAACGTCTGGTCGTGACCCAGCAGGCGCGTGAAGAAGACATCGATGCCGTGCGTAAGACCTATGCCGGATCGCAGATCGACGTGACACTGGCATCCTTTATCGATGATATCCCGGAACGCCTGCGCGATTGCCATCTGGTGATTGCCCGTTCCGGTGCATCGACCGTTGCCGAACTGACTGCTGCCGGACGCCCGGGCTTTTTGGTGCCATTGCCTCATGCCATTGATGATCATCAGCGCTATAACGCCCAACAGATCGAAGACTCAGGCGGTGCATGGTTGATGCCGCAGGATCGCTTTAGTAGTGAGGCCGTGACAGATCGTCTGGCAAAGCTTTTGACCAACCCGGCCGCACTGACGCGTGCGGCAAAGGCCGCCAAAAGCAGTGGGCGTGCCAACGCCGCAGAACGACTGGCCGACATGGTGCTTGATATGCTGGGCCTGAACCCGGCAGGAAGCCCGGATACAAAGAACATAAGCAAAGACCGAGGAGACACTCAATGAACACCCTGCCGCTCAACATCGGCACCATCCACTTTGTCGGTATTGGTGGCATCGGCATGTCCGGTATTGCCGAAATTCTCAATAACCTCGGTTATTCGGTGCAGGGATCGGATATTTCCGACAATGCCAATGTGCAGCGCCTGCGCGCCCTTGGCATCAAGGTCTTTGTTGGCCACAAGGCGGAAAATGTCGAAGACGCCAAGGTGGTTGTCATCTCCACCGCCGTTAAGCCGAACAACCCCGAAGTCACTGCCGCGCGTGCATCCATGATCCCGGTCGTGCGCCGTGCTGAAATGCTGGCCGAACTGATGCGCCTTAAGGCTGCAATCGCGATTGGCGGCACGCATGGCAAAACCACAACCACCTCGCTGGTTGCAACCATGCTTGATGCTGCCGGGCTTGACCCGACCGTGATCAATGGCGGGATCATTAATTCATACGGCACCAATGCGCGCCTTGGTGAAGGCGACTGGATGGTGGTTGAGGCCGATGAGTCTGATGGCACTTTTGTCAAAGTGCCCTCGACGATCTCGGTTGTGACCAACATTGACCCCGAACATCTTGATCACTGGAAAGACTTCGATCAGCTGCGCGAAGCCTTCAAAAACTTCGTTCAGAACATCCCGTTTTACGGTTTTGCCGTCCTGTGTATCGACCATCCTGAGGTCCAGGCCCTGATCGGTCGCGTTACAGATCGTCGTATTTTCACATTCGGCTTCTCGCCGCAGGCTGATGTCCGTGCCGTTAATGTCCGCACCAATATCGGCGACAGTGTTTTTGACGTTGTGATCCGCGAACGCGTTGATAGCGAAGAACGCGTGATCAAGGATGTTCGCCTGCCGATGGTCGGCGACCATAACGTTTCGAACTCGCTGGCGGCGATTACAGTCGCGCTGGAACTTGGCATCCCGGACGAGAAAATCGTTTCTGCCTTTGATGGCTTTACCGGTGTCAAACGCCGCTTTACCAAAACCGGCGAAGTCGATGGCGTAACTATCATTGACGATTACGGTCACCATCCGGTTGAAATCAAGGCGGTGCTGAAAGCTGCCCGTCAGGCAACCCAGAACAACGTTATTGCTGTCGTCCAGCCGCATCGCTATTCGCGCCTGCATGACCTGTTTGAAGATTTCTGCACCTGCTTTAACGATGCCGACAGCGTGATTGTTGCCGACGTTTATGAAGCTGGCGAAAGCCCGATTGAGGGTGCCTCGCGTGATTCGCTTGTCGAGGGCCTGCGCAACCGTGGCCATCGCCATGTCAGCGCACTTGAGGGCCCGGAAAAACTGGCCAAGGTCATCAAGGCTGAAGCCAAACCGGGCGATCTCGTCGTTTGTCTGGGGGCTGGTTCAATCAGCGCCTGGGCCAATGCCCTGCCCGCCCAACTTGAAGCGATCAAGAACTGAAGCAGATATGAGCACGCCGGAACACCATACGCCCCTGATTGACCGCCTGCCCAAGGTACGTGGCAAGCTGCGTGAAGGCGCGCAACTGGCCAAGGTCACCTGGTTTCAGGTCGGCGGCCCGGCAGATGTAATGTTTCGCCCGGCGGATGAAGCCGATCTTGCCGACTTCCTGAAAGGCAAGCCGGAGGATATGCCCGTCACCGTCATCGGGGTCGGATCCAACCTTCTGGTGCGGGATGGCGGCATTCGCGGCGTTGTCATCCGTCTTGGCCGTCCGTTTACCGATGTGGTGGTCAAAGATGGTGCCGTTCATGCCGGTGCAGGGGCGCTTGACCTTAATGTTGCGCAAACCGCACAGATGAACGGTATTGCCGGCCTCGAATTTCTGTCAGGGATCCCCGGCACCATTGGCGGGGCACTTCGCATGAATGCCGGCGCTTATGGTACCGAGATCAAGGATGTCCTGGTTTCTGCCACCGCAATTGATGGTAGCGGTAACATCCATACCGTCACGCCAAACGAAATGAATATGACCTATCGCCACTGCGGGCTTCCCGAAGATTGGATATTCACATCGGCAATCTTGCGCGCATCGTCGGGTGACCCTGAAGATATCGCCAAACGCATGGATGAAATCCAGAAGGCACGCGCGGAATCGCAACCGATCAAATCACGCACTGGCGGGTCAACATTTGCCAATCCGCTGCCGGACCGTGCCTGGGAAGTCATTGATGCGGCCGGGTGTCGTGGCCTTAAAATCGGCGGCGCTCAGATGTCGGAGCAACATTGCAACTTCATGATCAATACCGGTGACGCCACCGCCCTTGATCTTGAGCAGCTTGGCGATGAAGTCCGAAAACGGGTCAAAGAACATAGCGGCGTTGAGCTGCGCTGGGAAATCCGGCGCATTGGTGAACGCCTTGGCCACTCGATCATAGGAAAAGACGCATGAGCAAACATGTCGCTGTCATTCTGGGCGGTTGGTCAGCAGAGCGGGAAGTTTCCCTGTCATCCGGGCGCGAATGCGCCAAGGCACTGCGTGAAAAGGGCTATGCGGTCACCGAGGTCGACGCGACGCGTGATATCGCAAGCCAGCTTGGCGCAATTGATCCCAAGCCCGATGTGATCTTTAACGCCCTGCATGGTCGTTGGGGCGAAGATGGCGCGGTTCAGGGGCTGCTTGAAATCATGAACATCCCCTATACCCATTCGGGTGTTCGGGCCTCGGCCATTGCCATGGACAAGATGTCGGCCAAGGCGATGTTTGCCGAATATGAGATCCCCTGCGCACGCCATGTCTGGGTGACGCGCGAAGACATTGCATCGGGCAAGGCATTGCCGCCGCCCTATGTTCTTAAACCCAATAACGAGGGATCATCTGTCGGGGTTGAAATCATCCTGACGGCCGAGGAAGAACAGAACATGCTGGCCCGGAGCTGGGATCATGGCGAAGGCGTCATGCAGGAAGAATTCATTCCCGGGCGCGAGATGACTGTGGCGGTCAAGGATGGCAAGGCAATGGAAGTCATCGAAATCCTGACCGGCAATCATGCCTTCTATGATTTTGAATCCAAATACGCCCAAGGCGGATCGGAACATATCGTTCCGGCCGACATCGAAGGCGATTTGCGCGACCGCCTGCAGCGCCATGCCGAAGAAGCCTATAAGGCGCTTGGCTGCCGTGGTGTGGCGCGTGCTGATTTCCGCTATGACCCGGAACAGGACCGTCTGGCGATCCTTGAAATCAATACACAGCCGGGCATGACGCCGACATCACTTGTCCCGGATGCGGCGCGCCATGACGGGATGAGCTTTGCCGATATCGTTGCATGGATGGTGGAGGACGCCTCATGCGAACGCTAGAAGAACAGGCCCGCGAACGGCGAGAGAAACTTGATAAACAGCATGGCATGGCATCCAACGTTAAAAAGATCGCCCGCGTCATGTGGTGGAGCGGCTTTGTTGGCGCGATTACCATCATTCTGGCAGCCCTTTTATACACCGGCAAGGCTGACAAATGGCTTGATATGGCCGAACAGGAAAGTGTTCGCCTGTCGGCCGAATTTGGCATGACCGTCAAGAATATCGAAGTCTCGGGCCGCGAAAAGACCGATACCAACGCCCTTCTCGCTGCCATTGGTCAGAAGCCCGGCACGCCGATCATTACCTTTGATGTCGATGCCGCACGCGAACGCGTCGAAGAACTTTCATGGGTGCGCAGCGCAACGGTCGAACGCCAATTGCCCGATACCCTGATTGTCTCGGTCGTAGAGCGTAAACCGCTCGCCCTTTGGCAAACCGAAGGCCGCGATCACGTTCTGATCGATGGCGATGGCGAACAGCTTCAGAACTATGAACTGGGTGATTATCTTGATCTGCCGGTTCTGGTCGGCGATGACGCACCCAAGGCCGCGGCAGAAATGCTGACCACCTTGCAGAGCATCCCGCATCTTTATGAACAGATCACCGGTGCCCAACGCATTGGCCATCGCCGCTGGAACATCCAGCTTGCCAACGGCATGTTCATTCGCCTGCCCGAAGAAAACATGGAAAAGGCCTGGCAGCGCCTCGAATTGCTTGATCGTGAACATGGCATTCTTGATCGCGATGTTCTGATCGTTGATTTGCGCCTGCCGGATCGGACATTTGTCCGCCTGACACCTGGGGCTGCCGAACAAAGGCGCAATCCGCCAAAGAAGGAGGGCGCGGTCTGAATTGACCGCCCTTCTGCCTGCCTACCGACGGACCTCCGAGAAAGCGCCTTGGACCGTTCTTTTCAGACTGCCGATATTGTTTTTACACAGTTCTTGCGAACATTCGCATGAAAGATGCGTTATGCGATGGTCTGCCTTAACCAAATTGCAACCGCTTTTGGTGGAAAACGGGCTTAATAAGGTAGAGTTATAAAACTCCCGCCACATAACCGATAAAAATTCAGAGCATTCAATTGGCACGCGGCAAAACCAGATCAGGATTGATTGCGGCTTTGGACATTGGAACGTCCAAGGTCTGCTGTTTTATTGCGCGGCGTGAAAAAGACCAGCCGCCCAAGATCATCGGCATTGGTCACAACATGTCCAAGGGTCTGCAAAGCGGGTCCATTTCCAATCTTGATGCCGCGCAGGAAGTCGTCCTTGCCGCGGTCAATGCTGCTGAAAAGATGGCGGGCCAAACCATCGAATCGGTCATTGTCAATCTGTCTGGCGGTCGCCCGGAATCGGAAACCCATACGGTTGAGCTGCCGCTTGGCTCCCGTCCGATCGGCAATCTTGAGATCCGAAAACTCAATGACCAGAAAGAAGCCCTTCTGCGTCAGGCGGGTGATGAGTTGATCCACACGGTGCCACTTGGCTTCCGCCTTGATGGTGCGAACACCATGAATGATCCGCGTGGCATGTATGGATCGACCCTTGGTCTTGATCTGCACTTTGTTCGGACCCAGACGGCACCATTGCGCAATCTTGATACCCTTCTGGCACGCTGCCATCTGGCGATCGAAGAAACCGTGGTTACCCCGCTGGCATCTGGCCTTGCCGCCCTGACACCGGATCAGCGCGATCTGGGGGCCACCGTGATCGATATGGGGGCCGGCACGACCAGTGTCGCCGTGTTCAACGCCGGTCAGGTGGTGTACACCACGTCTATCCCGGTCGGTGGTGCACATGTGACACGTGATATTGCCTATGGGCTCAATACGTCGCTGAACCATGCTGAACGCATGAAAACCCTGCATGGCAGTGCGCTAACATCACCGTCTGATGATCAGGAAATCCTTGCGGTTCCGACCATTGGCGATGAAGACGAAAACAACTTCAATCATGTGCCGCGCTCGATGCTGATCAACATCATCAAGCCAAGGCTTGAAGAAACCTTCGAGTTGATCCGCGATCAGCTGGAAGAACACGGCCTGTCACAGATTGGCGGCCGCAGCATCGTTTTGACCGGCGGTGCCAGCCAGCTTAACGCGATTGCCGATCTGGCCAGCCAGATGTTTGAACGCCCGGCAACAATTGCCCTGCCGCATGGGGTTTCCGGCCTTGCTGAAGCCACCGCTGGCCCGGCCTTTTCGGCCTGTTCCGGCCTGCTTTTGCGCGCTGTTGCCCAACAGAATGACCCGCTCAGTGAAGCCATGGCGCAAATACGTCAATCGGGTGGACGTTGGGGGCGTCTGGGCGCCTGGTTCAAAGAGAACTTCTAATACGCAAACCGCACGTACTTTTTTATCCATTTTTCTGAAAACTTTTGCCCGCATTAAGAAGGCAATAACTCTTTGCCCGCTAAAACGGACTCGGAGGTCTTTGTGCCCGAAGTATTTCTGGCACGCACAGGCAAAGGGAAGGCTTGTGTGATCTTTAAGCTCTAAAGCGCGGAGAGGAAGAGCAAACAATGAGTACAATCAGTTTTTCCGTTCCTGAAACGGAAGAAAACCTAAAACCGAAGATCACCGTTATCGGTGTCGGCGGTGCCGGCGGAAACGCCGTTAACAACATGATCGCATCCGAACTCGAAGGATGTGACTTCGTTGTTGCCAACACCGATTCTCAGGCCCTGACCCAGGCAAAAGCAACGCGTAAGATGCAGCTTGGCCGCAAGATCACCCAGGGGCTGGGTGCAGGCGCACGTCCTGATGCAGGCAGTGCGGCCGCAGAAGAATCCATTGAAGAAATTCAGGCGCAGCTTGAAGGCAGCCACATGGTATTCATCACCGCCGGTATGGGCGGTGGTACGGGTACCGGTGCCGCCCCGGTCATTGCACGTGCCGCCAAAGAAGCCGGCATTCTGACCGTTGGTGTCGTTACCAAGCCGTTCCATTTCGAAGGCACGCGCCGTATGCGCACTGCCGAACAGGGCATCGAGCAGCTTCAGCAGTATGTTGACACCCTGATCATCATTCCGAACCAGAACCTGTTCCGGGTTGCGAATGAAAAAACCACTTTCGCAGATGCCTTCCAGATGGCTGATGACGTTCTGCGTAACGGTGTGCGTTCGATTACCGACCTTATGATGGTTCCGGGTCTTGTGAACCTCGACTTTGCCGATATCCGCACTGTAATGAGCGAGATGGGCAAAGCCATGATGGGCACCGGCGAAGCATCGGGTGAAAAACGTGCACTTGAGGCTGCCGAAGCTGCAATAGCCAATCCGCTTCTTGAAGATGCTTCGATGAAGGGTGCCCGTGCGGTCCTCATCAACATCACCGGCGGCATGGACATGGCGCTTTACGAAGTTGACGAAGCCGCCAACCGTATCCGCGAGGAAGTCGCATCCGAAGCCAACATCATCTTCGGTTCGACCTTTGATCCGACCATCGAAGGCGCGCTTCGCGTTTCTGTTGTGGCAACCGGTATCGACGCCGAAGAAGTTCGCCGTCCGCAGCCGACCACTGTTTCCGTCGCACAGCCTGTGGCACCGAAACCGGCAGAGCAGCCGGCAGCAGCCCCGTCCTTTGCACAGCATGGCGCAGGCAACGCAGCAGCTGAAAGCACCGGTGCTGGTGACTATGTCGGTGGTGGATCGGTTGATCACATTCCGGCCGATCGCTTTGCTGCCACCGGCAGCGCACAGCAGCCGGAAATCAGCCATCAGGCCGAAGCACAGGAAACCGGTTCGATTGAAATCGGCCAGACGGTCCTCAAACCGAAACCGGTTCTGCGCGCTGACAAGCCGACTGAAAAAACCACCAGCAACGGCGACATGGCCTTCATTCCGCCGCGCGCTGTAACGCCGAGCCAGGCTGAGCATACCGCACACAGCCCGGATGTATTCGAAGCAGCCGATGCCCAGAATGCAACCTCGCCGCGTTCAGTTCTGAGCAGCCTGTTTGGCAAGAACAAAACCGCCAAGGAACCGCACCAGCATGCGGAACCGAAAGTCTCGCAGACGCAGGCACCTGCCCCGCGTCAAACCGAGATGCCGCTTGGCGAAGACAGTGAACCTGTCATGAAGAAGGAGCCCGCTTCCCGGGGCAAGACGCAGGGTGCGTCTGATGACCTTCTTGAAATCCCGGCCTTCCTTCGTCGTCAGGCCAACTGACGACGATCTCCGCGCGAAGATGGGGAAGGCTTGGTGCCTTCCCCTTTTTTTTGGATGCACCAGATCATATGACGCTGCCAAAGCGCAATTGTGACAAAGGCCTCCGGCACGTGCGATTACAACTGGCGCAATACGCCAAGAAAATCCGTATTTTATTATTTATTTTCAAAGCACTATGAAGTTTACAAAGCGTAACAAAGAGTGATTTGAGTGATTGTTCGATCCTCAGTAGTGTTTCGAACTAACAAAGCAGGGGCCGATGAATTTGAAGACGGCTTTGAACATGCTTTGACCGTGATTGATGACAAACTGACTGACCTGATTTGGGGGTTCCTGTGAACAATATTGCCGATCTTGGTGCTGCCATCGCGCAGACAGGCCATTCCGGTGACGGCTATGTGGCCCAGCGCACGTTGAAAGCCTCCATCGGTTGTGCCGGTGTCGGTTTGCATTCCGGCCAGAAGATTCGCATTACCCTGCACCCTGCCCCTGCTGATCATGGCATCGTATTTCGCCGCACGGATCTGGATGACCAGCCGTTGTTCCCGGCACGTTACGATGGTGTGATCGACACCCGTCTTTGCACCTGCCTTGGCGATGCGTCCAAGGGCATCAAGATCGGGACCATCGAACATCTGATGGCAGCCCTTGCCGGTTCGCGCATTGATAACGTGCTCATCGATATCGATGCCGATGAAGTTCCGGTCATGGATGGCAGCTCTGCACCGTTTAACTTCCTGATTGATTGCGTTGGCATCGATGAACTTGATGCGCCGCGTCAGGTCATCGAAGTCCTTAAACCGATTGAAGTCGAATATAACGGCTGCACCGCGCGCGTCGAACCGGCCAATGGGTTCGAGATTGATTTTGAAATCGATTTCGCCAGCAAGGCGATTGCCAACCAGCGCATGTCCGTCAAATTTGATGACGGCGTGTTTGTTGCCGATATCGCCCGTGCCCGCACCTTTGGTTTCCTTCACGAAGTTGAAGCCATGCGCTCTGCAGGCCTTGCACGTGGTGGCTCGCTTGATAACGCGGTCGTCCTTTCCGGCGACGAGGTCATGAACGAAGAAGGCCTGCGTTACGAAGACGAATTCGTCCGTCACAAGATTTTGGATGCGCTGGGCGATCTTTACACTGCCGGCAAGCAGCTGCAGGGTAAGGTTACCGCCTATAAATCCGGCCATCACGTCAACAACCTGCTGCTGCAGGCATTGCTCGCTGACGAAGACGCCTATCGGGTTGTGCCGCTGACCAAGTCGGCCCTGCGCGGCGTTTCAGAACCGGTTCTTGCCACCGCCTAAGTTAAGAGCGGGCTGGCTATAAGAAATATAAAAATGGCGGCCTCTGTGGTCGCCATTTTTGTTTTACATCCCGGTTTTCGGCGATCCGATCATGGCCGGAACAAATGGCGTCGAATAAAAGTCACCTTTTGGCGACACAACTACTTGCCCAAGCACGCCCTTCACATGATATAGTCCGGCGGATTTTACGGTGAGTTCATCACAAATTTCGAGGATAGGTCACAGTGCTAAGTACCGTTCGCGCCAAACAACTCATTGCCATTTGCGGCGTGTCGCTGATGCTTGCGGCATGTTCAAGCAATGAGGCACCGGAATATGTCGAACGTCCGGTTTCCGAACTGTATAACGGCGCGCAGGACCTGCTGGATGCCAAGGAATACCAGCAGGCTGCCGAGGCCTTTGACGAAGTCGAACGCCAGCACCCCTATTCCGTCTGGGCGACCAAGGCGACCCTGATGTCGGCCTATTCGTATTATCAGGACAACAAATATGATGATGCGATCAATGCACTGGATCGCTTTATCTCGCTCCATCCGGCCAACCCGGATGTGCCATACGCCTATTACCTCAAGGCGCTGTCCTATTACGAACAGATTTCAGATGTTGGCCGTGATCAGCAGATGACCCAGCATGCGATGGATGCGCTTGATGATGTCATCCGCCGTTTCCCAGACAGCAAATATGCCCGCGACGCCAAGCTGAAAAAGGACCTGACGGTTGACCACCTTGCGGGCAAGGAAATGGATGTCGGGCGCTACTATCAGGACCGCAACGAGTATCTGGCAGCGATCAACCGGTTCAAGGCGGTGATCGAAAACTATCAGACCACCACCCACGTTCCCGAGGCCCTTGCACGCCTCACCGAATGCTATCTTTCCCTTGGTCTTGAGGGCGAAGCAAAACGCACCGCAGCGGTTCTTGGCCACAACTTCCCGGGCAGCGAATATTATAGCGAATCCTATAGCCTCATGCTGGGTGAAGAAGCCCCGGAGCGCGAAGAGGAAAGCTGGTGGGATGCCACCACAAACTCCATCTCCAGCCTTTTCTGAATTAAGCTAACCAAACCGTCGTAAGACCAAGGGTTTGCTTGACAATCCGCCTTGCGACAATATAGAACAAAAAAAGAACAACTTGCAGTTAGCATCTGAAATTACTGCAGTTTGACCAAACGCCGTTGCCGTGACCGAATTGCAGACCGTTTCGCCTTCGCAAGGCTTGCAAGGCCGGGCGGGATTGGGCACTCTGCACACTCACCAACAAGTACCTGTCTGCTGCTCCGTTAACAACATCAGTACCCAGCAATGCTTCGACGCCTCAGCATTCGGAATGTAGTCCTTATCGACAAACTGGATCTCGATTTTCACGACGGGCTTAGCGTGCTCACGGGTGAAACCGGTGCTGGTAAATCGATCCTGCTTGATTCACTTGGACTTGCCCTGGGTGCGCGCGCCGATAGCGGCCTTGTCCGCCATGGCTGCGACAAATGCAGTGTGACGGCAACCTTCAATCTGCCGCAAGGCCATCCGGTTTTCACCCTGCTTTCCGATCAGGATATTGATCTTGAAGGCGAAGACCTCGTCGTGCGACGTGTGGTGACGTCCGATGGGCGATCGCGCGTCTATGTGAATGATCAGTCTGTGTCGGTCGGTCTTTTGCGCGATGTTGGTAATTACTGCGTTGAAATTCAGGGCCAGTTTGACCAGCACGGGCTTCTGGACCCAACGACGCACCGCGCGACCCTTGATGCGCATGGCAATCTTGGCACACTTGCGATGACAGTCCGCGATCATTGGCGTGCCTGGCGTGAGACGCAAAAGGAACTGAACGCTGCACGCGCCCGGATTGACAAGGCCCGTGAAGAGGAAGAATGGCTGCGCCACGCCGTGGACGAGCTTGAAAAGCTTGCTCCCGAAGAAGGCGAGGAAGAACGCCTGGCCGAGGAACGCCAGTTCCTGATGCATGGCGAAAAGCTGGTTGCCGCCCTGAATGATGCCGGATCCGAACTTTCGCGTGGCAAGGGCGCTGAAAGTGCGCTTCGCAGTGCGCAGCGCTGCCTTGAACGCGAACTTGAAAAGGCCGATGGCCGGTTTGAACCGATTATTGAGGCCCTTGATCGCGCAGCCATCGAACTTGAAGAAGCCAACCGGGCAATTTCGGCCACCCTTGCCGACCTTAATCTTGATACCGGCCATCAGGAAAATGTCGAGGAACGGCTTTTTGCCCTGCGCGCGGCAGCCCGCAAATACAATGTACCGGTCGATGGCCTTAATCCGCTGATGAAGGATTTCCGATCCCAGATCGATCAACTGGAATTCGGCGAAAAGGAACTAGACCGCCTGACCGCAGCGGTTGGCGAATATCGCAAGGCCTATATCGAAGCGGGCGAGAAACTTCATGCCGCGCGCAAGGCTGCCGCGGCCAAGCTTGACGGCGCG
Organism: Thalassospira sp. HJ; assembly: GCF_000948415.1. Lineage (GTDB taxonomy): Bacteria > Pseudomonadota > Alphaproteobacteria > Rhodospirillales > Thalassospiraceae > Thalassospira. The sequence goes on along the minus strand of NZ_JYII01000010.1, from coordinate 478,146 downwards.
ATCAATGCCGAACTGCCACCGCTTCGCATGGAAAAAGCGCGCTTTGTCACCGACATTGCCGAACTTGAAGAAGCGGACTGGGGAATGGACGGCATTGACCGGGTACAATTCACTGTCGCCACCAACCCCGGCAGTCCCCCGGGCGCACTTAACAAGATCGCATCAGGTGGCGAACTTTCGCGTTTTCTGCTTGCGCTCAAGGTCGTTCTGGCGCGCGTATCTGCTGTACCCAGCCTGGTCTTTGACGAGGTCGATAGTGGTGTTGGCGGGGCTACGGCAGCGGCCATTGGTCAACGCCTGCATCTTCTGGCACAGGAACGCCAGATCCTTGTCATTACCCACAGCCCGCAGGTCGCAGCGCGCGGTCGCACGCATTTCTATATCGCCAAGCGCGAGGCAGAGGGCACCATGGTGACCCGTGTCGATGCCTTGGTCGATGGCGCCCGGCGCGAAGAAATTGCCCGTATGCTGGCCGGTCATTCCGTGACCGCCGAGGCCCGCGCCGCTGCCGACAGCCTGCTTGAACAACCCAATTGATCCCGACGCCAACATGTCGGCCCAACCTTGAATACGGAACAAAAAGAATATGAGCGCCGAACAAGCGTCAAACATCTCAGACCTTCCTGAAATGCCGTCTTCGAGCACCGAGGCGCGCAAGCAGCATGCGGAAATTTCCGAACGTATCCGGTCTTATAACGAGGCCTATCACGTCAACGACGATCCGCTGGTCTCCGATGCGACCTATGACGCGCTCTTCAATCGTTTGATCGAACTTGAATCCCACTATCCGACGCTTAAGAAAAACAGTCCGACGCAGGAAGTCGGTGCTGCCCCGGCAGAAGGTTTTGCCAAGGTCAAGCATGCCCGTCCGATGCTGTCGCTGGGCAATGCATTTTCGCGTGAAGACATCGTTGATTTTCTGGCCCGTATTCGCCGCTTCCTGAACCTGACGGCGCACAGCCTGGTTGAGGTGGTCGGCGAGCCCAAGATTGATGGTCTTTCCCTGTCGCTGCGTTACGAGAACCGCAAACTGGTCACCGCTGCCACCCGTGGTGACGGGTCCGAGGGCGAAGATGTCACCGCCAATGTCGCCCATATCGACGATATCCCCAAAACCCTGCCCGATGATGCACCCGACGTGGTTGAAATCCGTGGCGAGGTCTATATGGCGCGCTCTGCCTTCCAGAAACTGAACGCGACACAGGCCGAGACCGGCGGCAAGACCTTTGCCAACCCGCGCAATGCGGCGGCAGGCTCACTACGCCAGCTTGACCCGTCAATCAGCGCCAAGCGCCCACTACGTTTCTTCGCTTACAGCTTTGGCGAGCTGTCTGAAAGCCTTGCCCAGACCCAGTGGGATTTCCTGCACAAGGTCGAAGGATGGGGCTTTGTCACCAATCCGCTGACCCGGTTGCTCAATGATGCCGATGACATCATGACATTCTATGACGAACTGGGCACACAGCGCCCGGACCTTGATTATGACATTGATGGCATCGTCTATAAGGTCAATGACTTCGAACTGCAGCTGCGTCTTGGTTTCGTCAGCCGCTCACCGCGCTGGGCAATCGCCCATAAATTCCCCGCCGAAAAGGCCCGCACCCGGATCAAGGCCATCGACATTCAGGTCGGCCGCACCGGTGCCCTGACCCCGGTCGCCCGACTGGAACCCGTTACGGTGGGCGGTGTTGTGGTATCGAACGCCACCTTGCATAACCGTGACGAAATCGATCGTCTGGGCGTTTGGGTTGGCGATCTGGTGGTCGTCCAACGTGCCGGCGACGTTATCCCGCAGGTCGTTGAGGTTATTCTTGAAGACGATGGCAACCATCCGGCGGATGCCACCCCCTATGAATTCCCAACCGAATGTCCGAAATGCGGCAGCCACGCAATGCGCGAAGAAGGCGAAGCTGTCACGCGTTGCACCGGCGGTTTGATCTGCCCGGCACAAGCGGTTGAACGTCTGAAGCATTTCGTGTCGCGCAATGCCTTTGATATCGATGGCATGGGGGCAAAGAATGTCGAGGCATTCTTTGAACTGGGCTGGCTGAAGTCGCCTGGTGACATCTTCCGCCTTGAAAGCGATCATGGCGATGCCATCCGGAAGCTTGATGGTTGGGGCGACAAGTCCGCCACCAAGCTGTTTGACGGCATCAATGAAAGACGCACCGTTGGGCTCGACCGTTTCATATACGCGCTTGGCATTCGCCAGATCGGACAAGCCACTGCGAAGCTTCTCGCCCGTCATTACGGATCGCTTTCCGAATGGCGCAGCGCAATGGTTGCCGCCAATGAAGCCGACAGCGAAGCCCTGCGTGAACTGATCAATATTGATCAGATCGGCCCAGGTGTCGCCAAGGATCTGATCGAATTCATGGCCGAGGACCATAACCGCGAGGTCCTTGATGACCTGCAAGGCCTTCTGACCATCACCGATGTCGAAGCCCCGCAAGTCAGCGACAATCCCGTCAATGGCAAGACCGTAGTCTTTACCGGGAAGCTGGAACTGTTTTCGCGCAACGAGGCCAAGGTCAAAGCCGAAAGCTTGGGTGCAAAAGTCGCGGGATCGGTTTCAGCAAAAACCGATTACCTGGTTGCGGGACCGGGTGCAGGTTCCAAATTAAAGAAAGCAGAAGAATTAGGTGTTACAGTGCTTGATGAACAAGGATGGCTTGATCTGATTGCAGCTGAATAAAAACGTTCTCACTGGGGAAGTGTGCTGATGGAAGACCTTGGAAATTTCTTTCGCCGTTATGTCGACGCCCATCTCAAGCTCGAAGAAAACGCGCTTGATGATTTCTTTCACTTCCCATGCCTGATCAACGATCTGTCCGGTGTTCAGGCAATTGCGAACTCGTCAGACCTGCACAAATATCACCAGTCCTTTTTCGAAGAACTGAAAAATGCCGATCTGGCCATGGCAAAATCCATGGTGGTTGAACAGCATTCTGCTCTTCCCGGCGGCGCACGTGCGATTGTTTCCTTCCGCTTTGGCAATTCGGAAAACAACCTGATCTTTGATTGTGACTATGCCTTTGCCTTGCTTAAGCAGGATGACCAGTGGAAAGTCATCTTCGCTCAGCTTGATGAAATCAGATACAGCGACCTGTATTGAGGCCAGCATGGTGCCCGCCCTTCCTCACCGGCTGATCAAACTGGGCTTTGCCCTGATGCTAGGCTGCATGCCCGCGCTGGCAAAAGCAGACCCGGACTTTGACACGCTGTCGGGGCCTGCCCGCGCCATTGATGCCGATACGCTGGAGTTTGGCTTCAAGCGTGTTGATCTGTGGGGGGCGGATGCCATGAACCGTTTCCAGAAATGTCTGGTCAATGGTCAGAGCACGGCCTGCGGGGCGGAGGCATGGCAACTTACCACCAACCTTCTGGTCGCAACCCCGATCACCTGCGAAATGCGCGGCAAGAACCGCTATAATCGCAATATGGCCGTCTGTCGCAATGCCAATGGGGTCGATATTGGGCAAAGCCTGATCCTGCGTGGGATGGCGGTTGCCCGCCCCGATCAGATGCCGGAATACGAAACGTACGAAAATCAGGCCCGCCAAGCCCGCAGTGGTGTCTGGGCCGGGGAATTTATCGATCCGCTAAAATGGCGCCGCGGTGAACGCCTGTCTGAACATGAAATTGATATCCGCCGCTGGTAGCGCGACGGATCACCACATTTGCTTATCGCTGCGTTGGCCCGCCGGAGGCAAATGGCCGTGCCAGCAACCTCCCCAATCCCGCCAGCGTAAAGCTGTTTTTCAATGACGCTACGCCGATCGTAACCACCGCAAAGCCGATCAATTGGGGAATTGTCAGGACTTCGCCCAGAAACAGCCAGGCAGCAAAGAATGTCATGGCAGGACCCGACAATGAAATCAGCGATGCCTGTGTTGCACCAACCCTGCGGATGCCTTCATAGAGCAGGAAGAACGGGATAACGGTGCAGAAGATCGAAATCCCCACCGTCCACATGATCCCGGCCATATTCAGGTTCAGCGGGTTTTGCACGATCAACTCGTAAACCACCATGCAGATGCCCGCCGCCGTATTGATCAGGGCGGCAAAGTGCATGGAGCCAACGGTCGTAATCATCCGCTGCCCGAAATAAAGATAAATCGCATAGGTCAGGGCAGAGCCAAACGCCCAAGCCGCCCCATACCACAACGTCTGGGATACCTCGCCAAACCCGCCCGGCGCCAAAACCAGAACCAACCCGGCATAGGTAATGACAAAGCAGACGATCTGGCGAAATGGCGGAAAGCGTCCCTTGTGAAGGGCCTCCAAGATCATCACGATCGCCGGGAAGGTAAACAACACGATCCGCGACACCGTGACATCAATCAGCGAAACAGCGGTAAAATCAAACAGGGCGGCCAAGAAAAACATGCCGCCATAAAGCCCGCCCCATGCCAGATCAACCGGTTTCATTTTGCGTTCGCCCGGCCGGTTCTTGCCAAACAAAACCACGCCAAGCCAGAAGAACGGCATGGCAATCAGAAACCGCAGCAGCAACAAGCCATCAACGGTCATGCCGGTGGCATAAACAAACTTGGCCAGAAGACCCTTCATGGCCAAGGCGACAGTCGCCAGCAAAACAATGGTCAGGGCCGAACCTACAGGCGACACAACAGGCGCAAGTGACGGCGCAGCCCCATTGGCGTCTGCTGCCGGGACGCTCTGTTGCCCGGGTTCTGAGGGTGACGGTGGTGGCGTCATGAGTTTCTCCGATCCTCTCTTGGTTGCCATAGTCACCTGCAAGCTGCCATTATTCAATTCGAATTAATTGCTATCAGATATCAGCTTTGGCTATATCAGATAGCAAAACCACCGCAGGAACCCCGTGCAGGATCGTGACGCATGGATATCAAACAACTCAGAAGCTTTGTTCATATTGCCGAACTAGGAAGCCTGTCCCGCGCGGCAGAGCGCCTGAACCTGTCGCAGCCGGCACTCAGTCGGCAGTTGAACCTGCTTGAAGAAACCCTTGATACCAAACTGCTCGAACGCACCGGGCGTGGCGTCAAACTGACCGAGGCAGGCCAGATGCTGGCCGAACGGGCGCGCGTCATCCTGACCGACCTTGCCCGGCTTGAAGCCGACCTGTCCGCGCGTAGCAGCCAGATTACCGGTCACGTTCATGTGGGCGTCCCGCCCAGTGCCGGGATCGTGATTACCGGCGCCTTGATCGAAACGCTGCGCGATCGCTATCCCGATCTTAACATCACGGTTGCCGAAGACCTGACCGGTGATGTGCAGGAAGGATTACTCTCGGGGCGCCTTGATATCGGCATTCTTCATGACGGCATGATTTCGCGCAGCCTGCATGCCGAACCGCTTTGGCGTGAAGACCTGTTTCTGATTTCCCATCCCTCGCAGGTCGGCGAGCAGGAAACCGAAATCGCCTATGAGGATGTCCTGTCCCTGCCCCTGATCATGCCGACCAACAAGCACGGACTGCGCGCCATGATGCAGGAAGCGGCCTTTCGCGCCGGTCGTCCGTTGACCCCGGTGGTCGAAGCCGACGCCCTTCGTGTGTTGGTCGATCTCGTCAGCCGCAATGTCGGGCACACGGTTCTGCCGCGAAGTTCATTGGTTCAGGAACTTTCCACCGGGCGTCTCAAGGCACGGCGGATCACCAATCCGGAGCTGTCACGCAAGGTGATGCTGTCCTGGTTACAAGACCGCCCGCTCAGTGCCGGGGGCAAGGCCGTTGTCGATACCTTGCGCGATCTGGCCGGAACCGTCCCGATGGCCAACCAATAAGCTGGATTAGCCACACATAGAAAACCCCGACCGGAGGATGCTTTGGTCGGGGTTTTCATCATGATATCTGGCGTCAGGATCAAACAGGGGCCTGACTGTCCGAGGATTTCTGCCAAAGGTTAATGCCCGCATCCCCTGCGTATTTGTCGATCTCGGCCAGTTCTTCTGCGCTGAATTCAAGGTTATTGAGCGCATCAAGGCTGTTATCAAGCTGCTGGACATGACGCGCGCCGATCAGGGCTGATGTGACCTCGGGGCGGCGCAGCACCCAGGCAATCGCCATCTGCGCCAGGGTCTGACCACGGCGTTTGGCGATTTCGTTCAGGGCGCGAACCCGATCAAGGTTCTCTTCTGAAAGCATGCCCGTCTGGAAGGATCCTTCGAGTGCGGCACGGGAGTCTTCGGGCACACCATTGAGATACTTGTTGGTCAGAAGCCCCTGTGCCAGCGGGGAGAAGGCAATACATCCCATGCCAAGCTCGGACAGGGTATCAAGCAGCCCATCCTCGACCCAGCGATTGACCATCGAATAGGACGGCTGATGAATGACGCATGGCGTTCCCATGTCTTTAAGGATCGCATGGGCTTCGCGGGTCATTTCCGGTGAATAGGACGAAATCCCGACATAAAGCGCCTTGCCGGACCGCACGATCTGATCGAGTGCGCCCATGGTTTCGGCAAGCGGCGTATTGGGGTCAACCCGATGCGAATAGAAGATATCGACATAATCCAGCCCCATCCGCTTCAAGCTTTGATCAAGGCTTGAAATCAGATATTTGCGCGAACCCCATTCTCCGAACGGTCCCGGCCACATGCGGTAACCTGCCTTGGTCGAAATCACCAACTCATCCCGGTGGGATTTCAGATCCTGCGACAGAACCTTGCCAAAGTTTTCTTCCGCCGAGCCCGGCGGCGGGCCGTAGTTATTGGCAAGATCGAAATGAAACACGCCACGGTCAAAGGCGCGGCGGATCATCGCGCGCTGGGTTTCATAAACATCCACGCCACCGAAATTCTGCCACAGACCAAGCGTGATTTTCGGCAGAAGCAATCCACTGCGCCCGCAACGGTTCCAGTTCTCGTCATCATAGCGATCGGGATTTGCCATCCACTGTGCTTCGACTTCAGCCATATGTTCCTCCTGCTTTCAGAAGCGGTTTGCCGCTTTCCTTGAATCGATCCAATACCGTCTTATAACGGCATTCGATCCCGTTTGTCAGTGTCGAGGATGCAAAAAGCCGCGCCATAAACCGACGCGGCCTTTTTAATGCATCTCACCCATTACCCGGGTCAGTCCTGCTTCTTTTTTATCGGTGCGGTTGCGTTTTGCAGCCATTCACGATGATCATCATCAAGATCATCGGCATACATTGCATAGACTTGCGCATGGTAGTCGTTAAGCCACTGCAACTCGTCCCGGGTCATCAATTCCGGATCAATCAGCTTGCGCTCAATCGGCGAGAAGGTCAGGGTCTCAAAGCCGAGCATCTTGCGATCTGCACCAATCGGCGCATCAATCTCGGTTACCGCAATCAGGTTTTCAATCCGGATGCCGTATTCGCCTTCCTTATAGAAGCCCGGTTCGTTCGAAACGATCATACCGGGTTTCAATGCCACCTTGTTCGGGGCCTTGGAAATACGTTGCGGGCCTTCATGCACGCCAAGATAACTACCAACGCCATGCCCGGTGCCATGGTCAAAATCAAGCCCGGCTTCCCAAAGCGGCATGCGGGCCAGCGTATCAAGCTGCTGACCGGTGGTGCCCACCGGGAACACGGCACGGGCAAGGGCGATATGGCCCTTGAGCACGCGGGTAAAGCGATCACGATGTTCCTGAGACGGCTCGCCAATTACGGTTGTTCGGGTGATATCGGTGGTGCCATCAAGATATTGGGCACCGGAATCGATCAGGAAAATCTCGCCCGAGGTCAGCTTGCGGTTGGTTTCCGGGGTATTGCGGTAATGGCAAAGCGCCCCGTTCGGACCACTGCCCGGAATGGTTTCAAAGCTTGAATCGCGGAAAAGCGGGTCTTCGGCACGCATCGATAGCAACATGTCGGCTGCTGCACGTTCATCGATGTCACCAGCGCTTGCGGCTTCATCAAGCCATTTGAAATACCGAATGATCTTCTCGCCATCGCGCTTGTGGGCCTTGCGCGATCCTTCGAGTTCGACGTCGTTCTTGCACGCCTTGGGAACGGCCACCGGATCGCGTCCGACACGAACAGTCGCACCTGCTTCGGAAAGCTGCATGCGAAGCCAGTCCGCTGCCGTTGCTTCATCCAGACGCACCGACTGATTACCCATGGCCTGCAGGGCGTCGGCTAGTTCGCCCGGCGCACGCAGATTGGCCTCACCCGACAACCAGGCGACGGTTTCGGCAGCAACCTTGCGTTCATCCATGAACAGATCGACCGAGGCATCCCCGTTAATGATCGCATAGCCAAGTGCCAGCGGCGTTTGTGGCACATCAGCCCCACGGATATTCAAAAGCCAGGCAATGCTGTCAGGTGCGGACAAAATGGCGCTGTCACATGAAATGCGTGACAGGATTTCGGCAATCTGGGTGCGTTTTTCAAAGCTGGACTTGCCCGCATATTCCATCGGATGCGGGCGAACCGGACCAAGTGGCAGATGCGGCTGGGCATGCCAGATGGCATCAATCGGGTTGGTGTCGATCGCAATCAGTTCCGCCCCGACCGCGTCGCAGGCAGAACGAAGGTGGGTCGCCTGCTGCACGGTATGTAGCCAAGGATCATAGGCAAGCTTCTGCCCGGATTTCAGATTGTCGTGCAACCAGCCGACCACCGGTTCTTCGACCAGATGGCGATATTCAAATAGATCTCGGCTGACTTGCTGACGGACCTGAATGGTGTAGCGGCCATCAACAAATACAGCAGCCTTGTCGCGCAGAACAACAGCCGCCCCGGCAGAGCCGGTAAAGCCGGTCAACCATGCCTGACGTTCTGCCCGGGCCGGGACGTTTTCGCCCTGATGTTCATCGGCACGCGGCACAACAAAGCCATCAACGCCCTTGGCCGAAAGATAGGTACGCAAGGCATCCAGTCTGTGGGCTGCGTCAAAATCATCCTTGGCCATTTTAAAGCGGCTTTTGCGTTCATCACGGAGCGCGAGCAATTCAGCCCGCAAGGCATCATCCGGGGATTGGCAGATCAGATCGATCCAGTCTTCTCGCGTGCTGCCTTCAGCGGAGGCCAGCACACCGTCAATCAGATCGATGACAGCGCTAACATCCTTGTCGACATTGGCGGCTTCAAGCAGTTTGGCAAGTTGAGCATCACCGGAAATGGCCATGAAGATCCTCTTTAAAACATGTGGGGCGGTAGGCGGGTTAGGCGCAGGACCTACACCTATGTAAGGGTTAGTACCGATGTCGCGCAAGCACCAAAGACCATGCCCGCATGCTACGCCATTTTTCACCCGCGAAACAGCTGTGCATGCATCTCGCGAATGAATGCGTTGCAAGCTTCGCAATGCACATTAGCCAAAGGTTAACGTATGACAGTCCCGTGACAAAAAGATGGCCCGTCGGGACGTCAATTTGCTGGAGACCATGAACGGTGATCCGTTTTCCTATTACTGCCTTGAGCGTTATACAATCCCGTCGTCGCCAGACGGCCTATGACGGCCTTGAGCGCCTGACCCTGGGTCAAAAAGCTGCGCTCGGTCTTGATACTGGCCCTGCCCATCCGGCAGACGACATTGCAGATCGTATTCCATATGATCAGCACGACGCCCAGGACACGGAATAACGGATCAGTCCCGCCCGGGTTGGTCTGATATCAAATGATGACGCGCAGGATCACGGTTCATGATCCTTGCGGCATTTTTGTCTTTTCCCTCTGAAACGGCCCTGCTTCTCCACAGCAGGGCCGTTTCTTTTTGACCGGTTCACGCCTTGCGCGGTATCGGGCGGACGGTAGAAAGCCTTTCCACCGCCCTACTCAACCAGTTTCAGGTCCGTATCAACTTCCGACGTATCAGCCGCAATGGCAGGTGTCGGCTCCGCGTCCTTGGTTTCCCCAAACACGGCAGCCAATCCGTCATGTAGCTCGATGATATCAAGCGGCTTGGCAAGAATGCGGGCCACCCCAAGGGCCTTGAAGGATGCCGTCACCTCGTCTGAGGCGTAACCCGTCATCACGACAACAGGGATGTTGTTGCCGGCTTCACGCAGCTTTTCGATCATCTTGTGACCGGTCATCCCCGGCATGGTCTGATCGGTCAGAATCCCGTCAAAATCGGCATCCGGTGCGCTGAGTGCCTCAAGCGCCTTAGTAGCCTCGTTAAAGGTTTCCACTGAATATCCGATCCGCTCAAGCATGCGTGCGCAGAGTTTAAGGTTCTTTTCCTCGTCATCGACAACGGCAAGATGACCGCCCACACCAACCGACAAACCACGCGTATCGCGTTTTTCATCACAGGCTTCGCGGTCATGTTCGGGCAACAGGATCGAGAACCGGGTGCCCTGCCCCAGACGGCTGTAAACAGAAATCTCGCCCTTATGACCGGCGATAATCCCGTGCACGGTCGACAGGCCAAGACCCGTCCCCTTGCCCGGCTCCTTGGTGGTAAAGAACGGATCAAAGATTTTCTTGGCGATTTCGGGCTCCATCCCAACACCGTTATCGACCACACATATCTGGATATAGCGCCCCGATGTCAGCAAGGGATGCACTTCAAGGCTGTCTTCAGTGACTTCAAACGGGCTGGCCTTGACGCGAATTTCGCCCTGATCTCCAACCGCGTGATAGGCGTTGGTGATCAGGTTCATCAGACATTGATCAAGCTGGGTCGCATTGCCCATCACTGTCATGCCCTTGGCCCCCAACTCGACCTTGAGCGAGACACTGGATGGCAGCGAACCGCGCGCGAAACGCACAGTAGCCGTGATCATCGACCCGACATCAATTGGCGAACGTTCGGTTTCGGAATTACGGCTAAATGCCAGAATTTGCCGAACCAGATCACGCGCGCGATCCGCCCCCTGCCGGATTTCCATGACGTCGTCACGCAGTGGCGAGTCTTCTGGCAAATCGGAATAAAGCAATTCAGCATAGCCACTGATGGGCTGCAGGATATTGTTGAAATCGTGCGCAATACCGCCTGCCAGCACACCCATGGTTTCCATCCGCTGGGAATGGCGTAGCTGCTGTTCAAGCTTTTCACGTTTGCGTTCGGACTGCAGACGTTGCAGTTCGGCAGACGCACGCGATGCAAACACTTCGACAATCGATCTCGCCAGTTCCGGGTCCGCCAGCGGCTTGTCTGATACGGTCACCAGAATGCCGTTTACGTTTCCGTCACTGTCATAAAGCGCAGCACCAACATAACCAACAACATCGATGTCGGTGACCATATGCACATCAGGCATCACGCTTTTGAAATCGTCCTTACAGACAAAAACACCGTCCTTGATAACACGTTCGGCTGCCGACCCGGCCAAAGGGAAATCAAGCCCCTCTCGCTTGCTGTCTGGCGAATGGAAGGCAACCGACTTAACCCGATCGCCAACGATCTCGGCGATATGGCAATAGGTCATATCAAGGGTTTCACACAGCACCTGTGTCAGGTTGTCAAAGAAACCGGTTCCGACCTGATAACGAATGCCGCGATAAATCGATTCAAGCGTTTCCTGATGGCGTTCGCGTTCCGTGACGTCCAGTGCGAAGCTGGCAATACAATCAAGATCGCCATTGGCGTCAAAGATCGGACTTTCATACCATTCACAGATAATCCGGGAGCCGTCGCTCTTGACGTTTTCGAAACGGTTATTGACGCTGTTTTGCGTTTCCATGATCCGCTGGATCAGGCTTCCGAGACGCGCACGGTCTTCTTGCGGAACGAGAAGCTCCAGCTTTTTACCAACCATCTCGTTTGCGCTGTAGCCAAACAACTGACTAGCAGTGTCGTTGACCTCAATGATCGTTCTATCCGGCGTCCAGTAGAACACACCAATCTTGGCATTGTTAAAATGTGCTCTCAGGCGGCGTTGGTTGGCTTCAAGATCAGCCTTCGCAACCTCAAGATCGTGACGATATCGCATGCGTTCAGTTATATCGCGGCAGCTGACCCTGATACCAAGATTTCCGCCGTCACTATCGGCAATTGGCTGCCAGGACATATCGATACCAATCTTGCGGCCGTCTTTATGCAGGCCGGTAAATTCGCGGTCACTGCCCGAAAGACCATCAAGCCCTTCGTCAATGTAATGACGAACCCGGTCACGATCCTCGACTGCGATAAATGACAACGGATAATCATCAAGTGCCATGCATTCTTCGACCGTGTAACCCAGAACACGTTCGATACCCGGGTTTACCCAGATCAGCTTGCCATCAGGTGCGATCCAACTTTCCCAGCCAACCGTGTAATTGGCCACCGCCTCGAACCGCCGACGCGAGAAGCTAAGCTCGTCATTAGCTTCCATAACGTTTTTCATGCCGGCCGCAGCTGCCAACAACCCTCCCGCCATATGTGCAAAGACGATTTCCTCGGGGCGCCATATTCTTGCCCGGCCAACGGTCTCAAAGCACAGAATACCCATGCGACCCGCCGCAGAAATCAGCGACACATCAAGGATCGCCCTGATATCCATCGGGATCAGATAGGCATCTGCCAGTTCCGAGGTACGTGGATCGGTAATCGCATTGTCCGCATCAACAACTTGCCCGGTTTCAAGAGCGGCAAAATAACGCGGTAGATCACATCGCTTCAGAAGCATGCCGTCATGTTTGGCAGATGGATTGTTGGCATCAAACAGCCCGACGCACTCGACGTCACCGTCATCCTTTTCCAGCCACAGACTTGCACGTTCACAATTCATCAAATCTGCAAAGCGTTTTAAAGTCGGTCGGAAAGAGGCGTTTTCAATGCGATCAAGTGACGAGAAATGGTTGGCAACCTCCGACGCACTTTCACGGATTTGCTCCAGAAATTTCTTTCCCGACATCAGTTCGTTCTGTGAACGCACCTGATCCATACTCGTCTGCAAAAGCGCCTGACGCATCCAGACAATACCGACAACGAGCGATGCCGTCATCCAGATATAACCAAACAGGGCAGAACCCCAGACCGGTATCGTATGCGGAACTGCTCCACTATCGGTGATCAAGCCGTCGTCGAGATCATAGACACGCATCACGGCGACGCTGACAATTGCCAGGAAACAGAACACCGCGTATCGAATGGTGACCGAAAGTCGCCAGAACAACCCGACAATCACGGTCGAAACAATCATCATCGCCATCCCGCTGGCGGGCGAGAACCAGACGATATAAAGTAGCGACATCGCGGTCATCGCTGCGACGATCACAACCGACTTGATGTAGGTCGATAGACGCTTGCGCAGGACAAGGCAAGTCAGGACCGCCAGAAAAACCAAAAGATGGACAATCTCGACCGTCATCGAACGCTGGCTTGCTTCGCGCAACATTGATGACACCAATGCGGGCAGACCACCGATCGACATCACAAACAACATGAAGTCGGCGATACGGTTCCGCGTCCGGTCAAGAGTGGCGCTTAATCTCTTTGGCATGAGCTGTCAGGTTCCGTTCTCAGACCAACTGGTCAGGCATGCTGTTATAGATAGTTTCAAACCGAGTATGATTTTCGGCGAACAGTCCCAGAAGCTTCGGATCAAACATTTCCGGCGATGTCCTGTCGTCACCTTTGGTGATGATGTTAACTGCATCAAGATGACCATAGGCTGGCTTATAGCGGCGTGCACTTCGCAGAGCATCATAGACATCCGCCAACGATACAATCCGCGCCACCATAGGAATATCTGTTCCCGAAAGTCCTGCGCAATAGCCCGACCCTTGCCAATGTTCATGGTGATATCGGGCAATAATGGCGGCCTGTTCCAGAACCGGATTGCCAGAAGAATTCAACATAGCAAAGCCGATCTCCGTATGACGCTGCATGACCTTGAACTCTTCGTCAGTCAACTTTCCGTTTTTCAGAAGCACCTCATCGGGCACGCCGACTTTTCCGATGTCATGAAGAATGCCGGCCAAACGGATTGTGCGTTGAACATTCTGATCCAATCCGGCCATGTCGGCCAGCAACTGGGAATATAACCCGACGCGCACACAATGTTCTGCTGTTTCGATATCGCGGTACTGCGAGATCAGGCTCAGACGATCAATCATCTCCTGCTCTGCGCCACCAAGCTTTCGCGTAATATCATCAAGGGTCTTTGACTGACTGAGATTATCAAGTTCGAGCTTGCGGACCCGCTCACCTTCTTTGTCGCGTTCAAGCAAGCGCGCCTGCGCGTCAAGTGCAGCACGCTCCAGCTCGGACCGCTCAATCGGTTTATCGAGAAACTCCCGAACGCCAAGCCGCAATGCCGTGACGGCATCCGACTTGTCGCCATCACCGGTCAGCAGAATAAACTCAAAGTCACGCTTGTATTCGTTTATCGCCCGCTTGACGAATTCCAGTCCGCCGCAATTTGGCATGCGCAAATCGGATACAACGAGACGCAGTGATGCATCCGCTTTTACTTTTTCAAGTGCCTCCAGTCCGTCCGCGGCCAACACCACGTCAAAACCTGCACGCTCAAGAATGCGCGCAAGCAGCTTTCGAATGGCTGGCTCGTCGTCTGCGACGAGAATGCGGTGTTCAAGCTCGCTCAATCAGTCTGCTCCATGTCTGAATCCAATTGCGACCAGAGAATAGCGTAACCTATCCGTTGGTATTATATATTGCAACATACGCAAAAGGTGACTGAGCAGATTTTAATTTTAAAAACTTCTATTTTTCCGCGTAATCCAACGATTTCGCCGAACAAGTCCTTGATTGAAAGATATTTAGAATGCACTCGCATAGGTGTGATTTTATTCACATTACTCAATTCAACGAACGAATCGAGAAGTGTCACGGACGTATAGGAAAAGCTCGAGAATCACGCCGAAACACTCAGATTTCGCCCCTAAACGAAAAACGGCTGCCCATCAGTTTCGATGGACAGCCGCTTAAATCATTGCCGGAAAGATGTTTGCGTTAACCGACGACGAGCGTCGTCCAGTTTTCCACCTTGAAGCGATTGACCAGCGAAAGTCCGACTTCGCGATAGGCCGAAAGAACAAACTGTTCCTGATGCGCGAGAAGACCCGACAGGATCACCACACCGTTTTCGGAAAGCGTATTGGTCAGATCATGCGCCATGCCGCGCAGCGGGCGGGCAAGGATATTGGCGCAAACAATGTCGTAATATCCGGCGTCACGGATACGGGAATCCTGAAAACCGTTCGAATGAATGGCAGTGACAAGTTCCGCGACTTTGTTGGTTTTGGCATTTTCGCGGGCAACTCGAACCGATGCCGGATCAATATCGGCCATCATCACCGAGCAACGCCAGGTTTTGGCGCAAGCCATGCCGAGAATGCCCGATCCGCACCCCATATCAAGCGCGTTGTGACGTGCTCCACGCTTGGCCAACCAGTCAATGGCGGCCAGGCAACCCTTGGTCGTCTGGTGTTCACCGGAACCGAATGCCAGACCGGCATCGACCTGAAGCGCTGTCTTGGCGACCGGGATTTCTTCATCCCAGTGCGAGCCATGCACAAAGAAGCGCCCGATCGAGATCGGCTTGAAGCTGCGCAGGTTCTCACTGACCCAGTCCTTTGGCTCATAGGTTCCAAAGGTCACAGTCGGTGTTTCAATACCAACAGCGGACGCCATGATCGAAACCGCTGTTTCCACCGCACCCTTGTCAAACAGCTCACCTGCAAAACCTTCAATCCGCCAGGGTGCACTTGGATCACCTTCGCGTTCGAAATGCGACAGCGCATCACAGTAATCAAACAGCGCGTCGGCAAAGGCTTGCGCATAGGCGCCATCAACTTCGAACTGGAAGTTGTAGCAAAGAACGGGTTCGGTCATATCACTTCTCGCTTGTGTGGGCGGCGAAGGTGCTCTGCCCGGTTAAATCGGTCATCCGAAGGGTTGGCTGGGGCTTACCCCGGCAGGATGAAGCTGTCGACCACTTTCTTTGTGCCAACACTGTCGAAATGGATTTCCAGCTTGTTGCCATCAACGGCCCGCACCGTACCCGATCCGAACTTGCGATGACGCACAGTGTCGCCGACCTTGTATTTCGATGATTTCGAACTGGTGGAATAGCTGGTTTCACCATCGGGCTTCACATCGATCACATTCTTGCGCACGCGGTCCTGCCAACCGCTTGAGGCAAATTTGCGATCCCCGGCACCCAATGTCTTGTTGCGATCCGATGCACTGTCACTAGCCCAGCTTGGCATCTTCATCCAGTCATCTGCACCCCAGGCACCCGGCGAATGGTTGCCACCATGCCCGCCAAGGCCGGTATCGCTGATCCGTTCGATATGCTCGTCTGGCAACTCATCGACAAAGCGCGATGGCAGGGCTGATTGCCACTGGTTATAGATGCGACGATTGGCGGCATAACAGATAGTTGCGCGTTTGCGCGCACGCGTAATCCCGACATAGGCCAGACGGCGTTCTTCCTCGAGGCCCTTGACCCCGCTTTCATCCATGGCGCGCTGATGGGGGAATACGCCTTCTTCCCAGCCCGGCAGGAAGACATAATCGAACTCAAGCCCCTTGGCCGCGTGCAGGGTCATGATCGTGACTTTTTCCTCATGATCGTTCTGCGCGTTTTCCATCACCAGCGACACATGTTCAAGGAAGCTTGTGAGGTTTTCAAACTCGCCAATCGCGGAAACGAGTTCTTTCAGGTTCTCCAAACGGCCCGGCGCATCAATCTCCTTGGATGTCCGCCACATGTCGGTATAGCCGCTTTCATCAAGGACGGTTTCGACGACCTCGACATGGCTACTGCCCGACAGCATTTCGCGCCAGCGTTTGAAATCCCCCAGAAGCCCGCCGATGCTTTGGCGCATCTTGGGTTTGAGTTCCTCGGTATCGATCAGATCACGCGCAGCTGCGGGAAGCGAGATCGCCTGATCGCGGGAATATTGATGCAGGGTTTGAAGCGTTGCCTTGCCAACCCCGCGCTTGGGCACATTGACGATGCGCTCAAACGCCAGACTGTCCTCTGGCTGCGCGACAAGCCGGATATAGGCCAGCGCATCGCGAATTTCCTGACGCTCATAGAAGCGTGGTCCGCCAACAACCCGATAAGGAATTCCGAGCGTGATCAATCGTTCTTCGAACTCACGGGTCTGGAAACCGGCACGGACCAGAATGGCGATTTGGGATGCACCAACACCCTTGCTTTGCAGGGCTTCGATATCTTCACCGATCAGCCGTGCCTCGGCCTCACCATCCCAAACACCTTTGACAAAGACCTTCTCGCCGGTATCGATTTCCGTCCAAAGCTCTTTGCCCAAACGTCCGTCATTGAACGTGATCAGCTTGGATGCTGCGGCCAGAACATGCGGGGTGGAACGATAGTTCTGTTCAAGGCGAACGACTTTCGCGCCCGGGAAATCAGACTCAAAGCGCAGGATGTTACCGACCTCGGCCCCGCGCCAGCTATAGATCGCCTGGTCATCATCACCAACGCAGCAGATATTGCGATGAACCATCGCCATCGCGCGCAGCCACAGATACTGCGCAACGTTGGTATCTTGATACTCATCGACCAGAATATAGCGGAAGGTGTTCTGATACTGCTTCAGGACTTCCGGATGCTGCTGGAAAAGCGTCAGGCAATGCAGCAGCAAATCACCGAAGTCACAGGCATTCAGGACTTTGAGACGTTCCTGATAGATCTTGTAAAGGTGCTTTGCGCCGCCATTGGCGAACTCGACACTTTCATTGACCCTCTCAGGCGTTAGGCCCTTGTCCTTCCAGCGCTGAATGATCCCCATCAGCTGCTTGGCTGGCCATTTTTTCGGATCAATCTGTTCGGCATCCATGATCTGCTTAAGCAGGCGCACCTGATCATCGCTATCAAGAATGGTGAAGTTTGACTGCAGCCCGATCAGATCGGCATGGCGGCGCAACAAACGCGCCGAAAGCGAGTGGAAGGTTCCAAGCCACCAGCCTTCAACTGGACGCCCCAAGGCCTGTGCGACACGTTCCTGCATTTCCTTTGCCGCACGGTTGGTAAAGGTCACGGCAAGGATCTGCTGCGGGTGCAGGCGTTCGGTCTGCGCCTTGGTTTCAAGCAGGTGCGCGAGCCGCGTGGTCAACACGCGCGTTTTCCCGGTGCCGGCACCCGCCAGAACCAGCAAAGGTCCATCAAGGGTTTCGACAGCATCGCGCTGCTCGGCATTCAGATTATCGAGATATGCCGGGGTCGGTGTATCGGCCAGACGCATTTCGGGGCTGGCTGCGAATTCATCAATTTCGAACGGATCATCCATCATGATGGCATATATATCACGCTCCGTATCAAGAGCCAGCCTTGCATCCGCAACGACGATGCAATTTTCCCTGTTCGTGCAAAATCGTCGCTAAATTCGCTGCTTTTCAGCTTGAGTTGAATTTTTTGCGCCAGTTTTTGCCGACCTATACGTGTGTTTACACATCATAGCAATTCTCAATCAAGGCAGGAAAATGAGCGGTATCAACGGCATGGGCGGCAACATTGCCCAGTTACTTGGTCAAAACGGTCAAAATGCGAATTCCACCTCTGGCACAGATACCGTGTCGGGCGCAGAAGCATTTGGCTCGTTTGCACTTTTCAACCTTCAGAACAACGGCGAGAACAGTTCGGACGCCATGACTGAGTTGACGTCGAAAAGTGAAACCATTACCGGCCAACTCTCAGATTCCATTTTGTCGATGCTCATGGAACTGCAGGAAACGAGTACGACGACAGATGGCAACAGCAGCTTTGATGCTCAGCAATTGTTTTCAGACATGGACGCAGATGGTGATGGCACCCTAACCAAAGATGAATTCATGTCTGCTGCGCCTGATGACGTGAGCGAAGAGATGTCAGAAAACCTTTGGAGCGTTATGGCGGGTTCAGACTCAGATAGCATTTCCGAAGAAGACTATCTTGCTGCCATGGCTCCGCCTCCTGGCGCAATAACTGCCGATGAGACTGAGAGCAGCTCTGACGAAACATTGACGGGCTACGCCGCACCTCCTGGCAAAGATGGTACCTACGACCCCCTTGATACCAACGAAGACGGCGTTGTGAGCTTTTCAGAAATCATGGCCGCTGCCCCTGTCGATGCAACCCCGTCTGCAAGTAGCCTGCCTGACTTCAGCAACGAAGCAGAGCCTACAGAAGTCTCTGCCGAACAGATTGAGCAACCTGCAGCAACCCCGCTTGATCCACGCAATGAGTCCTTCAGTAACAAATTGATGGCACAGGTAATTAGCTAATCCCTAGCTGGCTGAAAACTCTTCAAGCACGTTAATGATCCTGCCAGTGGCCTTACCATCCCAAAACGGGATTGAAGTGGCCCTTCTTCGGAGTGTCATCTCTTGTAATCGACACATCACGGAGGGCAGTAATCCTTCTATATCGACCAGCCTGTTGGTTCCCTTGGTGATGGTGACCGGACGTTCGGTCGATCTGCGCAGAGTTAGACACGGCACGCCAAGGCAGGTTGTTTCCTCCTGCACCCCACCGGAATCTGTCACCACGACACCTGCATACCGCATCAAACTTGCAAACTCGACATAGCCCATCGGTGGCAGCAACCTAACACCTGCTGCACTCAGCTCCTCAATCAGGCTCAATGCCGCGAGGCGCTTTTCAGATCGGGGATGAAGGACAAAGCAGACCTCTGTTTTTGCGGCCAGTTCTTTCAATGTTTGACATATCAGGCCAAGCATTTCGGGGTCATCGACATTGTTTTGCCGATGCAGCGTCACAAGCACAAAGCGCCACTTATCCACACCAACCTTGCTGGCCGCATCTTCCTGATCGATTTTCGGTCGCATCATTTCCAGTGTGTCAGCCATGATATTGCCGACCAGCTTGATACGGCCTGGCTCGACTCCCTCGGCCAACAGGTTCTGATCTGCATCCGCTGACGGGGTCAGCAAAAGATCCGCCTTGTGATCAA
The DNA here is from genome assembly GCF_000948415.1 of Thalassospira sp. HJ. GTDB lineage: Bacteria > Pseudomonadota > Alphaproteobacteria > Rhodospirillales > Thalassospiraceae > Thalassospira. The sequence goes on along the minus strand of NZ_JYII01000010.1, from coordinate 458,374 downwards.
TCACGATACGGTTTTGTTCCTCGGTCATGTCGGGATCAAAACATCTCAACCCCGCTTCGAGATGCACAAGAGGTATATTCATCTCGGCCGAAACCATGGCGGCTGCCCGCGATGAGTTCACATCCCCCACGACCAGAACCACGTCGGGACGATCGCTATGACAAAGCGCCTCATACGCCCGCATCATGTCGGCAACGGGGTCACCGCTTTCTGACGGTTCCCAGTTCAGGACATGATCGGGGTCCGGCAACCCAATTTCGCGCCAGATCGCCAAAGACATCATATCATCGCAATGCTGGGCCGTATGGACAAAAGAGGGGCGCAGGAATGGATGGCCCACCAACCCGCGCCAAAGTGGTGCGATCTTCATGAAGTTGGGTCTGGCACCGGCAATGAGGTGGAGCTTCATATCTTATCGACACGCATCCTGCTTCTGGGAAAATTCGACCGTCTTCCCATAGCCTAATAGATAAGTCCGGCTCCTCGTAACCTTCTTTGGTATCGGTATTTTCTGCCGCCAATCATCACAGGTAGGGTGTCCGGAATGCCAAAGACAGGCATCGATCTATTCAATGGTCTTCGCATGTAATTTGCGAACCCTTACGTCCCGCATCCATGGTCTGAAAATTGCTTTGATTTCTGATGGTAAGCATGTCTGACACCCTCGGCGACTTTCTGAGGGTGCTGGTCGTGCTTTGTGCATCCCAGAAGAAAGGTATCTCGCAATGAGTACTATTTTTGGATTGGGCAACGGGTTACCGATTTCAACCCGGGCCAGTTCTGCGGAACGGCCAGGTGCACACGAAGGTATCGAAGGTTTTAGCGCAGGTAGCGCTGCACCTGTTTCAAGTGTTGCGGCAATCGGATCGGAAGGTGGCTCTTCGAAAAGTCAGCTTTCCGACGCGGTTCAGTCCGTCATGCTTGAATTTCAGGATATCGGAAGCGGGTCATCAAACTTTGCTGCGGCCATGGACGCCGTCAAAGCCAATGACCGTGCAAACGGTATCAAGACCAATGATAACGTCGTTTCTTCGAATTCCGATCCGGCAAATGACGATCCTGCCCTTGCTGAGCAGGATGCCGAGGAGGAATTCAAATCAGCCCTTCGTGACAGTTTGAGTCCGCCACCAAAGGACGAAAAACAGAACGAAAAGGCCGAGATTGAAAAACGCAGGGAACGTCAGGAGATTGATAACGCAGCCGAGCAGGCTGCAACCGATCTTCCCGAAAACGTTGCCGGTCTTGATAGCCGGGTCGCAGCTCAGGTCATGTCTGGTCAGCCAGCACGACAGCAACCCGCATTGGCCGCCTGATTACATCGGCCATAAAACCTTGAACGGAGCAGCGCTTAACGGCGCTGCTCTTTTCTTTTGTGTAAGGGATCAGAAAAGCTTGGGCGGCGCGTCGCCGCGTTCTTCACTTTGAAGCTCAAGCAATGCGTTATTATAGGCCATCATCGCATCCTTTTCATGGACGAAGCCGATGATATGGCGTTCTTCCGCACTGTTTAGGACCGGCAGATGTTCTTCACCGGTTTGCTCCATCAGTTTGATGGCCTTTTCGATACTGTCAGTGCGATACAGCACCGGCGGCTTTGATCTGGCGACCTGGCCGGCTGTTACTTCATCGCCCAGCTTCGGATCAAAGGCCGCGTGACGCAAATCGGTTAGCGTGATGGTGCCATGCAGCTTGCCCTGATCATCAATGACAAACAGTTCCGAATAGGGCGCATTGATCAGCTTTTCGCGCACCATCGGCAGTCCCTCGTCAAGCGGGACGGTCTCGTATTCGCGCTTCATGATCTCGGCAACCTTGATCGTTCGAAGCAAATTGACTTCCCGGCCCCAGCGGGTCGAAACGCCGCGGCATTTCAATTGCCACTGAAAGAACGAGCCGCCCTGGAACTGATCCATAATCACCGTCGCCAGAACAGATGCCACCATCACCGCCGCCGTCAGGGCATAGTCACCGGTCAATTCAAAGATGATCAGTGTGGTTGAAATCGGTGCCCCAAGAACAGCTGCGGCCAAGGCCCCCATACCAACAAGCGTGTAGGCCGAATAGCCCGATGACAGATCCGGGAAGACGTTGGTTGCGATAATCCCGAACGCCCCACCCAGCATCGCACCAAGGAAAAGCGCCGGACTGAAGATGCCACCCGCAAAACCAAGCCCCATGCAGATCGAAACCGCAAAACCCTTGGCAAGCAGCAGCCCGATCAGGAAGGTCAGGTTATAGCTTTCATTGAGCGCATCGTTCATTGCGCCGTAACCGACGCCAACAACCTGCGGAAAGATCAGGGCCAACAGTCCTACCACGAGCCCCGCCACCGCCGGACGGATCCAAAGCGGTGCGTTGGTGCGGTTTGCAGTCTTTTGCACGATCGGAATGGCGCGCACGACCAGAACGGCGGCGATACCCGCAATGATCCCCAAAAGGGCAAAGGCCGGAAATTCCCAGAACGACTGGATATCGTGACCGGGGATCAGGAAGGCGACTTCATCGCCAAAATAAATCCGCGTAATCACTGTCCCGGTAACAGACGCCAGCACAATCGGTGCAAAGGCCGTCAGGGCGTAATGCCCGAGGGCGACTTCATGGGCGAAAAGCGCTCCGGCCAAGGGCGCATTAAACGATGCCGCCACCGCCGATGCCACACCACACCCCAACAGGGTCCTAGAGGCCGAACGGCGCAAATGAAGAATACGCGCAAGCCACGCCCCAAAGGAGGCCCCCATATGAACAACCGGCCCTTCACGACCAAGGGATGCCCCACTGCCAAGCGAGACTGCACTGGCAATCGCACTTTTGATCCCGCAGCGCGTTGACATGCGGGCATCATGGAAGGATGCGGCATCGATAACGTCGGCCACCCCATGCGGGCGCTTTTCGGGCAGGAACTTGTAGATGAAAACACCAACAATCAGACCACCAACCGTCGGCGCAAGAATAAGCTGCCAGACCGGAATTTCACTGAGATGACGGTGAAGAGCTTCTTCGCCAGTTCCAAAAAACAGCGACTGGATGAACAACAGTCCGTCGCGAAACAGGATCGTGCCGCCCCCGGCCAGTGCGCCGACAATCAAAGCCAAAATCGACAGAACCAGCTGCTCGCTTTTCACAATGCGGCGCAGACGGTTCAAAAAGATGTTCGATTTCAGAAGCTTTTCAGCCATTTCAACTATACCGGGGTTGGCGACGCGGGATTTGGAATGATCATAGGATCAGCTTTTCCTGCGAATAAAGGGTAAAGACAAGCAATACCACGGTTATTTTCGCATTTCTGACACCCATTGATTGATCCGGGTGGATGTGTAACAACAAGTGACCCGGGTTCAGGGCAGCCCCAGTGCCGCGATCCCGTTTAAGAAAACCGTCATTGCCAAAAACACACGAAATGCATCATTCTGCCCGCGCTGCGTGAAAGCGGGGCCAGAGACGCCACCAATTGTTCTCAACGGAACCAAAAATAATGAATGACCCTCGACCAACGGGTACGCAGGCGGCTCGGCCGTTGCCAGGACTTGTTGAATTTATCTGCCTGATGGCGATCACCATCGGGCTGGTTGCGCTGTCGATTGATAACCTGTTGCCTGCCTTTGGGCCGATTGCACAGGATTATGGGATCGAAGACGGCAACCGCATGCAGATGCTGATTTATGTTTTCATGATCGCATTTGGCCTGATGCAGATTGTCTATGGCCCGCTTGCCGACAGCTTTGGCCGCCGCCCCACTCTGATTGCCGGCCTTGGCATCTATTGCATCGGCACGATCATGGCGATCTTTGCTGACAGCTTTGAACATCTTCTGATCGCGCGTTTTGTTCAGGGCCTTGGGGCTGCTGCGCCGCGCGTTTTGACCATGGCGATCACCCGTGACTGTTTTGAAGGTCGCGAAATGGCGCGCGTCATGTCCTTTGTCATGATGGTGTTCATTATCCTGCCGGTGTTTGCCCCGGCATCGGGCAGCCTTATTCTGGCACTCTCCAACTGGCACATGATCTTTGTCAGTACGCTCGTTCTCGCGATTGCGATTGTCTGCTGGTATCTGCTGCGTATGCCGGAAACCCTGCACCCGGAATACCGGCACAGGCTTTCGATGCGCCGGATCGTGCGTGACATCAGAACCACAGTAACCAACCGTCAGACGCTCGGCTATGCCACCGCCATGGGCATGATGTTTGCCTGCCTGATGGCCTATATCGGTTCGGCCCAGCAAATTTTTGAAACCGAAGTATACGGTCTTGGTGTCTGGTTCCCGTTGGTCTTCGGGATGATTGCTGCCTGCATGAGTGTCTCGTCATTTGTCAATGCGCGACTGGTGCGCAAGATCGGCATGCACAAGATTTCCCATGTCGCCCTGTTCATCATGACCGGCAGCAGCCTGATCAATGTTCTTATTGCGATTTGGTTTGACGGCCAGCCGCCCTTGCTGCTGTTTGGCATCGGCCTGACGACGATCCTGTTCTGCTTCTCGCTGACCATGCCGAATTTCAATTCACTGGCAATGGAACCTGTCGGCGCGATTGCCGGGACGGCCTCCTCGATGATTGGCGTTTACAGCACCCTGATCGGCGTGATCGCGGGCGGCATTATCGGCCAGCAGTTTAACGGCACGGTGATCCCGCTTCTGGCCGGTTACTTCTCGCTCGGTCTGATCGGCATTGTGATTGTCGGCATTACCGAACGTGGCAAGTTCTGTCGCCCTACACACTAGACCGCGTTAAACCCACACAATAAAAAAGCCCCGCAGAGTGCAGTCTGCGGGGCTTTTCATTGCGACCGGAAAGGCGATTATTTCGCCTGACGCGGATCGTAATTCAGGTTCGGCGCCAACCAGCGCTCAGCCTCTGCCAGGGTCATGCCCTTGCGCTCGGCATAGCTTTCCACCTGATCGCGCTCGATCTTGCCAAGACCGAAATACTTGGCATCCGGATTGGCGAAATAAAGCCCGCTGACCGATGCCGTCGGGGTCATGGCGTAGCTTTCGGTAAGCGACACGCCAACATTCTTTTCAGCATCCAGAATATCCCAAAGAATGCCCTTTTCGGTGTGTTCCGGGCAGGCCGGATAACCCGGTGCCGGGCGGATACCGCGATAGTTTTCGGCAATCAGATCATCATTGCCAAGCGTCTCATCCGGGGCATAGCCCCAAAGCTCCTTACGGACCTTTTCATGCATGCGCTCGGAAAAGGCCTCGGCAAATCGGTCACCAAGGGCCTTGACCAGAATGGCATTGTAATCGTCATGCTCTGCTTCAAGCTTGCTGGCGATTTCTTCGACTTCCGGTCCGGCCGTCACGACGAAGGCACCAATATAATCGGTCTTGCCGCTGTCTTTTGGCGCGATGTAGTCGGCCAATGCGCGGTTCGGGCGCTTGTTGTTTTCACGGAACATCTGCTGACGCAGGGTATGAAGCATCACCGGTTCATTGTGATCCGGTGCCGGGGTGACTTCGATATCATCACCGACCGAGTTGGCCGGCCAAAGACCGACAACCGCCTTGGGCTTGAACCATTTCTCGGCGATGATTTTCTTGAGCATCGCCTGCGCGTCTTCATAAAGACCACGTGCGGTTTCACCGACCTTTTCATCCTGAAGGATGTCGGGGAAGCGACCATGCAGTTCCCAGGTCTCGAAGAACGGTTTCCAGTCAAAGCGCGATACCAGTTCTTCAAGATCGAACTCTTCAAACAGGGTGATCCCCGGTTTGAGCGGCACAGGTGCCTCGAAGTTTTCCCAATCAAGCTGCGCCTTGTTGGCACGTGCATCAGCAAGCGAGAAACGCTTTTTCTGCAGCTGCTGCGCGGCGTGCTTTTCCGCCATCGCGACATATTCATTGCGAATTTCCGCAGCAAAACGTTCGCGATGGGTTTCGGAAAGCAACTGGCTTGCAACACCAACCGCACGCGATGCATCGATCACGTAAACCACCGATGATTTCAGGTAGTTCGGCGCGATCTTGACCGCGGTATGGACCTTCGATGTCGTCGCACCGCCGATCAGAAGCGGGATATCAAGACCTTCGCGTTCCATTTCGGCCGCGACATAGGTCATTTCCTCAAGCGACGGCGTAATCAGGCCCGAAAGCCCGATCATGTCGACCTTCTCAGCCTTGGCGGTCTCAATGATTTTCTGGGTCGGCACCATCACACCAAGGTCAATGACCTCGAAGTTGTTACATTGCAGAACCACACCGACGATGTTCTTGCCGATGTCATGGACATCGCCCTTCACGGTCGCAAGCAGGATCTTGCCATTGGTTTCGTGCTTGCCGTCTTTTTCTTCCTCAATGAACGGGATCAGATAGGCGACGGCCTTTTTCATCACACGTGCAGATTTCACAACCTGCGGCAGGAACATCTTGCCTGCGCCAAACAGGTCACCAACGATGTTCATACCATCCATCAGCGGCCCTTCAATCACATGAAGCGGCTTGTCTGCCTGCTGACGGGCTTCTTCGGTGTCTTCTTCGACAAACTCGGCAATACCGTTGACCAGCGCATGGGCCAGACGTTCATTGACCGGCTTTTTACGCCATTCAAGATCCGCCTTTTTCTCGGGCCCGCCGGTACCTTTGTATTTCTCGGCGACTTCCAGCAGCCGGTCGGTTGCGTCTGAACGACGGTTGAGGATGACGTCCTCAACGCGTTCACGGAGTTCCGCAGGGATTTCTTCGTAAACAACCAGCTGGCCGGCATTGACGATCCCCATATCCAGTCCCGCCTTGATGGCGTGATAGAGGAACACCGAATGCATGGCTTCGCGGACCGGGTTGTTTCCACGGAACGAGAAGGACACGTTTGAAACACCGCCGGAAATCTTGGCGTAGGGCAGATGTTTCTTGATGAGGCGGCAAGCCTCGATGAAATCGACGGCGTAATTGTCGTGTTCCTCGATCCCGGTCGCGACAGCAAAGATGTTCGGATCGAAAATGATGTCTTCGGGCGGGAAGCCGACTTTCTCGACCAGCACGTCATAGCTGCGTTTGCAGATTTCAAACTTGCGATCAACCGTGTCGGCCTGACCTTTTTCATCAAAGGCCATAACGACAACCGCCGCCCCATAACGGCGCAGCATCTTGGCCTGTGCGATGAAGGGTTCTTCGCCTTCTTTCAGACTGATCGAGTTAACGATGCCTTTGCCCTGCAGGCATTTCAGACCGGACTCAATCACGTTCCATTTGGAACTGTCGACCATGATCGGCACACGGGCAATGTCGGGTTCAGCCGCAATCAGGTTGATAAACTTGACCATCGCAGTTTCGGCATCGAGCATCGCATCATCCATGTTGATGTCGATGATCTGTGCGCCGTTTTCGACCTGCTGACGAGCGATCTCAAGGGCTGCATCGTAATCTTCCTCGACGATCAGCTTCTTGAATTTCAGCGATCCGGCAACGTTGGTGCGTTCACCAATATTGATAAATCTGGAAATGTCGGTCATGGGTCTTTTCGATCTCTTTTCAGCAATCAATATCAGGATTATGCGGCGTCAAACGGCTCAAGGCCGGACAAACGCATGCGCGGTTCGAACTTCGGCACAGTGCGCGGTTTGGCATCAGCAACCGCATCGGCAATCGCCTTGATGTGCGGCGGCGTCGTTCCACAGCAGCCCCCCAGAAGGTTGACCATGCCGGTTTCAGCCCATTCCTTGACCAAGGCTGCCATTTCAGCATCCGACTGGTCATATTCGCCAAACTCGTTCGGCAGGCCAGCATTGGGGTAAACCGAAACGCGGCATTCGGCAATACGCGAAAGTTCCTGCACGTACGGACGCAATTGGGCAGCCCCCAATGCACAGTTAAGGCCAATCGAGAACGGCTTGGTATGACGCACGGAGTTATAAAACGCCTCGGTCGTCTGCCCCGACAGGGTCCGGCCCGACGCATCCGTGATCGTGCCTGAAATCATTACCGGCACATCTTCACCACGTTCTTCAAGAACCTCATCAATGGCAAACAGTGCGGCCTTGGCATTAAGCGTATCAAAGATGGTTTCGACCAGAAGCGTATCCGCCCCGCCATCAAGCAAGCCGTTTGCCGCTTCCTTGTAAGCTTCTTTGAGCTGATCAAAGGTAATTGCGCGGAAGCCCGGATTGTTCACATCCGGCGAAATCGAAGCAGTACGGTTGGTCGGGCCGATCGCGCCATTCACAAAGCGCACGTCACCCGGATGGGCAGCTTCCCACTCGTCGCAGGCGGCACGCGCGATCTTGGCACTTTCGAAATTGATCTCATACGCCAGATCTTCCATGCCGTAATCGGCCTGGGCAATCGTGGTCGCGCTAAAGGTGTTGGTGCCGTTCAGGTCCGCACCGGCTGCGATATATTGCAGATGGATGTCCTTGATGATGTCCGGCTGTGTCAGCGACAAAAGATCGTTATTGCCCTTCACATCCTGCTTCCAGTCGGCAAAGCGTTCACCGCGATAGTCTTCCTCGGTCAGCTTGTGCTTCTGGATCATCGTGCCCATCGCGCCATCAAGGATCAGGATTTTTTCCTCGGCCCGTTTGCGCAGCAGGGCAATGCGTTCCTTGCGATCATTCATCTTTTTCATCCAATCAAATCTTCATGCGTCCGGTTACAGAACAACAGGTTCCTCAGGCAGCTGCCTGTTCGGTTCCGCGAATGCCCAGCGCATGGCAGATGGCATAGGTCAGTTCGGCACGGTTAAGCGTATAGAAGTGGAAGTCGGTCACGCCTTCGCTGATCAAACCTTCCACTTGTGAAATGGCTTCGTGGAAAGCAACCATGCGGCGCGTATCCGGGTCTTCATCAAGCCCCTCGAAACGCCAATGCAAACGCTGCGGGACAGAAGCACCACACATGCCCGCAAAATTCAAGAGCGAGGCAAAATTGGTTACCGGCAAAATGCCCGGAACGATTGGCGCATCAATCCCGGCGGCAACACATTTGTCACGGAACCGCAGATAGGTTTCGTTATCAAAGAAGAACTGCGTAATCGCGCGGTTTGCACCGGCATCGATCTTGCGTTTGAGATACTCGATCTCGAAATCGGCACTCGGCGCATCCGGGTGGGTTTCCGGATAGGCCGAAACCGAAATATCGAAATCAGCAATTTCCTTAAGGCCTGCAACCAGATCAACCGCATAGGCATACCCACCCGGGGTCGGCTCGTACTTGCCGGTTGCCTCGGGCATATCCCCGCGCAGGGCAACGATCGAGCGAATGCCTTCGTCCCAATAGCTGCGCGCGATCTCGTCGATCTCTTCCTTGGTGTGCCCGACACAGGTCAGGTGGGCAGCTGCCGGAATGCCGGTTTCCTTTTGAATGCGGGTCACGCTGCCGTGGGTACGGCCACGCGTGGTACCGCCAGCCCCGTAGGTCACCGAGACAAAAGACGGATTGAGCGGCGCAAGCCGGTGGATCGATCGCCACATGGTTTCTTCCATCTTTTCCGTTTTCGGCGGAAAGAATTCGAACGAAACCCGCAGGTTCTTGCGTACTGCCTTGATTTCTGGAACCGTCATCATATCAATATCTCAATCCTGTCTTCACGTTCCCGTCGGTCGGGTCTTTTTATTTAGGTATTGTGGTAACGGCTGCGCGTTATTCGGCAGCCTTCTCACTATTCTTTTGCGCCTGATCGGATAACGGATGCGCCACCCAAATCCGGACTGTCAGCGGCTTGCCCGGCAGGCTCACGACATTGTCCGGCTCAAGCCCGTTGGCGCGGAACCACGCATTGATCGACGCATCGTCAAAACCAAGACGTCGATGCGCGTGTTCTTCACGCAACTCTTCATGTTCATGCTGGGCAAAGTCGACGATCACAAGCTTGCCACCAGGCGCCAAAACGCGCGCGGCCTCAGCCAGAGCAGCGTCGGGTTTTTCGGCAAAATGAAGCACCTGATGAAGGGTCACGACATCAAACATCCCGCCCGGATAAGGCAGCTGATACATATCGGCTTGCCGGACAAGGCAGTTCGACAGATCGGCACGCTGCAGGCGGGCACGTGCCACGGCCAACATTTCACGCGACATATCAACGCCAACGCCTTCCTCGGCATTGCGTCCAAGAAGCTCAAGGATCCGACCGGTACCGGTTCCGACATCAAGAATCCGCCCGCCGGTCAGGTCGCCAACCGTCTCAAGCAAGGCCTTTTCGACCACGGCCTCATCGACATGCAGGGACCGAATCCGATCCCAATCCTCGGCGTTGGCCCGGAAATACTCAGTCGCGATCTTCTCACGCTCAGCCTTCACCTGTTCAAGACGTGCACGATCAAGCGAAAGGGTCTCGTCATCCTTGGGCAACAGATCGAGCACTGGCTGAACAAGGTCGGCCCCCGGACCGGAATGGGGGGTGCGATAGAATACCCATGTGCCTTCACGGAACCGGACAAGCAGACCCGCTTCGCACAATAGTTTAAGATGTCGGGATACGCGGGGCTGGCTTTGACCAATGATCTGGGTGATCTCGCTTACCGTCAGCTCACACTCGGCACAGATCGCCAGCAGACGAAGCCGCGTTGCTTCTGCAGCTGCGCGCAATCTTGCCAGAACCTGTTCCATACCAGTACCCTCCACGTCGGTGAGAAAGATATAAAGATATGTTTATATTTGTTCAAGGACTATTTTCGCAGCAAAACATGTTGCCCAAATGCAACACCAGAAAACTGCTTGATTGCGATCAACTTTTTGTATGCTGGTGTTTAAATTCCCCCTATGCTAACCAGATGGATATCTAAGGCGTGTGCGTTACATGGTCGCCCTTTCGAGCAGAAGGTTGATCGGTAACGTTTTTTGGTGTCCCGCACTGAAAACGTTTTGGGTCAGGGGAAGTCTGTGTATCGAACATCGGTTGGCTAAAAATAATGAAGTTCCGAACTTTGCTTTCGCTTTGTGCCGCAGGATCGCTGTCTTTGCTGACCGCGTGCGCATCGACAGAACCAGCGCAGGACACGAGTGATTACGACCCGCTTGAGCCGGTGAACCGCGTGGTTCACGGCGTTAACGGCGCTGTTGATTTCATGGTCCTGTATCCCGCTGCAATGTGGTACCGCGACATTGCCCCGCAACCCGTCAAAACCTCCGTCGCGAGTTTTGTGCGCAACATCAACGAACCGTTGAACTCGTTCAACGCGTTGCTGCAAGGTGATCCGGATCAGGCTGCTGCCTCGTTCCAGCGTTTCATCATGAACTCGACGATTGGTCTTCTTGGCTTTAACGATGTCGCGACTGATTTCGGCATTCCGTATCGTCGCGAAGATTTCGGCCAGACCCTTGCCCATTATGGCATCGGCGGCGGTCCTTACATCGTGCTTCCGCTGATTGGTCCGTCCAACCTGCGTGACACGACGGGTATTGCTGTTGACTATGTTGCCAACCCGCTGACCTGGGGGGCCGAAAACAGCGACACCGCAGAAGCCCTTTACTGGGGCTCTCTTGGTCTGACTGCGCTGCATACGCGTTACGCCACGATCAATCAGCTGAACGAACTGCAGAAATCGTCGATCGACTATTATGCAGCTCTGCGCAGCCTGTATCGTCAGCAGCGTAATACGCTGATTCGCAACGGTGCCCCGGCACCGGCATCCGCTGTCGAAGATGAAAGTGCATCTTTTGACTTTGATGATGCCGTCGAAGCAGCAAGCCAGTAAGAGCCCATCATGGCAAACAACAAGATCGCCATACCAGCTGCCGCGATGATCGCCATCGCAGCAGCGTGGTCTGGCCACGCGTCGGCAACGAGCCTGTCTTCGGACGTCGTTGCCGAAGTCGCTGTTGAAACCAGCGCTGCCGATGTGATTAAAACCATGGCTGATCAGGCCATGGTCGAACTCACCGACCATACCCTTGCTGACGACGTCCGCCGCGAAAAGTTCGTGTCCCTTATGGACCGCTATTTCGAAATGGATGTAGTCTCGCGCTTCGTTCTTGGTCGCTACTGGCGTACGATTTCCAACCAGGAAATCGAAGAGTTCTCTGTTCTTCTGCAGAACTATCTGGCGCTGAATTACGCCAACCAGTTCAAGGAATTCAACGGCGAGCAGTTTGTCGTCGGTGACGAGACCCAGAAGAACAAGGACACATTCGTCGATTCGCAGTTTGTCCGTCCGGACGGCCCGCCGATCAATATCGTCTGGCGCATGCGGATGTTTGATGACAGCTACAAGATCATTGATGTTTCCATCGAAGGTCTGAGCATGGGCATCACCCAGCGTGACGAGTTCACATCAGTTATTCAGCAGAATAACGATGATGTCGGCGCCCTGACCGCAGCACTGAAGGCCAAGACCGGCCTTTAAGACAAAGCCCGTCTGAAATATCGAATACGAAAGCCACCTTCTTCGGACGGTGGCTTTTTTGTTGGGCCATTCCAATGCTGCTTAAGCATGAAAAAAGGCCACCGTCCGAAGAGGGTGGCCTTTGATCTGAAACCGGCTGTCCGCCTTAGCGGGTCAGCGGCTTGTATTTGATGCGGTGCGGGCGGCTAGCCTCTTCACCATAACGACGTTTGTAGTCGGCTTCATATTCCTGATAGTTCCCTTCGAACCACTCGACATGCGAGTTGCCCTCATAAGCAAGAATATGGGTCGCGATACGGTCAAGGAAGAAGCGATCGTGCGAGATAACCACAGCACAACCGGCAAACTCGAGAAGACCTTCCTCAAGCGCACGCAGGGTATCGACATCAAGATCGTTGGTCGGTTCGTCAAGCAGCAGGACGTTCGAGCCAGACTTCAGCATCTTGGCAAGGTGAACGCGGTTACGCTCACCACCAGACAGCTGACCGACTTTCTTCTGCTGATCCGCCCCCTTGAAGGCGAACTGCGAAACGTAAGCACGCGAGCTCATCGGGCGCTTGCCCAGAAGGATCTCGTCCAAGCCATCGGAAACTTCCTGCCAGACGGTCTTGTTCGGATCAAGCGAGTCACGCGACTGATCGACATAGCCCATCTTGACGGTTTCACCGATCTTCAGATCACCTGAATCCGGCGTTTCCGCACCCGTCAGCATCTTGAACAGCGTGGTTTTACCAGCACCGTTCGGACCAATGACACCAACGATACCGCCCGGCGGCAGACGGAAATCAAGGTTCTCGAACAGAAGCTTGTCACCATAAGCCTTGGTCAGGCCTTCAGCGGTGATGACTTCATTGCCGAGACGCTCGGCAATCGGAATAACGATCTTGGTTGAATCCGGAACGGCTTTTGCGGCTTCGGCGACAAGATCGTCATAGGCACGAACACGGGCCTTGGATTTTGCCTGACGGCCTTTCGGGTTCTGACGGATCCACTCAAGTTCAGTCGCAAGCTGTTTCTGACGGCTGCCTTCCTGACGGGCTTCCTGTTCCAGACGCTTCTGCTTCTGTTCCAGCCACGAGGAATAGTTGCCTTCAAACGGGATGCCCTGACCACGGTCAAGTTCAAGGATCCAGCCAGTGACGTTATCAAGGAAGTAACGATCGTGGGTAACCAGAATGACAGTACCCTGATAATCTTCAAGATGACGTTCAAGCCACGCAACCGATTCCGCGTCAAGGTGGTTGGTCGGTTCGTCAAGCAGCAGAATGTCAGGCTTTGCCAGCAGAAGACGGCAAAGGGCGACACGACGACGTTCACCACCGGAAAGCTTGGAAACGTCTGCGTCCTTGGGCGGACAACGCAGTGCGTCCATCGCGATCTCAAGGGTGCGTTCCAGATCCCAGCCATTGGCCGCATCGATACGTTCCTGAAGTTCGCCCTGCTCGGCAAGGAGATCATTCATTTCGTCATCGGTCATCGGCTCGGCGAATTTGCCACTGATTTCGTTGAAGCGTGCAAGATCGTCAACGATCGAACCACAGCCTTCCATCACGTTGCCAAGAACGTCCTTTTCAGGATTGAGCTGCGGCTCCTGCTCGAGATAGCCGACATTGACGCCATCAGCAGGCCAGGCTTCACCGGCATAATCCTTCTCGATGCCGGCCATGATTTTCAGCAGGGTCGATTTACCTGCACCGTTGTTCCCGAGAACACCGATTTTTACGCCCGGCAGGAAGGACAGCGTGATGCCCTTGAAAAGTTCGCGACCGCCCGGAAGGATCTTGGTCAGGTCCTTCATGACGTAAATATACTGGTAGGATGCCATTAAATTCCCCATCCAAAAGTCGTTGGGTCCGCCCCATCGGGTCGGAACACTCCGGCACGCCCAAGGCGCACCTGAAATACTGTGCCCGTTTGTAACCGACAGGCAGTCTCTTAACAACTTCAAACCGCAGAGGCCCGGTGCGAAGTCACAACAAGGCGGTTGGCATGCGGTCATGGCGTGAAGAGTTGGCCCTTACCGGCACGCATACCAACCAAAACGACGCGGGTGCGATTCCGGTCAGAAATGCCATCAAAAGACGGACAACGCGCCCTTTACGGTACGAAAACGTCACTTTTTAGGCATGAATGCGCCAAGTTTTTCAACCTTGAAATGCTGCAGCGCACACAATGAAAACTGACCGAATTCTGTCATTATTTTCGTTCGCAGCTGCCGAGCAAAGGCCTCTAACACCCTGTTCTATACGACTAATGATTAGCTTATGGCCCATCTAGAAAGCTGATATCGACCTTTACAGGCAATGAGTGTGTCCCAATGCACTCAACGCCACGCGTTTAAGCGGCCGACAAAAACAATCCAAAAACGATGTCGGCAGGGAAAGTTATCATTTCTAGGAAGGAGACGCGCGATGGATGAACAAAGCGCAGCCTACTGGAAGAGAAACGTGAAACTGGTCTCGGTACTTGTGGTGATCTGGTTCATCGTTTCCTACGGTTTCGGCATCTTGTTTGTCGATGCCCTTAATTCGATCGAAATAGCGGGCTTCCAGCTTGGTTTCTGGTTTGCTCAACAGGGGTCCATTTACGTCTTTGTCGCATTGATTTTCGTCTATGTGGCCAAGATGAACAAACTGGACCGCGAATTCGGCGTTCACGAAGACGACGACTGACGCAGGATCTGGGAGACAGACAAGATGGATCTTACTACCCTTACATATATTGCCGTCGGTTTGAGCTTCGCGCTGTATATCGGCATCGCGATCTGGGCCAAGGCAAGCACCACCGGCGAATTCTATGTCGCTGGCAAAGGTGTTAACCCGGTCGTCAACGGCATGGCGACTGCAGCAGACTGGATGTCGGCTGCTTCCTTTATCTCTATGGCTGGCCTCATTGCCTTCCTTGGCTATGGCGGCTCGGTTTACCTGATGGGTTGGACCGGCGGCTACTGCCTGCTGGCAATGCTTCTGGCACCGTATCTCCGCAAGTACGGCAAATTCACTGTGCCGGAATTCATCGGGGATCGTTATTATTCCAAAGCAGCCCGTATCGTTGCTGTTATCTGCCTGATCTTTATCTCGTTCACCTATGTGGCAGGTCAGATGCGCGGCGTTGGTATCGTGTTCTCGCGCTTCCTTGAAGTTGAAATCCTGACCGGCCTGATCGTCGGCATGGGTATCGTCTTCATCTACGCCGTTCTCGGCGGCATGAAGGGCATTACCTATACCCAGGTTGCACAGTATTGCGTTCTTATTGTTGCCTACACCATTCCGGCAATCTTCATTGCCTTCCAGCTGACCGGCAATCCGCTGCCGCAGCTGGCATTCGGCTCGACCGTGAATGGCACCGGCGAATTCATGCTTGATCGCCTCAACCAGGTCGTGACGGAACTCGGCTTCCTCGAATACACCACCACCAGCAAGTCAACGATTGATATCTTTGCAATCACCGTTGCCCTGATGGTTGGTACCGCAGGTCTGCCGCACGTTATCGTTCGCTTCTTCACCGTTCCGAAAGTTCGTGATGCACGTTCTTCGGCTGGTTGGGCACTGGTCTTCATCGCGCTGCTTTACACCACTGCTCCGGCAGTTGGTGCAATGGCTCGCCTGAACCTGACCGAAACCATCCAGACCGGCGAAGTCGGCGATCCGGAAGGTAACCTTGTCTTTGAAGAGCGTCCGGACTGGATGAAACGTTGGGAAGCCACCGGCCTCCTGTCGTTTGAAGACAAAAACGGCGATGGCCGTATCCAGTACTACAACGACGCAAACGCAGAGTTCGCCGCCAAGGCAGCCGAGTTCGGCTGGCAGGGTAACGAGCTGAAGGTTGACCGTGACATCATGGTTCTGGCCAACCCGGAAATCGCACAGCTTCCGAACTGGGTCATCGCACTGGTTGCAGCAGGTGGTATCGCCGCTGCCCTGTCGACGGCTGCAGGTCTGTTGCTTGTGATTTCGTCTGGCGTATCGCATGACCTTCTCAAAGGTACATTCACACCAAACATGACAGAAGGACAGGAACTGATGGCAGGGCGTATTGCCGCTGCGGTCGCGATCCTGATTGCCGGTTATCTGGGCTACAATCCTCCGGGCTTTGTGGCACAGGTGGTGGCCTTCGCCTTCGGTCTTGCCGCATCCTCGCTGTTCCCGGTTATCATCATGGGGATCTTCTCCAAGAAGGTTAACCGCGAAGGCGCGATTGCCGGCATGCTGACCGGTCTGGTCTTCACCATGGGCTATATCCTTGCCTATAAAGGTGTGTTCTTCGACCCGATCATTGCAAACACGCCTGAAAACTGGCTGTTTGGCATCTCGCCGGAAGGCATTGGTGCGGTTGGTATGGTTCTGAACTTCATCGTTGCTTTCGCTGTGTCGAAAGTCACCGCTGAGCCGCCAGAGCATATCCAGCACATGATTGAAGATATCCGTGTTCCGAAAGGGGCCGGTGGCGCGGTTGACCACTAATCGGTCAACCAGGTTGCCAAAAACTGTTGCGGGCCCCCGGATCCTTGATCCGGGGGCTTTTCTTTTCAGCCTCACTCAGGCAACAATGCAATCAGGGCGTGCCCTTGCGGAGGAAAAAAGGTCATGAGCATCGAACTCGAAGAAATTGCCGAATTTCTGAAAGAACATCACCCGTTCGATCTGCTACCCGACGCAGAAATCAACGCCCTGCCCAAGCGCCTTCAGGCCCGCTATTTCCGCGCCGGGACCAAGGTCCTCTCGCCCGAACAACAATGCCTGCATCTTTACATTATCCGCACCGGCGGCACCGAGACCCGTGATCCGAACGGGCAGCTGCTTGCCCGTCTGTCGGAGGGTGAATGTTTTGGCGTTCGCGCGATGTATCAAAACGGACGGGCGGCCAACAACATCACCACCCTTGAAGACAGCCTGTGTTACCTGCTGCCCGAAAAGGATTTCCATGACCTGACGGGCAAGTATCCGCAATTCAGCTATTTCTTCTCGCAGATGGGCGGGGATCGCCTGCGAAGCGGCATGCAGCTGCTTGAAAGCCGCGATGACGATCAGCTCAAACTGATGACTGTCAAGGTCAGCGACCTGATTGCGCGTGATCTGGTCAGCATCGACAAATCCGCATCGATCCTTGAAGCCGGTCAGCTGATGAGCAAGGAACGCGTTTCCTGCCTGCTGATCACCGAGGGCGATGATGGCGTTGCTGGCATCATGACCGACCGCGACCTGCGTAATCGCGTGATTGCCAAGGGCCGCAGCTATGACGAGCCGGTCACAGCCATCATGACCGAAAAGCCGATCTCGATTTCGCCGGATCAATATGCGTTTGATGCCCTTCTGACCATGACGCGCAACAATATCCGCCACCTGCCGGTCATGAAGGATGGCAAGGCGGTCGGCATGATCACCACCAATAACCTGCTCGCCCGCCAATCGCTGTCAGCTGTCTATATGGCAGGCCGCATCGGCAAGCTGACCGATCCCGAAGAAATGGCAAAGGTCATTGCCCTGGTCCCCGAACTTCTCAGCCACCTGATCGAGGCGGGCGCGACATCGCATAATGCCGGGCATATCGTGACAACCCTGTCGGACGCGGCAACTGCCCGCCTTCTGCAACTGGCCGAAGAGGAAATTGGTCCGCCACCTGTTCCCTATGTCTGGATGGCTGGTGGATCACAAGGACGACAGGAACAAACCGCCCTGTCGGATCAGGATAACTGCCTGATCATCGATGATGCCTATGACGCTGGACAGCACGGCGCGTATTTCAAGAAGCTGGCCGATTACGTCTGTGATGGCTTGCACAAGGTTGGCTATGTCTATTGCCCGGGCGACATGATGGCCAAGATTGATGAATGGCGCCAACCGGCCCGCACCTGGCAGCAATATTTCAATAAATGGATCGAACAGCCCGAACCAAAATCCCTGATGTTGTGTTCCGTCTGGTTTGACCTGCGGCCCGTCCATGGCACCAAAAGCCTGTTTGACGACCTGCACCGCATGATCGTTTCCAAGGCCAAGGACAATCGCATCTTCCAGGCCTATATGGTCGGCAACGCCCTGACCCATCATGTGCCGCTTGGCTTCTTCAAGAACTTCGTCATGATCCGCGGCGGCGAGCATGACAAGACCCTTGATCTGAAACACAATGGCGTCGTGCCGATTGTTGATCTGGCGCGCATCCATGCCCTTGCCAACGGGGTTGAGGCCGTTAACACCTATGAACGCCTTAATGCCGTCAAGGCCTTCCCGTCCATCAGCAATCAGGGGGCGTCTGACCTTCTGGATGCCTTTGAGTTTGTCAGTATCACCCGTCTCAAACATCAGGTCCGGCAAATCCGGCGCGGTGAAAAGCCCGATAACTTCCTGCAACCCGAAAGCCTGTCAGCGTTTGAGCGCAGCCACCTGAAAGATGCCTTCTCGGTGATCAAGAACCTTCAGAGCGCGCTTGAGCACGCCTTTGGCAAAAGCGGGACCTGATCGATATGGGATTGCGCGAAAAGATCCTTGATAGCCGCCTGTATCGTGATTTTATCCAGCGCAAGGCCACCGGGGCTTTGCGGACCTATTACGATGTCCCACCAGCCGATCCCGACAGATCGGTGAGGGAAACCGAATTCATCGCCCTTGATCTTGAAACCACAGGCCTCGACCCCAAAAAGGCAGAAATCGTTAGCCTAGGCTGGGTGATCATTCGCCAGCTTGCCGTCGATTTTTCAAGTTGCGAGCATATTCTGGTCAGGCCGTCCAAGGAGCTCAGTGAAAGCTCGGTCGTGGTGCATCGGATTTTTGACAGCGACGTCGCCGATGCCCCGAATATTGAAGCTGCCCTTGAACATCTGTTGCCGCAAATGGCCGGGCGCGTTTTGATTTCCCATCATGCACCGATTGAACTGGGCTTTCTTGGCCAGGCATGCAAACGCTGCTTTGGCGCGCCGCTGCAAATCCCGACGGTCGATACCCTTGTGCTCGCACTGCGTGACATCCGCCGCAGTGGGGAGCCGATGAAGGCTGGTGCCCTTCGCCTTGATACCCTGCGTCGAAATCACAACCTGCCACCCTTCCGGGCGCACAATGCGCTATCCGATGCGATTGCCGCCTCTGGCCTGTTTCTCGCCCAGATCGCCAAACGTGATCCAAAAGGCGAACTTGAGCTCGACCGGATACTGCGCTAATCGGTTATCAGGGTTAAACAAATGCCCCACCAACAATAACAGCGAATTGGGAGCCACCCCCGTATGTACGTCTTCATCTTCACGACAGTTGTTGTCGGGTTTGCATCGGCTGGTGTGGTCATGCTGCTGTTCCGCCTGTGGGGCCGCAAAGCACCGAAATATGTCATTCCCTTTGTCGCTGCGATTGCGATGTTCGGTTACATGATCTGGGATGAATACACTTGGTTTGACCGCTATGAGGCGCGCCTGCCCCAAACCATCAGCGTCATTCAGACATTCACCGACGAAAACATCTTCGCGCCCTGGACTCTGGTGTCCGCGCCAACCAATCGCTTTACGGCGATTGACCACGAAAAGCTGGTTGCCAACCCGCAAAACCCGGATGAAAAACGTGTCATGACCTTGCTGCTGCGCAAGGGTGGTGAAACCCTTGCCCTGACCCACCTTGTCGATTGTGCGCAAGGTCGGCGTGGTTATATCACCCCTGACACAGCACTTGATAGCAACGGCTTCCCGACCGGGATGGATGAATGGTTCGATATGGGTGCTGATGATCCGCTGCGTGCCGCGGTTTGCCAGTAACCGACCCTCTGCCACATCATCTGCATCGAGCCCAGACAGCCCGCCATTCGCGGGCTGTTTTCATTTGTGCCCATTTCCATCCGATGCGGTTTTATCAATCCGTTGCTTGACACATCGCTATATTCATAAAAATATAGCGATACTGAATCACTCACCGGGAGCCCCACCGTGAACCGCTTACTCCGCAATCTGTTTGCTGCCACACTCCTCCTGAAAGCCAGCACCGCTGCACATGCCGAAGACATCACTGTTTTCGCTGCTGCCAGCCTGACCAATGCCATGACGAAGGCTGCAGAAACCTATGAGGCCGAAACCGGCAATCATGTGCGTTTGTCTTTTGCCAGCTCATCTACCCTGGCCAGGCAAATCGCGGCAGGTGCGCCCGCCGATCTTTACATATCGGCCAATCAGAAATGGATGGACTGGCTGGCGGAGCAGGACCTGATTGCGACCGAAAGCCGTCAGGATATTCTGGCAAACAGTCTGGTTCTAATTACACCGGCCGATAGCGCGTTGGGGCAGATAACGATCAATGATCAGACCGGGTTTCTTGACCTGATCAGTCCGGAAGATCGCATCGCGGTTGGTGATCCTGAGCACGTCCCGGCCGGTATTTATGCCAAACAGGCGCTCACGCATCTGGGGCAATGGGACGCGGTTGAAGATCGATTGGCGCGCGCCGATAACGTCCGGGCTGCATTGGCACTGGTCGAACGCGGCGAAGCACCGCTGGGCATTGTTTATCGGACTGATGCCGCAATTGCACGGGACGTCAAAATCATCGCCACCTTCCCGGAAGGCTCCCACCCAGTAATCACCTATCCCGTTGCAATGATCAAGGATACCAAAGCGACCGGTGCGGGCGACCTGCAGGCATGGCTTCTGGGAAACGAAGCAGGCGTCATTTTTGCTGAGTTCGGCTTTGGATCGCCGACGGAGGAACCAAACTGATCAATGGCAATGATCAGGCGTCTTGCGAAGGATCTTTCAGAACTGCGGCAAGCTGATCAAGGTCATCTTGCAAGGCGCTTTCGGCCCTTTCACAGGCGCGGTCATACAAGGCGATCACTTGTTTGCCCATGTCGGTTAGTTGCGCGCCGCCATGTGCACGTCCGCCGACATGGGTTTCGATCACCGGCGATGTGAAGCACTTGTTAAGTTCATCAATCAAAAGCCACGCACGGCGATAGGACATCCCCATCGACCGCGCCGCAGCCGAAATTGACTGATGTTCCAAAACAGCACGCAACAAATCGACCTTCCCGTAACCAAGGCGAATGTTGCCGGGCAGATCAATCTTCAAACGGATTTTCAAATCGTCACTTGTCATGGCCACACACTATCCCCGCCTCAGTTCAAATGCCAGTGCAACGCATAGCGGTGTTATTTTACGTGACGAACGCACCAAATTTACCGACTATGAACTTATCGCGATCTACACAACACGCAGAGATACATATCCCTCATGATCAGCTTGACGCCCGCAGAAATCGAAGCGCTGCTGCTTAGCCTGCGCATTTCGGGGGTTGCGGTTGCCTGTGCCCTGCCTTTTGCGGTCGCAGTTGCCACCGCACTTGCACTTGGCCGGTTTCCCGGACGTTTCATTCTTGATGCCATTGTGCATCTGCCTCTTATCCTGCCGCCGGTTGTCATGGGCTATTTGCTGCTGATCGGCTTTGGCACGCGCGCCCCCCTCGGTGCCTGGCTTTATGAAACCTTTGATCTGCGCTTTGTCTTTAGCTGGACCGGTGCTGCATTGGCATCAGCCATCGTAAGCTTCCCGTTTCAGGTGCGCGCCATTCGCCTAAGCCTTGAAAACGTTGATCATGGCTTGTATCAGGCGGCCGAAACGCTTGGTGCCGGGGCGATTGACCGGTTCTTTTCACTGACATTGCCCCTCGCCCTGCCCGGCATCATTGCCGGTGCCATTACGGCCTTTGCCGCAAGCCTCGGGGAATTTGGTGCCATCATTACCTTTGTCTCGAACGTGCCGGGTGAAACCCGCACCCTGCCGCTTGCGATCTATACCGCCATCCAGACGCCGGGTGGTGAGCTGGCCGCGGCCCGCCTTGCAGCCCTTTCCATTGGCCTCGCCTTTACCGGCCTGCTTCTTTCCGAACTGGCCTTGCACCGCATCCGCAAGAGGGCCGCGTCATGAGCATCGGGGTTAATGTCGAGTATCACCTCAAGAACTTCCAGCTTTCGGCGGAATTCAACATTCCAGAACCCGGCATCACCGCACTGTTTGGCCCGTCCGGCAGCGGCAAGACCACACTGGTCAACATGATTGCCGGGCTGGTCCGCCCGGATCGCGGTCATATCCAGATCAATGATCATGTGTTGTTTGAACATTCACGTGGCATCAATTTACCCGTGCGCGAACGTCGCGTTGGCTGTGTGTTTCAGGACAACCGCCTGTTTCCACATAAATCGGTGCGCGAAAACCTGTTTTACGGTGCACGCCGCAACCCCCACAAACTGCCGCAGGACGAACAACAGTCGATCCTTGATATGCTTGATATCGCCGATCTGATGGACCGTCGTCCCAACCTTCTGTCCGGCGGGGAAAAGCAACGGGTGGCGCTTGGCCGTGCGCTTCTGTCCAATCCGGATGTGTTGCTGCTTGATGAGCCGCTTTCGGCCCTTGATCATGCCCGCAAACAGGAAATCCTGCCTTATCTCGAATGGCTGCGCGATCATCGCAAGATCCCGATCCTCTATGTCACCCACGCGATTGACGAAGTCGCCCGTCTTACCGACCACATGGTGGTGATTGATCAGGGCAAAACGCTTGCCACCGGATCGGTGTTTGACATGCTGGGCCGCACGGATCTGGCACCACTGGCCGGGCGCTTTGATGCCGGTACTGTCCTGCCCGCCCGGATCGTCAGCCGCGATCCCAAGGCCGAGGTCAGCTTCCTTGAATGCGGCGAACAGCGTCTTGTTGTGCCCTATCTTGGTCGACCAAACACAGACCGGGTTCGATTGCATGTACGGGCGCGTGACGTCATGATTGCCCGCACCCCGCCGCGCGATATCAGTGCGAATAACATCATTCCCGTGACCATCACCAAAATCACCGATACGCCCGGTGATACCATTGATGTCACCATGTGCTTTGGTCAGGATGCGGACGCCACCCTTCTGGCTGAAACCAGTGGCCGTCCCAAAATCCATGCCCGCATCACGAAATGGTCCGGGTCACGCCTGAAACTGCAACCCCATCAAAAGGTCTTTGCCGTGATCAAATCGGTCACGGTCAATGGCCAGTTGCGTGATCGCTAGGCGCCTTTGAGCCGCCTCCACAAAAAAGCCCCGTCGTACAAACCGACGGGGCTTTTGCAATTTGATCAGGGATGCTGATAAGCGTTCGGCGCCGGGAAATCCCATTTGCTGCGCAAGGCCGGATCGGTTTCATAGATCTCGACCTTAAGCGGATAACAGGCCGCCTCATCGCTTGAATGTCCGGTGCTGCAATCACCGCCCGGACAGGTCGACAAATTGCCCAGCAAGTCGATCTCGGCAAACATTTCAATATAATCCCCCGGGCGCACCGGGCTTGCCTTCATGAAATACTGATGGGTATCCTTGGTAAAGCCGGTGCACATGAAGACATTAAGCACATCATGCACATAATGATCGGCTTCCTGCATCGACATGCCGGTTTCGTGACTTAGCGCCCGACACAGGTTCGAATGGCAGCATCGATGATAATCCTGCCCGGACAGCAGCCGGTTGGTAAACGGATCACAACGGGTGCCGATCACGTCATGGACACTGCCGCCATCCTCATCAAAGCCATACCAGTCGAGCGTATCTTCACTGATCAACGCCATTGATCGTAAATACGGCATGTTTGACCATAACCGGTCACCGGTCGTTACATGGGTTCGATGCAGGGCGCGCGTCTTGCCACTGAAAAACCGTTCCTTAAGATCATTGGCATTCCACAGGTTAAGGTCCCCGACCTGCGGTCCCTCGACACTGACGATGCGGAAAAAGCACCCCTTGGGCACATGAAACGTGCGGGCATCACGCGGCGGCACGATGACCTCATCGGTCTTTTTCATCGATGCCTTGATTTCGGCCAAGGTCGCGAAATCCGGTTCGGGCAGCGTCCCGTTGGGATAAACCACCACGGGCGTCACCGCGCGGCGGGCATCAGCATCTGCAGGGGCGGAATGTTGGGGCTTCATCGTCATGACATGACCTTGATCAGGGGAAAATGAATGGACAACAGGATCGCATAGTCATGCCATCTGACAAGCATGTTTCTTCTTGCCATTAGACCAAGAAATACTTATCCATAATCCATGAAGGATATCCCGCCGCTATCGCATATTCCGGC
Organism: Thalassospira sp. HJ; assembly: GCF_000948415.1. Classification (GTDB taxonomy): domain Bacteria; phylum Pseudomonadota; class Alphaproteobacteria; order Rhodospirillales; family Thalassospiraceae; genus Thalassospira. The sequence goes on along the minus strand of NZ_JYII01000010.1, from coordinate 434,021 downwards.
CTTTGAAGCCGCGGCGCGCTTTGAAAGTTTTGTCCGTGCGGCCAAGGCGCTTGGCATTACATCAACTGCCGTCAGTCAGCATGTACGCGCCCTTGAAGACTGGCTTGGTACGCCGCTTTTTGTCCGCAAGGCGCGCGGGGTTCAACTGATCAGACAGGGGCAACAGTTTGCCGACGCCTGTCAAAACGCGCTGCGTGAAATCCGCGATGGCGCGGAACGGGTTTCCCTGCAAAAGACCAAACGCAAAGTTGGCCTCGCCTGCCAACCTTCTGTCGTATCGCTTTGGCTGACAAGCCGCTTGCCGGACTTCATGGAAAGGCATCCTGAAATTCAGGTCTCCATCGTCTATCCGTTTGGCGCCACAACGCCCGAGGAAGTCGGCGCAGACCTTCTGATCCGTCATGGCACGACACCGGACCGGACAGCTGAAAAACTCCTGAGTGCCGCAACACGCCCGACCTGTGCCAAATCCTACCTCGAAAAGGCAGGACCGCTTGACAGGCCCGTTGCCATCCGGGATGCGCGATTGCTGCATGACGAGACCGAAGATGCCTGGCGTCTGTGGTTCCGGCAACACGGCCTTGAACTGCCGGGCGGCAATGCGCCCGTCTTTGGGGATTTCAATCTGCTGATCAGCTCCATACAGGCCGGTCACGGGATCGGCCTTTGCCCGACGGCGCTCATTGAAACCGACATCGCATCGGGTAATCTTGTCGTGCTGTCCGAAGATGCCGCCGATACCGATAAATATTACTGGTTGATCGGGGCACATGCCCTGTCTTCTGACGCGGAATTACTGCGGCAATGGCTGCGCGACCAGGCATCGGTTTAAAGTGAAATGCCGATCACACAATCGGTGTGATCAACGCGCCGCGCTCGTCCCAGGCATCCAGATTATCAACAACCAACTGCGCCATGGCATCGCGGGTTTCGACTGTTCCACTGGCCAGATGCGGATACAGAACAACGTTATCAAGTTGGGCAAAAGCCGGATCGATGTTTGGTTCGTTATCAAAAACATCAAGACCGGCACCGGCAATCGTCCCGTCTTGCAAAGCTCGGATCAAGGCCGGTTCATCGATCACAGATCCACGTGCGATATTAATCACGATGCCAGCACGACCAAGCGCATCCAGCACCGCCTGATTGACAATCCCCTTGGTAGCAGCCCCACCGGGGCAGGCCAGCACCAGAATATCGGACCACTCGGCAAGCGCCACAAGATCATCGAAAAACTTGTAGTCGACGGCCTTCTTGCTACGCCCGAAATAGCCGACCTCGACACCGCTCGGAATGGCGCGCGATGCAATCGCTTGCCCGATGCGCCCCAGCCCGACAATGCCAAGCTTCCTGCCGCGCACGGTTCGGGCAAGGGCCATTGGCCCCTTGGCGGCCCATTTGCCGCTCCGGACCCAGTCATCCCCCGCCAGTAACTGGCGCAAGGTAGCATGCATCAACATGATCGCCGTATCGGCAACATCATCGGTCAGGATATCCGGGGTGGTTGAAACGCGGATGCCCCGAGCCCGGCAGGCTTCAAGGTCAATCAAATCATGACCAACCCCAAAACTCGTAATGACTTCAAGATTAGGCAACTGCGCCATCAGGTCTGCTGGCACGCCAAAGCGCGCTGATGTGACAATGGCCCGGATCTGATCGCCCATATCATCGAGGAACTTTTGTTTGTCCTCGATCAGGTCATAGCGATGCAGGTCATGACGTTCCGCAATCAGGCGCGTATGGACGGGACGGATATCAAGAAGGGCAAGAACAGATCGGATCATCGGAATGGCTTTCAATGGGGCAAGGTGCACCAGAGACTAGCCATCCCACAGATGTAAAACAAGTTTACGAGATAGATAACATTACAACAGGGCGCACCCCGGCAATCACACCACCCGGCGCACTTCGGTCAGGAAGTTCCCGATCTCCGCTTTCAGGGTTGCGGCCTTATCCGAAAGATCACGCGCTGCCTCGGTCAGTTCTTCTGCCGCGTTACCGGTTTCCTGTGCCCCGGCGGTCACGGTGACGATGTTGCGCGATACCTCGTCCGTTCCGGTTGAGGCTTCCTGAACGTTGCGCGATATCTCGTTGGTTGCTGCGGATTGCTGCTCGACCGCGGCCGCGACAGAGGTATTGGCGTCATTCACTTCGGAAATAATCGCCGAAATCCGGTCAATGCCCTCAACGGTCGATGTCGTCGCACCCTGAATGTTATCGACATACTGGCTGATCTCGCTGGTTGCCCGTGCCGTTTGGCTTGCAAGGTTCTTGACCTCATTGGCGACAACGGCAAAGCCCTTGCCGGCCTCGCCCGCACGGGCGGCCTCTATCGTCGCGTTCAGCGCCAGAAGGTTGGTCTGGGAAGCAATGTCATTGATCAGTGCAACCACGGTCGCGATCTGATCGGCTGCCTCGGTCAGTTCCGTCACCTGCGCGGTAACGCGTTTAGATGTCTCGCCCGCTTCATTCGCGACCACCGCTGCGTTCGAGACCTGCCCGCTGATTTCACGAATAGAAGCCGAAAGTTCTTCGGACGCCGATGACACTGCCTGCACATTGGCCGATGCCTGCTCGGCAGCAGAAGACACCAGAAGCGATTTCTCCGATGCGTTTGCAGCAATGGCCGTGAGGCTTTCGGACGATCCGGTCAGCTGGGTCGCCGATGCCGAGACCGAATTGACAATCCCCACCACAGAATCTTCAAATGTCACAGCCAGCTTTCTGAATTCATCGGTCCGGCTTTGCATCATGCCAAGCGCACTGTTGACCGACCGGCTAGCAGTCAGGAAGGTGCCCTGCATACTGGTTTCCATGATCCGGCGGAAATAGCGGTTATCGCGCACCTTTTCCATACAGGCGACAGATTCCCGGACATAGGTGTCATTGCGGTCTATCAGATCATTGATCGCGTTCAGAAGCTCGCCAATTTCCCCGCTACTTTGAATATTGGTAATCCGTGCTTCGAAGTCCCCTGCTGCTGCACGTTTTACAATTTCGGTCGCTTTCTTGATTTCGGCATTACTCGCCCCAAACATGACCCCTACTACCCTCCAAGAGACAAAGTGAATTCGTTGAATGTTTGTTTTTTTGAGGCGAGCAATTCGGTGAGATAGGCATAGGACGCATCCAAACCGTCCTTTGGTGACGCAGCAGATTTTTCAAGCTTCAGAAGGTGGTCATAAAGCGGGACGATAGACTCTTCGATGACCTTTTTGTCGGGCGCCCGACGGTTACTGTGAAAGCCGGTGATCTCGCCGGCTGTGTTCCGGCTCGGCGTCATGTGCGCAAGCACCCAGTAATTATCACCGTTCTTGGAACGGTTATTTACATAGGCAAAGATCTCACGACCATCCTTGATGGTGTCCCATGCAAGCTTGAACACAACGCGCGGCATTTCCGGGTGACGGACAATATTGTGCTGCTTGCCAATGCATTCCTGTTCAGTGTAACCGGCGAGCTTGTAAAATGTCCGGTTGCCATAGGTCATCTTGCCGGTGGTATCGGTTTTGGTGACGATGATCTCGTCCGGTTCAAGATAAATCTCGTTGCCAGAAAGCCTGGCGTCGCGCCTGTCGCTCATTATCTACCCCTGGTTACTGACACCGCGCCCCCACCTGTTTTTAGTTTGAAAAACTCATTCCCGCTCCCTCACCGCCTAAGCAAGGGTATGGGCGAGAACAGCATTAAAGTGGGGTTAATTATACTAGTGGGGCGGGCTGCGAGAAATTCAACCCAGAGGCATGCGGATTAATCCCGAAATTGCAATCGGGTGGCGCTTTGATCACGTTGCAAAACACAAGCGAGAGATCAGGCGTCCAGCAGGTCACCAACGTCCAGCTACAGTAAGGGCGGGGTTGGCAATTGCCAGAACCCCGCCCCGACTTGATTTATTCTGCAGCAAATTCCTTGCAGCCGGTGCACAGCAGATCGATGACGTGCAGGGCAAAGGAACGCCAGATGTCCATACGGAAGCTTTGTTCCGCGTCACGCCAGAGAACGACCGTGACACCATCGATCACCGTGCGGCAACCACCGCCAACCGGGATGGTGTCGATGTCGCGCGGGCAGCCGATGGTAAGCAACTCGGCGGCACGTTCGCCTTCGATCCGGACCGTAACTTCACGGGCGGATACCTCTGTCAGGCTGTGGGTTGCGGATGCATACACATCCGCGCAGGCCGCAACCAATTTCTCGGTATCGTCGGGCTTGGCAATGATCAGCCATTCATCCGGGCCAAGACAGATCGTCTCGGTGGTGCCGTTGGCAGCACGTGCGCCAACGGTGGTTGCCAGATCAACACCGATCGCCTTGGATACGGCCGGAATATTGGCCGCACGCAGACGCAGTGAGAAACGAGCAACCGGTGCCATCAGGGTCAGCTTGACCGGTCCTGATGCAACGATCGGACCCGGCGTAAATGCGTGTGTAAGTACCGTCATTTTTCTGTTCCCCGCCTAGAGTTTCAACCGTGCGCCTTCGGGATCGAAGAAGACCGTCCCGGTGACAGTTGCCTTGATCACACGATCAGGCATCGGAATGTAAATGGTTTCACCCATACGATTGAAACCGTCTTCAAGCAGCGCCATGGCAATCGGACGACCAGCGGCATCGCTGTGATAGCTTGATGTCACATGGCCAACCATTTTCATCGGCTTGGGCTGGTTCGGGTCAAGAACGATCTGCGCACCTTCCTCAAGCTTGGTTTTGCCATCTTTGGTCAGAAGACCGATCAGCTGCTTGCGACCTTCGGCAACCAGATCCGGACGTGCCAGACCGCGTTTACCGACAAAGTCGGGTTTCATTTTACCGATTGCCCAGCCCAGCCCGGCGTCATGCGGGGTGACCGTGCCATCGGTGTCCTGACCGACAATGATATAGCCCTTCTCGGCACGCAGCACGTGCATGGTTTCGGTACCATAAGGGCAGATATCGTATTTCTTGCCAGCCTCGAACAGCATTTCCCAAAGTGCGCGACCAGCATGGGCCGGAACGTTGACCTCAAAACCGACTTCACCGGTAAAGCTGATGCGGAACAGGCGTGCCGGGAAGCCACCAACGCGGCATTCGGCAACCGACATGTGCGGGAAGGCTTCATCAGACATATCAAGACCTTCGACAAACGGCTCAAGCACCTTGCGCGCATTCGGGCCGTTCAGCGCAATGGTCGCCCACTGCTCGGTGGTCGAAGTCAGCCAGACATCAAGGTCAGGCCATTCGGTCTGAAGGTAGTCTTCCATCATGTTCAGAACACGTGCCGCACCACCGGTCGTGGTGGTGACATGGAAGCGATCATCGGCCAAACGGCCAATGACACCGTCATCACGGATAAACCCGTCATCGCCCAGAAGCAGGCCATAACGTGCCCGCCCCGGTGCCAGCTTGGTCCAAGGGTTGGTGTACATGCGGTTCATGAATTCAACCGCATCGGGGCCAACCACCTCGATCTTGCCAAGGGTCGATGCATCAAAGATGCCGACACTTGCACGCGTCGCACGGCATTCGCGCGAAACCGCTGCATGCATGTCTTCGCCGTCTTTCGGGAAGTACCATGCGCGGCGCCACAGGCTGACCGGCTCGTACGCGGCACCGTTTTCTTCGGCCCAGCTATCAATCGGGGTTTTACGCGTCACTTCAAAGTGACTGCCCTTGTGATAACCACAGAAAGCGCCAAAGGTGGTCGGAGTGTAAGGCGGACGGAACGTCGTCAGACCAACTTTCGGCTGCGGCACACCCAATGCGTCAGACGCAATGTTCAGGCCGTTGATGTTCGACATCTTGCCCTGATCGGTCGCCATGCCGTTGGTGGTGTAGCGTTTGACATGTTCGATCGAACGCATGCCTTCGCGCACCGCCAGACGAAGGTCCTTGGCCGTGACATCATTCTGGTAATCGACAAAGGCGCGTGCCTTGCCAGCGTCCAGATCGGTCGGCAGTTCCTTGTGGCTGACACCGGTTCCCGGACGGTCATTGGCAACGCCGTAGCTTGCAGCCTTGGTCGTCTTGCCAAGGCTTTTGGCTGCTGCTGCACCCATTTCCGCCCCGTCATTCAGGACAGCTTCAATGCCCCACAGGCCACGGCCTGCGCCGGCGATTTCGCATTCTTCTGCCTTGTGATCCGGCAGGAAGGTCTGGCGTTCCTCGTCCCACTTCAGCGTTCCCTTGGTGTGCGAGAACAAGTGAAGCGACGGCGTCCAGCCACCCGACATCAGAAGGCAATCGCAAACGATAACCTCGGCAGCACCGACCGACGATCCGGTGATCGGGTTGACGCGAACCGATTTGATACGCAGGCGGCCTTCGGTCCCGGTAACAGTGTGACCGGCCATGATACGGATGCCACGTTTGGTCGCCTCGGCAACCAGATCGCCATTCGGCTCGGCACGGGTATCAATGATGGCGGCAATGGTGGTGCCGGCATCGGCCAGATCAAAGGCGGCATACCATGCGCTGTCATGGCTGGTGACGATGACGGCCTTGTTGCCAACGCGCACGCCATAGCGGTTAAGGTAAGTCTGGGCCGAACCGGCCAGCATCACACCCGGGCGATCGTTGCCATCAAACACCAGCGGCTTTTCAAGCGCACCCTGTGCGAGAACAACCTGCTTGGCGCGGACACGCCACATGCGTTCGCGCGGCGTTTCCCCATCCGGGCTGGCAAGGTGGTCGGTCAGCTTTTCACAGAGACCAACCATGTTCTGGTGGTAATAGCCAATCGCGGTCGTGCGGGTCATCACCTTGACGCCAAGCTCCTTGAGCTCGGCCACGGTTTTGGCAACCCAGTCCCATGCCGGCATGTCTTCGATCATGGCCGACGGTTCGGACAGAAGCGAACCACCCGCTTCCGGGTTTTCATCAACAAGGGTCACACGCGAACCGGCACGTGCCGCCGAAACAGCGGCTGCAAGACCGGCAGGACCGGCACCAATGATCAGAACATCGGTATGCAGGTAACGCGATGCATAGTGATCCGGATCAGGTTCAGTCGGCGAAACACCAAGACCGGCGGCCGCGCGGATGAACGGCTCATAGACCTTGTCCCAGAAGGATTTCGGCCACATGAAGGTCTTGTAGTAGAACCCGGCGGAGAACAGCATATAGGCCTTGTCATTGATCGCGCCAATGTCAAAGGACAGGCTGGGATAACGGTTCTGGCTGTTGACCTGCAGGCCGTCCCAGATTTCCTGGACAGTTGCACGGGTGTTCGGCTCGAACCGGCCCGGACCGCGACGGGTACCGACCAGCGCGTTCGGCTCTTCCGAACCGGCGGTCACGGCACCACGCGGGCGGTGATATTTAAACGAACGACCCATCAGGTGAATGCCATTGGCCAGCAAAGCTGATGCAACGGTATCGCCCTTGAAGCCTTTGATTTTCTTGCCATCAAAGGTGAACTGGATCGGTTGGGTGTGATCGACGCGACCACGCCCGGAAACGCGGAAGCTGCTCATTTCGATTTCTCCAACAATTTGGACAGTTCAGGACGGGGATCATCGGTTTTATAGGTGATCAGGAACCGGTCACTGACAGTGTCACGCACAGCGTTGAAATATCGACCGCAGCCATGGAAGTGGCGCCAGCGTTCATAATGCGGGCCCTTGACGTTGGTGCGGATGAACAGGAAGTCGCGCCATTCCTCGTCACTGACCGACGACGGATCGCTTGGGCGTGCAATATGGGCTTCACCGGCATAGGTAAATTCCGCCTCCGGCAGGGTCTGATTGCAATAGGGGCAATGGATCAGAAGCATGTCCGGTCTCCTTAGTGCGCAACAGCTGCAGCAGCGGCTTCGTCAATCAGACGACCGGTACTGAAACGTTCAAGGGTGAAGGGCGCGTTGGCCGGATGCGGATCATCCTTTGCCACGGTCCATGCCAGTGTGTGGGCTGCACCCGGGGTCGCCTTGAACCCGCCGGTACCCCAACCACAGTTGACGTAAAGACCCGGCACCGGCGTCTTGCCAAGGATGGCCGAACGGTCCGGGGTCACATCAACGATACCGCCCCATTTACGCAGCATGCGCATACGGTTGAAGATCGGGAAGATCTCGCAGATCGCAGCAACCGTATGCTCGATCAGCGGCAGGCCGCCACGCTGGGAGTAACTGGTATACTGATCGGTGCCCGACCCAATGACGAGCTCGCCCTTGTCAGACTGGCTGATATAGGCGTGAACGCTGTTGGACATGACAACACACGGGAAGATCGGCTTGATCGGCTCGGACACCAGTGCCTGCAGCGGATAGCTTTCAAGCGGCATGCGCACACCAGCCGTATCCATCACGACCGAGGTATGACCAGCAGCCGAAACAGCAACCTTTTTCGCACCAATAAAGCCCTTGGCGGTTTCAACACCAGTGACGCGGCCATCCGGGCCACGGCGAATGGCGGTTACCGGGCAGTTCTGAATGATGTCGACACCACGTGCCGCGGCCCCGCGGGCATAACCCCATGCTACCGCATCATGGCGTGCAGTTCCTGCGCGACGCTGAAGTGCTGCACCGACGACGGGGTAACGCGCATTTGGCGAAATATCGAGCGGCGGACAGAATTCCTTGGCTTCTTCCTTGGAAAGCCAGACATTATCCACACCGTTCAGACGGTTGGCGTGCACGTGGCGCTGGAAGCTTTGAACATCATGAACGTTATGCGCAAGCATCAGAACGCCGCGCTGCGAATACATGACGTTGTAGTTTAGTTCCTGGCTCAGCCCATCCCACAGATCAAGCGCGTGATCATAAAGCTTCGCACTTTCATCATAGAGATAGTTCGACCGAATGATCGTCGTGTTACGGCCGGTGTTACCACCGCCAAGCCAGCCCTTGTCGATCACGGCGACATTGGTGATGCCGTGCTCCTTGGCCAGATAATAAGCCGCACCAAGACCATGACCACCCGCGCCGACGATGATGACATCGTACTCGGCTTTCGGCTCACTGTCGGGCCACTGTGGCTCCCAGTTCTTTTGGCCACTAAGGGCGTTCTTGATAAGCGATAGCGCAGAAAAATGGGTCATGATTATACGATCCCCCGATTTACCATTGCCGGAACTCTATCAATGTCCTTGGTTTGCGGACTGGATAATTGCGACAATTTCATTGTATATTTTTGCCATGAACTCTTTTTCGAGCCCGGGGCCGAACTCCGGCAACCCCCTTGCAAAAAAGCGCCTTCGCGTCGCCTTTCTGCTGGCAGACAATTTCACACTGACAGCGTTCGCAAGTTTCGTCGATGTTTTGCGCCTGGCAGCCGATGAAGCGGACCGTTCGCGGCCGATCCACTGCGACTGGACAGTGCTGTCTGACACCATGAACCCGGTACGGTCGAGTTGCGGGGTCAAGGTGCAGCCCGACACGCGCCTGCGCAATGCCGGTGACTACGACTATATCGTGGTTGTCGGGGGGCTTATTCAAGAAGAAGGCGGACTTTCATCTGATTGCATCGCCTATCTCAAGGCGGCAGCCGCCAAGGGCAAGAACCTGATCGGCTTGTGTACCGGGGTTTTCGAACTTTATGAGGCAGGCCTGCTTGAAGGATATCGTTGCTGTGTCAGCTGGTTTCACCATGACGAATTTGTCGCGCGGTTCGAAGCCGCCCAACCGGTTTCGGATCAGATCTTTGTCGTCGACCGCGATCGCCTGACCTGTTCGGGCGGGCATGGTGCGGCGCATCTTGCTGCCTGGGTGGTTGAAAAACACATTGGCCGCACAGCTGCGACCAAAAGCCTTAGCATCATGATCATCAACGAGGCGATGACAGGTGAAAACCCGCAGCCGGGCTTCCAGACTGATCTGGTCGCCCGCGAACCGCTGGTGAAAAAGGCGCTTTTGCGCATGCGCCAGAATATCGAGTCGCCCGAAACCATCGCCAAGATGGCCGAGAAACTTGGTGTCACCCGCCGCAAGCTTGAACGCGCATTCAATGCCGATCTTGGCATTTCGCCATCACGCGCAGCCCTTCGCATCCGGCTGGATGCCGCCAAGAAGCTGCTGGGCGAGTCGAACAAGACCACCACCCAGATCGCGATCAGCACCGGCTTTTGCGACGCATCGCATTTCATTCATGCCTTCAAGGCCGAGATCGGCATGAACCCGTCGGAATATCGCAATACTGTTCCGGTCCCGGCCACCCTGCCCTGACAGCATCAAGCATCGATGGTGACCTGCCCGATCGGGTTTGAGCAGCAGGCAAGGATATAGCCCTCCTCGATATCATCATCGGTGATGCCTCCATTATGGACCATATGCACTTGACCTTCGGTCTTGCGCACTTTGCATGTTCCACAAATCCCCATCGAACAGCCTGACGGGATGACAAGCCCGGCACTGCGTGCTGCGGCAAGGACAGTATCAGTTTGGGTGCAATTGGCCGTGATGCCCGATGCGGTAAAGGCAATAACCGCCTTGCTTTCCTCATCAGGGACGACATCATCGGGCACATCTTCGACATCCGGTGTCGGCGCATGGAAGCTTTCCTGATGGTAACGATCCATATCGTAGCCAAGCCCGACAAGAACCTCGCGAACGGCCTGCATAAAGGGCTCCGGCCCGCAACAGAACACTTCGCGTTCCAGATAATCCTGCGCCATCAGCCCCAGCATCAGCTGATTGAATGTGCCCAGATATCCGGTCCATGGTTTGTAAGGATCTTCTTCCTCGACCACCCATTTAAGCGCGATGCCGTTGATGCGTGATGCGCTGTGCTCCAGACGTTCGCGAAAGATGATCTCGGATGGGCGCTTTGCGCAGTTCACGAACACAATGTCGGGATCACGCCCGGCATCGTAGAGATAGGTCGTCATCGACATCATCGGCGTGATGCCCGACCCCGCCGAAATGAACAGGTATTTCTCCGCCGGATGGTTAACCAGCGAAAAACTGCCTGACGGTCCCTTGGCGCGAATGCGCATGCCCGGACGCAAATGATCGAGCATCCAGCGCGTCCCGATCGATCCCGCCTGCGCCTTGACCGTCACGGTCAAGGACGTTGGACGCGATGGCGAGGACGAGATGGTGTATGTCCGATAAAGCGGCCCGCCCGGCACCGGCAACTCCAGCGTTAAAAACTGCCCCGGGTCGTAGCTGAACAAGGCACCGGACACCGACTGGAAGCAAAAGGTCATAACATCAGGCGCTTCGGGCAGAAACGAAACACATTCGAGTTCTTCAGTGTCCGACCAGAAGGCAAGCTTTGGTTTTTCAATCACAGACATCGCCCTACTCCGCCGCAAGCGGTCTGGTTTGGGCCAGGTTGGCCGACAGGGTTTTCGCATACCAGTCGCCAAACTGGGCAACGCCGGCTTCGTGGATATCGGAATAGGGGCCGACCTTGTAGGCCGGTGTCGCGATGCCGCGCTGATTGTTTTCGACCACTTCCTTGTCCTCGGCATTGGTCGCAAGCCAGACCTCTGTCAGACGCTTGAGGTCATAGTCGCGGCCTTCAACCGCATCCTTATGCACAAGCCACTTGGTCGAGACTTCGGTTTCCGTCGGGCTGATCGGGGTGACACGGAAAACAAGCGCATGATCCGACAGGAAATGGTTCCATGTCGACGGGTAATGGAACTTCAAAAGTGATCCGCCATTTTTGAACGGGATGCTGGAATTGGGCAGGCTGACAGCCGCCTTGGTATCAAGCGTGTAACTTTCCGCTTCCCCCAGAAGCGGTACCCGCACCAAACGCCATTCACCGGCATCAGATATCTGATAGGCCGATGGCGCACCAACTGCCTCGCAACGGGCGACATGATCATCAAGCACACCGGCCACGACGCCATCAGACGTACTGCCGATCGCACGTGCATCTTCCGGGAAGGTCCGGCAAAGCGACGCGTGGTTCCCGCCACAGTGATAGCATTCCCGGTTATTTTCCCAGACCAGCTTCCAGTTGGCGTTTTCGATAATCGTGCTTTCAAAGGCGACCTTGGAGTTTTCAAGATCATGCGGCGCCAGATATCGCTCGGCGGCCTTGGCAAACGGCTCGATATCCGGGGCGTTATCGGCCAGACAGATATAAACCAATCCATGGATCACCTGGCAATGAACCGGACTTAACCCGAATTTCGAATTGTCAAAATCCGGCCCCATGTCACGCGCCCAAAGCAACTTGCCATCAAGATCATAGGTCCATTGATGATAGGGGCAAACCAGCCGCGGATTGCGGCCCTTTTTGGTTTTGCACAAAACAGATCCGCGATGGCGGCATGAATTGTGGAACGCCCGCACCACCTGATCATTGCCCCGCACGATCACAACGGAATAGGCACCGACTTCATAAATGACGTAACCGCCCGCCTTCGGGATTTCGCACGACGGGATCGCAAACAGCCATTCCTTGTAGTGGATGTTTTCCAGATCAAGCTGATAGATCGATGGATCGGTATAGAAGGGCTGTTCCAGTGAGTATCCGGACACACGACGAGCCAGAAGTTCCTGAACGGAAGGCGGGGTAGCGGGCATGGCGAAATTCCGTCTTTTGATGTTTTGAAGCAACCAAAAGTGTGAACGTCATGCCGCGATTTACAACGGCATTAATTTTCATCTTGGTTTAGTTCAACTAATCTGAAAAACTCGCCTGATATGCCCTGCGTTGTTTTCAGGAGAGCCTATTGGCCCGCCCGTATGATCTGTCTTCGATAAATGCCCTGATCTGCTTTGAAGCAGCGGGCCGCAATATGAGCTTCAAGGATGCGGCGGCAGAACTCAATGTCACGCCAGCGGCTGTAAGCCACCAGATCAAGGCGCTTGAGGCCGATATTGGCAGTGCCCTTTTCATTCGTCGCAACCGCGGGGTGGAACTAACCGAAAAAGGCGCCTTTCTGCTCGTCGCCCTGCAACGGGGCTTTGAAACCATTTCCGACACGGTCCTGCAGCTACGTGATCAGCCCGAAACCGTCGATGTCACAATCCGCACAACGACGGCCGTCAGTTCACTTTGGCTTACGCCAAAAATTGCCGCCTTCTGGAAGATTCACCCCGATATTACGGTCTCGCAGATTGTGTCTGACGTTCCGGGCATGACCGGGCAATGCGATCTGAGCATCCATTACAGCAACCCCGATGACGGGGCCGAAGGATACTACAAACTGTTTCAGGACCGGGTCGCTGCCATCGGCACACCGGCGTTTAAGGCGGAACAGAATATCGAAACGATTGATGATCTGCTGCGAAGCCCCCTGATCCATCTGCATAACGAGGAAACCGACTGGACAACATGGACCGACTGGTTCCGTGCACTAGGACGGCCTGCACCCAAGGGGCGCAGCTTCAAGCTTAATAATTACACGATTGCCTTACAGGCCGCCCAGGATGACGTCGGCGCTGTGCTTGGCTGGGACGAACTGGTGGGGCCATTGCTTGAAGACGGTCGCCTGATCAAACTGGTGCCCGATGAAATCCCCTCGCCCATGGGGTTTTATTTACGCGTCCATCCGCGTGCCTCGGAAAAGGCCCGTATCTTTGTCGACTGGCTGATTGATGCCGCCTGACAGAAAGGTAATGGCAAGCGCGACACATGGCCACGCTTGCCCTGCACATCAGACGTCTTTTAACAGACGCAACGCATCATAGATTGCCGCATGGGTATTACGCGCGGACACCGCATCACCGATCCGGAACAGCTGATAGGCCCCGTCCGGATTGCGCACAACCGACTGCGGCTGACCGGCCAGAAGCTGATCATGGGACATTTCGCCATGGTTCGATGAACCGGGCTTGAGATCGAAATAGATATCATCAAGCGGAATGGTGCCGTGGTTGATCACGATCTGATCAACGACCCGTTGCTTGGCCACCCCGCCATAGTCGCTACCAACATGCGCAATCAGCTGGTTGCCCTGCTTTTCGACCGCCTCAAGGCGATAGGTCACGGTAAAGGTGGTATCAAGCTTCTGCATGCTGCGCATATAGGGCACAAGGTTCATCGCCATGACTTCTGGCGCAAAGGCGCGATCCGGCGTCATGATTTCGACCTTGGCACCACTTTGGGCAATCAGTTCAGCTGCTTGCAGACCCGCATGGTCCCCGGCATCGTCATAGACCAGAACATTACTGCCGGGTTTGACGTCACCTGAAATGATATCCCAGCTTGAAACCACAAGATCATTGCCCTTTGAAAGCACCTCGGTATCGGGCATCCCGCCGGTGGCGATGATGACGACATCTGGTTTTTCCGCCGTGATTGTATCTGCTTCGGCCCAGGTGTTGAAATGGAAGCTCACGCCCAGGCGGGTACATTCGGCCATGCGCCAGTCGATGATGCTGATCATTTCGCGGCGGCGTTCGTTTTGCGCGGTCAGGCGAATTTGCCCACCCGGATTTGGGGCGGCTTCATAGACAACAACTTCATGACCGCGTTCACCGGCAACACGCGCGGCTTCCATACCCGCCGGGCCGGACCCGACGATCACGACCTTTTTGCGGGTTTCTGCCTTTTCCACGATTTGCGGCATCGAAAGCTCACGACCCGTGGCTGCGTTATGGATGCAATAGGCCGAGCCGCCCTGATAAATACGATCAAGGCAATAGTTGGCGCCGACACAGGGGCGGATTTCTTCCTCGCGTTTCTCGATAATCTTGCGGACGACATGCGGGTCGGTCATATGGGCACGGGTCATGCCGACCATATCGATCTTGCCCGATGCAATCGCATGGCGTGCGGTTGCGACATCGGGAATTTTGGCACCATGGAAGGTCGGGAAATCGGTGGCGGCACGAATTTCGCCGGCAAAGTCCAGATGCGGCGAGTTCGCCATGCCCTGAATCGGGATCACATCGGTCAGGCCGGCATCGGTATCGATATGCCCACGAATGACATTGAGGAAATCGACCATGCCACTGTCTTTTAGGCGCTTGGAAATCGCAAGACCATCTTCCTGGGTCAAACCACCATCAAGGTCCTCATCCCCGGTATAGCGCACACCGACAATGAAGTCCGGCCCGACGCGTTTGCGAATTTCGGTCAGAACATCAAAGGTAAAGCGCAGGCGGTTATCGATACTGCCCCCATAAGGCCCATCAAGATCGTTGGTCAGCGGTGACCAGAACTGATCCATCAGATGGCCATAGGCCTGAAGCTCGATCCCGTCCATGCCGCCGGCCTTCATGCGCTCGGCCGCGTCGGCATAATCCTTGATGATGCGTTCGATATCCCAGTCTTCCATCTTTTTCGGGAAGGCCCGGTGCGCGGCTTCGCGCCTGTGTGATGGCGAGACAACCGGCAACCAGTTTGCCTTGTCCCATCGCGTGCGGCGGCCCAGATGGGTCAGCTGGATCATGACCGCGGCACCCTGTTCGTGCACCGCATCGGTCAGGTCCTTCATCCACGGAACAACTTCGTCTTTCCAGACCAGCAGATTGTTAAAGACCGGCGGACTGTCCTTTGACACCGCAGCCGATCCCGCCGTCATGGTCATGGCAACACCACCCTTGGCGCGCTCTACATGATAGGCGCGATAACGGTCTTTCGGCATGCCATCCTCGGGATAAGCCGGTTCGTGCGAGGTCATCATGATGCGATTACGCAGCGTCAGATGTTTAAGCTGATAGGGCTGAAGAAGCGGGTCGTTGGACATGTGCGGGGCTCCGGTTTGATCTCTCTGCCAATGACGATATTCAGAAATGTACAGTTATGTCAATTTTAAGTTCACCAATGTATATTTCAGATACATTGATGTACACTTCGCTTGTCCCGAACCGGGCAGTTTGCTAAGGACACGTCCATGGAAGAACAAATTGAAAATACCGCCGCCCAAAATGGCGCCGGACAAAACAGCGGCTGGCGCGGATCGGCCGAGATCTGGCTGAACGCGGCTTATGAGGCGTTGCTTGAAACCGGTGTGGATGGTGTAAAGATTC
Source organism: Thalassospira sp. HJ (assembly GCF_000948415.1). Taxonomy (GTDB): domain Bacteria; phylum Pseudomonadota; class Alphaproteobacteria; order Rhodospirillales; family Thalassospiraceae; genus Thalassospira. The sequence continues at coordinate 418,168 of NZ_JYII01000010.1, read as the reverse complement.
AGCCACTGGCAAAGCGCCTCAACCTGTCACGCACCAGCTTCTATTGGTTTTTCAAGGACCGGAAGGAATTGCTGGGCGCCTTGCTAGACCTTTGGCGTGAGAAAAACACCGGCAATCTGATCAAACAGACAGAGGCCTATGCCGAGTCTGTTTCAGAAGCGATGCTTAACATCATCGATCTCTGGCTGATGCCCGACCTTTTTGATTCGCGCCTGGAATTTGCCGTGCGTAGCTGGTCTATGCAGTCCGATGACGTCAGGGCCGAAATTGAAAAGGCCGATCAGCAACGCCTGGATGCACTTGCCAAACTGTTCATCCGCTTTGGCCAGGACGAACGCATGGCCGATGTCCGCGCGCGCGCCATCTATCTGGTGCAGATTGGCTATATCTCGATGAAAGCCAACGAAGACCTCTCTGTCCGCATGGCCCGCATTCCGGGCTATGTCGAAACATTCTGCGGACAGGCGCCAACGCAAAACGAACTCAACAGGTTTTACGCGCGACATGAGTTCACGTCGAAGAAGTAACGAACCAGAACGAGTGCATTACTTTGACCCAGAATGGATGCTCACCTATCGAAAGGCCAATTTTGCCACAAGGCCAGCTACTGCTCTGCATTGGGCACAAAACAAAACCCCACATCACAAAATGTGGTGTGGGGTTAAATCTTGGATCAAAACCAGCTTTCTGGCTAATCAACCCGCAAGCGACGCAGTATCGATCACGAAGCGGTATTTGACGTCGCCTTTGATCATGCGGTCATAGGCAGCATCAACCTCGTCGGCACGGATCATTTCGATGTCTGCGACGATGTTGTGCTTGGCACAGAAATCGAGCATCTCCTGGGTTTCCGGAATGCAACCGATCAGCGAACCCGCAAGCGAACGACGCTTGAAGATCAAGGCGGCAACATTCGGGGCCGGATGTGCTTCGGCCGGAACGCCAACCAGGGTCATGGTGCCATCACGCTTGAGCAGATTGATATAGGCATCAAGATTGTGTGGTGCAGCCACGGTATTCAGGATCAGATCGAAACTAAGCGCATGGGCTGCCATTTCGTCTTCGTTGCGCGATACAACAACTTCATCCGCGCCAAGGGCCAGCGCCGCTTCGCGTTTGGATTCAGATGTCGTGAAGGCAACGACATGGGCGCCCATCGCATGGGCGATTTTCACACCCATATGGCCAAGGCCACCGATGCCGACGATGCCGACTTTCTTGCCCGGACCGGTGTTCCAATGCTTGAGCGGGGAATAGGTGGTAATACCCGCACACAGAAGCGGTGCCACAGCGGCAAGCTTGTCTTCGTCATGTTTGACATGAAGAACATAGCCTTCATTGACCACGATCTGCTGCGAATAACCACCAAGAGTATGACCCGGCGCATCTTCGGTCGGGAAGTTATAGGTCGCGATCATGCCATCGCAGTAGTTTTCATAACCGTCTGCGCATTCCGGGCATTCGCCGCAGCTGTCAACGATACAACCAACACCTACCAGATCACCGGCTTTGAAATTCTTTACATGGCCGCCGACTTCGGTGACGCGACCAACAATCTCGTGACCGGGCACGCAGGGCCAACGGGTTCCGCCCCACTCTGCGCGCACCTGATGCAGATCCGAGTGACAGACACCGCAATAGGCGATCTCGATTTTGACATCGTGCGCGCCTGTCGCGCGGCGTTCGATATCCATGGCCTCAAGCGGTTTGTCGCCTGCATAAGCACCAAAAGCCCTAACTGCCAAAGCAACCTCCATAGTGTTGGTAAAAGTCATGGCGCATAGTCCGCGCCCATAGTCCAAACCATAGCCACCGCCAAACTCAGTGATTAGACGGTATTATTTTCTTTCTATGATGAGCCCGTCTCATAAATAGAAAGGCATCATTTCCAGATGGGTTACCGGTCTATCGGCCCGTCACATCTCATACCCGGGCTTTTTGTAGAGCTGGTTCGGCTTGGCCTTGATGTCGGGTTCATAGACATCTGTTTTCCAGTTATCCGGACCGACTTCCTCGATCGCAACTGAAACGGCTTCGTCGCCATATTCAAAGATTTCCATCACATGTTTGGTAATGGCATCTGCCAGACGCTTCTTCTGGTCTTCAGTCTTTCCCGGCCAGGTTTTGACAATGACATGGGGCATTTGGGTCGTCCTTTGTTCGAAGTTTAATTGGATATAGGAACGGTCCGACCGCAAACCATCAAGGCGTAATGCGCAGCAACCGATCACCTTCATTCGGGCCGGAGCTTCGCGGGGAGCGATTGGTCGTAATCACATAAAGCGCATCACCAAGCGGCAAGACATCGCGGTAGCGTTCATTGGTCGAAAGCACTTCCGTGGTCTCGGATGCCTCAAGCGGATAAGCCAGAAGCGCCTTGGCACGAAGGGCCGCAATCAACACCACATCATCAACCATGGCAATCGCCGACGGTGCCCAGGTATTGCGCCCGGCATGGATGATCGGGCTTTGCATGCCGTCGCGGCTGTCATTCCCCTCGACCGCGGGCCAGCCGTAATTTGCGCCAGCCGTAATCAGGTTAAGCTCGTCATTGCCCGACTGGCCATGCTCGGCGGCGTACATGACTCCATCCGAATTCCACGCCAATCCTTGCGGATTGCGATGCCCATAAGACCAGATATAGGATCCCGCAAACGGGTTATCATCGGGAATGGCCCCATCCGGGGTCATGCGCAGGATCTTGCCCGCCAGACTTTCAAGGTCTTGCGGCAAAGCCGGGTCTGCTGTCCAGCCGGTTGTGACATAAAGATACCCGTCCGGGCCAAAGGCAATTCGCCCGCCGTTATAAAGTCGGTGACCGGGAATACCATCCAACAACACAGCCGTTTCACGCCACGACTGGCCGTCAAATTCTGCTGTCACCAATTTGTTCAACCGCGCACCGGTATCGGATCGATAGCTGTAATAAAGCCATGCCTTGCCGCTTTGGGCAAAGTCACCGGCAAGGGCAAGCCCCATCAACCCGCTGCCCCCTTCATGGACCACCGGGTCCGAGCTTTGCAGGGCAAACCGGCGCAGCTCGCCATCGACCAGATGGACAATATTGCCTTCCCCCTCGGTCATGACAAAGCCCCCCTCAATCGGGCGGATCGCCCATGGATAGGCAAGCTCATCACTGATGACTTCGACCTGCCAATCACGCGCTTGATCGGCCATCAGTTGGGCAGCCGTCAAGCTGGTGTCATTGGCAAATGCTGCGGTCGCAGATGTGCCAAGCACACAAACGGCTACAAGGGCAAAGCGGCGAACAGTTCGGGCGCGGGGCATATGTCGTAAACTCTTGGGCATGGTTCTTGTGAACATCTCTAGGGTTCCGGCATTTGAAATTGGGGGTCGCAGTTAGGCGAAATCAACGTCCCCTTAATCTACCCGGGAAATCGGATGCGATAATCCCAGGTAAACCAATAGAACTAATGAGCCCGGTTCATAAACCGGCGTCGGCCCATCGGGATCCACAGCGCAATCAGCCCAAGAACCGTAAAGCCACCCGTAATTGCAATCGCCTGTCGCCATCCTTCAAACAGGCCAGTTGTCCCGCCATGTTCCGCCCCGTTGGCGATCACGATGGCGATGATGGTAATCCCGACGGATGATCCCAGATAACGCGCGGTATTGTTCGCCGCACTGCCCATGGCACTGCGTTCGACCGGCACGTGATGCACGGCCTGATGGCCAAGTGATGCGTTTAAAACCCCGTTCGAAATCCCCGCCACAAAAAGGCCGGGCAAAACGGCGACATATCCGGCATCCGGTGCCATGAACAGCAGCGATAACTGCCCGACAAGACAGCCGGTAATACTGACCGATAACAACAAACCCGGTGTCAGACTGCGCGGAAGGTAGCGCGTAAGAAACGCGGCCACCGCCGTCATTGCTGACCAGGCTGTCAGAACAAGTGCCGCCTTGAACGGACTAAACCCGATCCCCTGTTCAAGCATCACCGGGGTCAGTGTCATCAGCGACAGAATACCCGCGCCAGAGGCAAAAGCCGCAACCGTCGCCCCGACAAACCCGGCATCCTTGAACAGACCAAGCTGCAGGATTGGGTTGCTTGATCGCAATTCGGTACGAACAAAAAGGGCGGTTCCCACAACACCGATAACGGCCAAGATGCCGACAATGACATAAGCGCCGACACGCAATTCGGTCAATGACGCCAAAAGACACGACATGCCAATGAACAAAAGGATCGATCCCGGCACGTCAATCGGACGCGCCGTACGTTTGTTCGGGCGCCCCGGCAACAATTGATGGCCCAGCAGCACCAGCAAGGCGGTCGCAATCACCACCATCCAGTGCGAACTGCGCCAGCCGCCGATGGGTAAAAGAAGGGCCGCAACAATCGGACCGATGGCAACACCTGCCCCCAGTGACGCTGCCCAGATCGCAGCTGCGCGGGCCTTGTCGTGACTACTGTCATAAATCCGCCCGATCAGGCCAAGTCCGCACGCAGTTACTGCCGCGCAGCCAATACCTTGCAACACACGCGCAACAATCAGGACAAAGGCATCAGGTGCCAATGCCCCCAGGATTGAGGAGGCGAACAAAACCACAAGCCCGCCCTGAAAGGTGCGCTTATAGCCGTAATTATCGCCCAATGCCCCGGCACCAAGAAGCCCGGCCGCAGCACCAAGCGGCATGCCGCTCATGATCCAGGCCTGTTCGCCGGCACTGATGGCAAAGGTTTCACCAATGGCGATGATCGTCGTCAGTGGCAGGGTAAACACCACCAGCGACAACAACGTTGCCAACGCAATAACAAGAAGTGCGGGGGCACTGGATGCCCCCGCCGCAGATTGGTCTGCCGTCATGAATGTTTATTCCGTGAACTGCGCATCGGTAACCGGTTCCAGCCACTCGACATTCTTGCCGTCTTCAAATTGCTGAACAGCATAGTGGGTGACAGATGTCGTGTCGGTCGCTCCGTGCCAGTGTTTGACACCCGGCGGGCACCAGACAACATCGCCCGGCTGCATCACGTGCTTTTCCTTACCTTCTTCCTGCACCCAACCGGTACCTTCGGTCACGATCAGCATCTGACCTGCCGGATGGGTGTGCCAGTTCGAACGTGCGCCGGGCATAAAGGTGACCTTGCCGCTATTGACGACAAACGGGTCTTTGTTTTCGAAAACCATTTCGACATAAACGTCACCCGTGAACAGGTCCGGGGATCCCATCATGCCGGCGCGGTCGCCATTCTTGGTGATCACCAGGCCTTCGGCCATCGCACCGGTGGCGCAAACTGTCATGGCGGAAGCGATCATAAGCGTTCTGAACATCTCGAAAATCTCCATTGGGCATATCAATTGGGCGCAGGCATCCATTCCGGGCAGCCGAAATGCTGCCCGAATACCCGCACGCGGTCTTTTCGGGAGGTAATCCTTGCCAGAACCCCGACTGTTTTGCCGGTGATCGCGTGCGCACCACGATCATCGGCAACATGTCAAAGCAGTCTTCTGCCTGTCTGGCCCAGACGTCGGGTCAAGGACCCGTCAAAAGCGAAGAACCGCGTGGCGCAGCCACACAACACCGCCCTCAAGCGTTTCGCTACCGATCAGGGATAATTCCTGATTGGCAGCGGGAAATTCCTGGCCGTCTCCGTGATAGTCATAGATCGATGGCACACCCTTAAGCCCATCAATGGTCGGGCAGATCAGCGTGCTTGTTTCATCAATCAGACCGGCACGCAAAAACGCCCCGTTCAATTTGCCACCACCTTCAAGCAGCAGCTTCTTCAAACCAAATTCGCTCGCCAGCACCGAAAGGGCACGGTCAAGATCCATGCCATCCGGCCCGGCAAACAGGTATGAAACGCCCTGCTCACGAAGGTGCTCGAGATGGCTTTCCTCGACCGTATCGGCAAGAACGACAATCGCGTGATCGCCATCGATCTCGCCCCCGTCCCAAAGCAGCCGGCCAGACGGATCAAAGGCGACCCCGACGGTTTCGGACGTGCGTGCCGCCAGATGGTTCGGGCGGTTGCGCGATGCTTCGGGCACGGCTTTTTCACGGATCCCGGCAGCGTAATGTTCCATGGTGCGGCGGCCGACCATCCAGCCATCCGCACCAAAAGTCTCTGCCACACGGTCATAGTGACGCTCGATCAAATCATCGATGGTGCCACCATGGGGATTACCCCAACGTTCGGCCCAAAGCCGCCCGTCAAGCGAGGTAATCATGTGACAAACAATCGTGGGGCGCATGTGTCTTCCAAACTTTCCGATGGGGCTGGCAATCAGCCCTCATAGTCCTTGTCGCTGACATGCTCCATCCAGGTGACGGGGCTGCCATTGATGCTTTCCTGGATCGCGATATGCGACATCGCGGTTTCCGGGGATGCACCGTGCCAGTGTTTTTCCTCGGCCGGGAACCAGACAACATCGCCCGGGAAGATTTCCTCGATCGGGCCACCTTCACGTTGCACGCGGCCTTTGCCAGACGTCACAATCAGGGTCTGACCCGCCGGATGGGTGTGCCATGCGGTACGTGCGCCCGGTTCAAAGGTCACATGTGCACCCGATGCGCGGCCCGGTTCTTCGGCGGCGAACAGCGGATCGACACGGACAGTTCCGGTAAACCAGTCTGCCGGGCCCTTGCCCGACGGGTTTGATCCAACACGCGTGATTTTCATTTTCGATCTCCTAAATTTTGAGCCCGGCGATCGTTTGGTCGGGCATATCCTAAACCTATGCCTGTCAGCCGATTTCACTAGTCCGGAAAATCAACAAGCAATTATGAGCGGTGCTCATGAAATGGCCTTTGATCAATGCTTGTCGAACCGGTAGGTCAGTTTCGGCCCACCGGGCTGACCATAGGCAAGCTCGGCTGTAATCATGGCGAACGGTTCACAGAACCGCGCGGTTCGAAGGGCGCCGGCATCACATGGGGAAAATCCCATATCGCTAATCAGATCGGCGGCCACCGATTTGGCCCCGGCATCATCGCCGTAATACAAAACGTCGGCGCGCTCGCCTTTGCCCTTGTTGGCAAAGACGGTCTCAAAAACTTCACTCGGCGTGGTGTTGAACGCCGATACCCAGCGCGCCTTGGGCCGCAGGCTTGCCAGATGCTCCGCACCGGATGTTGTTGCGCCAACCACCAGATCCCGGTTCTGCAGATCGAGTGGCACACAGCAATTTACAACCACCTTGCCGGCAAGATCGCCTGCCTGGGACAACACATCATCAATCCGCGACCAGTGCACGGCGAGCAACAGCACATCGGAATTCTCAACCGCGAACGATACCGAACCGAACTGGCCGTTTTCGACACCATCGGCCAGACGCTTCAGTTTTGCCTCACTACGGGCATAGCTGAAAATCACATCATGCCCGGCCTTGGCCCAGAATGTGCCAAGCTTCGCGCCCATCAGGCCGGAACCCAGAATTCCAATTTTCAATTCAATTCTCCTGCTTGCGACCTGAATGATTCTATGGGGTCTTAACGCTAAAGATTGTGACTTGGTTCTCATGAAACCAGTCAAATCCACAGATTGCTCTTATGAATTTGGCTCATTGATGTAACAATACCTATATGACCAAGGGTCTGCTAAACGTATCGGTTTGTTGATGTTTCGATGCTGACCCATGCCAAGACCGACCGTTCGCCCGACTCTGCAACCGACCCTGCAACCAAACGGAGCGCAAAACATGTTGCGTGAAAATGTTGTCGACCTGCTGGCCTTCATCGCCGTTGCCCGTGCGGGAAGTTTCACGCGCGCCGCCGCCCAGATCGGCGTTTCGCAATCCGCACTCAGCCACACGGTGCGCGGTCTTGAAGAACGGCTTGGCATGCGGCTTCTGTCACGCACCACGCGCAAGGTCGCCCCGACCTCAGCCGGTGAACGCGTGCTGGAGCGCATCGAACCCCACTTCGCCGAGATCGATGTAGAACTGCGCGCACTGGTCGAAATGCGTGATCGCCCGGCCGGGCTGATCCGCCTGACGGCAACCGATCATGCGGCTGATACCGTCATCTGGCCAAAGCTCAAGGACGTCATAAGCGACTATCCCGAACTCAAGGTCGAAGTGAATTCGGACTACCGCCTTACCGACATCGTTTCGGAACGCTATGACGCCGGGGTCCGCCTTGGCGAACAGGTGTCCGAAGGCATGATCGGGGTTCGCATCGGCCCGGATTTCCGCATGCTGGCCGTGGCATCGCCGGATTATCTTGCCAGTCACCCGGCCCCGGAAACCCCCAGCGAGCTTGGCGAACATAGCTGTATCAACCTGCGCCTGCCGACCCATGACGGCCTCTATGCCTGGGAATTTGAAAAGGATGATCGCGAAATTCGCGTTCATGTCGATGGGCAGCTGACATTCAACACCATCAATCCGATCGTCGATGCCGCCCTGGCAGGCTACGGCATCGGCTATGTGCCCGAAGATTTGGTCAATGATCATATTGCCGCCGGACGTCTGCAGGTCGTGCTTGGCGATTGGTGCCCGCCTTTCCCCGGTTACTACCTGTATTACCCGCACCGTCGGCAATCCTCGCCGGCCTTTGGCGTGATTGTCGATGCGCTTCGCCATCGCGACTAGATTGATATGTGAGCCGTGCTCATGAAACCTTTCGGGGAAGCCTGACTAATCATCGACCACTTGGGCAACTAAGCTTGCGGGATCAAAATGCTTTTACTGCCATGATCCCGCAAAAGGACGCCTTGCCCATGCCCCATGCACGTTCACGCCTGACCCTTCCGGCACTTTGCATCGCCATGACACTGGCGGCCGCACCGGCGTTCGCCCAATCTCCCAATGAACAGGTCACCTTCCCCGAGGGCTACGAAAACGGTGTGCATTACGGCACTTTTAAGCGCGGCGGCATTACCGAGGAACTCTTTACCTCGCCGGATGCGATCGCCGCTGCCAAGGCAGGTGAACCGTTTCCCGACGGCACCGTGATCATGATGGAAGATCATCGCGACGGAAAACTCTATCGCTATGTCGCCATGGAAAAGCGCGCCGAGTGGGACGACTACAGCGTTTCGGGATCGTGGCTGTTTCGTGAATGGGATGCCAACCGCGTCGCCAAGGCATCCGAAGACGGCACCAGTTGCCAGTCCTGCCACACCTCACAGGCCGAAAACGACTTTGTCTTCACCCATCACCTGATGCTGGATGACTAGGTCATGATGCGCGCCTACTGCTAAAATTGCTGCCTTTGGTCTCGTCGTGAGCTACCCTGTCAGGGATCATTCATAACCGGGCAGCAACCATGCGCGCTCCTTCGGGCCAGACCGCCTATAGTGACGTGAAATCCATGTTCTTTGCCGTCGAGCAGGCCGGGCTTCGCCTTGCCATCAAGGGACGGCTGGTCGCCATTCTGGTTCTGGGGATCTGGATGGTGATCACCAGACCGCCGGAAAGATCCTTTGATATCATCTTTGCCATGGTCGTACTGGCGATCTTCGGCCTTCTGCATTTCGCCATTATCGGCTCTGTCTGGGATCGCAAATGGGTCAAATATGCGTTCCTGACCGTCGATTACATTCTGATTTCCGGCGCGATGACGATCTTTCCACCGGAACCGTCCTTTGACCTGCCACAGTTCTTCACGTTCCGGTTCGACGTCTTTCATTACTACTACATCGTGCTGGCCGTCGCGGCGTTTAGCTTCTCACCCGGGCTGGTCTTGTGGGCTGGCGCAATCGGGGCCGCGGGTTGGATGACAGCCTTCCTCTGGGTGCGCTCAAAGGTCGCAACACCGCTTGAATGGGGCGATGCCATCCAAAGCACCAGCACCGATCAGTTTCTTTCCGTCTTCCTCAGTGACCGGTTCGTCGGCACCGGCAGCCGGGTTCAGGAAGCGCTGATTTATCTGGTTGTTGCTTGTCTCATCGCCCTTGTCATGCAGCGTGCGCGTCAGACCGTTCATCGGCAGTTCGATGCCGAACGCGATCGCAACACTGTTTCGCAAATCTTTGGTCAGTTCGTGCCCGCAAGCATTGCCGACACGATGATCAAGGATCGTGGCATGCTTGATCCGGTCGAACGTGATGCCACCATTCTGTTTGTCGATATTGCCGGTTTCACCCAACTGACTGAAAACCGCGGTCCAAAGGCAACCGTGGATATCCTCAATGCCTATTTCGATGCCACCACCGATGTCATTGGCAAGCATGATGGCGTGGTCACACAGTTTCAGGGCGATGCGATACTTGCGGTCTTCAATGTTCCCATTGCCAATCATGATCACGCCAAAAGCGCCTTTGATGCCGCGTGCGACATTCTGGACAGCGTCGGCAAAACCACCTTTGCCGGTGAAACCCTCTCGGTTCGGATTGGGATCAATAGCGGGCCGGTGATTGCCGGGAATGTCGGGGGTGGTGGACGGCAAAGCTATACGGTGCATGGCGATACCGTAAATCTCGCCGCACGGCTCGAAGCCATGAACAAGGATTATAACACTCCCCTGCTTCTGACCGAGGCAACGGCAAGTCTGCTTCCGGATACCCGGCTTGTGCCAATGGGCGAGGTCGCGGTGCGCGGCCACAGCACGAAGGTCGCGATTTTCTCTTTGCCCGTTTGATTTGATCTTTGCCCAAGGACAAAGCCCCTTCCCGCACGGCGGCGAAAGGGGGCTTTGACACGGGGTCGGGGGACTTTGAATTTAGTTTGCGATTTTAGTTTGCCCGGGACTCAAACACGTCCTTGGCAACCGGCATTGCGGAAAAGATGTTCGGCCAGCCGGCATAGAATGCCAGATGCGACAGAACGGCCGAGGCCTCATCTTTCGAAAGCCCGTTATCCATCGCCTTGTTCAGATGGAACGGCATCTGTTCGACCTTGCTTGCCGCAATCAGGGCGGCCACGGTCACAAGACTGCGGTCACGCGGTGCGAGTGCCGGGCGCAGCCAAAGATCAAGGAAAAGAAGCTGTTCGGTGTTATCGACCACACCCTGCGAAACATCGCCAAAGGTGTCCTGAACAAAGGTCTGACGCGCATCCTCGGCTTCCTGGTTCAGCGGCAGCAATTCCGGATCGACGGCGGGAAGTTCGGAAACCTCGATACCGCGTTCTTCATAGATCGGCGCGATCACTTCGGAGGCAGCCGTTGCATTGCTCCAACCGGTATAGAAGGCCAGATGGGTAATGGTTTCGGAAATCTCGGCCGGGGTCACACCAGCATCAAGGGCGACATTGACATAAGTGCCAAGGTCTTCGGTGTCATGACGGGTGACAAGGGCAGCAACCGTAATCAGGCCACGGTCACGCGCCGAAAGGTCATCTTGCTGCCAAAGGGTGTCAAACAGCGCATCCTGCGTATAGTTCGAAAGGGCCGGTGCCACACGCGACAACGCCGAAAGATCGGGCGCTGCTACGCTGCTTTCCTGAGCCTGAACCGCGGGCGCTGCGAGCGAAAGGGCGAATACCGTCGATACAATCTGCTTTTTCATCTGGATCATCCTGTTTGCTTGCGTTGCGGAAAACTTCCTGTGCCGGAAGCCTTGCAAACAGAGATACGCCAGCCCCACTCAAAAACTAGGCTACCCAATTCGATTAGACCCATTAGATCAAGTCATAAGTCGTACTGGAACAACCCATAAAACGATATTTCTCAACGCCTTACGACGCGACGAGAAAGTTTCAAAACTGGTATAAGCTAATTGGAACTAATGCCGATCTCACCCTAAACGTAATCATGTTCACACATTTATCACGCAGCAGATCTCATCGGGAACGAAGGTTCTTCTGCGCAACCGATCTGAAGATGACAGAAGAAAAAGTATGGTTGACAGCAAACCTGTTCGCGCCGGATGTTTAGTTAGCTGAACTTCTTTGATTTTTAAGCTCAGCTAACTGAAATGAGCTTCACAACGCTGGATCGGAAGACGCAGAAATGCGCGACATCAATCTCAGGGCTACCGAGTATTTTGAATCTGTTGCAAGGCTTGGCACCGTAACCAAGGCGGCCTCGGAGCTTGGCGTATCGCCGTCTGCTGTCAGTCAGCAAATCCGCATTCTTGAAGAGCAATTCGGGGTCCGGTTGTTCCGCCGTGAAAAACGGCGTCTGGTGCTTACCCCCGATGGTGACCGCCTGTTTCAAACCACATCGCAGGCCTTTAGCGCCATTCGCAATGCCCGCAGTGCGATTAGCAGACAGCGTGACACACGTAACCTGACAGTACGTGTCAGCCCAAGCTTCGGGGTCAGGTGGCTTGGCCCGCGCATTGCCGATTTTGCCGCGCAGAATCCGGATTGGAACATACGCATTGATGCCACCCCGGATTTCTCGGCCTTCGATACCGAAGCCATTGATTTCGATCTTCGTTACGGTTTGGGCGGCTGGACCGGATTGACGGTTGATCCGGTGATGCATGATCTGGTTCTGCCGGTCTGCAGCCCGGATTACCTTGCATATCTTCGCACTGTCTCAGACGACCCCAACGAACAGATCAAGGCCGCCCGCCTGATTGACAGTGTTAAGGCACTTTATCGCTGGGATTTGTGGCTTGCCTCCAACCGGATATCGGTCACGGGTCTGGAATATCCGTTTCGTTTTGATCGCTCGTCGATGTCGATCGAACTGGCCAAACAGGGCGGCGGCATTGCTCTTGATAGCTTGACGCTTTTCCTACCTGAGCTCAAACGCGGTGAGCTGGTGCCCTTTTCAATCGGTTTTGATGTCATCGATTTCCCAGCCTACTGGTTCGTCTGCCCACCGCGCCATTTCAATCGCCGGATCGTCAATCGGTTTTCCGGATGGCTAAAGGACAAGGCGCAGGAACACGAACTAGAAGCCCGCAGTCTGCTTGTCGATATGGGCTGCAAGTTCCGGCCTGAATCAGGGCCGGAACTTATCACAACCATCTCCTGACCCTAATAAATCGTCAGTGCGGGCACATAAGAGATCAGCAAAAGTAAAATGATTGCCACGCAATAGAATGGCATCAACGCCTTGACGGTTTCACCCACCCCGGCCCTTGCGATCGCGGCCGAAATGAAAAGCGTCGTCCCGACCGGCGGCGTATAGAGCCCGACCGCAAGGTTTACCACCATCATTAATCCCAGCTGAACCAGATCGAGACCGATTGCGTTGCCAATGGTCACAAAAAGCGGACCAAGCAGAAGTACCGCCGCCGGAAGATCGAGAAACGCACCGACAATCAGCATCACGAGATTAAGCGCGATAATGACCATCCATGGCTCGGCAAATGTCGCCTGCACCCAGACGGCCAGTTCTTGTGGCACACGTTCGGCGGTCAATACCCACTGTATCGTCGAGGATGCCATGATGATGATCATCACCGCCCCGGTCATAAGCCCGGTATCAACAACAGCCGACCAAATGCCTTTCCAGCTGAGGTCACGATAGACAACAGCGCTGATGATCAGGGCGTAGGCAACAGCCAGAACGCTGACTTCCGTCGGGGTTGCAACACCAAACCGTAAAGCGCCGATCACAAACACCGGCATCAAAAGAGCAGGAAGGGCAGCAAACATTTGCATCCGGAACGCGCTGAAACCACCCGCAAGTGGGGAGCGTGGAAGGTTGCGGCGATGTGCAACAAAACCAACCGTTGCCATCATCCCCACACCCAGCAGAACCCCTGGCAGGATACCGGCAATAAACAAATCAACAATCGAGACGCCTGAAACAAGGCCATACAAAATAAGCGGGATCGACGGCGGGATCAGAACCGATATCGTCGAAGAGGCTGAATTGATCGCGGCTGAAAAACCTGCCGGATAGCCTTCCTTTTTCTGCACCGGTATCAAGGCATTCCCAAGGGCAGAAGCATCCGCCACAGCAGACCCCGACACCCCGCCAAACATCACAGACCCGATGATGGAGACCTGTCCCAGCCCGCCTTTGAAATGCCCCACAATCAGCCGGGCGGTATTGACAAGATACACCCCGAACTTGCCCGACATCATCAAATTCCCTGCAAGAATGAAAAAGGGAATGGCCAACATCGGAAAACTCTGGGTCGGGGTATAAAGCCGCTGGGCGATCACGGCCATCGGCTTGCCTTCAAGCCACAAGGCCGCCGCCGCCCCGCCCAACATGGCGTGTGCGACCGGAACAGAAATAAAAAGAAGAAGGAAGAAAATCCAAACCAGCGAAGGTGTCATATCAATGGTCTTTCAGCTGAGGCTGGCATGTTCGCGGTCGGGATCGGTCACATCCTCGCCGGCAAGGGTCCGCAGAATTTCAAGACCGGCGATAATCGCCATTGCCCCGAATGCAAAGGCAATGCTGGAATACCCCCAGACCTGCTTGATCCCGAGTGTCGAAAGGGTCTGGAACTGCGATGCCTTGAGGATTGGCTGACTACTGACCAGAACGCTGATTGCAATGATCAGGATGATCCCTTGAATTGCAAAATTAAGGAACAGCCGCGCACGGTGCGCAAGCATGTCAGAACACAGCGTGACCGCGATATTCCGTCCCCGTGCAGAGGCGATCACCACGCCCCCGGAAACCAACCACGGCAAAAGCAGCGCGTGGATTTCGTAGGCCCAGGCAATTCCCGAACCAAACACATAACGCAGCACCACATTTGCAAACAGTGCGAGAAACATCGAACCAAGACAGGCCGCAACAATAATGCGACCGGCCCATTCAATCAGATTAAGCGCCCCAAGAACGAGCTTGAGAAAGGAGCGCAAGCGCCCCTTTCCCTGACTTGCTGCAGACGTCATTGTCTCTGCATCCATTAAAGACCTGCCGCCTTGCGCAGTGCGGCGACAAGTTCGGGATACTCGCTGGCATATTTATCGTACACGGATTGGGTCGCCTCCTGATAAGCAGCCTTGTCTGCTTCAGCAAAAGTTGCGCCTTCTTCTTCCATTTTTGGGCGCAATGCCTCGTCAGATTCAAGAACCAGTCCACGCTGGATCTTACCTGCTTCGGCTGTGGCGTCCAGCGCGCATTGCCGGGTGGCATCATCAAGACCCGACCACCATGCCAACCCTGCAACAACCGGGGTGGTCTCATATTTGTGGCCCGTCATTGTCACATAAGGTGTGATGTCGTGGAGTTTGGCAGAATAGATGTTTACCAACGGGTTCTCCTGCCCGTCAAAGGTACCTGCCTGCAGGGCGCTTGGCAGCTCCGACCACGCCAATGGTGCGGGTGAAGCACCGAGTGCCTCGAAGATATCAATCGTCATCTGATCCGGCGGGGTGCGGATTTTCATGCCTTTCAGATCGGCAGGTTCCGCAACCGTTTTCTCAACATGGGTGATGTTGCGAATACCGTTATCCCAGAAGCCAAGCACCTTCAGACCGGCATTCTGTGCCTGTGCATCGATCATGTCTCCGACATCACCATCAAGGACTTCCCAGGCTGTTGGCAGGTCCTTGAACAGAAACGGCAAGCCCAAAAGACCGACCTCCGGCACAATCTGGCTCATTGCCCCCTGACTATTGGCTGTAACTTGGATAATCCCGGCGGATGCCGATGTCAGCATTTCGGCATCGTCCCCCATGGTCGAAGACGGCGCGACATTGACCGTGTCATTGCCACCGGTGCATTGCTGGTAAAGTTCGGCCCAACGCTCGGCTGCTACATAGCGCGGGTTGCCCGGGTTTGACCCATGCGCAAAAATCACCTCGTCAGCAACAGCCGTTCCCGAAATACAGGTGACGGCTCCCAAAGCAATAAGAAGCTGTTTTGTTGTCTTCATTGTTTCCTCCCGTTTTTTACATTTTAGAACATGGCGCCTTTCTCGTGATCGCCATGCTTTGGCTCAATGAATCAATGAGCCTCCATTGACGTCAATCTCGGTCCCTGTGCAATAGGCAGAGAGATTGGACGCAAGGAACAGTACGCAGCCTGCAACATCCGACGCGGCACCTGCGCGCCCCATCGGTATGCCTGCAAGGATCTGCTCGTTCATTTGCGGGGTCAGTTTGCCCGCCGTGATATCGGTTGCGATAAATCCGGGGCAGATGGCGTTCACACGGACATTATCAGGTGCGAGTTCGCGGGCAACCGCCTTGGTCAACCCAAGGATACCCGCCTTGGCTGCCGAGTAATGCGGCCCGCCAAAAATCCCTCCACCGCGCTGGGCCGACACCGAAGACATATTCACGATGCTGCCCGATTTGCGCTTTCGCATATCTGGAATAACTGCCTGGCTCATATACAGGGTCCCGCGCAAGTTCACATCCAAAACCGCATCGTAATTTTCCGGGCCGATATCCATGGTTTTGAGCGGCTGGGTGATCCCGGCATTATTGACCAGAACGTCGATCCTTCCCCATTTCGAAAGCAATGTCTTGGTGACGTCCTCGCAGGCAGCTTTATCCGTTACATCACAGGCCAGACCAACATGCCCGCCCCCGGCAAGATCCGCAGCTGCCGCTTCGGCAGCCCCGGCATCAAGGTCGAGAATGGCAACGATCGCACCATGTTCGGCACATAACTGTGCTGTCGCTTTGCCAAGTCCGCGCGGTGAAGCCGCACCCGTCACAACAACATACTTATTCTCAAGAAGCCTCATGACTTCTTTCCTCCCTTAAGGATATTTTTGATCACGTTAGTTTCAGACATCAGAGCCAGCCCTTTATGCTCTGAACGACCTTTTCCACCGACAATCCGTACATGTCATGCAGGGTCGGAAGGGCCCCGGCCTCAAGGAATTCATCTGGCAGTCCGATCATTTTGAAACCGGGCGTCACCCCCTCGGTCAGCAATGTTCGTGCAACAGCTTCGCCAAGACCGCCGACAACGGTATGGTTTTCGGCCGTCACAACCAGACGCCCCCCTTTGCGGGCCTCGGCCAGAATGGTCTCGGTATCAAGCGGCTTGATTGTCGGCACATGCAAAACGGCAACATCGACATTGTCATCAGCAAGCTTTTTGGCCGCGTCGAGCGCACGCATGGTCATAAAACCTGTCGACACGACAAGAACGTCTTTACCGTCCTTGATGATTTGCGCCTTGCCGAGCTGGAACTGATAATCCGGCTTGTATTGCCGCAAGACTGAGGGAACCTTTCCGCGCGGCAGCCGGGTATAAACCGGCCCGTCATGGGCCGCGATCTGGGGAACCATGCCCATGATGTCGTCTGCGTCACACGGATCGATCACCGTCATGTTCGGCAACCCCCGGAAAATCGCCAAATCTTCTGTGGCCTGATGGCTTGGTCCATATCCGGTTGTCAGTCCCGGCAGCGCACAACAGATTTTGACAGGCAATTTTTCCTCTGCAATCGCCATGGCTATAAAGTCATAGGCCCTGCGAGATGCAAAAACGGCATAGGTCGTGGCAAAGGGATTAAAACCCTCGCGCGCCAATCCGGCAGCCGCCGACATCAAAACCTGCTCAGCCATTCCCATCTGATAGAACCGGTCGGGCATTGCCTGTGCAAAGACATAAAGGTCGGTATATTTTGAAAGATCGGCGGAAAGTCCGACAATTTTCTCGTCTTTCTTTGCCATTTCCAGCAGCGCATGACCAAAAGGTGCGGCGACGGTGTCGTATCCCTCGGCTGCCAGCGAAGCAATCATTGCGGATGTCGCAACACGTTCGCCATCCGGGCCAAGTTGAACCTTGCGCGGTTCATATTTGCGTTTCATCGAAGCAAGCGTCATTGGGGCTTTTCTTCCTCCAGAACAGTCAGGGCCTTGGCCCATTCATCAGCTTCCACCCGCACGAAATGGGTGATTTCGCGTTCTTCGAGGAACTTGATCCCTTTGCACATGGTCGTATCAAAAATGATCACACGCGGGCCGGGATGATCGGACTTGCAGGCCGCTTCGAATGCTGCAACGACCGCCTTAAGGTCATTGCCATCTACTCTTTGTGTGTGCCAGCCAAAAGCGGCCCACTTGTCTTCTTCACGTCCGCGGGCAAGGGCCGCTGTGGTTTTGCCATCGGCCTGCTGGTCATTGAAGTCGACCAAACACACCAGATTGTCGAGCTTGTATTGCACGCCCGACATCACGGCTTCCCAGGTCGAGCCTTCACCAAGCTCGCCATCGGACATCAGATTGAAAACAAAGGCAGGATTGTTTTTACGCTTTAGACCAAGCGCCATACCAACGGCAATGCCCAGACCATGTCCCAAGGACCCACCGGTGATCTCCATGCCCGGGGTATAGGACGCCATCCCCGACATCGGCATGCGACTGTCATCCATGCCATAGGTTTCAAGCTCGTCCTCAGGCAAGATGCCCGCTTCCATCAAAGCGGCATACAGCGCGATAGCATAATGACCGATCGACAGCAGGAAACGGTCACGACCTTCCCATTCGGGATCTTCGGCACGATACTCAAGCACATGAAAAAACGCGGCAGCCAGCACATCTGCCACACCAAGCGCCTGACCGATATATCCCTGCCCCTGCACTTCCCCCATCAATAGCGCCTTGCGCCGGATATTCCATGCGCGCCGCTCCAGAGATACGTTGGATGCCGCACTTTGGCGACGTATTGCTGTCATTACTTCCTCCCAGATCAACTTTTTGTTGTGGAAGGAGCATGCCAGCCTGACAGGGAAATTTCTGTTATTAAATATTAAACAGTTTGTTAGCTGGACTTAACAATATATCCACGACTGGAAATCGCGAGGTGCTGCTACCTGTCGCCTATCTCAATTTTATCTGATCGGCAGCTATGTAATGAACATGTCGGACAGTACTGGCACCTCATGACTTGATGCCGACATTCGCTGCTGGATCGAACTGATCGCAACTGTCCTTGGCGGCGAGTTCGGCGCAGCATTGGGTGCCACCTGCCTTGGCATGACCGCAGCCACAGATGCCACACCCGACAACATCATGACCATCCCGGAAGTCCGCGATACGACCCAACCTAACTCAATACTTCTATCGTCATTCGAATACGCATACGAATGCTCGCGCCTCGTACCCGGCGATAAAGCCCTCTCAGTAAGCTCTCAATCATTGAGGGCTGTTTGATATGGAGACACCATTAATGACTGTTGCCCCATACTCCCCAAACAAGGCGTAGCTTTCTGCTCAGTGAAAATCGCGACTGTCGATTTTCAATTTTGGTGCTTTCCGGGTTTCTGATAAGTGTGATTGGCTCAAATTGTCCAACCCGTTTGCCCAGCGCAGATTTCTCGGGTGATTGTGGTTGCTACGGGCAATTTTGGTGTTATCCGTTAGACCTTGTAGCATTCCTGTCAGGTCAACCAATTTGTCAGCAATGATATGGGTTACACCATCTTCACGTTGAAGTTTTCCGGAAACACCAAGGACAGTTGCCGTCATAATTTCACGGCGATATTTTTCCATCACCTTGTTCCAGACCACCAGATTGGTGATGCCCGTTTCATCTTCCAGTGTGATGAACACTACCCCCGATGCCGTACCCGGGCGCTGACGGACAATAGCAAGACCTGCATGAGTTAACTTTTCTCCATCGCGTATTGCAGACAGATCACTTGCCTTGCAGATACCGGCTTCTCCAAGCGCATCGCGGAGCATGCTCATCGGGTGCCCCTTTAGAGACAAGCGCAGGCTGGCGTAATCTTCGATAATTTCCTCGCCCGGACCCATGATCGGCAAATCAACTGGCGCCTCCGGGCCAAACTCGGCCGAGACACCCATATTGTGGTTAAAGTTCTGGGCCGCTTCAAACAGGGGCAGGCTTGCTGGCGCCTTGCGCCCCTTGCCAAAACGTCGTACGGCCCAAAGGGCTTCGCGTCGTGATAGGCCAAGCGATCCGAAGGCATCGGCCTCGGCCAGTTTTTCAAGGGTAGCGGGTGATAAGCCTGTCTGGCGTGCCATCAGATAGACATCCTGAAATCCGCCGGCGGGCCGGTTGGAAATCAGGGCAAGGGCATCAAGCTCGCCAAATCCCTTGATCTGACGGAACCCAAGACGGACGGCATGATATCCCGCCGTGCGACCCGGTTCGCGTTCCAGATTGTTGTCCCAGAAACTCTGATTGATATCGATTTCAAGCACGCGCACGCCGTGATTGCGCGCATCATTGACCAGTTGTGCCGGGGCATAGAAGCCCATCGGTTGCGAATTCAAAAGCGCGCATAAAAACACGTCCGGGTGATGGCATTTAAGCCAGGATGACGCATAAGCCAGAATGGCAAAGCTCGCCGCATGGCTTTCGGGAAAACCATAATCGGCAAAGCCTTCGATTTGCTTGAAACAACGCTCAGCAAACTCCATGTCATAACCGTTGGCAAGCATACCATTGATGAATTTGGTGCGGTGTTCACCAATGGTGCCAGTGCGTTTGAAAGTCGCCATCGCCCGCCTGAGGTTATCGGCCTCTCCCCCGGAATAGCCCGCAGCAACAATGGCGATCTGCATCGCCTGTTCCTGAAACAGCGGCACGCCGCAGGTGCGTTTAAGCACGGCTTCGAGTTCTGGAGATGGATATTCGACCTTTTCGCGTCCCATGCGCCGCTGCAAAAATGGATGGACCATGCCGCCCTGAATGGGACCTGGGCGGACAATGGCGACCTGAATGGTTAGATCATAAATGCTTTGCGGCTTAAGGCGGGGCAGCATGCTCATTTGCGCGCGCGATTCCACCTGAAAAGTGCCGATACTGTCGGCCTTGGACAGCATGCGATAGGTGGCAACGTCTTCCTTGGGCAGGGTGGCGAGATCGTAATCAATGTTTTTGTGCGTGCGCAGCTCATCCAATGCCTTTCGGATGCAGGTCAGCATGCCAAGGGCCAAGATATCGACCTTGAGGATACCCAGTGCATCAATGTCATCCTTGTCCCATTCAATGGTGGTGCGGTCCGCCATGGCGGCATTGGCAATGGGCGACAGTTCACAAAGCAGTCCGCTGGTAATGACAAAGCCGCCAACATGTTGCGACAGATGGCGGGGAAAACCGGTCAGTTCCCCGGCAAGGTCCAGAACGGCCTTCAGGCGCGGCTCATCGGGATGAATGCCCGACTGGCGCATCATGGTATCATGGGCGGGTTTGCTGCTTGATCCCCAGATGGTTTTGGTCAGTTTGACGATGGTGTCTTCCGACAGGCCAAAAACCTTGCCGACATCGCGCATGGCACTGCGCGATCGATATGAAATCACGGTTGCCGTCAGTCCGGCCCGGTCGCGGCCATAGCGTTCATAGATGAACTGAATAACCTCTTCGCGGCGTTCATGTTCAAAATCGACATCGATATCAGGCGGCTCATTGCGCGCATTGCTGATGAAGCGCGAAAACAGTAACTCCACCTTGTTGGGATCGACCGAGGTCACATGCAAACAAAAACACACCGATGAGTTGGCCGCCGACCCGCGCCCCTGACAGAGGATGCCCTTGGATCTGGCAAAGGCGACAATGTCATGCACAGTCAGGAAATAGGGGGCATAGCCCAGCTCCTCAATCAGCTTGAGCTCTGTCTCGATCAGGTTTTTGACCTTGTCCGGCACCCCGTCGGGATAGCGCTTCTGTGCCCCTTCCCAGGTCAGGCGGATCAGGCGTTCCTGGGTGCCTTCGCCTGATCCGTCATTTTCATCGGGGTATTCATAACGCAGCTCATCCAGGCTGAAGCTACATTGATCGGCAATCTCGACGGTGCGGGTGATCCAGTGCGGGTGGTCCGGGAACAGGCGGGCCATTTCACGCGGCGATTTGATGTGACGTTCGCCATTGGGAAACAAACGGTATCCGGCATCCTCAATCGTGCAGTGATGGCGAATGCAGGTCAGGACATCCTGCAATGGTTTGCGCGACCGAAGGTGCATATGCACGTCATTGGTGACCACGGCGGGAATGCCAAGCTCTGCCTCGACCGCCTCGGTAAACTCAAGACGTTCGCTGTCAAACCCGTCCATGAACCGCCCGATGGCCAGCCACAGCCGCCCGTCGAAATGTGATTTCAAACTGATCAGCTCCGCGCGAAAGGCATCATCCGGGACCTGGGGCGGGACGGCGATAAACAGCAAGCCTTCGCTGTGCGTGACGATATCGGCGAGATATATCTCGCACGATCCCTTGGGTGCCCGGCGCTTGCCAAGGGTAAGCAACCGGCACAGTCGGGCATAGGATGCGCGGTCGGTCGGATAACACAGCAAGGACGGCCCATCCATCGGATCAAGCCGGCAGCCAACAATGTAATTGAGGCGATCAGCATAATTGCGATGTGCCGTATGCCCGCGCACCACCCCGGCCAGCGTGTTGTGGTCGGTCATCGCAATCGCATGCAGGCCCTTGGTGGCGGCGGTCAGGACAAGTTCCTCGGCATGCGATGCGCCGCGCAGGAAGGAAAAATTGCTGCTGACATGCAGTTCGGCATAGGCCGTATCACAAGTGGGGGTGACTTGTTTTGTCATGGCGTTATCCGGCAAATAAACCATGGACCGACCAGTTATCCTGCCCGGCATGGCCGCTGCGAAACAGCCAGATCAACCGACCCTTCTGATCGCAGATGCGGAAATAATCGCGTGTCATGTGCGACAGGGCGTAATTGTCCCGCTCCAGATGGGTCCACCATTCCGGGCAGATGCGCTCTGGCCCGTCGGCACGCAGAACATCAATCAGCATCTTGCGCCAGCGTAGTTTTGTGGGGGCACCACTCGCACTGCGCTCCATGACATCGACCGGTTCAGGCGGGTCAATCAGACGGATCGGGCGTTTGGGCAGCGGGGCATCAGCGATGCGTGCCGGTTTGATCGGCCCGGTGGGCGATTGCCGGATGGCGGCCCGTTCGGGCAGGTGGCTGGCATGATGAGCCGGGCGATATACAATGTCCTTGGGGCCCAAATGATGGGTAATGCGATCCAGCAACTCGCCCAGCGCAATGGCATCGCTGCTGTCATCCTGCTTGCGATCCAGACGGACCTGACGAAAGGCGACATGTTCGACCCAAGGGGCATAGACAATAACCTGTTCGATGCCAAAACCGGTATCAACCCCGGGCATCTTTTCCGCGAGCAATCGCAGGATATGGCTTTCGGATTGGCAGGGCGTGCCTGTGGTGGTCGTGATGGTATGGGCATGGCCATCGACCCGGATGGACCGAACGATCAGACGCCGCAGGCCAAGGTTTTCATCGCGCAGCTTCGCACAGAGATCGGCGACCATGCTTTCAATCGCATGCGCCAGATTGTCAGCACTCCCCAATGGCTCGCCAAAGCTTTGTCGTATCAGCCAAGGCGCATCGGGCAGCTCGAAATTCAGATGTTCGGGCAGACGGCCATAAAACTGATCCAGACGCAGCAAGACATCCGACCCCATACGGGTAGTGATATTGGCACGCGGTAACGAATTGATATCCCCAAGCTGTTTCAGGCCAAGCCGCGATAACAGGACGATGATGTCATCAGACAATCGCAGGGCTGTCACCGGAAATCTTGCAGCGACTTCATGATCGGCAGGCAGAGACAAAATGCGTTCAGATACAGCACCTTGATGGTAACGTGCCGCCGCCCAGGCGGCTGCGGCAGTATCAGCAATGGCAACCCGGGCTTCATGACCACGGCTTTTGATATCCCGCAAGATTTGTTCGATCATGGCTGGCTCGCCCCCAAACAGGTGACTGCCCCCGGTGATTTCCAGCCACAGCCCGCCATCCCCGATCAAGCTGTTTGTATGCAGGTCTCGATCAGGGGCCACCCACGGGCTGTATCGGTCCATATGGCGGATCAGTTGTGTCAGATGGTGATCAACGAGTTCCGGATCTTCGGGCGTGTCTTGCAGATCAGGCAGAATACTGCGCGCATCAGATAGCCGCATACCACCATGCAACCCGGCATTTTGCGCAGAACGGTTCAAACCACAGACAAAAACACCTTTGTGGTCTGTGCGCGCAATCACATGCGGCGCCCGTTTCGACCCGCTTTCTGATCGTGTTACGTCGCCCGGTTGGCGGGGGTGGTCAGGCCTGGACGTACCGATCTCTTGGCTTGTGGTCTGGCAGTCGGTTTTCCAGTGGGGCAACCACAGATAAAGAAAACGTTGTTGCATCGGTTTTGACTTTCCAGCTTCCCGGTCGGACCCCGCGTCCCCCGATCAGGCTGAGGTGATGGATATTCCCTGTCCTGTTTCGTGCTGCACCTGATGCTGGTTCAATCTTCCAGCGTGTCAGTGCGCTTGATGGCATTATGCGGTTACCCTGAGAAGCCCGGCGCATGACAATCATCCGTGTTCCGGCGGCCTCACAAGCCAGTTGCAAACGTCGCGATGCCGTCAGTTCATAATCGGTGGTTTCCAGTATGATGGATGCAACCTGCCCCGATTTGGCGACCTCTTCACATGCCCAAAGTGCTGTTGCCTGTTGATCAACCACCATCATCAAGGATTGGGCACCGGCATCAGAAAGCATCGGCAAAGACAGATGATAAAGCCCACCCTGATCAATCGCCCGCCTCTGCCTGATCCAGAAAACAGACCTTCTTGCTGGTTTTCCTTCCGGTTTGCCCTGATCGATTTGAGCCAGATGCCATGCCAAAATCGATGATGCACCAGCGTCATGATCACAGATCACTTCATGCAAGCCGAACAGGGCAATGCCGCCAAGGTTGATATTTGACGATAACGGCATCGCGCCAAATGCATGTGAAGCCACCTGACCGGCCTGAGCAGGAAAACCGGCATTTGGGCCTCTGCATATTTTCTCCGCCCGTATCAATGCAGCACGGGCTTCATTAAGACGCTCAGTCAACATCACACCAGACAACAAATGTTCACTATTTGTTCTTATTTAGGGATGCAACATTGCAGAGTCAAATTAAAAGCCCCGATCAATGGCCAATGCGTTTGGTAAAGGGTGAGATTTTGAAACTCGCTTGGGAGCTGATTCAGATCACAGATGTCAGGTGCCCCAAAAGATGACATTTTACGAAATGCGCAAAACTCTCTATGTCATTCCTGTCGGCCATCGTCGCTCTCGACAGACCTACTCTTTAACACAATTCATCAAAATTTGGTATCTCAGCAGGATCATCCACATAGTTCGGATGATCGGAGACTGATCAGACTTACTCAGTTTGTTTGCACTCAGAACCAACTTTGAGACGCTATGTCCGATAGCCACCTTGGTGACAACACCAACAGGATATTGATCCATCAATTTCCTTGACCCTAGATCAAACAACGCCTTCACTTACTGTCGCGTTGGAAAATCCAGTCGTGATCCGGGTGGTTCTGGAAACGCCATTTGCGCATCGGGCCGGCCATGACATTGAGGTAATACATCTCATAGCCATACGGGCTGCCACACGGATGATGTCCCTTGGGCACCAGCACAACGTCACCGTCTGATACCGCCATGGTTTCATCAAGTTCGCCATCTTCGGTAAAGACCCGCTGGAAACCAAAGCCCTGCTTGGGATTGAGGCGATGGTAATAGGTTTCTTCAAGATAGGTCATATCGGGATAGTTATCCTCGTCATGACGGTGCGGCGGATAGCTTGACCAGTTGCCTTGAGGTGTAAATACCTCTGTCACCAGAAGACTGTCGGCAATGTCTTTTTCTTCCATGGCAATCGGGTGGATATAGCGGGTATTGGCACCCTTTCCACGTTCGACGAGTTCGATATTCTCGATCACACGCGCCGGATGGTTGCCCTTGCCCGGCGCGGTACAAACCCCGATCGTGCAATCCGTTGTCGCCACAGCATTCCATTCGCTGTCATTCGGGGCGTAAACGCAGGCGGGGGGAATGCGTTCAAACACATTCATCCGTTTGCCAAGCTCACCAAAATCCTGATCCCCGACCGAAATATTGGCCTTGCCTTCGACCAGCACCAGAATGACTTCGCGGTCCCCCGTCACCTCGGCGGCAGTTTCACCAGCCTTAAGGTGATAAAGCCCGAACCCGACATAGCCCCAATTGGCACTTTCGGCCGTAATGTCGTGGACCTTGCCCGTCGTTCCAGTTGGCTTTCGCAGCAGATCCGCCATCAGGCATCTCCTTTATCAAGTCCGGTTTTCCGTGCCATGTCGCGAAGGGATTTCAGCCCCAAAGACTGATACTCAAACGGGTTGCGAACATTCGGGTCCTGTTCGGCTTCAATCACCAACCAACCGCTATATCCGTGTTCGCCCGCTATTTTCAGAACCGGCTCGAACGCAACGCCGCCCTCGGCATCACCGGGAACTGTAAACACACCCCGACGCACGCCTTCCAGGAAACTAAGCCCCTGCTCACGGACCTGCTTGCTGATGGCTGGGCGGACATTTTTGCAATGGATGTGACCCACGCGGTCCATGTAACGCGCGGCGAGCTCTTCCGGATCCGCACCGCCGAACCACGCATGGCCGGTATCAAGCAGAAGCTTGGTTCTCAGACCGGTATTATCCATGAAAGCATGAATTTCATCGGCCGTTTCAACAATCGTTCCCATGTGGTGGTGATAGACCAGATCAATCCCCTGATCGGCACAGTAAGCCGCGATTTCTTCGACATCGGCACCAAATTTCGCCCACTGGTCATCGGCCAGAACCGGGCTGTCATTTAGCGCAGCATCATCATTGCCGTGAATGGCGTTTGACGTTTCACAGACAATACAAACCTTGCACCCCATGGCTTTCAGCAAATCGAGATGCGGCTGGATGGCCTTTTTCTCGTCCTCAACCGAATGCGTCAGAAGATTAAGGGAATGCCAGCCCGAGATGAATTTCAGGCCATGCGGATCAAGCGCTGCCTTAAGCGCTGCAGGCTCGGTCGGCATCTTGTGGCCTTTTTCAATGCCATCAAATCCGATCTTTCCGGCTTCGGACAAGCAGGTTTCAAGGCTGATTTCTGCACCAAGGGTCTGGTCATCATCATTGGACCAGGCAATCGGGTTGGTACCGTAAAGGATCATGATCTTAATCTCCGGGGCGCTGCTTTTTCAGCGCGGCTTCGTAATTTTTTCGGGCTTCATTGACAGTTGGGCGAACCGATACTTCCGGCACGGCAACGTCCCACCAATGGCCACCCGCCTCGGTGCTTGGCAAGGGATCGGTATCAATCACAATGGCATAGGATCGGTCGGCTTCTTTGGCGCGGGTCATGGCCGCTTCGAGTTCGGCGATCGAGGAAACCTTTTCGGCAATCGCCCCCATCGCGCCAGCATGCGCGGTAAAGTCAATGGCCGACGGCACAGTATGGCGCGCGGTATCGAGAAGGTTGTTGAAGCTTTCACCGCCGGTTGCCATCTGCAATCGGTTGATGCAGCCAAATCCGCGGTTATCAAGAATGACGGTAATGATCTTGTGGCCAAGCATCACACTGGTTGCGAGCTCGGAATTCATCATCATGTAGGACCCATCGCCGACCATGACGACGACGTCGCGGTCGGGGCAGGCCATCTTTACGCCAAGGCCGCCGGCAATCTCGTATCCCATGCACGAGAAGCCATATTCAACGTGATAACCATTGGGTCGGGATGCGTTCCAAAGCTTGTGAAGCTCACCCGGAAGGCCGCCCGCGGCACACACAACGATAGCATTTTCATCGGTGCTGCGCTGAACCGCCCCAATCACCTGCGCATCGGTTGGCAACGTGTTACCTGTCGGTGCTCCGGTGACACCATCAATGGCATCAATCCAGCTTTTCTTCAGGTCCGCGTCGACTGCGCCTGCGCGATAGCCGCTCAAGCCATTGGTCAGTTCCGCCAATGTGACCTTGGCATCAGCGACGACGGAAATTGCGTCATGTTTGCGCGCGTCATACGCCGCAACGTTGATCGAAAGAATCCGACGCCCCGGGTTCTTGAACAGCGCCCAGCTACCCGTCGTGAAATCCTGAAGGCGCGTGCCCACCGCAATGATCAGATCGGCTTCCTCGGCAATGGCGTTGGCACTGCTTGCCCCGGTCACACCGATCGATCCCATGTTCAGGTTATCGTCCCACGGCAAGGCCGATTTCCCGGCTTGCGTTTCGGCCACCGGGATATTGTGACGATGGGCAAAATCGCGCAGATCATCACATGCCCCGGCGTAATGCACGCCGCCGCCCGCAATGATCAAGGGGCTTTTCGCTGATCTGATCGCCGCAATCGCGTCTTCAATCTGTTCAAGATCTGCACGCGGACGCAGTTGCTTCCATGTCTTTGGCGCAAAGAAGCTTTCCGGCCAATCATAGGCTTCTGCCTGAACATCCTGACAAAATGCCAAGGTCACCGGACCACAATCGGCCGGATCTGTCAGGACCGCCATCGCCCGTGGCAATGCTGTCAAAAGCTGCTCGGGGCGGGTGATACGATCAAAATACCGACTGACCGGTTTGAAGCAGTCATTGGCCGAAATCGTACCATCCCCAAAATCTTCGACCTGCTGCAAAACCGGATCCGGAGCACGATTGGCAAAGATATCGCCGGGAATAAACAGGACCGGCAAACGGTTGACATGCGCCAGTGCCGCGGCCGTCACCATGTTGGTCGCACCCGGCCCGACGGATGTCGTAACCGCCATGGCACGTTTGCGATTGGACGCCTTGGCATAGGCAATTGCCGCATGCGCCATGCCCTGTTCATTGTGCCCGCGCCATGTCGGGAAGCTATCTCCTGCACCATGCAGGGCCTCGCCAATGCCGGCGACATTGCCATGACCAAAGATCGCCCAGCAGCCGCCGAAAAAGTCTTCGCCGTCATGATTGAGCTGTACACTCAGATACCGCACCATGGCTTGGGCGGCGGTTAACCGAACGGTTTTCATGCCGTTCCTCCCGATTTCTTGCGTGCCGCATCCCAGGTATCACACAGGACGCCATATTTTTGGGCCATTGATGCAACGGCCTGATCATCGGTGATCGTACCTTGCATCCAGTCGCGTGCAACATCGATAAAGATGGTGCGTCCAACGGCAAAGCCTTTGACCATGTTAAAGCGTGCTGCGACTTCGAAGCTCTCGACCAGCTCTGCCTCCGGCGCATCAAGACCAAGCACCACGATCCCGCGACAATACGGATCATTTTTGGCAATGGCGTCACAGGCATTGCGCCATGCCGCATCCGATTTCATAGGCTCAAGCTTCCACCAATCGGGATAAACACCGATTTCATAGAAACGCTCGATCACCTTGGCGGTCGTTGCATCATCACAATCGCCAACTTTTGACGGAATAACTTCAAGCAGGAATTCCAAACCATTTCCACGGGCCGCATCGGCAAGGCGCAGAATTGTCGCTTCCTGACCCGCCTTGGTTTCGTCGTCATCGTCAGGATGATAGAAACACAGAACCTTGACCACATGCTCGACTGGCCATTCCTGAAGGTCCGTGCCAAGATCAGGCCCGATTTCGAGCTCAAGCGGGCGCGAGCCCGGTAACTCAACCGGTCGCCCGATCCAAAGCCCGGTTCCTGCCGCCGCATAAAGCGCATCACGCCCAAGCCGCCGGTCGCACAGAATG
The DNA here is from genome assembly GCF_000948415.1 of Thalassospira sp. HJ. Classification (GTDB taxonomy): domain Bacteria; phylum Pseudomonadota; class Alphaproteobacteria; order Rhodospirillales; family Thalassospiraceae; genus Thalassospira. The sequence continues at coordinate 388,903 of NZ_JYII01000010.1, read as the reverse complement.
CCATAGCCTTCCTTGCCACCCGAAACAGTGCGAACCGCATTCAGGCACAGTTCCTTGAATGGTCCAATGCGATCCTTTGAAACACCAACTTCATCGGCAAGGTCTTCAAGCTGCATCCGGTGATCAAACGCAAAGACCCGCATGTCCGGCCAACTGCCCGTCCGGTTGGTCGACCAGTGGATTTGCTCCAGCTCGGCATCATGGCGCAGTTCGGGGGTTTTAATACCGCGATCAAAGAAGAACTGCAGTTCATCCCAACTCGGATAAGCAGGTGTACAGCCATGACGTGACACCGCAAATGCCCCACAGGCATTGGCGTATTTCAGCGATGTTTGCCAGTCTTCATCACTCAGCCAGCCCTTCAAAAGGCCGGACATAAATCCATCGCCTGCCCCCAGAACATTAAACACGTCGACGGCAAATCCCGGGCCGGAAACACCGTCATCAAGGCTTTTGCCAATCTTGTCCGAAAACGCCACAGCCCCCATGGGTCCGCGCTTGCAAACCAGCGTCGCGTTTGAAATCACCCGAACATTTTCAAGCGCTTCAAGCGTGTCGGTCACGCCACCGGCAATATGGAATTCTTCTTCGGTCCCGACGATCAGATCAAACAGATGCAGGGTCGCCTGCAATTCTTTTGTGACCGCGTCCGAGGCAATAAAGCGGTTCTCACCATCCCCGTGCCCCGACAGTCCCCAAAGGTTCGGTCGGTAATCAATATCGAGCGCCGTCTTGGCCCCGGCTTCGCGCGCAAGCCTGACGGCCTTTAAAACGGCCGCACGTGTTTTGGGATGGGAAAGATGCGTTCCCGTGACCGTGACGCAGCGTGCGCTGGCAATGAAATCGGGATCGATATCATCCTCGCACAACGCCATATCGGCGCAATTCTCGCGATAGAAAATCAGCGGGAATTGCTCCTGATCCCGCACGCCAAGAATGACAAGGGCGGTCAGACGTTCGGGGTCGGTAATCACACCCTGTACATCCACCCCTTCGGCTACCAGCTTCTCGCGGATGAAGCGCCCCATATGCTCATCTCCGACACGGGTGATAAGCGCAGATTTCAGCCCCAGCCGCGCAGTCCCGCAGGCCATATTGGTGGGCGACCCGCCGATATATTTATTGAACGACGCCATGTCTTCCAGGCGCCCGCCAATCTGGGCGCCATACAGGTCGACAGAAGACCGTCCAATCGTGATGACATCAAGCTGCTTCATCAAATCGTTCCTCCGAGCGACCCTTCAAGCTCGGCCAGTTCCTGACCACCCGCCATAAGGTCTTGAAGTTCTTCCGGTTTGATTTCGCCACGTTTCGCCGTGCCATGGGTTTGACCACGGTTCAAAACCGTAAACCTGTCGCCCACCGCCATGGCATGGCGCACGTTATGGGTAATGAAAATCACGCCAATGCCGGCCTTGCGCACCCGATCAATGGTTGCCAGAACATTTGACGTCTGGCGTACACCAAGGGCCGATGTCGGCTCATCAAGGATCAATACTTTAGCGCCGAAATAGACCGCACGCGCGATTGCCACAGTTTGGCGCTCACCGCCTGAAAGTGTGCCAACCGCCTGTTCGGGTTCGCGCAGATTAATCCCCATCGATGACATTTCATCCATGGTAACTTTATTCGCATGCTTGAAATCGATCCATTTGAACGGGCCAAAGCTTTTGCGGGGCTCCCGTCCCATCCAGAAGTTCCGGGTCACCGACATTAGTGGGATCATCGCCAGATCCTGGTATACGGTCGCAATTCCGGCTTCCATCGCGTCACGCGGACTGTCAAACATCGTTTCCTGACCGCTGACCCGCATGACACCCTTGGTCGGTTTGTGAACGCCCGACATCGTCTTGATGAAGGTCGACTTGCCAGCACCGTTATCCCCCAGAAGACAGTGACATTCGCCTTCCATGACGTTGAAGGAAACACCGCCCAGCGCGATCACCGGACCGAAATGCTTTTCGATACTGTCCATTTCAATCAAAGGGGTGCTCATCACCGTTCTCCCGTAATCATGCGGCGGATATAGGTATTCATGATGACAGCAAAGATCAGAATGCCGCCAAGGAACACACGGAACAACGAGCTTTCCGCACCGGCAAAGAACAATCCTTGCTGAACAACACCAAAGATCAGCGCGCCCAAGGCCGCCCCGATGACCGAACCATACCCACCGGTCAGAAGCGCGCCACCAATGACGACACAGATGATGGCTTCAAATTCCTTGAGCAAACCACGGTCTGCCGCAGCCGACCCGAATTCCATGACCTGACAGGTCGCAAATACGGTGGCGCAAAATGCGGTAAACATGAACATCAGGATTTTAACGCGATTGACCGGAACGCCAACATAACGGGCGGCTTGCGCATCACCACCGGCGGCAAAAATCCAGTTCCCGAAACGCGTTTTGGTCAAAAGCCAATGACCGAAAATAATAAGTGCAAGTGCCCAGATGACCAGCATCGGCAGGCCTTCGACAACCGGCTGACCCATGCGCGAACCACGGGTAAAGGTATCAATGACACCAATATCGCCAAGCCACTGGAAGAAACCCTTGAAGATCACGCCGCCAAACAACCAGGCAAGCGGGTCGCCTTCAGCCGCTTCCTTCACGCCACCGATAATGGTCTGTCGTGTGGTCAGGATGGAAAGCCAGATGGTCAGGCCACGAAGAATATACAAAAACGCCAGCGTCACGATGAAGCTCGGCAAACCGGTTTTGATCACCAGAAAACCGTTCAAGGCACCCAGTGCCGTGCAGACGATAAAGGCCGCAATAATCGAAACCCAAACCGGCAGGCCCCATTGAACAGACAGGATGGCAATCACCACCCCGGCAAAGCCGATCATCGATCCAACCGAAAGATCGAATTCGCCCGCAATCATCAACAGGCAGGCACCAACCGCGATAATCGCAAACTGGGCCGAAACGACACCCCAGTTCTGGATGCCTTCCGGGGAAAACATGCCGCTATCGCCGGCAATCATGAAGAAGAAAACAAAGACCAGGATCGTACCGCAGATCGCACCGAGTTCGGGCCTGATCATGGCACGGCGAATGGCTGAGACTTGCTTGAGCCGCTCGTCCGACATGGCATTACTCTTTTAACTAAACGGGTGGGTGCCAAGGGCGGCCGAAGGCACGCCCTTGGAGGGAGGAAGTCTTAACGATATTCGCCGGCGTATTTTTCGACCTGCGCGATGTTGTCCTTGGTAATGAACCCGGGACCCGAGTTGATATGACCGGACGGCAGGACGCTATAACGGGCATAGTTGGTCAGGATAACGACCGGAAGATAGCCCTGAAGATACGGCTGCTGATCGATGGCAAAGTTGATTTGACCAGCTTTGATTGCTTCAGCAATCTCCGATGACAGATCGAACGTGCCAAACATGATCTCGCCGGCAAGACCCGCATCACGAAGGGCCGCAAGAGTCGGATGGGCAGAGTTCGGGCCCAGCGTCAGGACGGCATCAACATCCTGGTTGGCATTCAGGTACGCGCTGACCTTGTTTTTGACTTCCGACGGATCCTGACCGCTATCAATCATCTGGCTGCCAAGCTCGACACCAAGGGCGTCGGCGAAACCACGGCAACGCTCAACAGACGCCGGGTTGGTGATGTAGTGGTTCACACAGACAAAGCTTTTTGCACCGGCTGCTGCGGCACGTTTACCTGCGCCAAAACCGGCATCATATTCAGGCTGACCAACATGCATCAGCGCGCCGAGTTCTTCGGACTGCTCCTGCGTGCCGGAGTTGATGGTGATGACCGGAATGCCCTTATCCACCGCATCGGTGATCGGACCTTTAAGGACGTTGAAGTCAGCGATGGTCACGATAATGCCGTCAGGATTGGTCGCAGCAGCCTGTTCGACAATACGCGCCATGTCGGCAAGGTCACCGGTCGGCGGGTTACGGTATTCAACTTCCGCACCCATCTGGCCGCCTGCGACCTGGATTGCGTTCTTGATCACGTTCCACCAGCTGTCTGAATCCGGTGCATGGCTGATCAGAACAAATTTTTCATTTTCTGCGGATGCAGTTGCGGACAAACCGGCAAATGCAAATGCTGCTGCCGCGATGGCAGTAAGCGCCTTTTTCATCTGTTGCCTCCCTAGTCGGCTAAATGTTGGGATTTTCCCATTGAGCTTATGTGTTCTTCCTGCAGCCAGTCGTCTTTACGCGACCTTACTGCTTGTATCGGCGTTGGTGAGCTGAGCCCCTGAAACCGTTGAATAGAATTTTTGTTCTATTTTTTACCTAAATCAACATTTTTTTTCTATTGCGCTGCGAAATACCACCCGATCCGGCAAGGAAAAAGTTCACAAAACCACCTGAAACTGCCCCTCACCCGACCCGATCGCAAAATATGGCACGGCTCGTTGCCATCCTTTCTTGAAGACGATCACGGGTATTATTGTTCAGTTTTGCAAACGACTCGCAGCCACTTGTTTTTACATCAAAGAAAAACCGGCACTGCTTACGGGCTGTGCCGGTCTATCGCTTTTGCTAATCAGGATAGGCTGTGATCAGGCGAGAATTTCTGCCGCAACATCAACTGTGCGCCCTTCGCGCGCTGAAAGTGCGGCTGCCTCGGCAACCACCAGGGCGTTGACCCCGTCCTTCAGGGTAACAGGAAGCGGTGTCGCCCCCTTCACGCCTTCAATGAAGCTGTTCCATTCGATCTGGTAGGCCTTGGCATAACGCTCGAGGAAGAAATGCTCAGGCTTTGCCTTGGTCGCACCGTTGGCGGTAATTTTCTCAATCGTGTTTTCCAGAACGTTATGCGCCGCAAGCAACCCTTCGGAGCCAAGAAACTCGATCCGCTGGTCGTAGCCATAGGCCGCACGGCGGCTGTTTTTGATGACAGCCATCCGCCCGCCTGAGAATTCAAGCGTCGTCACCGCCGTATCAAAATCGCCCGCCTTGCCAATTTCCGGATCGACAATGCTTGACCCGATGGCCGTCACCTTGTCGGGCAAGGCGCCATACATCCAGCACGCCATATCGAAATCATGGATCGCCATATCGCGGAAGATACCGCCTGAAACCTTCACATAACTCACCGGCGGCGGTGCCGGATCAAAGGACGTGATTGAAAGCAACTCACCCTTGCCGATTTCGCCCTTGTCAAAAGATGCCTTCAAACTGGCGAAGTTCGGATCAAAGCGGCGGTTAAAGCCCACCATGATCGGCCGGCCATATGGCTCACAGCGCGTGAGGCAATCCTGCGCACGCTTAAGATCAAGATCCACCGGCTTCTCACATAGTACCGCCTTCCCCGCAGCCGTTGCTGCTTCCAGCAGGTCCGCATGCGTATCGGTCGAGGTTGCGATCAGAACGGCGTCAATTGCCGGATCCGCAATGATTTCCTCATTGGTGCGAACGGTGGAGCCATACAACTGCGCAAGCTTTTGGGCAGGTTCATCAAACTTGTCTGAAACCGCAACCAGTTCACTTTGCGGATGGGCAACGATATTGATCGCATGAACCTGGCCGATACGCCCTGCGCCCAGCAAACCTATTTTAAGCATTCCGATGTTCCTTCCCTTCGGCGTCGTCGCCTTGACTGGTGGCAATCACCCCGCTTCACCCAATGCCAGTAGATATCTACTGGCAGACCGGTCGGTGGAACGGTGATTTCGGGATGATCTTGCGGATGTCTCTCGCACCCGTTTTACTGATATGCATGTTCCATAACCGAACATACTATGGAATTTTTATTCCATTTTTCTCGTTTTTCAATACTTATTTTCCATCGCTCAACTTGTCGCGCTTGGCACCGACCGAGACCGCCAAGGCAATCGCCAACGAGATTGTCGCAGACAGCGCGCGAAACGCGCCGACATCGACCTCGGACACCGCCAGCATCAAGGCATCCGTCTTGCGCATCGGTCCGCTCGGCGCATCACTGATCGCCACGACCTTGTTTCCAAGGTCATGCGCATAGGCGGCAAGATCGATCGTTTCCTGTGAATAGGGCGCAAAGGTGATTGCGATCACCACGTCGCCTTCGCGGATCGCGTGACGAGGATTGAGGTTCCCCACACCGTCATGCAAAACCGCGGCAATGTTCATCTTCTCGAACGCGTAGGACAGGTAACTCGCGACCGGGAAGGCACGCCGGAATCCAACAACATGGATCATCGGGGCGGACGCCAGGACATCCACTGCCTTTTCCAGTGTTTCGAGGTCAACCGTCGATGCCAGATTTTCCAAGGATAATCGCCCGGCTTCGACAAACTCGGCTAACAAGGCACTCGGACTATCGTCCCCTGTTGCCCGCAAATTCTCCAGTCGGGTGGTGTAGTCTGGCCATTTCTGGGCATAGGTCTCGCGAAACATCTTCTGCATTTCCGAAAACCCGGTGAACCCCATCAACTGACAGAATCGCATAAAGGCTGATGGCTGAACGCCGGCCCCGGCAGACAGCTCTGCGACGGTGGAGACGGCGATACGATCGGTATTCTGCGCAACATACTCGGCACATTGCCGGAGCCTTTTGGGCATGGTTTCCGATATCTCGGCCAAGCGATGATTGAATTCCTCAAGCGAAACAGGTGCGGTCTGATCACTCATGGCGTTTGTTCTTCCTTTTTTGATTCTGCTTGACGCAATGTTCGTTCCATGATCATCCATTAAATAGAACAAAAATTCTATTTTGACTAGGTGAGGAGTTCCAACAAATGAAATCTCTGGGTGTTGGCCTGATTGGCACGGGGTTCATGGGCAAGGCGCATGCGCTGGCATTTGGCGCGGCACGGGCGATTATGGGCAATGTTCCGGAGTCTCACCTTGCGGTTTTATGCGATACTCCGGCAGAAAAGGCCAAACAGATGGCCGAACAGTTTGGCTTTGCCAAAAGCACGTCTGACTGGACCTCGCTGATTTCTGATCCGGATGTCGATATCGTTTCGATCACCACACCCAATGCGCTTCATTTCGACATGGCGATTGCCGCGATCAAGGCTGGCAAGCATGTCTATTGCGAAAAACCACTGGCACTTACGCTGGATCAGGCGCGCGAAATGCGCGATGCCGCCCGTAAGGCGGGTGTGAAAACCATGGTCGGCTATAACTACATCAAAAACCCGACCTTCACCCATGCCTGCCGGCTTGTACAAGAAGGCGAGATTGGTGACATCGTCCATTTCCGCGGCTGGGTCGATGAGGACTATCAGGCCGATCCGGACCTTCCCTGGACCTGGCGGGCGAAACTTGCCGATGCCGGTCTTGGGGCGCTGGGGGATATGGGCTGCCACCTTGTTTCCATGGCATATGGCATTGCTGGCCCGATCGAAAGCCTGATTGCCGACATGCAAACCGTGCACGCCACGCGCCCGCTCTCGGACGGAACCGGTCGGGCAAAGGTTGAAAACGAGGATACGGCATCGGCCTTGGTCCGGTTCGCCAATGGCGCACAAGGCAGTCTTTCAACATCGCGGTCGGCATGGGGTCGCAAAAACCGACTGGCATGGGAAGTTCACGGCACCAAGGGGATGATCTGCTTTGATCAGGAACGCATGAACGAGCTGCAGCTCTTCCGCAATTCAGGCGACAAGGCACAGCAAGGCTTCACCACAATCCTGACCGGCCCGGCCCACCCGCCCTACGGCGAATTCTGCCCGGCACCGGGACACCAACTTGGCTTTAACGACCTCAAAGTCATCGAAGCCACCGCACTCCTTCGCGCGATCCGCGACAACAGCACCCCATACCCGGATTTCGAACACGCCTACGAATTCGAAAAAGTCATTCACGCAATCGCCCAGTCGGCGACAAGCGGAGTAAGAGTCTCGCTCTCAGACGTTTAGCTACGAGCAAGAAGAACAAGCAAGCACGTGCAGACACCGATTTGTCTCACGTCAGGCAGGCTAACAACGGCTGCATTTTCAGGAGCTCAAGGCGAGGAAGCGACCTAACGCAGATAATCAAACAGTGACAGATCCGTCATCTGTGCCGTGACGGAGTAGGATGCTTCAAGCTGCATTGAGAGGGTTTCAAGTGTCACGACCGCTTCGGCAAGGTCTACATCCGTCAGGTTGCTGACCGTGGCTTCCGCCGTCAGTTGAAAGTCCGTATGCATGTCGATGATGTTTTCCAGCTTGTCCTGCGTATAGGAAACTTGATTTTGCAGCTCCGAGATACCGGCTACGGCTGCTTCGAGAAGCTCGGCCGCCTCTTGCAATGCCACTTCATCAACCGGATCGGTAGAGGCATTGGCAGCAAGATTGAGGGCACGCAAGGCGTTCTCGAATGTTTCGTTATCTGCCGTTATCCCATATTCGATGGTCGTACCATCCGCCACCTTTGCAGACGCAATGTCGCTGTTGCCAGAATAGTAGGACGTATCGGCTGTCGTCGGACTTGTTTTGGCCGGGTAAGCCGCCGCACTGACGTCGACGGGTTCGCTATCAGTCGCTGAACCCGCATAGATGTAACGGCCTTCATATTCGGTATTGAGCAAGGATGCGAAGGTTTCCAACGCGGCTGTGGCTGACTCGGCGATGCCATATGAGTTCTCGGTACCGGTACTCAAACCCGCAGAAATATCTGCAGTCATATCGGTCAGAACATCAACCATATCATTGAGGGTCGAATAGTAAACTTCAACCCGCCCCTGAATTTCCTCAGCAATTTCACTGTAGGCTGCTGCTTGCGAAACCTCGGCACTCAGGGTTGCAATCAGATAGGAGTTTTCCGACACGCCGGAGTTTGAGCCGGCAATCTTGCCAGTACTTGATTGCTCTGTTGCATCCGCAAGTTGCGTTTGCACCGAACGGATTTGGCTCAACATATTTTGTTGCATTGCAGCTGTTGAAACTCTCATGGCTATTTCCCTTATCGCACAGCCTCAAGCAGCGTATCCATGAGCGACTGGGTGATTTCCAAGACAGCTGCCGCCGCCTCATAGGCGCTTTCAAGATTACTCAGCGTCAAAGCTTCTTCGTCGGTATTGACACCGTAATTATTTGAAAATGTCTCAACCAGGTCCTCATATGCTTCCAATGAAACACTCGCTTCAGTATCCGCAGCCGATGCCTGTTGAGCGACATCTGATAAAATCTCAGCTCCATAGTCAGAAAAAGTCGTTTTGGTCGAGCCAAGATTTCCTGCATCCGAATAACTGATGTTCTCGTCGAATATGTCGGCAAGCGCCTCGGTGATGTCTGAACTTGATGATGAAATCACACTATCGCCGGCCGCCAGCCCAGCATCATCCGATCCAGTTCCAACCGGCAGCCTGCTGCTATCGTCATCCCAATCGGCGTTCAGAGAAATGTTGCCCGCATCTGTGCCTTCAAACATGTCATTCAATCCGAAGTAGGCCGAAAACCCTTCTGCATCGGCTCCCACTTCGGCATCCATATTGACGATCGAAACCCCGTAATCGTCGTCAGTTGTTGCGATCGTTAACGTTCCGTCCGTGTTAACAGACGCAGTTAAGTTGCCAGAGGCATTAATCTCGTCGACAAGGTCCTGAACCGTTGTAATTGTCGTGAGGTCAATATCGACGATCTCGACGGCATTACCGTCATCATCCGTTGCGACGAGGCGCACCGTTCCGGTCCCGGAAAAGGTGTCGGTCAAATCCGTTTGGGTTGTCCCAGTCAGATCGCGAGGCGGCGGATATGCGGTTCCGAGGTTTGAGACTTCGTTCAAAGCATCCATGAGGGTAACAGCAAGATTGTCGAGTTCTGCCTGAATATCGGGCAAAGTCTCGTCGCGCAGCTCTATCAACCCGCCAAGTTCGCCACCCGAAATGTCGTCTGAAATCGATTGCCCGTTTACGGTCACATCCGCAAAGTTGGTGTCCGCATTCACCGACCCCGCTGCATTATAGGAAAGCTCCTGCACCTGACTGCCGACAACAAGTGTGCCGCCAATGTAGATGTTCGTGTTGTTCGATGAGTCCGTGTAATAGGAAATATCCACCAACTCCGACAGGTCATTGATTGCCTGTGCACGAGCGTCGTTCAATTCACTACTGGAAAGGGTCGAGTCAGTTGTTCCGCTAAGCTGCTTGTTGTAGGAATCAATTTTATAAAGCAGTTCATTGATCTGATTGACGGTGTCCTCAATCGACTGGTCTGCACTGGCTCGCTGGTCCTGAACGGTCGCTGACAGACTGTTCAACTCATCGGCCACGGCTTCAGCAGAACTGAGAACTGTCGATTTTGCTGACTGGCTATCGGGACTTACAGCCAAAGCTGCAAATGATGTTTCGAGAACGGTAATCAGGGTCGAAATTGCGCCATCATCACCAATATCCCCAAAGGCACTCGAGACTGTTTCAAGCGGTGTCGAAAACACTGAGGCATACCCGCTCTCAGATGCCGCTTCACTGATTGATTTCAATAAATAACTGTCTACGTCTGATCCGACCGAGGTGATCGTAACCCCGGTTGTCGCGCCAGCTGTAACACTACTCGCAGTGCTGGTCGATTTGGCGGTGTAACCCTCAACAGAAGCATTGGCAATGTTCTCCGAAGACACACTGATCCCGGCCTGGCTTGTCTGCAAGGCACTTAACGCGGCAGTTTGTGCAGCACGGATAGACATGTTTCGGACCTGTTTAGCTGAAATGTGTATTTAGCCCCCGCGTCGTTTCCCCACGCGGCTGACATTCCAATCACATTTTGATGCTCAGAATGCGCTGATGAATACCACCACGGACATTGCCATCCTGATTGTAGGACGGTGTCTCCTCCGATGCGGTTGCCGCCCATCCGGCACGAATGCGCTTCAGACATGCTTCACGCTTTGCTTTCAGGCGAATATTGTTTCGGTTCAGCTTTCCGCGCAGATCATTGACCTTTTCAATATCCAGGATCAACCCGGCCAATGGATTGCCGCTGCTTTCCTTGCGCTGGGCCGCAATCTCACCATGCAGCTCATCTTCAAGCGCATTCTTTTCCTGCGTAATGTCTGGCAGCAGATCGTATTTTGCCTGTTCCAGAATGCGCCATTCGACATCCAGCAAGTCAGATAAACGATTCATGACTTCGGTAATTTTGTCGCTGTCGCGTGGCATCACTGGTGCTTGGACGGTCATGAAAACGTTTCCTTAGTTAACCGACGAAATGAGGGTGTCATACATGTCGCTGGTCGTTGAAATGACCTGGGCGGCGGCGGAATACGCCTGCTGCGCGACAATCATGCGTGAAAATTCCGTGGTGCTATCGACCGTGGAGCTTTCCAATGAATAGGAAGAAATCGTCCCCGTACCACCATCACCGGGCGTCTTCAGGACATAGCTGCCCGACGTGTTGCTCTCGCGGTAAACCGTATCGCTGTAGGCTGTGAGACCGTCGGCATTGGTGAAGTCTGCCAGGACAACCTGATAGACAGGTTCACTAACACCATTTTCGTAGGTCACCGACACAACACCGTCATCCGAAATGTTGATCTCGGCAATTTCACTATAGTTCGAGCCATCCTGATCGACGGAATAAAGGGTCATATCCCCGTCTTCCTCGTCAGAGGCATATTGCTGGAGGCCATCGCTGGCACCGGCTGTCCCGAAATCAGTAACGATGGAGCTATCAGAAGCACCAGTGGTCCATCCCGTAATGGTCAGGGTGGCACTGTCAGTCACATCTGTACCACCAGAATCCTCAATCGATTCAAGTTCGCCGTCCGAGTTAAAGGTAATCGTCAGCGGGCCACCCGAAGATGTACCGGTCACCGTGGTTCCGTCCGAAGTCAAAACCGGGTCGGAATAGTCTACTTCCCATTCATTTGCGGCGGTTTTTGTGTAGGTGTATGTGACCGTATGACTGGTCCCGAGGCTGTCAAAAATCTCGACATCGACGGAGAAATCATCACCGACATCTGCATCTGCCGGCAGATTGGCCACGATGGAGGTTTCTGTCGTTGCCTCTGCCGTACCGGTCAGGTTCTCAAGGTTGATCGTTGTCAGTGCCGCAGTACTTGTTGGCACAGTTCCTGATGCTGGGTTTCCGTCCTCGTCGAGCGCATACCCCATCAGGTAATAGCCGGAACTATTGACAAGGTTGCCTTCAGAATCTGCCAAAAAATCACCCGCACGGGTGTAAAAGGTGTCCCCGCTGGCATCCGTGACAACAAAGTAACCATCACCTGAAATCGCGAGACTGGTCGCCGAGCTATCGGCCTCGATCAAGCCTTGCGTTGAGATATTGGTCAGCGTCGTCGTGGTAACGCCGTTGGAGTTACCCTGTGTCGACGATCCCGGGTTGGTCACAAGAGAAGAAAAAGCCGTCGTGCTACTCTTGTAACCGGTGGTTTCACTGTTGGCGATGTTTCCTGAAATGACGCTCAGTGATGTGGATTGTGCATTCAAGCCAAGCACGGCTGAGTTCAGAGCACTATTGAGACTCATGTTCTTAATCCTTCATTTCAGGAAACTGTTTGCGTGCCCTGCACGTCCGAGATCGAAATATCGACCCCGTTCACATACAGCACAGCTTCATCGCCAGTGAGGTCGATTGCTGACACAACACCGGTCATCAAAGTTTCGGATGAGATAGAGTTACCATCGGAATCAATGGCACTAACCGACAGGGTATAAGTCCCTGAACTCAGCGTCTCACCGCTATCGGTGGTGCCATCCCAAACAAAACTGTTCGAGCCTTCCGATCCGGCTTCCGTTGTTTCGTAAACAACATTGCCATCCTCGTCGGTGACGCTGAGCGTTACACTCGAAGCATCGTCCTCGAGCACGTAGTACCATTCGGCTTCACTGTCCTCGAGCGGTGCTGTGTCTCCCACAGCAACAATATCAGTTCCCAGATAAGCTTGGGCCGCGCTGTCGTCGACAACTCCCTGCAAAGCAGTCAGCGCTTCTGAAAGGTTTGAGAGAAGAGAGTTGTTCTCCTCAGCCAGCTCAAGCTGTTCAAAGGTTGCCAATTGAGTTGTGATTTCCGAGACATCTTCAGGATCAGTCGGATCCTGATTCTCCAACGTCGTCAGCAGCAACGTCATATATGTCTCGTAGGTCGAGTCATCACTTGTCGTTGAAGACGTGGACGTCGTACTGCTGCTCGACGAAGACGTTGCCGATGTCAGACTATCGTATGTCAGGCTACCGAGATAACTCATCACCAACTCCGGGCAAGAACGGTTAAAGGCGCTATTGTTCTTTACACGGGCGGTTTGGCGAAAACTGGCGTTGGAAAAGTAGATTATTGAAAAACAAAAAAGGGATGCTGATGCATCCCTTTGAAAAATTTGAATTATTGTGTATGTGGCGGCGGGCTGGGCGGACGGATCAATGTCATCTTTTCCCGGTCCTCTTGTGAAAGTTTGACCGTCACATTGGCCATGTGATCAAGCACCACACTAAGATCGTTGCGAACCGCATTTTTAAGTTCGGCGTAAGCTTTGCGGATCTCTGCATCCGTTACATTTGGATCTGCTAAAACATCCTTTAAAGCAGCCTCAAGAAGCCTCGGGTTTTGGCGTTCACTGATCTTCGAAATGACAGGATCAAATTCGCTATCGAAGATCGCCTTTCCTTCTGGACTCAACCTGCTACGAATTGCCCTCAGCAACCGGATGCTTGGGGGTTCGGTAGGATTATCAAATTCTGGTGGTGGAGGTGGCGGCATGAAATTATGGAAAACAGGAAGACCCGTCACAAGCGTACCGGCAAACGCACCAACCAGAAACAGGTTCACTGCCAGCGATGCCAACATCACTTTGCGCATAGAGGACACCCGACGAAACGCAAAAGTCATCGGTCAGCCTCCCTGTGATAAAGGCGCACGTCAGAACCCGCGCCGGGCGATAGCTGCTCAAGTGAATAAACATGCCTTTCAAGCAGCTCACTCAATTGGGCTTCTTCGGCTGTGGCCGTTTCCTGATGCCCTTGTTCGATTGTCAGAGTGACGCCAAAAACAAAGCCAGCGAGAACACAAACCGCCATGCCAGTCAGGGAAAAGACACGCCCGCCCAACCAGGCAATAGTGCCATCCTTGCGCGCAGCATGGTTTGTACTGTCCTTGGCAATCGCAGAGGATGTCGGTGAAACAGAAACGGTGGTCGGATAAGTTTTGCGTGCGGGGCCATCCCCCGTCGGTGCAGCACTTGCTGCGGAGACATGCCTGCGGGATTTGGGACGATCATCAAGTACCTGGAAAGGACTTTCTTCTTCGACATGAACCGCCGCCGTATCAGATGCAGCCGCTTGCTCAGAAGCTTCAATGGCTTCAATGGCATCAAAGATATCATCAATCGCCTTGTGCTTGCCCATCAAGACAGGATCATCGGCAAGGATATCTTCAACGGCACGCAAAGATCGGTGTAGTTCGGCAGCACGGGGATCATTTGCGATAAGAATATTCGCATCCCGGCGCAGAGCCTCGGGCCAGGAAGTCAAATCCCAGCCATACTGATCCAGTAATTCTTCGAAATGCTCGATTTTCACAGCTCACCGCTTTTTCATAGGACGAACGTACCTGTTCGAACGACATTTGAACCTAATCGCTTCTCAGATTGATTTCAACTCTTCGCGCAATCTCTTTCTCGCCCGTTTCAGAAGCGATTCCATAGCATTGACCGAAACACCCATGATGGAGGCAGCCTCCTGATTGGACAGTTCCCGATCATAAAAGAGATTAATGGCAATTTGTTGTTGATCAGACAGTTTTTTGATCGCTTTACGCAATCGCGCGAATTCCTGATGTTGAGCCAATCTGTCGACAGCTGACATGCTCTCGTCAGGAACTTCGTCGAGCTCCTCGCCGCCCACAGCCTGAGGTTTGCGCTTGATATCAATAACGCGATTGACCGCCACCCGATAGAGCCAGGTCTTGAACGTTGCCCCACCATCGGCCTGCCATTTCTCGCGATGCAGCCAGACACGCACAAAGACATCCTGTGCAACATCTTCGGCATCACCGCTAACAAGCCCCATTCGGCGCGCAACACCAACAATGCCACGGTAATAGCGTTCGACAATTACTCGATACGCCGCCTTGTCGCCTTGCACCATGCACGCAACAAGGGCGTTGTCATCAAGTTCTGTCAGGGCTGCCTTTGCCGACGCAACAGCAGATGTACCTGAACTTGTCGTCACAGCTTCGCGCAAACCTACACTCAAGCATCCCTCACAACACTGTTCCGATCATCGGATGCCCTGTTTGGGCCTGAACAGTCCTACGTGGATCGACTTTCGAGAATTTTTCCCATTCGCGCGCAAGCTCTTGCAGGTTGCGGTCAACGACCTCATATCGTTCCTCCATGGAACAATCCCTGCGATTGCGTGCGAGTAATTTAATCATTCTGGCGTAAAAGGCAAAGAGATCTCTTGAAAGTTCTGGCGCAGACTCTGGTGCGATACATGCCTGCAAAGCCTTAAGCCTTTTCACAACAATGGACTTTTCCCGCTGCTCCTGCTCAAAATCTCGCTGTTCTCTGAACTGCCGGGCTTCACGAAGATGCTGCCGCGTCTTGGTCAGGGCAATTACCATCATTGCTACTGGCGAGGTTGTTCTTAGTGCGTTGTTATAAAGTGCAGTCGCACCCGCACAGCGATACGCCGTCTGTGCGGCAGTTGGAGCATAATTAGTCATCATCACCCCACAAGGCTTCAAGTTGTTCGCGCAATAGCTGAAGCTGATAGAGTTCGGCTTCGATTGCAGAATATCGCTCGGTTAGTTCTGCGGCGTATTTGGTCGCATCTTCGGTTATCTCCTCGACATCATCTTCCAGGTCATCAACCTGTTCTTCAAGACGTTCAAGGCGGTTGGCAATCAGCCCGTCCGAGCTATCGGTGTAACGATCCAGGGAACTGGTAAGATCATAAGCAAGACCACTTGTGACGGTGACCTCAACGCTTTGCGATGTATCGCCGCCAAAGAACAGCGTGACGCCTTCATATTCACTGCCCTCAGCTCCGATCAGTTTATTGTCACTGATCGTAAACAGGCTGTCATCCCCATCGACACTGGCTGATGTGATATTGCCATCGGCATCTGTCACGATATCGATCGTAAAGGTCCCCGTGTAGGAACCATCTGCGTCGGAAACCAGCAGGTCTTCTGAATCCGTCTTTCCCGAGAAGGAAAATAGTGCGGCAACCTCGTCAAAGTCGGAAACCAATGCTTCTTCAAGAACGTCCGAATCAATGACCAGATAGTTGCTCTCATCAAGCGTGATACCGATAGAGGCCAGTGACGCATAGTTATCGCTGTCATTGGTAAAGGACAGTGCGTCATAAACAGTCGATGACACAGAGCTCAGCAGACTGTCGCCAAACAGGACCGCGTCCTCGTCGGCACCTTCGCCAACTTCGTAAGCCTGATTGGTTATGATGAAGCTGCGCAACTCGTTATAGGCAGTGACGAATTCCTCGATCGCGCTGTAGGCGGAACTCGCATCATCTTCAACTTGAAGCGTAATCTCTGTGCCTTCTTCCTCGGCATAGAGATACAACGTCACCCCATCGATGACATCGTCAACCGTGTTGCTGCTGCGCGTAACTTCCACACCATCAATAGAAAAGATCGCCTGATCTGCTGTGACAAGTTCGTTGCTGTACGATCCATCGGCTTCGACGAAACCCAGCGACTGGGCGATTGATGTATCAGCCCCATCCGTATCAAAAACAATTTCCTGTCCGGTGTCGACTGCGGAAAGGACCAGCATATATTCGTCGTCAGAAACCTTCAGCACGCTGGCACTGACGCCCGTAGTTGATGTCATCTCATTAATGGCATCTGCAATATCGGCAATCGACATATCTTCTGTAATTTCGATATCGACGGCTTCATAATCATCACCTGCGACCAGGCTGATTGTCCCGCTCAACGCCTGCGCTGACGTATTGTCCGTATTGGTATTGCCACCAAGCTTGTGCGCTGCTGCCAACTGCTTGACTTCGAGGGTATAACTCCCAGCCGTTGCCGTATCATCGACCAGCACCCCGACGACATCCGACGCATCTGTATTCGCATCAGAGGATGACAGATAGGCTGACTTGCCAACCCAGACATCATCACGCAAGCTGTCGAGCTCTGCTTCTGCGGTCAAGGCCTCTGCGGCGTCTTCCAGAGTCTCAAGCAGGGTCTGCAAGTCTTCAAAGGCCGCAATCTCGAGCTCGATTTCATCGATTTCAGCCTCGACGACATCGGCGACCTCCATCTTAGTATCGTAGGCATCCTGAACGAGCTCGGCTGTATCAATATCCGTCAGGCCAGAAACGTAGGATGAAGAAGCATAGCTCGACGTCGTCGTGGAATTGATAGTCGACATGTCCTTCTCCCTTTCTCAAAGATGAAAAAATTCAGGACCACCCGGGGGCTCTCAACACCGGGTGGCCCTGACACGAGTTAGCTCAGCAAGCGCGAGAGCTTCTCGAGATTCTCATTGGAGATGGACAGCGCCTGAATAGCGGAGTCCATTTTCACACCCAACGCAGTCTGTTCGGCACTAAGGGCCGCAACGTCTGCATCCATGTAGACGCTCATTGCAGATTCAAGGTTGGTTTTTGCCGTTTCGATGTTGCCTGCCGCGTAATCAAAACGAGACATCATGGCACCAACAGACGCACGACCAGCGGACACAACTTCGATCGCCGCTTCGATCTCACCCAGTGCCGTGGTGGCATTGGTAGAAGAGTCGACCCCTGCCGCGATAGCCAGACCGGTCGTGTCGTAGGCCTGACCGATCGTCACATCAATTGGCGTAGCTGCAGAGTCAGCAGAAACAGTGAAGCTTTCGTCATAAGTGCCATCCAGAAGCGACGTATCGAAATAGGTCGTCGATTCAACGATGGAATCAATCTGGGAGCTCAGTTCGCTGTATTCGTCATCAAGATACGCACGCTCGGTATCGGTCACCGAACCCGAAGATGCCTGCGATGCCAGTTCGTACATACGCTCAAGAATGTCGGCGATTTCAGCCAAACCACCATCGGCAGTTTCAAGAATTGCCGTAGCAACTTCTGCGTTGTCAGCCGCCTGATCCCAAGCCGCATAGTCAACCGACATCGCCGTGTAAACGGCAAGACCCGCTGCATCGTCAGATGCCGAGTTGATCGACTTGCCGCTCGACATTGCGGTCAGAACCGAGGTCATCTCGTCGGTGCTTTTGTTGAGGTTCGACACCGCCAGGGTGGCCGACATGTTTGTGTTAATACTCGCCATTTCTCTTCTCCTATTTGGACCTATCTGTTGACTTACCTGCCAACACGCCCCGGAAAGGGGCCGATACAAGGTCACACGCGAGCGCTCGGAAAAACTGGCGGCGTTTTTTTAGTTTTTTGGGGCGAACCCTTCAAAATCAGAATAACTCATTGATTAAACATTATTTTATAGAAAGGGGATTTTGCTCGAGATAACTCTCCAAGCCTATATCCCCGAATTATGACAAACCAACATCTGTCCCGACGCAAACATGCGTCGGGCTTAGGCAGCATAAATTTTTCGGGAAAAGTGTCACGTGCCACAAAAGCTGACATTCGACTTCTCGCGAAATCAATGCCTTAGCACTTCCGATTGCCAGATAAGTTGACATGGATTGACACATAAGCTGACAAAAACTGCGGAATTGACAGAAAAGCTGACATTTTTCTCAAACATGCTGCAGCACCTTGAATGATCGTTGTCCAACATTCAAATCCGGTCACACCGAGACACACGTCTTGCGAACTAATGCGATGCTATTCAGCCTTCCCGATGACGATAAAGGTCATTCGAACGGTTCAGGTGTGATTGCATTTCCAGGGCGGCCTTCTCAGGCTCTTGGTTTTCAATGCATTTCACAATTTCGCTGTGTTCTCGGAGGGTAACATCTTCCTGACCTGACCAGATCAGCAAGTCGGTGTGGTAATTGAAAACCCAGTTCAGCATCGCTTCACTGACAGCTTGAAAAATCGGGTTGCCCGAAATGCTCGATACCTTGATGTGAAAGGCCATATCGCTCTTGATGAAGGCCGCCGCATCACCAAGTTTTTCGCGCTGCGCTTCAATCAAACCTTTTAGGTCTTCGACGTCATCTGCCGTCGCATTCTTCGCTGCAATCCGGACCATCCCCACCTCAAACAGACGACGCGCTTCCTTGAGATGTTCAAGGTTGTCAGGCGATGCTGACAACAACATGCGTGCGACCATATCCATCTGCCTGAACATCAGGTCAGCGGAAAGCTCGCTCACACGGGCACGTTCACCGTGGGAAATATTGATCAGCCCCAAAGTATGCATAGATTGCATCGCCTCGCGCACTGCCGGTCGCCCGACACCGAAACGCTCCATCAAGGTGCGCTCCGACGGCATCAGATCCCCTGGCCCCAATTCGCCGCGCACAATCATCTCTCGCAGGCGTTCAAGCACCTGATCTGAAAGTTTGCGTCGGACGATTTTCTTATCATCGCCTGTATCTGCCCAACTATTCATACGAATGTGGTTCCGTGTCATTCTGAAGTTAATCTTGTTGTGCAAACTTCTAGCGTATCTCCAGTCAATTGAGAACCTCGGAGCAAGGTAATTCGAGTTGCAGCATTCCATAAGCATCAAGCGCGTGGCACCCCACCGAACCACCGATCTCCACATTGACTGATTGCTTCGTGAGATTGGCCATCAGAACCCTGACAAGGGCTCCATCCTTTACGGCAATAGCTACAACCTGTTTTGGATCATCGACACGGCAAGGCAAAATCGGTTTCCCTGCCATTTCTGAAAACGCCTTTACGGCCTCGCCGATTGGCAAGAGGTCTGAATGTTCAGCATCAATAATTCCGCGTGTACCAATCACCCCGGCTGGCACCCAACGGCTAATATCAGCTGCAGAAACCTGCGCTCCATAGCCGACGGCCCAAGCTGCCCCGAACTGTTCCCGGTGACGGGGATCGTCATGGGTCATACAGATCCGCTCCCCGTTCGGATTAGGAAATGTACGTGAGCCATAAGGATTCTGGCGCATGGCAATGGTGGTCGGCCCCAATCGATACTCTTTTCCCGGACCAAGAATGGCGCGAGCGGACCGAAGAATATGCGGCAAAGTTTCCAACGTTTCCATGACACTCTCGTCGTCTGCCGCATGCACGATCGGATTGGTCGCGTGGGTGACAATATCAAGCATCTCAACTGGCGGCCGCTTTCGGTTAAGCTCAGTAAAGTAGCTAAACATCCCCCCGCCCAATGAAATGCCGGGAAAGGCCTTTCGGGCTGCGCTGTAGATATCCGCAAGGGGAGGACAATCTGGCCATTCACTGCCTGGCGGCGTTGATTGCCGATCGACCGATGGGCACACCAGCAAACTATCGGGCTTGAAACCAGCATACGCCAGACCGTCTTTTAGTGCTGTGAACTCCTGATCAAGATTACCATCACAGATGACCACATATTCAAGTTCATATTGCGCATCGAATTCCTGTTGAAGAGCCGCAAACGCCGATAAATCCTGGCCCACATGCCCGACAGTCTGATCGTAATGACACAGCAGGACCTGCGGGGTGACCTTGCTCAAAACATCCAGACAGACAAGAGGTTGATGTGCCTCTTCGGGGGTGATCACCAAGCCTGTTTTCGGGAAAACATGCCCAGAACCGATTTCCGGGATCACTTGGATCGCCGTATCCTCTGCTTTGCCTTTCTTTGTGGGTAGTCCTGCTGCTGATCGGGCCGTGCTGCCTTCGATTGAAAGCTCTATGGATTGCGTGTTTGTTTTCCCACCGTCCAAAAGATACGGCCAAGGAAGTTCAATCGGTCGAACATAGGTTTTAAAAGAGGCATCAGACCAGTTCCGCTGATCCTCCATTTCAAATTCATCACCCAAAAACCGGCAGGTTGCCGTCAGCCCGGCCTCGGGATAATGCGTTAATCCGCGGATGGATTTGAAGGGCTGCCATGGCTCGATCAGATCGGGAAAAATGGTGTCTTCGATATCCCCGTCGCAATGCTCAACCCTGACAGGCTGCCCGGCAACGCCCTCAATCGGATGAAGCACATTAAAGCCGCACCGATTGGTTTCAAAACCACCATCGGGGGTTGCATCCACGGTGAAACGAAGCACCCCGTCCTCAGTCCCGCTGATTACCGCTTTCAACGCAAGTGCAACACCATTGTTGTCACACGTCGCAACATAGGAAATGGAAAAATTTCCGGGGGTTTCCTCAACAACGATATCGGACAAAACAGGCGAAAGTGTTCCCCAGTCCCGGTCTCGTACAACATAGGAAATCGCCCGTAATATCTCTGTCCCGTGATATCGGACATATCGCAGGTTGCCATGTTCAAAGCGCACTTGTAGCGGTCCTGCTTTGAGGGCCCTGACAGGACTTGCTTTGCTGACCTTGCTCATCAACTCATAACCTTTGGGTAACCTGACAAAAGATGATCATCCATTTCCGACCTTGACCACCTGCAAGCCATTATCCGCCGACTGATAGGCACCATAAACAAGCGCCAGTGTTTTCAGATTGTCATGCCCTGAGGTTTCTGGTTGCCGGTTATCGCGCAGACAATCAACAAAGTGCTGCTCGATATTGAAAACGCTTTCCTGAATGTTGTGCCATGGCTTTTCTGCCCAGTGCAAAAGTGGCGGGGCGACGTCGATATGCCGTGTGCCATCATGGTTGTGACACATAAGCTGATAGCCAGAATTCAGGCGCAACGTCCCTTTGCTGCCATCAACTTCAAGCAGGGTTTCGGGAAAACTTTCGACCGGCAGGCTTGTGGCATAGCTGCAATCAACAATACTCGTGATGCCGTTGTCATGATCCAGCATCATGGTTGCAACATCTTCGGCGCGAATATTGGGATTGACGCGTTTTGTCCTGGCAGAGATTGAACCAACATCCCCGAACAGGAACCGGGCAATATCCAAAATATGGATACCAAGATCCTGAATGATGAATTTTTCATCCGTCGCAAGATATGGCTGCCCGGAATAAA
Organism: Thalassospira sp. HJ; assembly: GCF_000948415.1. Taxonomy (GTDB): domain Bacteria; phylum Pseudomonadota; class Alphaproteobacteria; order Rhodospirillales; family Thalassospiraceae; genus Thalassospira. The sequence goes on along the minus strand of NZ_JYII01000010.1, from coordinate 367,022 downwards.
CATTATAGGCTGATCGGAAACTGACACGTCCCCAAAAAACGTCGCCGATGGCGCCCTCGTCGATATGGGTTTTGACGGCACGAATTGCTGACTGCCAGCGGAAGTTTTCATGCACCATCAAGGTGACACTGGATTTATCGGCCATTGAAACCATTTTACCAGCATCGTTCATCGACGACGCGAAAGGCTTCTGACAAATGATATGAACGCCAGCTTGTGCCGCCATCTCAACCAATGGTAAATGTGTTTCTACTGTCGTCGCGATATCGACAAAATCCAACTCTTCGTTGGCAAACATCTCATGCGCGTCGGTATAGGTGTTTTCGATACCAAACCGTTTCGAGGTTTCGCTCAGACGCTGTTCATCGCGATCACACAGTGCGGTAATGTTAACATCATCAATGTCACGCCAGGCGCACAGATGATTTTGTGCAAAAAATCCGCATCCAATTAAAGCACCTTTTAACATTCAGATTTATCCTTCCTGTTTGCTGAGTGCTGCCTGCTGCTGCAAGGCGACTTTAGCCTGCAGACGTTGCTGTGCCTGATCGACGACCACGGCGGCAATAATTACAAGCCCCTTGATAACGGTTTGCCAGAACGAACTAACCCCCATCATGACCAAACCATCCGAAAGAATACCGATCACAAAGGCACCGATGATGGTTCCGGCAATACGCCCTCGTCCACCGGACATCGATGTCCCGCCAAGAACCGCCGCAGCAATTGCGTTTAATTCGAATGTCTCGCCGGTTGCCGGATGGGATGCGACAAGCTGGGATGAAATCACCAACCCGACAATTGCCGCACAGAACCCGGAAAACATATAGACGAACATTTTGACACGGTTGACCTTCACGCCCGACAGTGCGGCCGCTTGTTCATTCCCCCCAACCGCATAGATGTGACGACCAAGCGGGGTCCGCCCTGCGATATAGGCAGCACCGCATCCAACCGCGATCAAAATCCAGATTGATACCGGGATCCCCATAAATGCACCCGACCCCAGCACACTTAGCCCGTTAGACCCATATTCCGGGTTACCGACCAAATTCGGGAATGTCGCCCCGTCAGAGGACAACAACGCAAGCCCCCTTGCGACGTATAGCGTTCCAAGGGTCGCGATGAACGGCGCAACATTAAGCTTGGTGATCAAGGCACCGTTTATCGCCCCGAAAAGCACACCAACAAAAAGCGTGATTGCAAAGATTTCAAAGATATTGAAATAGAGCGTGTACCCGATCCCGAGATCAACACCGTTCAGGATCAGCCACCCTGCAACCATGCCGCATAGCCCAACAATTGAACCAACCGAAAGGTCAATGCCGCCGGTAATGATGACAAAGGTCATGCCGATCGCAAGGAACGCATTCAAGGCCACATGTTTTGACATGATGACAAAATTGGCCGCGCTTAGGAAATTCGGGGCTGCAAACGCAAAAAACGCAAACACAAGAATAAGTGCAATAAATGTGCGCAGCTTCAACAACAGCAAAAGCCAAGTCTGATTGCTGTTTCCTGACGCCGTTCCGGCCGATGCGATAGATGTCATATCTGCAACTCCCTGTTCTCAGCCGTTTTCTGGCTTGTTGTTGTGTGACCGACTGCAGATGCGGCAATGATCTGTTCTTCGGTCGCTTCTTGCTGGGAAAATTCCTTGATCACCCGCCCCTTTGACATCACCAGAATCCTGTCAGAAAGAGACATCACCTCTTCAAGGTCAGAGGTCACAAACAATATCCCCAGGCCATCCGCGGCAAGCTTGCGCATTTCTTGAAAAACTTCGCCTTTTGCCCCGATATCAATGCCGCGACTTGGTTCATCCATCAGCAGCAATTTGGGGTTGGTCATCAAGGCTTTGCCGATGACGACCTTTTGCTGGTTGCCACCTGACAATGAGCTGACCGGATTTTCGACACTTGCAACCTTGATAAACAGGTCACGCACCATATCTGCGACGGCCTTGCGCTCTTTCTTGATGCTCAGGTACCCGCGTTTGGTAAATTTTATCAGGCTGGACAGCGACATGTTTTCACGGATCGGCAAGATTTGAACCAGCCCTGCACCTTTTCGGTCCTCCGGGATCAAGGCAATTCCGCGCTCTATTCGCCCCGCCACGCTGGTTTCATCAAGGGGCTTTCCATCCACATAAAACTTTCCGGTGCACATCGGATGCTGGGCCATGATGCATTCGAAAAATTCAGACCGCCCCGCCCCCATCAATCCATAAATGCCAACAATCTCGCCAGCCTTCAGGGAAACGGAAACGCGATCAACGACAAACCCGCCATTCTTGCTTGGCAGGCATATGTCTTCGGCCCGGAATACTTCTGCACCAAGTTGATGGGTCAGTGATTTTGAGAAATCCTTGGACGCAGCACCGATCATGTTGCGCACAATCCAACTGACCTCCACCCCCGCCATCGAACGCGACCCGGTAATGCAGCCGTCACGTAAGACCGTGATGTAATCCCCAATCAGGATAAGCTCTTCGAGCCGATGGGAAATGTAAATGATTCCCACACCAGACTTTTTAAGATCCCTGATCACACGGAAAAGAATTTCCACTTCAGCCGCACTGAGCGCCGATGTTGGCTCATCCATAATCAGAATGCGTGCATCCTGTGCGAGGGCCTTGGCAATTTCGACAATCTGCTGTTCGCCGATACTTAATTCGCCGACAAGTGCATCGGGGGAAATGTCATGCTCCAGCCGTTTCATCAAGCTTGCGGCTTCTGCCTGCTGGCTGCGACTGTCTATATCAACACCACCGCGCGTTTTCTCCCGCGCAATAAAGATATTGTCGGCCACCGTCATGTTCGGAAACAAATTAAGCTCCTGAAAAACAATGCCAATGCCATGCGCCGCGGCGGCACGTGTATCAGCAAACTGAACCCGTTTGCCATCCACCGCAATCTCGCCGGCCGTTAATTGTTCAACCCCGGCGATAACCTTCATAAGGGTCGATTTCCCGGCACCGTTTTCACCGACAAGGACATTCACAGCCCCCAGCCTGACATCAAAGTCGACTTCATTCAGGGCCAAAGTTCCAGGATAGACTTTCGTTGCCCCCCGCACTTTCAGTCCGATTTGATGTTCTTCGTTATATGAAAGATCATTCATTGCCGGTCACCTCGATTTCAACCGGGGTAATCAGAACGGTGTCGTCGGGTTTTCGCATTGTAAATGCGCCGGTGGCAGCAACAGATTTACCGACCAGGCCCTCACGCGGCAGATCGGCCAAAGCAGTTTCAAAGGCCTTGGTATTTAGAGCACGCGACAACTGCGCAAACTCAATCTGATCTGTGAAGGACGTAAAATCGAAGAATGGCAAAACATCACGCAACGTCGTACCACGGATGACCGGGCCAAGCTGTATGACGGCGTCTGCACGCCCATCCCCATCGATATCAACATCTGCGGTCGCTGCCCGCGTGTCTGTTTTTGCCGCGACGATTTCACCCTCAATCCGGGTGGCAAAGTTCCACGGGCTGCCCTCGCTGGATGGACGATATCCAAAAGAGGCACCGGCGGCATCAAGGTCGTCCCCAAGCCCTGCCAAAATGTCAGCGAAATCAGCCCCCGAACTCTCAAGGTGCGGAACAACCCGATCTTCCCAAATACCCTCCACCAGGGCAGGCATATCTCGATAAGACGAACCTGAAACAGTTGCCTTATTATCATTTTCAACATCGTTCTTTACCAGTTGGCATGCCTCAACCGAGAACACCAAAGGCAAAAGCAGAAGCAATTTTATCATTGGCCCAATGCGCTTCAAGCTGGCCTCCTTCAGAAGATTGCACAACTCAATCTCTGCGGTGAGCGGGGAACGCAGCCCAAGCTGCGCCCCGCCCATCCGGCACAAAAGATCGCGAGCGACGACATATACTGCCGTGGTTGCTCACTTACTTAAGCGCGAAGGTTTCCAATTGCTTGGCGTTGTCAGCAGTAATCAGGACACAATCCATCAACTGCTTTTCATCGTGGCCGGTCGAGCCGGTTTTCAGATACTGGTCGGCTTGCTCGACCGCGATCTGTGCCTGACGGTAAGCGGGCTGCAGAACCGTCGCCTTGATACCACCTTCAAGAATGGAATCACGAACGTCATTGCTGCCGTCGAAACCGACAACAATCACATCATTGCGACCGGCTGCCTGAAGCGCTGCAATCGCGCCCATCGCCATGGTGTCATTTCCTGAAATGACACCTTTGATATCGGGGTTGGCCTGAAGGATAGTTTCCATCTTTTCATAGGCTTCGGTCTGGCTCCAGTTGGCAGACTGCTGGGCCACCATCTCCATGTCTGGATATTGGTCAATGATATCGTGATAGCCCGAAGAACGAATACCGGCATTGGTGTCGGCTTCACGTCCAAGAAGTTCGGCGTATTTGCCTTCTTCACCCATCTGGCGAACGAACTCCTCAGCACCAAGCTGAGCACCCTGATAGTTGTTCGAGACAATCTGTGACACAGCAATCCCCGATTCCTTGATCTCACGATCAATAAGGAAAGACGGGATACCGGCTTCTTTCGCACGACGCACCGGTGCAACCGTTGCTTCTGCACCGGCATTATCAAGAATGATCGCCTTTGCACCGCGGGCTATTGCCGTATCGTAAAGCTGGTTCTGCTTGTTTGGATCATCATCATGCACCAGCACAAGGGTATCATAACCCAGTTCCTCAGCCCGCTGTTTTGCGCCTTCAGCTTCTGCTTTAAAGAAGGGATTGTCGTGAGACGGAGTAATGATCGCAATCAAGTCTGCTGCGGATGCTGACATCGGCATGGCAGTAGCCAAACCCATCACCATTGCCACGCCCGCAAAAAGTGCTCTGCGCGTAAACGCCATTTGTACCTCCCTAGATACATAAAGTTTATAGTCACCATGCGACATGCTTCTGTTTCGAAGTTCTGTTGTCGCGCCTTATCAGGTGATCCGACGGATACTTTCTTTGATTTCGTCCGGTTCGAATACCCCGATCCAGTCATCACGCATCAAGCGTGGCTTTCCGTTATTGATCGCCTTGTTACACGCATCAGAGAATTCACCCTGTATTTCGCCCATAACAACGGCACCAAGAATATTAAGATGCCCCAAAAGGAAGTCACGTGCTGCCTGCTCATTCACGCCCCGGCGCACGACCTCGTCAAGCGCCTCTTTCATGACAACCAGCAAGGTAGCACAAACCGTTTCGGACAACCCCGGCTCCAGCAGGGCCATTTCATCAACTGACACGCGATGAGACCTGAGAATCGGCTGGAAAATTACCTTTGCAATCTCTTCGCCAAGCGCAAAGTCCTCTTCAGGCCCCTGCATCAAGGCGCTGACAATAGCCTGTCTTGCCGCAACACCACCGAAATAGTCGCGCTTGGCGACCATGTCTGTTTCTTCATTGAAAATTGGCGGATGACAAGGATGTGTAACGAAATAGGTCACATCATCGCGCTTTGGGAAATGGCCTGCAAAGGGTGCAGCCGCATCAAGTGCAATAATCATGGTGCCAGGTGCAACCTTGTCGATCAGGCCATGTGAAACGGCCTTTATCGCTGTATCTGGAACAGCAAGAATAACGGCACGTGCACCGGCCAAAGCATCATCTAGCGCAACACAACTGACACCAACCGCATCCTTGAGGCGGGCCTGCCCGGCTTCGGTAATTTCGACATGTGCAACATCAAAGCGCGAGCCCTTGAGATTGGCCGAAAGCCGAACCCCCATTTTGCCACCGGCACCGATCAACGCGATCTTCATGCTTCCTCCTGTTGGTGTTTTTGTTTGTTGAAACGAGAATTACCGACATTCATCATATTGTCAACTGGTATGATGAGATGATAATTATGATCTCAATTCAAAGAAGATTGACCGTCAGGAGGACTACACCAATGGAAAGACTGCGCGCCCAGTACGAGGTTGAAAGCCCCAAAAGCCTTGACCACGCTGCCAAAGTCATTGCTGGCGAACAATCATCGGGAACTTTTTTGAAACTTGCCGGGGAAACAGACGCATTGCGCCAACGATCCGGTGCCCGGGTTGAACTCATCGAGGAACGGTCGCAATCAGCCTTACCATCTCTGCCCACGCGAACGCAGGGATCACAGTATTCACGCGGGGTTATCACGCTGTCCTGGCCTTTGGACAATATGGGCACATCGCTTACCAATGTGCTTGCGACAGTCGCAGGCAATCTGTTCGAACTGGCAGATGTATCGGCATTGCGTTTGATTGACGTCGATTTCCCGGATGCATTTTCGCAGGCCTATCCCGGCCCTGCATTCGGGCGCAAGGGCACTCTTGATCTTGCCGGTGTTTCCAACGGTCCGATGATCGGCACCATCATCAAACCCAGTGTCGGGCTGTCACCAGATGAAACCGCGCAACTTGTCCTTCAATTGATCGAAGGTGGAATCGATTTCATCAAGGATGATGAATTGCAGGGAAATGGCCCACACTGCCCGTTCCCCGAACGCGCCCGGAAGGTCATGCGGGTCATCAATGACTATGCCGACCGTACCGGCAAGAAGCCGATGTATGCCTTTAACATCACAGGCGAGGTCGACGAGATGAAACGCAATGCCGATCTGGTACACGAACTGGGCGGTACATGTATCATGGTCAGCCTCTTTTCGATCGGACTGGCAGGGCTAAGTGCCATTCGTACGCACGCCGCGCTTCCGCTGCATTGTCATCGCAACGGGTGGGGTCTTTTCTCAAGATCTCCGGACATCGGTATTTCGTTTCGCGCCTGGCAAAAATTCTGGCGGTTGGCTGGCGCTGATCATCTGCATGTCAACGGGATCGCCAACAAATTCACTGAAAGTGACGAGACGGTCATGGAATCAGCCCGCGCGCTTGGTGAAAATGTGACCCCCAATCAAACGTATCAAGCAATGCCGGTTTTCTCATCTGGCCAGACTGCAGTGCAAATGGAACAGACCATCACCGCACTTGGTCACACTGACTTCATCTATTGCGCAGGTGGCGGGATCATCGGCCATCCCGGTGGTGTTGCAGGTGGCGTCGCCAGCATTCAGCAGGCCGCTGCCGCCGCAGTTCAAGGCATCCCTGTTGATGAATTTGCCAAAGACCATAAAGAACTCCGCCTTGCGCTTTCGACTTTCCGGAAAAATTGATCATGTCCAACACTTCATTCGCTCAGGATCTGTTTCTCTCCTTTTACGGGGATGACTTTACCGGCTCCACCGACGTTATGGAGGCACTGTCTTCAAACGGTATTGAAACCGTTTTGTTTACCCGCATCCCCGAAGCACATCACATTGAACAGTTTAAAAACTGCAGCGCCGTTGGTCTGGCAGGGATCAGCCGAAGCCAGCCCCCCGAATGGATGGATGACAATCTACCTGATATTTTCCGCTGGTTGCAGCGTCTGAACGCAAAACACTGTCATTATAAAACATGCTCCACTTTCGACAGTGCCCCCCATCAGGGATCAATCGGACGTGCCATAGAAATCGGCAGAACCGTGTTTGACCAAAAGCAAGTTCCATTGATTGTCGGTGCACCCCAGCTTCGCCGATATACCTTCTTCGGGCATCTGTTTGCCGCATATCGCGACCAGACCTATCGCATTGACCGTCACCCGGTCATGAGCCAGCACCCCGCAACACCGATGACGGAATCTGACCTGCTGGTCCATCTGGGCCGACAGAGCTCGTTGTCGTCAACCTGCGTAACTGCTGATCAAATGAAAACCCTGCTTGGTGAGGCGTCCGACGAACACGGGGCGAAAAACACACTCCCAGAACAACAATGCCTTCTTCTTGATATTTACGATGATCAAGGTCAGGCGGCCGCTGGCACGTTTTTGCATGTTTTTCGTAAATCATTGGGCCCGTTCGCAGTTGGATCATCAGGTGTTGAGTATGCTTTGCTGCGGGCATGGCAGCAGGCTGGCCTCATTGGACCGGGACCGCAAATTTCCCGCCCCAAAAAACTTGACCGCATTGCTGTTGTGTCGGGGAGTTGCTCTTCAACAACGTCAAATCAGATCGAAATGGCCCTGTCAGAGAATTTTGCAGGCGTCCCGATTGACTATCATGCCTTGATTTCCGGGCAAGGAACCGAGCTTGCCCTTGAACAAGCTGCAACTTCTGCCTCGAAACACCTAAAGAATGGCAAAAGCCCGATCATTTATACAGCCCGCGGCCCTGAAACTGTCACCAATGCTCAAGCCGCTTCTGCGGACGTCGCCGGGCGCCACCTTGGGGGCCTGCTTGACAGATTGATCCGCGAACATCAGTTGGAACGTGCCATTATTGCCGGTGGTGATACTTCCAGCCTGGCTCTAAGCGAAATGAACATCTACGCCTTGACCCTGCGTCATCCGATACCGCAAACACCTGGGTCCCCTTTGTGCAATGCCTTTCACAATGATGGAACCCAACTGGAAATCGCTCTCAAGGGCGGTCAAATCGGTAAGGACGACTATTTCATTTCTTTGCGGGATGGCAAACTCACTACCTAGAGTAAGGGCAGAATTCGAGCCGGCAACCCTCATCAACAATCACCAACGATAAAAGTCTGATGATTGATGATGGCCAGATTAAGTAATAATATTAAAATATGATTATTATAGAGTATACAAGTCTGTCATCCCATGCGATGAACCAACCCGACGCATCACATCGGCAATCGTTTTGCCCGCTTGCTGCGGGCACAGTGATGCGAAAAAATCTGAGAATTAGAGAGGATGCCGACACCGGTCCCGGATCTATATGCCGTAATAGGTTGCGATCATTTGCCCGTTAATATTTTGGACCTGAAACGACGTATTATAAATGTCGGTAAGAATACCGGCATCAATGATCTGATCTGGCGATCCCTGCTCAGCCACCTTGCCATCCTTCATAGCGATAATATGATCTGAATAGCATGATGCAAAATTGATATCGTGAATAACGACAACAACCGTCTTTCCAAAATCGCGTGCGGCCTGCCGGAACAGTTTCATCATTGAAACAGCATGATGGATATCAAGATTGTTCAACGGTTCGTCAAACAGCATGTAGTCTGTATCCTGACACAACGTCATTGCGACAAAAGCACGCTGCCGTTGCCCACCCGATAGCTGGTCAAGAAAACGGCCCGACAGATCAGTCAAGCCAAGATATGCAAGCGCACGATTGACATGTTCCAGATCATTCTCATTCGTGCGGCCCTTGCTGTGGGGATACCTGCCAAAGGCAACCAGATCGCGCACGGTAAGTCGCGCAGTCATATGGTTATCCTGACGCAGCACGGCCAAGCGTTTTGCCAACTCAAGGCTATCGGCGGTCGCGATATCCACCCCATCTACTGTGATTTTGCCATCATCCATGTTTACCAGTCTGGCAATCATGGACAGCAATGTGGATTTTCCCGCACCATTTGGGCCAATGATTGACGTCAGCCCGTTCCGCTTTAAACCAAGTGTCACATCATCAACCACGAGGGTTCCATCATACGACTTGGTCGCATTGCGTACATTAATCACCGAACACCTCTGCGCAAAATAAGCCCGATAAAGAACAATCCGCCTGCAAACTCGATCAAGATTGCCAATGCTGTGTTGAAATCAAACAACTTCTCAAGCACCAATTGCCCGGACGACAAGCAAATAAAGGCGATCAAAACCGACCCAGGCAGAATATGTTTGTGCTTGGCCCCTGGCAGCACGATGTAAGCCAGATTTGCAACCAGCAAACCAAAGAACGTGACCGGCCCAACCAAGGCAGTCGACACAGCCACCAGAACAGATGCAAGCGCCAGAATAATAACTGCGGTGCGAGTGTAATTGACGCCAAGTGAAATCGCGCTACCGCGCCCCAACAGCATGACGTCAAAGCGGCTGAATATCTTGGCCCCGATGGCGCTTACCAAAACAATCACGGCAACCGACGCCCCAAAAAGAGATTTGTCGACACTATTGAAGCTTGCAAACAGGCTATCTTGCAAAACGACAAAATCATTGGGATCGATAATCCGCTGCAACAACCCTGAAACACTGCGGAACAAAAGCCCGAAGAACAAACCGCTCAGTAAAAGAAGGTGCACATCCCGAAAAACACCAAAGAATAAAAAACGATAAAGGATCAACGCAAAAACAGTCAGACAGCCAGCCTCGATCAGAAACTTGATTTGCGGATCCAGCGCCGATATCGCCTGCGCCCCAAAGACAAAAATCAGAACAGTTTGTAAAAGCACATAAAGCGCATCAATTCCCATAATCGAAGGCGTCAGAATTCGGTTACTGGTAACTGTTTGAAACAAGACGGTTGAAACCGAAACGGCATAAGCGACAAGCAAAAGCGCCAGAAGCTTGGTTCCCCGAAATTCAAGAATGAACGCCCAATTGCCACGCGCCCCAATCGTCATAAAGCCAATCGCGGACAAACATGCCAAACAAAGCAAGATCATCAATACTCTGCCTGGGCCAATTCGACGCCTGATGGTTTTGGTTCGCGACATCACATTATCTGGCATACGCGTTTCTGCCCAAAACCAGATACAGGAAGAACAGGCTTCCAATCACACCAAGAACGGCACCAACCGGCACCTCGAAAGGTGCGATGATCAGACGCCCAATGATATCGCACACCAAAACAATTGCAGCGCCAAGCAAGGCGATCCAAGGCAGCGTCTTTTTCAGATTGTCGCCAAATGCAAGGCTGACCAGATTGGGCACGATCAGCCCGACAAACGGAATCATACCGGCCGATACGACCACAGATGCCGTGACAAGCGAGATAATCACCAACCCGAATGTCATGACCTTGCGATAATCCAATCCAAGACTGACCGAGAATTCCTGTCCCAAACCGGCCATCGTCAATTTGTCTGCCCCGCGATAGGCGATGATCGCCAACCCAAAGGCCAGCCAGAGCACTTCGTATCTTCCCCTCAAGACTGTCGAAAAATCGCCACTGGTCCAGACATTCATGGCCTGCATCATATCAAACCGATAGGCGATGAACGCCGCAAAGGAACTGATCACCCCGCCCAACATCATTCCGATCAATGGAACGATGACCACGGAACGCAATGGTATTTTGGTCAGCAACCACAAAAACAGCCCCGTGCCCGCAAGGGCAAATACGCCCGCCACCAGCATCTTTCCGACAATCGGCAAATCAGGCGCAAACAATAATACCACCAGCATCCCCAGCGCTGCTGCTTCGACTGTGCCGGTTGTCGCCGGTTCAACAAACTTGTTACGTGCCAGCATCTGCATTATTGCACCAGCGACAGCCATACTTGTCCCGGCAAAGACAAGCGCCAGAGTTCTTGGAATTCGCGAGGTTTGAAGAACCAGCCAATCGGTTTGACTAACCCTGCCATCAAGGAAATCGATCAGCGAGATGTTGGCAACACCAACAAACAAGCTGGCGACAGACAAAGCCACCACCGCCACACATGCAATAACGTAGATATTCTTCCGCAAAACCGCACCAGCCAAAATCAGCGACCTTTGTTAACTGCCGGAAACAGCAACAAAACGCTGAGCCAACTGTTTGATATTGCGGTGAAGTGACTCGATACCCGCATTCACAAGATACCAGGATGCAGAGTCAAGATAGACAATCTGGTCTTTTTTCCACGCATTCGTTTGATGAATCAGGTCATTGTCCAGCAAAGCCTCTGCAGCAGCGCCTGATTGTCCAATGGCAGAATCGCGGTCAATGACGAACAACCAGTCTGGATCGGTTTCCAGAATATATTCAAACGATACCGGCTGCCCATGATTCCCGGCTTTAATATTCTCGTCCGCGGGAACGACGCCAAACTCATTAAACAGGATTCCGAACCTTGAATTCGGACCATATGTGCTCATACGTGCGCCGTTTGTCATGATCAGCAATCCGTTACCCACCTTTGCGGATAAAGCCTGCAAAGAGGCCATGGATTCTTTTAAACCTTCAATTTCGGCGGTCGCTTTTTCCGGTTTATCAAAGATGGCGCCCAGTACCCGGATATTGCGAAAAACATCTGCAAGGAAATGATCCTGCCGCACAGTCAAATCAATTGTTGGTGCCATTGCGGAAAGTTCGGCAAATTTTGGCGCTGCACGACCCGAAATGATGATCAGATCAGGTTCCATGGCGTTAATCGCCTCAAAATCAGGTTCGAACATAGACCCAATTTTTGGCAATTCCCCAAATTGCGCCAATATTTCAGGCAGCGCGATTTCCGGTATTCCTTCCACAGGCTCTTCAAGAACATTCAGTGTATCAAGTGCAGACAAATCAAAGGTCAGCACAGTTCGCGGTTTCAATGGAACATCCGTCTCACCTTGGGCATGAGCAACCGTGACCACCGCCCCATCGGCATAGGCGGGCGCACCCGCCACAGAAAATGCGACTAGGAGTAATCCGCAAAAAGTGCTTACAATAGACCGAAGACTCATATCAAATCACCTTATCTGCCAGACCCGCATCATCAACTTGGCATCTGCTGAAACAAGTTTCTTATTCAGTTACCTGCCTCTGCCTTGATCGTGCAACCGAACAATTTTTTAATAATTCCAAATTGTGATCATTGAAAATTGCAGCCTAAACTAACGAAAAACAGCCACACCGCAACAGCTGAGAATGCAAATCAGCATCAAAGCAGCGAAAAAAACAGCTCTGTGATGCAAAAGACCCGCTTGTTGATTGCATTTGATTCTCTTTTACGGGTAGGCAGCGTCACACAAGCCGCAGAAGACGTTGGCATTCAGACTTCCGCTATGAGCCGAGTCCTATCGGAATTGCGCAAGATTTATGATGACGAGCTGTTTATTCGCACCGGTCAAGGCATGCGCCCTACACCACTTGCAGAATCGCTTCGCCTGCGCGTGAGAGCCTTGGCGCACGAAGCTTCCGAGTTGCTTTTTCCAACATCAGATCGCAATCAGACCCCATCCGCGGCAGAGGAAAATGAATGGCAACACCCCACGGTTTTGCCGATGCCACCATTGGCTTCTAGCCGCGAACCGAAACTTGATGTATCGCCGACGCCCGAAACCCTCTCGAGAAAAATCTCAGAGATTGATCACCGCGCATCGCCTGCCAAACGTCTGGCAAAATACATTGCCGTCACCTGCCCTGGCCCGGGAAAAAGCCGGCCACTCACGCAACGCGAAGCCAAAGACTGTTTTGATATTATCCTGAATGGCCTTGCCCATGAAATTCAGATCGGCGCATTGTTGATGACCATTCAGCACCGCGGTATCACGGCGCCAGAATTGGCCGGATTTATTGAGGCCGTGCGCAAAAGCATCATAACGAACACACCCTCTGGCATTCAGCCGGATCTTGACTGGCCGGCATATATCTCGGCCAACTGGCGACATGCACCATGGTTTATCCACTCCGCGCGGCTTCTGGCAGAAGCAGGTCACAAAATTCTGTTGCACGGCTATTTTGGCAACGGACCACATAGCGGAAAGCTTGAACTGGCAATGAACGACTGCGCCATTCCGGTATGCACAACGCTTGAAAACGCCAGCCAGGTCCTCAACACCTCAAACATCGCATATGCGCCGCTGGGTGCGATTTCACCGCAAATGCAAGGATTGCTGGATCTTTACCATCTGGTCGAAACCCGGTTACCGGTTCATTATGTTAGCCATCTGGTAAATCCCCTGAATGCAAAGTCCATTATCTTGGGGGCCGCTCAGCTTTCAAAGCGCGACCTTTACCGGGACGTTGCACATCTGTTGAAATACCAAAACGCGACAATTGTCGGCTCTGTAAGAGATTTTGCGCAAATCGCGCCTCAAAAGACAACGCCGCTTTACCGCATCTGTAACGGACAATCGCTTGACACTATCGCACCGGGAAATCGCATGATCGCCGATGCGCCACCCAGACATATCTTTACGCAGCGCGAACATTGGCAAGCTGTCTGGACCGGGTCCGCAACAGATGAAATGGCGGAAAATATCATCACCTATACAACTGCAGCGGCGCTGATCAGCTTACCACAGCATTCAGACGTGCCATTTGAAACGGCACTATCCCATGCGCAGATTTTATGGCGAGATCGCAATCGTGCAATGTCCAAATAACCACTTTCATAGTTCGCCAAGTCCGGATGCGACTTCAGCTCGCACCAGATCTGCAAAAGCATATGCAAGTGACATCGCGTCAAACTGACGACCAAGCGCAAGAACCAAAGGAATGCGACGCAGGTCTGATGAGACAGGAATCTCCACCAGTCGCGCGGCCTGCAAGTCGTCTTTTACACTATGACATGGAACGTACCCATAACATTTACCCGAGCGAATGGCAGCAATTGCAGCATCAAGCGAATTGACCCGCCACTGCCCGGGGAGCAAAAAGTCATGATTGACCTTATCTTCAACGTCCATGACCACGCGTGGGATCGTTGCTAATTGCTCTTCAAGTTCTGATCCGGTGACCTTTGCGATTGGATGATCTGCTCTTACAATCGGGCGAAGTGCAATATCGAATAAAGGCGTCGCGTTCAAACCGCTATCATCCCAATATCCGATCGCGACATCCCAACTTTCCGGCTTGAAATAAGAAATCGGTTTCCGGACAAACTCCTGAACCGAAACCTCGGTCTGGGGATGCTGATTTTGCAGTTCTGTAATCGCAGAAAAAAGAACGTCGCGCGGAAACAGACAATCGCATAGAACCCGTAAAGAGGGCCTCTGCCCGCTTGCCATCAAAGATGCGCGCGCTTCAAGATGGTTCAGACCGTCAATCAATGGAATGGCCGCCATCAAAAGACGCTCTCCCGTTTTGGTCAAAACAGCACGACGCCCGACTGTCCTGATAAGGTCGACATTCAGCTTCTTTTGCAATTCGGCAATTGCATAGCTCACTGATGATTGGCTGCGGTTAATCTCAAGCGCCGCCTTGGCAAAGCTCCCCGATCGTACTGCAGCGCGCAAAACCGCCCAATGTTCAATGTCGGTACGTGGAATGGTATTTTTCATCAAATTTTTCGATCAATATGAACAGTTATTCCCGCTTTTCGTTCGGTATTTTTGATCATAGATTCAGTTGCGAATAAAGATTAATCTCACACAAAATACGGTAGCTTTATGAAGACCATTGGAACGGCCTCAGTGATGTGCTTGATGCTCGCCCTTGTATCAACTGCGGCAAATGCGAAACCACTGACATCACAAGAACTGGCTGACAAGGGACTGAAAGCAGGTGAAAACTATCCCGGCCTGCATAACCTTTGTGATCTATCATCTCGCTTTCGCATCGCCGGATCCCGCCCAGCCGGAAGCACCAAGAAACGCGAACTTTCCGCCGAGGAACGCGAAAAAAAACGGCAAGGAGCCTATGTCGAACCGACCCGTGTGTTTGACAACTTGTACTTTGTCGGCAACCGGTCTGTTTCAAGCTGGGCCATTCAGACCAGTGACGGGATCATTCTCGTTGATGCTCTGAACAATAATGATCAGGCGGAACGCTATATCGAAGACGGCCTGATCAAACTTGGCCTCAATCCGAAAGATATCAAATACCTTATTATCACCCACGGCCACGGTGATCACTATGGTGGCCAGGAATATCTGGTTAACAAGTTCCACCCCAAAGTCGTGATGAGCGATCAGGACTGGAACATGCTCGAAGACCCGGAACAGATGATCCAAAATCCGCGCTGGGGTAAACCGCCGAAACGCGATGTCACGATCAATGACCGGGCAACCATAAGTCTGGGTGATACCAATGTGATGTTATTTGTTACGCCCGGTCATACGCCTGGAACAGTATCGTTGATTTTCCCGGTCCAAGACGGCGAAACGCGCCATCATGTCGGGCTTTGGGGTGGCACGGGATTAAACTTCGGCCCCAAAGAAGATCGCATCCGGGAATATGCCCAATCAGCAGAAAACTTCGAAAAAGCAGCCGAGCATCACAATGTTGATGTGTTTCTGTCAAACCATCCGCGCCGTGATGGTTCCGTTGAAAAGATGCAAAATCTTCAAAGCCGAGCTCCTGACACCAAGCATCCCTTTGTTGACGGCGAAGACGCTCTTGGTGCGTTCCAGTTGCTGCACTACTGCACCCTGGCCCAGGCGGAAAGACTGGCTGAAAGAGACCAATAACCCTTCCCTATAAATCACGATTTTCAAACAAAGAAGAGGCCCCGGACATACTGTTGTTCGGGGCCTCTTCTCATGTGCAGGTTAGCCTTTGAAAGATCAGCCGGTCGCGGATCAGAACGTTGCCGTCACAGAAAGATAGTAAGAGCGTGAACCTTCATTGAAGGTGTTTGCACCAGCTTGAGCTCCGCTTGCGCGGCGCAATATTTCCGTATTCAGAATGTTATTGATCCCGGTCGATAGGCTAAAGCTGTTATTTAGCGCATATTTCAGGCCAATATTGAACAGGTGATATGGTTTGCGCGGCTCGCTGTTGGTCAATTCTGCACCGGTTGCTCCGTTAATGGTCGCCGCATTGGTTTTGCCATAACGTGTGGCCGCAAAGACCACATTCAAATCATCCGTTGCCTGCCAGTCAAGCCAACTATTTACGGTATATTTCGGAATTAGGCTCAGGGGCTGACCATCAGACTTGTTCTTGGACTCAGTCATATAGGTAAAGTTGGTGGTCCAGGACAGATTTTCAGTTACTGGATAGGTCACATTACCTTCAAAGCCGGCTACGACCGCTTCAGGGACATTTTCCCACTGGAAAATCCCGACGGTTTCGGCGGCATTCGCATAGCCCAGCAGCTCCTGACCAGATGAAATACGGTTCTTGTAAGTATTGTGGAAATAGGTTGCACTTGCCGCCAAACCGTCGCGATCAGCAAAGGAAACACCAAACTCCTTGTTTAGGCTGGTTTCCGGTTCAAGGTCCTCATTACCAACAACATAGCAACCGCCCGACAATGTGTAACCCGCAGCACAACCATTGCCACGTGAATAGAACAAGTATCCCGGCGTACCCTGATACAGGTTTGGTGCCTTGAAAGCGCGCGCAACACCAAGCTTGAAAGCGACTTCTTCAGTCATCTGATAGCTGGTATTCAGGCTTGGGCTATAATGAATCCCGAAGCTTTCCTGATAATCGGCGCGAAGCCCCGGCGTCAGCATCCAGTCATCAGACAACATTATATTGTCTTCGACATAAAGACCTTGCATCCAGGCCTCTGCATCCGGATCACGGTCATCGGGATCGCTCGGAATACCGGGAATACTCGACGCGCCGGTTATTTCCTGACCGATTGACACGGGGTTATGCATCCACTCTCCGCGGAACTCTGCCCCCAGCGTGACATTTTGGTCAAAGCCCATATGGAATGGCAAATCCCATTCGCTTTTAGCTGTCAGATTATCAACCGTAATTTTGCTGAATTCCAGATCACTGCCAATGACCCCTTCGGAACCGCCCGACAGACCTTCGTTCAAACGCCGGTTCTGGGTATTTTCCCATTGGATGTAGCTAAGTGAATCACCAAAATCGTAAAAACCTTCATGCGTCAGAGATAACGTGCGCCTCTCCATCGAATTGGTTTCCGTACCGGCAAGTTCCGTCAAACGGTCTTGTGATCCACCGTTTGGCGCACGCTGGCTATCACGCGTATAAATGTTGCCTTGGCGACTGTATCCCGCTTCGACGTCGAATTCATGGTCCATACTGGGCATCAGGGTCAGTTTCGCACTGATGTCTTTATTGATGACGCCTTCTCGGCCCGCAGCCGGAAAATCCGACACCGAATCAGATTCATTGATGGCCTGATCATCAGCATCCCGGTGGCTATAACCGCCGATCAGCTGCAATGAGACTTTCTCATGGATTGGTCCACCAACCACGAAATTGGTTCGAAACGTTTTACCTTCTTCCGGGTTTTCCGGAATATTGGCAAATGTGGTGATGGAACCTGAAAATTCGTCCGGCTTTTTGGTGATGATGTTAACGACACCACCCGATGCCCCGGAACCATATCGCGCAGCAGCTGGCCCCCGGATCACTTCAATGCGCTCGATCGCTTCTGGTGGCACCCAGCTGGTATCGCCACGCGTATCACGTTCTCCTGATCGACCAAGCCGGACTGCATTTCGTGACATTACCGGTTTTCCATCAATCAGAATCAAGGTGTTCTCAGGCCCCATCCCGCGAATATCAATCTGACGCTGGTTCCCGCGCTCACCACTTGTCGAGGCCCCGGTAAAATTGACACCGGGCATCTTGCGAATGATCTCGGAGATATCATTCACTACCGGTGTTTTCGCCAAATCATCTGCTGTAATAGTCGAAACACCAAGTGACTGCTTAAGCTGGTCCTTCGTCGCAATCACATGCACCGTATCCAGAACAGTCTCGTCATCCATCGACAGATTGTCTTGTGCCATCGCCTCAAACGACCACGTGCTCATCAACGCGACCAGGCTCGTTTGCATCAATTTGATCCGATATCCGCCAGATTCTTTTTGAATTTTTTTCACAGTTAGACACCCCACTTTGCAAATGCGAGGTATTCTTATTATCACCATCCCTCAAGCGCAATAATTGTTATTTAGAATTATTCTAAATTATGCACAGAGCAAAACGCACGACCGAACCAGTCAGTTCCAATCGTTTTGACAATGCCTTTCACGATTGCAGCACGTTGCAAAACCCCGAACTATGACAAAGGTCCGGGATACAGGTGCACGTTCAAAAATATGATGATTTGGGAAAGCAGAAAGATGACATTCGACTTCTCACAAAATCAACGCCTTAGCAGTTTCGATTGCCAGATAAGTTGTCATCGATTGTCACAAAAGATGACAAAAACCTGCAGAATTGACAGAAAAGCTGACAATTCTGCTTGGGTAGATAAAGTCGACATCTGCCGAAACAATCACAGCGTTAACCAAGTAGCTGTAAGGTTAAATGTCAAAGTTAGTCGGAAGGATGATCATGTCACGGATAGTCACCGTACGCGGACGTGAGAGCATGTAAATTACGGCATCAGAGACCTCGCTGGGGTCAAGCAATGCTCCGTTTTCCTTGGCTTTGCGCAAGTTTTCTTCCGGCCAATCGGCCAGAAGGGCTGAAACGACGGGTCCCGGAGAAACCTGGGCAACGCGAATGCCGTTTTTATTAAGTTGTCGACGCATGGTCTGGACAAAGCAGGTCATCGCCCATTTTGATCCGGAATAAACCGGCTCCCACTGAATGGGCATGTGTCCGGCTACCGATGCGGTAACGATAATATCGCCAGTACCGCGTTCCTGCATGTGCGGGATCACGTCACGGACGTTTTTCATCACCGCATTGACGTTCAAGTTCAGCATCCGGTCGATGGTTGCGGTATCGGTTTCCACCAGATCACCGCCGATATAAGACCCGGCATTACAGTGCAGAATGTCGATGTGATCGACCTTTTCAAGGATTTCGGGAACCATCGCCGCACAGCTATCTACATCAAGCAGGTTGGTATGCTGGGCAATCGCGTTTTCACCAAGTTCACTGACCAGTTCAAACAGCGCATCCTTGTTGTAATCCACCATCACGACCTTGGCGCCGACATCCAGCAGCGCACGTGTAGTCGACAGGCCAATGCCCGATGCAGCGCCGGTGACAACGGCAATCTTGCCCGCAAGTGATTGAGCCATAATACATCTCCGAAAGAATAAGGTTGGGGATCAGACAGCCAGAAAACCGCCATCGACAGGAAGAACCGCGCCGCTGACAAAGGACGCATCGTCATCAAGCAGCATGATGATGGATCGGGCGACTTCTTCGACCTCGGCAAATCGGCCATGGGGATGACGCACCATCATCGGATCACGCTTGGCCGGGTCCGACCAAGCCGCAGCAGCCAATTCTGTCATGGTGACGGTTGGCGCGACCGCATTGACGCGAATGCCATGCGGACCAAGTTCCTTGGCCATTACCCGGGTTGCGCCTTCCAAGCCCGCCTTGGAAGCGGCATAGCACATGTGATCAACAAAGCCGCGATGCCCGGCGATCGAGGTAACATTGACAATCGCCCCACCGCCACCGGCCGCCACCCGGGCCCGCGCAAACTCTTGCGCACAGACAAGGGCCGCACGCAGATTGATGCCCATGACGGTTTCATATCCCGCATCCGTCATCTCAAGCACGCTTTCGAGAACATTCGTCCCCGCGCAATTGATAAGGTAATCCGCCGGGCCGACTGATTTCATCGCGTCACGCGCCGCATCGCTATCGGCCAGGTCAACACGAATGCCCTCTGCACCGATCTCGGTCGCTAGCGCATCAAGGTCATCTTGGGTACGTGCCATGGCAATGACGGACGCACCGCGTTTGGCCATTGTGTGGGCACAGGCACGTCCGATGCCCTTGCCGGCCCCGGTGATGATGACTTTCTTTCCTGAAAATGTAGATGTCATAAGTCGACGTTTCCCCTGATGTGGATTGCGCACGGTGCCTTGTTTTTATTGCCATATGCATTGGCATTGTGGCCTGCGCTGAAATGGTTATGTCATGGCTTCGAGTAAAAGCTCGGCTGTCAGGTCATCGGTCACAAGGGTGTCGACGAGCCCACGCTTGATCGCGGCCTTGATGATCGGCACCTTGTGCTCGCCTGCGGCGGTCAGAATTTTATTGGGGATATCTGCCAAAGCATTCAGATTGACCCCGACCGTGCGCGCATTCAACGGATGATCAATCTCGTTCCCGTCCGCATCAAGGAAGCGCCCCAGCACATCGCCCACCGCACCGGCATCGCGCAATTCCTGCATGGTCACATCATGCGGCAGACCGTATTTCACCATAAAAGACAGGTCCGAAACATCGCCAACCACCAGCAAGGCGGCATCGGCTGACAGGCACCGCTCGATGTGAGAGGCATAAATTTCCTGACTGAGGAACACATCCTTATCAACATCGTCGGGCAGATAAATCGGTGCCACCAAATGGGAATAATTGGCATCAAACCGCTCAGCGAACCCCGCGGCAATGCTAAAAGCATTAAAAGATGACCCAGCGGCCGTCCCGCCCATCAGCGCCAGAATTTCAAGATCTGGCACAGAATGCAGTGGCAAACGTTCCATCGCACGCTGCAGGGTCACCCCCCAGGACACACCAATGCGTTTCCACGGTTCGTTCCTGAGCGTTGTGGAAAGATAATGCGCCAATGCCGCGCCGACCGGCGCATGGTTGTCATAATTGGCATGGTCAACCGGCACGACGAGTGCCTTAGCCACTCCAGCATCTTCAAGGCGCTGCTGAACTTCAAGGCGCGTCACGAACGGCGATTCGATCTGGATTTTGACAAGACCAAGCGATTTTGCCTTCTGGATCGCCTGATTGACCCTAAGGCGCGTCACCCCCATGTCGCGGGCGACCTCAGCTTGTGTCTGACCATTTACATAGTAGCGCCAACAAACCTCGGTTACGAACCCTTCCCCGTCCTCAAGCGGCTCTCTTGGCATACTTTGTGTCCTCTCATAATCCCGCGCTTTACGGCAGTGTGTATTGTGATAGCTCACAAAATAACAAATGTATTAAAAAAAATACAAATGAAAATTTTCACTTGCATGCAATTTAATACATATGCATTCTTCCCGCGACTGGAATCGCAGTTCCAAAGCAACGCAAGATTGCTGAAGGCGGTTTCCCATCAATCCAACGGGAGGAAAACCAATGAATTTTGCACTTAAAGTGGGTGTATCTGCTTTGGCAATGGCTATCGCATCAAGCGCAGCATATGCCGACGACGCTTTCTGGAAAGAAGCAGCCAAGCCATATCAGGACGTTACCCTTCACGGTGTAACTGAATCGTCGCCGCCTTCGATTTACATCCGAGAAGTCCTGGCTCCGCAATTTGAAGAACTGACTGGAATTCGCGTCGATATCGAGACGACATCCTGGGATCAGATGTTCGATAAAGCGATCAAGGACATGGAAGCCGGCACCGGCATCTATGACTTGGTATATATTGAACAGGACATCATCTATTCCTATCTCGCACGTGACTTCCTGGCTGACACAACCAAACTGCTGGCCGACAGTCCGAAGTTGAAAGCACCAACCTATAGCGAAGACAATTTCACTACCTTCGCCAACTATTTCCGCGGCGAAAACGGTGATCTTTATGGCATCCCTATGGAAGCCTTCATCAAGATCTATCTCTATCGTACCGACCTGTTCAATGATGCCGAGATCAAGGCTGCATTCAAGGAACAGACCGGCCGCGATCTTGTCCCGGCAACCACCCATGCCGAATATGCCGAAATTGCACAGTTCTTCACCAAATGGGGCGAAGATCATGACATGGATCTGTGGGGCACCACCGCACAGGCTCATACCGGCCATCCGGCATCCTGGTACGAATTTTTTGAAACCATCGCGCCGACCTTTGGTGTCTACAACTGGGGCATTGATGCCGATAACAACTTCGCGGCATCGGTCGCCAATGGTGGCACCATGAACAGTGATGATGCCAAGGAAGCCATGAAATGGTGGCTGAGCATGCGCGATATCGCACCACCAGAAAGTAACGCATCCACCTGGACCGAAGTCGGCACTACCTTTGGTGCAGGCCGCGTGGCTCAGGGGCTGGTTTACGGCGAAAACGCTGGATGGATTGCTGCCGATGAAACCAAGTCACTGGTTGTTGGTAATGTCGGCGTTGCCCTACCGCCGCTTCAGGATGGTATCATGGACGAAGTCGAAGGCGGCACCGGCTATATCGGTTATTATGATGGTGGGGCGTTTGGCATTCCATCTACGTCGAAAAGCCAGGAAGCTGCGATGTTGTTCCTGCAATATATCGGTCAGGACGAAGTTCAACCTGACTGGGCTGTTGCGGCCCCGCGCGTAACCAACAAATCCACCTATGACGACCCCAAAGTTCAGGCAATGAACGAGGAACTCGGCGGTTACTACGACCTGCTGCGTGACAAGGGATACCTGTTTGCCGGTGCACCGGCATATCCGTTCCACGCTCAGGTTCGCGAAGCTACTGCGCCGATCCTTTATCAGATCCTGACCGGTGATCTTGGCCCGGAAGAAGGTCTTGATCAGATGGCGGCAAAGGCCGAGGCCGAGCTGACCGACCTTGGTTATCGTAAATAGGTCTGTTTCCTGAGGACATCCCTCGTGGTCGCTGTCCATCCATCGGGCAGCGACCACGAACCGGCTTGGTCCCTTGTGGGGCCATGACAGCCTGACTGCATCTTTTTCCAGGGAGTAGACGATGCAATCCAACAAACTCGGTTGGATCCTCCTGGCCCCGACGCTGGTGATCCTGTTTTTCTTCGGTGTTTTGCCGTTTCTTTATGTCGTTTTCGTCTCGTTCCATCAATGGAACCCGTTTGCGGCATCACCCGAGATGATCTTTAACGGGGCGGAAAATTTTCGCCGCATCGTCTTTGATGACGCCTTCCTCAGTTCACTCGGCGTGACCGTGGCGTTTGTGGTCTTTGCCGTTTTATCCGAATTGATTATCGGATATCTGCTGGCACAGGCCTTCATGAAGGAATTCCCCGGAAAATCCATCTTTCGTACCATTCACACCCTTCCCCTCATTATGGCGCCGATCATTGTGGGCTCGGTCTGGAAACTGATGACCACGCCATCAATCGGCATCATCCCGCATTATCTGGATGAGTGGTTTGGCATCACGATGAACATCGGCACATCGGCCCCGGCGGCTTTTCTTACGATCGTCATCATGGATATCTGGCACTGGACGCCGCTTGTTACCCTAACATTGATCGCAGCCCTCGTGTCCCTGCCGCGCGATCCGTTCGAACAGGCGCAAATTGATGGTGCCAACAAAGCACAGACCTTCTGGCACATCACGCTACCAATGATTACGCCAGCCCTTGTGGCAACCATATTCATCCGCCTGATGGATGCCCTGCGCACGGTTGATGAAGTCTGGATGCTGACCGGGGGCGGGCCAGGCTCATCGACCCGTTTCCTTGGCGTGCACATTTTCAAGGAAGTCTTTCCCAAAACCAACTACGGCTATGGGTCAACCATTTCCGTCATCGTGCTCTACCTGACCATTGTCGTCTGCTGGCTGCTTTATGTCAGCATGCTGGCCCCGCGCAAGAACCGGAAGGGATAAGACCATGAAAAAGCGTAATCCACTCCTCATAACACTCTTCTGGGTTCTGGTCAGTCTGCTAACCCTATTCCCGATCTATTGGCTTTTTGTTATTTCCGTCAAACCAGCTGTGCAGCTTTTCAGCACCCCGGATGTCATCGTCAGCAACCCCTATTGGGGCAACTATACCGACGTGCTTGGCAATCGCTTGCTTCGTAGCTACATGGTCAATTCGATGGTGATTTCGACAGGCAATGCGGTGCTCTGCACCGTCCTTGGCTTCTTTACCTGTTATGCGTTGTCGCGTTTTCAGTTCCGCGGCAAGGAATCGATCTTTTTCTGGACGATTACCAACCGTATGGCGCCACCCGCTGTGTTCCTGTTGCCGCTGTTTCTTTTGATGACACAGGTCTATCGCGTCGAAGACTTCACCCTGCTGGATACCCGCATTGGCATGATTTTGGTCTATTGCACCTTTAATCTGCCCTTTGCGATCTGGACCCTGCGCCCGACGATTGATGCCATCCCGCGTGAGCTTGATGAAGCCGCCTATGTCGATGGCGCAAGCCCGTGGAAGGTTATCACCGAAATCGTCTTCCCGCTGTGCCGTCCGGGACTTGCGGTGACCCTGATCCTGACCTGGGTCTTTGCCTGGAACGAATATCTTCTGGCCGCAACACTGACCAATTTCGAGGCCCGGACGCTCACCACCGGTCTTTCGGAATATGTCACCACCACGGGGACGGAGTGGGGAATTATGGCGACCATTTCGGTCTTTACCCTGATCCCGGCCCTGATCGTGTTTGGTCTGGTGCAAAAACACATTGTCGCAGGCCTGACCTTTGGCGCGGTGAAAGGATAACACCATGACCAGACAAAATGCGACGCAGCTTGATACCGCCCCTCTGAGCGAGGAAGAAAACGAAAAGAAGCCGACCACGACGCAAGAACGTCAGGGCTTTCTGCCGATTGAAACCAACGCTTTTGACCGTTGTTTCATTTCGGTCGTGATCTGGGTGGCGATGTCGCTCTTCTGGTTCCGTTTTATCGAACCGATGGGCGCATCAATCTGGATTTCGAACGTCATTGCCCTTGCGATTGCCGTCCACATTGTCAGGAAAGGATAAGTCATGAAATCCCTGGTTCTTGAAAAAAAGGATGATATCACCCTGCGTGACTTTCCTGCCATTGACCGCGAGGAAGAGGTCCTTGGTCCGCGCGATGTTCGCATCAAGATGCATACCGTCGGCATCTGTGGCTCGGACGTGCATTACTACACCCATGGCCGCATCGGCCCGTTTGTCGTCAATGATCCGATGATCCTGGGTCACGAGGCATCAGGCACCGTCATCGAAACGGGGAGCGAAGTCACAACCCTTTTGGTTGGGGACCGTGTCTGCATGGAGCCGGGCGTCCCCGACCCCAACAGCAAGGCCTCCCGTCTTGGCATGTATAATGTCGATCCGGCGGTCCGGTTCTGGGCCACCCCTCCGGTACATGGCATTTTGCGCCCGACCTGCGTGCACCCCGAAGCCTTCACCTTCAAGCTGCCCGACAATGTCTCCTTTGCCGAAGCTGCCATGGTCGAACCACTGGCCGTCGGGGTCCATGCCACCACCAAGGCCAAAATCAAACCGGGTGACATTGCCCTTGTAATCGGTGCCGGCCCGATTGGACTTGTCACCGCACTATCCGCCCTGGCAGGTGGCTGTGCGCGGGTTTATGTCGCTGATCTTGCGGAAAAGAAGCTTGAAATCGCCGCATCGCTCAGCCCGGCAATCACCCCGATTGATGTCAAATCGCAAAACATCACCGATATCGTCAAACGCGATACCGATGGTTGGGGGGCGGATATCGTCTTTGAAGCAACTGGCTCACCCAAGGCAGCCGCGCGCGTGTTTGAACCACTTTGCCCGGGGGGATGTGTTGTGATGATTGGCGGCCAGGCCGACCCGATCAGCTATGACGCCGGGGCGGCCATGATCCGCGAAGCCCGGGTCGAGAATATTTTCCGCTATGCCCACGTCTTTCCGCGCTGCGTTGCCATGCTGAGCTCCGGCGCGATCGACGTCAAACCGCTTATCACCAGAACATTCGCATTCGAAGACAGCGTGCGCGCATTCGATATCGCAGCCTCCGCACCACCGGCGGACGTCAAGCTGCAGATCGAATTGCCGCAATAGGGAGAAGCCTTATGGCCGATGTAAAAATAGAAAACGTAATCAAACGCTACGCCAATGTTCAGGTCATGCATGGTGTTGATGTCGATATCAAGGACGGCGAATTTGTTGTTCTGGTCGGCCCTTCGGGCTGCGGCAAATCAACCCTGCTGCGCATGCTGGCCGGGCTTGAAGAAATCACTGATGGTACCATTTCGATTGGCGGGCGCGTCGTCAATGACGTCATTCCCAAAGATCGCGACATCGCAATGGTCTTCCAAAGCTATGCGCTTTATCCGCACAAGACCGTCTATGAAAATATCGGCTTCCCGCTCAAGATGGCCAAAAAGCCGGAAAGCGAGATCAAGGAAAAGGTGACGAACGCCGCAGAAATTCTTGACCTTGCCCACCTTCTTGACCGCTACCCCAAACAGCTTTCCGGCGGTCAGCGCCAGCGTGTCGCCATGGGCCGCGCCATTGTCCGCGATCCGCAAGTCTTCCTGTTTGATGAGCCGCTTTCAAACCTTGATGCCAAGTTGCGCGTGACCATGCGTGTGGAGATCAAGGAACTCCATCAGCGCCTTGGCACAACCATCGTCTATGTCACCCACGATCAGATCGAAGCCATGACCATGGCCGACAAGATCGTTGTCATGCGTGATGGCCGGGTTGAACAGATCGGCACACCGCTTGATCTCTACGACTTCCCGACCAACGTCTTTGTGGCGGGCTTCATCGGATCGCCATCGATGAACTTTATCCATGGCAAGATAGTCGAGGCTGATGGCAAGAAGCATTTCGAATCCGATAACGGCCTAGTCCTGCCGGTCCCTGAAACCATCGCCGAGGTTGGTCAGAGTGTGACCTATGGCATTCGCCCAGAACATATCGACATCGGAGAAACCGGCATTGCGATGAGGGTCGTCGTCGTCGAACCGACCGGTTCGGAAACCCAGATCGTCGCCAAATCCAATGGCGATCTGATTGATGCACTCGTCAAACATCGTATCGCAGCCCGCCCCGGGTCCGAGCTTTTTTATGTGATTGATCCGGCCAATGTGCACCTGTTCGATCGCGATACCGAACAACGGATCTAGGGGCCGATCATGGATGTACCTGCTGCCGTCATTTTTGACCTAGATGGGTGTCTGGTAGACAGCGAGCCAATCTCTTTGGAAGTCATCGCAACCGAGATGAACTGTCTGGGTATCGATGACGTCACCATCAATTACGTACGCGACCGATTTCTTGGTGTCTCGATTCAGGACATTTGCAAGCATGTCTCGGACCGACTTGGCAATGCCTGCCCGGATGATTTCACCCAACGGGTCGAAGACCGGCTGTTGGAGGAATACAAAACCCGGCTGCGACAAATCCCAGGCGCCGAAGCACTGCTTCGCCGTCTACTGGGGGCAGGCGTAAAAACTGCATTGGCGACGGGAAGTTCGCTTCGTCGCATGGGGTCTACACTGGATATTTCCGGGTTGGCACCGCATTTTGCAGGCACCGCCTTTAGCGCTGATCAGGTTCCCAACGGCAAGCCAGCACCAGACCTGTTTCTCCTCGCGGCAGAGCGTATTTCGTCTCCACCAACACAATGTGTCGTGATTGAAGATTCGCCACACGGGGTCAAAGGAGCTCGTGCGGCAGGTATGAAAGCGCTTGGTTTTGTTGGCGGATCTCATCTTTATGACATTCGGGCAGCACAGGGGAGAGTTCTCCGCGATGCAGGAGCCACCCAAGTCTTTGATAATCTTCAAGAGGTTGGGAATGAAATTCTGCTCGACCACAACTAATGTAATGCTTTGACACCGCGTTACCTGCTTCGACTTCAGCGATAAAGGCTATGGAATGACTTTTCTTGGTATTGACCTTGGAACCTCTGGTGTCCGCTTGCTGCTGGTTGATGAAGACGGTCAACCGATCGGGGCGACGCAACGCGCATATCACGCGGCTCATCCGCATCCGGGCTGGTCAGAACAAAATCCGGCGGACTGGATTGCCGCCCTTGAACAAGCCATCGCAGAGCTCCGTGACAACTACCCGCAATTCTCCGCCCTGCGCGGTATCGGCGTTGCCGGCCATATGCATGGCGCGACTCTTCTTGATGACGCCGGCCGGCCGCTTCGCCCGTGCATCCTGTGGAACGATACGCGCTCCCACACCGAGGCCGCCCGACTGGACGCCAAGGATCAGGTACGGGCCATTTCTGGCAATATCGTTTTCCCGGGCTTTACCGCCCCCAAACTTGAATGGGTCCGCGAACATGAACCGGAAATATATGCCAAAACCGCCAAGGTGCTGTTGCCTGCGGCCTATCTGAATTTCTATCTGACCGGCGACTATGTAGCGGACATGTCTGACAGTGCCGGGACCTCTTGGCTTGATGTTGGCAAGAGAACCTGGTCCGACGCCCTGCTTGATGCCGGGAACATGCGCCGCGACCAGATGCCACACCTTGTCGAGGGCACCGAAGAAGCCGGTCGCCTGCGCCCAGCTCTTGTTGGGAAATGGGGTTTGACGGGGCCGGTTTCGATTGCCGGCGGGGCTGGCGACAATGCGGCGGCTGCATGCGGTATCGGCGCACAGGATGAAGGGCAAGGCTTTGTCTCTCTTGGCACTTCGGGTGTGCTGCTAGCATCGCGGGCTGGTTATCACCCGGCACCCGAGACGGCGTTGCATACATTCTGCCATACCATTCCGGGGCGCTGGTATCAGATGGGGGTCATGCTTTCCGCAACAGATAGCCTTAACTGGCTTGCGCGCATCACGGATCAAAACCCGATTGAATTGACCACTGAGCTGGGTGAAACCCTCCAAAAACCGGGTTCAGTGCGTTATCTGCCTTACCTGTCGGGTGAACGCACCCCGCACAATGATGCTGAAATCCGTGGCAGCTTCACCGGCCTTAGCACAGAAACCAGCCGTTCAGATTTGACACGTGCAGTCCTCGAAGGTGTTGCCTTTGGCCTGCGCGACAGTTTCGAGGCGCTTGTCGCCACCAATGCCAAATTCGATCACCTGATTGCTATTGGCGGCGGTTCGGCATCGCGCTATTGGATTGAGCTGATTGCAACCGTCATTGGCGTGCCGCTGTCGCTTCCCAAAAGCGGTGAGTTTGGTGCAGCACTTGGAGCTGCTCGCCTTGGCATGGCTGCTGCTACGGGCGCTGCCCCAGACAACATCATGACCATTCCAGAAGTACGTGAAACGATCGAACCCAGTCACCCTCATCGCAACGCATTCGAAGAAGCGTACGGTAGATTTCGGGCAGCCTATCCGGCAATCAAGGCCTCGCAGTAGACTGCCTCAACATTCATTGCGAATTGATAAATCGAGCACACGCACCAACTATCACTCCATACCCCGGAATTATGGAAAATCGGGCGGCGGACAAATCAGTCTATTTTTGCGGGAAGATGAGGAGCGATGGAGCAGTGATTACGCTTCGTAAACACTGCTCCACTGTCGGGTGCCATAAAAGCTGACATTCGACTTCTCGCGAAATCAATGACTTAGCATTATTGATTGCCAGATAAGTTGTCATCGATTGTCACAAAAGCTGACAAAAATCTGCAGAATTGACAGAAAAGCTGACAATTTTCATTTTCAGCGAAATGCCAAGATCAATCCCCTCTCATCAAATCTATTGAGGAGAGGGGAAAACACATATCAAAATTGATCTGGTCTAAAAGCGTGTTAATGTCCTAGTCGGTAATATGGCTAGTTCTGCCAATTTGCGGCAATCACAGTTTGCACATTCGAGAATGCATCGCTGTTACGATCAATCGTGTCTGCAATGACATCACCGACCCCGAACACTGACATCGCATCAATTAATGCCTGAACATTTTCCCCATCAAGCGATGCACCTGAACCAAGTTCGATGTAATTGACCAAATGGTTACCAGTTCCGTCAAACCAAACTGAGACCGTCAAATTGTCTTGGCGGCCAAGCAATTGGATCCCCAGATCTTCGCCGGTTGTCATTGGCCACGACCCAGATGACTTGCTTCGGTTCACTTCCCTCGACAGATAGTGTCGCATCACCAATCGTGCTGCCCTCACCATACAAGGAAGCATCCGGCATAAGAGGGATCGAAGGATCCGTGACGACACTACTGGTATAGAAAACTGTTCCATTCTTGCTGTAACTGACCGTTCCACTCTCATCGCGTGAGACCGTCAGAACATCGCCCGGCTGATAACTCCCCCCAGCCGCTCCTCTTGTGGCACCGTTTTCCTCGACATAGATCTTCCTATCCGAATTCAGATAAATGCCTTAATCAATCATCGCATAGTCGGCCCCGGAAGCTGTAGACGACAAGCCAACAACACGTGCATTGTTGGTTTCCGTTGCAATGACGCCCAGTGAACCGGCTCCGGTGAAGCTTTCCGAGGAATACGCGTCGCCATTCCAGCCCGCTCCACCCGAAATCTTCGTCAAAAGACCCGACTAGCCTGTGCCAATCTCGAAAATGGTTACATCGGTTGAATAGTTTGCTGCAATCCACTCTGCAAGACAGCGGTCACCTTCGGCAAACAAAGTTCCGTTTTCCAAACGGCGCTCATAATATTCAAACGCACCTGGCTGAACAACTGCAAGCCTCTCGATGCGTTCCAGAACAACTGCTTCAACTGTTCAGATAATGGTATCAATGTTAAATTTCATTATGCTTCATGCAAAAGCAGGAGCGACAAAAGCAGAGCGCAATAGTTGCACATCATAATGACAATCACGAGCACGAGACTTCAAAAAACGTCAAAAACCAAGTTGTATTGGTT
Source organism: Thalassospira sp. HJ (assembly GCF_000948415.1). Lineage (GTDB taxonomy): Bacteria > Pseudomonadota > Alphaproteobacteria > Rhodospirillales > Thalassospiraceae > Thalassospira. Next base: position 336,076 of record NZ_JYII01000010.1, on the reverse strand, counting down.
AGCTTCCGAAAACTCGCGGAACATTTCATTCAATATGTCGCTGATTGCACATTCCCTTAAAAAATTGGCATTTCGCTCTTGATAAACAGCACGATCGCGTAGCCTAAATAAGGCACCCAGATCCTCCCCAGACACACATTCTCTGTTGCTATTTAAATCCAAAAGCTAGAACCGTCTTTCTCATTGAACTATCCAAACCAAAATATTGCTCAACATACTCTGGGCCATATTTTCGCGCAGCATTCGTCCAGCTTGGATTGTTCAGTATATAAAGTAGTCGCTCTGCCAAATCCTCTGCAAGATCAGGTGTCTCTATATCGACAATCCATCCCGACTTCCCTTCAGCAACAACTTCTGCTGTGCCACCGACACGAGGGGCGACAACAGGCAAACCAACCGCTTGCGCTTCCAAAAGAACGTTTGGGCAACCTTCAACTCGCGACGTAAGGAGCAAAGCATCCATCATCGCGTATCGAGCAACAATTTCCTTATCATTTCCAACAAAATGGATGCTTTCGCCCAGACCAAGTTGATCGCCGAGTTGACGGGCAGCCGCCAACATCGGACCATCACCGACCAACATGAAATGACAATCGGGTCTATGGCGAGATACTTCGTGCATCGTCTGCACCCAAAGCAATGGTCTTTTTTCCTCGGAGCAACGCATAACCCCTCCGATAAGTGGCTGTTCCGGTGCAAGACCATAACTTTCCCGCAACGCGACCGATTTCTTTTTGCTATCTTGAAATTGTCGGCGCAGTTCGGCACCATCCAGAGCATTTGGTGTCACAAGATTCACGTCAAGCTTTAGATCAAGCCACTTCATATAGTCGCGTAGTCCTGCCAGACTGTTATTAGCCATTGCAACCCAAGGCAGGGAAAGCAATTCTCGATATGCCATGTGCATGTATGGGGCTAACCGTCGTGTGCTATCCGGCCTTAAACTGCGTGTCGACATCATAATGCGTGGCACACCAGCCAAAACGGCAACCGCTCCCCCGCTAAGAGCAATTGCGTCTTGCCACGCATGAACGATATCAGGTTTCAATTCCTGAAGGGCCACATAGAGCTTTTGCAGCCACTGGTTGCTTTGCTGGGGAAAGCAAGACAGCAGCGCAAGATCATGCTGCACCGGTTCGGATATTTTCATGACATCTGTTGGAACTTCAATATCTTCGAGCGACATGACCTTAATGCCAGCGTTTTGCAAATCTTCAAGAAAGAAATCCGCCCAAGGTCCATTCGTCAGAGTTTGGACAACCACCGAAACCTTTGCAATTTCTGCACTATTTTTGGCCAACGCAGATGCGGTGAGCGCAAACTGCCGCTCTGCGCCACCGGGCCCAAGTGATCGACTGATCATCACGACGTGCGGTCGGCTTTTTCCATATGGCTTCGGCATGCCCCGCATCTTGGCCCGCCTTGTAATTTCCTCAAAGAGAATGTCAGGAATCTGCTGGGAAGGGCCCTCAAAGGTCCATCCATCATGCGCCACTTCAATGCCTGTTTGTTCCAAAGCAGTATAGATACTGATCAAAGCGCCGGTAATTTCGAGATCGAGCGGATCGTGTTCACGCAACAAACGATAATATGGAAGCGCCTGCCCAATCCTGTTTTGCCGAAAATATAATCCGGCCAACGCTTTTATCACCTTTAGCGCGTTGTCACCTTGTCCGTCTTTCGTCAGTTCTTGAGCCTGCAACAACAGCGCCTCAGCGTCATCAAGACGCCGCCCTTCTTCAAGAACCTGTGCTTTTGCCAACAATCCATTAAAATCATCGGCAAATAAGCGATCAACGTGTTCGCATATCTCCGCAACGTCCTGCCATTTCTCCATTCGGACAAGGATACGGGTTTGCATTAACCAAGCCCTTAGCGAAAGCGGATCCAGACGGCTGACCTTTTGCCAGATTTCCCGAACCTCGTTCAGATCACTTTCAGAGTTCTCCACTTTGATTTTCAGCTTATTCGAGGCGATATTAGACCATGCCTCGATATGTTTTTCATCGACTTCCAGAACCTTTTGCCAAAGATCAATTAGTGAATGAAAATCAGCATCTTCCCGGCGGTTAACCATGCGTGCCAATTTCACCCGAGGGCGAACATCGTCAGGCACGGCAGCTTGCCAACGACGACAGAGATCGGCCACCTGGTCCAGATCTTTGCGTTTTTCGCATATACGCGTCAATTGCGCGTAGGCCTCAATATGTGATGGCAAAATTTGCAACACATGATTGTACGCCTGTTCTGCTTCATCATCCTTGCCCTGATGAACATAGATCCGCCCGGTCTGAATAATGGCCTCGATATTTTCAGGAAACAGATGTGCTACTTGCGCCCATAGTGACAGCGCTTGCGGCCAGTTATGTTGTCTGCTGTGATAGCGCGCTAACCAGAACAACGCTTTTTCCGACTGCGGAAACCGTTGCAATATGGTTTCATATGTTTTCGCCAGTTCTGGCTGCGAGAGCTGATCACGAACAACGCTCACATTTCGATACAAGGGCCCCGGGTCGTCAGGCCGCAAATCGGACAATTTCAGCCAGATCCTGTTGGCGCAACTGTTCAAGCCCAGATCTTGCGCCAATCTGGCTTGCAGCAAAAGATGATCCTCATTCTCGGTCCTTTCACACACAAACCGCGTCACATATTGGTTTTCCGTATCAAATTGTGCGTCTCGTAAACATTTGTGCCAATTACGAAAAGCCCAGTCTTTCTCAGCTTCAGCGCTACATTTATAAAGCTTTCTCCAGTAGGTACAGGCCTGTTGATATTCTGCCACCTGAACTAAATGTTGCGTGATCCGTTTCAAAACCTCGATATCTTCCGGACAGGCCAGATGAATTTCCTGCCAAAATGGCAAAGCTCGATCATGGTCGATCTCGCGCGCACATTTTTTCCAATTGCGTAAAGACCAATCGCGATCAAGTTCTGGTGCAACATAATAGAATTGTTTCCAGTAGTGACAGGCCTGTTCCAGTTTCCCATCGGTCTGTAGGGCCTGCGCCATCTTCTTACAGGCCAAGTGATCCGTTGTCAGAAAATCGACATAATGTTTGAGCTTGAGATATTTTCCCTTTTCGAAATCGTCAAATGCGTGTTTACGACAATGTTCTGCTTCCCTTCGAAACTCCGAAGTCGACAAAAACTCCTTTAGTGCTTGCAGATTCTGAATAACGGCTTTGTAGTCTTCTTCTTGCCAGGCGATCTGATACAAAGATCGATAGGCCTGCTCCTTGCAAACCCCGGCATGCAAGACATTACGCCATCTCTTCTTTTGATCGTGAATTGTGTCGGTGGCAATTAATTGCCTAAAAAGCTCCAAGAACGTGTTGTCATTCTTGGATATAGCGATCAAACACCCAAAGATATTTTCCCGGAGACGACCGCTTTGAGACACCACTATGCATTGGGAAAGTTCTACAAGAAATGTCGCGTCTTCTTTGAAGATATCGATCAATAAAGCTAGGTTCTGTTCCGACTGAAGCGAAGCTGTTAGCTCAGAAAGAAGTGCCCTGACTTTTTCACGCAATTGGTCCTTGGTGACAATGCCAACCCGGTTAAACCAGTTGAAAACATAAAGATTCAACAAAGCGCCCCAGCATTGCTGACGACGATAGGCCAATTCCAAATAGCGCTGTATTTTCTCGGCATGGGGGTCTGCATCGCGATATAGCTCCAGCAGACGGATCGCATCTGAAAACCTGTCAATTCTGGTGGCAATTCGGCCTGCCTGAAAGAGATGTTCGATTTCGGCAGGTTCAATTCGGGACAATTGTAGCCAGATTGGATAGGCATTCCGCCACATCTTGCGTCTGTTGTAAATGCGAGCCATTAACTTCAAGGCTCTGGTGTTTTCCGGCTCATCGCTCAGAACCGATGTTGCAATCGACATAACTTTGTCGTCGTCGCCCTCTTTATAAGCCGCTTGCGCAGCCAAAAGGCTTGAACGTACTGATGACATTACACGTTCCTGCCAGACAAGCTGAAAGGCTCCGCAATCGGGGAAGAGCCGTCCCCGTCGATGAAAGTCCGAAACCACAGCTCAAGCGTCAACAAGGCCCACAATCGGGTACCATGATCCTCTACACCGTCGTAATGGGCCTGCAACATGTCCCTTATGAATGCAGAGCGAAACAGCCCCCTCTCCTGACTCTTCTTACTAAGCAGGATATCCCGTGTCGGTTCATAAATTTCCTTGGCCAGCCAGTGCGTCACCGGAACACGAAAACCCATCTTGGGGCGCGATGTTATGCCTTTTGGCAGGAAAGGGCTAATCGCGGCCTTTAGCAGACCCTTGCTCTCGCCATTTAGGCGACGCACCCCTTGGGGCAACATTGAAAGCCATTCGACCAGATGATGATCCATGAAAGGCGACCGCACTTCCAGTCCGTTCGCCATACCAGCAATGTCCATTTTGACCAGAATATCGTCTGTCAGATATGTTCTCTGATCAAAATAAGCTGCTGCGATTTCAGGTACCAGACCAGCTTGAAACAATGAAGCATAACGTTCACTTATGCTATGCCGGAGTTGCGGTAACAAACGATGTTCGTAAGCTGCAACTTTGTGACGTTCACGGAATTTTTCCATCAAATAGATGTAGGCATCAAAAAGTGACGGAGACCTTTCGGGATAAAACGACATGCGCCGCCGATTGAGGGTAGTATCCTCGGGAGCGTGCCCATCAATCATGTCTGTCAGTTTCTCGTATCGAGTATATCCCAACAACAACTCATCCGCACCATCTCCGGACACCGCCACTTTGACTTTTTGCGATATTTTTTGCGAAAGCCCGTAGCTCACCAATGCCGAACTATCCGCATAGGGTACATCATAGTGCCAAACCACCCGCGCTAACATGTTCAGCAAGCTATCATCCATCACAAATGAGTGATGGTCCGTACCAAGATGCGTGGCTACTGCACGGGCACTGTCAGTTTCATCATATCCGTCATGGTCAAACCCGACCGAAAAGGTTGACAGGGGCCGATCCCCCTGAGGAATCATCCGGGCACATACAGCAGAAGAATCAACCCCGCCTGACAGGAACGCTCCAACTTCAAGGTCGGCGATCTGGCGATACTTGACAGCCGTATCAAATCTGCCCAAAAATTCCTCGCACCAGACGAGCTCTGAAACATGACCTGTTTGAGATGCGATCTCAGATGGATAGGGAGGAGCCCAATATTGACGAATTTGGGATGTCATGTCTGTCCCAACCTGCAAAAAACACCCTGCGGGCAAACGGTGAACTCCCTGAAATCCAGTACCTTCACCGACCGTATATCCAAATGTCAGAAAATCATGAAGGCTGGCATAATCCGGGGAACGCACAACATTCGGCCAACTCAAAAGCGCCTTAACTTCCGATGCAAACAACAACGTACCATTGGAAAAACTGTAATATAACGGTTTTTGGCCCATTCGATCTCTGGCTAAGAAGAGATGTTTTTCTCTGTCGTCCCAAATTGCGAAGGCAAACATTCCGCGCAAATGCGCCAAAACCCCCTGTCCCCATTCTGCGTAACCTCTAAGAACCACTTCCGTATCACAATGGCTAACGAAGCGGTGCCCCTTGGCCTCCAACCGGGCACGGATCTCGCCGTGATTATATACCTCGCCGTTATAAGTGATGCTCAATCCGCGCTCCGTGCCACAATGCATCGGCTGCTTGCCATTCTCACTGAGGTCAATGATTGCAAGGCGAGTATGCGCAAAACCAACCCGACCATTTTCCCACACACCATTGCCATCCGGTCCCCGATGGTGCAGCAGATGTGACATTCTTTCGAGCCGTCTAACAAACTCTTCGGAGTTCAGACGTGTTTCAGATAGCAATGCACCTGCAATACCACACATAAGGTAACCCCGCTTTCTATTTGACTGTTGAATACAAGCTGACGGTGTCTGATACCATCTTTTCCAGTCGAAAATTTTCTGCCATGCGTTTGATCGCGATTTGGCGCGCTTGCTTTCTCCAGGACAAATCGCGCAAACTTTCAAGAACTCTCTGAGCAAGCTCTTCTGCGCAGGCTGCGTAGGTTTTCTCACTTTCATCAACAGACACACCCACCGTTTCCGGCGGCTCCGGCAAGGGAACAACCCATCCGGTTTTACCGTGTAAAATGACCTCTTCGGTACCACCTGCGGCGGTTGCGACAACGGGAAGCCCCATTGCTTGCGCCTCCATCACCGCATTTGGCAGCCCTTCCACCAAAGATGTCATCAAAAACAGATCCATTTTATTCAAGTACTGAGTCACATTTCGCACTTGGCCTGGAAGGAAAAAGTGATCTTCAAGCCCTTGTGCAGCGAGCTTTCGCAAGAAACCGGCCCGCAACGGACCATCCCCCACCAGAAGAAACTGACAATTGGGCTGGTGCTTTAAGACAATTTTGGCGACCCTCAACCAGAGATTTGGGTTTTTTTGCCATACAAAGCGGAATACGCCACCAATCACAGGCCCTGAAATTTCCGGAATACCTAGGCCCTTGTCTTGTTCTTGTTGTGGCTCGAGATCCAATCTGTCCACATCAAGCCCATTATGAATAAACGAGGCTTTCTCTGGGGCCAGCCCCAGCCATTTTGCATATGCCTTTGCAGTAAGACGACTATTGGTGCACAGATGAACGGTCTTTTCCGCGCACAGGGTCTGATAGACCGACTTGATGTAATCAGGAGACTGAATGCACGAGCGCGGATGAAATGGTGGGGATGTACGACCAGACAAAATGATCTTCGGAACACCGGCAATGTAGGCCGCCAACCCTGCGGCACAATTAAGGGAATCCTGCCAAATATGAACGATTGCAGGCCTTGACAAACGAAATGTTTCATAATGGGCAACGACCTGCTTGCGATAGCCATCCGGCAGCAAATCAACCAGTTTTTCAATCTCTCTATCGTTGAAAGAGACTTCATCTGGGGGCGCTGGTTCGATGATACGAACATGTAGATCGCTTAAAAGAGATGCATAAAAACCATCATTTTTTCCCGCCCGGTTCAGATGGGTAACGAGCATAAGATTACGCCACCCGGCCTTGGCAAGCCCTTGTAACGTCATGGCAACTTGTCGTTCGGCCCCTCCTCCACCCAAGGATCGTGTCACCAATGCAATTCCACTATCACTTTTGCCCCTCAGTGCAGGGCTTTTCAGTTTTACATGGTTGACAATGGCCTGCACCACCGTGTCGGGCACCCGAATATCGAGCACTGTGTCTTCCAGACCAGAAAGGCTGTCAACCGTGTTGCAAACCTGTCGCCATTCCTGCGGCATGTCGTCTTGGGCCGAGCCATAATACCGGCGAATACGTTCATCGGCCTTGCCAAGATGTCCCTGTCTTATGAAAAACCCGATCAGTTCCGGTTCGTAATTTGCCTCGCGGCATCTTGCTTCCAGTTCATCCCGAAGCTGATAAGCACCGATACGCTGAGCCATATCCAATAACATGGCAAAGTTTTCTCGATGATCGACAAGAAATTTCACGGCTGTCTTTAAATAACCCAAGGCTTGTTCGTCATCTTCCAGACGATAGCAACTTTCAATCAGATCTTGCCAAGCTCTGTTGTTTTGGGGGCGAAGCAGGGTCCATTCCTTCGCCAGCTCGCGCAACGCATCCCAGCAACGCTGACGTCGATATATCCATGCCGTCAAGCGGTAGGTTTCATCTTGGGGACCATGCGTTTTTCCAAGATGATGCAGCATACCTGCTGCCTGATCGAGATGACCGGCCTTGATGCGGGCCCGGATGGCCCGAAATGCCGTTGCCGTGCGACGATCCCTGCCAAACAGGGCCCACCATATTTCAGCGGCATCGCCATAGTCTTCGGTCTGAAAACACATTCTTGCCTTGCGCTCTGCAAGCAAAGGATCATCTGCGTGCCATTCATATGCCCGGGTGATGGCGCGCGCCAAAACATCCGGTGGCCAGTCTCCTCTTTCCAAATCCTTGACATACCTGAGCCAGTATTCGGCACGCGATCCATGGGAATCGATATATCTTTCCAAGGTATATCGCGCACGATCCTCATGCCCCAATTTCAAGTGGCACTTTATCATCCGATCAAGAACATTCTGGCCGAACCTGTCATCCCTTACCTCGCTTGTCTCGGGCAGAATATCTTGCAAACATTCAAGGGCATTATGCCATTGCCCACCAAGCTCATAAAGGCGTGCGAGTTTACTCCGATCTTTCGAGCTGATTCGGCCCGATATTTTCAGCCCCTCCAGATGAGAGATTAACGCCGCTTCCTGTCCTGAAAGCTGCATGGCCTTTTGCAACAAAGTCTCGTATTTTTCTGCATCGTCCCTAAAGGCAAACGCCTTTTCACACAAGGATACAACCAGCTCGTATTCCTGTTTCTCAAACAAAGCTGCTACGGATTGATACGGGGGCAGAAAATCCAGCAGAAACCCAGGAGTGCGTTGCCAAAGCTGCCCCCATTCAATCAAATCGCCTTCGTGCGGCGGCAATGCAAGACAGGCACTCTGAAAATCCATATCTGCTGGAAACTTGCGAATTCCCAACCACGAAATTTTCGATGCCAATTTCTTACGCCCTTTACGACGATAGAAATACATCAGCTTTTTGAAGGGAAACGGATCATTTGGCAAAAGACGGCAGACATTGCGCCAATTCGCTGAGACCTTGTGAGCGGGACCCAATTTTTCAAGCGCGACAGCACGCCTAAGAACCGCAGTTTTATATGCCGGGTCCATGGAAAGTATGCGATCACAGGCTTGCACGACATCTTGGAAACGCGAAAGCTTTTGTGCCGCGAGGCTCCATTCAAGCGAAAATTTTATCTTTTCTGGTTCCGCATCTGAGAGCTGCTGCCAATATGCAGCTTTATCCTCCCAAGTCCCATCGTTCAACTGACACTCGCTTGCGATATTTCTCGTTTCCGAACTTATCTAGGGTCCAAACTCATTCAAGTGTCCTTTGGATCCCCCGGATTTGCACAGGCTATTTTGTCGCAAAATCTTGAAAGATATTGATCTTTCTGCGGTTTTGCTTCGCATATCTGCACAAATCCGGGAGACCGGAACGATCATTTGAATGAGTCTGGACCCTAGGCTCAAGCCAAATTAACAGGTCCTGAGCCTAAGAATAATATATACTGAACAGACTTAAAAAGAATTCATTCACAAACCAATGTCATCTTATCGATATCCTTGTAAATTAGAGCGATTAAATTGAAACTTATAGTCCAGATTCCGTGCTACAATGAAGAGTCGTCCATCGCCGATGTTCTGATGGCTGTCCCGAAACAAATTGATGGCATTAAAACCATTGAAACGGTCGTGATCGACGATGGCTCCACAGACGGGAGTGCCCAAGTCGCTCGAGATGCCGGCGCAACTTATGTTTTACAACATCACCAGAATTTGGGACTGGCAACCGCCTTCACAAGCGGCATGAAAAAATGCCGGGAGCTGGGTGCCGATATCGTGGTTAATATTGATGCTGATGGTCAATACAATGCTGCCGAAATCCCGATTTTGATTGCCCCCATACGCGAAAAATCGGCGGATCTCGTTATCGGCAACCGACGCCCTGACAAGCTGGAACACTTTTCGCTATCCAAACGCTTCATGCAAAAGCTGGGCAGCCGCATCGTCAGTAGCCTGTCTCGCCTGAACATACCCGACACTACCAGCGGCTTTCGTGCCTATTCCAGAGAAGCCCTTTATCGCCTTACAATCGAAACAAATTTCAGCCATTCTCTCGAAACAATATTGCAAGCGCATCAGAAGAAACTCGTCGTCTGCTCGGTACCGATCTCGGCGGCTCATACGCAACGACAATCCCGATTGGCCAAGTCATCCTATCATTTCGTATGCAGGTCGATTGTCACCATTTTGAGGGTAATTACATATTACCGACCTTTGCCCCTGTACTGGGGATTGGGCGGGGTATTGATACTTGTCGGCAGCAGCTCGTTTCTGCGTTTTTTATGGTTCTATTTTGTGAGTCAAGACGGCGAGGGTCACATACAGTCTCTTGTTATTGGTGGCTCTTTTATCGCAATTGGCTTTACGACCTTACTTTTTGGAACCCTTGCCGATCAAACCAACAAAAATCGCAGAATACTCGAAGATATCAGCGCACGACTTCACATTCTGGAAAACCATATCAAGTCGAAAAAATAACCCGCTCGCAGGCTTTTATCCTGTAAGAACACTTTTCCGCAGGCATTTTGGGCGTCATCCGTGCTGCATTAAAGAATGCAGTCCAACAATACACAGCAACCTACAATACAATTCTAGGCTCAGTTTAGGTGTTTCAGCATTCCGGAAAAGTGCTGCCTTGGTTGTCAGATTAAGGGCAGCTTTCAGGCCCCGATTTCTGCTTGCAGCTCTTTGACCTTGGACGCATTTTTCTCCACACCCTGCCCTTGTTCATACATATATATCAAACGTGCGACACGCCCTGTGTTGCCCATGTCGAGAGCCTTATGATACCAAGTTGCCGCTTCAGGAAAATCCTTGTTGCCGAGGGCTCCGGAATAGTACAGATCCCCAACCTCAATGGCAGCGGCAGGTAATTTATCTGCAACAGACTGATAGGTTATCAGCGCTTTTTGAATGTCCGGCGAACCGAGTTTTCCACTTTGATAAAGACGCCCCAAACGCAGTTTGGAATACGGTTTGGTAATTGGATCATTTTCAAGTTGCTCGGCATAAATAGTATAAGCCGTCATTGCACCGTTAGGATCTTTCGGACCCCCCACCCCTGCAGCTAACATGTCAGCATAACGTCCAGCACGCTGGTAGTTGTCATTGGCAACTGCAACCGCATATAACCGACGAGCCGTCTCAAAGTCGCCATTGTCATAGGCAACATCGCCACCCAAACGTGCAGATGTCGCATCGCCGACAGAAGCGCCAGCCTCATAGAGAGCCATAGCGCGATCATATTGTCTCTCGACACCGTGTCCAGACACGTAGAGGCTTGCCAAAACACGGTTTTCCCATTGCGACCGCTGATCCCCCAATGCCTCAAGATTGGCGGCAGCCTGGGCCCAATACTGGTTTGCCTTGGCCAAGTTCGCAGCAGTACCTTCGCCATTGGCATACATTTTTCCTAAACGGGAAAGTCTGGTGTTCGAGCCAAGTTCGACCGATTTCAAATACCAACCAAGAGCCTTGGACTTGTCTGGTTTGTTCAGCCCTTCTCCAGCATAATAAATGTCGCCAATAATACGCGCATTTAGACCATTCTCTTCATCCGCGATTCCTTCAAGAAGAGAAATTGCCTTTTCACCATCGGCCTTACCGCCGAGACCATTAGCGTACATGTGGGCCAAGCTGCGCTTGATAGACGGATGCACAAAAGCATCTTCTGCAAGTCCCCCCTCGTGATACGCAATGTAGCGGGTGTAATACCCATTTGCCTTTTCCATATCGACATTTACGCTAACACCCTTGGCATATATATCGCCCAACTGACGCAAACGTTCGATGTCCCCGGCCTCATCAGCCAAGGTATACCACCTCAAAGCCGACGCCATATCAACAGGCTTACCCAGACCGTTATACTCAATATCACCGGCCAATCTTGCTAGGGTGCCGATTTCTGCACCATCATGGCTTTCGATAAGATCAAGAGCAGCCTGAGCGTTTGCAGGCGTGCCCTTGCCCCGGGCATACATACTTGCGAGTATCATCACCTCATTGGTCTGCAAACTCTGTTTGCCTTCGTAATGGCGAATGGCAATTGCCCAGAATTTTCCGGCTTTTGCAGCATCGTAGAACTCGCCATCGCTACGGCCATATATGTCACCAACCGTTTTGGCATATCTATCATGCTTTCCAGATGGGTCTTGAACCGCCTTTTCATACCACATAAGTGATTTGGCTGTGTCGCTTTCCACACCTATACCGCGGGCATACATCGTCCCCAAATAGGCCATCGCTTCATAATCACCGTTTCCTGCAGCTTTCAGAAAATATTCCTCTGCACGCTCAGGCTGTCCAATATCAATCTGCTGGCGACCGGCCCAGTAATAATGATCATTATAAAGTTCGGGGAATGATGTCTGAATAGAACAAGCAGCAGTACTTACTGCCAAGCCAACAAATGCAATTCCAATACGACGATTCATCTTCGTTCCCTTACAACTCGAAATAACGAGAGGTGCAATATATAAAATCTAAATATAAAATCTAAAATGTCACTTTAACAAAAACTGAACTCAGATTTCGCGAAATATTGACATTCTGCGCATTACTGTCACGCATACGGTGTTCATACTGAGCCCCAACAAGCCAGTTTTCAGTCAAAGAATATTCCGCACTAAGGGCACCAACATAGTAATCATCTTTGCGTACACCGCCACTGGCGGCCGAGGAACTACGGCGATATGTGCGATCTTTCACACTTATTTCACCGCTGACACTCAGGTTATGTACAATCTCATACGAGAGACTTGCCGATGCCGAGTCTGATACAATAACCGAAGTCGTCCCGCTGGTGGTAGGATTGAAATCACGCCATACCCTGAAACGTGCTTCCAAGGCATCGGACACCATCCATCGAACATCAGCATTATAAGCAAAGGCTGATGTATTGTTGATGTCTTCTGAAGCGTAGTCATAATTCTGGTATCCAGCCAAGAAATCTGCAGTCATCCTTGACGGAACACTGTAGCGGACCCCGGCAGCAGCAAGATATCCATCATTGTCACGCACATTGGAAGTCTCTGAATCTTGAAACCCACGATGCGAAACTTCCGTTTTGACATAAGCCGTCGTGTTCGGAGCAACCAAATATCCAGGCTGAACGTACACATAGGTCTCGCCATAATTACGATCACTGTTGGAAATCAGGCTGCCATCTCGGCGATAAGTATCTTCATAGTCACGGAATCGATACCCGACACCACCGTCAACAACGTAACGATTAATTTGGTAGTTTGCATCAAGACCAAAAGTCCCAATGTAACTCTCTGTATCAGATACCGGCGTCGCCTCGGGATCAGCATATGTATTCCCCCGCGCCGTCACCGCACGCCGAACATCCCCGCTAAACTTCATGTTGAACTGATCAGAGAAATCATGCTCCCAACTGCCAATCACACGAAACTGTTCATTGTTTTGTTCTGAATGGTCAGCATAGCGCTTGGCTTCAGCATTGAGTCTCAGAATAACATCGTCGTTTTCACGGAGACTGCGTGCCATAAGATTGCCAATAAGCTTGGTAATAAAATCCTCTTCCTCATCGGAGCTGGAAGAAAAGATGTTATCATCATAGGTCAACTCTGTCTCAGCGTCTGCCGAGATTGTCATCGATCCGCTTTTATAAAATTCGGCAAGAGCTGTTTGCGCGAAAGCAGTACTGAAAACAATGGCCGTTGCAACACCGACACTAGATTTCAGAACAAGCTTGAAACCACTCGCACTAACAGACATCGCAATATTCTCCCTGAGCAATCGCATGTGGCCAAACAGCCACCTTCGGTCCATTCCGCTACAAGTACCAGACTATTCATCGTAATAACATTGCAGCTACTTTATACTTCCATGTATACAATCATCAGGTAGCATTTCTGATGACACGCATCAAGTTGATATGATTGATATTTAAGCCAAGGTGGAAGGATACTTTGATATTATGCGCTATGACCTATGGAATCTTCCATCTTGAACATTCTGCTCGACATTGCGCATCCGGTTGACAGCCATTTTTACAAAAAACTTGCGCCACTACTCGAACAAGATGGGCATAATGTATTTTGGGCAGGACGACACAAGGAAGTGACCAATTCCCTTCTTCAGAAGGAGCACGCTGTACTGTTTAGCACAGCACCGCGTCAAACACGTTTTGGGCAGGCTGTTGAGCTCATTCAACGAACAAAAAAACTAGTAATGGCCTGTCGCCGTCATAATATCTCGCTCATTCTTACCAAAAATCCCACTGGCACGTTGGCCGCAAGAACCCTTGCCATTCCGGCTGTTTACGACACAACAGATGGCAAAGCATCCGGCCTTCACTACCAAATCGCCCGTTACACCGCACGACTTATAACCTGTGAAGTCGATGCTGATTGCATTTTTGACTCTAAACACTTGACATATCGGGGACATTTTCATAGCGCCTACCTTCACCCAAAATATTTTTCCCCAGATCCCGACATCAAACAGGCTTTAGGCCTTCATCCAGGCGAAAACTATTACATCCTTCGCCTTAGCGCCTATAACGCCTCTCACGATCACGGACATCACGGACTTGATGATCAAGACAAGAAATGGCTTGTCTCTTATCTAAAAACCAAAGGAAAAGTCTTTATCTCAAGTGAAGTTCCTCTCTGCAAGGATATGGCAAAATACGCGGTGCCCTTGCCAGCTGAAAAGTTTCTTGATGTTCTCTGGGGCGCTTCTGGTGTTATTGGCGACGGTATTTCAGTTGCGATTGAAGCAGCTTTGTTGGGGACACCGTCAATATGCGTCTCAAGCTACATAATGACATTAAAATATGCCAAATCTCTGGCGGAAAAGCTTGAACATCTTCATATCTCGCCTCCCATTTCCAGCCAAAAAAATCCAGACAATCTATCGATCAGAACATGGATCCAAAACAGCCTAAGATACCAAAACGCAACAGAGGTCTCTCTTGAGGATTTCTGGCGTCAGCAAATAGATCTGATAGAATGGTACCGTGATCTGGTCAGAAAATTTCAAACGGATGAGATCTAGATATATCCAGAATGGTATTGATCCCCCATTTTTTCAGAGCAAAGACAAACTTTTCCTGCCCAAACTTCTGGTATTCTCGCCCCTGTTCCGCCCCACGCTTGATCAAGGTCTGGGACGGAAAATATTCATAGACATATCGATTGCGACGAAAGGGTGTAAAATCGGGATTATCTGTGAAAAAAACAGGTCGGAACCCTCTGGTTCGACATTGGTTTTCAAAAATTCTCCCAACAATCTGTCCAGTTTCCTCGGTGCTGCGTGCAAATGTCAAAACGGCAATCACGAGATCGACCTGATTATTCAAACCATAACATCCCAGCCCCGGGTTAACGCTGGCCGGAGGTAACCTGCATGCCGTCTGGAAATATGCCGGGTCGAAATCTTTTACCATCATCATGTCATCACACTGATAGCGTGTCATGCTCGGGACATCCTGGCGGGCGTCACCTGTCTCTGATTCTTTACCAAGCAGGGCTTCCAAGGCTGTTATTCTCAGGTACTGGTTCTCGACCAGCTCGCGGGTCCGCATCAATTGAAATTCCAGGAGCCGTATCCGTTCTGACGCTGCCTTTTTATTCATTTTCTACGACCTTCGACATTCTTTTGCCCGGTACGGAAAAGGGCCTAGCGGGGCTGACGATTAACCAAGTCCGTAGAGCTTCAATATTGAGGCGTTTGTAGGTGTAACACCGTTTGACAGATGCCCCGCTTCGCTCTGTTCGCTTTGCCTTACCAAACACAGGAAAAACAAAGACAATGGACCAGGTTAAATGTAACACGCCTTAGATCGCGTCCTTGATACATTCAGAAAGCAGATCAGCAATATCAACGGCCCCGTTCGACCATGACAAGCAGGCAAGTCTGGCACGCAATCGCTCACGCACGTCCTGCGACATCATCTCACCAATCACGGCGTTAAAATCAGTTGTCTCCATATCAGCTTGCAATGCCAAGCCCTGATCTACAGCATATCTGGAACGTCCGACCTGATCGTCAAGCCGGGTAAATTTGTTGGCTATAAAAATTGCAGGGACCCGAGACATCAGCAACTCGTGAAAGGAATTGTATCCTGCGGCACTAATGACAAAGTCGAAAGCACGCAGACACGGACTCAGAGGATATCGCCTGAGAATGCGAACATCCGCACGAGGCAAAGGTGGCCGATCAGCAATCGGCCACTGCGCAACAAAAATTTCGACACCGTCATGCTGCTGCAATACACCAATCAGCCTGTCGAGCAGCATTTCCGTATCGCGTAAATTACCCGCGCCAACCTGAATCAGAACCTTCAAACCACCATCATTGATCGAAAGCTTTTGCCGGGCTTCGTTTCTTGTCAGAAAGTCTTTCGCCCCGACAATAGAGACCGGACTGACCTGCTTGTAGCAGCGCGGCCAGTCGAATGTTTCCAGGGCCAATGATGACGGGCCTTGATCATAATCCGCCGCAGCTTCGCCTGGCTCAATAACATAAGTGGCAAAAGACTGCGCTTTCAAAGACGATGACGAAACAGTCTTTTTAAAGAAACCGCGCCGAAGCCAAATCAAGGGTACGCGCATGGACGACATCGCTTGGGAAACCGCATCATAGAGAACGTTGCCGTCATACAGGATCGCCTTCGGCTTGTGAAAGCGGATAATCGCTTCCAGTTCACACGCAGCTACCTGATGCCAGTCCTTTGGCAGCAAACCTAAATATTCATTTGAAGACATATGTTCGCAATGATAACCGGCATCCTCCACCATCCGCACGCCAGCCGAAAACACGGCAAAGACCGGTTTTATATCCTGCTGACAGGCATTGGCCACTGCAATCAGTCTAGTAATATGACCCAAACCGATGCCATTAGTGCTAACAAACAACACGCTATTTTCGCTGCAGCGCATCTGTTGCACACGGAAATGCCCCCCCGCCAAGCCCACCATTTTTAGCAGCTTTCTCAGATTGCGGGAATAGGACTTTGCTCCACTGGCTCGTGCAATCGCCTGGCGACGCTTTCTTTGTTCCCGGCGCAACGCTTTTGAATCACACACGTACCGCTGCAAAAGATTGAGACAATCTTGCGCGTTCAGATGATCTGTACCATCCGACCACCCGGTTTCAACATCTTCAAGAAAACAAATCACGCCAGAGGCATCGCACTGTGCGCGCAATAAACCGTATACATCGGCAGCAGTCACAAACAATACATCTAAAAGGCCAAGAAATCCGCCATATGACAAGGGGGAAGATCGATACACCGTCCAGTGCGCGAAAATAATGACATCCGCCTCCCTGAGCCGATATTCTGGATCCCAAATCCGCAGAATGACGTCAGACATTTCCGAAAATTTTCCGAGCATGCTGACCATTGCCTCGGAAAGCCCCCGCTCAAGATCGATCCCGATCTGAAGCTTACGAGCCTTCGGTTTCACCACTTTAGAATCCCCAAGTGGGAATTGCCAGATATCAGGGTAAAGAACCGAATCTTCGAGATGAACCTTAAGATGTCGAAAGCTTCTTGCTGATGCAGCAACAAAGACAAATTTCGACGTCACCGCCCTCAGGTCGGAACACAGAATGTCAAGCAACCGAAGATCTTTATCAGGCAGATCTTCGACCCAGATGATCACGCATTTACCACGCAGGTGATAAAATATCTCTGCCTGCCGACTTTCTGGCGTACCGCAACAAAGTGAAAAGGAGTTGAGCAAAACACCAGCATCAATCCAAAGAGCTGCTGCGGAGGCCTCGTCGACGGATTTACCGATATCGTACACAATACCGGAGCTATTAAATCCATAACATAGTCTGGAACGCGCCGCCTCACAACCTACGATCGTAATCTGGGGCTCTTTCCTTGAGCGCAAACCAAACATTTTGTGTCAAAATTTATGAAGCGTCCGCCCCACTCGCAGAAATGTCATCTCCTGCGACATCTCCACCGGGTATCGGAGTAAAAAAGGGGGTCGAATCGACATTAGGAATAATAGGATCAGGGATATCCAAAAGATCTTGGTTTGGAGAAGGAGGTGTGTCTGCCTGAGCCACACGAATTTCAGCATGGGCCTTGATAACATCGTCGAGCAGACTAGAGAGTTGTTCATCTTGTAAGATGCGCTCAGGATTAGAGGAAGAAGAGACAGCAGCTTCAGTGTCCACCTCAACAGCTTGCGCAGACTTACCGGCAAAAAATCCCCCCGAAAACAAGGCGAAAGAACTGACCGACGCAATGAATTTGTATAGTGGCCCCATTACCTACCTTTAATTCTTTTCTCAAAACTTGGTAATCTTTAAGTGGTGATCGGGTATGACACAAGAGATATTGGCAATCAAGAGTGTAAAATACAATTAAAAACATAGGCAAACCGAACTTAAAATTGAAAATAAATGAAATGAGGGCTTTGAACCGGATAGGCTAAAAAAATCAAGGCAACAACTATCCCGCACAGCAACCAGAACAAAGGGGTGGGAACGGTTGGAATACGCTGACTTGCGCGAACAGTCCCCAGAACGTGATCCGCGATCAAAGGGACCAGAAACAGACAGATGCTCCCCACGCCCAAGAACGCCTCCCCTCCATCAAGGGGATCTGCCCGGCCAACTCTTGTCCAGAAAACCATCAGACTATCCAAGTCTGAAAGACGAAACCCAGACCACAAAACCAAAACGCAAAGCTGCGTGAAGGCAAAAGACACGATACGCGGCACCGCGCGGCTTATCTTGTGCGCCATAACAAATTTATGCGCAATCAGCAACAAGCCATGCCCACATCCCCATAAGACAAATCCAACAGCCGCCCCGTGCCACAATCCGGCAAGCACCATGGTCAGCATCAGGTTGCGACTATATACAGTAAATCCTGATCCCCGTCCTCCGAGCGGAATGAACAGATAATCACGGAACCATTGCGACAGTGAAATGTGCCAGCGATGCCAAAATTCCGTTGGATTTGGCGCACTGTATGGAAACTTAAAATTACGAGGCAAATGAAAGCCAAGCATGTACGCAACACCAATGGCAATCGTTGAATATCCGGCAAAGTCAAAATAGATCTTAACGTGAAAACCCACCAGCGCACCGATCAAGGACATCCGATCATAATTTGCAATATTGTCGAATACGGGGTCAATAAATGGCGTCAGGTTATCTGCAATCAGAATTTTGTAGACCAATCCTAACAGAACAAGCCGCATCCCCCAGTAAAACGATCTTTTTGAAAAATGGCGGAAACACCCCAACTGAGGAAAGAACTGGGCGGCGCGAACAATCGGGCCGGCCACAAGCTGGGGGAAGAAAGCAATATAGAGCATAACCCTTATTACAGACCGATCCGCAGCAATCCTCCCCGATGAAACATCCACGACATAGCTAATAGATTGAAAAACATAAAAACTGATGCCGACTGGCAAAATAACATTCTGTAGCAAAATGTCATGATGCACACCGAATGCGACAAGAAGCGGCATCAATCCTGCAATAAAGAAGTTGAAGTATTTAAACACTCCCAAAACGGCGAGCATACCGGTGATGGCCACCCACAATATAGCCTTCTTGTGCGCTGGCACCGCTACAAGAAGTAGCGCTGCCCCGTATGCCAACAAACTGACCGCAATGATTAATCCGAGAAAATACCAGTCCCACCAGCCATAAAACAGGTAACTTGCCGACAATAGCCAGATATGACGCAAGTTGTGCGACCGAAGTCCCCAATGAACAGCACAGACAATGACAAAAAAAAAGACAAAGGACCAAGAATTGAAGATCACGACACCACCTTGTCTTTGATAAGGCGATAGGCAAACCAGACCGAAACCAGTTCCGCACCTTTGTCAAGTAAGTGCGTGTAATCGTACCACATATCGACCGATCCATAGTCGCGAAAGACATCGGGCAGGTTGGCATTCAAGCAATATGAATCTGCCTTCCATGCACAAAACTGCCGCGTATATCCGCGAAAGTTCGGCGAACTGTTCGGCAATGAATAATAGCCCGCCAACCGCCCTCCAGCTGCCTCTATACGGGACTTCACATCTGAAAAATAAACATCCAGCCAGGGATTGGATTCTGATAAACTGGGCGCGGTCTCGTCATATGGTGCCGGCGTTGCAAGCCATTGACTTAGCTTTGCTAGATCGACCGAGGCCTTACGCATGGCAAGCGGCCTGAAAGCAGATGTAGATCGGGCGGAAGCATGCACGATCATGTTCTGTTTTTGCGCCAGTCCAAAATTGACCTTTCCTGCCAGATAGTGTTTGACGATTTCTACCACCGTATTCAGGCCTGTCGGATATGTCTTCCCTTGGGCGGCAAATCTGTCGTCATACAAAACAGCCAGAAACGCCCAGCGCAAAGTAGAATCCGTAATCTGGTTGATGGCTCTTGAAGACATGGGGTTTTTAAGCCCATACAGCGGAACAGCATCCCATTGAGAATGGATCTCGAACATGACTTGTTCCGGCATACGACCAAGCACCTTTTGAGCATCTTCAAGGAGTATCCATTGCTCCAGACGTGAGGCCCCGCCTGCAGCGCGCGTCATAAGTCGTGTATGAATATTCTCAGCAGCCCAGATTTTGTTGACGATCTCAGGATTGATGCCATGCCGGGTATAGCTTGATCCGATCAACATCATGACTGGACCTTTATTTGCGCCTTCCGGCACATACCATTTTTCCCGTACAATTGCGGACCTTCGCTCCAAATCCATTCTGTTGAAGACGGCATTGGTACAAACTACAACCAGAACGCCCCCCAACAGGACCGCAAGCAGATTAGCCAAACCAACACGATATTCGCGTTTTGGGATCTGCGACATATGCACCAGACTCAAAGCGAGCACTGCAAATGGCAACCAAATGAAGTCACCAGACAACGCATCCACAATCTCACCAAACATGTTCAAGTCTCACTGCCCTCGTCATACCGTTGCACGCAGGCATTGCCCAACATACCTGGCGCACCAGACGAAGAGTAGTTGTCAACATTCTTGATCGCGCCATTTTCCAGTCGAACAATCTGGTCTGCAATTTCAAGCATATGATTATTATGCGTGATGATCAGGATCGTTACCTTTCCTTTCTGAGTCTGCAGATAATTGAGAATTTGATGTTGATTGTTGAGATCAAGCGCATTTGTCACCTCATCCAAAATCAGAAGTTGCGGCTTGCGTACCAGCATACAGGCCAACATTAAGCGTTGGCGTTCACCGCCAGACAGGTTCCGTCCATTTTCCCCCACCAGATACTCAAGGGGGGCTGGATGTTGACACAAAAAATCCATGGCCCCTGCATGTTTCAAGGCATCGTGCATCTCACGCAGACTGCAGCCTGGGGCATGCCAACGCAAATTGTCTGCCACCGAACCGTCGAGCATAAAGTTTTCCTGGGGCATATAGGAAATGGATGCACACCATGCCTGCCGGCTCAAGTCCTTGATATCCGTGCCGTCAATCGTGATCGTTCCCTGTGAAACTGGCAGCAGACCGGCGACAAGCGAGCTCAAACTTGTTTTTCCGGCTCCTGACGGGCCTGTTATCGCCGTTATTTTCTGCGCAGGGATTGTCAAATTTATATCTGTCAGAATATCCTCATCAGGCGTGTTTAAATGGTGCATAAACACGCCTTTTAACGCGACCTCAGTCTCTAGCTTGATCTTTTCAACAGGCTTTGGGTCTTGATAAGGCTCTGATGATATTCTGGTTCTGTGCGCGGCTTTGATTCCTGAATAATTTGAATGTTCTGATAATTGCGGCACAAGTTCACGTTCCAGAGACATCAGATACTGACAGGACGGCCAGATGTGTAAAATCGCATGAAGATTCTTCTCGAGCCCGGACCAGACTGGCAACAAGCGACTAAGAATCATTACCATTATCAGCAGTGTGGCAAAGTCCAGGTTGAAAACCTCAATCCCAAGCCATAAAAATACAACCAGCCCAATCATGCTAAGCCACTGCAACAGGAAGTTGCTGCTTGCCATCATTCTCTGGTGGGTTTGCCGCGCTTCGAAAGTTAGACCTTGCCGATACATAAATTCGGTCGTCAGTTGCGCTTCTATCCCATTGGCCTTGGCATATGCTAGGCCATCCAGATACTGCGTCATCACATGGCTTGTCTTCCGTCCATGCCCCAGAACATCCCGCCCTGTTTGCAAGCTCCGGTGTCTTGTGCCCGCCGTAATGGCAAAAATTGCTCCTGCCATGACAATCACCAAGCATGTCAATTGCCAAGACAGTTGAAAGGCAAAGACCATATAAACCAGCATCAAGATCACAGAAGATACAAAACGCAGAACTTCAGCCAGACCATTGGAAAGACGCTGTACCTCAATGGTTAGGGAATGGATAAAATCGCTACGGCGTCTGGCGGCCAAAAAATACCATTCACCGCCAATCAGCGTGTTCCAGATGCGCTGAAACAAATACCGACCAAAATCCAGGCGCAATTTCGACACTTGAAGCGAACGATGATATACGATCATCAAACGAACGGAGATAATACCGGCAAACAGAACCAAGATGACACTTAGCTTAGTCGGGATCGCCAGAAAATCGACATATTCTGCCAAGTTTAAAAGCCTTGATCCGGCAATGCTGTCTCCTAGCCCCAACAAACCCAGCATTGGCAAAATCAACATCAAACCAATGCCTTCGGTAAGTGCGCCGCAAAGCGAAAGAACAAACACCCCAGCGATTGTTTTTCGGGCATATCTCAGAAAACCCGTAAATGTTCCCTCCATGGGGTTCCTCACTTCAATTGCAGATTGCCGATGGAAAACTTCCTGAAATGGCCACTATGACTGCCTTAACTTGCAGACCTGATCATCTCCGACGATAACAACAGCCACAGATTCTTTGTGGCAAAATGTCTCCAACTCAGGTGACCTGTTTTGTTTTGTGACAATCAAGTCTGTCACTCCATAGCGGTCTAGCAATACTCTTCGCAACCGATCATCCGTTTCAGGATCGAGTATGATGCGCAGGTCTTTCTTGCGTTGTGACCCGTCTTTAATAAAGTAATGCCCCCGCTTGGGAATCATCACCTTACCTATGAAAGCTGCCAGACTGAATGCCGTCGTGAGGTCTGATGCGATGATCGATTCTTCTGAAAGATGCTCTGCGATCGCCTTATTGCGCCTGACAACCGGACTTTCACTGGCGTCACGATCAAAACTGATAACAACGCTTTGTATATATTGGCGATAAGTCTGGCTGACTTTCTGGATGCCAAACACAACAAGCACCAAGGAAACCAAAACAATACCGAAAAAACGCCCCACAACGTTCTGAATTCTGATGGCCTCAACAAACACCGCAACCAGACACAGATGAGCGGCAACCAATGCAAAAAAAAGATACCGATGCCCAAGGGCGATCGGCAAGACAGCATTGATCATCAACAATCCAATGAAAATGCCTGCCATCATAACGATAGCGCGATAACGGGGGAGAAATTTCCAGACAACTGGCAGAAATAGAAAACCAACCAGACCCACACCAGCTCTGAGCAGAAGTTGGTCCATGTCATAAAAATACTTTCTTCGGCCCGTGCTGTTCAATCTGGCTATCCTGTCAAGTTCAGGAAAAGATTCAGCTTTTAGCCAGTTTGCTTGCAAGGCAAGATCATTGGTAAACAGGACCCCTCCGAGGGAGTACCAGGGCCAAAGTAAAGCAAGGGCGAAAGCAACCGCCGCCCAACAAACAATCTTTCTTTTATTTCGGGGATTGGTGGATTTCTCAAAGAACAGCAATGAAAGACCAAAAACACCGGCAAAAATGGCGGTAAGGAAGTGACTTAAGATTATGACAAAAACCAAGCCACAAAAAGCGGCTCCCTGAACATTGGAAAGTTCTTGCGGCTGACGGATCAAGCGCAGGGCAAACCCGAACAGAATAAAGCTGAGACCAAACACTCCGATTGAAGGGTAAGACGAGACCAATATTAGGCTGCGTAAGCCATAAGCGTTGGACCACCCCCAACCTATCCCCCAAAAGGTCAACATTACGATCAGGGTAATAACCGGTGCCCAAACGGATCGATAATATGCCAAAGCAAACCAACGCAATCCGACAAGCAAAAGGATAAAGTGGACAATGCCGATCCATCCGATCATCTGCAAAGGCGGTAAGCCCGTGGCAGCAACAATGATGGCATAACATAAGTATAGCGGCGAATATCGCGGGGACCCGGCATCTACATTCACTTGCGGATGAGACGGATGGAGAATATTTTGCGACCAGGCTTTGAGAACTGCCACATGTTCCCAGATGTCCGAACCCGCCCCATAGGTAACCAACTGCCCCCACAAACCATCATAGCAAACCCATGATAAGGTCAGTAACGCCAGAATAAAAAACACCATATGGGCAAGAGAGTCCGGGGCACGCACTTCAATTTTCAACGGCATCCCCTTGTTTGAAAATGAAGACCACTTACGATGACCTCCTGCGCAAAATCGCACTCCCCGAAAGATACCCTCGCGCACATGACTGTCATCATCCACCTTCTGGTACACTGTTGTGGAACACAGTATGCCATCCAAATTAGTCAATTTTGATATCAGTCTCTTGCCGCAAAAAACACCTTAAATTCTGCGCAGTGTCCATCTTTTGCCAAACGAATATACTACTCCCTGCCCAAACCTGTGGATTTGTGAAATTGTCGAAATTACCTCCTTTTATCAGCACCAAAAATCGGTTCAGCGAACTGGATCTTCTTTTGGAACTTTGCAACCCACCTTCAGAACTGGCCCGCCAAGAAATACATTTGGACACTACGCCCACATGGGACTGGAAACGGTTTGTTGTAATGGCAAATCGCCACGGCTATCTGTCTCCGCTTTGCAATCAGCTCGCGTCATATCCGTCTTCGCCAATTCCGCCAAATGTCCAAAGCAAAATCACCAAATCTTACAAACAGCAGTCCATGCGTGCAATGAAGCTTCTTCGCACATTGCATAATGTCAGCGATATATTTGATCAACACTGCATCCGCTTTTTGGCCATCAAAGGACCGGTACTTTCGCAACAGATTCATGGCAGCAGCATCTACCGCCGAAGCCTTGATTTGGATTTTCTTATTTCTCAGGAGGATGTGAGGAAAGTTGATAAGATACTAAGAACGAAAGGTTTTATACGCCTGCATCCCAAGGCTGATTTATCGAATTTACAGCAAAAAATTTTCATGGCCCGCGACAATGTCGCTTGCTATGAGTTTGCTTCTACCCGGATTGAAATTCACTGGCGTCTTTTTGAAAACCCGAACTATCTTGATATTGCCTTCGATGAGTTGTGGCACAAACGCACGGTCATTGCGTTAACAGGAAAAGTCCTTCCAACCCTAGGGCATTCAGACAACCTGCTTTATCTTCTCGCACATGGTGCAAAACACTTCTGGATATATTTGAAATGGATGGACGATATCGTCGCATTTAGCAAAATCATTCCATCCGATGACTATAACGAGGCAGTTCGCCTTGCTCGCAAATATGACCTTTCTGATGTGATGTTTAGCAGTCTGGACTTTATCCGTACGTTTTATGGAAAAGAGTTGAAAATTAGCACACCGCCTTCGGCGCCAAGATCAAAACGATATAGACGGCTGATTTCTGCATTTCGTTGTTCTTTTTGCGAGTCAAGCCAATTAGGCAAAGAGGTTTCTCCAAGGTGGGCTCGAACCTTGATTTTCTTGCGGCAATTCCATTTGAAATCAACCTTTTCATATCGCATGCGCCTCACATTGCGCTGGCTGATCAATTTTGAAGACCTTTCCGAGTTACAATTGCCATCCGCACTTTTTCCCTTGTATATTTTTCTCCGCCCCGTTTTTTGGCTCAAGCGGTTTATAAAAGGAAAAACAGATGGCTAGGGTCACGACCCTAGCAGAAAAGGATGCCTTTGTTTCCTCTCGACGAGCTTCTGCCGACTGTAGAACTGCCCTTCGAAAGTCGCAAAAGTGAAGAGCATGAAAAAAAGCCCTCAAGAACACAAAAGGCGGGAAATCGGCGATCTGGTCTGCCAATTCCCGCCTCAAAACTGCAAAGACACTCCACAAAAAATTCCGGGCAGTGGAACCTGCCGATCAGAGAAAGGCTCTAACTCTTTTCAACGCTCAAAACATCGTTCTTGATCAAACCATCAAGCAGGGTTTCGACGTCACGCTCAGCCTGTTCTTCAGAGACCTCGAACTCGGAGACGACTGCTGCAACCACGTCTTGGAACATCGCTGGTTTCTCCAGCGCCTCCCAAACCGCCGTTGCTGTATCGTTCAAACTCATGTACTGGCCGGTTTGCACCTGCATCATCAATGTTTCTTCGCCCGAACGTGCCGCGATCCAACTGTCTGTACGCTTGATCAAATTGTTTTCATACTTATCCATCGTTTTACTCCGCTAAATGTCCGTATTGAGCGGGACATAGCCCAACTGAGCCATCATCTTTGCATGTTGGCATTCAATGTCTCTGATTTGTGCTTTAGTCAACTCGTCGCGCCAACCATCAACCAGACCTCTTCTGAAGAAAGTAGGATTCGGAGCCTCACGAAAACCGGACTTTCTCTCTTGTGCCTGAAGCGTCTCGAAGCGGGATGCTTCCACTGCCCGACAGATTTGGTCTTCTGAACACTGCCAATCAAGAAATTCCAATAACTTACGAAGCACGGAAACGGTATCTGACATCATATCTTCATAGCGGATCAAATGTACCGGCAAATCAGTTTGTTCCAGCCAACTTGCGACATGTCCACTCCAGTCAGAATAAATAATCGGCAAGTGTCGCCGTTGATGATCCTTGAAATCGCGATGAACCATTTCGCTGTTCGCCATATCGGCGATAGCTTCACCAAGATCGACATTTATGTGATGCGCGTAAGACGGTGCAACGCCTCTCGGATCACGCACGACATAGATGGCGCCTTTTGCCGCCCGCACCCCACCCAATAGCGGTGTGCCATCGCTCAGGTAGCGATAGGCGTCGTGAACCTTGGTAAACTGTGGGAACTCTCCATCACCGGGGTGATGGCCGACGCTATGGGGGGCTGCATGATGGTCTACCTGAGCAAATTCAACATGCACTTTTGGGCGCAAATCTTCGATCTCGTGCACATCAAGTAATCCACTACTAAGCAAAGTAGAATCGTCAAAAGTACGCCGATCTGTAGAGGTCAAAATTGCGCTAAGATCGTTTACGGTAAATTTTTCCGGCATTGGACGAGAAAGATTATCAAGCAAGATACGAAGCCACGTATTTCCTGACTTAGGATAAGAGGCAAGCCAGTATAGATTTTTCATATCGTGCCTTCACCCTGCCATTGCGCATCCATTTGTCCGGCGAAGGTGTCAAATACCGTAACGTCACGCTCACACGTTAATGTATACATTTCTGATTTCGCTGACATTTGTGCTGCCATTGAAAAAAACTTCGGCATTAGATTCATGGCTTGAAGCAGGCGTGGCCGGAGGGCATTCATGACCAAATAGTGGGATGCATTGATCGCGTCCAGCCGTTCGATACCGGCTGTTCGAGGTGGTCTGTGTTCTATCAGGAAATAAATGGCACCAATCGCAGCCTGTTCTCGAGAAGCCGGCAATGACGACACAAGATACTTGAGCTTACAGGATCGGAGCACTGTATGATCGACAGGATCAAAGCCCTTCTTTTCCAACGCTCGCCCCCACAATCTGATCTTCGGGCCTTCCGGCAACAGGCAGGGCATCCCGCCCGCACCCAAACTGATCGAGGCACAGGTATCAGCCAAGACTGGATGGCCACGTTGGGCTAAGCTCTCCGCCAAAATCGATTTACCTGTACCCGATGCACCACACAGGAGGACCGCCTTACCGTTCACAAGTACAGCAGAGGCCCTGAGTGCAACAACCTTGCGCTGATGCAGCAGTATCGGCAAAGCAACATCGAAAAGAAAGAGCCCTACGTCCCGATCCTCGACTTTCGGCGCGGCTTCATAAACGATCCTGTTTCCCGCTTCTATAAGGTAAGCTCCCACCCTTGGGACATGAATAATGAAGGCGTCCTCACTCATTTCCCAATTGGGCCCTCTATGGATGCAGTTGCCTGCAATCTGGCCTGGGACTTTTCCCCGTTCAATCATAACATCACGCACGACTTCTGGGTGTTCATCGGTCCAATAATCGTTAAGAACAAGATCACTCCCGATCTTCAAACCGTATGTTTCGTAGAAATACTGCATCATTGTCCGAGAGTCGTGAAACGGTGGTTTTCACTAGCGTTGAAGTCGCCCGCAACCATCAAAAGATCAGGGTCTTCATCAAACACTGCCAAAGCCTCGTCATGTGACAGTGCAGACATCATAAAGGTCGAAGCCATTCGATATCTTTGCCTCCAGATCTCATCACTTTCCCCAGTCGCAAGCAAACGATGCGGAGCCGCACAGCCCATCATAATCGTATCGAACCCGGCGAGGCCGTAATAGGGAATGCCAACTTTGCGGATTGCCTCTAGCGCCCAGGGAGAACGCATAGACAACGGCGCCCCCTCACGGAACAAATCCATCAACGGCTTGATGCCGGAAATGTCTGCTTCGCTGCGCATCACATCCCAAAACGGCGTCTGTTTCTTGTTATTGATCTGATAGTGGGCAGCGATGAACCATTTCAGCTTGTCCCAATCGTCCGCCGCCTGACCATTCATCAACTGCTCGGTCGACCGGTCATGTTTTGTTCGCGGCAATTCATCAACCAGCAAAATGACCTGCCGCGCAATTTGTAACAATGCGCTGGCTTCAAGCGGCTCAGAAAAGCCATAGGAGTTGCCAATCGCAATGACATTACCGACATAGCAGCGTTCGTGTCGGCCATTCCGGAATGAAACGGTATTAAGGAACTCAACCTCGCCGAACCGTTCGACGACTTCGTCTTTTGCCTCTTCGACGGAAATAAAATCGCTGCTGTGAACGTATCCACAATGGTCATTGTGGCGCGTTGGAACCATCCAGCTCCAGCCGGCATCCATGGTGATTGCACTCGTATATGGCTTTATGTCCCCGCCATGGTCTCTTTGGAATGCGATTGCGCGGTTGCTAAACAGCGATTTTTCAAATCCGATGAAAGGTACTTCCAACTCTTTATTCAGCAAGGTGGATCGAAAGCCGCTGCAATCGACAAACAAGTCATAGCTTAACTTACGCCCATCATCGGTCTGAAGGGCGACAATTTCATCCCTCTGCGGGTGCTTATCGGCAGAAACGATAACCGCATCCACCATCTCAATTCCGGCGGTGAGGGCCTCTTGCTCAAGATAAGTGACCAATAGCGCATTGTCCAAATGATAGGCAAAGCGATACCGGTCCATTTGCGAAGCCACCTTGCCATTGGGCCCCAGCCATAGCGGCAACTTATGATGCTCCATTAAAATCGCCTGACTGGTCGCCCCATTTGGACTCCCGGTTAAGCGCATGGAACCGATCAAACCGATGTCATTCACGTCCCAGTCAAATGGCGCATTAAAATAGTAGTCCCCCGGCTTACCCCAATCATAGCGCACGCCTTGTTTGATCGTTGGACGGACGTTCTTTAGCAAATCGCCCACACCCAGCCCAATGTAATTGTGCAAAAAGCTGACAACCATTGGGACCGTAGACTCACCAACACCTATGATCGGTATTTTCTTTGATTGGATGATAGAAACATTCAGATATGGCCGTCGCTTTTTAAGCGCCAAAGCCGTCAACAAACCGGAAGTCCCGCCGCCGAGCACGCCGATATCCAATATTTCCCGTCCTTCAGGACCATCATTGTTATTTTGATGCCGACAAATATACTCAGCGCTTTCTCTCATTGGCAGACAACCTGCTGTCTTGGATATCCGATACGCATATATTTTAGATATTCATATTTTTCGTTTTGTCGCCTTGGAACCAGGCCGAGTAATTTAAGCGTTTCCAACCGGTTGCTGCAGGTGTCATCGGCTCGACTGCATGGTTGAAGTTTTTGTTTGAATCAAAAATTACGACGCGATTAAACAAGGGATCAATATTATGAATGTCATTGTTCTCGTCTTTATACTGCAATCGACCACCAAAGCCAGGTTGCCAGTCTTCATGCAAATACAACACCATGCACAAGACGCGCCCTTGCGCTGAATCGTTGTGCCATCGCAAGAAATGTTCGTGATCCAGACGTTTTAAATTGATCGCATTTGTATATTGCACATCGCGCCCCGTAAGCAGACGCAGCCATGAGTGGAACGCTTCAGACTGAATTTGAGCCCGCATTTTGACATCTTCAAGTGTCGACGGCGCCATTTCCTTACCTGAAGCGGGTTTGCGGTAAATAAACTCGTGAATAAACCGATCCTCATCATGTGAATCGTAGAATTTTTCTTTTTCTACGAATGATTTATCACGATACCGGCGAAACATTTCTTCGCACTGCCCCTCTCCGAGTAACAATTTGCGGATGGACCTCAATGCATCTGCCTGAACAAAATCATCAAGGACCAAAAATTTCTGAGGTCTACGATGAAATTCATGTTGGTGCATTTCGATTACATCTTGTCGTGAATATTTTGGATTTATCCATTTCAATTCTTTCTGTAATTCACCAACTTGGTCTCTCATTGAAAACCCTTACTAAAATAAATTTTGATCTTGCAAAAATACCCCCGTCACCATACGCCAGCAACGTTAAAACACGCAATTTATGGTTGAAAAAATTTCATTAATTTAAATTTTAAATCAATATTGCAAGTTGCGTTTAATCTGCACCATTGCTGCACTTCGAGGAGAAAACAACCAAACTCTAGAAGCAATCAGTATTGGGCAAGAATTCTTGCTCCACCTTTTTTCCACCAACACTCAGTTAAGCGCGCTGTAGTAAAGGCAGCTAGGGTCCAGAAAGAGGTAAAACAGCTCAGAATTTACTGCATAGCTGTTAGCAATGAGATACGACCGCGAAACGACCGTGCTGGAATTCATCATTCGGCAATGAGACCGGTAAAACCTCATGCATTGCCCAACTGGGAAAAATCGCCAACATGTTGGGTTGAAAATCATAGAGCGTGAATTTATCCAGCGCCTGCTTGGTTTCGTAGTCTGTGTCAAACACAGCAAGCTGACCGCCCTTAAACATTCGCGGCAGCTGATGCATATGGTATACGATGGATACCATGCGATCATGGTATCCATGATCCTGGTGCGGCAAAAAATACGCGCCATGTCGGCACAGACTAAACTTCTTTGATGGCGGTCGTGCCGTTGGCCATCCAATCCCCAATTTCGGAACCGTCTTCTCCAACAATGGCATCAGATGGGTTAGGTAAAGATCCTCATATTCCCTCGAAAGTTGCTTACGATATGAATACCTGAATTTACGGTCGCAGGTTGCCATACCATTAATCACGACCTTGTCTTCGACATATTCTTCTTCTGATCGCGTTGCCTCGGCAAACAGGATTTCGTAAACCTTCTGTGGAAAAGCATCTGGAATAACTGCCACCGGCACAGAAACAGCCCCGTCAGGCAACTTAAGGCCCGTCACATCCCCGCGCAGAGCGGCGCACATGTAATGTGTCTTTGGACATGATGGATCCAGCGCAGTTACGCGATCCAAGACTTCGGTCGCCTCGCGTAAATCCCCCTGCGCCCGCAACACATCGGCGAGATCCCTTAACAGTTTTGGCGTTTCGCCCTGCGCGTTTAGTTGCGCCCGCACACGCTTCTCCAGTGCGTGGTACAACCCGGCATCTAAAGTGACGGATGCCGAGAACCCTTCTCCTTTAATAAACTCGGTTTCCATTGCGCCCCCTTTCCGAATTGACAATCGCAGACAAGGAGGCATAGCTCTGCGCGACCCCACCTGACACCGCAACAGCACGCTCAATCTGTGTCGCGTTTGTCTGCTTAAATTCAGTATCTTGCTGAAAATGCCCTACCTCTGGCCGTTTCGCATCGAACTGCATAATCTGCGCAATTGCGACGCGAACTTCATCAGTAAGCTCTAGTCCAAAATGAGGAAACAGGCGACCCATGACGTCCACCTTCAGGTTTTTATAGTCAACCAAGCATCTCCGATCCGCCGGAGCCGCAATCGCTTGAGTGAAAAACGCATTCACCACTTCTGCAGCAAATCGAACAGGATCTTCCTGATCATCAACCAAATGCGCGGCATGCTTTGTGACCGCATGCGGATTGTTCGACCACCCCGCCGGAGAAATCCGATGGGACACCATGATTTCCAAGGGATCACGATAGATAAAGCACCAGTCCACCCCCGTAAAACGCTCTATGATCGGCTTTATCAGCAAGCTGGTCCAAGAACTGAAACGTATCACAACTTTCTTGTTCCGGAATTGCGGACTGGGACGCAGCAGGTCAAGACAAGCCCGCAAAATTGGAAAATCCATATTTCCGTCATCCATATCCATCAAAAGGGCTTTTGAAATAAACCCATGCTCCGAATAACTCAAACTGTCCGGTGCTTGATCCAAGATTTGACTAACCAAGGTTGAGCCACAACGCGATGCATGAAAGATAAAACGTAAATCCTGATCGGGCACCGGCTCTGCAATGGTATCTTTCAACGCAATCAGGCTTCGTTTGATCGGTCGCTGTCGTGCCCGCTGCACCTCCACCTGCGTGTTCACGCGACATGGGATCGGGTCTGGCCGCATCCAGCCAAAGACCACCAATTTCCCGTCGAGACGTTTGAGGTTGATTGGCCAAAAAAAGTCCTGCGCAGCACTCACGGCTCAAGCCTATTGATTTTATGACACGTCACGTCGCAGAACCGACGATATCTATAAGTTTGCGATGTTTTTCTGTCGTTCGGGCAAAGGTGGTCGGGCGATAAATCTCGAAAACACTGTTCTTCCGCAGCAAATTGGCAACTGCATTCAAGGCAAACTGATGGCCCAGGAAGTGTTTCGCTGATTTTGGCTGATACAGGTTTTTCTGTATTTCAATCATGCTTGCCAGCTTGTCGAGAGGTTGGCAGCGGAAATCCCCTTCATCTTCCGGGGTGATCAGATAAAACCGGTTCCCTTCGGTCACATCAATATCGCCTATGGTTTCGATAACGTCATGAAATTTATCCCGACGATAGCTGTCCTGTAATAAGCCTTCCCGTGATGTGCCGACAAACTCCAAACTATCTGTCCAAAGCTTCACTCTGGGGATACCTTCCTTGAGAATCACCCTGCCATTCTCGGTGACGCGAAAGACACATAAATCATCGCAGATCGTCTCAAACCCAAGCGTCTGCAAGTAGGCAACCATGGTCGACTTTCCGACACCAGATGGCCCCACAAAGAAGGCAACCTTATCACCAACCAGTGTCGCACTCGCATGCACCACCAACATCTGTTTTAAATACAGCACAACAGATATAACCGTGCCCAGCAACATCGTCCGCACACGGCTCATTTCAACGCCTGACTTTAAATCCATCAACACGTGCCGACCGTCAATGACCTGAAACTCGCCGAGCCGTGGCCAAGAGATATGCACCACGTCGCCATGGTGCCAAATGTATTTCTTCACACGTTTCGCATCATCTGGCATGTCATAAAGTCTGGAAATCGAAATCTCGACATCTGGCTCTCGCCCGCCATCATAAAGCGTCAACTCAGGTAGATATATGTCGCTCTTAATAACCAGATCAAAAACGATATATCTCGCATTTTCACATGATAAACTGCCCGTCATGGACATCAACACACCCGCGATCGACGTCGGGTCCTAGTAATTTGATGGGATCATTTGGCGAATGAAGCGAGCTGTTGCGACACCTCGCATTAATGACTGCTTATACAATTGAATGATTTCCTTGGATTCCCATCTATCGCCGGGCCAATCTTCGACCAGTCCCTTCAAACTCTCAAGGTCCACATACCGCCCAACGTGTGGATGTCGCGCTAATATTTCCAACTCTTCGCGTAAACTCGCACGTGAATCGGTCAGTCCTTCATACCAGTTCGCCGACTGACCACCTCTTGGCGTATCAGGGTCAAAACAGTGCTCGGGCAGCAGATCTTCCCCGATTAGCCGCAAGAAGAACTTTGTCTTCCCATTGCGCAAAAACCATTCTTCAGACAGCCCAAGCGTGAACTCCACCAAACGCTGATCTTCAGTTGGATCACGATGTTCGATTCCCGTTTCCGCATAATCAGCATACCGATCAAGCCCCAAAGAAAGTCGACCAAACCCCGCCAACCGCCTGTCATTACCGAAGATAGAGGGCTGCATGCGGGGCAACAGCGCACGCTGCGACAGCCGGTTGCTTCGCAACATATCCTGAAAAAATTCCGGCGCAATAACAGATTTCTTCGCTTTGTTTGCATTGCCAAGGACCCTGGCGACGATCTCCCACGCTCCGCGCGGAGTGTGCGGGGCAAAGCTGTGATAGGCGATTGCCTTCCAGGACATCTTCTGCCGCCGCCATAGCAGAAAGGCCTCGCGGAGCCAACTCGGAACAGCCAGAGAATTCAACATTTCCGAGAGACGGGCAACCCCACTATAGCTGATCGTCAGATTCCCTATGCCCCCCGTCAGCATCACTTCCGAACGATTACGCCGGGCTGCATTGTCTAATTCGGTCAACCAGACATTATTGGCAGGTGCCCGGTGCGGCTGCTGCAACGCTTGAGCAGATCTGTCCATATAAGAAAAAGGATTCTGCCGTCCAATCCGGATCACATGGTGCCGCATATTGCCATGCCGCGCAGCCAAGATAGCTGCTTTTTCCGACTCATCCCATAGCCGACTGGCTGACTTCGCACGAAAGTCTTCGTGCGGCGCTGCCGTGTACGCATCAACACTTCGCCCCTGTTCAGACAACAATACTGCAGCAGCGGCTGCAACAGCTCCGCTATCGCATCCTGAGCTTAATTGAGCAGCAATGGGTTTCGTCGAGCGCAGACAGGACTTAACAGCAGAAAAAAACAGTTCTCGCCCTTGTGCCTTCAAAGCTGTTGCACTGTCTGGCTGGACAGACCCCCGTTCGGGCATACACCACCATTTCCGACAGTTGATGTTGCCTTTTTCGGCAATCAGAAAATGACCAGGCTCAAGTTCGTCGATAAATTCAAAACAACTTCCGGTCGGGGCCGCCGCCATTAAACGATGTGCAATCCAGGTCTCCGATAGTGTTTGAGGCACATCAGGCAACGCAAGCAACCCGGCAGGCATGCTCGCAACAGCAATAAAACGTTCCGAACGATAGAAATAGAGCGGTGCCCGGCCCAGCGCATCTCGACCGCACAACAAGCGCTGCTGTTCGGCATTCCAAACAATGAAACCATACTGCCCTGGAATACGTGCGGGTGCCTCTTCTTCCCATTTTTCCAATGCCAGCAGCAGCAAGTCCGAATCTGATAAGCGCGCAGCCGCCTTCGTGTCCAGACCAAGCCCGGCGATCACACCTGCTCTGTCATCCAAGCGTGCCGCAGCCACGCCACACCATTTTCCTGCGCGCAAGCAGACAGGCTGTTTCTCGAAAAAATCTTCCGGCAAAGTACAGGACAGCAATTTTGCAACTGAAACCGTCCCGTCTGACCAAACCTGACGACGTTTTGGACCGTACCGGTCCATACTTGATGCCATCCGAAGGCAGTCGTCTTTTGCATTTCGATCGTCAAACCTCAAAACGCATGCAATTGCACCGGTCATTTGCAGTCCTGATTTTTATTGTGGAGCCTTGCTATGCTTTAATTAATTGATGGTTTGATCCGTCGAATTACTCCTAGGGTTCAAACTCATTCACATGATTGATCCGGCACTTGATATGAGAGAAAAAGCTAGGAAAAGACCGCAGAGCGGGGTGATCCCCGGTCAAGGGGTTTGACGCACAGGCTTTCTCTCATAGCAGGTGTCCTTCGGATCACCCGGATTTGCGCGGGCTATTTTATCACCAAACCTTGAAAGATGTATATCTTCCTACGATTTTGCTCCGCATATCCGCACATATCCCGGAGACAAGAGCGATTATGTGAATGAGTTTGGACCCTAACTGTTTGAAACGCAGATTTCAACACTGCGACATTCATCATTTAATGATTGATGCGCCAAAACATGCTTTGATATACAGATACAATCGATGCGGCAATTTATTATGTTTTGATTATATCTTGTTTACTGTTGAAACTTTATGGAGGCTAAAATATGGATCAAATTAATCAAAAGGCTGACCTAAAAAACCCTGCTGACTTAGTCAAGCGTCGTGCATATTCAACCCCTTCCTTTACGCTGGTCAGCCTGTCCAGTTCAAAACCGCGCTCCAACCTCTCGGATGGACCAACCACCGACGGACCGAACTATTCTTGATAACTTCGGCACGGCAATGCGACAGGCATTCAGAGACTGCCGAATGTTGATGATTTGGCTGCACAATGGCCATACGCCAATCCCATGCTTGGCAAAAACGCCGAATTGTGGTCCACGTACCGGACGCCTTGCTTGTCCTTAACCCAATCAGATCTTAAGCTCAGGACCTATTAATTTGGCTTTTACATAAGTAAATAGAAGGATCAGAAAGTGCGGTGGAGTGTTACAAAGCGCAAACTTTGCTATCTGATTAAAATGGATGGGAGACGCAGATTTCTAATGCTGGAGGCTGCCTTCCGGCTGGTCGTCACGTGGCTAATTATTACGGGCTTACCATATTCGCGGATCGTTCCACGACACGGAGCTTGCAGATCAGCAGCAGAAGGAGTTGAGCGCGATCTCTCCGTAAGACTGATGGCCGAACAACAGCTTACCGTGCAGGAAATCAGATGGGCCATTGACGTT
The DNA here is from genome assembly GCF_000948415.1 of Thalassospira sp. HJ. Lineage (GTDB taxonomy): Bacteria > Pseudomonadota > Alphaproteobacteria > Rhodospirillales > Thalassospiraceae > Thalassospira. The sequence continues at coordinate 299,638 of NZ_JYII01000010.1, read as the reverse complement.
GCCGTACAACATTTACCGATCAACACCCTTTGCCTCCACCAAGCTATGGTAGGCCAGCGCATGCTGCGATGGCGCAAAATTCCATCTGTTCTATTCTATGGTCTTAAGCGAGACTGTCCAGTTTCAGAGTTTGAAACACATGCATGGCTTGTGGCAGGTCAGTGTCCGGTCACCGGCTATCCGCAGGCAGCCCGCTTTGATGCGTTTGCGAGTTTTTGGTGAGACCCGACACCTTGCTGTCTATCTGAAACTTGGCAAAAAATGCAGCAACCGGCCTTCACCATAGAGCAATGATCCTTGATAAGGACAATCTGCCGGAATCAGGGCTTGGCAACAAACAATTTTTTTTCAATAGCTTATCATTGCACCACTAATATGGCACTCTCAATCACCACACTAAATACCTAGAAAGACAATTTCCATTTAAAAGTTGCACTTCTTGGTAAAAAAAAACTCTCCCCAAAACACGACTTCGTTCGAAAAATAGCAATAAGCGCTACACATCGGATAAGTACGCACTTGTATTTACGGAGACTTGAGGACGTTTTTGTCTTGGATGCTATAAATAGGGCGAGATGACAGCCTGCCTTGCCAGCTTGCCAAAATGCTTCAAGATTTAGGCTCAGGACTCATTAATTGAGGTATAAGATGACCGTAGCTGCGATACAAATTGCTAATAAGAAGGTGTGCGCGCACCTGTCGTATCCGGTCGCGATACTGCGCCAGTCTTTGAGCTTTCCGAACATGTTCTCGACTTTGTGCCGTGTTTTATAGAGCTTTCGGCAATATGATATCTGCGTATTTCTGTTTTTGCGCGGCGGTATGCAGGGCTTGATCCCTTTGGCGTTGAGCGCTGCTCGGAACTCGTCACTGTCATACCCCTTGTCACCAATCAGGTGAGATGCCGAGGTTGGCAGGCTTTCATACATAAGCTTTGCGCCGAAATGATCGCTCATCTGACCTTCGGTGAGCAACAGGACAAGCGGCTTGCCGTGCCCGTTGACAACCGCATGCAGCTAGGAGTTCAGGCCACCTTTTGTGCGTCCGATACGGCGGGGAACATCCCCTTTCTAAGCAGACTGGCCGCCGTGCGATGTGCCTTCAGGTGTGTGGCGTCGATCATCAACTGTTCAGGTGCGCCGTTCTCGGCTGCAATCGCTGAGAATATACGATCAAACACGCCCAAACGGCTCCAGCGTACAAAGCGGTTATAGAGCGCCTTGTACGGATCGCACTCCCTTGGGGCATCACGCCACCGGAGACCATTGCCAATGACATGGACAATCCCGGAAACAACGCGCTGGTCATCAACACGCGGAACCCCGTGGGCTTGCGGAAAATACGGCTTAATGCGCCGCAACTGAGAACGGGAAAGCCAAAACAGGTCGATCATAAAGTGCTCCTCTCAGATCAGAAGCAGTACTTTCAATCAAAAGGTGGACCAAAAATTAATAGGCCCTGAGCCTAAACATCAGAAAACACACATTAAATTCAATTTTATAACCCGGAATTATGACAAAGGTCCGGGATACAGCGGCACGTTCAAAAATATGATTATTTGGGAAAGCAGAAAGATGACCACGGGAAATAATCATATTATATGATTATTTCCCGTGGTAGGCCCGGAGGGACTTGAACCCCCAACCAGACCGTTATGAGCGGTCGGCTCTAACCAATTGAGCTACGGGCCCCCAAGACAAAAGTCCGGGTAAAGAAAAGACCGCACCGGTGGTCCGGTGCGGTCCCGAAAACTAGCGATTTTCCGGGCAAGGTCAAGCCCGAACCGCATGTGATTTCTTAATAATCGAGGAACGAACGCAGTTTGCGCGAGCGCGACGGATGCTTGAGCTTGCGCAGCGCTTTCGCTTCGATCTGACGAATACGTTCGCGGGTCACGGAGAACTGCTGACCAACCTCTTCAAGGGTGTGGTCGGTGTTCATGCCGATGCCGAAACGCATACGCAGAACACGTTCTTCACGCGGGGTGAGCGAGGCCAGAACGCGCGTGGTGGTTTCACGCAGGTTGGCCTGGATCGCAGCATCAAGCGGCTGAACGGCGTTCTTGTCTTCGATGAAATCGCCAAGATGGCTGTCTTCCTCGTCCCCGATCGGGGTTTCAAGAGAGATCGGCTCCTTGGCAATTTTCAGAACCTTGCGAACCTTCTCAAGCGGCATCTGAAGCTTTTCTGCCAGCTCTTCCGGGGTCGGTTCGCGGCCGATTTCATGCAACATCTGACGCGAGGTACGCACCAGCTTGTTGATGGTCTCTATCATGTGAACCGGGATACGGATCGTGCGGGCCTGGTCGGCGATCGAACGCGTAATGGCCTGACGGATCCACCAGGTCGCATAGGTCGAGAATTTGTACCCACGGCGGTATTCGAATTTGTCCACCGCCTTCATCAGGCCGATATTGCCTTCCTGAATCAGGTCAAGGAACTGAAGACCACGGTTGGTGTATTTCTTGGCGATCGAGATCACGAGGCGCAGGTTGGCCTCGATCATTTCCTTTTTCGCACGACCGGCTTCGCGTTCGCCCTTGTTGACCACGCCATAAACGCGGCGGAATTCACCAATCGGCAAGCCCACTTCGGCCGAAACGCCACCAACACCTTCGCGCAGGTTGGCGATTTCTTCGGAATAACGCTCGACAAAGGTTTTCCAGCCCTTGCCCGGCAGGCCGCCAACGCGCTCCATCCAGTTCGGGTCAAGTTCATGGCCCTGATACTGTTTGACGAAGTCCGGACGTTTGATCTTGCAACGATCCGCAAAGCGCAGAAGCTTGCCTTCAAGGCCGAGCAGACGGTTGTTCAAACCGGTCAGGTGATCAAGCAGTTCCTCAATGCGGAAGTTGTTCAGGTGAACATCTTCCATCAGGTCGACCATCTCGCCCTTGAGCTTGTTATAGCGCTTCTCGGTCGCGGCCGGGACGCTTTCACCCTTGTTCATCGCAACCAGACGCTGTTCCTGCGCCTTGTGCAATTTCTCATAGGTCTTGGCGATCAGCTCGAATTTCTCGAGAACCTGCTCAGTCAGTTCCTCTTCCATTTTGGAAAGCGAAACGTTGACCTGCTCGTTCTCGTCATCATCATCGTCTTCGCCGTCGCCCTCACCGTCTTCACCCTCGGAGCTTTCGGACTCGTCGTCGTCTTCGTCCTCGTCTTCCTCGGCCTCGTCAGAGATGCCTTCGGGGGTTTCGGTTTCGGCGTCTTCATCGTCGTCGTCATTGGCAGAATCGAAGCTTTCGACATCTGCTTCTGCATCGACGTCGGTATCTTCTTCCTCGCCTTCCTCGGCGGCGATTTCCGCATCCGGGCCACCGCCATAGGTGGTTTCAAGGTCAATAACGTCACGCAGCAAAAGCTCGCCAGCCTGCAGCTGGTCATGCCAGTTCACGATCGCACGAATGGTCAGCGGGGATTCGCAAATCCCGCCAATCATCATGTCGCGACCGGCTTCGATACGTTTGGCAATGGCGATTTCGCCTTCGCGCGACAGCAGCTCAACACTGCCCATTTCACGCAGATACATGCGAACCGGGTCATCGGTCCGGCCAACATCCTCTTCGGAGATGTTGCCACGCGGATCGGCATCGGAATCATCGCTGTCGTCGTTGTCGTCCGCTTCATCGCCGTCGATGACATTGATGCCCATCTCGTTAAGATTGCTCATCACGTCTTCGATCTGCTCCGAGGAAAAATGCTCGGAAGGCAGGGCTGCGTTCAACTCATCGACCGAAATGTGGCCCTTCTCCTTGCCCTTGGCAATGAGCTTCTTGATGGCCGACTTATATGTATCGAGAAGAGGTCCGTCTGCGTTTTCAGAAGAGTTCTTTTTCTCTTCAGCGTTCGAAGTCTTAGACGACATCTATTCCCCGTTTCCCGCTGGGTACGTTCGTACCGTTGTTGTCCCAAGCGCCGTGTCTCTCAGCGCAAATCACAAATAGCCCGATCGCTGATCCAGACCACACACGCGATCAATGATCAGTCGTCGAGCTTAAACACTTTCTCCCGGCGTCGGGCGAGATCCTCTCGTCTGTGAGAAAATCTTTCCCATTCTTCCTCGCTGGTATCTGCTGCCAACTGTCGGACGGCGTATCTTGCCTCTTCGTCCTCCAGGGAGCTTACAGCCATGGAAAAAACCTGTTTCCAACCCGTCAGGGCCCGTTCGAGCGGCGTTTCGGGCTTGGCGAAAGCGGCGTGCGCAATTACGTCCGCACTGACCACCCGCGAAACTGTCTCTGACAGCCCGTCGCGCTCCAATTGAGCCTTGATCGTTTCGCAATCAAGTCCAGGATCGTCGTCAAGCAGCTTTAAGACGGCCCGACGAAGATTGTCAAGCGCGGAGTCTGCACAACTATAGATTCCCAGCTGTTCGCCAATCTCATCATGCAGGGCAGGATGATTGATCAGTGTCAGCAAAAGAATGGAGTCCTGCAGGTCGCGTTTCTTTTGCATCGGTGGTCGCGACATGCCCGGAACCGCTTTACCGGCCGGAACCCAGAAATGGTCATTTTTTCCGCGTTTGCCACCCCATGCGGCTTTTTTATTTTGAAAACCGCCGGAATTCCCGCCGTAACCGGACCGGTTTGCCGGCTTGCCACCGCGATCGCCCTTGAACAGCTTCCAGATCCGGTCGCGGAACATCGCATTATATTGTGACCGCACCGCTTCATCGGCAATCACCGAAATGCGCTGATTGATGGTTGCCTCAAGCGCGGCACGGCGTTCCGGGGTATCGATCTTGTGCGCACCGACATCCATCCGCCAGACCAGCTCGGCCAGCGGCACAGCATGATCAATGATCTTGCGGAAACTCTCAAACCCGTCCGGGGCCGCCATCAGGCTGTCGGGGTCCTCGCCCTCGGGCAGGATGGAAAACAGCAATGACTTGCCCGGCCGCAGGATCGGCAAGGCCCGTTCGGCCGCCCGCACTGCCGCACGCTTACCCGCCGCATCGCCATCAAGGCACAGGATCGGCTCGTTGGTCATTTTCCAAAGCTCGCCAATCTGCTCCTCGGTCACGGCGGTGCCAAGTGGGGCAACCGCCCCGCGATAGCCCGCCCGATGCAGGGCGATTACATCCATATAGCCTTCGGTAACAATAATCGGTGCGTCATTGCGCGATGCTTCGCGCGCCTGAGGCAGGCCATACAGCAGCCGCCCCTTATGAAACAGCGGGGTGTCCGGACTGTTAAGGTATTTCGGCTTGCCATCCCCCATAACGCGCCCGCCAAAGGCCACCACCCGGCCGCGCCGATCAAGGATCGGGAACATCACACGCCCGCGGAACCGGTCGTAACTCTGACGTCCGCTATCTTCGGGCTCAATCAAAAGCCCGGCCTCGATCATGAGTTTTTCATCAATGTCTTCGCGCTTGAGTGCTGCCTTGAGCGCCCCGCGATTATCCGGCGCATAGCCCAGCCGGAAGTCACTGATGGTTTTGTCATCCAGTCCGCGCTGGTGGAAGTAATCAAGCCCTTCCTTGCCTTCGGGCATGCGCAACATGCGTTCGAAAAACGCACAGGCCGCTTCCATGACCTCATAAAGGGTCTTGGCCTTTTGTTCGCGTTCCTGGGCTTCGCGCGATTGTTTCGGGACTTCCATGCCAACCTGATTGGCCAGCACCTCGACCGCCTCGATAAAGGTCAGGCCACGGGTATTCATCACAAAGCTGATGACATCGCCATGCGCACCACAGCCAAAGCAGTGATAGAAACCTTTTTGCTCATTGACCGTAAAGGACGGGGATTTTTCAGAATGGAACGGGCACAGCCCGGAATATTCCCGGCCGCGTTTGATCAGCTTCACCGATGTGCCGACGACATCCGCCAGCCCCACCCGTGCCCGCAGGTCGTCAAGAAACGACTGGGGAAAGCTCATGTGTGCCCCGTTCCCGTAATGTCACAGCATGATGCTGCAACTGTGTTGATTGGTCCCTGTCCCGGCCGACCTGATTTGATGTGATTATTGTCCGGTCCCGGGACGACGAAAGCCGGACGATTTTACACGCCCGGCTTCCAAATTACAGTGTGCTGTTGAGATTAACCCAACAGTTTTTTGGCAACACCACCGGCTTTGCCGAAATCCATGGTGCCGCTATATTTCTCGCGAAGGGCTGCCATCGTGCGGCCCATATCCTTAAGACAGGTCGCACCGATTTCCGAAACGGTGCCGCGCACAGCATCTTCGATCTCATCATCGGACAGCTGGGCAGGCAGGAACTTTTCGATCACTTCGATCTCGGAGGCTTCCTGTTCGGCCAGTTCCGGGCGGTTGCCCTTGGTGTACATTTCGATGCTTTCGCGGCGCTGTTTGACCATCGCCTGCAGCAGGTTGATGATTTCATCATCCGAAATGCCATCGGTATTGCCTTCACCCCGTGCCGCGATATCGCGTTCTTTCAGTGCCGCCAGGATAAGGCGCACGGTGGTTACGGAGCAGGCATCCTTAGCAAGGACTGCCTTTTTCAAAGCGTCATTAAGCTGCGATCGCAGCATGGCTCATCTCTGATTCTGTGGAAGAAAGGAGCGAACATACCGCAAAACGGCATTTGACGCAAAGAAAACGTTAACACGTAAGTTATTGATTTTATTGAATAAATAAAAGTTTAGATGCGTTCTTGACATGCTATGCCGACTCCCGTAGACATCCGCCAATTTGCCTGCCGGGATCACGCTTTGCCCCGCTTTCAGCATACAACGCTGACGTTTATATCATGGTCAGCTCATCTTGCTGGAAACCAGTTGGCGCGTCTGCATGGCCGGTATGCAGGTTAAAAGCAGCCGTTTTTGTCGGCCTGCGCAGAAATAGTATATATAAAAAGACTCCGTGTTTCACCGTGGAAAGATCGAAAGGACATTTGCCAATGTCAGCGCCCACGCACACCCCGCCACCTGGTGCTTCTGCCGTCCTGGTTCTCGCAGATGGTTCAGTTTTTTGGGGACGCGGCGTCGGGGCCCGAGGGGAGGTCGTTGGTGAAGTCTGCTTCAACACCTCGATCACGGGCTATCAGGAAATCATGACCGACCCCTCTTACGCCGGTCAGATGATCACCTTTACCTTCCCCCATATCGGCAATGTCGGCACCAACGACGAAGATATCGAAAACGCCAAACCGGTCGCCCTTGGCTGCATCCTGCGCCAGGACATTACCGACCCGTCAAGCTATCGTGCCCAGAAACATTTCAACGAATGGCTGGCCGAACACGGCCGGATCGGGATCGCCGGTGTTGATACCCGTCGCCTGACCAAACGCATCCGGAACGAAGGTGCGCCGAACGGTGTGATCTGCCACAACCCGGATGGCACCTTTGATATCCCCGCGCTTATTGCCATGGCCAATGACTGGCCGGGCCTTGAAGGCATGGACCTTGCCAAGGACAACAGCTGCACCACCGGGTATGACTGGGACGAAGCGCTTTGGTCCCGCGAAGGCGGATACGGCAAGGTTGGCAATGCCAAGCACCATGTCGTTGCCATCGATTACGGTGTAAAGCGCAACATCCTTCGCAACCTGGCAAGCCTTGATTGCAAGGTCTCGGTTGTTCCGGCCACCACCCCGGCTGATGAAATCCTTGCGATGAACCCGGATGGCATCTTCCTGTCAAACGGCCCGGGTGACCCGGCCGCAACTGGCGAATATGCGGTTCCGACCATCAAGACCCTGATCGACAGCGGCAAGCCGGTGTTCGGGATTTGCCTTGGTCATCAGATGATGGCGCTCGCGCTTGGGGCCAAAACCATGAAAATGGATGTCGGCCATCGCGGTGCGAACCACCCGGTCAAGGACACCACCACAGGCGTCGTTGAAATCACATCGCAGAACCATGGCTTTGTTGTCGACAAGGACAGCCTGCCGGCAAACGTCGAAGCGACCCACTTCTCGCTGTTTGACGGATCGCTTGCTGGTCTGCGCCTCAAAGACAAGCCGGTCTTCGCTGTTCAGTATCACCCCGAAGCATCGCCGGGGCCGCATGACAGCCACTACCTGTTCAAACGTTTCGTTGGTCTGATCGAGGAAGCCAAAGCCTGATCACCTGATCAGGACACGCCCAAGATTACGCGATTAACGGACTTAAACGAGGCGGTGCAGCCATCGCGCCTGCCCTTGCGAAAAGCGGAAAACGACATGCCGAAACGTACAGATATCAAATCAATCCTCATCATCGGCGCCGGCCCGATTGTTATTGGTCAGGCTTGCGAGTTTGACTATTCCGGTGCCCAGGCCTGTAAGGCGCTGAAGGAAGAAGGTTACCGCGTCATTCTGGTCAACTCGAACCCGGCGACCATCATGACCGACCCGAACCTGGCCGATGCGACTTATATCGAGCCGATCAAACCGGCGATGGTTGCCAAGATCATCGAAAAGGAACGCCCGGACGCGATCCTGCCGACCATGGGTGGCCAGACGGCCCTCAACACGGCACTTGCCCTGCATGATGACGGCACGCTTGAAAAATACGGTGTCGAGATGATCGGTGCGAAAAAGCACGTCATCGAAAAGGCCGAAGACCGTCAGCTGTTCCGTGAAGCCATGGACAAGATCGGCCTTGAAAGTGCCCGTTCTGCAATGGTCAGCACCTTCGAAGACGCGGTCAAGGCGCTTGAGGTCACTGGTCTTCCGGCCATCATCCGCCCGAGCTTCACCCTCGGCGGTGAAGGCGGCGGCATTGCCTATAACCGTGAAGAGTTCGAACAGATCGTGCGTAACGGTCTGGCAATTTCCCCGACCCACACGGTTCTGATCGAAGAATCCATTCTCGGCTGGAAAGAATACGAGATGGAAGTCGTCCGCGACCATGCGGATAACTGCATCATCATTTGTTCGATCGAAAACGTCGATCCGATGGGCATTCATACCGGTGACTCCATCACCGTCGCCCCGGCGCTCACCCTGACCGACAAAGAATACCAGATCATGCGCGACGCATCGCTTGCGGTACTTCGCGAGATCGGTGTGGATACCGGTGGCTCGAACGTTCAGTTCGCGGTCAACCCGGATGACGGTCGTTTGATCGTGATTGAAATGAACCCGCGTGTGTCGCGTTCGTCCGCACTTGCATCCAAGGCAACCGGCTTCCCGATTGCCAAGATCGCGGCCAAGCTTGCGGTTGGCTATACGCTTGACGAGCTTGATAACGACATCACCGGTGTGACCCCGGCCTCGTTCGAGCCGACCATTGATTATGTCGTCACCAAGATCCCGCGCTTCACCTTTGAGAAGTTCCCGGGTGCGAAGCCGATCCTCGGTACGGCGATGAAGTCGGTTGGCGAAGCCATGTCGATCGGCGGCTGCTTTGCTGAAAGCCTGCAGAAAGGTCTGCGCTCGATGGAGACCGGGCTTACGGGCCTGAACGAAGTCAAAATCGAAGGCGCACCGGACAAGGCTGCCATCCGTGCGAAGCTGACACAGCCGATCCCGTTCCGTATTCTTTACGCTGCCCAAGCGTTCCGCCACGGCATGACGCTTGAAGAAATCCAGACGGCAACGAAGTTCGATCCGTGGTATCTCAAACAGCTCGAAATGCTGGTCGCGGAAGAAGAAAAAGTCCGTGCCAATGGCATTCCGGCCGACAAGCAGGAACTGCTGCGTCTCAAGAAGCTTGGCTTCTCGGATGCACGTCTTGCCGAACTGGCAGGCAAGGAAGAAGACGCTGTGCGTGCCGATCGTCAGGCCCTTGGCCTGCGCCCGGTTTACAAGCGCATCGACACCTGTGCCGCCGAATTCCCGTCGCGCACGTCCTACATGTATTCCATGTATGAAGGCGACGGTTTCTTCGAGCCGGAAAACGAAGCCGAAGTCACCGATCGCAAGAAGGTCATCATCCTTGGTGGTGGTCCGAACCGTATCGGTCAGGGCATCGAGTTCGATTACTGCTGTGTGCACGCGGCCTATGCGCTGCGCGAAGCAGGCGTCGAAGCCATCATGGTCAACTGCAACCCGGAAACGGTTTCCACCGACTATGACACGTCCGACCGTCTGTATTTCGAACCGCTGACCGCCGAAGACGTGATCGAGCTCTGCCAGCTTGAACAAAGCAATGGCGAACTGCTCGGCGTGATTGTTCAGTATGGTGGTCAGACCCCGCTGAAACTCTCGGCCGCCCTTGAAAAGGCCGGTATCCCGATCCTTGGCACCAGCCCGGACAGCATCGACCTTGCCGAAGACCGCGACCGTTTCCAGGAACTGGTCAACAAGCTTGGCATGAAGCAGCCGGCCAACGGCATTGCCCGCTCGGTCGACGAAGCCGTCAAGATTGCCGAAGGCATTGGCTACCCGATCGTCATCCGCCCAAGCTATGTTCTGGGCGGTCGCGCGATGGAAATCGTTCATACCACCGAAGACCTTCTGCGCTACATGCACGAAGCCGTTCAGGTTTCCGGCAAAAGCCCGGTTCTGATCGACAGCTTCCTGCTTGATGCAATTGAAATTGACGCCGATGCGGTCTCGGACGGTGAAAACGTCTTTGTTGCGGGCATCATGCAGCACATCGAAGAAGCCGGTATTCACTCTGGTGACTCGGCCTGCTCACTGCCGCCCTACTCGCTTGATGAAGCCATGATCGAACGCCTCAAGGCGCAGACGGTTGAACTGGCCAAGGCGTTGGACGTTGTCGGCCTGATGAACGTTCAGTTCGCGATCAAGGATGACGATATCTATCTGATCGAAGTCAACCCGCGTGCCTCGCGTACGGTTCCGTTCGTTGCCAAGGCAACCGGCAACCCGATCGCCAAGATCGGTGCCCGTATCATGGCTGGCGAAAAACTTGGTGACTTTGACATTGATCACGGTCCGTTCAAGCACATCGCGGTCAAGGAAGCAGTCCTTCCGTTCAACCGCTTCCCGGGTGTCGACACCCTGCTTGGCCCGGAAATGCGTTCGACCGGTGAAGTCATGGGTCTTGATACCGATTTCGGTCGCGCCTTTGCCAAGGCACAGATGGCAGCCGGTCACACCCTGCCGCTCGAAGGCAAGGTGTTTATCTCGGTCAAAAACTATGACAAGCCTGCCGCTATTCAACTGGCACGCGACGCGATTGCCCTTGGCTTTGGCGTGGTGGCGACCCACGGAACGGCAGAAGTTCTTGAAAAAGAAGGGCTAGACGTCACCCCGGTCAATAAGGTACAGGAAGGACGTCCCCATATTGTGGACATGATGAAGAACGGCGATATCAAGCTGGTGTTCAACACCACCGAAAGCAAGCAGGCCGTGGTCGACAGTTTCTCGATCCGCCGGACTGCTCTTACCGATGACATCCCGTACTACACCACTGTCGCCGGTGCCCGCGCTACCCTGCGCGCCATCGACAACCTGAAACGCGGCGCACTTGCAGTCCGTCCCGTTCAGGAATATCTTGGGGACAAGTACTAAGGTTCTCTATCGAACCAAAGGCAAGAATTCAGACCGCCCGGCGGGATGCCGGGCGGTTGATTTTGTAGTATCGACCGCTAATAAGAATAGGCTGTGAGCGCGATGGAAAAAGTACCAATGACCCCCCAGGGGCATCAGCGTCTCGAAGAAGAACTGAAGCATCGCAAGTCTGTCGAACGTCTTGAAATCATCAAGGCGATCTCGGAGGCCCGCGAGCATGGCGATCTTTCGGAAAACGCCGAATACCATGCCGCACGCGAACGCCAAAGTTTCTGCGAAGGTCGTATTGCCGAGCTCGAAGACGTGCTCAGCCGCTCCGAGGTTATCGACGTGCCATCACTGGCCGGTGATACCGTTAAATTCGGCGCCAAGGTTGATCTCGTTGACGAAGACACCGACGAGGAAACCACCTATCAGGTGGTGGGTCCGATCGAAGCCGACATCAATGCCGGCCGTATCTCGACCACCTCCCCGATCGGTCGTGCCCTGATCGGCAAATCGGTCGGTGACTCTGTCGAAGTTACCGTACCGGGCGGCACCAAAAGCTATGAAATTCTCAAGGTCGATTTTTCCTGACCCGGAAACAACTGATCAGAATCAGGGCCCGGGAAATTCCCGGGCCTTTTTCGTTGCAGAATTTCATTCGAGACTGAGACAAAAAGACAAAGAAAAAGCCGGGCAAATGCCCGGCTTTTTTTCGCAGGTTGGGACGCTTGTTCTGATTTACTCAGCTTTGGCCAACTGATCGAGAACCGCTTCGATATTGCGGTTAAGATCGGTTGCTTCTGATCCAAGGTGATCGGCACTGCCCAGAAGTTCGGTCGCAGTCGCACCGGTCTGATCGGAAATTTCCGACAGCTGATGGATCAGGTCCGAAAGATCACGGGTCGCATCGACCGTGACATTCAGGCTCTGTGCAATCTCGCGCGATGCCGCCTGCTGCTGATCCATGGTCGAGGAAATCGTCGTTGTCACTTCCACCAGATCGCCGATGGTTTCCGAAACCCCGTTCACTGCAGAAACGGAATCGCCCGTTGCCGCCTGAATTTCAGAAATCTGCTGTGCAATCTCGTCGGTCGCACGCGCAGTCTGGTTGGCAAGGTTCTTGACCTCGTTGGCAACAACCGCAAAACCTTTGCCGGCTTCACCAGCACGCGCGGCCTCGATCGTCGCGTTGAGCGCCAGAAGGTTCGTCTGGGACGCAATATCGGTAATCAGGTTAACGACTTCACCGATCTTCTCGGCTGCTTTCGACAGCCACTCAATCCGCTCGCTTGCGGTCGAGGACCGCGAAACCGCGTTATCGGTGATCTCACGCGCACGGACGATCTGACGGGAAATCTCATCGGCCGATGCATTGATCTCATCAACAGCAGATGCTGCCGACTGCACGTTCTGCGAGGTTTCCTCGGACGCATGCACAGCTCCGACAGAGGCTTCACGACCGGTACGTGCACGATCATCAAGAAGCTGGGCACGCTTTTGCAGCTGAACGGATTCCGCATCGACCGCACCGGCAGACTTGCCGATCATCGAGGTGATCTGGCCTGCCAGTTCGCGTTTGAAGTTATCACGCTCAATCTTGCGCTGATCACGCAGTTTCTCGTTCTGCGCCAAAAGGTCCTGTGCGGATTTTGCGGCTTCTTCGGCCTCAGCACGCGCCGTTTCGGCATTGGCCAACGTCGCATACAGGCTTTTGCACGACCAGATCAGAACCCCGGCCTCAACAATCACCACCATCGCATGCAGAACCACGCGGAAGAAGTCGGCACCATCCGGAAACACCCAGTATGGCACGGCAAAGTTCAGGGTCAGGTGGTGCATGGCAATAACGCCAGCGGCCACCACAATCGTTTTCCAGCAGACCAGCGCGCCAAGCACAGCCAGGGCCGCAAAGAAATACATGTGAATGTCGATCTGCCATTCATGCCCGCGGAAGGCATAAACCAGAACGGCGACCTGCAAGAGCATGGCAGAGGAGACAATAAAGCGCGAAATCTGCGCCTGCGGACCAGCAGCCCGGCACACAACAAATGCACTGGCCGCAAAAATCGCACTGGCGATCAGCGGCGAAACGGCATCACCGCTTCCGAAGTAGCCGGCAATCGCGCTGAGCGGAATATGCACGGCCAGAATGACAAACAGTGCCTTGATCGCATTGGCACGAATTTCGAGTAACTTTTCCATTGGCTTAAACCCAAGTATCAGAAGGCGTTTTTCGGTGCGTCAGCATCAAAACAGGCCGATGCAATTAGCGGAGACAGGGTAAACAATGCGCCGAAATCCCCGGCCTCTGGCAAAGCACCATCGTCACGCACAACGACCGCCATATGCCCAAAGCCCCCAAATCTCGCAACGCGACCACCGGAAGCCCCCACCCGTTCAAGGATTTCCTGTTCGCTCATATCAAAAGGAAACACCATCCCGACACCGGCCATCGCATCGGACGGCCGATAGGACAGAACCACCAGCAACATCACACCGATAAACGCAAACAGCATGGTCGGTACGATCCCGCGCCAACCGTCATCATCGATTGACAGAATTCGAGTGGCTTCCGGAGTTTTTTGAAGTGCTTCCAATTACTATCCCTATATAATTTATACCCCATTAGTATAGGTATCTTGTATTTATGCCCTTCCCCCGTCACTGACAAGAACTTTCATCCATACATTTAATAACGGGCAATCAATACACCTGATCGCGGCAAGGCGATAAATTGCTGTTTTTCTTGATATTTTTACGAACAGATCGCGATCCGGATCACATTTATTGACCAGTGCATGGCACCATTGTCCAGATCGATAGCCCATGACAACACGTATAGGTTTCATGCAGGTGATAGCGTGCCCTTGCCCTTGCAAGGGTCGAGAATCAAATAAACCGGCGCAGTTTTGCGCCGGTTTCTGGTCTTCTTGGGAATGTCAGTCTCGGGTCAACGGCCTGTAATCAGTCCTCGACCTCGATATCAATCGGAACGCCCGGCATGTTCTTGGCCGTGCGAATCGAAAGGGCCGATTTGACGTGATTGACGTTTTCGGCAACCGTCAGCTCGGTGGTCAGGAATTTCTGATACTCATCCCAGCTGTGCGACACGATCTTAAGCAGGAAGTCCATCTCGCCCGCCACCATGTGGCATTCGCGGACCTCGGGCCAGCTGGCCGCACGGGCTTCAAAAGCACGCAAATCGTGTTCGGCTTGGCTTGCCAGACCGACCATCGCAAACACGGTGACGTTATAGCCAAGTGCCTGTGCATCGACTTCGGCGTGATAGCCCTGAATGAATCCGGTTTCTTCGAGTGCGCGCACACGACGCAAACAGGGAGGAGCCGAAATACCTGCACGGCGTGCAAGTTCCACATTGGTCATACGGCCATCTTCCTGCAGATCGCGCAAAATTCTGCGGTCGATCTTGTCGAGTTTGACCCGTTGCATTTATTCCTCGATTCTGTGCGCGAAAGTTACCTCGATTGAAACAATATTACAGCGAGGCAAGTTGCAGGCAATAATATAATCGAGGCAAGAATGCAATCTTGTGCTTGGTTGCCGTAACTGAAAATGCTGCAAAATCCGGTTTCTGGCGGCCATCCGTGGCGCATTCGCGTGACCGATCCCACTGCATCCATCATTCTAAAATTTTCCGCCTGCCCAAAACCGCTCCCGAGTGCTGCAAACTTTTCCTCTGGCGGTTGCGTCTTGCACGGTCTCCTCATATGTTCGACGTCAGTTTTTACTCATCTCGGACAATTACAAAGACCATGGCCCAGGAACATAAAACCAAAGTCCTCATCATCGGCTCCGGCCCTGCCGGATACACTGCTGCGATCTATGCTGCGCGCGCCAACCTTGAACCCATGATGGTCATGGGCCTTCAGCCGGGCGGTCAGCTGACGATCACCACCGATGTCGAAAACTATCCGGGCTTTGCCGATGTCATCCAGGGCCCGTGGCTCATGGAACAGATGAAGGGCCAGGCCGAACATGTCGGCACCAAGATGGTCCATGACCTGATCACCGAGGTCGACTTCTCCAAACGTCCGTTCGTCTGCAAAGGCGACTCCGGCGATACCTATATTGCTGAAACCGTCATCATCTCGACCGGTGCACAGGCGCGCTGGCTGGGCCTGCCGGGCGAAGAGAAGTTTAATGGCCGCGGCGTTTCGGCCTGCGCAACCTGCGACGGTTTCTTCTATCGCAACAAGCCGGTCACGGTTGTTGGTGGCGGCAACACCGCCGTTGAAGAAGCACTTTACCTTGCCGGTATCTGCTCCAAGGTCACCCTGATCCACCGCCGCGATGAACTGCGTGCGGAAAAGATGCTGCAGGAACGCCTGCTCAAGCATGAAAAGATCGACGTGGTCTGGGACAGCGTTGTTGAAGACATTCTCGGTGGTGATGGCCCGATGGATGGTGTCGAAGCCGTCCGTGTGCGTAACGTCAAAACCGATGCCGTCACCGACATCCCGGCGGACGGGTTCTTTGTCGCCATCGGTCATGACCCGGCAACGGCCGTCTTCAAAGGTCAGGTCGACATGGATGACGAAAACTATGTCTTGGTCAAACCGGGCAGCACGGTGACTAATGTTGAGGGCGTCTTTGCCGCAGGCGACGTGACCGACAAAGTCTACCGTCAGGCGGTGACCGCCGCTGGCATGGGCTGCATGGCCGCCCTTGAAGCCGAAAAATTCATCGCCGAACACGAAGGCTGATTTTCGTGCGCGGGCCTCTGCGGCCCGATCTGCACGATGTAAACAGCAAAGGGGACGCTTATTGCGTCCCCTTTTTTAATGACTCCAACCTGCCGCGATCCCGCCAATTGCCTGACATTGGACCGAAAATCGCAACACCCCATGGTGTTTGCCGGAAAATGTCTTCTTGCAGAAAACGTCACAGGCCTCATATTGATTGAATAATCATGTACTTGGTCAAAGCCTGTGACGCACTTAATAGTGTGGAAACCAAATTGGCCATAAAAGAAGAGAACAATTATCAGGGGTCTGGCGCATCGACCGTGCGCTGGTGACATCTAGGAGCAGGTCTATGGACTGGGACAAGCTGCGTGTTTTTCACGCTGTTGCCGAAGCCGGGAGCTTCACCCACGCAGGGGAAAACCTTAATCTGAGCCAGTCGGCCGTCAGCCGACAGATCAGCGCTCTTGAAGAAAGCGTGAAAGTCCCGCTTTTCCATCGCCATGCGCGTGGCCTGATCCTGACCGAACAGGGCGAATTGCTCTATCGCACTGCCCATGATGTCTTCGCCAAGCTGTCCATGGCCGAAGCCCGCATTCGCGAATCAAAGGAACGCCCGAGCGGCCCGCTCAAGGTCACGACAACCGTGGCCTTTGGCTCGACCTGGCTGACCCCGCGGATCAACGAGTTCCTTGAACGCTATCCGGAAATCGAACTCTCGCTGGTGCTCAATGACGAGGAACTCGACCTCGCCATGCGTGAGGCCGATGTTGCCATCCGCATGCAGCCACCGCGTCAGGCCGACCTTGTCCAGCGTCAATTGATGACGCTGCGCTATCACGTGTTTGCATCGCCGGAATATATCAAGCAGCACGGCATGCCCAAAACACCCGAAGAGCTCAAGGATCACCGTCTGATCATCTATGGTGCGGATGCGCGTCCGCCGGTGTCGAACGTCAACTGGATGATGGCCACCGCCCAGCAATACAAGCCGGACATGCGCCCGATTCTGAAGCTCAATAATATCTATGGCATCTTCCGCGCCAC
Organism: Thalassospira sp. HJ; assembly: GCF_000948415.1. Taxonomy (GTDB): domain Bacteria; phylum Pseudomonadota; class Alphaproteobacteria; order Rhodospirillales; family Thalassospiraceae; genus Thalassospira. The sequence continues at coordinate 282,530 of NZ_JYII01000010.1, read as the reverse complement.
CGAATCCGGTCTGGGGATCTCGGCCCTGCCTGATTACCTGTTGCCGTCCAACAGCAATCTGGTCCGCATTCTGCCGGAACTCGAAGGGCCAAGCTTCGATGCCTATTTCGTCTATCCGGAAGAACTGCGTCATTCCAAACGCATCGCGGTCTTCCGCGACTTCCTGATCGAAGAAATCTCCAAGGTAAAGGCAAAGGCCGCAGCCGCCGCCAGCGCAACCACCGACAAATAGGCGTCAGCAAACCACGGCAATAAAAGATCTTCGACAGCCCGGCCAAGCCGGGCTGTTTGCGTATGAGGCATCCCAATCTATCCACGCCCAGAGTCCCGCCCCCACCCCGCGCGGATCCGACCATGAGTCGCGCATAATCCGGCTGTGACCCCGGCTCGAAATTTCAACCCTCAGGGGCAAAATCGGGCCGCCTGTTAGGCGCATCACAGCGTGTTCTCAAATAACCGTGCCATAATGTCTTAAAATTGCTGACATTTTATTGTCATGCGTCTAGCGCATGGTTGCTTTGTAGTTATTCAATTTTTAATCCACTCAGATCTCACCTATATTCACATCATAAGTTGTGAGCAACCGCACAAAGCGTGATCGCTCCGACTTCCTGAATTTGGACGTTTCGTCCGCCGGAACGATATCCGGCACGGGAATCTTCCCTAGATTCCCTGCGTCTCCCAGACGTGAAGCCTCCCTGATAAACTTGCCGGGCACATTGATGCCCGGCTTTTTTTTGTGCTCCAGCACAATGAATTCACCCGCCAAACAGTGATCCAGCCGGGAAACGGCCTCGATACCGCATATATTTTTATTTAATATCAAATACTTATACCGATATTTCTGCTTCCTGAAGATTTATGCAGAAAATGCATGGCTGAAAAAGCAATTTGGCAGTGGTCATTATCGTCAAAAACGCTATCTTCCCTCTCGAACCGCAGCGGCAAACGTCGCACCGCGGTAAAGAGTTTTCTCCCTGACCGATTATGTCGGTCTTTAGCCGGACGCCCTGTCCGGCTTACCCAGGGCCCTGAGAAGGGTCCTACGTCTCCCAGACGTGAAGCCTCCCTGATAAACTTGCCGGGCACATTGATGCCCGGCTTTTTTTTGCTTTATCGCCTTCCCTTACCCGCCCCATCCCGCCCTGCCGCACGCAGCTGTGATCAGCCGTCATCGCATCGCGACTTGGCAAGTGCCGCCCATGGTTTCACTATGGGGACACCATATCGTGTCGATCAAAGACACCCCTTCGCATGACCGGGACATCGACCGCATGAAAAGCACACTTGGTGCCTTCCTGTTTGGCAAGAACGCCAATAGCCATCTGCCAGAACGTGTACAAAGCGCGATTGAAAAGCAGCAATATGAAAGCGAAAAGCTGATCGGCTGGGTCCAGCTGTTGCTGGTGACAATCTTTGCCAGCCTCTATGCCATTTCCCCCAAGACCGCGATGTCTGATGGCATCCACCCCGTGCCCTGGGCCTTGGGGCTTTATTACCTATTCACACTCGAACGGCTTTACCTGACCTATCGTAACAAGCTCTCGACCTGGTTTCTGACCCTGTCGGTGATTGCCGATATCGGGCTTCTGATGGTCCTGATCTGGAGCTTCCACATCCAGTACATGCAACCGGCCAGCTTCTATCTCAAAGCGCCGACGGTGCTTTATGTCTTTATCTTCATTGCCCTGCGCAGCCTGCGTTTTGACCCACGCTATATCCTGATCGCCGGCGGCACGGCGGCGGCTGGCTGGATCATCCTGACCGGTTATGTCATCTGGTCGGAAGGCGGCAAAAGCATGATCACACGCGATTATGTGACCTATCTGACCTCGAACTCGATTCTGATCGGGGCCGAAGTCGACAAGATCATCGCCATCGTTCTGGTCACAGCCGTGCTGACGGTTGCCGTGCTGCGTGCCAAACGGTCCTTTGTGCGCGCCGTGACCGATGAAATCGCCGCCCGCGATCTGTCGCGCTTTGTCTCGCCCGAAATTGCCGATCGCATCACCCATGCCGAACAACAAATTCGTCCGGGCGATGGGGACGCCGTGAACGCGACCGTGATGTTTACCGACATCGAAGGCTTTTCAACCGTCTCGGAGAAACTGTCACCCAAAGAACTCTCAACCATGCTCAATGAGTATTTCACCGAGACCAGCGCGGTGATCTCGCATTTTGGCGGCGTGATTACCCAGTTTGAAGGTGATGCGATGCTGATCACCTTTAACGCCGTCACCCCCGATAGCGACCATGCGCTCAATGCCGTGCGCACGGCCCTGGCTATTCAGGACCTCGCCAATCGGCGCATCTATTGTCATGGCGGGCAGCTTAAAACCCGCTGCGGCATCAATACCGGCGAAATTGTTGTTGGCGCGGTCGGCTCCGAAAGCCGCCTGACCTTCACTGTGCATGGCGATAACGTCAATATCGCCTCCCGGCTCGAAGCCCTGAACAAGGAATTTGGCACCTATATCCTCGCGACCGAGGATACCGTCACCGCATGCGGCAACCATGACGACATCCCGGCATGGACACCATGCGGTGATGTCACGGTGCGCGGCCGGGAACAGCCAACCCGGATCTTTGCCCTTTCCCCGCTCAAGACCGCTGATACAGCACCGCTCAAAGACGCTGACAGCGATATCACAGCACGCGGCTAAACGGTCCTGAAACCAGCCATCCAGACAAATTAAAAGCCCGGGGAGCTTTAAGCTCGCCCGGGCTTTGGGGACAGATGGTCTTGGGGAGACCTGTCAGATACGCTGCCTTGCCCGTGGGGTGCATGACACCTGGGGGGAGGAAAGGTGTCCGTTCCGGGCCTCGGTGCCGTGAGGGAGAGCACGACATCGATGTTTTCGTATCCGACAGTTAGGAATATGCCCTTGAATTGCGGCTCAAAATACGGGGGTTGGTGACCATTTTGGGGGTAAATTGGGGCAATTGCGGCAGTGCGGATATGCGCTTTGTTTCATTGCCCGACACCCGGACAAAAAAGTGGGGCGGGATAAAACCCGCCCCAATCTATTCGGGGTCATTATGGTCTTGGGGAGACCAGGTCAGCCGGGGTATTTCAGGTGGGGGAACAACCTGAAACCAATCGGGCCAGCTTCGTGAGGGGGGACAGAGACTGCTGACCGCGTCCTCGACTGACAGTTGTGAATATGCCTGCAGATCAAGGCGGGAAAACAGGTCACATTGGGCCATTTCGGGGCGAATTGTGTTCCAATCAAGGCACCCAAAACTCAACCCATTGATTTCATTGAGTCTGGTAAATACCACCTCGACCCAAAACCTAGAAAATTCTTTTTTTGGGCAGGATTTGCACGACCAACCAACGGCCCGATTCAGCCATATCGAAGACCCACGGAAATATCCCTACTTTCAGTAATAGAATTGCCCTATCGCAAACAGTTAAACAATCAATTGGTGTAATTAGAACCTATCCGTCATACTCTCTTCAAAATGTAGAGACGACAAACCCGCTGGACTGAAAGCAGCGAAAGGAGACAACCATGCAAATCGATATTGGCATCAATGAATCAAACCGTACCGCAATCGCCGACGGCCTTGGCCGCGTTCTGGCTGACAGCTACGCCCTGTATCTGAAAACGCACAATTTCCACTGGAACGTCACCGGCCCGATGTTTCAGGCCCTGCACACCATGTTCGAAGAACAGTACACCGAACTGGCAACTGCAATTGACGAAGTCGCGGAACGCATCCGCTCGCTGGGTGCTTATGCCCCGGCCAGCTTCTCGGCCTACGCTGAACTGACCGCGATCAAGGAAGAAAAGGGTGTGCCTGCCGCCAAGGACATGATTGCCCAGCTGGTCGAAGGCCATGAAACCGTGATCAAGACGGCGCGCTCGCTCTATCCGATTTGCGATAGCTCCGATGATGACGCCACCGCAGACCTTCTGACCGCCCGCATTCAGGTCCATGAAAAAACCGCCTGGATGCTGCGCTCCCTGCTTGAAGGCTAAGAACCCGATTTATCGCGTCCCCAACGCAAAACGGCCCGGAAATCTCCGGGCCGTTTTTCTTTGTGTGTTTTGCCTGATCAGCCAAACAGCGGATCAATCAGTCGGACCGCCTTCAGCATCGCCTGATCGTGCCCATGTGGCGCGCCGATCATAAGGGCGGCTGGTGCGGCTTCACCCGCCACCGGCACCTGCATCGAAAGCGCACAGGCATCCACAAGGTTGAGGTAGCCGGTATTGCGCAACATCATCGCATTGAGGTTGTCAAAATCAGCCTCAACCTCCGCAATCTTGGGCGGCATCATCGGTAAGGTCGGCGCGATCATGACATCGACATCGGCCATCGCTGCCCCGAACATCGACACAAGATCGGTTCGCTTGGCATAGGCATCAATCACGTCATCACTCGACAGTGTCTCGGCAAACTTCATCCGTGACAGAACCCTTGGATCACCAATGGTTTCAAGCTTATCGAAATCCTTGGCATAGATCCGGTGCGCTTCAAACGCCACCAGCTTCTTGTTTAGGATCGCATTGCTGGCAATAAAGCCCAGATCAACCTCAACCAGCTCATGCCCGGCATCTTTCAGACGTGCGCAAATCATCGCGAAGTCGGCCTGCACCCGATCATCCAGCCCATCAGTAAACGCATTCACCGGAACCCCGATGCGCAGCGACTTTTCGCTGCTTGCAAGCGGTGCGACCATCATGCCCGTCAGGACCTCAAACGCTGCAATCGCGGTCGCAAGGTCGGCTGCCAGTGGCCCCGGCGTGTCAAAGCTTTTGGCCAGCGGATGAACACCCTCGCCCGGCACCGACAGGCGGCTTGGCTTGATGCCATAAAGCCCGTTAATCGCCGATGGAATGCGGATCGATCCGCCGGTATCGGTACCAAGCGCGATATCAACAAGCCCATGTGCCACGGTCAAACCACCGCCCGATGTCGACCCGCCCGGGATGCCTTCGGCGTCAAAGATATTGCCCGGCGTCCCGTAATGCGGATTAAGCCCGACACCGGAATAGGCAAACTCGCTCATGGTGGTGCGACCAAACGGAATGGCGCCTGCGGCCTTGATCCGGCGCACACATTCGCAATCGGCTTCCGCTGGCGCACGATCCTTCAGAAGTTTTGAGGCCGCAGACGTCACAAGCCCCGCCTCGTCATAGAGGTCCTTGACCGAGACCAACATGCCCGCCAGCGGCGCACCGGGATTTTGCGCGCAATATTTCTCGGCCTCTGCGGCAGCTTGCAAAATCCGCTCAGAATCGAACTCGGTAAAGATCTTGCCCTTAAGCTCGCCAAGCTCATTCACCTTGTCGATTGCCGCTTTTGCCGCATCTACCATTGCACCCATCTGGCACCCCGACTTGTTGTTTTGTCGCGATAAAACAGATCCCTACGATCCGTTCCGCGCATTCCATTTCTCTGTCATAGGATGGCACATGCGTACGATCAAGGATCAGATCGGCAATTTCGCCCGTACAAACCTGAAAGCAACCGGAAAGGGTGATGTTTCACCAAGCGATCACCGAGCCGTGACTTGCCCAAATCGGCTTTTGCACGGACATTAGGATCAGGATCAACGGAGGACGCCATGCTGATACGCCGCAAAAAGGGATGGGAAATCCCTGAAAAAGACGCCACACCGGAATCAATCTATAAAAACCGCCGCCAGTTCCTTAAGGGGATCGCGGCCGGTTCAATCGGCGCAACAGCATCAAGCCTCCCGCTTGGCAGCGCACTGGCGCAAGGATCTGGCGCCACCGCCGATCTCTATCCGGTTGATCGCAATCCGGCCTATACGGTCGAACGCGAAATGACCGAGAAATCCAAGGCGCTGACCTATAACAACTTCTATGAATTCGGATCTCACAAATCGATCTCGCAAGCAGCCCAAGCCATGCGCATTCGCCCCTGGACCGTGGTAATCGACGGGCTGGTCGAAAAGCCGATCGAGATTGATTTCGAAGAACTTGTGCGCAAGATGCCGCTCGAAGAGCGCGTCTACCGGTTCCGCTGTGTCGAAGCCTGGGCGATGACCGTGCCCTGGTCCGGTTTCCCGATGAAGGCATTGGTTGATTTCGCAAAGCCCCTGTCGGGCGCGAAATATGTCGAAATGGAAACTGCCAGCCAAAAGGACACCATGCCGGGTCTGCGTCAGTTCTGGTATCCCTGGCCCTATATCGAAGGCCTGTCGATGGCAGAGGCCACCAATGAACTGACCATGATCGCGACGGGCATTTACGGCGAAGAACTGCCCAAGCAGAACGGCGCCCCCTTGCGTCTGGTTACGCCGTGGAAATACGGCTTTAAAAACATCAAATCCATCGTCCGCTTTACCTTCACCGACAAGCGCCCGAAAAGCTTCTGGGAAGATATCAATGCCGACGAATATGGCTTCTGGGCCAACGTAAACCCCGAAGTCCCGCATCCGCGCTGGACGCAGGCCTATGAACGCCTGCTCAATAACGGCGAAAGCGTCCCCACCCGCATCTATAACGGTTACGGCGAATATGTCGCTGATATCTACAAGGGCATGGAGAACGAGCGGCTGTTTATGTAACCCGTAGCCCCGCCCGCCCAAACACAAAAGCCGGTGTCCTCAAACACCGGCTTTTGCTTTTTTACGCCCCCTTGCGGCGGCGCCCCTTGTATTTCGGTTTATTCGCCGATTTCGATCCGGGGCCGGCAGTCCCGATTGTACGTGCCATCGGTCCGACCTCTGCCAGACCAAGCTCCTGATCCTCAAGCCGTTTGATCTCGTCACGCAGACGTGCGGCCTCCTCGAACTCAAGGTTCCCGGCGGCATCGCGCATACGTTTTTCAAGATCCTCGATATGCGCACGCAGGTTATGACCCACCATCGTATCGCCCGAAACGCCGGTATCGACGGTGACGTAATCCTGCTCGGCGACACTTTCGAGAACATCATTGATCCGCGACCGCACGGTTTCGGGCGTGATGCCATGTTCCTCGTTATAGGCCATCTGCTTTTCACGCCGGCGGTTGGTTTCGCCAATCGCGTATTCAAGGCTGTCGGTCATCTTGTCGGCATAAAGCAGCACGCGACCATCAACGTTACGCGCAGCCCTGCCAATCGTCTGCACAAGTGACGTTTTCGAACGCAGGAAGCCTTCCTTGTCCGCATCCAAAATCGCCACCAGCGCACATTCCGGGATATCAAGACCTTCTCGCAGAAGGTTAATCCCCACCAGCACGTCAAACACGCCAAGGCGCAAATCACGAATGATCTCGATCCGCTCCAGCGTATCAATATCGGAATGCAGATAGCGCACACGAATGCCATGCTCATGCAGATATTCGGTCAGATCTTCTGCCATGCGCTTGGTTAGCGTCGTTACCAGAACGCGCTGGCCCTTGGCCGCACATTCCTTGGCCTCACCCAGCAAATCATCCACCTGGGTTTCGACCGGTCGCACGATACAGACCGGGTCAATCAGGCCCGTCGGACGAATGACCTGTTCGGCAAAAACACCCCCGGTGCGCTCCATTTCCCAGTTGCCGGGTGTGGCCGAAACAAACACGCTTTGCGGGCGCATTGCTTCCCATTCCTCGAACTTAAGCGGCCGGTTATCAACGCAACTCGGCAGACGGAAGCCATGCTCGGCCAGTGTCGCTTTGCGATTATAGTCCCCTCTGAACATGCCGCCGATCTGCGGCACGGCGACGTGACTTTCATCGACAAACAAAAGCGCGTTTTCCGGCAGGTATTCAAACAGGGTGGGCGGCGGCTCGCCAGGATTACGGCCCGAAAGCCAGCGGGAATAGTTTTCAATCCCCTTGCAGTGCCCGACCGTTTCCATCATTTCGAGATCAAAGGTCGTGCGCTGCTCGATCCGCTCCGCCGCCAGCAACTTGCCTTCGGCCTGGAATTCCGCCAGTCGGTCTTTCAGTTCCTGCTTGATGCCGGCCATGGCCTGCACCAGTGTCGGGCGCGGGGTGACGTGGTGCGAATTGGCATAGACCGTGACCGAATCCATCGTTGCAAACTTGTGCCCGGTCAGCGGGTCGAACTCTGCCAGTTCCTCGATCTCGTCACCAAACATCGAAACGCGCCAGGCGCGGTCTTCGGCGTGGGCCGGGAAAATCTCAAGCACATCGCCGCGCACCCGGAATGTGCCGCGCGAAAAGGCCGCGTCATTACGGGTGTATTGCAATTCCACCAGACGCTTCATGATGTCGTTGCGATCGACCTCGTCGCCCACCGAAATGCGCTGGGTCATTTCAAGATAGGTTTCCACCGCCCCGATACCGTAAATGCACGACACCGATGCCACGATGATACAGTCGTTGCGCTCCAGAATTGCTCGCGTGGCGGCATGGCGCATCCGGTCGATCTGTTCGTTGATCGAACTGTCTTTCTCGATATAGGTGTCCGAGCGCGGGATATAGGCTTCCGGCTGGTAATAGTCGTAATAGGAAACGAAATACTCGACCGCATTGTCTGGGAAGAAATGCTTCATTTCGGCATAAAGTTGGGCGGCCAAAGTCTTGTTCGGCGCCAGAACCAGTGCCGGTCGCTGGGTATTGGCAATGATATTGGCCATGGTGAAGGTCTTGCCCGACCCGGTTACACCCAGCAGAACCTGATCGCGCTCATCATCATTGATGCCCGCCATCAGTTCGGCAATCGCCTGCGGCTGGTCGCCAGCAGGCTCATATTCCGTCACCAGTTTGAATTCCCGTGATCCTTCGACAGGCGGGCGACGTTTGGTCAGAAATTCCGGCAGCGCATTCATCGGGCAGGTCCCTTTTTATTCCAACCCTAGTTATAGGTCAGATACACCCAATCGCAAGCCCCGCCCCTGACAGTTCCTGTCAGGAAATGTCAGGAGACGTCAGGATGGAATTTCCGGAACAACCGATGTTTTAGCGCGTTTGCAGATCAGTTCTTTCCGCTCGGACTTCGTAAAGGGCACAAAATTGGATAAAATCATCCCAAAGAACCCGCAAAAGGCCCTAAACAGCCTTGAATTGGAATAAAGGCAGGCGTAGGGTCCGAACCGAAAGAACGAGATTCTTTTCACTCTCATAAATTCCAGGGAAACAGACCAATGGCGTTCATTGCCGACCGTTTGAGCCGTATCAAACCCTCCCCCACCATTGCTGTCACCACCAAGGCTGCCGAACTTAAGGCTGCTGGCGTTGATGTGATCGGTCTTGGCGCAGGCGAGCCGGATTTCGATACCCCCGACAACATCAAAGAAGCCGCCAAGGCTGCGCTCGATGCTGGCAAGACCAAATACACTCCGGTCGCTGGCACCCCTGAGCTGCGCAAGGCGATTGTCGAAAAGTTCAAGCGTGAAAACGATCTGGAATACACCATCGACGAAATCACCGTCGGTTGCGGTGGCAAGCAGACCCTGTTCAACGCGTTCTTCGCGACCCTGAACCCGGGCGACGAAGTCGTCATCCCGGCACCGTACTGGGTATCCTATCCGGACATGGCGCTGATGGCCGAAGGCACCCCGGTCATTGTCGAATGCCAGGAAGAAAACGACTTCAAAATCACCGCAAGTGAACTTGAAGCCGCAATCACGCCGAAAACCAAATGGGTTGTGCTGAACTCACCGTCGAACCCGACCGGTGCAGCTTATTCGCGTGAAGAATTGCGTGCGATTGCTGACGTTCTTCTGAAACATGAAAACGTCTATGTCATGTCTGACGACATGTATGAGCACCTCGTCTATGACGGTTTCGAATTCACCACCATCGCCCAGGTCGAGCCGAAGCTCAAAGAGCGTACGCTCACCTGTAACGGTGTGTCGAAATCTTATGCCATGACCGGCTGGCGCCTGGGTTATGCCGCAGGTCCGAAAGACCTGATCAAGGCAATCAACAAGGTACAGTCGCAGTCAAGCACGCATACCTCCTCGATCAGCCAGGCCGCTTCGATCGAAGCGCTTAGCGGCCCGCAGGACTTCCTAGCAGAGCGCGCTGAAGTCTTCAAAAAGCGTCGTGACCTTGTCGTTGCAGCGCTGAACGAATGTGAAGGCCTGTCGTGCAAGACACCTGAAGGTGCGTTCTATGTCTATCCGTCCTGCGCAGGCGCGATTGGCAAAACCACCCCGGATGGCAAGAAAATCGAAACCGATACCGACTTCGTCACCTACCTGCTCGAAGCAGAAGGCGTTGCTGCGGTTCAGGGTTCGGCATTCGGTCTGGCTCCGTATTTCCGTATTTCCTATGCGACCTCGGACGATGCCCTGATCGAAGCTTGCAAACGCATCAAACGTGCTTGCGCAGCCCTGAAGTAAGGTCTGCATTCCCGAACTTCGGGATTAAAACGCATCAAACAGGGTCCGGCACTTGCCGGGCCCTGTTTTTTTGTCCATGATTGGAATTAAATAATTACGCACCGAAATACCGATAAATAATCCGATCAAAGCCCCAACAAAGATTGCCCCTGATATGAAGCCCGAAAATTTCTATGCCACCGTCAATGGCATCAGCCTGTCCTGCCAGCGGATCATTCCCGATGGAGTCCGCGCCGACGCGCCGACCATCCTGATGCTGCACGAGGCCCTTGGCACCATTCGCATGTGGCGCGATTTTCCGGAAAAGCTGGCAAGTGCCACCGGCTATCCGGTGATTGTCTATGAACGGCGCGGCCACGGCAGATCCGATCCGCATGCCAAGCGCGACATTCCGCGGGCGATTGATTTCCACAACACCGAAAGCGATGTCTATCTGCATGGTCTGATCACCGAGCTTGGCCTTTCCAAGCCGATCCTGTTTGGCCACAGCGACGGGGCGACCATCGCGCTTAAATATGCCGCGCGCTTCCCGGATAATGTAACGGCGGTGATTTCCGAAGCTGCCCACGTCTTTGTCGAGGATGTTACCGTTGCCGGCATTACGGAAGCCGCCAAGATTTACGCCGACACCGACTGGAAAACCAAACTGCAACGTCATCACTTCGCCCAGACCGACGATGTCTTCCGCTCCTGGGTCGATACCTGGCGCCAGCCGGATTTCCTTGAATGGAACATGGTCGATGAACTGACCAACATCATCTGCCCGCTTCTGGTCATTCAGGGCGATGATGATCAGTTTGGCAGCGATGAACAGGTCCACACCATTTGCGCCAAGACCGGTGGCCCGGTGACCAAGATGCTGATCAAGGAGTGCGGACATATCCCGCATTTCGATCAACCCGATCAGGTAATTTCGGCAACGCTCAAACATCTTGGCATCACCGAACCTGCCGCGGCGTAACGACCACTCTGCCAATTCACGCAAAACAAAAGCCCCGGCACCATCAGGTGACCGGGGCTTTCTTTTGGGCGTTGGCCCGAATTTTGTGACGTGGCTTAGTCCGCCAAGGCGTCTTCGGCGTCAATCACGACGGCAACCGCATGAATGACCGATGCGATACGGATGGCGTTCTGGATGGTTTCCTTTTTAACGCCAGCGTTTTTCAGCACCTTGTCATGGCTATCGATGCACATGCCGCAACCATTGATCGCCGAAACAGCAATCGAAAACAGTTCGAAGTCGGCTTTGTCGATGCCCGGCTTGCCGATGATGTTCATGCGCAGACGTGCCGGCATGGAGCTGTATTCTTCATCCGATACCAGATGGTTGAACCGGTAATAGATGTTGTTCATGCCCATGATGGCAGCCGCACCCTTGGCAGCTTCAATAGCTTCCGGGGTCAGTTTTTCGGCGGCTTCGGCGGCAACAGCCTTGGTCAGTTTGGCGTTGCGCGATGCAAAGGCACAAGCGAGCGCGGTACCGTAAACCTGCTGGTCGGTCATGCCCGGATTGTTGGCCATGCTCGAAAGGTTCAGCTTAAGGTCCTTGGCATAGGCCGGCATGGAGTCCTTGATTTCAACGATCGACGTCATGGGAAAAATCCTCTGAAACTGTCTGAAGCGATAAACGCGTAATTCAAAAACGAATTGAAAATCAGCCGTGTCGGTGTCGCACCCATTGGGCGCGGACGATGCAAAAGGCAGCAATATTCACAGGCTGGGAAAGCGGGACCGGGCCAAAGCCCGGTCCCAAAGTCACATCCGGACTGGACTTAGAGGGTTTCGTCACCCTGGGTCCAGTTGCACGGGCAAAGTTCGTCGGTCTGCAGGGCGTCGAGAATACGAAGCGCTTCCTGCGGGTTACGACCAACGTTCAGGTCGTTGACCTGTACGTGACGGATGATGTTGTCCGGGTCGACGATGAAGGTCGCACGAAGGGCAACACCGGCGTCTTTGGCCAGAACACCAAGAGCGGTCGAGAGTTCTTTTTTCTCGTCAGCCAGCCATACGAACGGGCTGTCACCCAGGTCTTCGTGGTGGGTGCGCCATGCAGCGTGCACGAAGTCGGTGTCGGTCGAGCAACCCAGAAGAACTGCGTCACGATCTTCGAAGTCACCGTTCAGTTCGCCGTAACCAACGATCTCGGTCGGGCAAACAAAGGTGAAGTCTTTCGGCCAGAAGAACAGGATCTTCCATTTGCCTTCATAGGACTTGTCGGTAACCGGAGCGAAGCTGTCCGGGCCTTTGCCCGAAACGCCGGTCAGATTGAATTCAGGAAGCGTATCACCAACGGTAAGCATTATGGTTTCTCCTAACCCAGTTTTAAAAACACAGAACGGCCCCCGACAGGCCGTAGAAACTTTTGTGAGCAGGTGCAAAAAATGCACTGCTTGCTAGCGATTTGTAGAGAAATGCATTACCTAAGACAAATAGATAAAACTTCGAGTTTTGATAGGAAAAATTTATGGCTGCCCAACCGAGCATCAAGCAGCTCAAATACCTTGTTGCCCTGTCCGAGACCGGACATTTTGGCCGCGCAGCAGAGGCTTGCTTCATTACGCAGCCAAGTTTGTCGGCTGCGATCAGCGAGCTTGAGAACCTTCTGGGTGCGCAGCTGGTCGAACGCAACAAGCGTCAGGTCCTGATGACCCCGCTGGGTGAAGAGGTCGTTTCGCGGGCGCGAAATATCCTGCAGGAAGTCGATGAATTGACCACCATGGCGCAAGCCGCCGCCGACCCGCTTTCAGGCCCGATCCATATCGGCGTCATTCCGACCATCGGCCCCTATCTTTTGCCTGATGTGATGGCATCGCTTAAATCCGGTTTCCCGAAGCTTCAGCCGCTTCTGCGCGAAGACCAGACCGCCAAGCTGATCGAGCTTCTGATGGCCGGCAAGCTCGACCTTGCCCTGATTGCCCTGCCGATTGATGAAAACTGGCTCGAAGAGTTCGAACTGTTTGAAGACCGCTTTGTCTTTGCCTGCGCGCCGAACAATCCGCTGACGCATAAAAAGCATCTCGAGATCGGCGACATCAAGGATGAAAAGCTTTTGCTGCTTGAAGACGGGCACTGCCTGCGCGATCAGGCGCTTGAAGTCTGCCAGAAAGCAGGCTGGAGCAAGTCTGCCGATTTCCAGGCCAACAGCTTATCAACTCTGGTGCAGATGGTCGGTGCTGGCATCGGTGCCACACTGTTGCCTGAAATGTCGCTAGAAGTCGAAGCACGTCGGCCGGATTTGCTCAAGATCATCCCGTTTGAGAATCCGGTTCCGATCCGGCGCATCGGCATGGTCTGGCGGCGCAGCTCGGCACGTAAACGCGAATATCGCCAATTGGCGGCCTATTTGCGCGATCGCCTTGCCCCGCGCGACGAGGCCGTGGTTGCCTGATCGGGGGCCGTTGGCCCGCCGTACGAATTAGGGCGACGTTAAAGACACAGACAACGGGCATAGCCAATGCTGCCGATCAAGGACAACAACCCGACCACGATCACGCCATGGGTCACTTACGCGATCATTGCGATCAATGTCGTGGTGTTTCTGGGCACCGTCACCCTTGATCCGCGCGCCGCTGTTCTGATGAACCTGCAATATGGCGCGATCCCGGCCGTACTGTTTGGTCATGCCGAACTGCCACCGGGCTTTTCGCCCTTCCCGGATGGCTTCGGGTTCCTGTCGATCTTTTCGGCGATGTTCATGCATGGCGGCTGGATGCATCTCGGCGGTAATATGCTCTATCTCTGGATCTTCGGGAATAATGTCGAAGACTCGATGGGCCATTTCCGCTTTCTGATCTTCTATCTTGCGTGTGGCGTTGCCGCGGCCCTTGGCCATGGCCTGCTTGATACCCAATCGGAAATCCCGATGATCGGTGCATCCGGTGCGCTTGCCGGTGTGCTGGGTGCCTATTTCCTGCTTTATCCCAAGGCGCGCGTGCTGGTTTGGTTCTTCTGGGTGTTTATCTTTTATGTCCCGGCCGTGGTCGTGCTTGGCTTCTGGTTTGTAAGCCAGGTGATCAATTTCGGCAGTGGTGCCGGCGGTGGCATTGCATGGGTTGCCCATATCGCGGGCTTCTTGGCGGGCCTTGCCCTGATCCCGCTATTCAAGCACCGCAACGTGCCGCTTTGGCATGACGGGTCGCCTGCCCCGGCCTTCGGCATCTATCGCCCCGGCCGCAAGACGCGCGGTGCAACGTCAAACATCCCGCCATGGGCAGCCGCCTACGAGGCAGAGCGTGCAGCCAAACATGCCAATATGCGCCGTGATCAGCGGGGGCCATGGGGGAAAGAGGGCAAGGACGGCGAAGAACGCGACACATCCCCCTGGGGTCGTTATCAGCCAGATGCCGCGCCCAAACCGGAGCCAAAACCAAAATCCAAGCCTTCGGTTGGCGTTCCGAAAGTTGTTCGCTTGCATCCGGACCGCGACAAGGATGATACTTAGGCGACAATAAGAAACGACGTCCAAAAACATCTAAAAATGGACGGTCGTTATATTTGTGAAATACTAGGAAAAGCCCGCAATGCGGGGCGGCACCCCGGATAAGGGGTTTGACGCAGGAGTTCGCAAATATAACGACCGTCGGCTTGGAGGAAGACCTATGCGCGCCGCTTACTTCACCGAATATCAAGGCCCCATCGAGGTCCAGAAACTCCCCGACCCGACCCCGGAAAACGGTGGCGTGGTCATCAAGGTTGGCGCGACCGGTCTGTGTCGCAGTGACTGGCATGGCTGGATGGGCCACGATTCCGATGTGCAACTGCCGCACGTCCCGGGCCACGAGTTCGCCGGGACTGTCGTTGCCGTTGGTAAGGACATCAAACGCTGGCAGGAAGGCGACCGCGTCACTGTGCCGTTTGTATCTGGCTGCGGTCATTGCCCGGAATGCCATAGCGGCAATCATCAGGTCTGTGATCAGCAATTCCAGCCGGGCTTTACCCATTGGGGCAGCTTTGCCGAATATGTCGCGATTGATTACGCCGACACCAATCTGGTCCGCCTGCCCGATGAAATGGATTTCGCCACTGCCGCAAGCCTCGGCTGTCGCTTTGCCACAAGCTTCCGCGGCGTGATCGATCAGGGCAAGGTATCAGCCGGTCAAATCGTCGCGGTCCATGGTGCTGGTGGTGTTGGCCTGTCCGCCATCATGATTGCCGCCGCTGCCGGTACCTATGTCGTGGCCGTCGACATTGACGACGCCAAGCTTGATTACGCCAAGGAACTCGGTGCCAACGCGGTACTCAATGCCGCCACCATTGATGACATCCCGAGTGCGATCAAGGACATCACGCGCGGCGGTGCGCATGTATCGGTGGATGCCCTGGGCAGTGCGGTCACATGTTTTAATTCCGTCGCGTGCCTGCGTAAGCGCGGCAAGCACATCCAGATCGGCCTCATGACCGATGATCATGCGCATGCAAAGGTACCAATGGACCGTGTGGTCGCCCACGAACTTGAAATCCTTGGCAGCCACGGCATGCAGGCGTTTCGCTATGACGCGATGCTCGACATGATCCAGTCGGGCAAACTGGCACCGCAAAAGCTGATCGGTGATCGTGTGACGCTGGCCGAGGGTGCCACGGCACTGATGAGCATGGACAGCTTTGCTGCCACCGGCGTCACCGTGATTGATCGGTTCTGATCCATGCTGGCAGGTATTGCGTTTCACCCCAAAGACCCGATTGACGATCTTCTCGCCGCCATTGCCGAGGGGATGCTGGCCAACGGCAAATCGGTTGCCGGTTACGTGCAAAAGCGCCGCAAGGATGCCGATTGCGGCACCCTCGTGCATGTCCGAAACTTGCGCAGCGGCGATGAGATGCCGATCACGAAAAACCGCGGCAAAATGGCCAAGGGCTGCAAGCTTGATGGCGATGCCCTTTCCACCCTGGCATCCCAGCTATCGCGTGATGTCGAAGCCGGAAGTGACGTTCTGATCATCGCGCGCTTTGGCCGAAGCGAGGCCGAAGGACGCGGCCTGCGCGATGTGATTTCACGTGCGATGGATCTGGAAATTCCGGTACTGGTCGGGGTGCGCGATGAATATCGCGATGCGTGGGACGCATTCCATGGCGGCTATGCCAAGGCACTCGCCTTTGACGAAACCGCCATCGAAGACTGGCTCGCGCAAGCACCGGCAGGCATGGTCTCGGCTTAGGGGAAACGAAGCAATTAGCGCTTAGCTGCTTTGTCCGACATCGCTTGGCATACGGTTCTTGACCAGAACCTTCTCGGCGAAGCGTTCGAACCACGCGCCAAATGCCGCGTCATATTTCGCCCGTCCCGCGCGCTGGGTATCGGGGCACTGGCCGTTCGGGCGATCGGTTTTGTCACCGGCATTGGTAAGCCAGCGCTCATGGCTTTCATCATCGACTTCCGGATGGAACTGAAGGCCCCAGATGCGTTCATCAACGTGATAGGCCTGATGGGGGAATGTCGGGCCGGTCGCAACCAGCTCCGCCCCGTCGGGAATGCCAAACCCTTCGCTGTGCCAGTGATAGACCATCATTTCATCGGGAAACAGATGCTCCCCAGCCGGGGTCGGCTGCACCGGGTAATAACCGATTTCTGTCATGCCTTCGGGATGCGGCTCGACTTGCGCACCAAGGCATCTCGCCATCATCTGCACGCCGAGGCAAATGCCCAGATACATCGCATCACTCGACACCACATTGGGCAGCCAGTTCATGATCGCGCTGACATTATCAAGATGATCGTCATTGGCACTCATCGGCCCGCCAAACACGACAACCAGATGATATTTGCAAAGATCGGTGGGCAGTTCGTCGCCTTCACCGGGACGGCGAATATCGAACTCGAACCCGTAGCGGCGCATGACTGTTCCCAACCGTCCTGGCTGTCCGGTGGCGGAGTTGAAAACAAGCAAAATGCGGTTTTTTGGGCTCAGGTCGTTCATGCGGTCCTCTTTGCTGCAATAGCGAAGGTAGACTGCGTTTCACCTTTTTGACAAGCCCTGCGTCGGGAAAACCACACACCCAAAAGCCAAAGGCCACCGCGCATTGCACGGTGGCCTTTAGAATCATTACGAAAAAGCCGGGGCTTAGACGTTGAATTTGAAGTGGAAGATATCGCCGTCCTTGACGATGTAGGTCTTGCCTTCCTGACGCAGCTTGCCGGCATCGCGTGCACCCGATTCACCATTGAATTCGATGAAATCGTCATAGGCGATGGTTTCGGCCTTAATAAAGCCGCGCTCGAAATCGGTGTGAATGACCCCGGCTGCATTGGGTGCAGTCGCACCGGTAAAGACGGTCCATGCACGCGCTTCTTTCGGACCCACCGTAAAGAAGGTGAGCAGGTTCAGAAGCTTGTAGCCTTCGCGAATGATACGGGCGAGACCGGTTTCCGAAAGACCAAGACCTTCAAGGAATTCCTGCTTGTCTTCGGCACTTTCAAGCAGGGCCACTTCGGCTTCGATCGCTGCTGAAATCACCACCGAACGCGCACCCTGTGCTTCGGCCATTGCGGCAACTTTGGCAGAAAGTTCGTTGCCTTCGGCTGCACTGTCTTCATCAACGTTGCAGACATAAAGGATCGGCTTGCTGGTCAGAAGCTGCAGCATACGAAACGCCTTGGCTTCGTCTTCGCCATCAATCTCGACAACACGAGCCGGCTTGCCTTCGCGCAGCACTTCAAGCGCGCGCTCGATCATGTCCATGGTCAGCTTGGCGTCCTTGTCATTCGAACGCGCCTTTTTCTGCAGACCCGGAATACGCTTTTCCAGGCTTTCCATGTCAGCAAGCATCAGCTCGGTTTCGATAGTTTCCGCATCACGGACCGGATCGACCGAGTTATCGACATGGGTGATGTCATCATCTTCAAAGCAACGCAGCACATGAACGATGGCATCGGTTTCGCGGATGTTGGCCAGGAACTGGTTGCCCAGACCTTCGCCTTTGGACGCACCACGTACCAGACCGGCAATATCCACAAATTCCAGCTGGGTCGGAATGATGTTGGCCGAACCTGCAATGGCAGCGATTTTATCAAGGCGCTCATCAGGAACACTGACACGACCGGTATTGGGTTCAATCGTACAGAACGGGAAGTTTGCTGCCTCGGCCGCTGCCGTCTGGGTCAGGGCGTTAAAAAGGGTCGATTTACCGACGTTGGGCAGACCGACAATACCGCATTTGAATCCCATCTTTCCGGGCTCCGTAACTTGAATTTCTGTTTATCAGGATCGGTTTGCGTGCGCGCAAACCAGACTATTTCTTTTTGCCAAAAGCCTTGGCAAGGGCCTCGGCCATGGCCGAGGCTGCATTGCTGACCGGGGTATCGGCGCGCTCAAGCCGCACCTTTGCCGCCCCTGAAAGATCATCGATCCCCTCACCCGCCTGTGGCTGGTTATCGGCATCTTTGGTCTTGTCACCCTTGGCTTTGTCCGCCGCCGGCTTGTCCTTTTTCGGCGCTTTCGGCTTGGGCGGTGAAACAATGGCCGAAACCTTGCTCATGAAGCCGCCGTCATCGCCCTTGATCAGGCGCCCGAATTCGGCTGCCACCGCATCAAGAAGCGTCATCAGCCAGCCATCCTGTTCGGCCTTGGAAAAATCTCCAAGCACATGGCCATGCACGCGGGATTTATCCCCGGGATGGCCAATACCCAAACGAATGCGGCGATATTCCTTGCCACAATGAGCATCAATGGACTTCAGACCGTTATGGCCGCCATGGCCGCCGCCGCGTTTGACGCGCAGCTTGCCCGGTGGCAGGTCCAGCTCATCATGCAGGACAATAACGTCTTCGACCGGAATCTTGTAAAAGCGCAGCACTTCGCCAACGCTTTGCCCCGACAGGTTCATGAAGGTTTCCGGTTTAAGAACCAGAACTTTCTGACCGTTCAGTTCACCTTCGGAAATCTGGCCCTGAAACTTCTTGCGCCAGGGACCAAAAGAATAGCGGCGGACGAGTTCGTCCGCCGCCATGAAGCCAATGTTGTGACGATTGGCGGCATATCCCGATCCCGGGTTTCCCAATCCAACCACCAGTAACATCGTAAGACCTCGATCTTATTCTTCGGTCGATTCTGCTTCTGCTTCGCCTTCTTCGTCAGAAGATTCAGACTCTTCCGAACGCAGAGCAGACGGCGCAGCAACGGTCGCAACCGTGAAGTCACGGTCGGTGATGGTAAGCTCAACACCTTTCGGCAGTTTGATTGCCGAAATGTGGATCGAGTCACCAACTTCAACACCGGAAAGGTCGAAGACCAGCTCTTCCGGAATTGCGTTCGGTGCGCAGAGAACTTCAACGTCGTGACGAACGATGTTAAGCACGCCACCTTTTTTGAGGCCCGGGGATTTCTCTTCGTTTTCGAAGCGAACCGGAACTTCAACGTTGATGGTCTGGCCTTTGGAGAAGCGCAGAAGATCGACATGCATGATTTCGTCAGAAACCTTGTCGAACTGAACGTCGCGCGGCAGAACTTCGTATTTCTCTTTGCCAACCTGAACGGTCAGAACGTGGGAATAGAAGCCCGGCGCATGCAGAAGTTTCCAAAGCGGACGCGGGTCAACCTGGAACAGAACAGGATCCTGTTTTGCACCATAGATAACACCAGGGACCATACCGGCACGACGCACGGCACGGGCGGCCCCCTTTCCGGCCCGTTCACGGATTTCCGCATTGATAACAGTATTTGCCATCGGAAAATCTCCTTGAACTAAAAGTAATTTGCCCCCGCAGGTTGGTGAGATTCACCGCTGAAAGCCTGCGAAAACAAGTGCGGTGGCCTCCAGGGGTGCCACCGCAGCGAGGGCCTTATACCCTCAATCGAAAAGAACGGAAACAGATTTTTCTTCCGAAATGCGGCGGATGGCTTCAGCCATCAGCGGGGCAATCGGAAGCTGTCTGATTTTTCCGCAATCACGTACCGCATCCGATGCCTTGATCGAATCACTGGTAACGACTTCGGTCATCGGCGAATTGGCAATACGCTCAACCGCCGGGCCAGACAGAACGCCATGCGAAACATAAGCCGCAACCGAGGATGCACCACGATCTTTCAGCGCACCAGCCGCATTGCAAAGCGTACCAGCGGAATCAACGATGTCATCAACCAGGATGCAAGCTGCGTCCTTGACGTCACCAATGACGTTCATGACTTCGGAAACACCGGCCTGCGGACGACGTTTGTCGATGATCGCCAGTTCAGCGTCCAGACGTTTTGCAACGGAACGCGCGCGCGCCACACCACCAACGTCCGGGCTAACGATAACCAGTTTCTGGCCTTCAAACTTGTTGCGGATGTCGCTGGTCAGAACCGGGGACGCAAACAGGTTATCAAGCGGAATATCGAAGAAGCCCTGAATCTGACCGGCATGAAGGTCCATGGTCAGAACGCGGTCTGCACCGGCAACCGTGATCAGGTTGGCAACCAGTTTCGCCGAAATCGGGGTACGAGGACCCGATTTACGGTCCTGACGGGCATAGCCGAAATACGGCATGACGGCCGTGATACGACGTGCCGAACCGCGGCGCAGCGCATCAAGCATCACCAGCAGTTCCATCAGGTTGTCGTTTGCAGGATAAGAGGTGCTCTGAATCACAAAAACGTCCTCACCGCGGACGTTTTCCTGAATTTCGCACCAGATTTCCTCATCAGAGAAACGCTTAACATCTGCACGGGTAAGCGGCAGATTAAGATGGTCAGCAATTGCCTCAGCCAACGGGCGGTTACTGTTACCAGCGAGGATCTTCATAGCGGGGCCTCGGTTAATGGGTGCCGGGAAAGCGAATAACTAAATCTTTTTGCGACTCCGACCCGAACAGATAGCCGCCCTCAGCCCTGTTTGCCCTTGTCGCCCAACAGCCCGGAAACTGGGAATTTCCGCCGCAATCAACGACACCTTCACGACACTCAAAGACCAAAACGCGGCAATTCTGCATGTCCGCAGATCGCGGCGGCTTTATAACCAGCCGTTAACAGTCTGTAAATGGGGCCAATGCCGAATAACGACAAGGCTGTCATGCACACCCTGCCCATCGGCCATTTCATGCAACGGGTTTAACGCACCGATGCCGTTTTATTATCATCGCGCAGTTGAAGCTTCTTGCTGTTTGCGATCTGGCCCAAAACCCCTTCAAGGGTTTCGACCGCCGCCTGTGCAGCAAGGGACGCGACCGTGCCCCACCGCTCATCAAGCTGACCGCGCGGCACGACATTGTTCTGGTTCATCTGCCCCAGTTCCGTGCCATCAACTTCCATGATGATCCATTCGATCGACACCCGATCAAGCGGGGTCGTGGTTTTTTCTTCAACCGGACTGACATTAATGGTCGCAGACAGGATGACACTGTTTTCATCCATCTCGCGGTTATCAACCGTGATGCCGCGCGCCTGCAGCAATGCCCCGGCAGACCGCGCAAGGGCCGTGTTGCCATCCCCCGGCGCACCGGCAAAATCAATGAGCGCCACCTTCATCACCGGGGCTGCCCGAAGCGACGACCGGTCGCCGGTGATCATAAAGGCAATCTCGTCTGCTGGCTGGGCGACCAACCCTTCATAGGTTTTTGCCAACGGGTCATCCGCCTTGCCTTCAAGCTCGCGGACTTTCTCGACCAGTTCTTGCGGGATGGCGAGGTTGTTTTCCTCAGGCCCCGTGGGCTGATCGGCAAACCATTGATCAGCTGCCAACTCGCCAGTTGATCGGGTGGTATCAATCGCAAGCCCGTCCGGGCGCATCAGAACCCAGGTGATATCAAGTGCCGCCCCATTATCGGTCAGGCTGGCCTGCACATTCGGGCGCAGAATGTAATCACCACCGGTATCGGTTTCGCTATAGGCCGGAATATCTCGCAGGCGAAGGGCGCGTGCCATCGCGCGTGCCAGATGGACGGATGCCCCGTCGGGCAAATCTTCGGTGGCCTCGACCCGAACGGTTCCGGTATCGCGCAGCTCAAGCAAGCCCGGGTCACCAGCACGACCAGCCCCTTCGAACGGGCGCGGCAAATCACCGCAGGCCGCAAGCAACCCGGCCATGGCAAACATCAAAACAACAGAACGCAGGAAAGATTTCATCAGGGATATTTTCGTGCTCACATCATCACACAACCGACCATGGTCGCGACGATCATAAAGAAGAACAGCATGATCAAATGCGGCATGACGTTACGCCTCTGTCAACATAATCGCCGAAAGCTGCCGCCCGTAATCGGGCTCCTTGCGCAGCGTCGTTCGACGGTAACTGTAAAAAAGCTGCTCTTCTGCCAGCGTATCACGCGCCACCAGCTCGACCGAAGCCACCCCGGTCGCAATCGTCCGGCGCCGCACATATTCCGGCAGATCAAACATGAAATGCCCATCACGCACCGACGCGTCAAACAAATCGTCTTCACCTTCGGGTCCCGCAAGGATGGTGTCTCGGAAAGTACCGTCGACCTCATAGGATTTGCGCGCAATGCACGGACCAACAGCGGCGTGAATGTTTTCGCGCTTGGCACCAAGCTTTTCCATCGCTTCCACCGTGCTGGCCGAAATGCCACCATGCGATCCGCGCCAACCGGAATGGCAGGCGCCGATCACACCCGCAACCGGATCATGAAACAGAACCGGCGTGCAATCCGCGGTCAGAATACCCAGCATGATGTTCGGGCGATCTGTCACCATCGCGTCGGCCTTGGGGGCCTCATCACGCGAAAGCGGCTTATCAAGGACAACAACATCAATGCCATGCACCTGATAGACCGTGGTCAGGCGATCGGCACTGGTGTCAAACGCCGATGCGGCGCGTGCGCGGTTCTCGGCCACGCGACCCTTGTCATCATCAGATCCGAAACCGACATTAAGCCCGCCATGAATACCGTCACTGACCCCGCCCTTGCGGCTTAAGAACCCGTGGCGCAATCCATCCGTCTCCGACAGGTTGCCTGCTTCAAACCAGGTCAGCCCGTTGGTGCTGCGTTCAATCCCGCTGCTGATCGGATGTGTCATGCTGGCCTGCTCCGTTCCCAAAACCGTTCCGGTCGCGATCAATTCAGGGCCTGTTGATAATCAGGATGCCGTCGTGGCGGGATCGTATTTTCCCACCTGCAAGAAGGGGATGGCGCAGCGTGGCAGGTCCCACGAAAGCCAGCCGCGACGCCGCAGGTGGGAAAATACGCCCCGTCCCAGAGGGATTGTCGCCTAAGGGCGCGAAACCGCGTCCCGCGTCCTTGAATATACCAAGCATGTCCTGCGTCCTCACTCCTAATTTCGCGCCCTTAGGCGGCAACCACGGCGATATCCTGATCATCAACAGGCCCTAACCCGCCACGCCACTGACGCAAGGCGGCGGGGTGGTATCACGACCATATCCGATCAGAACTTTAAAAAGCGTTCCCATCTGATCGGCATCGATCAACCGCGACAGGGCCTGATCAATCGCGGTTTGCTGATCGTCATCGGCATTGGTTTTCAAAAGTTCGGCCCGTTGTTCAATGCCGAGCATGCGCAAGAAAGTCCCTTGGGTCAGAACGGCACCAGTGCGCGCACCTGCTTCGTTCATCGCCCTCCCGATGGCGGCAAAATCGACATGCGCGGTCAAATCCGCATCGCCCGGATTGCTCAGAACCGGATGATATTCATGGCCCATCAGGGCCTGGAACGTATCGCCAAACGCACTGCCGGGATGGCCATAATCAATAAACAGTGCCCCGCCGCCCGTTTCATTCAGTCGCCTTGCGATCTGATCGGCAATGGCGATGGCCGGTGCGCAGCTTTCAAAGATATCACCTTTCTTTGCCGCCCCGCGCATGGTGGCCGGGATCAGCGCATCGGTGATCGGTGTTTCCGCCCCACGGACAAAGCCAAGCTCGCCGGTTTTGGCATCAACACCCACCAGCCGTTCGGCCCAGCCTTTTTCGCCACGTTCGAACTGACGGATCGGCAGCGCATCGAAGAACTCGTTACCAATAACAATTGCCGGAACATTGGCGCGCGTCGGAATGTCATCAAACGTTTCATGCCAGGTCGCCGGAATGCCATAAGCCATTATCGCGGTTTGCTGATGGGTGCGCAAAACCGGGCTGGTTTCAACAAACCGCACGGTCAGGGCATCACCAAAGCCCGGCACATTGCGCACGGCGCGCAGCGCATCAGACATCAGCGTCCCACGCCCCGGTCCCAACTCGATCAGATCGATCTTTGGCGGGCAGCCCATCTGTTGCCAGGTGACCGCGGCCCAAAGCCCGATCAGTTCGCCAAACATCTGGCTGACTTCCGGGGCAGTGATGAAATCACCGGCACGACCAAACGGGTCCTGCTTGCGGTAATAGCCGTATTCCGGATGGGCCAGTGCCTCGGTCATGAAATCGGCAATGGTGATCGGCCCGGATACATTGATCCGGCGCTTGATATGGGCCAAAAGCGGGCTGTCGGTCTCGGAAGTCATCTTTACGTTACGCGTTTTCGGCTTCTTTGGGATGGACCCGGGTTTCAATCGGCTCGGATTTCAGCGCATAGACAATACATGCGACCCCAACCAGCACCATCGGGATCGACAGGATCTGACCCATGGTGATGCCACCGGCAAAGTAACCCAGCTGGGCATCGGGCTGGCGGAAGAATTCGACAATGATGCGCGAAATGCCATAGCCGGCCACGAACGTGCCGCCCAGAATACCCGGACGATGGCGGATAAATGCATTGCGCGACAGGACAAACAGCACAACAAACAGGATCAGCCCTTCAAGCAGCGCTTCATAAAGCTGGCTTGGATGGCGCGGTTCCGGGCCGCCATTGGGGAACACAATGCCCCAGGCAACGTCGGTCGTGCGGCCATAAAGTTCGCCATTGATGAAATTGGCAATCCGGCCAAAGAACAGCCCGATCGGGGTTGCGACCGCGGCAGCATCCAGCACGGCCAGGATCGAAATTCCGCGCTTTCTGGCAAACAGAATGATAGCCAGGATCACACCCATGAACCCGCCATGGAACGCCATGCCACCCTGCCAGACCTTCAGGATATTGGCCGGGTTATCCAGGTAATAATCCAGATTGTAAAACAGGATATAGCCCAACCGCCCGCCAAGGATCACACCAAGTGTCGCCCAGAACAGCAAATCATCAACATCGCGCTTGCTCATGATGTTCGGCGTTTTGGTGCAGTAATAGACCACATATTTCCAGCCCAGCAGCAGACCGGCAATATAGGCCAGCGCATACCAGCGAATGGCAATCGGGCCGATGGAAATCGCAATCGGGTCTATCGCCGGAAAGGCAAGGCTCAGCATCTGGAAAACTCCGGATCAGCTATTGGGTGTTGATGGGCGTGTGGTGCTGAAGTCGCAAAGGAGTTGGGCAGCATCATGGCAAGCCGCCCGGTCCTACGCGGCTCACATCAGCGGAACGCATCCTCGGTCGCAAGATAATCCTGCACATAGGACCGCACCCCGTCTTCAAGCGACGTCATTTCCTTGCCGTATCCCGCCTTGCGCAGCTTGGTCATATTGGCCTCAGTAAAATACTGGTACTTGTCGCGGATCGCTTCCGGCGTCGGCACGAACTTGATGTCGGGCTCCTTGCCCATGGCAGCAAACACCGCCAGTGCCAGATCCTTGAAGCTGCGCGCCTTGCCGGTTCCGATATTGAAAAGGTCGCTGACATTCGGGTTGTCATAAAGCCACATGATGATCTCGACAACATCCCCAACCCAGACAAAGTCACGCAGCTGCCCGCCATCTTCGTAGTCGGGATGATGCGATTTAAACAGGGTTGCGGTCTCACCATTGGAAAGCTTGTCAAACAGCTGTGACACCACCGAACGCATGCCGCCCTTGTGGTACTCGTTCGGGCCATAGACGTTAAAGAACTTAAGCCCCGCCCACTGTTTCGGCCGGAAACCGTTCTGATCAAGGATGCGGCGGAACCGGCGGTCGGTCGCATGCTTGGACCAGCCATAGGCATTGAGCGGTGCGAGCTTCGCCATATCGGCTTCATCAAAGCTGTCATCAAAGCCCTGCTTGCCATCGCCGTATGTGGCGGCCGAGGATGCATAGATCAGGCGCGATGAATGGCGCGAACACCATTCCCAAAGCCAGGTCGTCAGTTTCAGGTTGTTGGCAACGATCTTGTCAGCATCGGTTTCCGTGGTCGCGGAAATCGCGCCCATATGGAAAATCGCCTCGACATCGCCGGCATGCTGTTCAAGGAAAGCAGGCAATTCGTCGGGATGGACAATGTCGCGCAGGTTCCGCTTGGCGATGTTTTTCCATTTGATGCCATCGCGCAGGCGATCAACGACAACGATGTCGGTTTCGCCACGGTCTTCAAGGGCCGCAACAATATTGGAACCGATAAACCCGGCGCCACCGGTGACGATAAGCATTGCATTCTCCTGACGAGGCCGCCCTCTGCCCGAATGGCAAAGGACGACGGATCACGTTTTGACGACACTTTATAAGACCGCCCCTGATCTGGAGCAAGAAAAGCAAACCAAAATAACGATATCGTTAGGGTCAGGACCTGTTAATTTGGTTTGAATGGTCGCTCAGATTTGTGCGGATACGCGAAGCAAAGCCGCAGGAAGATATGCATCTTGCAAGGTTTTGCGACAACGTAGTTCGTGCAAATCTGAGTGATCCGAAGGACAGAGCTTATGTTTGCAAACTCCCGCGTCAAATCCCTTGGTCGGGATACCGACCCGCCCAACGGGTTTTTCCTTGGACTTTGTAAACATAAGATCTGCCATTCCAATCAAATTAACAGGTCCTGACCCTAGGCCAAGCTCGTGACGCGCCGCTTGCCCTATGGCAACCAACGCCCATATTATGCCCACCATAAAGTTTCAAAAGCCGGAGACCATTATGCAGATCAACAACCGCATTCTCGATGACCTGACCCGTGTCACCAATTCCGCATTGGGCACCATGACCGGTGTCAAAGGCGAAGTAGATGCCATGATCCGCCAGCAGTTCGAAAAGATCCTGATGAACATGGATCTGGTCACCCGCGAGGAATATGACGTCGTCCATGATGTCGCGATCCGTGCCGCCGAACGCATCGATGCGCTCGAAGCCAAGATCGCCGATCTCGAAAAGCGTCTTGATGCTGCCGCACCGGCCAAGAAACCGGCCGCCAAAAGCAGCACCGCCAAGGCAGCCCCGAAATCCGCGGCAAAAAAAGACGCCTGATCGGGCAAATCATCCCCACATAGGAATAAGGTCGCAGGTGTTTAACGACCCCTGCGGCCTTATTTGCCGTCACAAGCGGGCAGGCTTTGCGGTCAATGAAAACCGCACGGTGATCCTGATGCGAATATTCATTGCAGTCCTGCGCGCAGCGACGGTTGAAACAAAGCGTTCACCGGCATATAGTGCGCGCCCTTTCGCACATGCTTGAACAGGCTGGGTATAGATGAACGACCAAATGGAAGATATCGGCGACATCGGCGACGAAAACCCGCTGATTCTGGTCGAGGATATCGCCCGCACCAACCAGTGGCATCTTGAACGCCGCAGCTCGGACGAGATTGTGGTCGAAATTCCGGCCCACTGGTGCACCTATCTGGTCTATTTCACCTGGCGTGAAGATGCCGAGGCGCTTCATATCGCGTGC
The DNA here is from genome assembly GCF_000948415.1 of Thalassospira sp. HJ. GTDB lineage: Bacteria > Pseudomonadota > Alphaproteobacteria > Rhodospirillales > Thalassospiraceae > Thalassospira. The sequence goes on along the minus strand of NZ_JYII01000010.1, from coordinate 254,719 downwards.
TGCTTTGATCTGTTCGTGCCCGAACCGCTGCGCCCGCGCATCTATGAACTGGTTGCCAAATGTAACGAGCAACTCTGGATCGGGCATTTCGGCCTGTGGCTCGAAGAAAACATGCCGCTGTTCCGTCATACCCTGCTGTTTGGTGGCGACGTGCCCCCGATGGTTGAGCAGTTCGAAGAGCTGATTGATATCGCGCTTTCGGAATGCGAACGCTTCTTCCCGGCGTTCAACTTTGTCCTGGGCCAGGGAAAAACCCCGGACGAGGCCTTGATGCACGCGATGCTCGAACCCGCCGGTCAGGCCTGATCACATCAGCCCATCCAACCTGCCAAGGACGGCCCCATCGCCGTCCTTTGTCATTTCCGGCTGATTTTTTTTCGGCTTCTGCCGCCAGCTTTGAAATCCAAACAAATCCCCCAAACCGGCTTTCTGCGAAGCCTTTGACGACACAAAATCCCGCAAAGCCGCCCCTTGCCAGCCAAAGCATCCTTCCCAACACTAATACCCTGCAAACACGGGCAGTTTGCACGCCCCTCTTGCCCTCTGCACTGACTTGACCCACCTTGAGAAGATCGCTACGGCATTGCATCATGTACGTTGATCGCCCCACGATTAACCAAACGATCAACCAAACCCGATGGATAAAGCGGAGCAGAATTTATGAATACGCGTCTTTTGCTGGTTGGCTGTGGCAAGATGGGCAGTGCCATGCTCGAAGGCTGGCTGGCCCGCGGGCTTGATGCCGCCAATGTCTTCATCGTCGAGCAGGCTGAAGCCGCCGAACAGCTCGAGCTGAAATACGGCATCAATGGCATCACCGATGTTGCCGATATGCGATCCGACTTTATCCCGCAGGTCATCCTGTTTGCCGTCAAGCCACAGGTCCTGCCCGATCTGATTGACGCATATAAACCGCTGGTGCGCGCCGAAACTGTCTTTTTGTCCGTCGCCGCAGGCAAAACCATCGACTTCTTCGCAAGCCACCTTGGCGAGCATGCCCGCATCGTACGCGCCATGCCCAATACACCGGCTGCCGTCTCGCGCGGCATGACCGTGATGTGCCCGACCGAAAATGTCAGCATCGCCCAGCGCGACATGTGCCAGACCCTGCTTGAGGCCGTCGGCATGGTGTCATGGATCGAGGATGAAAGCCTGATGGATGCCGTCACCGGCCTGTCGGGTAGCGGGCCTGCCTATATCTTCCATCTGGTCGAAGCCATGGCGCAGGCGGGCGAGGCTGCCGGCCTTCCCGCTGATCAGGCCATGATGCTTGCGCGCCAGACCGTGGTGGGTGCGGGCTTCCTGCTTGATGCCAGCGAGGAAACCGCCGCCACCCTTCGTGAAAATGTCACAAGCCCGGGCGGCACCACGGCGGCCGCGCTTAATGTGCTGATGGATCAGAAAACCGGTCTGCCCGAACTGATGACCCGCGCGGTTGCCGCCGCCCGTGACCGGTCAAAAGAACTGGCGGGCTAAGCCAAGCCCACCAGTACCCGGAACACCCAACCCAAGGAGCACGTCATGCCACCCAAAAAGGATATCCCCAATCTTCTGATTGATGCGGCCCTGAAACTGGCCGCAGAACGCGATTGGCATGACGTCACCATGATCGATATTGCAAACGAGGCCGGCGTAACGGTTGCCGATTGCTACGATCATTGCAGCAGCAAGGCCGATCTCCTGCGGCGCTTCGTCAAACGGGTCGACCGCGAAGTTCTTGCCGATCTGGAGTCGGAAGATTTCAATGAACCCGGTCATGATCGCCTGATTGCTGTCATCATGGCGCGGTTTGATATTCTAGCGGATCATCGCCGCGCACTTCGCTCCATCATCAATGCGGGTGGCGATCTTGGCCCGGCCGATGGGCTGCGCGCCATCAAGACCCATTTTGGCGCCATGCGCTGGATGTTGGAAGCTGCCGGTTTTCAGACATCCGGCCTGCATGGCAGCATGCGGGTTGCCGGCCTGACTGCGGTTTATGCCAAAACCTTCAAGCACTGGCTTGATGACGACACCAGCGATTTCGCACCGACCATGGCCTATCTCGATCGCGAGCTTTCAAAGGCTGCCGGATGGGACCGCCGGGTTGAAAAAGGATTCGGCAAGGCATCCTCGATTTGTGGTAAAATCACCAAACGCTGTCGGAATTTTTCTTGGAAAAAATCGGCGAATGCGGGCGAAAACACCCCATCTGACAGCACGTCGGATCAGGGCGCGTCACCAGCCGCCAACGGCTAATACCCTGATCTAACGTATAAAAATCACATCACTACCCAAGGTTATTTTACGGACAAAAAACATTAACCCTAAAGTTATTGTGCAGCGCAAAATAATACTTGACGACAAGCGGTCATTCCTTCATATTGCAGTTGAATTTGTGCGGCGCACAATAGCGCCTCATTCCATACCTGTTGCAAATTAATGGAGTGCAAACCATGACCGCCGCAAAAAAGGCAACCAACCCGTTCTTTGACCTCGACTTCACCAAATACACTGCGGACTTCAAAATCCCGGGTGTAGACGTGAACGAAATGATGGCTTTCCAGCGTAAAAACGTGGAAGCCCTCACCAAAGCCAACAAGGTGGCCTTCGACGGTTTCCAGGCTGTCGCTCAGCGCCAGAGTGAAATCTTCAAAACGCTGCTGGATAAAGTTCAGACCCAGGGCAAAGATTTCGCTGCTACTTCTGCTGACGACCCGATGGCTTCGGCTGCAAAACAGACCGAAGCTGCAAAAGCTGCTTACGAAGAAGCTCTTGCAAACGCCAAGGAACTGTCTGGTCTGGTAACCAAGTCCCAGGAAGAGGCTCTGACCCTTCTGCAGGCTCGCTTTACCGAATCCCTTGACGAATTCAAAGCTGCTATCGAAAAGACCGCAGCTTCGAAGTAACAGCTTTGGCTGTTAAATTCCCGTAATCTACTTGATGGCAGGGCCTCTGGGTCCTGCCATTTTTCTTTGTCGGCTTGCCTGATGGCTGCGCTTTTTGCTCAAACTCCGGAATTCATGTTCCTCAGGTGGTTTGGGCTTATCACGACCAAACGAAGTTACTAAGCTGCTCCCATAACAAGGAGACAGTCATGAGTGACGAAATCAGTTTTGATGATTTTCTGAAAGTCGATATCCGCGTCGGGACCGTCATTGATGCCCAGGAATTTCCCGAGGCCCGCCGCCCCGCCCTCAAGCTCTGGGTCGATTTCGGGCCAGACATCGGCACCAAGAAAACATCCGCCCAGATCACCAAGCATTACACGCCCGAAAAGCTGATCGGTCGTCAGGTTGCGGGTGTGGTCAATTTCCCCAAAAAGCAGGTCGGCCCCTTCATGTCGGAATTCCTCTGCCTCGGCTTCCCCGATGCCGATGACGACAAGGGCATTGTCCTGATCCGCCCGGATCAGGATGTGCCGAACGGCTCGCGCCTGTTCTGATCCGGGGTTTCCCAAAAAGGAAAAGGGCGGATATCGTCGTTGCGATACCCGCCCCATCCCCGCTCGTGTCACGCTCCCGGCAGGGTTAGCGCGCCAAAACCACCGACGCTTCGCGCGTCCGACCAACGACCATGGCGACTTCTTCAGATGCCTTGATCATGGTGTCAAAGGACCCATGCGATGTCTCGATCGCGGTCTGGATTCCATGCATCTCGCTTCTGACCTGATTGGTGATCTGGCCTTGCTCGTCAATCGCCAGCGACACCACGGCAACCCGGCTCAGCATCGCCTTAAGGTCGGAACGAAGCTCGGTTGAAATGCGTGCACTTTCGCCAAGACATTTTTCCAGAACATTGATCTGCTCAATGATGGCGGCATCATCGCGCGCACAATCACGCAGCACATCAATGGCATCTTCCAACGATACAATCGCACCATCACCTTCAATTGCGTGCTCATAGGCACGATCGGCAACCGTGCGAAGCTCATTCAGGCGCTGCCCAGTTTCATCAACACTGCTGACAAGTCGACCGGCAACCATCGTGCTGACCTCAAGATGCGCCTGTGCCTGACGGCAGGACTGGGATAGATCTCCATAGCTCTGATCAAACTTGCAAAGGCTCTGATCCACCTCGTCAAAGCCGCTTTCAAGCGTTGATTTCAGATCAACCAGCGACGTGACCTGATCGGTAATGTCGGTGGCAAACTTGACGATCTTGCAGACATTGCCATCGGCACCATAAACCGGGCTATAGCTGGCTTCGAACCAGACTTCACGACCATCCTTGCCAAGGCGCTTGAACTGACGCGCAGTGGTTTTACCCTTGGCAAGCGACCGCCAGAATGCGCGGTATTCTGTGCTTTGGGCATATTCAGGCTCCAGGAACATGCTGTGATGTTTCCCGACCACGTCCGAACGGTAATAGCCCATAGCAACAAGGAAATTGTAATTGGCGGTCAGGATGTTGCCCGCAAGATCAAATTCAATAACGGCATAGCTGTGCTCAATCGCATCAACCTTGCCCTGAAGATCGGCAAAACTGTCATGTCGGGCGGTAACATCCACACCAAGCCGGACAATCCGAACGACTGCTCCCTTGGCGTCGCGTATCGGACCAACGGTTTCCTCTACCCATTTACGTTCACCAGATTTGGTAACCCAGGGCAGGACCACCCGTTTGTTTTTCCCTGCGCGCAAATCTGCCCAGCACAAACCATATTCCGGTGCCTCGGCGATATCGCGCGAAAGGAACTTCGCGTGATACTCCCCAAGAACTTCGTCTTCGTCATAGCCGGTCAGCGCCAGGAAATTGTCATTAACCCGCATGACCTTTCCATCAAGGTCGAACTCCGCGACCGCAAATGATGCGTCAAACACATCGAACATGTCCGCAAACACATCATGGCTTTCAACACTGATGGAGGTCATTGAATTCATGGGTAGCTCCGGAACTTAAGGATCAGAGGACACGAGACAGGGCGTGCTTGTTTCGCCGAGTATCGCCACTCCGCCACCAACCGGACATCCCCATTTGGGGAGTATTATACCCATTGGTATAGTTTTTCTATACATATTTTGTATAAAAGAGGCGCGACAATCGAATGCCGCGCCTCTTTTTGACTGTCCGCATGAATACGGTCTTACTTTTCGACAAAAGCCTTTTCGATCACGAAGTGGCCCGGCTCGTTCATGTTGCCTTCCTTGCCACCCCAATCAAGAAGCATCTGACGGGTATCGGCGATCATCTGCGGGTTGCCACACAGCATGAAGCGATCATTTTCCAGCGTCGGCTTTTCCAGACCAAGGTCTTCGTAAAGCTTGCCCGATTCCATCAGCTCGGTGATACGGCCCTGATGCTTGAACTCTTCACGGGTCACAGTCGGGTAATACAGAAGCTTGTTCTGCACTTCCTCGCCAAAGAACTCGTTATGGGGCAGTTCGCTATGGATGAATTCCTGATAGGCCAGCTCACGCACTTCGCGGCAACCATGGACAAGGATCACCTTCTCATAACGCTCATAGGTCTCGTAATCGCGGATCACGCTCATGAACGGCGCAAGGCCTGTACCGGTCGACAGCAGCCAAAGGTTCTTGCCCGGCAGAAGGTTGTCATGGATCAGGGTACCGGTCGGCTTGCGCCCGACCAGGATCTTGTCGCCAACCTTGATGTGCTGCAAACGCGACGTCAGCGGTCCATTCGGAACCTTGATCGAGAAGAATTCAAGTTCTTCGTCATAATTTGCACTGACCATCGAATAGGCGCGCAGAAGCGGCTTGCCTTCAACTTCGAGGCCGATCATTGCGAACTGACCATTGATGAATCGGAAGCCCGGATCACGGGTGGTTTTGAACGTGAAGAGGGTGTCAGTCCAATGATGGACATAAGTGACGGTTTCTTCGTTTAAATTGCTGGCCATAACGCTACATCAATCCGTTTCGTCTGTCTGTGTGTGGAACCGTGGCGGGAAACACGGAGTATATATCCCGGCACGCATTCCATGCCAAGTTGCCGCGATTTAACATCAATCAAACGTATATCGCAAGAAAACAATCCAAATTTATTGTCATTTTGTGTAAATTACATAATTGTCTGCATATTTAGTGTGAAATAGAACCTCTGCCCAAAGCCACCGTCGCAAGATAGTGGCACCGCGAAGCTCCACCTCACTGCCGGTTTGATAGGCCTGTGTGCGACTTTGTGCAATGACACATCGCAATGAATATCTGTCCGTATCAATCACGGCCAACCGCCTTTCACAACTCTGTGTCAGCGGGCCTTTGCCCTTGCTGGGCACATTGATGCTCCATAAGATCGGCTCCTTACAAACACCAAGAAAATTCAGGAAGCGCCATGTCGTCCCCCAAATCCCTGACCACCGATTTCGTTCCCATCCCCCTGCCCGATTATCAGGAATATGACGTCGCCCAGATGCGTGCGCGGGCGCAAGGCTTCTATGACGACATCAAGACCCGCCATACCGTGCGTGATTTCTCTGATCGCCCGGTTCCGCGCGACATTATTGAAACCTGCATTCGTGCGGCGGGTACGGCGCCCAACGGCGCCAATCATCAACCCTGGCATTTCTCGGTGATTGGCGACCCGGCGATGAAACGCAAGATCAGGCTGGCGGCAGAGGAAGAAGAACGCGCCTTTTACGAAGGCCGCGCGGGCGAGGAGTGGCTGGATGCGCTTAAACCGCTTGGCACCGATGACAGCAAACCGTTCCTCGAAACGGCACCCTGGCTCATCTGCATTTTTGGCGAACGCAAAAGCACATCCGCCGATGGCAAGCTTCGCAAGAACTACTATGTGCCGGAATCGGTTTCGATTGCGACAGGCTTCCTGATCGCCGCCCTGCATCGCGCGGGCCTCGCCACATTGACGCATACGCCAAACCCCATGAGCTTCCTCACCGACATTTGCGGCCGCCCCGATCACAACAAGCCCTACATCCTGCTCGTCACCGGATACCCCGCGGCCGATGCCACCATCCCGACCCACGCGACCGAGAAAAAGGACCTCTCGGAAATCGCGACTTTCTTCTAAGAAGCCAACGCAAAGTCCCAAAAGCAAAAAGCCCCGCACAAGGCGGGGCTTTTGTCATTGGTCATTCAAAGCTTAGTGGCCGATGGGCAGTACCAGACGGACGCGAAGCCCACCGCCCGGCGCATCTTCAAGATAGACATCGCCACCATGACCGCGCGCTGAATCCCGCGCAATCGTCATGCCCAGCCCAACACCACCAGTGGCCTGATTGCGGGATTCTTCCAAACGGTAAAACGGCTTGAAGACTTCTTCGCGTTTGTCAGCCGGGATGCCTGGGCCATCATCATCAAAGACAATCTCGTAATCCTGTCCACGCCGTCCGGCACGCACAGACAGATTGTTGGCATACCGCCCGGCATTGGACATGATGTTTGCCACACAACGTTTTAGTGACTGCGGGCGCAGCTCCATCTCAAGGCTGTCTTCGATGTGAAGATCAATCTGCTGCCCGTCACGCAATGCCTCGCCGACCTGATCGGTCAGAAGTTTGCCAATATCGGTCAGAACCGCTTTCTCGCCCTCTTCACCGCGCGCGAATGCCAGATAGGCATCAACCATGCGCTCCATGTCGATGACATCCTGTTTCAGGGCATCAACACCGGGCGAGCTTTGCTGCATGGCAAGTTCAAGCTTCATGCGGGTCAACGGCGTGCGCAAGTCATGCGACACACCGGCAAGCAGCGCTGTGCGCTGTGACAAATGACGTCCGATACGATCACGCATCGACATGAACGATGTCGCTGCCATACGAACTTCAGCCGCCCCTTCGGGTTTGAAGTTTTCAACATCCACACCGCGACCGAACTGATCGGCAGCCTTGGCCAGACGCCGGATCGGACGGACCTGATTGCGCATAAAGATCACCGCAACCCCATAAAGGATCAGGGCAGAACCGGCGATCCACAGGAAGAAGATATAGGTGGTCGAGTTATACAGGCGCTTGCGCGGGGCGATGATCGAAATCACACCGTCTTTCATCTGCACACGAATTTCAAGCCGCCGATCATCAAGGTCGAGATCAAAGAAGAATGGCCGCTGCAAGCGCTCATCAAGCGCATGAAACAGTTCTTCGGATACAAGGCCCAACGGCGGCTCGCTTATCTGGCGGTCCAGGATAGCCTCGGGTTCAAACACGATATCAAGCTGCATGCGCGCCCGAGCCGAGTTCTGAATCCACTCGTAATGTTCTGGATCCGGATACTGCCCAATATAATCGATCACAAAGATCACATCGCCAGCCAGACCACGGCTGAGCTGCCGGGCCACCGTATCCCAGTGACGCTCAAAGAAGATCAGGACGGTGACGATCTGCAGCAGCAGCATCGGCGTCATCAGGATCAGAAGCGACCGGCCCAAAAGCCCCGTCGGCATCAGTGATTTGATCCGTCCGTTCTGTTCGCTACCCACGCTGCTTGTCCCTGTCGGTTGTCATGGTCGGTCAGAATTGCACTCGTCAGTCCGTATACAGGACATAGCCCTGACCACGTACTGTCTGCAAGTATCTTGGTTGTTTGGGGTCTTCTTCGAATTTGCGCCGAAGTCGGGTGACCTGCACATCAATGCTGCGCGATGCCCCGGGATCGATGGCATTGCCGCTGATCATGCCGTGAAGCTGTTCGCGCGATGTCGTTTGTCCACGCCTTTTGACCAATGCGCTCAGCAACGCCTGCTCGGCCGTGGTCAGATAGATATGCTCGTCCCCGCGTTGCAGGATCATCCGCGTCAGATCAAAACGATATGCACCAAAGGATGCACTGGTTTCTGGCACCTCCACGGATGCCGACGTTTCCATCTCGGGCAATTCGCCATAGCGGCGCAAGATCGCCTCGATCCGCAGCACCAGTTCACGCGGCTCGAACGGCTTGGCAAGGTAATCATCCACACCTGCCTCAAGGCCGGCAATGCGGTCTTCGGTTTCCGAAAGGGCGGTCAGCAACAGGATTGGCACCTTTGATCCGGCTTCGCGCAGGCTGCGCGCCAGATCGACGCCCTTTTCACCGGGCATCAAAACATCAAGCACGATCAGATCAAACTGCAACCCCGACAGGCTCGCACGCGCATTGGCGGCATCGCGCGCCGCAGACACGTTAAAACCGTTCTCCCCCAAGTATCGGGTAAGAAGGTCGCGCAAACGGTCATCATCATCGACCACAAGAATATGTGGCTGATCAGCACCGGTCATCGGGTTTTCCCTGGATCAACATCTATGCAGAACAATCTGGCTGCAAAATCTTTCAAAAGCGTAAGGATAAGGACGTCAAAAATATGACCATCCGTTTGCAGTGTGCTTTTTATCCTGCCCGTTATCCTGAACGTTATCCTGCGCGACGGCGCAGGCCACCGGGGCCATCATCCTCGAACCGTTTGCGGTCCTTTTCTTCCATCATGCCCAGCATGACCTTGCGGAAGCCCTCAACCGATTCTGCGCCTGCCTCTCGATAGGCTGCGGCAATCAGGGCGCGCTGCTGTTCGGTCAGCTCGCGTTCAAGCGCCTCACCCTTTTCCGTCAGGGTCAGCAAACGCTGACGACGGTCCTGCAGACCGGTCTTTTGTTCGATAAAACCTTCGCGCACCAACTGGCCCAGCACACGCGACAGGGACTGTTTGGTGATCTTGAGAATCGACAACAGGTCACTGACCGTGATTCCGGGGTTCCGACTGACGAAATAGATGACCCGGTGGTGGGCGCGACCGAAATTATATTGCGCAAGCATCTGGTCCGCGACTTCAGTGAAATCACGGTAGGCATAGAACAGTAATTCAATGCCTTGTCTAAGTTCTTCTTCCCGCAGAAAAAGCGGGTTGACCTTGCGTGTAGAGATATCTGCCATGCTTATCCGTTATGTCAGTTATATTGACACATTAATCTATGAATGTTACCTCGACCAGACAAATAAGGACATAAAGTTACGTCCAGGAACGTTCTTGAAATGGAATTTGGCAAATGACAACTCCGACCTTTGATAACCGCGACGGTTATATCTGGTATAATGGCGAACTTAAACCGTGGCGTGAAAGCACTTTGCATGTGCTGAGCCACGCTGTCCATTACGGGAGTGCGGTATTTGAAGGCGAACGGTCCTATAACGGCAAGGTTTTCAAGCTGGCCGAACATGGCGAACGCCTGATCAAATCCGGTGAAATCCTGGATATGAAAATCCCCTACAGCGCTGCTGAACTTGATGACGCTGTCATCGAGACGCTCGCTGCCAACAACATCACCGAAGGCTATATCCGCCGTATTGCCTGGCGCGGCAGTGAAATGATGGGTGTTTCTGCCCAGACCACGCGCATCAATGTGGCGATTGCTTGCTGGGAATGGCCGAGCTATTTCGCACCGGAAGAACGCCTTAAGGGCATTCGTCTGGACCTCTCGAAATGGGCCCGCCCGGCACCGAACACCGCACCGACCAATGCCAAGGCATCGGGCCTTTACATGATCTGCACGCTATCCAAGCACGAAGCAGAACGCAAAGGCTATGCCGATGCCCTGATGCTCGATTACCGCGGTCAGGTGGCAGAAGCCACCGGCGCCAACGTCTTCTTCATCAAGGATGGCCAGATCCATACGCCGAAGCCTGATTGCTTCCTCGACGGCATCACCCGCCGTACCGTGATCGGCCTTGCCAAGGCGCGTGGCTATGAAGTCATCGAACGCGCAATCATGCCCGAGGAAATGGAAGGTTTCGAGGAATGCTTCCTGACCGGGACGGCCGCCGAAGTGACACCGGTTGCGGAAATCGGCCCGTACAAATTCACCCCGGGTCAGGTCTGTAAGACCATGATGGAAGATTACATGGCGCTGGTGCGCGGCGAAAATACCGCCGTTGCCGCTGAGTGATTTTTTTGAATAATCACAGCGATTATTCAAATTTTTTGAAAACACCCCAAGCCTTGCGCGCCGGGGTGTTTTTCTTTGCTCAAAGACAAGTTCGCAAAAAGATTCACCCGCCACGGATGCAATCACGGTCGCGCATTCACATATCGACCAGATCGCCCCAAACACAATCACTGCCGGACCCCACAATGTGCCTCCACACTGGCTCATCCCGCCCACAGGCCCGAGCCCCCATCCGTCTTGCCCTGAGCGTCGCGCTTTATCTGCTGACACTTATCGCCAGCGGCCCGCTTTATGCGGCTGAACCGCTCGAAATCAGGCTCCCCGTGCGTGAGAGCGAGTTTGAGGATGTGCGGGCCTGTCAGCTAAATCCGGATTCCGCTTGCCGATCCTGTCTTGCCGATCATTCGAGCAGCGCATCGCTCGTCATCTATTCCATCCTGCAGGAAGCCCTGACCGCCGGCGGGATCAAGGCCAAGGTCAGGGCTATCCCCTCGCCCAATTCGGAGCGTAGCCGCAAAATGGTCAGTGATGGTCTGGCCGACGTCAAGTCGGACTGGGAATTCAATATTGATCCCTATCCGGATTTACTGAAATCGGCCCCGATCCTGCGCAAGGGCGAGTTCGAAAAAGGCGTCTATGTCAGTCCTGACACCCTTGCGCTACGCAGCGACGCCCCCATTTCCGATCTGCATGACATGCAGGCCGTGTCCATTCGCACCTGGCGACTGGATTGGGAAGCACTTGAAAACCTTGTGCCCAAAAGCCTCGCCAGTGCCCCGACCACCTTTCAGATCTATAGTCTGATTAATGCCGGGCGGGCTGACTTTACCTTGCTGGAGTTTTCATCCGAACCTGATCTGACCCGGCGAAACGAAGACGTCACCCTGTATCCGATGCCCGGGGTCAAAGTGATCCTGCCGGGAAGCCAGCATTTCATGATTTCGCGCCGCCTGCCCGGTGCACAGAACTTCCTCAAGGCCCTTGATCACGGCCTGACCACCCTGCGTCAAAGCGGCTTTATCCGCCAGTGTCTGGTCAATAGCGGCATCATCAATGAAAAGGTGGCGGACTGGAAAATCCTTAATCCGATGGCAGCACAAACCAATGGTACGGCCACTTTGCCCCTGCACTGAATGCATGCCAAACGGCAGATTCCAACACCTGACGCCACCACAGCAACAATAGTATGAGGATTAATTCAACGTGCCGGGCCGGTGACTTGAATTGTCTGAAGAGTTGAGGCAGCGCCGGCCAGCCGTCCCACATGGCTGGCCGACGCTGCTTCTTACTCCCCTCGCGGGAAGCGCTGGTTTTCTTCGAGATCGTTGAGATCCATGTGATTGCGCATGTAGCGCTCGGACGCCTTTTGCAGCGGCTGATAATCCCACGGGAAGTAGGAGCCGTTGCGCAGCGCCTCGTAAACGATCCAGCGACGTGCCTGGCTTTCACGAACCGCCTGATCAAAGGCATCAAGGTTCCAACGCGCATCGCGCTGCGCACGAAACGCCGCCATCTGATCGGCACAGGCCGGATCGGCTGCCAGGTTGGTCAGCTCCTTCGGATCGGCTTCCAGATCGAAAAGCTGTTCGGGATCAAGCGTGCAATAGGTGTATTTCCATTTGCCTTCGCGGATACAAACCAGCGGGGCATAGGATCCCTCGGCGGCATATTCCATCAGGACCGGCTCGGTGCGGGCCTTGCCCGCAAGCATGCCACAGAGCGACATGCCATCGGTCCAGGGCGCGACTTCTTCCATGGATATGCCGGCAAGATCGGCCACGGTCGGGGTGACATCAAGGCTTGAAACAGGATCGGTATAAAGGCCCGGTGTGATGTTTGGCCCAGCCATCATCAGCGGCACACGCGCCGAGCCCTCAAAGAAGCTCATTTTAAACCACAGGCCGCGTTCGCCCAGCATATCGCCATGATCAGAGACAAAGATGATGATGGTGTTATCGAGCTGACGGGTGGTTTCAAGCACCTCCATGATCTGCCCGACCTTGTCGTCGATATAGGAGATGTTGGCAAAATAGGCCTGACGGGAACGACGGACATCTTCCTTCTTGATATCGAAAGCCGTGTAGTCGCTGGCATGCATCAGGCGCTGGGAATGCGGATCCTGATCATCGAAATCAAACGGGGCGACATCGGGTTCGAGTTCCGGGCAATCTTCATAGAGATCCCAGAATTTCTTGCGCGCAACGTACGGGTCATGCGGATGGGTAAAGCTGACCGTCAGGCACCATGGGCGGTCATCATGACCGCGCGACAGATCATAAAGCTTATGCGTCGCGTTGTAGGCAACCTCGTCATCATATTCCATCTGGTTGGAAATCTCGGCGACACCGGCACCGGTGACGGAGCCAAGGTTGTGATACCACCAGTCAATGCGTTCGCCCGGCTTGCGATAATCCGGGGTCCAGCCAAAGTCCGCCGGATAGATATCGGTGGTCAGGCGTTCTTCAAACCCGTGCAGCTGATCGTGGCCGACGAAATGCATCTTGCCCGACAGGCAGGTGTAATATCCCGCGCGGCGCAAGTGATGGGCATAGGTCGGAATGTCCGATGAGAATTCGGCGGCGTTGTCATAAACCCGGGTGCGATGGGGCAACTGACCGGCCATGAAGGATGCACGCCCCGGGGCGCAAAGTGGGGAGCCGGTATAACAGTTGCGGAAACGCGCCGAACGTTCAGCGAGTTTGCGCAAATGCGGCGTATGAAGGAAATCCGCAGGACCATCGGGGAACAGGGTTCCGTTCAACTGGTCAGCCATCAGGATCAAGATATTCGGGGACGTCATTTAGTCGAGCACTCCTTATCGGGGTGCGACAAACCAGCCATCACCGAGATGGCAGTCTTGACGATAAAAGCACCCCTTGGTCGTTCGTTTGCGTCAGCGCCAGCCTTAAACCCCTGCCCCTTTTCGGGTGCGTTTTGCCGGGTGTTTTTGTTATTCCGCTTGACGTTGAGCACGTGAGGGTCAGGGTCCATTCATTTGATTTGAATGGCAGAGATTATATTTGTGAAATCCCAGGAAATGGCCGCAGGGCGGGTTGGTATCCCGCCCAAGGGATTTGACGCCGGAGATCGCAAATATAATCTCTGTCCTTCGGATCAATCGGATTTGCACGGGCTACTTTGTCGCAAAACCTTGAAAGATGCATATCTTCCGGCGGTTTCGCTCCGCGTATCCGCACAAATCTGATTGACCATTCAAGTCAAATGAATGAATCCTGACCCTCCAACATTAAATCCATAAATCGATAGCCAAAGAAACCCGGTGTTTTTTAATCACTTCCATAAAGAATTTTTATAATGCAAAGACCGCTCGACATTGGATGGCTGAGAATTTTCGAAGCAGTTGGGCGGCTGGGCAGCCTAACGCGCGCGGCCAATGAGTTGGGGTTAAGCCAGCCTGCGGTGACCTATCAGATCAAGCGGGTTGAGGATCAGTTGGGCGTCTCGCTGCTCCATCGATCCCAGGGCGGCAGCCGGTTGACCGATGCGGGTGAAATCCTGTTTGAAGCCGTGCAAAGCAGTGTCGAGCATATCGACAAGGCGGTGCGCGACACCCGCCGATCTTCACAGGATCACGCAGTGCGGATCTTTACCGATTTCGGCTTCGCCGCCTTCTGGTTGATGCCGCGCGTGACCGATTTCCGCCGCCTGCATCCCGAGGCCGAAGTCCATATCATTGCCTCCCAAGGCCTTGATGATGAACTTGGCCGTGAAACCGATGCGGCCATGCTGTTTGGCGGCGCCGAAGATTTCCCGGAAACGGCACAGCTTCTGATCCCGGAGCAGGTGGTACCGGTCTGCACGCCCGGGTTCCTCGAGCGATACGGGCCGTTTGACGATCCGGCCCAGTTTGCCAGAGCACCCCTTTTGCATCTGGAAGTGACAGGTAAATCACGCTGGCTGACGTGGGAAAGCTGGCTTGCCGATCACGGGATTACCCGCAAACCAGCGCAAGGGGATCTGGGGCTTAATACCTACGGCTTTGTCATTCAGGCCGCCCTTGCCGAACAGGGCGTTGCACTGGGTTGGCGGGGATTGATTGATCATCATATCGAGCAAGGGTCGCTGGTGGCCGTGGGTTCAGAAGTTAGCCGACCGGATCGCGGGTACTGGGTGGTGCCCAGCCGATCTGTCAGCGATACGACGACCACGTTGCTTGATTGGCTGACCAATGAGACGTGAACAGCGAAGCAGGATAGAGAAAAAACTATCTTTCGATTGTGACTGGCAATCTGTTTGAAGATTTCATCTCCTTGAGCGACAAGTTTGATCTTATACCGGTTACGCCAGGCAAGCGGCGTAACGTCGAGTCAACAAAAGCGCTGTAGTCATCAAGATCGCGCGCGACGACAATCAACAGGAAGTCATCAGCCCCAGTCGTATTGTGACAAGCTAAAATGTTCGGCGTTGTCGCAATTATGCGTTCAAATTCTTCGGTAGATGCCAAATCATGTTGAGAACAACTCAATTGAACAAATGCCATCACGCCTAGGCCGAGTTTTCGTCGGTTTAGATTAGCCTGATAGCCCTCAATAATCCCACTTTCCTCCAAGCGCTTCAGACGCCGCCAGCACGGCGTCTCGCTCATGGCGAGATGTTCAGACAAGCGAGCATTTGTCATTCGCCCGTCCTCTTGGAGCAGATTTAGTATTTCCGCATTGATTTTATCGATTTGATTCATTGAGCAGCATCCCCTCACAGCAACGCAAAAAAGGGCAGAACATTTCCCGATTTGAACAATATAAGGGAATGTTAGCAAGGTAATTCCATACAAAAGGGGTAAAATCATTTAATAGAATCAACTCAAGTGAAAGCATCCTCCATGAAAGCGGTTCTTTTTGAAAAATTTCAGCAAGCACCGAAGCTTGTGACAGTCAACGATCCAACCCCTGAGAACCATGGCGTGGTGATAAGGGTGGAAGCCACTGGCGTATGTCGTAGTGATTGGCATGGCTGGATGGGACACGATAGCGATATCGAATTGCCCCATATCCCGGGTCATGAACTGGCAGGTATTATTGAGGCCGTCGGCAAAGACGTCACCAACTGGAAAATTGGCGATCGCGTGACTGTTCCGTTTATTTCCGGGTGCGGCTCCTGCCCGGAGTGTCATGCGGGCCATCAACAAGTCTGCCTTCATCAGGAACAGCCTGGTTTCACCCATTGGGGATCATTTGCGCAATATGTGGCAATTCATCAAGCTGACCTTAACCTGGTTGCGCTGCCGGAAGATATGAGCTTTGCCACGGCCGCGAGTCTCGGGTGCCGGTTCGCGACATCGTTCCGTGCTGTCATAGATCAAGGGAAGGTTTCGGCAGGGCAGTGGGTTGCTGTTCATGGCTGCGGAGGCGTAGGGCTGTCGGCAGTTATGATCGCCAATGCTGCAGGCGCGAATGTCATTGCTATCGACATCGACGCGGAGAAACTCGCACTTGCCCACGAACTTGGTGCGGTCGCCAGCATAAATGGCGCCGAGGCGACGAGCGTGCCGGAAGCCGTGGTTGATCTTACAAAGGGTGGGGCTCACGTATCTCTGGACGCATTAGGACACCCAACTACTTGCTTTAATTCAATTGAGAACCTTCGCCCACGCGGAAAACATGTTCAAGTTGGGTTAATGCTGGGAGACCATACGACACCTCAAATCCCAATGGCGAAAGTCATAGGCAAGGAACTGGAAATTCTCGGGTCGCACGGGATGCAAGCGCATCGTTACGGTGCAATGCTTGAGATGATTAGCACAGGGAAACTGGATCCAGCTCGCCTCGTAGGCTCTCAGATTAGCCTTGATGAAGCTCCGAATGCACTCATGCAGATGGATAAGTTCCAATCTGTAGGCGCAACTGTCATTACGCAGTTTTCCTGAGCTCGAGGCCGGAGAGCGTCATGTTCGAATACATTCAAGATTACCCGGTCGACCCAATTATGATCGGGGCAGAGAATTTCGCAAACGATCCTCGATCAGAAAAAATCGATCTAACGGTTGGAATCTATCAGAACGAACATGGTCAAACGCCAGTTCTCTCTGCTGTAAAAGACGCAGAACGTCAACTGGTCGCAAGCCAGAGTACCAAGTCCTACCTGGCGCTGACGGGGGATGCAACTTACTGCAACTTACTGGGACGAGAAATTCTTGGGCCTACCTATACCGAGATTGACTTTGTCTCAGCACAGACGGCTGGTGGTGCCGTCGCATTGCGAGTCATTGCTGATATGCTCGCCCAAATGAGTCCACAACCAACAATTTGGCTGCAGACCCCGACCTATGGCAACTATTTACCCATCCTGCGAGCGGCCGGGGCATATTGCCGTTTTGTGCCTTACTACTCGCAGTCCGCTTGCGAACTTGACTTCGATCGGATGATCGAAGGCCTGAAGACGGCTCAACCCGGCGACGTGTTTTTGATGCAAGGGGTTTGCCACAATCCGACCGGCGCGGACATGAACGCGAAGCAGTTCAACTTCTTGCTTGATCTGCTTGAAGAAAAGGGCGTCATTCCTTGGCTTGATCTCGCGTATCTGGGATTCAGTCAAAGCTTTGAAGAAGATTGCAAAATGGCCCGAGACATAGCAGATCGTTTTTCTGAGTGTGTCATTTGCATAACGCTTTCCAAGTCATTCGGGATTTATCGTGATCGCGCTGGCGCACTTTTTATCAAGACGAAGCCTGCATATCAAAAACGTGTTCACAGAGCAGTTTCAGCCATTATACGATCCAGCGCATCTCACGCACCTGATCACGGCCCTTCTGTCGTTCGAACAATACTGCAAGATGCAGAATTGAAAGCTTCGTGGTTAAGCGAACTCGCTCAGATGCGCGACAGAGTCATTCAAATACGAAAACTGGTTTCCGAAGCTGAAATGCAACAGTTTGGCGAAGGCACGTTAAACTTCCTGGCACGTCAAACTGGGATGTTTTCGTTACTGCCGATTACAATCGAACAAGAAACAGCACTAACCCGAGAACACGGTATACATGTCGTCAAGGGCGGGAGGATCAATGTTGCCCGACTTGATCAAAATAACATCCCAAAGCTGATCAAAGCCTTCCATATGGTCACACGCTAAATTGTTACCCTTACTTACGACCGTTTGTTTGATCTACCAGCTTCCCGGATAGAACATGAGTTCGATATTCTTTTGCTGTATCGTAGGCAAGCAGTCCCCTAGAGTGATGGTTCGCGCACACCACAATCGACAGGGGATTTTTCATGACAGAGCATGGCTATAACAGCGGGCGGTTGAACCTGCCCTTCGTTGGCATTTCGACCTTTTCCAAAAGCCCCTATGTCGAGAACTGGGATGCGATTGATGCCGATGTTGCCATCCTTGGCGCGCCGTTTGATTTTGGCACCCAATGGCGATCCGGTGCGCGGTTTGGCCCGCGCGGTATTCGCGAGGCATCGACACTTTTTGCCTTTGGCCATGCCGGGGCCTATGACCATGAAGATGACGTGACCTATCTTGAAGGGGTCCGGATGGTCGATATCGGCGATGCCGACATCATTCATACCGACACCATCAATAGCCACGCCAATATCGAGTTCGGCGTGCGCAAGATTTTGGCCGCCGGTGCCCTGCCCGTGGTTCTGGGCGGCGATCATTCGATCAACATCCCCTGCATCAATGCCTTTTCCGAGCAGGAACCTGTGCATGTGGTGCAGTTTGATGCCCATCTGGATTTCGTCGATGAACGCCACGGGGTACGCAACGGCCATGGCAACCCGATGCGCCGTGCGATTGAAAAACCGTGGGTCACGGGCATGACCCAACTTGGCATTCGCAATGTGTCCTCCACCGCCAAGGAAGGATACGACTATGCCCGCGAACAGGGTTCAGACATCCTGTCTGTCCGCCAAGTTCGCAAGCTTGGTGTTGAGGGTGTACTCGAACGCATTCCGGCCGGGAAACGCTATTACCTGACGATTGATATTGACGGGTTTGATCCATCCATCGCGCCGGGCACTGGCACGCCAAGCCACGGCGGCTTCCTGTATTATGACGTGCTGGAAATCATCGCTGGCCTTGCCAAGCGAGGGGATATCGTTGGTATTGATCTGGTCGAAGTTGCCCCGGATTACGACCAAACCGGAACGACCGCCATTCTGGCCGCGCAGATTTTGCTTAACACCATCGGGCGGATTTTCGCTGCGCGAGGCAAATAACGGCCGACATCGCCGGAAAAACATCCGTTTAATGAAACAGACCACGCAATAGCAACAAACCCACATATGTGTTAATGTGGGTTTGTACATTTGTTGGGAGATTGCCCTATGAGCCGCTTGACGATCGACATCACCGACCAGCAGCATCAAAGCCTGAAGGCGACGGCGGCCTTGCAGGGCAAGACCATCAAGCAGTACGCGCTTGAACGTTTGTTTCCGGATGATGCCAATGCTGACAAGGCATGGCAGGAACTGAAAACCTTAATGGAGAACCGCATCAACGATGCGGTTGCGGGAAAAGTTTCCGACAAAAGCATCGATGAAATCCTTGAGGAAGAACTGAGCGAGAAGCCTGCGTGACGGGTTATATCCTTAGGGTCCAGACTCATTCAAATGATCGTTCCGGCACTTGATAAGAGAGAAAAAACAAGGAAAAGCCCGCAGATTGGGGTGATCCCCAATCAAGGGATTTGACGCAGAGGCTTTCTCTCCTATCAAGTGTCCTTTGGATCACCCGGATTTTCACAGGCTATTTTGTCGCAAAATCTTGAAAGATATTGATCTTCCTGCGGTTTTGCTTCGCATACCTGCACAAATCCGGGAGACCGGAACGATCATTTGAATGAGTCTGGACCCTAACGCAGAGGCAGAAGCCGATCTGCGCGGGATCATTCGTTACACCAACAAGGAGTGGGGCCCCGCACAAGTGCGGCGATATGTGGCCACGCTGGAAAAGGGCATTGATGACCTTGTCACCGGACGTGGTTCATATCGCGACATGAGCGAACTTTTCCCGAACCTTCGGATGGCGCGCTGCGCGCAACATTACGTCTTCTGTCTGCCACGCGAAAATGAGCCCGCATTGGTGGTGGCCATTTTCCATGAGCGTATGGACCTAATGACGCGATTGGCCGATAGAATTCGATAGCGCAGATCAGGCAAGCGGCGCGAGGTTCCCGCTTTCGCGGGAATGACGGTTGTTCCCCGCGCCCGTTTTCGTCGTGTCATGCCTGCGAAGGCGGGCATCCATTCAGAACCATAAAGCCTTACGGCCAGTTTGCTTCGGGCGGCAGCGACATCAGGATGGCTTCGGTGTTGCCGCCGGTCATCAGGCCAAAGCGCGTGCCGCGATCATGGAGGAGGTTGAACTCGACATAGCGACCGCGCTTGATCAGTTGGGCGCGACGTTCATCATCGGTCCAGGACTTGTTGTAGTGGCGTTTGACCAGTTCCGGATAGATATCGCGGAAAGCACGCCCGACATCCTGGGTGAAGGCGAAGTCCTTGTCCCAATCGGCATCGAGATAGTCATAGAAAATCCCGCCCACACCGCGCGGTTCGTTGCGGTGTGGCAGGAAGAAATATTCATCGCACCATTTTTTGAAGCGGTCGTAATAGTCATCACCATGGGCGTCGCAAGTGGCTTTCAGCGCGCCATGGAAATCAGCGGTGTCTTTTTCCTTGGGGAAAACCGGGGTCAGATCGGCACCACCGCCAAACCATGCCTTGGTCGTGACGATGTGGCGGGTGTTCATGTGCACGGCAGGCACATGCGGTGAGCACGGATGGGCGACCAGTGAAATGCCCGCGGCCCAGAAGTTCGGGTTTTCATCGGCACCGGGGATTTCCTTGCGGAATTTTTCGGAAAACTCGCCATGCACGACCGAGATATTGACCCCAACCTTTTCAAACACCCGGCCCTTCATGACCGACATCTCGCCGCCACCTTCTTTTTCACCACGTTCCCAGGTGGTGCGTTCGAACCGACCCGGGGCGCGATCGGAAAGCGGGCCTTCATAGCTGTCTTCGAGGGCCTCGTAACTGGCACAGATTTCATCGCGCAGCTGACGGAACCAGAGGCGTGCTGTTTCCTTGTGCTGTTCGATCAGGTCTTTGTCCGTGCTGTTCATTCCACCCTCTTTGGAAAACTGTTTGTTTGTCTGAGCGCTTCGCCCAGTGTCATTGCGGTTGCCATGGCGACATTCAGCGATCGCATCTGTGGCTGCATGGGAATGACGACGCGGGCATCGACATAGTCATGCACCTGATCAGGCACCCCTTTGCTTTCAGAGCCGAGCATCAGGATATCATCGGCGCGAAATTCAAAATCGCAATAGGGTTCGGCCCCCTTGGTCGTCAGCAACACCAGACGCCCCGGCACCGTTCCGTCTTGGCGGGCTTCGACAAAGGCGCGCCAATCGGCATGGCGTATATAATCGGCCTTTTCGAGATAATCCATCCCGGCACGCTTGAGCGCGCCCGAGGTCAGAAGAAACCCGCAGGGCTCAATAATATCGACCGGCAAGCCAAAGCAGGCGGCCATGCGCAGGATCGTACCGGTATTTTGCGGAATGTCGGGTTCGAATAAGCAGATTCTCATGAGGCCTTTGTAGAATCGTTTTCGATATTTTGTCTAACTGCTTTGTCCAATCTGCATAAACGTGAATGCCCGCCTGGACGCTATTAGACTTTTTTGGAATATGAAAAACTAAAGCCGCAAGTCATTGGCCGATAAAAGGGCCTGATACCCGCATTTACGCTATGTTTTACCGATTTGTGCAGCGCAAAACCATTTGATCCAGTTGAATGCAAACAAATTGCAACTCCAAGTTCTCCTTAACAAACCGGTTTTTTGTTAGTATACGACCTCAAACAGGTCTAAAGGCTTCTGGGAATGGAATTGTTTGATTTTCATCAATGGAAAATCAAGTGTTTTGCCCTAAGTCTTGGTTTTGGCATTCCGCATTACCAAATCGGTCGTATGCCTGTTTTAGGCCGCATGCCTGTTTTGGGGGCAGAAAGAGGGATTAATTATGTCGCAAACGGTGCATTCATCCGGTGAGCAGCCGGACGAGAACCGCAGGGATTTCCTGACCTTGGCGACCACAGCAGTCGGCGCCGTTGGCGTCGGGTGTGCGTTGTTGCCGTTCGTGGACAGCATGAACCCGTCCAAGGACGTTCTCGCGCTTGCCTCGGTTGAGGTAAATTTGGCCAACATCCCGGTTGGTCAGGCAATTAAGGTGATGTGGCGAGGCAAACCTGTCTTCATCCGCCATCGTACCGAACGCGAAATCAATGAGGCCAACGAGGTCGCATTGAACGAGCTCGTCGATCCGCAGAGCGACGATGCACGCGTCGAAAAGAAAGAGTGGCTGATCGTCGTCGGCGTATGCACCCATCTGGGTTGCATTCCGATGGGCACGGCCACAGGCGAAACCCGTGGTGATTATGATGGCTGGTACTGCCCATGCCATGGCTCGCACTATGATACGTCGGGCCGTATCCGCCGCGGCCCCGCACCGTTGAACCTTGTCGTTCCGGAATACGAATTCCTGACCGACACGTCGGTCCGGATCGGGTAAGGAGCAGGTTTATGAGCGCACCTCAGTGGAACAACAAAGTGGTCAAATGGGTTGACGACCGTCTTCCGGTCATCTCCATGCTGCACCACTCTGCATACGAATATCCGACACCGAAAAACCTGTCCTATATGTGGAACTTCGGTTCCCTGGCCGGTTTTGTTCTGGTGACGATGATTCTCTCCGGGATTTTCCTGGTGATGAACTACACCCCGCATACCAGCATGGCGTTCGAGTCTGTCGAACGCATCATGCGTGATGTGAACTATGGGTGGTTGATCCGTTATATCCATATGAACGGCGCATCGATGTTCTTCATCGTTGTGTTCATTCACATTTTCCGTGGCCTGTATTACGGGTCATACAAAGCACCGCGTGAAATGCTGTGGTGGATCGGTATCCTGATCCTTCTGGCGATGATGGCAACCGCGTTCATGGGCTATGTCCTGCCGTGGGGCCAGATGTCCTTCTGGGGTGCAACGGTTATTACCAACCTGTTCTCTGCCTTCCCGATCATTGGCGATCCGCTGGTGACCTGGCTGTGGGGCGGTTTCTCGGTTGATAACCCGACCCTGAACCGGTTCTTCTCGCTGCACTATCTGATGCCGTTCGTCATTCTGGGCCTTGTTGTCCTGCATGTCTGGGCGCTGCACAGCGTACGCTCGAACAACCCGACGGGCGTTGAAATCAAAACACCGCAAGACAGCATTCCGTTCCACCCGTACTACACGATCAAGGATCTGTACGGTCTGGGCGTATTCCTGATCTTCTTCTCGGCGTTTGTGTTCTTTGCACCGGATTATCTTGGTCACCCGGATAACTACATTCCGGCGAACCCGCTGGTCACCCCGCCGCACATCGTGCCGGAATGGTACTTCCTGCCGTTCTATGCGATCCTGCGGTCGATCGATTTCACCATCTTTGGCATCCCGGCAAAACTGCTTGGCGTGCTGGCGATGTTTGCCTCGATCGTGATCCTGTTCGTTATTCCGTGGCTGGATACATCGAAAGTTCGCAGCTCGAAATTCCGTCCGGTTTACAAATGGTTCTTCTGGCTGTTTGTGATCGACACCTTCATCCTCGGCTATTGCGGGGCGAAGGCACCGGATGACTACTTCCTGGGTATTCCGGGTCTGAAAGTCATCGTGATGGGTCAGCTTTCGACGCTGTACTATTTCGCACACTTCCTTGTGGTGATGCCTTTGGTTGGAAAACTTGAACGCACCAAACCGCTTCCTGCAAGCATCAGCGAATCTGTTTTGAAGGAGGGTGCAAATGCGTAAGTTCGCACTGACCGCAATTGCTGCCGCCTTCGCGGTAACCGCATTCACTGGTGGTGCAGCCAAGGCTGCTGGCGGCGATCAGCCGGCACCGGCGGCACAGGATTGGAGCTGGCAGGGTCTGTTTGGCACCTATGACCGTGCCCAGCTGCAGCGTGGCTTCCAGGTCTACAAGAACGTTTGTGCCGGCTGTCACAGCCTGCGCTTCATTGCCTTCCGTAACCTTGAAGGCATTGGGTTCAACGAAGACCAGATCAAGGCGATTGCTGCGGAGTATGACATCGAGGATGGCCCGAATGACGACGGCGACATGTTCGACCGTCCGGGTATCCCGGCAGATTACTTCCCGGCTCCGTTCCCGAACGAAAAGGCGGCTGCGGCTTCGAATGGCGGCGCCATTCCGCCGGATCTTTCGTTGATGAACAAGGCACGTGTGGGTGGCCCGGACTATGTGTTCGGCCTTCTGACCGGCTATGAGGAAGAAGCACCTGAGGGCTTCGACCTTGCTGACGGGAAGTATTACAACCACTACTTCCCGGGCCATCAGATCTCCATGGCTCCGCCGCTTTATGATGAAGCGGTAGAGTACACGGACGGCACGCCCATGACCCTTGAGCAGCATGCACGTGACATTACCGCGTTCCTGAACTGGACGGCACAGCCGGAACTTGAAGCCCGTAAAGCACTGGGCATGAAAGTGATCCTGTTCCTGCTGGTTCTGACCGCGATGATGTATGCGGTTAAGCGCAAGATCTGGCGCGACGTCGAACATTAATTCCGTTCGATCTGCCCCAATATTGAAACAGGCCACCGAACTTCGGTGGCCTGTTTTTTATGCGTCTTACCAACAGAGCGCGTTCTGATGGGTATGACGATGCTGGCCTAATATGAGAAGTAGGAAACGACCAGCTCGTCGATCTCGCCACTGTCGCGCATCTCGCTCAGGACCCGGTCAAGGTCATCGGCGAACGCATCGCGATAGGGCCATTTGCCATCCGGGTCCGGGCCAAAGGCGACATAGCCGTGCTCATGGCCGATGACGGCGACTTCGTCAAACAGGCGTGCGGTTGCCTTGTCGACCGCCAGCTCACGCATCCCGGCCAGAATGGCCATGCGTTCATTGACATAACAATCCACCCGCCCGGCCATCAGGAAACGCAGGTTGCTTGCCGTGGTGTTGGCTTCTTCGAGCAGGATGTCGCCCGCCTCGACCATCTCAAAGAACTCGGGCCCGGCCAGACGGTAGCCGGCATTGTTGGCAAAGCGTGCGCCCTTGAAATCGGCCGGGAAGCTGTTGAGCAGATTGCGCTGGGCGTAATCCTTGCTGCAGATTGCCACCACGGTTTCACGCAGGATCGGAATGGAATAACGTTCAATCCAGTCGCGATCAGCGCGTTCATAGGGCGGGAAGAAGCCCATGATCTTGCCATCCTTGAGCAAATCCATACCGCGCCGGAAGGGCACATTTACGATTTCCAGACGATAGCCCGGCAGGTGATCAAAGGCGGCGTTCAGGATACGCACATAGATGCCTTGCGGCTCCACCCCGTCCAGAAAGGCATAGGGGATATTGCCGTCTTCGGCATAGAGCGTAACGGTAATCGGTATGTTGCTTTGAACCGTTTGCGCAGACACCACATGCGGCACGGCGAGAACGCAGCCAAACAGCGCGCCCCCGGTCAATCTGACTGTGTTTCGCAAAACGGTTTTGAGTTTCATGCCGGTATTATTCCGACAACCCCAACATGCCTGTCAATTGTCATCGAGTAACAGTTGTTTTCTAATCAGTCGGAACACGTGGACGTTTTGGCAGCAGAGGAAGTACCGGACTTTGCCCCCTGCCCAGCACCGTATTTGGGTTCCTTGTGGCAGGTGCAATGTTGCTGATTGCCATCAGCCGGGCGGAGCGGCGGCACGGTTACCGGGATATGCACCAAACGGCGTTTGCGCTGTGGCGTGCCGGAGCTGGCATAAAGCTGTTTGCCGGCTTCGACGATTGAAACCCCGGCAAAGGCCTTGAACAGGCGCGATCCAATATTTTCAAACATCTGCGACCAGCGCAGTAAAAGCCGCATGTTGGTTGGCGGCAGGAACAGTGCCCGACTGTGCTGGACCGGCAGGAACATGTTTTCGCGCATCAGGTTCTGAAGCTGTGAGACGCTATAGGGATGACCATACCCAAACGGCGTCTTTTCCGACCAGGACCAGAGCGAGCTTCGGTTTGGTGTCACCACCACAATCCGGCCATTGGGTGTGAGCACCCGCCAGCATTCGCGCATCAGACGACGCATGGAATCGGAATGTTCGACCAGATGCACCAGAAGAATGCGATCCACCGAACTGTCAGGCAGCGGCAACATGGTTTCTTCGGTGAGCGCCACGCGGTTTTGTTCATCAGCCGGCCAATGCACGCAGCCCTGACGTGCTGGCATGAAGGCCATGACACGCTCTGCCTCACCAATAAACGGGCGCAAATACGGCGTGGCATAGCCAAAGCCCAACACGCGCATGCCCCGGACATCCGACCACATGACGCGCAAACGCCTGCGGATCAGACGACGGGCGGCCTGCCCGATGCTGCTGGCATAAAAACGGTGAAGATCAACGACATCCTGACGCATGCCATCAGCCTATCATTCCCGATCCGGCACGGGAATATTTTTGCAATCCAGGCCGTTCGGTTTTGCGTGATTGTTTCAAGACACAACATCCTGATAGTCTTGGGGCAAAGCTAATTCAGGTTCAGAGGTACGTTATGGCCGCCGGTGAAGTGATCGTCATTCCCTGTCTTTCAGACAATTACACCTATCTCGTGCGCTGCCACCGCAGTGAAGTCACCGCCATTATTGATCCGGGCGAAGCAGCGCCCGTGATTGCCGCCCTTGAGGAACGTGACTGGACGCTTGATCTGGTGATCAACACCCATCACCACCACGACCATATCGGTGGCAATGACGAGCTGATGGAAAAATACGGTGCCAAATTGCTGGGGCCAGCAGCCGAAACCGCACGCATTCCCAATATGGATGAAACCTGTGCGGAGGGGGATCAGGTTCTGATTGGTGATCTGGAAGGTCGGGTGTTTGATGTGCCGGGCCACACCACGGGCCATATCGCGTTTTATTTCCCGGCGATCACCGCGCTGTTTTCGGGCGACAGCCTGTTTGCACTGGGTTGCGGACGTTTGTTTGAAGGCACGCCGGAACGGATGTGGCAGTCCTTGCAGAAATTCCGCAACCTGCCCGCCAGTACGCAAATCTATTGCGGCCATGAATACACCCAGTCCAATGCCCGCTTTGCCAAAACGATTGAACCGAACAATGCGATCCTGACCGCACGCTGCCAGGATATTGACGGGCTGCGCGCACGCAACCTTCCGACCATTCCATCGCGTCTGGATGTCGAGCTTGCCACCAACCCGTTCCTGCGCGCCGATGAGCCATCGGTTGCCGAAGCGCTTGGCATGAGCGGTGAAAGCCCGGTTGCGATCTTTACCGAGATCCGCAAACGCAAAGACAATTTCTAAGCTGATGCTGGATCAGGCCATCTGTTTGAACAGAACGTTCTGATCGAGAAGGTAGCGCGAGAACAGTGGCAGACTTGCCGCCCCGATGGCACGCGCAGCACTGCCCACCCGCCCCTGTTCGATGCGGGGGCGGTCGATCCCCTGCAGGTCAAGCTCGGAAATCGCGGTACGCGTGGCGGCAACCACCCGATCACAGACGTCGGCCGGGAAGCCGCCATCGACAATCACCGCTTCGAAATCAATCACCGAACAGACCGAGGTAATGGCAATCGCCAGACTGCGTGCGGTATGGGAAATCCAGATATCAAGCGTTTCGCCCAAGCCATGCCAGTAGTCGGGATCACGCCAGAGCATTGCGGGATCGCGCCCCTCACGCGTCAGCATTTCTTCGAGTACGAAGATCGATGCCTGATCAATCAGCTGGCTGGGATGGCCGCTGCGCGATGAGACCGGCATGGAGCCAAAGGCGCCTGCGTTGCCCGTCCGCCCGGCATAAAGCGCCTGATTAAGCACCACCCCACCGCCGATGAAGGATCCGATAAAGAAATAGGCGAAGTCGGAATAGTTCGGGCCAAGACCAAAGACAAGCTCCGCCCCGCAGGCCGCGGTCGCATCGTTTTGCTGAAAGACCGGGAATGGCACGATGGCGCCAATGGTGTCGACCAGATCGACCTCGCGCCAGGCATTCATGTCTTCGACCGGGGCGCCGACCTCATCGACCCAGTTCCACAGTTCAAACGGGGCCGCGATGCCGATACCGGCAATGCGATCGATCTGATTGCGGGTAAGTCCGGTCAGGATATCTTCGACCGACTCCCGGACGAAGCGGCGGATGCCATCGGGTGTCGGGTATTTATAGGCTTCGCGTTTGGTCGCGCGCACAGAGCCGACAAAATCCAAAAGGATCAATTCGGCACTGCGCCGGCCGATTTTAAGGCCAAAGGAATAAACCCCGTCGGGATTAAGTGCCATGGGGACCTTGGGCTTGCCGACCTTGCCGCGCACAGGCGTGCCGCGCATCAAAAGGCCGTCCTTTTCAAGGGCGCGCATGATGACAGAAACGGTTTGGGCAGACAGGCCCGAAAGCCTTGCGATATCGGCCTTGGACAGACCGGCATTGCGACGGACCAGCGACAGCACGAGCCGTTCATTATAGGCGCGCACACGCAACTGATTGGCGCCGCCGCCCGGATGCAGCGGACGCGTTGTGCGATCATCCGCCCCGGTATCATCCGGATACGCAGATATGCTGTCTGACATTTGGTCCTCCCACTCGGGATCTTTAATGCCCGATTGAGGACAAGAGTGACAGGAATAATTAATAAATCAATCGGATTTATTAATTGACAGCTTCGCCTATTTGGTGTGTCGTATGCGCCATACAGGTTGAAGACCCGTCACAAAAAGTGCGTCACGACCTGTTGGAAAACAACCAAATCAGGCCCAAATGGCCACATATTCAGGTTCAATCCTGGGAGGAAACAAATGAAGAAAGCACTTCTTGGCGCAGCCCTTGGTGCGCTTGCACTGGGTATCTCTGCGGCCCCGAACACCGCCAAGGCCGACGAAATCGGCGCCTGCCTGATCACCAAAACCGACATCAACCCGTTCTTCGTGAAAATGAAGGAAGGGGCATCTGCCAAGGCCGAAGAACTTGGTATCGATCTTTCGACCTATGCCGGCAAGATTGATGGCGACCATGAAACACAGGTGCAAGCCATCGAATCGTGCATCGCATCGGGTGCCAAGGGCATCCTTCTGACTGCATCGGACACCAAGGCGATTGTGCCGGTCGTTAAAAAGGCGCGTGATGCCGGCTTGCTCGTCATTGCGCTGGACACCCCGCTTGAGCCGATTGATGCGGCCGATGCGACCTTTGCCACCGATAACTTCAAGGCGGGCGAGCTGATTGGTCAGTGGGCCGCGACCAAGCTTGGCGCGGATGCCGCCAATGCCAAGATCGCCCTGCTTGACCTTGCACCCAGTGCACCGTCGGTCGACGTTCTGCGCGATCAGGGCTTCATGAAAGGATTTGGCATCGACATCAAGGACCCCAACAAGATCGGGGACGAGGATGACGACCGGATCGTTGGCCATGATGTGACGAACGGCAACGAAGAAGGCGGCCGTACCGCGATGGAAAACCTGATGCAGCGCGACTCCGGCATCAATGTGGTTTACACCATCAACGAACCGGCAGCGGCTGGTGCCTATGAGGCATTGAAATCCTTTGGCATGGAAGAAGGCGTTCTGATCGTGTCTGTTGATGGGGGTTGCCCGGGTGTTGCCAACGTCAAGGACGGCGTGATTGGTGCGACCTCGCAGCAATATCCGTTGCTGATGGCGTCCAAGGGCATTGAAGCGATCAAGGCATGGGCTGATAGCGGTGAAAAGCCGCAGAACAGCCAGGGCCTTAACTTCTATAACACGGGTGTGAACCTTGTGACCGATCAGCCGGTTGATGGTGTTCCGTCGATCGATGTTGCCGAGGGCATGGATCGTTGCTGGGGCTAAAACCCTGCTAATCCCGACCTGCTTCGAAGGAGGGCAGCTTTACCCCTGCCCTCCTTGTCCCACTTTGCTTTACACTTGGTATGACTCCCGCGCGAACCAACCGGCCATCAGAGCCGGACGGGTGTCGGCATAGGGATCAACAAACTGATCCTGTTTGCAACCAGGTCCGGAGGAAACGATGAGCGAGACACCCAAATCGTCGCGCCAGAAACAGGACTTTGAGCACGCGCTTGAGTCCAGCGACAGCAGCGTCGCGCAATTCGAACATAAACACCGCAGTCTGTTTGACAGTGTGCAGCACTTCCTGCACGGCAACCCGACCATGGTGCCGGTGATTGTTCTTATATTTTCCATCATCATTTTCGGCTTTGTCGCCGGCAGCAAATTCTTTTCACCCTTTAACCTGTCGCTGATCATGCAGCAGGTGTCGATCATCGGCATTCTGGCCGCGGCCCAAAGCCTTGTGATCCTGACGGCGGGCATTGATCTTTCGGTCGGGGCGATCATGGTGCTGATGTCGGTCATTATGGGGCAGCTTGCCGTAACCATCGGCATTCCAGCACCCATTGCCATCGTGATTGGCTGTATCGGCGGGATCTGTGCCGGGGCATTGAACGGGTTTCTTGTGACCCGGATCAAGCTTCCGCCCTTTATCGTGACCCTTGGCACATGGAACATCTTCTTTGCGCTCAACCTGTGGCTTTCAGGGGCGCAGTCCATCCGAAGCCAGACATTGGATGAAATCGCCCCGCTTTTGAAATTCTTTGGTGAAAGCATTGCCCTTGGCGGGGCCAGGATCACGTATGGGTCGATCCTGATGCTGCTGATATTCGGGGTGCTTTGGTACATCCTCAATCACACCAGCTGGGGACGGCATGTTTATGCCATTGGCGATGACAAGGAAGCCGCCGAGCTTTCAGGCATTCGCACCAACCGCACGCTCATCATGGTTTATGGCCTTGCGGGCCTTGTGTGTGCGATTGGCGCCTGGGCCTCGATCGGGCGTGTGGGATCTGTGTCGCCGCAAAGCTTTCAGGAAGCCAACCTGCAATCGATTACCGCGGTTGTGATTGGCGGCATTTCGTTGTTTGGCGGGCGCGGGTCGATCATTGGCCCATTGATCGGGGCGTTGATTGTGGGCGTGTTTAACTCCGGCCTTCGTCTGGCGGGTGTGGATGTTCTCTGGCAGGTCTTTGCGATTGGTTGGCTGACCATTATCGCCGTCGCCATTGACCAGTGGATCAGAAAGGTGTCGTCATGAGCAACGAAATCAAACCTGTTCTTAAGGCACGCGGCATCGTCAAACGCTATGGCCGTGTCACCGCGCTCAATTACGCCGATTTTGATCTTTACCCCGGCGAGGTCCTTGCCGTGATCGGCGATAACGGGGCGGGGAAATCATCGCTGATCAAGGCGCTTTCTGGGGCTGTCACGATTGATGAAGGCAGCATCGAGCTTGACGGCAAGCCGATCCATTTCACCTCCCCCATGCATGCGCGTGAAGCCGGGATTGAAACGGTTTATCAGAACCTTGCCCTTTCACCGGCCCTTTCGATTGCGGATAACATGTTCATGGGCCGCGAGCTTCGCAAGAAAGGCCTGATGGGCAAGTATTTCGGTGCGCTTGATCATAAGGAAATGCAGCGTCTGGCACGTGAAAAGCTTAACGAGCTTGGCCTGATGACCATTCAGAACATCAATCAGGCGGTTGAAACCCTTTCGGGCGGGCAGCGGCAGGGCGTGGCAGTTGCCCGTGCGGCGGCATTCGGATCACGGGTTGTGATCATGGATGAGCCGACGGCGGCACTGGGTGTAAAGGAAAGCCGACGGGTGCTTGATTTGATTGCCGATGTGAAGGCTCGCGGCATGCCGATCGTGCTGATTTCGCACAATATGCCGCATGTGTTCGAGGTGGCTGACCGTATTCACGTTCATCGTCTGGGCAAACGTCTTTGCACGATCAAGCCCGATGATTATAGCATGTCCGATGCGGTTGCCTTCATGACGGGCGCAAAGGAACCGCCGGCAGAAAATGCTGCTTGATCCCTCAATACGACGTGCCCCGGATATGAGAACCACAGCTTCATGACACCTGATCTTGACCATCTGGCAGAAGCCATTCGCGCCAGACACGCCGACGGCGGCCGCATCCTCGTTGCCATCGTCGGCGCACCAGCCTCGGGCAAATCCGCTTTGTCCGACCGGCTTTATCACCATCTGGGGGGTGATAAAGCCGGGGCTGCTGTGGTGCCGATGGATGGTTTTCACTTTGATAACGGTATTCTTGAGGAACGCGGGCTTCTGGCCCGCAAGGGTGCGCCGGAGACATTTGATGTTGGCGGATTGAAACGCACGCTGCTTGCGCTTCGCGACACGCAAGATGAAGACGTCTATGTGCCGCTTTTTGACCGCAACCTCGAAATCTCACGCGGCTCCGCGCGCGCCATCACCCCGCGCCACAAGATCATTCTGGTCGAAGGCAATTACCTGCTGCTTGATCAAGCCCCGTGGACGCAGCTTCACCACCTGTTTGATCTGTCGATCTATCTTGAAGTGCCGGAAGAAACCCTTCGCGAACGCCTGATCGACCGCTGGCGCGGCTATGGCTTTGACGACACCACCGCCACCCACAAAACCACCAGCAACGACCTGCCCAACGCGCAAACCGTTATCCACGGCACCGGCATTGCCGATATTCGGGTTATGACGTGTAGCTGATCTTATCTTCTCGATCCGCTAAGTCTAGTTATAGACCGACTACAAAACATGACGACCATACTCGTCGTCGAAACGCTCAATATCATCTTCCCCAAGGTATGTACCAGATTGTACTTCAATCAACTCGAGCGGGATTTTGCCAGGATTTTCCATGCGGTGAACTGCCCCCAGCGGAATGTAGGTTGATTCATTTTCTTTAAGCAGGAAAGTTTCCTCATCCCGGGTTACCAATGCCGTCCCCTTGACAACAATCCAGTGTTCCGCACGGTGGTTATGTCTTTGCAAGGAAAGTCTGGCGCCCGGCTTGACCGTGATGCGTTTGACTTGGAACCGGTCGCTATGATCAATACTGTCATACGATCCCCAAGGACGCGCAACACGACGGTGCTCTTGAACTTCTGCGCGGCCTGCTGCGTCCAGATCAGAAACCACGCCTTTAATTTTCTCCACCTGGTCAAGCGCACTCACCATCAAGGCATCTGGCGTATCAATAATGGCCAGATCCTTCGTACCAATAGTGACGACAAAACGACGGTCAGACGCATGTACGAGTGTGTTTTGTGAGTCAATTGAATGAATGTTCTCGCTAACACCGAGCTTACCACAATTGTCTTGATCAACGTCGCTTAGCGCAAACATCGCGTCCCAACTGCCGACGTCACTCCAGACACCCTTGAATGGCACGACCGCAATGTTTGTTGCGCGCTCCATCACTGCGTAATCGATGCTTTTTTTGGTTGCGTCTATAAACTCTGCACCAGGTCGCAAAAATGCACCGTCCTGTTCGGCATCTTCCATCGCGGTCATACATTTTTCGTAGATCGTCGGCTCGAAGGTCTGCAAGGCTTCAAGCAGCACTGAACGCTTAATGAGGAAAATTCCTGAATTCCAGAGGAACTTGCCAGAAGAAAGGAATTCCAAGGCTGTTTTAGTATCAGGCTTTTCGTGGAAGCGAACCGATTTTGCAGCATCACCACGAATTTCGTCGCCGGTTTCAATATAACCATACGCAGTACTTGGACCGCTTGGCTGAACCCCGAAGGTTACAATCCAGCCCTCGTTGGCGAGATCCGCTGCGCTAGAAACCATCGCGCGAAACTCATCCGCGCCGGGAATGAAGTGATCGGCCGGACAGAAAAGCAGCAAGTCCTCAGCCCCTCCCTCAAACGCCGCAGCCAAGCCCATGGCAGGCGCGGTATCACGTCCACAAGGCTCGAGGATTTGCGTCAGATCCTGTCCCGCATTTTCGGCGATCTCCTGAACGAAAAACCGATAAACATCACCGCTTACTGCCAGCACATCACCAAGCGGGGCAACTCTGTCGAGCGTAAGTTCAAATAGAGACTTTCCCTTGTAGAGTGGGATGAACTGTTTTGGGGACGCCTTTCGCGAAAGCGGCCAAAGTCTTGTCCCCGATCCGCCACACATAATGATGGGATTGATGATCTTATCTTCTCGCATATTTACTTTGCGCTTTCCGGTGATACATCGTTTAGAACTGAACCCGCTTATAGAACAGTTTTTGCTCTCCTTCCAACACCTCTATCGTATATTGAATAAACAAATTCGGGAAGCTTATCTGTTCGTTCTGCCAAACAAGTCGACTATGCCATAAATAAACGCCCCGCAATATTGCGGGGCGTTTTGCCGTTTGGTGATGTTTGCCGGATCGGCAACATATCAGAACATATGCTGACCGCCATTGATGGACAGGCAGGAGCCGGTAATGAAGCCGGAGTTCGGACCACAGAGATAGAGGATCGCCTGTGCGATTTCGTCTGCTTCACCGAGACGGCCGACCGGGATTTTGGAAATGATGCCTTCAAGCACCTTCTCAGGCACAGCTGCCACCATATCGGTATTTATATAGCCCGGCGCGATGGTGTTGACCGTAATCCCTTTGCGCGCGACTTCCTGGGCAAGGGCCTTGGTAAAGCCGTGCACGCCTGCCTTGGCGGCGGAATAGTTGGTCTGGCCGAACTGGCCGGCCTGCCCGTTGATCGAGGAGATATTCACAACCCGGCCAAAGCCGCGTGCGCGCATGCCCTCAAGGACCGGTTTGGTCATGTAAAACAGCGAGCTCAGATTGGTATCAATCACCGCGTTCCATTGCTCGGTCTCCATCTTGTGCATGAAGCCGTCGCGCGTGATGCCGGCATTGTTGATCAGAATGTCAATCGGCCCGACTTCGGCTTCGACCTTGGCGATGCCCGCAGCACATGCATCCGCATCCGCGACACTCCATTTATAGGTCGCAATGCCGGTTTCATCGGTGAAGGCCTTGGCGGCCTCGTCATTGCCGGCATAGTTCGCCACCACGGTGTAACCCGCATCCTTGAGTGACAGACTGATTGCCTTGCCAATACCACGCGTTCCACCGGTTACCAGTGCTGTTTTTGTCATGGTCGCCTCCCTAAACTTCGTTCATCAAACGTGTCATCCAACATGTCATCGTCACGATTTCCGTAGTTTGCCCTTCTACGATTTGCGTAACTTTAGTCCATAAACAGCGTTATATACGTAATTTTATTTCTTCTCCATCATCGATATCTGCAAAAGGGTTTAGTCTTTCGTCGCACTGCAGCAAATGCTGCATCAATGCAAACGGGGCATCCCCGCAAGAGGACGCCCCGCACACTTCAATTTTCGGCCAAGGCCGGCTTAGCGTTCAACGCAAAGCGCGACCCCCATGCCACCACCGATGCAGAGCGTCGCCAGACCTTTTTTGGCATCGCGTTTCTGCATTTCATGAAGCAGCGTGGTGAAAACACGTGCGCCCGAAGCGCCAATCGGATGGCCAAGCGCAATCGCACCACCATTGACGTTGACCTTGTCGGTATCCCAGCCCATGTCACGGTTCACCGCGATGGCCTGAGCGGCAAATGCTTCGTTGGCTTCGATCAGATCAAGATCGGCTGCCGACCAGCCGGCCTTTTCAAGGGCCTTTTTCGATGCCGGGATCGGGCCGGAACCCATGATCGCCGGATCAACACCAGCGGTCGCCCAGCTTTTGATCGTCGCAAGCGGGGTCAGACCGCGTTTGGACGCCTCTGCCGCTGACATGACAACAAGGGCCGCAGCCCCATCATTGATGCCCGATGCGTTACCGGCGGTCACCGTGCCTTCCTTGTCAAAGGCCGGGCGCAGTTTGGCCATGCCTTCGACAGTGGCACCGTGACGCGGATATTCATCGGCATCAAAGACGATGTCGCCTTTACGGTGCGCAATGGTCACAGCGGCGATTTCATCATTGAAACGACCCGCCTTCTGGGCGGCTTCGGCCTTGTTCTGGGAGCCAGCAGCGAATTCATCCTGCTCTTCGCGCGAGATGCCCCATTTCTTGGCAATGTTTTCAGCAGTGTTGCCCATGTGATAGCCGTTAAAGGCGCACCACAGGCCATCCTTGATCATGCTGTCGATGAATTTCACATCGCCCATCTTGTGCCCATTGCGCAAATGCGCGACATGGGTTGATAGCGACATGTTTTCCTGACCACCGGCAACAACGATGTTGGCATCACCGGTCATGATCTGCTGGGCGGCGAGTGCGACGGTGCGCAGGCCCGAACCACAAACCTGGTTGATCAGAAACGCAGTGGCGCGGTCAGAAATGCCCGCCCCAATGGCGGCCTGACGTGCCGGGTTCTGACCCTG
Organism: Thalassospira sp. HJ; assembly: GCF_000948415.1. Lineage (GTDB taxonomy): Bacteria > Pseudomonadota > Alphaproteobacteria > Rhodospirillales > Thalassospiraceae > Thalassospira. Next base: position 218,672 of record NZ_JYII01000010.1, on the reverse strand, counting down.
ACCACCTGTCAGGACCTGACCAAGGATCACTTCATCCACAGCATCGCCTTCGACACCTGCGCGTTCGAGTGCAGCCTTGATGGCAACAGCACCCAGATCATGCGCCGGGGTATTGGCCAGCGTGCCACTGAATGCGCCGATTGGTGTCCGTGCGGCACCCACAATTACGACGTCGGTCATGAGATCCTCCGATTAATCCTGATTACGTTTCCAAAGATCGGGCAAAGGTCGTTACGGGCCTTGCTCAGATCCAGACTTAATCTTACCGCACCGCAGCAATTTTCCAAGCGCTGATGCCTACCACTTTCGGGTCAGTCCGAAATACGCAACCATCAGGCAAACAGCCCGGAACGCATGATGACGAATGATACATAGAGTGTGTGCCTATGGCGCGCAGATCGCAACCCTTAGCTGCGATATTAAACTCTTTGTCACGTTGTTTGAGGGGGAAACCGCACCAATTTGCGCAGCCATTGTGCCCGCCATCATGAAATCAATCACATCCATCACGCGTTTCAGAGACTCGGCCCCGGCCATCATGACCAAGGATGAAACGGATCAGAAGGCCGGTCCCATTTCATCCTTGAGCGTTTCGGTGATGATATAGGTGCGATACCAGACGATATTGTCATCGGCATCAAACAGCGTTTCGCACAGGGCGGTGTATTCGGCCATGTCGCGCATCTGCAGGATCATGACACCGGTGACTTCGCCGGTGACAACATGGCATTGGCGCACAGCATCAAGGTCGCGGACCTTGCGAATGAAATCCTGTCGGAACTGATTGCCGTGACGATGGAATTCAAGATTGATCACAGCACAAAGCGGGCGCCCTACGCTTGCCGGATCAATCACCACGACGGTCTTGCGGATGATGCCCGATTGGCGAAGCTTCGCCACGCGACGCAAACAGGCAGATGGCGAAAGCCCGATCCGATCAGCCAGCTCGGCATTGGGGATATCGGCGTTTTCCTGTTGTCGGGCATCATAATTGATGCGAAATAAATTTGTTTTATTTCAATAAGATAGAATTTCGTATTTCATGCGAAAAGCTCAAGGTGCGTGAGAACGGTTCAAGGTTATTGAGAAACAATCAACCGAATATTGTATACAGTTATATCACTTCTTCTCTCAGGCTATTCCTGACGCAATTTCATAAGTAGCTCTCAGCTCAAGCCGATTGAGACGGTCTAGATCTTTGAGAACAAAAGTACGCACCTAGTCATTTTTCAAGATCATGCCAATGCGAAGAAACCGTAATTGTCGACGTAAAAATGAAAAATGGTGCTACTAGCCACTAAGGAAAGCCAAATCATTTGGTTCCACCTTTATGAAGGCGCTATCGCAGGAAACCGGATCATGTCAAAACTCGACTATCAGATCGCTTCCACCCATCAGATCCATCAGGATATTGCGCAACGACTGAATCGATACCGGATTCATCTTGAACTTACCCAGCAGGAACTTGCCGATGAAGCCGGCATATCTGTTCCAACCCTCAGCCGATTGCTCAATGGCAAGGGCGCGACACTCGACACATTCCTGCGCGTTCTCAAAGCGATGAACCTCGTCGAGGCAATGGCCGCCTATATTCCGGAACCACGTGACAGTCCGTTAGCGTCACGTCGTGCTCGGCCAATTGCAGATCGGCAGCGTGTTCGGGGCAAGAGTGAGCCACCTGTCTGGGAAGGCTTCGATGATACCGCGCCGATATTCGATGATGACTAAATACCAGCAAGCCGCGTCCGAGTGCCGCGGGTGTTTTGGGATCTACCAGACAGGCGCGCACCCGATAACGACTGCTATTAGGCCCCTGATTTAATGCATCATATTTGATACGTTAACGTCGAAAATTCCAGTTAACACATCAAAATTGATGTGTTAGCGTTTGGCGATATTGCCCTCTCAAAAAACTGCCCGGCAGCGTGCCGGGCAGTCCGTGTTTGCTCAATGTCACAACCTGATATCAGGACGCCTTTTTCGCTTCTTTTTGCTCTTGGAGTGTTTCAAGAGCCGGTTTGAGATAGCACGAAACATAGAAGTATCTGCGATCTCTCATGGCCTGTTTTAGCGCCGGCTTGAGAAGTGTCTCCAGATCAGTTTGGTTGTGCATCGAATTCCCCCCATGGAAGCAAAACGGGCGGCATGCTCTGCACAACACACCATACAACCTGTGATTTAGATGCGGTGATGGTAATGTCAGGGAATGAATTTACCGCGAGTAGACTCAAGCATCAGAAAATCCAAGTAAAATATTGATATTTGCTGCTAAACTCTTTGGCGTTTTACAAATGACAGATAGTTGATGCCCTCGGGGGCATTGGATTGTAAAAGAGCGTCGCAATGCTTGATTCGCAAAGACCTGAACGTGCGAACTATCTCGATTCAGGCATTCTGAATTCTTTACGGCAGCTTATTGAGTTACATCCGGCTCTTGAGCAAGCAACCGGACAGCTACCAAGGTTCGATATCGTGCTGGATGCAAACATCGCTATTGGCGACTTGTTGCATAAACACAGATACCCTCACAGCGTATTTTTTTCTTAATTTAATTAGTCACAAATTCAGATTTACGTGAGTTTTGGGTTTTGGTGCGTGGCAAACGCTTGCAAAACTTAGTCACAGCGCTATCACTCCCCCCGTCTTGCAACACAAAACCCACCCGCAATTGTGCTCAGTCAAATTGTCATAAATCGGGGATATCGAGCACAAAACCCCGATTTCTTTGATCGCCACTTCTACTGCGAAGCTGGACATGCATGCTTTGCTTGACGTGCAGTTAATTGTGCAAGCTTTTAGCTCTCATCTGTCTCATGTTCTTTTTTTGAGCAATAGTGGTCCATACAGAAGTGCGAAACCAGTGAAACTCATAATCCACAAAGCAGCAGAAATTCCATAAAGAGACATCGAAAATGTGGGCAGAAAACCAGCTGCAACCCGCGTTAGCGTCGCTAAAATGATGCAGGCATACAAAGAAGTTGTGCCTGCCCCGCCTACCAGATCGTTACCAGTATGCCCCAATGTGGCACGCGTCATCACCGCAATTGTCATCACACCTACCGCGCCCCCCATCCAAAGATGCTGCGCCGAGGCGCTATCCATCAGTGAGGGTATGAGGGTTGCGACCGCAAGTGCAATAGCGCCCAAGGGGACAAACCCGTATCCAGCGTGCAGAATCCATACAAGTGGCTCTTTCCCGGTTTGGTGTCCTTTCCAGCGTGATAGGCGCACAAAATGAAGGCTGCCTGCGAGAGCAAGAGCAAGGGCAGTAAAGTCCTCGAAAGGGAAAACGACCCAAAGCAGTACCGCGACAAACAACATGGCCAGACAGGCCATATCAAACTTTCCAACCTGTGCAGGAAGTGAAGTTACTTTTTGTTTGGCGAGCCAGTTTCGGGTGAAAGATGGAACGATGCGTCCACCAATCAATGCTACAAGCATGATGCTCGCAGCCAGACCCAGACGCAATCCTACGCCTTGTGCCGCGTATTCTCCCTGCAAGATTTCCCAATGAAAAACTGCATTGCCGAGGACCACAGTCCCAAGCAGCCCGAGGACGATAAAATTGCGTTTGCTTTTTCCTGCGATGACTTCTCGTGCAATCATCAAGGCAAAGACGATCAAAAATGACAAATCGATGGAAACAACAATGCCAGCAGGAAAATGTGCTGCGAGCAAAATTACAATACGCCCTGCTATCCAAAGCAACACAAGCATTCCCAAACGTCGATTGCGAATAGGAAGCCGTCCAGTCCAGTTGGGAACAGCAGTTAGCATGAAACCTGCAATGACGGCGCCAAGATATCCGAAGAGGAACTCATGTGCGTGCCAGGAGACGATATCAAACGTCAGAGGTAACGCGATGACATTCATGAGCAAAAGTACCCAGATGATCATCGCAGCGGCCGCCCAAATCGAACTGAGCAAAAAGAACGGTCGAAAGCCGTGACTGAGGAAGCCTGTATTCCCTTGCTGCGGTTCCTGAATCCTGATTTTGGTTGCCATTTCTGCACCTTAATGTTTCTAGGCAAATTGGCGTTTCCAGACAAAAGCCGCCTGACGCCGAGACGCAACACAAAAAGTTGGTTGCGTGAGCCTGTTCAATTCCTAAGGTGCTCAAGGAACCTGTTAGATGTCTTCGATCCAGGTTTTGGCAGCAACTGCACGCGGCAAACCGGCTGGTCCAATCGACAGCATCGCGACTTGCAACAAGTCATCAAGCCCGATGCCTTCTGCCTTCGCACGCCGGGTATGGGAATGCACAGCGCCCTCTGAACCGATACCAATTGCCAACGCAAGTTTTACAAGACGACGCTCACGATCTGTCAGTGGGCCTGCTTCTGCTGTCACCTTACCAAGATCAGCATAAGCCTTCCAAATATCTGGATACTGTTCCGCCAATGTTCCTGCAGCACCGGGCATAGATTTAACCATAACTTCGCTCCTTACGTTTGATTGTCGTCAATAAGAGTTGTCGGTTTGGCGAACTTTTCGAGCTCGGTAATATCACTTAACTCAACGTTCTCCCCGCTCACGGTCACCCCGTATGCTTGCAAGGCTTTGAAAGCACGGCTCAGGTTTTCAGGTGTCATTCCCAAAACAGAGGCAAGCTGACGCTTTTCGAGATCTAAAGAAAAGTTTTGAGCACCATTGAGGCCTTTGGAACGACTGAGCAGGTAGTTTGCAAGCCGTTCAAGTGCTGTGCGCAGTTTCAGGTTTTTTGTGGTCTTGATTACTGAGCGATAGCAAGAGGCCAGTTCAACCACCACTGCACGTGCAAAACCTGCATCCAGATCGAAAACTGCGCGGACATCTTGACTGGGTATCATCACGATACGGCTTTTTTCCATGGTTCGGGCTGACATTAGATAGCGCGCGTCACGGATTGTTGCAGCCAAAATGAAGGTCGACACAGGTTTGACAATCGAGACACTGGTTTCTCGGTTGTTCCAGCTGGAGAAAAGGTCGACTGAACCCAAAACGAGTACATGCAGAAAGTCGGCTTCTTCGCCTTCTGTGATCAAGTCAACATGCGGCGGAAAAGTTTGCAGATAGGCGCCACGCATCAGCTTGGCGTAACTCTCGTCGCTCATATCTGCGAAGAGATCAAGGCTACGTACCTCCGGGAAGGTCGAATCGAGCATTTGTTCCTCACTTCTAACCCTGTTCAGGAACATGTCGACCAGTCACTTGATATTTATCAAGCGTCTATTTGTTCCCGATCTCTCTCTGGCTTGAACTTTAGCAAATCGCCGTGCGAAATACTTGGTGAGCCTGTTTATTTCACCGAAGGGTTCCATGTTTTCTGATTTAGATCAACCCTGATTGGCCTCGTCTCATTCGATGATCAGCACCGCAGCAAGCGCTGCAATGTGCAGACAGATGTTCGAGGGGATCGACCATGCATACGTTAAAAGGGGTTTCACGAACTGATCAATATCGTGCCCTAGGTCTTAGCACCTTTGCCTTTACGATATGCTTCGCGGTGTGGACAATTTTTTCCATCATCGGGGTGAAGATCAAACAGGAACTGGGGCTGAGTGACACCCAGTTCGGTTTGCTGGTCGCAACACCAGTTCTGACCGGCTCAGTCAGCCGTATCTTCCTCGGCGTATGGACAGAGCAATTTGGCGGTCGAGTCATGTTTCCGCTGCAGATGCTGATCACAGCCATCTGCGTCTGGCTTCTGACGTCTGTCCACAGTTATGAAATTTTTCTTGTCGCCGCCCTGGGGCTTGGTCTTGCGGGTGGGTCCTTTATCGTTGGTGTCGCCTATACGTCACGCTGGTTTGAAAAGGAACGTCAAGGTACTGCGCTGGGTGTTTTTGGCGCTGGTAACGTTGGCGCGGCTGTAACGAACTTTGCCGCCCCATTTCTGGTGGTTGCTCTTGGTTGGGAAGGAACGGCCCGTGTATATGCCGTTGTCCTTGTCATCACTGCCGTTTTGTTCTTCCTGTTTGCAAAAACCGACCCAGTGCAGCAAGCGCGCAAGGAATCCGGTGAAGGCCCGGTATCAGCCAGCTCGCAGCTTGAGCCGCTCAAGAACATGCAGGTCTGGCGCTTTGCAACCTATTACTTCTTCGTTTTTGGTGCCTTTGTCGCACTCGCAAGCTTTTTGCCACGTTACTATGTCGGCGCCTATGGGCTGGAACTAACGACGGCGGGTGTCTTTGCCGGACTTTATTCGCTGCCTGGCTCGGTCTTTAGAGCACTGGGTGGCTGGATGTCCGACAAATGGGGGGCACGTGCAGTCATGTATCTGACCTTCATCGTATCCCTGGTCGTTCTGTTCATCATGAGTTACCCGCAGACGACCTATCTGGTTTCGGGCATCAACGGTCCCATCGAGTTTGATTTCGGTGTTTCGGTTGGCATGTTTGTCGCCCTGACAGTCGTTCTCGGCTTCGTCATGAGCCTCGGCAAAGCTGCCGTCTACAAACACATCCCGGTTTACTACCCACATCACGTCGGATCGGTTGGTGGTCTGGTTGGCATGATCGGTGGCCTTGGCGGTTTCTTCCTGCCAATCGCCTTCGGTGTGCTTCTTGATCTGACCAATGTCTGGACCGCGCCATTCATGCTGCTGTTCGTTCTGGTCGCGGTGTCGACGATCTGGATGCATGTCGTGATCCGTCGCATGGAACGTGCGCGTCATCCGGCACTGGCCGACGAAAAATACCTTTCGGATGTGCCCGAGAAACCACTGGAAAAGCCGGCAACTGAAGCCGGTAAGACGTCGGGCGTTACCAAACCTGCTCAGTAATACAAACCGGCAGAGCGCAGGTTGCGCTCTGCCTCTTGAACAGTTTCATCGGGAGGTTCCCTTGGAAATCACGCATGCAAACAATGGCCAAAAAGGCGCTGTCCTGACCGATTGGCGACCCGAAGACACAGAGTTCTGGTCAAGCAAAGGTAGCGCAATCGCCACCCGCAATCTCTGGATCTCCATTCCGTGCCTTTTGCTGGCATTTTCGGTTTGGATGGTTTGGTCAGTTGTTGTCGCCAAGCTGCCGGTCATCGGCTTTACCTACACCACCGGTGAACTGTTCTGGCTGGCCGCACTTCCGGGCCTGTCTGGGGCAACGCTTCGCATTTTCTATAGTTTTATGGTGCCAATCTTTGGCGGCCGTATCTGGACAACGCTCAGCACGGCATCGCTGTTGCTGCCAGCGCTTGGTATCGGCTTTGCCGTACAGGATCCCAGCACGTCCTACAGCTGGTTCCTTATTCTCGCACTGTTGTGCGGGTTCGGGGGCGGTAACTTTGCCTCCTCGATGGCAAACATCGCCTATTTCTATCCGAAAAGAACAAAGGGTAACGCCCTGGCCCTGAATGCAGGACTTGGCAACCTTGGTGTTTCGGTCATGCAGTTTGTGGTCCCGCTTGTGATCACAGCCGGTGTGTTCGGCGCCTTTGGGGGGGCTGCCCAAAGCGTTGCAGGTGGCGGCGAAATCTTCCTGCAGAATGCCGGTTTCATCTGGGTGCCGTTCATTGTGGTTTCGACCATTGCGGCATGGTTTGGCATGAACAGCATCGCTGATGCCAAAGCCAGCTTCAAAAAGCAGTCGATCATCTTTAGCCGCAAACACAACTGGATCATGTGCATCCTCTATACCGGCACTTTTGGCAGCTTTATCGGTTATTCCGCCGGGTTCCCGCTGCTGATGAAGACCCAATTCCCGGAAGTCGATGCCTTGCAATATGCATTTCTCGGCCCGCTGGTCGGCGCGCTGAGCCGTGCTGGCACAGGATGGATTTCTGACAAGCTTGGTGGCGGACGGGTAACGTTCTGGACCTTTATCGGCATGATTATTGCGGTTGTCGGCGTCCTGCAATTCCTGCCGCTTGGCGGAACTAGCGGCCATTTCTGGGGCTTCTTTGCCTGCTTTATGGCGCTGTTCTTCCTGACCGGTGTCGGAAATGCATCGACCTTCCAGATGATCCCGTCGATCATGCGTCAGGAAATCCCGCGCCTGATGCCCGATGCTGATCAGGCAGCCCAGCTTAAACAGTCGGAACTCGAGAGCTCGGCCATCATCGCCTTTACCAGTGCGATTGCTGCCTATGGCGCGTTCTTCATTCCAAAAGCCTATGGCACATCCATCGCACTGACTGGCGGTCCCGCGGGCGCGCTTTGGTGCTTTGCCGGCTTCTATGCGGTCTGTGTTGCGATCACCTGGTTCTACTACAGCCGCAAGAACGCACCGGTTTCGTGCTGATCACTCAAATTTATCCCTGCCCAGCCTAACCCGTTTGGGCAGGGTCCGCAGCCTTCAGGAGAAACGCCATGAGTCACCTGTTAGACAGACTGAACTTTTTCCAGAACAAGGAACTGGAAAGGTTTTCAAATAATCACGGTCAGGTCACCCGCGAGAACCGCGACTGGGAAGATACCTATCGCAACCGCTGGCGCCACGACAAAATCGTTCGCTCGACACACGGTGTGAACTGTACCGGTTCTTGCAGCTGGAAAATCTATGTTAAATCCGGGATTGTTACCTGGGAAACCCAGCAAACCGATTACCCACGCACCCGTGCCGGATTGCCAAACCATGAACCGCGCGGCTGTGCCCGAGGGGCAAGCTATAGCTGGTATCTGTATTCTGCCAACCGCGTCAAGAATCCGCTCATCCGTGGCAAGCTTTTGAAGCTGTGGCGCCGGATGCGTTCGACAATGAACCCGATCCAGGCATGGACAGCTATTCAAAATGACCCTGTCTTGCGCGCAAGCTATGTTGAGAGCCGCGGCAAAGGCGGGTTTGTTCGAGCAACATGGGATGAGGCAACCGAACTGGTTGCAGCCGCCAACGCCTTTACCGCGAAAACATATGGCCCTGACCGTGTGTTTGGTTTTTCGCCCATTCCGGCAATGTCCATGATCAGCTATGCGGCCGGTTCACGCTATCTCAGCCTTCTGGGCGGTGTGTGCATGTCGTTCTATGACTGGTATTGCGATTTGCCACCGGCATCGCCAATGACCTGGGGCGAACAGACCGACGTTCCGGAATCGGCAGACTGGTACAATGCCGGATATCTGATCCTTTGGGGATCGAACGTGCCGCAAACCAGAACACCGGATGCTCATTTCTATACCGAAGCGCGTTATCGCGGGACCAAATCGGCTGTTATTTGCCCGGATTACTCGGAAGCTGCGAAGTTTGGTGATGTCTGGCTGAACGTCAAGCAGGGTACGGATGCTGCATTGGCATTGGCTTTTGGTCATGTGATCCTGCGCGAATTCCATCTCGACCGTCAGACCGATTATTTCGAAGAGTATTGCCGCAAATATTCGGACTTCCCGATGTTGGTTAAACTCGACGAAAAAAACGGTTCGCTAATACCCGGCCGCTTCCTGCGTGCCGCAGACCTTAGCGACAAGATCGGCGAAGAAAATAATCCGGAATGGAAAACCATCGCAATCGACGAAAAGTCGGGTGGCTTGGTCGCGCCGAATGGCTCGATTGGATATCGCTGGGGTGAAGCTGGTGAATGGAACCTCGAAGAGCGCGCTGCCGGGGCGGATACCTCTCTGAAAATGTCGCTGATCCTTGAAGAAGATCATGACGAGATTACCGGTGTCGATTTCCCCTATTTCGGTGGTGATGCCTCGGAACATTTTGCAACTGACGCTCAGCATCCCAATGTCCTGACCCGCAACATTCCGGTCAAACGCGTCCAGACTGCCGATGGCGAGGTCATGGTTGCGACCGTATTTGACCTGTTCTGTGCCAACTACGGTCTTGATCGTGGGCTGGGTGGTGAGTGGGTCACCAATGACTATGCCGACGGCATGCCCGGCACCCCGGCCTGGGCCGAAAAAATTACCGGTGTTTCGGCCGACAAGATCATTCATGTTGCCCGTGAGTTTGCCCAGAATGCTGAAAAGACCAAAGGCAAGTCGATGGTCATTATCGGTGCGGCGATGAACCATTGGTACCACATGGATATGAACTACCGCGGCGTCATCAACATGCTGGTGATGTGCGGGTGTGTCGGCCAATCGGGTGGCGGTTGGGCCCACTATGTCGGACAGGAAAAACTCCGTCCGCAAACCGGTTGGCAACCGCTGGCGTTTGCTCTTGATTGGGGACGTCCGCCTCGGCACATGAATTCCACCAGTGCTTGGTATGCCCATACCGATCAGTGGCGTTATGAGACCCTTACGGCCAATGAAATCCTGTCTCCGACCGCACCGGAAGGCGATTGGGATGTTTCAATGATCGATTACAATATCCGTGCAGAACGGATGGGGTGGTTGCCATCGGCACCGCAGCTAAAAACCAATCCTCTGGATGTTGCCAAGGAGGCTAAAAAAGCCGGCAAGGAAATCCCCGCCTATGTTGCCGAGCAATTGAAAGCCGGTGATCTGGAAATGTCCTGCGAAGATCCCGATGATCCCAAAAACTGGCCGCGCAACCTGTTCGTCTGGCGGTCCAACCTGTTGGGTTCTTCGGGCAAGGGTCACGAGTACTTCCTGAAGCACCTGCTTGGCACCGATCACGGTGTTATGGGCAAGGATCTTGGTGAAGAAGGTCGGCAACTGCCGAAGGAAGCCAAATGGCATGAAGAAGCTCCGCGCGGAAAGCTTGACCTTCTGGTCTGTATTGATTTCCGTATGAGCACGACCGCGGTCTATTCCGATGTCGTTCTGCCAACTGCAAGTTGGTACGAGAAGAACGACCTAAATACATCGGACATGCACCCGTTCATCCACCCGCTTCAGGCTGCTGTTAACCCGGCTTATGAAAGCAAGTCGGATTGGGAAATCTTCAAGGCCATTGCCAAGAAGTTCCAGGAAATCGTACCGGGTTACCTTGGTAAGGAAACCGACATCGTCGCTCTACCGATCCTGCATGATACCCCGGGTGAAGTCGCCCAGGATCAGGTCAAGGATTGGAAGAAAGGCGAATGCGAACTTATTCCCGGCAAGACCGCACCGAACTATATCGCCGTTGAACGCGATTACACCGCAATCCACGACCGCTTTACTGCACTTGGTCCGTTGCTCGACAAGTTGGGCAATGGTGGCAAGGGCATCAACTGGAAAACCGAGGTAGAGGTGCAACATCTTCGCGATCTGAACGGCATGTGGCAGGAGGGGGCTGCCAAAGGCTGTCCGAAGATTGATACGGATATCGATGCCACGGAAGTGGTTCTGATGCTGGCACCGGAAACCAACGGAGAGGTGGCGGTCAAGGCATGGGATGCGCTTGGCAAGGTTACCGGACGGGATCACACCCATCTTGCCCTGCCCAAGGAAGATGAAAAAATCCGCTTCCGCGATATTGCCGCCCAGCCGCGCAAGATCATTTCTTCGCCAACGTGGTCGGGGCTTGAGTCAGAACATGTCTGTTACAATGCGGGTTACACCAACGTTCACGAACTGATCCCATGGCGAACCCTGACGGGACGTCAGCAACTTTATCAGGATCACCTGTGGATGCGGGCGTTTGGTGAAGGATTCGTATCCTATCGCCCGCCGGTCGATCTCAAGACGGTGACAGAGGAAATCAACGATGAAGCCCGCGACGGTGTGCCGCATGTGGTGCTGAATTTCATTACACCGCACCAGAAATGGGGCATCCATTCGACCTATACCGACAACCTGTTGATGCTGACACTTAACCGTGGTGGCCCGGTCATCTGGATCAGCGAAAACGACGCAAAGCGTGCTGGGATTGTCGATAATGACTGGGTGGAGCTTTACAACACCAACGGTGCCCTGACAGCCCGCGCGGTCGTTTCCCAACGTATCAAGGATGGTACAACCTTTATGTACCATGCCCAGGAAAAGATCGTGAATACGCCCGGTTCGGAAAAAACCGGCAAACGTGGCGGCATCCATAACTCTGTCACCCGCACGACCCTTAAGCCCACGCACATGATTGGGGGCTATGCCCAGCAATCTTACGGTTTCAACTACTACGGAACCGTAGGGGCCAACCGTGATGAGTTCGTCATTGTCCGCAAAATGCAGAAGGTCGACTGGCTCGACGAAGAAGCAAACGACAAGGAGATCGGGAAATGAGAGTCCGCGCACAAATCGGCATGGTGCTGAACCTCGACAAATGCATCGGTTGTCATACCTGTTCGGTCACCTGCAAAAACGTCTGGACGAGCCGCGATGGCGTTGAATACGCCTGGTTCAACAACGTCGAAACCAAACCGGGCACTGGCTATCCGACCGATTGGGAAAACCAGAACCGCTGGAATGGTGGTTGGGAACGCACCAAGTCGGGAAAGCTTCAGCCCAAACAGGGATCGAAATGGCGGATTTTGGCAAATATCTTTGCCAACCCGGATCTGCCGGAAATCGACGACTATTACGAGCCGTTCGATTTCGATTATGACCACCTGAAATCCGCCCCGGAAATGAAAGCCTTTCCAACCGCGCGTCCGCGTTCGCGCATCTCCGGCGAACGGATGGAAAAAATCGAAAAGGGCCCTAACTGGGAAGAAATTCTTGGCGGGGAATTTTCGAAGCGCTCGGAAGATTATAACTTCGAAGGTATCCAGAAAGACATCTACGGCGAATACGAAAATACATTCATGATGTATTTGCCGCGTTTGTGCGAACACTGCCTGAACCCGGCATGTGCAGCTAGTTGTCCTTCCGGTGCGATCTATAAGCGCGAAGAAGACGGTATTGTCCTGATTGATCAGGAAAAATGCCGTGGTTGGCGCATGTGCGTTTCGGGCTGCCCGTACAAGAAGGTTTATTATAACTGGTCAACGGGCAAGTCGGAAAAATGCACGCTTTGCTATCCCCGTATTGAATCGGGTAACCCAACCGTATGTTCGGAAACCTGTGTCGGGCGCATCCGCTATATTGGTGTGATGCTTTACGATGCAGACAAGATCGAAGCAGCGGCCAATGCTGAGGAAACCACCGATCTTTATGACGCCCAGCTTGGCGTATTCCTTGATCCGAAAGACCCGGAAGTGATTGCCGCTGCGCGTGCTGATGGTGTTCCCGAAGATTGGATCAAGGCGGCACAGGAAAGCCCGATCTGGAAAATGGCCATGGAGTGGAAGGTTGCCTTCCCGCTACATCCGGAATACCGCACGCTTCCGATGGTGTGGTACATCCCGCCTCTTTCCCCAATCCAGAATGCGGCAGAAGCTGGGGCGATCGGTATGGATGGGGCAATGCCCGATGTCCGCAACCTGCGTATTCCGTTGAAATACCTTGCCAATATGCTGACGGCTGGCGACGAAGAGCCAGTGGCACATGCGCTTGAGCGGATGTTGGCAATGCGTGCCTATATGCGTTCAAAAACCGTCGAAGGTGTCATCGACGAGACCGTGGCAAAACGCGTCGGTCTGGATGGTGCAACCATCGAAGATATGTACAAAATCATGGCGCTGGCCGACTACGAAGACCGGTTCGTCATTCCAACGACACATCGCGAGCAGGTCGAAGAAGCCTATGATCTGCGTGGCGGTGAAGGGTTCACCAACTGTAATGGCTGTTCTTCGGGGATCAGTCAGGGTTCCCTGTTTGGAGGCAGCAAGAAGCCTCTGAAAATGCCAGAGGAGGTACGTTGATGGACCGCACGATCAAATCACTCTCACTTCTGTTGAGCTACCCGACGGAGGAACTGCAAGGTGCCATGCCTGAAATCGGCGCTGTGCTGGCATCCGAAACGCGGCTGACAGCTGCGACCCGTCGCGATTTACGCCCGCTGGTCGAAGAGCTATCGAGCGACGACATTTACGATCTGCAAGAACGCTTTGTCATGCTGTTCGATCGGTCACGGACCCTTTCGCTCAATCTGTTTGAACATGTTCACGGCGAAAGCCGTGATCGTGGCGGGGCCATGGTTAGCCTGCTTGAAACATATCGGGCTGGGGGCTTTGAACCGGCAACAACGGAATTACCCGATCATTTGCCTGTGTTACTGGAATTCCTGGCAACACAGCCCCCGGCAGATGCGAAGGAAGTCCTTGCGGATGCGGCTCATATTTTCGATGCCGTTCGCGCCCGTCTTGAACATCGCGAAAGCCCCTATCAGGCAGTCTTTGCAGCTTTGACGCAGTTGGCAGATGTAACAGTCAGTGCAACTGCTGTTGCCGAACTGCTTGAACAGCCTGAAGACGATCCCGATGACCTCGAAGCACTTGATGAGGTCTGGGAGGAAAGCGAGGTCACGTTCGGACCGGACCCGAATGCCGGTTGCCCGCAGGTGCGTGACATTCTGTCGCGTATTGATCAACCCGCTGGACCGGTACCGCCGGAAGCAGCAGAGTAAAGGAGGCCCAAATGCATAACTTCCTTTTCGGGATCTATCCCTATATCGCGCTATCGGTCCTGATTATCGGCTCTATCGCCCGATATGAACGCGATCCGTTCACTTGGAAAACATCCTCAAGTCAGCTTCTGCGTCGCAGGCAATTGATGATGGGCTCGGTTTTGTTCCATGTCGGTGTTCTGGTGATCTTCTTTGGCCATCTGGTTGGCTTATTGACGCCGATCTGGATCTTTGACGCCTTGGGCATCAGTCATGGGGCCAAGCAGACGCTGGCCGTTGTTGCCGGTGGCATTGCCGGTGTCATGGCGCTTATTGGTGGTCTGATGCTGTTCCATCGTCGGATGACCGACCCGCGTATCCGCAAAACGTCAAGCTTTGCCGATATCGGCATTCTTGCGCTGTTGCTGGCACAGCTTGTTCTTGGGATTGGTACCATCTTTGTGTCGCTCGAACATCTCGACGGGCATGAAATGACCAAGTTCATGTCTTGGGCACAGGGAATTTTCACTTTCCAATCTGATGCCGCCAGCCACATTGCCGATGTGGCCTGGATTTTCAAACTGCATCTGGTTCTGGGACTGACGATATTCCTTGTGTTCCCGTTCACGCGCCTTGTGCACATGCTCTCAGTTCCAGTGCGGTATTTCATGCGTCCGGGCTATCAGATTGTCCGTTCACGCCGGACCAAACCTTTGTCACACCGATAATGGACGGTCGGCGCATTCATGCGCCGACTTCCTTCTGCACACAAAGGACAAAGCGCTATGAATATACAAATGTTTCCTGACCTCGTCATCAATGGCGAAACCATCCCGCAGACAGCCGTTGCTGCGGAACTGCAAAACCACACGGCGTCAAAGGACAATTTTGCTGACGCCTTGCGCAACGCGGCCAACGCTTTGGTCATCCGAACCTTGTTGCTTCAAGAAGCGCGCAGAAACGGCATTGAAGCTGAACCGCAGGAAGTCTCGCCAAACCGGTTCGAAACCGGCGAAGAGGCGATGATCCGCGCATTGCTTGAAGCAGAAATCGAAATCACCCGCCCGAGTGAGGAAGAGATTCGCACAGAATGGCAGAAGGACCCCGAACGGTTTCGTACCATGCCCCTGTGGGAAGTTTCCCATATTCTTTGCAAATGCGATCCGAATGACGCCGTGGAGAGAGAACTGGCCCTCAGACGGGCAAACGATATCCTCAGTGACCTTCGTAAAGACGGCAATACATTCGAAAAGATCGCACGCACGCAAAGCGACTGTGGGTCTCGGTCTGCGGGCGGGTCGCTTGGTCAGTTGCGCCCCGGCGATACGGTGCCAGAATTTGAAGCCTCTCTTCGCCAGCTTTCTGAGGGTGAAGTTGCGTCAGAGCCTGTGCTGAGCAGATATGGCTATCATGTCCTCCGGCTAGATGCATTGGCAGAGGGGCAGCCACTGCCGTTTGAGGTCGTGAAACCAAAAATCTCCGAAGCAATGGAAAAAGCCCAGTGGGCTCGTAAAGCAAAGCTGTTTGTCGATGGACTTATTGCGTCGGCCTCGATTACCGGCACGGATCTTGGGCGGGCCGCCAACAATACGAAGCCAAACTAGGTGCGCATTTTGTGCGTAGTACCTCCAACCGGTTTGAGGTTTCCATGCTTGAAAACCTATTGGAACGCAACAAGGTCTGGTCGCGTTCTCGCCAAAAAGAAGAACCTGGATACTTTTCCAGATTGGCAAGTCATCAGGCCCCGGAGTTCTTCTGGATCGGTTGTTCAGACAGCCGCGTTCCTGCGAACGTAGTCGCCGGACTCGATCCCGGGGAAGTCTTTGTTCACCGCAATGTCGCCAATGTGGTGCATTCATCGGATTTGAATCTGCTGTCTGCTCTTGAGTTTGCGGTCGAGAGTCTGAAGGTCCGTGAGATTATTGTCTGTGGTCACTACGGCTGTGGCGGGGTGAAAGCAGCAACCGAAGATTTTCCCCACGGCCTTGCTGACCACTGGCTTGAACCGATCCGACGTCAAGCACGTTTCCATGCCCGCGAACTAGCGCAGCACGGTGATATCGAGATGCGGCGCGACAGGTTGGCTGAACTCAATGTCATCGAAGGTGTTGGTCGGGTTGCAGAAACTCCGATTATGCGTCGCGCTTGGCGGGCCGGTGCGGACATCAAGATTCACGGTCTGATCTATAGCCTGAAAGACGGTCTTCTACGTGATCTCGATTGCACGATCCGAGCATCTGACGTTCAGACATCTGATGAAGTCACGTTCTGACGCAGAACGAAGCATTGCTATCAGCGGAATATAAAGGAACACTAAGATGAAAATCGCTTACACAATGGCTCCTGGCAGGGGAGATACCGATTTGCTTCTTTCGCGCGTGACGCAGCGTATTACAGAAATGGGGTGGCGCGTTTGTGGAACCGTGCAAATCAATTCCGAGCGCGAGACTGATGGGCCATGCGATATGGATGTTAAGGTGCTGCCGGATGGTCCGATCATTCGCATTTCCCAGACATTGGGGAAACATTCCCGCGGTTGCAGACTGGATACCAGTGCGCTTGAAGATGCTGTTGGTCATGTGACCCAAGAAATTAGTAAAGGTGCGGATGTTCTGGTTATTAACAAATTTGGTAAACACGAGGCTGAAGGGCATGGCTTTCGTGATGTCATCGCTGATGCGCTAGTGAATAACATCCCGGTTCTGGTGGGGCTTAACCAGTTAAACCTTGACGCCTTTAAGGAGTTTGCCGGTGGGCTTGAGGTCGTTTTGAAACCAGAAGAGAATGAGTTGTTCGAATGGTTGGAAGACAACTGTTCTTGCAGCGCTTTGGTATAGCGATAGTCGATTTATAGATGCCCAAACCAATGTGCAAAATACGTTAGGGAAGCTGCTGTTTTCTCTGTCTACTCTGCTCTTTGATCAAGTGTCTGACGAAACTCTGCGCCGGGAACACCGTGCAAGAAACCATCGGCGAAGGACATCGGGAAGTGCATCTCGTTTAGGTGATGCCTGAGTTCTTCCGGACTGGTTTCGTGTGCCAACACCTGGCGATAGAGGTCTGAAACCTTTGTCATATTCAGGCTGTGCGGGGACAGGCGGAATGCAGAAACACCAGTATCCTGCATCTGTGCGATATGGTCGGAGAGTTCTGTATAGTGGTAGGACAGGGTCTGTAACCCGTTCACCGCCAGAAATGGCGTTTCATCCAGAGTTTCAACATCCATACCGTCCTGATGTTCACTGCATACGTAACGGCATCCGTCCTTGTGCAGGCCGTGTGCCCTTGCTGAATAGCAGCGGGCCGAAATGGCCAACGGGATGCGACCAAACACTTGAACCTCTATCTCGACCGCCTTGCGCACGTTACATAATTTGGCAATCGAAGACATAGGCAATTCCCAAGGAAGGGCAATCCGTTTTGCACCTTTATCGACAAAATAGGAAAACGTCCCTTCATTATAGGTATTGATATAAGGGCCAATCATGTGCGTTTGGCCTGCGAGCAAGCGTACAATGGAAACATCATTGGCCTCGATTAGGATGCCGGGCATTTGTGCGATGTCACGTAGCTGGTTAACTTCGCGCCCATTCATCACCAGTGCCAAGGTTGAAAGAACCACTTCCTTTCCAGCGCGCTGAAGTCGTTCGATAACGTCAGGCAGGTGCTCGTCAAAGAATGGCATCCGCTTTGCGCAGACGACCTCGCCGACATGGACGGTATCGACGTCGGTTTCATCTGCGATGCGGTTGTAGAAGTCTATTTTACGGTTCTCATCCCAATGAAAAAGAACCGGGCCCATCACCAATCGCGATCTTGTCATTGCCAATTTCTCCGGTATGCACCTGTGGTATCGCTTTGACCTTCACTCAGCGTGCTGAGTTTTGATCGCGCGTCGTGTTGTCCCTTGGCGATTTTGTCCAGTGACGCACGAAAAGCGCCGACGACCTGCGATATGTATGCCTTCCCGCGTTGTCGTCCTTCGATCTTAAGGGCTGAAACACCGGCATCGGCCAATTCCGGCAGTATGGCGGTGACATCAAGGCTCGTGGGTTCTTCAAACAGATAGCCGGATTTGTCCATGGCGCGAAACCGACCCTTGCAGAGCGTCGGATATCCGACTTTTTCATCGCTGTCATAGATATTGATGGTGAAGTTACCCAGTCGGGAAACTGTCGCGTCACCGCGTTCTTCATAGTGAACATGTGCCGCTGGTGAACAGACACCGTTCATATTCGGACTTTCGCCCGTCGCGTATGAAGACAGTGAACAACGACCTTCGGCCATGACGCACATCCCGCCAAATGCGAATACTTCTGTTTCAACCTGTATGCGCTGATTCAGGGTACGTATCTCATCAAGCGAGAGAACACGGGGCAGCACAACACGCCGCACACCGAATTCCTGATGATAAAATTGAATGGCTTCTTCATTCGAAGCCGACGCCTGTACGGATAGATGCAAACGGGCGTCCGGATGACGGTCGCGCGCATATCGCAGCAAACCGATATCCGCAAGGATGATAGCATCGATACCAATTGCCACGGCGTCATCAACTGCCTTATGCCAGATTTCTTCTGCCCCGGCCTGTGGATAGGTATTGCAGGCAAGATAGACATGAACTCCGTGCTTGTGTGCATGTTCGACGGCATCGCGTAATTCAGCACGTGAAAAGTTCAATCCCGGAAAGTTTCGGGCATTCGTCGCGTCCCGAAAACCGCAATATACAACATCAGCACCCGCCGCGACGGCAGCGTGCAGGCTGGCAGGTGTTCCTGCAGGACATACGAGTTCCATATTGAACCTGTAACTGGTTGTGGATCAGGGATTGGCGGGTAGCGCGAAATCATCCTTGGCCGTGCCGGAAGGTTTGACACGCGTATGGCGGTTCCTCCTTTGTATTGTTTTCTCAATCTCAGCCATTGTGGCCGCTTGCGCGGACGTGCGTTTCTCCAAGCCGAGCAAACGTGTGGCAGTAGGTGACGTCAACGCGTCTGCCGTCCGGTTCATGTCGTGCTGAAGTTGCCGATAAATCTTTTCCGCAAGGCCAAGTGCTACCTTGGCTGCAGGTCCCATTACGCCAAAGCTTTCCGCCACAGCGGATCGCAGATCAATGGACTCTCCATCCAGGGCATTGCGAAGTGCGACAACAAGTTCGGTGCGTCCCTCGATCCGCAATGTGCGCGAAAAGAACAGTGCGTCACCATCTGATGACCCCTGAAGAAGCTCCAGCAGTGCGGGAAGCGGGCCTGATATCTGTGCTGCGATAGTTTCTTCTTCGCCATGTCTCGCGGGTCGGAGTTCAGGATGATCGGCATCTATTTTTAAATAGAATTGCAGATCTAGGTCAGTCGGAGAAATCAGTAGGGCGAATGCTTCTTGTTCGGCGATCCGTTCAAATACCGGTCTGTAGCGATGATGCATCGTCGCCATCGCGTGGTGACATATGCGCGCGACCAAAAACGTCGGTGCATTGCGTATGAACGGGTTTGCCAGCAAAAATGGCGTAAAGGATGGATAGCTTTCTGTCACAGCGTACTCCGGCGTTTTGCATGGCGAAGTATCACTGGCCTGCACAGACTGGTGTTTGATGTTTGTCAAGTCGCCGCGAGATTGGAATTACGCTTAGTTGGAATAACCCGACAGAACGTTATTTTGACGGGATAACCGGTCAGAGGCGACCGCAGCATTTTTTTTGGGATGATGTCATTTGACCATCGTCAATCTGCCAAATTATTGCTGGTTTAAACTCCCTTTCGTTTGCTGGATGCCAATCTTAGGGAGGACACCTTTATGCAAGATGCGTTGAATACGGCAACATTGACCGTTACGCCTGACGAACTTCTTGATCAGACCTTGGGGGGCTTGATTTCATGTTTCCCCGGCGCAACCTTGGTTTTTCGCCGCCATCGCATCGGTTTTTGTTGTCATCCTGACCAGACGCTGGAAGAAGCTGCAAAGCGCAAGGAGCTTGATCCGCATGTGATTGCGGAGGAACTCTGTGCGCTTCCCAAGGGGCCTTTGATCTTGCCAAATGTGAGGGATGTCGATGGGTTTATCGATTTCATTCTTACGCGTTATCACGATGTTCACCGCGATGAACTGATTGAGCTGATTGCGTTGTCTCGCGAAATTGAAATTGTCCATGGTGACCATCCGGACGCACCGGTAGGGCTGGCAGATGCATTGATCGAAATGGCCGAGAACCTTGATATGCACATGACCAAAGAGGAAAATGTGCTTTTCCCAGCGATGCGTGAAATGAGCCGGAATACCCCGATCACGCCAGCATTGGCCATGCCCATCCATTGTATGCGCGAAGAGCATGACGATCATAGTCAAGCCATTCACAAACTGCAGAAACTGACGAACAATTGCACCTTGCCCGACGGGGTATGTGGTTCGTGGCGCAGATTGTACAGCGGGACCAGCAAGCTGATCGAAGATCTTGTTGCCCATATGTATTTGGAAAATTCGATCCTGTTCCCACGGTTTGAATAGTTTTTTGCACAATGTGACGGCGATGTCGGTGCGCATTTTTTTTGGTCAAAGCCCTGCTGATTGGCAGGGCTTTTTTACTGGATAGTGCATCTGGTTCTATGTGCATGTACGACTTGTTTGACATGGAACAATCCACCCCAAGCGGTTGAATGTTAGATTTGTTCCAATGCTTAACAACCATCGCGTTTTTCCATGGAAACTTCACAATGAGAGATATTGATCGAATCTCGAGTGTTCTCCAGTCTGGGCGCTATTTCAAAAATTGGCCACAAGACGACATTCTGGAACTGGCGTCATTATGCACGTGGGGCCGGTATGAACCCGATACGGTGATGATACGTGCCGAAGACCCCGCTTCGGCCTTGTTTCTGATTGTGAATGGGCATGTTGAGCTGTCCTACACGGATGGAGATGGCAAGGACGGCGTTATTGATTTGTTGGGGGACGGCCAACTTGTCGGCGAGTGTGCGCTGGCGCCGGACGCCTGTTACGCCGTTTCGATCAAAACGCTGGACGCAACGACCGCCATTCGAATTGACGGGGCGGCCTTTGCCGACTTCCTCTCGGCACACTTTGATCGTGCCTTGACCATGATGTCGGTTGTGACAGAAAGACTCTGTCAAATGTTGCGCCAGACAGAGGAGCTCAAATGCCGGTCAGCGGCCCAACGTCTGGGGATCTATTTGCTTGCCGATGCCGTTCCTGTCGGGGATGCGCATGAAACACCGCTTACCATGGAAAAGTCCGCGTTGGCCCGCAAGATTGGCATGACCAGCGAGACGTTCTCCCGGGCACTTAAAAAGTTGTCGGAACATGGCGTGTCCCAGCATTCCAGCGGACACATCATCCGTATTGCAGATACCGAGATGCTGGCCGAGTGGTGTGGCCTTTCAAACAGTGGAACCTGGGAGGAACAGTCAGATGGTTTCAAGGTCGCTATCTAGCGCGGATCACGATGTGATCTCTCAGGTGCCACTGTTAGCCGCACTTGGGGAAGAGCGGCTAAATACTTTGCTCGGAACATGCAAGGTCGAAAGCCACGCCCGCGGGGAACATCTTTTCCGGGCGGGGGATGTGGCCGAGTATTTCTATATTCTGCTGTCCGGTCATTTGCGCCTCGTGAAAACATCCGCACAGGGGGATGAAACGGTAATGCATTTCCTGACCGAAGCCGGATCCTTTGCAGAGGCAGTTTCCTTTGCCGGTCGATCCTATCCGGTTGAATGTCAGGTTGTTGAAAATTGTGAAATCGTTGCCATTCCGCGCACGGCCTATCTTGGCATTCTGAAAAGTGCGCCTGACGTTCTTGGTGATGTGTTGGCAAGCCTGTTACGTTGGGAGCGGTTCTTCCTTGAAGAAATCTATAAGCTGCGCCACACACGTCCGATCCAACGGATTGCAGCGTTTCTGATCGATTTTGAAGACCGGAATGGCGCAACCATCGACGGCGCAAGTGGCAAAAACTTCCCAGATAAGCGCCAAATCGCCAGCCGGATCGGTATTACACCAGAAACGTTTTCCAGATCGTTGCGCAAGCTCGAAGCAACTGGCGCCATATCTGCGGGGCCGAAACTGCAAGTCCTTGATCGAGCCGCACTTCTGGAACTGGCGCGTTAGGGCAGCAGTATTCCAGCCACGTGTAAGCGACGCACATCGCAACCGGTGCCAAAGTTAAGCCATTTGTGCACTTGGGAACTGCGTGAGAAACTTGGCTGCTTCGCCTTTACTCATAAGGCAAATGGCCGTGCTGAGCCCGTCTGCCACGGCAGCAGAGGTTGCTGTTACACTAACAGCCTCGGTGCGTGCTTGCGTGGGACGGCCTGTGCGTGGATCAATGATATGTCCAACCAAACCTGCCTGATCAAAAAAGGTGCCGTTTGGCAGTGAAGTTGCCAAGGCGTTGTCACGCAACATCACCTTTTCTTTTCGAATTCCCAAACCGGTATCAATCGAAACAGGCCAGTCTTTACCTTCCGGGTGACCGCCAAGTGCTGCGAATTCCCCGGTATTGATCAGCACATTATTCAATCCGTCGTGTCGAAGCAGCTTGGCAATTCGGTCTGCAACATAGCCTTGGGCAATTCCATTCAGGGTCATTGCCATATTCGGTCTTTTAAAGCTGACTCGACCCTGATTGATAGCAACCTTGTCCCAGCCTGTTCTCAAAAGCGTCTCACGGATTGACTCATTCTCGGGGGGGCGGCCCTGTGAATGGCTTTGCGCATATAGTCGCCAAAGTGACTGAACCGTTGGATCAAAAAGCCCACCACTTGCCCGGTTTATGATCCCACACAGCCCCAAACATTCCAAAAATTCGAACGGCGGTGCATCAATCACGCCATCGCGGTTCAATTGTGCAAGCGTGGAATGTTCGCGATAAAGACTGAAGATATTTTCCAGTCGTTCGAGTTCGCGGGTTGCGCGCGACAGGATATTGTCAGCATTAGGATGCGACAGGCTGATCGAGGCAGCAGCCCCCATTGCAACGCCCTTCCATGTTCGGATTGGTTGCTGTGCCTTTAATGTAAACGGCACCGTCGCGAGTGTGCCTGCGGCGGCAAATATGGTCAGAAACCGACGTCGTGAAAATTCGGGCATGGCGAACCTCATTCTTTGCGAAGTTTTTCAAGACGCGCGCGATAATCGTCGTCATCTGGAATGATCGCCGTTTCGAGCGGCTCGTTAGATGGCATGACCGTGGTGTTGTTTAGAACGAGCGCGTCATCAATGTCGTCAAGGCGCATTATTTGGCCACCATGGCGGGCGACAAATTTTCTGGCATCGTCCTGATCGGAGAAGGGAACAAGTTCCGATGCCCCCATGCCGCCGGTCATGGTGGAGGCGACGACATAATGCGCGCTGCTTGCCGGTATCCAGTTTTCTCGTCCAACATTTTCCCAGTCATGGGCCTTGGACATGTCGCTGACGTAGATGGCGCTGATTTTATAGTTTTGTTCGGGCATGCGTTCATAGGCGATGCCGTCGCGAACCTGGCTGAAAAACAGGGGGTAGGGCAAACCTTCAAGATGAATTTGTGCCTTGGGGCCGGCATGCTCAAGAATGTTCATCTGGCAGAAATGTCCGACAGCTTCTTCGGTCATGGCAACCGGAGGCGGCATGGTTTCTTCAGTTTGTTGCTGACATCCGGCAAGAAACATCAGGTTGATTACGATCAGAAGCAGCGTTGGGCGGGATATCATGGCGTGACCCTCCGGAAAGTCAGCCAGGCCAGGACTGTGGCAATCACCGGCCAAACCAGGATGGATATCAGGGCATGAACAGCGGGGATGCTGTTGGCAGCCCCTGTCAATCCAGCTGCAGCCGCGGTCGCATCCGAAACGGCGAGGTTGTATATCCGAAATGCATCGGCCGGATTGCCAAGTAACAGCCAGGGAAAATAGTGCGTAGTGAAGGTGCCGCCATCATCGGCGACGATGGCCGCCAACAGGCCAAGGTCATATAAAACAATCAGAACTAGCCAGAGCCCGATCACCAATCCTGCTGCTGCGCCGGGTCTGCGTGCAAATGCTGATATGCCATAACCGATCCCAAGGAATGTTGCGCCAAGAAGAAGTGACGACCAGAACAGTCGGAACAGTGCGGGGATACCGACAAGTGCATTGGGGTCGGTTGCAATGGCAGCGACGGCGGCAATTCCATACCCTGCCAAGACGGCGATAGTCAGGATCGATAGATGGGCCAGGAACTTCCCGAAAACCAGTTCCCCACGGGCCACGGGATAGGTCAGAACAAGGGACAAGGTGCCACGTTCTATCTCGCCAGCGATTGCATCAAATGACATCAAAAGTGCAACCAACGGCACAAGGTATACCGCAAGGGATGTCAGGCTTGCGACAGTGATTGACAGTTTATCTGCACCAACCGTACCGGTCGGAGCGCTGCCTGCTGCCGATAATACAAGCGCAAACAACACCATCATCCCGACGGAGATCGCAATCCAGCGGTTACGAAGGGCAATGATGAATTCGCTATGAGCTGTCGCCAGAACCTTGTTCATGCGTTCCCCCTTTTGCTGAAATGGCTATAGATATCTTCCAGGCTGGGCGGAATGACGTCGACATCATCGACCAACGGGCCCAGTGCCGAGATATCGCCAAGACGCGCGAGTTTTTCCTGCGAACTGCACACCAGATCGACCATCACCCCGTTGCTGCGTTCCCCGGAAAGCTTTTGGGCAACCTCGTCCGCCTTGCCGCGCTGTGCGGAAACCTGAAGGCGGATCGGCAGTGAGGCCCTTTGACGCAGGTTTGCTAGGGTATCGTTTGCCACCATTACGCCGGACGAAAGAATGACGATCCGGTCGGTTCTGGCCTCAACCTCGGTAAGGGCGTGCGACGACAGAAGAATGGCAGTTCCTTGCGCGGCCAGTTCATCAAGAATGACATAGAATTCGCGCCGGGATACCGGGTCCAGTCCGCTGGTGGGTTCATCAAGGATAAGGAGTTTTGGTTCACCAATGAGCGCCTGAGCCATGCCGACTCGTTGGCGCATCCCCTTGGAGTAGGTTCCAATCCGACGGTTTGCAGCCGCCCCCAATCCGACCCGCTCGAGAAGTGATATCGCCTTTCGCGGATCCTCATCGCGAAGTCGAAGATAGTATCGGAGCTGTTCTTTTCCGGTCAGTGATGGGTGAAAGGACGCGTTTTCGGCGAGATAGGCCGTTTGGGTGCGAGCCCGGTAACTGCCAGGCGCAAGGCCATGCACGGAAACCGTCCCGCCGTCGGCGGTGATGAGGCCAAGGATGATTTTCATCAATGTTGATTTGCCAGCGCCATTATGGCCGAGCAAGGCGACACGTTCACCTGCGGCAACATCAAAGCCAACCGCATCAAGAACGGTATGATCATCATAGCGTTTAGTGACTTGCGAGAGGGTCAGACACATTTTCAGTCCTTTCACGCAACCAGACAGGATTGGCGCGAGCAGCCAGTTCAAGAGAAGTGATTTCTTCGGGAACCCGAATTTCGATCGGTTTCATGAGCGGGAAGCTGTCGACGACCCCACCCGGCAACGTGGCGGGGAAGTGTGCCTGGCTCCAGCGGATCAACTGAACAGCGGGTGACCCCAAAAGCATTCCGGCTGCTGGTTGTGACCAAAGAATATGGTCCATAAGGTCGTTTGGTCGGAACCGGCTGTCGGCAATACCATTGCGATCAAGATCGAACACCGGATGATCCGACCAGAAATTTCCCCGGCCATCGAAGCTCCATTCCACATCACGGGTGCCGACATATTTGACCTGGGTCTGGTTAGCGATAAATGCGTTTCCAACCATGGCATTTCTTTCGGAGCCGGCAGTGAAATGAATACCGATCCCACATCCTTCAAACCGGTTATCCCCGATCAGATTGCGATGGGCGTTGTAGATAAAAAGGCATTTGCCACCGGTTCCACGAACCAGATTTCCGACCAGATCAGACTTGTTGGTATAGTTGAGCATCAAACCCTGATCGCGGTCGGCAAGTGACATATTGTCGCGCACGGTAATCCGGTCGGAATACATCAAGGCAAACCCAAGGTGATTTCCGACCGAAATGTTTGCCGAAATTTCGGAGTCATGGGCGTACATGTAATGCACGGCAAATCTCAGATCGCGCATCAGGTTGCCGCGGAATATCCCGCGTTTGGAAGTATTGACAAAAATGCCGTCGCGACCGAGCCGGATGTCATTCCGTTCAACCAGTGTGCCGGGTGCGTTCCAGACATATATGCCGTTGCCACGTGAATTCATTCGATGATCACGCCGACCGACAATTGTATTGGCGAGAACGGTAACGTTCTTCGCACCGTGAATATCAATGCCGTAAAGATTGCCAAGAATATGATTATTCTCGATCAGGACACGGGCGGCGGTGCGGTGCAGTTGAATGCCCGAATCAATCGTTTCGTGTGACGATCCCGATCCGGTAATTTTCAAGCCGCGGATGGCAATATCCGTTCCGGTTACTGTAATAACGCTTCCGGTTTTGTCACCATAGACGTTTGCCTTTCCCTGACCATCAATTGTTATGGGTTTATCGAGTGTGATCGGTCCCTGATGTGGGCCCGGGTCGAGCAACAGCACATCGCCGGGGGAAGCCCCGGCGATGGCCGCAAACAGCGCCCCGTCAATCGACGGCACAGATTGACTTGCTGCGAAAACCTGCAGCGGCATTGCAATCAGACCCAGAAACATCATGACGGGGCGCAACATCATAGGTTAGCTCCGTGGTTCAACGAACATACGGCCGCGCATTTCCATGTGCAGGGCATGGCAGAACCACTGGCAGTAGTACCAGTAGACACCGGGTTTGGAGGCGACAAAGGTTGCCGACGCGGTTGCCTGCGGGCCTACTTCGAATGCCACACCATGATCACCCATGGTGAAGCCGTGGGTCAGGTCATCGATGTCGTCCAAGTTGGTGATGATGACGGTGACTTCATCCCCTTCCTTGACCTTGAAGGATTCAAGACTAAAGGTTGGGGCGGAAGAACTCATATAGACACGGACTTTGTTGCCATCCCGGACAACGGTTTCAGCCCAGTCGTCAATGTCGACGCCATCGGCCTCTGCCTGTTCGCGGGTTTTGGCCCACATCGGGTCCTGACGGTTCCAGACACTCAACGGATTGACCACGGAACGGTGAACAATGATTGAGTCATGAGGCTCGGCAAATGTCGGACCATCATGCATCAGGACAAGGTCGTCGCCCTGCATCGAAAACAGTTGTTCATTCTCGGGCTTGAGCGGGCCGACATTGAGGAAGCGGTCCTTGGAGAATTTGTTCATTGAAATGAACCACTTCCCGTCGGCTTCCAGTGTTTCCCCCATCGAGGTGGAGTTGTGCCCCGGTTGATAGTGGACATCGACCTTTTTGATGATCGGATCGACATTTTCACCAGCATAGGCGCGCACGGCTTTCTCGATGTTCCATTTGACCACCTGACTGTCGAGGAACAGGGTGGTCAGGGCGTTGCCCTTGCCGTCAAACGCGGTATGTAGCGGACCAAGCCCAAGTTCCGGTTCGGCAACAACGGCTGAACGCGGTTCTGCGCCGTTGTAGAACACGTCATCCAGCTTGGTGACATCAATCACCGATACAGTCGGCGACAGTTTGCCAGCGATGCAAAGGTGTTTCTTGTCCGGTGCCATGTTGCAGCCATGTGGGCTGTTGGGGATTGGGATGTAACGGGTGTAGTTCTTGTTCTTGCCTTTCCGACCGTCGATGACCTTGACGCCATTGAGCTCGATGTAATCACCCGCAGCGATGCCTTTTTCGATTTCCTTGATGTTAAAGACAACAACGTGATCAAGCTCGGATGCGGTCATTTCCGCAAGGTTCATCCCCATTTCCGAGTTGTAGCTGGTCGAGAAGGCGTATTTTCCTTCATAGTCGGCATCAGTGTTATCTAGGTTACCCGATACCATGACCTGCCAGGCGACCTGCATCTCATCTGCGTCGATTGCAGTGTAGAAGTTTACGTATTGCGACGGATCATCGAGCACCTTGCCGTCATTGACCATTGGGGTTTCGTCTTCGCCATTGGCAAAGACGTAGTTGGTCCGCGGCCATTTTTGTGGACGCAGGCCGTGAATGGCCTTGGCGTTCGGGATTTCAAGGATCTTGTCCGCCTTCATAACATCACAACGGACGCGGGCGACGCGCGTATTCGCCTTGTCATTCATGAACAGGAAACGGCCGTCATATTTGCCGTCGGTGAAGGACATATGAACGTGGTGCAAGTCGCCGTTATCATGGATCTTCTTGCCGTTGGCAGCGAGAAACTCCTTGGTTTTGGGCAGCATGTTTTCGGTAAGAACATTCAGGCTTTCATTGGTTTGCCCCCAACCGGTTGCCGAACAGCGGTTGAAAACAGGGACACGCATCAGCTCGCGCATGGACGGGATACCCAGAATGCGCATTTCGCCCGTCTGGCCTGATGACCAGAAACCGTAATATTCATCAAGCTGACCGGGGGCGAGGCTTGCCTCAGTTCCAGTTGACGCTTGCGCACTGCCAAGCGAAAGGGCTGTTGCAGCGCCGGTTGCGCCACCGACTGCTGCGATGCGCGCGGCACCTGCCGCACCGGCAAAGGCAGCACCACCGGCAGCAACGCCGAATAGATCACGTCGGGTGATTCCGGGTTTGGATGTTTTGTCAGACATCATGACTTCTCCTTGAGATTTTGCTTGGTCGTCCGGGTCCGGTTCAGTGCTTTTTGCGCACCTTCCATGCTCGCCAAGAGGCTTTCCTGCCGCTTGAGTTTCTTGATCACGACCGGACAGATTTTTTCGCTTTGATACAGCACCTGACAGTGAAGGCAGTTGTGGCACTCGTTGGGGTTGATTTCTCCTGTGGGGTGGATCGCTTGAACCATGCATTCATGTGCGCAGTTCTGGCAGGGGCTGCCGCATTCCTTGTAGCGTTTGAGCCAGTCAAACATGCGCATGCGCGCTGGAATAGCGAGGGCCGCCCCCAAAGGGCACAGATAACGGCAATAGAACCGTTCGACGAAAAGCCCGGCGCTAAGAAGGACAAGGGCATAAAGAACAAACGGCCATGCTCGATCAAATTTGAGGATGATGGCGGTCTTGAAAGGTTCTACCTCGGCCAGTTTTTCCGCCTGATCAATAGAGGCCAGCATAGTGCCAAACAGGCCAAGGAAGATGATGTATTTCACCGCCCACAACCGTTCATGCAGTCCCCAGGGAAGTGTCCACTGCGGGACGTGGAAAAATTTGGCGATCCGGTTGGTCAGTTCCTGAAGTGCACCGAACGGGCACAGCCAGCCGCAATAGGCGCCACGCCCCCAGAAGATCAATGCCGCAGCGACTGAGAACCACAAGATAAAGGTCAGTGGATCAAGCAGGAATGCTTCCCAGGTAAAGCCGGTCACAAGCGAGTTGGTCAGCGCCATGAGGTTGACGACGGAAAGCTGTGCATTAGCGTACCAGCCAAGGAACACCAGCGTGACCGTCAGGAACGAAATTCGGAACCAGAAGGTGAATCTGGCAGAACGTGTCAGGAAGCCCTGGAAGAAGAACGCTGCGGTCAGAACAAGCAACATGATGCTGAGCACAACAATTTCGACCGTTTTGTCACGCCAAATCCGTTGCCAAAGGGCTGTTTTGGCTGCTTGCTCGTCCGTGGCGAAACTAGCCTTGGTTGCGTTATCTGCCTCCGGCGTTGGCGGAACTACTTTGGTCAGGTAGTTGGCTGGCGGCTGCCAGCCGATGTCAAAGGTGGTGTAGAGACGTTCAATCGCACCGACATCGCGATGGACAAGAAGTTCCAGACGCCAGGGCTGGGTCGGGTCAAAGTTGCTGCTTGCCGGGATTTTGAACAGATCCATCTCTTTGAATTCCGGTGCGCCATCGGCCATGATGTCTCCAACACGGCGATGGTTGCGATCCCGGAAACGTACCGACATATCGCCCTGGATAAGCTGGATGCGGTCAAATAAGCCGCCGCGCACATATCCCGACCCCTTGAAGGAATACTGTCCGCGCGCGGTGACAAGAATGGCTTCTTCTCCGTCTTTGAGCCATGCCTTCAGGTTGTTGTAGCCGCGCTCGCCAAGTGCAGCCCTGCCGATGGCTGGGATACTGACGAGCGAGACATACATGTCGATGAAGGTTTCGTCCGTGGGGGCTTCGATCGGACGCTCAAGTGCTCTTGGATCGGCCATCGCGGCAAAGGCGTCATTGACCTGACCGACATCAAGTGACATGCGACGAACAGTCCCGTCACCAACCAGTGTGAACCAGTCTTCCGGGGCGGTTGCATCTGTGTTGATTTTAAGTTGTTGCGTGTTCGACGGTTCGGGTGCACTCAATCCACCCAGTTTGAGCATGCGTGCAACCTTGATGCCCGAGCGCAGGATCGAGTCATCAATTACCATAATGGTGACCGTTGCACCGGAAATAATATTCAGCTCATGGTCTGCATCTTTTGTTGCTGCAACCAGATCAAAGCCGACATATCCCTCGGTGAGTGACGCGATCCGCTCTTCTGGAATGCCAATAAGAACAATAGGTTCGGAATGCTTGACTAGTTTGACACCGATGATCCGGGCCTTTGAGTCAACAGCAACCATCACATGGATCGGTTTGCCGGAATAGCCGGTGGTGCCAACAAAATCAGAGGTGATAAAGGCCCAGCCGATTTGGTCGCCGTTCTTGAGGACGGGGACCACTGGTACATCATTTTGAACCTGCCCATAGTCATCTGCACCCTCGACTAGTGATGCGGCGGGGACCTTGTCAATGAACTGTGCTAGTAGAGGTTTGGTTTGTGCATTTGCCGTGGAAACGCACAACATTGCGGAAAGAATAAAAGCAACTAACAGGATCTGAAGCCACAATAGGCCGGAGATCGATCGGTGCAGAAGGGGTGCCGTCTGAGGACGAAGCGGGAGAGGTGGCGTACTCATGGTTCAAACCTTGTGCGGAGGCGCGCGCGCCGTCGCAGGTGCAGCGTGGGATGCATCTGTGCGGTCGAATGACAGGGGAATGATCTTCAGGATGACGGTGCGGTCGAGTTCGATTGAGCAAAGAGTGTCAGGAAGTTTGTATGCTGAGCCGAACAGGCACTGCATGCAATTAGGGCAATCGCATTCGATAGGCTCAGGAACTTTGCTTCCGTTCTGATCGACCCAAATTGTTTTGGCGGTCTGGTCTGCACTACAGATTGTAATAGCGATAAGGTCAGTGCCTGCAAAATGCGTCGCCGTCTGAGGAAAAGACTGACCGGCGGCTGTTCCCGTCAGAGACAGTGCGATCAGTAGAGACAGAAATGTGCGAAGCATTTTTTCCATAATGCTTCTCATATTTCATTGTGGATTCTGGATCCTTGATACTGGTCAAGCGGGAAGGAGCTCGCCCGCCAATCGATTGCAGAGGACCTATAGATGTTGAGATTGGTTCAAGGCGTTTCTGAACCAAGCGTGACAAATAATGAACTCGTTTCATTGCGGGATGAACAAGTAGCAAGCGGAGTATGAATGAGGACAGGTTCAAGACCCAACCAGCAAACGTATCTGGAGCAATAAGTCCGCAAATAATTTCCTTGGCAAAGGCACTTTGAGAAAAATGACATCTTTTGTGACAATCGATGACAAATTATCTGGCAATCGAAAATGCTAAGGCGTTGATTTCGCAAGAGGTCAAATGTCATCTTTTGTGGCACCTGACACATATAATGCCTATTCGGTCGATACCCATTAAGCATAGACAACCTAAGCGAAAGTGGTGCTTTCGCTTGAGCAAATAACTTTCAATCGGTCCCTAAAGCCAAATTTTTGCTGTCTGGCTCGGTCATACCAAGATCGTGAAAGATGCCCTCAAAGGAACTCTGAAGTTCGGTCAGGCCCATATTGTCAGCAATTTTCATGAACGCGTCTTCTTGCATAGAATCTGTAGATCGCACGCCCTAACGTTATACTTTCAAAGTAAAGTAATTTGAGTTGACACCGATAAACTCATTCATTGGTGACCGGCAAAAGCGACAAACAAAATCAAAAACGGCATCAAAAGATATTACTAATTCGTGCTTATATGCCCGCCCTCGTGATCAAACACTAGATATCGCACGTTCATTAAAGTAATTTTTACAAAATCAAAACAACCTAAGATTACATCATGTTTGAGCTATCTATTCGGAGCTACCTATGTCTGAGGGCGGTTTTGATCATATAGACCAGGAACTCCGAGACTGGGAAATTGCCTCTCATCGGGCGAAAATTGTTCAAAGTGTTATTTGTCGCCCTCGCCCTATGCGGCCTCATGTTGAACTCGCAGCAAGTGAACATGGCGTATCCACAGCCATGATCTATCGTTGGATAGCGGCATATACGAAGCAACCCGAAGTAAAGACACTTTTGCCAAAACGGCGAGGCCCCGTTTCAGGAAGAACCTATCTCGATCCAGACTCAGAAGATACGATTAGCGAGACCATCAAGACCTTCTATACCAAACACCCAAAAATAAAGTTCAGCAAACTACATGAAGAAGTCGTATCCAGCTGTAGAAAGAAGGGAATATCGCCAGTTCCTTCAAAAGCTACTATTCGAAGAAGGGCCGATGCGCTCAGTGTTGAGCTTAAGAACAAACTGAAGCATGGCCCCAAAAAAGGAAAGCACCTCAGTACGCCGATTAAAAAGCCGTATGTCGCCGATTATCCAATGCAAATTGTCCAGTTTGACCACACTCTGTGTGACGTACTTATTGTAGATAGTTTTGATCGAACTGCACTGAGAAGACCTTGGGTAACACTCGCTGTAGATATCTATAGTCGTTGCATTGTTGGCTACTACGCTGGTTTAGATTCACCGTCCTCCACGACTGTTGCAATGGCAGTGACAAATACTATTCTGCCAAAACAGGACACCCTAGCTAGACTGGGAATTGATGACCAGTTCAATTGGCCCTGTCACGGTTTTTATGAGAATGGTCATCATGACAATGGCAAGGACTTCAGAGGTAAAGCACTCCAACTTGGATGTGTTCAATATCGAATCAATTTGATTTTTCGCCCCCCTGGCAAGCCGCATTTCGGTGGTCACATAGAGCGATTAATCGGCACAATAATGGGAGAGGTCCACCTACTACCTGGTACGACTTTTTCTAACGTCAAAGACAGAGGAGAGTACCCCTCTGAAGCGAGGGCAACCCTTAGCTTCGATGAGTTCGAGAAATGGCTCGTTTTGCAAATTATAATTTATAACAACAAGATTCATCGATCTATCTCAGAACCCCCAATATCAAAGTTTCTTGATCATACAAGCACCAAAGAAACGCTTCGAAACATCCCTACAGATTCTTTTAAATTCTTCGTTTCGTTTCTCCCCGTTGAAGAGAGAACTCTGCGAAAGGAAGGCATCGAGCTATTCAAGACATTTTACAGGGCAGATATCCTATATTCTCCACGAACACCGATTGGCTCCAAGATAATTATTCGATATGACCCGCGAGACATATCAAAGTTGTACTATACAGCTCCAGATGGCGAAATTTACGACATACCTCAGGCCCACTCTGGCCGTCCAAAACTCTCTCTTTTCGAACACAAGGCTGCTCTCAAAGCCCTAAGAAAGAAGGGTTTAGAGCAGATTGACGAAGAGACAATTTACCGGGCGATTGATGAGCAAAAAAAGGTCCTAAGCAAGGCTTCAAAACTAACAAAAAAGATGCGCGTTAATGCCGCCAAACTGGGGATCCGTCAGAACCAGTTAAGTCGCTTTCAGCCGAAACCAGAGCAACAAAGTTCCACCGATGAACAATCGGAAGTCGAGGCATCACAAGAAGATGCTAAGCCCATAAAATTATTTGACGTGGAGGAGTGGTGATATGGACGCTTTAGCCACTGAATACGATCACGTGCACCCACTATACCAAGCACTAGTAAATGAGCCAAATTCAGAGAGGATTCATCGAATACAAACTGAGAAATTCATAAAATACCCCCAAGCCGCATTCGCGCTCGAAAAATTGGAAAACCTTATAAATTACCCGACCAGAAGCAGGATGCCATGCTTACTTTTGTACGGGAAGCCTGGCGTGGGCAAAACACTGATATTGAAAAAATTCTTGAAAAGTCATGACAAAATCATCCCAAACGAGCCTCCTCCTCCCAACCCTGTAGTGAGCTTCCAGATGCCAGTAGTACCTGAAGAGAAGCGGTTCTACCGGCAACTACTTTCGGCACTAGAAGCACCACACCCTGTTTACGGGACGACAAACACTTTGGTTTCACTCGCACGCAAGATCTTGGTCGACAGAGGAACCAAAATCATTCTCATTGATGAAATCCATGCTGTGTTGGCAGGAACACCGCGACAACAGATGCTGATATTCAACACCATAAGATATCTGACCAACGATCTTCGTGTTCCAATCGTTTGCGCTGGGACCCGTGAATCGCTGTCTGCATTATGCCGAGATCAACAACTTGCGGATAGGTTCGAAGCCGTGGAACTTCCAACATGGAAAGAAGGAAAAGATTTTGCTGGCTTGATCGAGACTATCAGCTCGACATTGCCTTTAAGAAAACCATCTGATCTAGGAACCGCGAAAGCTCGACAGTTGATACTCGAGCGAACGGACGGAATAACAGTTCGCATATTTCGATTTATAGAAGACCTGGCCTGCCAAGCTATTCTTAACGGCACTGAGCAAATCCTGCTTAAAGACATCAGGAATTCTAAAGCTATGCCCCTAGCCTCCATGGGGGTCTAAATAAGCATGAGCCCAGTCCCCTACCTTCTCGAAAAGCATGACGATGAATTATTGTCCTCTTGGCTCAAAAGAATAGAAAGATACTATTATGCTCCGGACTTCATATCGAATCAGCTTCGACCAATTACTGATGAATACATAGCAAGGTACTGCGAGAGATCTAGCAGACCTATAAATTTAATAGATGTCAATCCAAGTGATCAGATGCTTGAATGCATCAGTCGATTAACAGGATATTCCTCAGCATACTTGCGTGAACAAACCCTTAAAGCGAAGTACCCCCGCTTACGAGACTTCATGTTTCTCGGAGTCAAGTACGTAAATAGATCTCCCCATCGTAACGATTATGTAATTGAGTCATGCCCCACATACTGCCCAATATGCTTGAGTGAGCAGATCCAAAAATCCGGTGAAAACTATCTAAAGATCGAATGGGCTCTGTCACTGATAACGAAATGCCGTCGCCATAAAGTGTACCTGTACGACACCTGCCCGGCTTTACCAGAATGCTACCCTGCATCTCCGTTCCAGAAGGTTGAAGCACTCCCGCAAAGCAAGGGGGATTACGCAACAAAATTTGGTTGTAGTCTCTGTAAGAAGCTTTGCTGTGAACACCCCACAGAGCAATACAAGGACGAAATTTTGACTACTCATGGCGTCGAAGAGGCATTGATCGAGGCTATACAGAAAAATAGGCTTCCTGAAAAACTAGGTGGGCCAGGCAACTCTTATCAAATTCAGTACACACTCCAAGATTTTATCAATCTTTGGGGGATGTCTCTTTCTCTTCCCGAAGACAAAGAATTCATTAAAGAAAAGAAAAAATCTAAACTCTTCCAATATCTTGGCTCAGTGAATGATCTGACTTTTGGTGACTGTAACATTATGATCAGAAGCAAGATCATGGAGCTGGTTACTCGACACTTTGCATTCCCAGAAATGCAAAAGAACCCAATGCAACACCTCGGCGACCCAGAAACAGATGATCTATTTCAGTACCTTACTAAGAACGGTATAGATGAGAGCTTAGTAGCACTGGTAACTTACGTCAGATGGCCAAAGGGATTTTGGTACATGAACCCTAAGGGGCAGCACGCTCAAACAACTAGATCACCGAAAACAAACAACTTGGCACAGTGCCAAGCTCTCGAAGAGATAGAGAAACAGCTGTCATCCGGCAAGAGTGGGATAGATCTTTCAGAGGGCACCAAGCGACAACTGAAGATAGCTTTCAGGTTACTCAATCGAGTGAGGGATACCATAAAGAAACAATGATTACCTCTTATCCACTGAGTTCGCTGACCGCTTTCAACCTACCTAACAGCCTCTAGACCAATGTAACCTTCATACCTGTGGCCCCACAGCTTCCTTAGAATACGCAGTATCAATTAATTTTATCACTTCCACTCTTCAACTAATCCAATTTCAATAGCCTTTAGAATCTCAGATCGCACGGACGACTGAGACCAACCAGCTAAGCTGCGTGGGGGCATCAATTTAGCGCGATCCAGCTTCTCTGAAATCTCTTTGAGTGTAAGGGACGGTTGGATACTCAGCATGCCGGCGATCTGCATCGTGACCTTAGATGGCTCCATGCTAGTTCTCCCAGATCGACTGAGAACATCTGGTCTCAAAAATCCTTCCCTGACGAAACACTTAGAAGCCCTTCTCAACCTCTCTCCAGTCCATGTACCTTCTTTCTCAGCCCCATTAACTATGCCAGCTACGACGTTCCACGCGTAACGGGGACGATACTTTCTAACGATAGGAACCCAAATGTGAGCTGAAGAATTTAACGCCGCAAAGTAACTCTGCTCTCTTTGCCTTGATACACGAGCAATCGCATCGGGTTCTCGTGATTTTAGCTTTGGGTTACCAC
Source organism: Thalassospira sp. HJ (assembly GCF_000948415.1). Lineage (GTDB taxonomy): Bacteria > Pseudomonadota > Alphaproteobacteria > Rhodospirillales > Thalassospiraceae > Thalassospira. Next base: position 181,825 of record NZ_JYII01000010.1, on the reverse strand, counting down.
CTACCCTTCCGGCCTGACGCGCTTTTTGGAGGCCCAGTTTTGTTCGCTCACTTACTAAAGCTCTTTCGAACTCAGCAAATGAGCCCAAAATCTGCAACATGAGAGTACCTTGCGCCGAAGATGTATCTATCGGATCAGATAAACTGACGAAGTGGCCTCCATTACTCAGCAACTTAGAAACGATCTGCAACAGATCTGTAAGGGATCGAGCAAGGCGATCAATCTTAACAACAACAAGCTGATCTCCTTGACCAACATGCGCGATTGCATCTCTTAACCTAACCCTATCTTTTTTCGCGCCAGATACATTCTCAGAAAAAACAAGATCACATCCAGCATCATACAACGCCTCTACTTGAGCATCGGTTGATTGCTCTGTTGTTGAAACTCTGGCGTACCCTATTTTCCTAGTCATTTCGATATCGAAATATGATTATAAAAAACTGCACTAGAAAACGAACGTTTCCTTATAGAGTTTAACGAGACTGAGTGTATCGACATGGGTAACTGCCCTGAAACGACTTGTGACATTACGGAAAAAATACACCAACTAGACGACAAGTGATGATATGTCAGAGTTAGTGCGAAAACGGCTCAAAGTTTGTGCGAAAAGGGGTTCAATTAGTAGTATTCTCAACATCCCTGAACCCTGACACCTGTAATTGGCGCAGGATTTTGGTATCGATCTGATCCAGCCCGGGCACTTTGCGCAACTCCACAGCGTCATTTGGCAATATAACGCTGCCATATTGCACGAAGATGCACAAATACGCTGCACGAAAATCAACAACCCGTGGCATGATCGCGCTCCTCGACAGACTTGTGCAGCAACGTTAGAGGTTGCTGTGATTGGCCAACAGGTCGGACGCGCCCCAAACACCAAAGACGGATTGCCGCCCCATGCATCGCTATGCCTTTGACCTGATCAACCGCAGCCAGAAGCTGTTCATCACCCTGATCAAGGTGATGGTACCGGTGATGGTGATTGTGCGGATTGCCGAAGAATTTGGCGCGGTCGAGCTGGTGTCCGGCTGGCTGACGCCCGTGATGGCGCTGATCGGTCTACCGCCAGAAGCCGGGTTGATTTGGGCGACGTGTGTTTTGGTCAGCATGTATGGCGCGGTTGGTGCCTTTGTTGGGCTGGCGGCCCATCTTGATATGACAGCGGCACAGTTAAGTGCGCTGTGCGCGATGATGCTGTTTGCCCACGGGCTTCCGGTCGAACAGGCGATTGTCAAACGCGCCGGGGCGAGTTTCTGGGCGACCACAGCCCTTCGGGTGGGGGCGGCGATTGCCTATGGCGCGTTGGTGACCTGGGTCAGTGACATGACCGGCTGGCTGTCCGAACCGGTTGATTTTTCCTGGATGGTCGGCGGGGATACCGCGATGGTCGCCAGTGGTTTGGCTGGCTGGATCGACTGGTCAATCCAGATGGTCAAATCACTTGTGGTGACCTTTGGCGTGATTGTCGGATTGCTGGTTCTGCTGGATATCCTTGAGAAAACCGGGATTACCGCCCGCATCACACAGGCGATGATGCCGATGCTGCGTATTTCGGGAATCTCGCGCGATGTGGCGCCGGTAACCACGATTGGCGTGTTGCTTGGCATTACCTATGGCGGGGCGCTGATCATTGATGAGGCGCGCAAGAACAACTATCCGCCACGGACACTTTTCCTGTCGCTCAGCTGGTTGTCGCTATCGCATTCGCTGATCGAGGATACAGCAATCATGCTGGCACTGGGTGCCGATATCTGGGTGGTTTTGGTCGGGCGGGTGATCCTGACCCTGATCATCATTGCGCTTCTGGCGCGCCTGACTCTGCGCTGGGCGCCAGAGCGTACGCAACTTGCCACCGAGCATGCGGAGTAGGCGGAAGACGGCTAATCCTTTTTCGCCAGCCAGTCGGCAACTGGCTTCCAAGTGGATTTTTCCGCGCGTGATCCGACCATCATGCCGATATGCCCGGCAGAGGGATGAAGTTCCTCACGCATGTCTTCGGGGCAGGCTTCAAACAGGGCCTGCGCGCTTTCGGGCGGGACGATGCGATCATTTTCCGGGATCACCGTCAGCACCGGGCAGGACAAATCGGCCGGATTGATATCAATGCCATCAATCTGCCACTGCCCCTTAGCCGGGCGGTTTTCGACATACCAGCCGATCAGGCAATCGACCGCAACACGGCGTGGCAATGGCACCCCATCATTCAGCCAGTCTTCAAGGGCCACAAAATCGTGGGCCTTGGCAGAATCCATTGCCATCGCCTGAAAACGACGGAACTTTTCACCGATCATGAAGGGATCAAGGCTGGCAAACAGGCTTTGCAACACATCGACTGGCAGTGTGTCATGGATCGCCAGCATCTGTGGCAGGGACGGCGCGAAGGCCGCCGCAATGCGCGACTGGGTCGGGCCAGCCGCCATGAAGTCCCAGGGCGTTGCCAGCAGAACAAGCTTTGACACCTGTGCCGGATCGAGAAGCGTTGCGGCAAGGGCCAGAACCCCGCCCATGCAATAGCCGACCACCGGCACAGGCCCGCCATTGATATCGGCCACGTCCTGAAGAATCGTCACCAACCGACCGGCAACATAATCATCAAGGCCAAAATTGGCCTCGTCCATGCCGGGATAGCCCCACTCGACCAGAAGCGGGCGATAGCCAGATTTCGCGAGATAGCGCGCAAAGCTGCGCTTTTCATTGAGATCAAGGATGTAGCCGCGATTGACCAGTGAGGGTACCAGAAGCACGACCTCGCCATCCTCGGCGGCCTTGTCGCCAGCGGTCGGGCCATAATCGTAAACCCGGGTTGATCCTTCTTCCCAGAATATCGGCAAATCTTCACGGTCCTGATCGCGCGGGCGGCGATAGGGATGGCGCTGATAAGACCGCACGCCGTCATGGAATCCTGCGTGGCGATCAAAGGCGACACGATCGAGCGCCTGGGCGACATCGTCCGGATGATAGGCTTCAAGTTCCGTCAGAAGACTTTCCGCCTGATCCTTCAGTTCCGGCTTCCAGGGCAGCAATTGTTTCAGAAAGATCGGTAATGCGGCGCGCGAGCTGAGCCAGCTCGTCATCTCGACTGCCATGTGCATCGGAAGCGGCCTTGGCCCCGCCCGCTTCTGATTTTCGCGTTTTGGCGGAAGCGGCTTTTGTTTTGGCGGACTGATCATTCTTCCCCTGCCCCTTTGCAGCATTTTTTGCAGCACGTTTGGTTTTGGAAGTCTTGCTGGCTTCACTGGCGGCGGGTGTGTCCACGCCGTCTTTGTCAGATGTTTTTGTGGTTTCGGGCTTTGGCGTCATCCCGGCCATGCCCGCCATCGCCGACATATCAGGCGCAAACGGCATGCCGGCAAAGGGAGATGCTGGCAATTCACGTGCGGCCTTTGCCATCTGATCCATCATGGCCTGCAGCGGGTTGGCTGCGGCCATCGCATCGCCCATCGGGTTTGACATCCCGGCAGCCGGGTGTTGGCCCATTGCCATCTGACCGATCAGCTTGCCCCAGGCTTCAAACCCCTCGCCCATGCGGGTGGTATCAGCACCAAGGGACGCATAAAGACGCCCGATGGCGCTTGCGGCATGTGCGCCGTCTGCGGTTGCCGCGACCTGTTCACGCCAGAGTTCAAGAAACTTCTGCGCAAGCTGGTCGAGCCGTTCGTCATCCGGGTCGGATGATGCGGTCTCAGACGTTTGTGATGGGGCGGGTGCTTTGTTCGCACCGCTCTTTTCGCCGTTCTTACCTTGGGCCATCGGCGACACCTTTATCGTTCCCTGATGCAAAGCATTTATCTTGATGATCACTATAGAATGTTGACGCGCGCAGGAAAACGAATTCCCTTGCCGTGTTGCAGCAAACCTTATCTAGGGTCTGAACCCAGCTAAATGGTTAAAATGGTCGCGAGGCATTTGTGCGGATATCAGGAGCTTTACCTTGAAAGGCTCTCTGCCTTTCAAGGTAAAGCGACGCAATAGCCCGTGCAAATGCCTCCGATCCGAAGGACATCCGGACAATCTGCGATCTGCTTCGTCAATCCCCTTGCGCGGGGATTACCCCGCACTGCGGCGATTTCCTAGCATCTCTTGATTGTTCTGATGCCATTTTAATCATTTAGCTGGGTTCAGACCCTAAAGTTGTTTTTCGCACTGCACTTCGCGTTGAATACTGGACACATTGGAAAATTCGCGGCACTCTCTTGGTCTTCTGTGCGAATGCAAAATGGAAAATGCTGCGCAACATCGTAAAAATTTACGGGGCGCAAAGCAGGTGGAAAGACACCACCGAAGGTTCGCCAGACATACGTCCGGGAAACAGGGAAGCAGGAAAGACGCCATGACCACCAAGAAATCAGATGATCAGGACCGCATCGTTATCAAGAAATATGCGAACCGCCGCCTCTATAACACGGCGACCAGTTCCTATGTGACGCTTGATCACCTTTCGCAGATGGTCAAAGACAATACCGACTTTGTTGTCTATGACGCGAAATCGGGCGAAGACATCACCCGTCCGGTCCTTACCCAGATTATCGTCGAGGAAGAAAACAAGGGGCAGAACCTTCTGCCGATCAGCTTCCTTCGCCAATTGATCGGCTTCTATGGCGACAGCCTTCAGGGGCTGGTGCCGAGCTATCTTGAACAGGCAATGCGCGCCTTTGGCCATAATCAGGAACAGATGCGCGAATATATGCAGGGCACGATGCAGGGCATGTTCCCGTTCGGCCAGTTCGAGGAAATGAACAAACAGAACATCGCGCTGTTTGAACAGACGATGAAAATGTTCTCGCCCTTCATGCAGGACGAAAATGGCGAGCCGACCGGCGACGGCCCGAAAAAGCCGACCGCACCCGGTGGCGCAAAATCGGATGCCTCATTGGATGAGCTCAAAAGCCAGCTTGAAGCCATGCAGGCACAGCTTAACAATCTTGCCGGTGGCAAGTCCGACAAATAAGACATCCCGGCCATATCCCGGGCTGTACTGACAAAAAGGCGAAGCTGCTTTATGCGCTTCGCCTTTTTTCATGGCCGATGACAAACGCGGGGATCTGGGCAAATATCGGGCAAATGATGCCCTGCCCGTTCGGCATTAATCCTGCATAAACTTTTCGTTAACTCTTTTCGAACGCCCGGCACCGCCGAAAGGCGGCAATTTTTGCCGGGTGAATGCCATGAACCATGCCCAAAACCACGGAGTCCCGAAATACGCAGGCAACAATGACCCAATAGACCGAAAAACATATGACCGCGATCACACCGATTTCCATGCTCCCGGCCCGCAGGACCGAGACTGCGAGCAGTGGAACCGATGGTCCTGCCGGGATCGGGATCGAGCAACTTGCACAAATTTCGCCTGTGGAAAAAATTGTGCAGGGTGGTGGCGCGTGGCTGCAACCCCATGATCTTGTGGGCAGCGCAGCATTCTGGACCCAGCTTTTGGGGCAGGTCTTACCTCAGGAAAACCTTTTGCAACCACCGGTCATTCAAACTGCGCATGCCAGCTATGCACAGCATCACAAACCATACAGCGTAGAAACGAACGTCTTTTTTTCGCCTTCTGCACTAGACAAAGACAGCTCGATTGACCTATATAGCTAGCTTCTGGCGGAAAGCTGCAATGATTATCTGACCAAAGTTCAGATACGCGTCAGCAATTCTGGGCGCCAAAGAAGCGCTTTGAAAGGTCGACGTGAGGGCAAAACAAACAAGCCCGACAGCATCCGAAGTGGGGATTAATAACTGGCGGTTGATAACGGATTATAAAATGACTGAGAACTCTCAAAACGAAGAACCGAAACGCGCAAACCGCGCGACAGACACTGACCGTTATGTTGGTCAGCGTATCCGTGAACGTCGCATCATGCTGGGCCTTTCCCAGCAGCAGATGGCAGACCTGATTGGCGTCACCTATCAGCAGGCTCACAAATATGAGCGCGGCATTAACCGCATCTCTGCTGGTCGTCTTTACGAGATCTCCCAGGTGCTGGGCGTTCCGGTAAGCTATTTCTATGAAGGCCTTGAAGGCAATCAGGAAACCGAACTCAATGCGCGTCAGCGCATGTGCCTTGAGCTTGCCCGTAACTTCGCAAGCATCAAGCACGAAAAACACCAGGAAGCACTGAGCCAGATGGCCCGCGCCCTGGCCGACCAGGCTGCCTAAGTCCGCTTAACGGACCATAGTGCCACCATTAAAAAAAGGCTGCCCCTCGACATGAAGGGCGGCCTTTTTTAACCGCAGTGCCTGACCACCATCGTGCAGATGCGAAAAAGGGGACGTGAACGCCCCCTTGAAAGTCGTGTGATGTTGCAGCGCGCAAGACGATCAGCCTTCGGTCAGCACCAGATCATCAGAATGAATGATGGCATTACCGCGTGTAAAGCCAAGGGTGGCTTCAATGTCACCTGAGGCATGCCCCATCAGAAGACGGGTTTCTTCCGCGCCATAGGCCGTAATGCCGCGCGCGATCTGCGCTCCGTCGGGTCCAAGCACCCGCACCGCATCCCCATGCTTGAAACGGCCATCCACGCCGGTTATTCCGGCCGCCAGGAGGTTCTTGCCCGCTGCCATGGCCTTAGCCGCCCCGGCATCGACAACGATTGCTCCTGACGCCTTGAGCGAGGTCGCAATCCAGTGACGGCGTGCGGCAAGCGGGCTTTCGCTTGGCAGGAAGACGGTATTGGGTGCACCTTCAAGCTGAGCTTTGAGCGGATGATAAATGGTGCCGCGCGCGATAATCATGCGGCAGCCGGCCTTCATGGCGATTTCGGCCGCCTGCAGCTTGGTCACCATACCGCCGGAGCTGTACATGGTCGGCGCAACACCGGCCATATCAAAAATCTCGGCTGTCAGCTCGCGCACTTCCGGGATCAGATCGGCATCCGGGTTCTTGCGCGGATCGGCGGTATAAAGACCATCAATGTCTGAGAGCAGCACCAGCGTATCGGCCGAAATCATGTGCGCGACCTTTGCGCCAAGGCGATCATTGTCGCCAAAGCGAATTTCCTCGGTCGCGACCGTATCGTTTTCATTGATCAGCGGAATGGCGCCACGTGCCAGCAGCGCATTCAACGTCCCGCGGGCATTCAGATACCGCCGGCGGCCTTCCATGTCTTCGAGGGTCACCAGCACCTGCGCCATGGTCAGGCCATTGCGGCCAAGCGCCTCCTGCCAGACTTGGGACAGGCTGATCTGGCCGGTGGCGGCAGCGGCCTGTTTGTCGGCCAGACTGATCGTTCGGTGATCAAGCCCCAGCAAACGACGGCCAAGGGCGATCGCGCCACTTGAAACCACGATCACTTCGACCCCGCGCTCACGCAGAAGTGCGATGTCATCGGCAAGTGCTTCCAGCCAGGCACGACGCAGCTTGCCGGTATGTTCATCAACCAGCAGGGCCGAGCCCACCTTGATGATCAGGCGCTTTGCATCCGCCAGGGCGTGGTTTGTCACGGCTGGAAGCCCTCTTCTTCGCGGCCTTCCATGGCGCGACGTTCACGTTCGCCATCAATATAGGCGCGGATCTCGCGATGGATTTCCTTTAGCCCCTCGTGGGTGGCGCCCGACACGGTATAAACCTTTTTGCCGATGCCTTTTTCCAGGATCTCGCGCTGTTCCTCGACCATTTCCGGCAGAAGCTGATCAGCCTTGGACAGAGCGACGATTTCGGGTTTTTCGACGAGTTCCTCGGCATAGCCTTCGAGCTCCTCGCGGACCGTCTTATAGGTCGCGACCGGATCCTCTTCGGCGCAATCGATCAGATGCACCAGAACTTCGCAGCGCTCGATATGGCCAAGGAAACGGGTGCCGATTCCCTTGCCTTCGGATGCGCCTTCGATCAGGCCGGGGATATCGGCCAGAACGAATTCGTGATCATCGACATTCACCACGCCAAGCTGCGGATGCAGGGTGGTGAAGGGATAGTCGGCAATTTTCGGACGCGCGTGCGACGATGCGGCAAGGAAGGTCGACTTACCGGCGTTGGGCAGGCCTACAAGCCCGGCATCAGCGATCAGCTTCAGGCGCAGCCAGACCCACATTTCCTCTGCCGGCCAGCCTTCTTCGGCACGACGCGGTGCCTGGTTGGTCGAGGACTTGAAATGCGTGTTACCGCGCCCGCCATCGCCACCACGGCAGAGCATATAGGTCTGGCCGGGTTCGATCATATCGACAATCAGGGTTTCACGATCTTCGGCGAGGACCTGCGTTCCGACCGGGACCTTGATCGTGATGGATTTGCCCGAACGGCCGGTGCGCTGCCGGCCCATGCCATGCATGCCGACTTCGGCCTTGAAGTGCTGCTGATAACGGAAATCGATCAGGGTGTTGAGGTTTTCGACCGCCTCAAGAATGATGTCACCACCCCGGCCGCCATCGCCGCCGTCCGGTCCGCCATACTCGATATATTTTTCACGGCGGAAGCTGACCGAACCGGCACCGCCGCGGCCACTGCGCACATAAATCTTGGCTTCATCGAGAAACTTCATAACCGGTCCTTCGGGCGCACCCGTTTATCATTTTGTATTGGCACCCCGGCGCGCGATCACCGCGCATCAACGAGGCCCGAAATTCTATATCACATAAAACAAGGGAGGAATGATTGCTCATTCCTCCCTCGAAAATCTTGCTACGTATCGCGCAGCCGACGGGAGGCTTACGCCTCGGCCGGAACGACGGTTACGTAGGTACGACCCTTGAAGCCCGACTTGAACTGGACAGAACCGTTCACAGTCGCAAACAGGGTGTGGTCTTTGGCGAGGCCAACATTGTCACCGGCATGGAACTTGGTGCCACGCTGACGAACGAGGATGTTGCCTGCAACAACTGCCTGACCACCGAATTTTTTAACGCCGAGACGGCGACCTTCGGAGTCACGACCGTTGCGCGAACTACCACCAGCTTTCTTATGAGCCATGAAACTCTCCTAAAACTGCATCTTGACCTGATAAATCAGGCTTTGATGTCCTTGATGCGCAGAACAGTCAGGTTCTGGCGATGACCATTTTTGCGACGGTAGTTATGCCGGCGCTTTTTCTTGAAAACGATCACCTTGTCGCCCTTGGCCTGCTCGAGAACTTCTGCGGTAACAGAAGCACCTTTGACCAACGGAGCACCAACCTTCGGCGCACCGTCGCCAGCAACCATGAGAACTTCTTCAAGTTTCACGGTATCACCGGCCTGGGCAGCGATCTTTTCGACTTTGATAACGTCGTTGGCAGCAACTTTATACTGTTTGCCGCCAGTTTTGATGATTGCGTACATCTAAAAGTTCCTGAAAAACATTCTGGAAACACAAACGCGCAGCTCGGTGCCGCTGCTAACAGATACCGAACCGCTGCGAAGAACGGGTAAATTACCGCTTTTGACCGCGAGAGTCAACTACAGAGTGACCTTTCCCGCCGCCCAAGCGTGCATGCCAAAGCCGCAGATTTAGCCCATGCGCAGCCCCGTTACGAAACCGGCCCGACGCCGAGCCCGGAAAGCACCCACAAAAGCACAAGCAAAAGAGTCCACGAAATTTGAGATTTCCCTCTTGCAATCTCGCGCTCATCCCGGTAAACACCGCCTCGAACGCCAAGACCACACATGCGGAGAGGTGCCGGAGTGGTCGAACGGGGCGGTCTCGAAAACCGTTGTACTAGCAATAGTACCGTGGGTTCGAATCCCACCCTCTCCGCCATCTTCCCAAAGAAAAACCTTAGACAAACGAGCACGGGCCAAGTCAGAGCACTTTCGCACACCATTTGCGAATTTTGAGATGCCCTCAGGATATTGCTGCCGCAGCAAATACCCTCAAAGTCTCCTCACTCACGTGATGCTCTATACCCTCGGCATCGAACTCGGCGATCTCCGGATCTACACCGATGGAGACGAGGAAGTTATAGACGATCTGGTGGCGTTCGCGACATTTTTTGGCAAGGGTTTCGCCTTTTTCGGTGAGGAAGATTGAGCGGTAGGGGCGCGAAGTCACATAGCCGTCGCGCTCGAGCCGTTTGATCGTGTTATTGACTGTGGCCGCCGTTACACCAAAGCGTTCGGCTAGGGCGACCGAACGCGCTTCGCCTTCTTCGGCGATCAGGTCGCCGATCATTTCGACGTAATCTTCGGTCACTTCACGGGCATGCGCGTCGCGCAAGCGTGCGAACACTTCGGCCTTGTTATGACGCGGGTTCAGCGGCGTATCTTCGCCCATTGATCTCTCCACTCCAGACTCCTGAAACCTTCATAACAAGTAAGTTCGCAAATAGCAATTTAGCCTTGACTAACTTTAAAAGTCCGCACATAAATAGGGGATATTCACCAGAGTAATTCCAATTTGCTGCCGGATGCCCTGATGCTGCTTTTCTCCACCCTCCGCCATCTTGCCTTTTGCCTTGCCCTGCTTGCCGTAGCAGTGATTGCCGGCACGAGCATGTCGCATGCAAAACCGCTGAATGTGGTTGCGACCACATCGATGATTGCTGATGCCGCCCGCCAGGTTGCCGGTGATCGCGCAGAGGTCAAGGCGCTGATGGGGCCGGGTGTGGATCCGCATTCCTATCGTCAGACCCGAAGCGACATCGCCGCCATGGCGCGGGCTGACCTTGTGCTGTGGCACGGGCTTTATCTTGAAGCGCAGCTCGAAGAGTTCTTTGGGGATCTTGGCAAACGCCGCAATGTGGTTGCGGTTGGCGAGGCTGTCGCGCGTGACAAGCTTTTGAGCCATGCCGACTATGACGGCCGGTTCGACCCGCATGTCTGGATGGACCCGAAGCTTTGGGAAACGGTGGTTTATGCCGTGCGCGATGCGCTGATTGCGACCGATCCCGAAGGTGAGGCCACCTACAGTGCCAATGCCGATGCCCATGTTGCCGAGATCGAAAAGCTGATCGACTATATGACAACGGTTACGGCGACCGTACCCAAGCAAAGCCGCGTGCTGTTGACCGCACATGATGCCTTTAGCTATTTCGGGCGCGGCTATGATTTTGACGTGCTGGGCATTCAGGGCATTTCAACAGAATCAGAGGCCGGCCTGCGCCGGGTAGAGGAACTGGTAGACACCATCGTTGATCGCAAGATTTCGGCGGTATTTGTTGAAAGTTCCGTCCCTGAGCGTAATGTCCGCGCCCTGATCGAAGGGGCAGAGGCCCGTGGTCAGAAGGTCACCATTGGTGGTACGCTTTATTCCGATGCCATGGGCGATCCGGGCACCTATGAAGGCACCTATATCGGCATGATCGATCATAACGCGACACTGATCACCCGCGCCCTTGGCGGCGACGCGCCCGAAGGCGGCTTTCAGGGCAAGCTTGCCGCCGGTTCGTAAGGCTGGTTGGATTTAAGCCAAACGACGAAACACACGACGTAAAACGAAACAGGACGATCCCCATGAGCAGCGCCAAACTGGTTGCAGAGTCAGGCAAGATACTCGACGTCGCGGCAAAGGATGCGCCGCTGACCGTACGGGGTCTGACCGTGTCTTATGGCAATAAGCCAGCTGTGTTTTCCGTTGATGCATCGATCCCGGCAGGTTCGATGACAGCAATCATCGGCCCGAATGGTGCAGGCAAGTCGACCTTCCTTAAAGGCACACTTGGTGTTGTGCCGCGCCTTTCCGGTGAAGTGCGCATTTTTGGCAAGCTGTTTGAAGATGCACGCGATCGCGTTGCCTATGTCCCGCAGCGCGCCAGTGTTGATTGGGATTTCCCCGCACGCGTGATTGATGTCGTCCTGATGGGGCTTTACGGATCAGTCGGGCTGTTTCGCCTGTGGCGGGCGCGCCATCGTGAGCAGGCAATGGACTGCCTGAAACGTGTTGGCATGGCTGATTTCGCCGACCGCCAGATCGGTCAGCTTTCAGGTGGCCAGCAGCAGCGTGTATTTCTGGCCCGCGCACTTGCGCAGAATGCCGAATTCTATTTGCTGGACGAACCGTTTGCCGGTGTTGACGCCGCGACCGAGCGCGCGATTGTGTCCGTGCTGAAAGAGCTTAAGGCCGAGGGCCGCACGGTGGTCTGCGTGCATCATGATCTTTCGACCGTGGCGGAATATTTTGATCGGGTGCTTTTGATCAATGTTCGGCGTATTGCCGAAGGCCCGGTGGATACGACCTTCACGGCCGAGAACCTTCAGGAAACCTATGGCGGGCGGCTTGCCGCGACCCATATCGATGAACTGCATCTGGCTTAACGCGCATGGGGTTTGTTGATTATTTCATAAGCGCCCTTTTCCTGCAGGCGGGCTATAACAGCGCGCTGGTTGCCATTGGTGCAGGACTGCTTGGCCTGTCGGCGGGCAGTGCCGGGGCGTTTATTTTCCTGCGCAAACGCGCGCTTGTTTCCGATGCGATCAGTCACGCCACCCTGCCCGGTGTCGGCCTTGCCTTTATCATCATGGTGGCGTTTGGCAGTGACGGGCGCTGGTTGCCGGGGCTTATCCTGGGATCGGCGATTTCATCGGCCATCGGGCTTTTGATGGTCGAATGGATCACGCGCAAAACCCGCCTGACCGAGGATGCCGCGATTGGCGCGGTCCTGTCGGTGTTTTTCGGATTTGGCATCGTGCTGTTGACCGTGATCCAGACCATGTCATCAGGTCGTCAGGCCGGGCTTGAGAACTTCCTGCTCGGCTCCACCGCAGGCATGCTGATTTCAGAGGCCACCACGATCGCGATCGCCGGTGCACTGGCCGCGGCATTTGTCTTCCTGCTGCGTCGTCCGATGACACTGGTGGCGTTTGATCCGGAATATGCCGCGACCACCGGGGTTAATGTGCGCAATATCGACCTTGCCATGATGGGGCTTGCCCTGATTGTCACGGTGATTGGTCTTAAGATTGTTGGGCTTATCCTGATTGTCGCGCTTTTGATTATTCCGCCGGTGGCTGCGCGTTTCTGGACCAACCAGGTCGGCAAGATGATCGGCATTGCTGCGGTTATTGGTGGGCTTTCGGGCTATATCGGTGCGGTGTTATCCGCCGCCGAAGCATCACTCCCAACCGGGCCGATCATTGTTCTGGTCGCCTTTGGTTTCTTTTTGATATCCGCTTTGTTCTCGCCGTTGCGCGGCGGGTTGGCATCGGCCCTGCGTCATCAGCGGTTCCAGCGGCGCGTGCATCGCCGACAGGGCTTGCTGTCACTCGCACGCCGTGAACCGATTTATGACGGGCTGACCATTCGGATCCTGCGCCGTGCCGGAATGATCCGCGCTGACGGGGTTGCCACTGCACGTGGCCGGATTGCCGCGGAAAAGGCTGCGCGTGATGAAGCCCGCTGGGCGATGGCGCGCCGGATGCTGCCTGATGATTCCGCCGTTGAACGTTATGACGGACTGACCCCGATCGAACGGATGATGACACCCGATCAGATCGCAGAGATCGATCGCATGATCCTGAGCGCGCAAAACGCACAAGCCCCGCAAGGAGCAACGACATGATCGATGATCTGATCACAGCCCTTGGTGCGGAATTTGTCCAACTCAGCCTGACGCCAATAGTGATTGGTACGCTGGCCGCCATTGCCTGTGCGCTTCCGGGAAACTTCCTGTTGCTGCGCCGTCAGGCCCTGATTGGCGATGCCATCAGTCATGTGGTTCTGCCCGGTATTGTTGCGGCCTTTCTGGTGACCGGTACGATTACCGCCGTGCCAATGATGATCGGTGCAGGTGCCGCCGCCATAGTCGCGGTGATCATGATCGAAATCGTCAAACGGCTCGGCCGGGTTGAACCGGGTGCTGCCATGGGGCTAGTCTTCACAACCCTTTTTGCCGCGGGCGTTCTGTTCCTTGAAATCACCGATACCAGTTCGGTGCATATCGATGTGCAGCATGCGCTGCTCGGTAATCTTGAAAGCCTGATCTGGTTTGATGCCGAAGGTTGGGGATCGCTTCTTGATCCCACAGCCCTTACCACCCTGCCCCCGCAATTGCCCCGTTTGGCAATCGTTCTGGTGGGCATTGCCCTGTTCATTTTCCTGTTCTGGAAAGAACTGAAAATCTCGACCTTTGATGCCGCCTTTGCCGGTGCGATTGGCATTCGCACCCGCGCCCTTGGCTTTGCATTGGTGGTTGCCACCGCCGTTGCGGCTGTGGCCGCCTTTGATGCAGTCGGATCGATCATTGTGATCGCGATGTTTGTTTGCCCGCCTGCCAGTGCGCGGCTGATGACCAACCAGCTTGCCCGTCAGGTCGGGTGGTCGGTTGTCTTTGCCACCATTTCGGCTGTTCTGGGGTATGTCTTTGCCGGATACGGCCCGGGCTGGTTCGGGTCACCCTATGCGGTCAGTGCGGCTGGCATGATTGCAACGGTTTCCGGTGTCATCCTGATCCTGACCTGCCTGTTTGGTCCGCAACGCAAACGCACTGGCCAGCACGCCGAAGCCTGATTGTTTGATCTGGCACGCCTGCCCGAGTACCGGCATAGTAAGGCGATGAGTGGTTCCGCGCGAAACAGCCTTAAACAGATATGTCTGATTGCCATACTGGTTCTAACCGGTGGGGCAGCAAGCCATGCCCAGACAGAACAATTGGCGACCGAGCTTCGTCAGTTCGGGGACATCGAACTGATCGTGTTTGAGGGGCGTGAGGATTTCCTGAGCAAGATCAACGCGGCACTCGGCCTTGGCAATATCAAGAACCCGGATCAGACCTTTGCCAAACTGCCGCGATCCCCGTTTACGTTGACTGGCCGGAAGGGCAATGCCGCGCTGGCGACTTGCCGGATTTTTGTCCCGGCCAAACTCACACCGGAAAGCAAGACCGAAGTCTTTGCCGAACTGATGCGCAACTGGTTTGGCTCAAACCTGACCTATGCCAGCACGGCGGATCTGCCCTTTCGCTGGCTGATTTTTCATGAAGTGCGCCATTGCCAACCGGATCATTTCGGTGGTGACGTGCTCAAAGACCATCAGGATGAGCATCAGGCCGATCTGTTTGCGTTTGAGGAACTGGCAAGCGCGCAAAATCGCGATCAACTGGCCACAGACATCATCGCATTCAGGATGATCACCGCCACCCTGATGGCCGAGCCCAGTCACATGACGGGTTTGTCGCTTAAGCGTGCCCTTGAAGAAAGGGCGCCAATTGATGCCAAGGTGGAAATAGCCGCCTTCAATACCGTCCGCGCGATGATCAGCCAGCGTGCCAAATCAATTGCAACAGCTGTCAATCCGACCAACCGCGAACTGATCCGCGCTATTACCGAATTGCGCCGTGATACCGATCAGGCAACCAACCCGCTCATTGCGGAAATCCTGATTGCGCTGGATGACGCGATTGCGCATTTCGCCCCGGAGCTGCATCAATAGGTCGCAACAGTTCGGTAGACTGATCCCAGTGGATCAACCCTTGGCCGTCCGGCCCGCCTTCCGCCAGAATGTCATGGCAACACAGCGATCACGATCAAGACCGAGTTCCTTGCGCCCATAGGCATGGATCGGTTTGTAATCCGCCTGCTCCACCCCGGCCCAGCAATAAACGCGATCACGTGCATCGGGCAGTTCAACCGATCGAATGGCATCCTGAAGCAGGCTGCGTTCGACCGCCTGCGCGTCATCGCGAAACAGCCATTGAACCTTGATCTGGCTGTTGGTGGGAACGGCAATGACGTCGGATTTGCTGCCGACTTCGATAATGGCGTGCCCCGTTACATGATCCGGCATTTCGGCCAGATAACGTCCGATGGCCGGAAGTGCTGTTTCATCGCCGGCGAACAGCATCCAGTCCGCATCCGGCAATGCCGTTCCGAGTGGCCCGGTCATGGCGACCACGTCGCCTGCACTGGCATGCATGGCAAAGGCCGATCCCGGGCCGTTATCGCCATGCATGACGAAATCGACATCAATCCAGCAGGCCTTGGCGTCCATGGCGCGGATCGTATAGACGCGCTGTTCAATGGCATTTTCACCGCTCGGCCAAACCGGCATGCCGTTATCAGCCAAGGTCGGCCATTGCGGGTTTTCCTGCCCGCGCGGCGGGATCAGAAGCCGCACATGAATGCTGTCGCTGTCATAGGCCTCAAGGTTATCGGCATGCAGGCGCAAGCGGCGCATATGCGGCGAAAGATCGGTGATCTCGCCCACACGCAGTTCACAGAAATTGGGCAGCTTGCCATTGCTTTTGCCCGCCCCCTGCCAGCGGCAATCAAGATCGGCATCGGGAACAGCCCCCTGCAGGACCGATATGATTGCCGACTTCATTTGCATGACATCGACTTCGGTCGTTGCGCCCACCTCGACCTCAAGCGTGGTGTCAGTGCTGCTTAGCTGAATATGGCCGATAGAGACCGATATGCGCGTGTAATCCGCATCACCCGTCACATCGCAATCATGTTCGCGATAGAAATCGGCAGCCTGTTTGATCAGGGCGGCACTGTCGGAAAGTGCGATGCGTGTCTTGGCCGTCAGAAGCGATGTGGACATGAAATTCTCGGATGGTGGGGCGCGAATGGAATGTACCCACCGTAATAATAACAATGATAGGCATTCTCAATAAAAATTATCATTGATTTTCATCGCCCGTGATAGATGTTTGGCACATGCGCTTGCCTGTCCCGCACGGTAAGCCCAACACTCATCTGATCATCGGAAGTCTGAACAAAGCGATGCCTGACAAAATCCGCCGTCTTAAATCATTCGAGTTTCCCCTGGCCGTTGAATGGGCCGCCAAAGAGGGCTGGAACCCCGGCATCAATGATGCAGAGGTGTTTTTTAACACCGACACCGATGGTTTCTGGGGCGCGTTTGACAAGCAGGGACTGGTCGCCGCGATCTCGGCGGTTCAGTACAGCTCGGATTTCGGGTTTGTCGGATTTTATATCTGCCGTCCGGACCGTCGCGGTTCCGGTCTTGGCTATCGCCTGTGGCAGACGGTGCTTGAGGACAGTGTGCTGAAGACCATTGGTCTTGATGGTGTCGTTGATCAGCAGGAAAATTATCGCAAATCCGGTTTTGAATTTGCCCATCGCAATGTGCGCTATGGTGGTGTCGTCACGGCCAATGTCAAAACCCCGGATGATCTGTTCACCCTTGAGGTCAACGATATCGCGATTGTCGATGCGTTCGAGCAGACCTGCAAGCTGTTCCCTGAAAGCCGGATCGAATTCCTGCGTGGCTGGATCGGCAATGAAAAGCATACGGCACTTGCCATTAAGGGGCCGATGGGACTGCGTGCCTATGGCGTGATCCGCCCCTGTCAGGAAGGCCACAAGGTCGGCCCGCTTTTCGCCCCGAATGCCAAGGATGCCGAAATCCTGTTTGGCGCGCTTTTGCAAAGCCGCGATGATCAGGGCGGCAAGGTCTATCTTGATGTGCCCGAACCCAATCAGGCGGCAGTTGATCTGGCGACCGCACATGGCATGGTGCCGGAATTTGAAACAGCACGCATGTATAAGGGGCCGGCGCCTGAACTTGATCTTGATATGATTTTCGGGATTTCGTCGTTCGAGCTCGGCTAGTTTCGGTCCAACTTACCCGCTAAGACATTGCAAACATCAGAAATTGTCAGGATTGCACTCCTGTTCTTTCACGCGCGCCCGGTGTAAAACCGAGCATCCTGCCAAACGAATATGATCACATTATTCTTAGGTGGGGTTGAGGAGTGCGCAAAAGTCTGGCAACAAACATTTAACGCCAAAAGTATAGGGTTGGCTATTCCAACGCCGTAATTTTACAATCAGGCGGGACTGTTTGTGGGAAGTCTTTCACTTCTACGAGCAAGAAGTTATTGCAAGCATATGGAAAACGGGATGTGCAACCCCAATTTCAGAAGTGTAGTGCGCGTTTCATTTCCATCTGGTAGCCGCCCATACAGGGGACTTTCATCTGTGTGGTTGTCAGACCAATGATCAAGTTGTGACCCGCCGCGTATTGTTTTCAGCCACGGGACAATACGTTTGAAGAATTTGTTTTAAAGCCGGATACCAGAAACCGACATGGATATAGCGACACTTATTGGCATTATCGCCGGAATGGGCGTTATTTTCGGCGCCATTTTGCTGGGCGGCAGCCTGAGTTCATTTATCGATGTGCCATCGATAATGGTGGTGTTTGGCGGGACAGCGGCGGCAACCCTGATCAAATTCCCGATGCGCGACGTGATCAAGTCGCTCAAGATCGGGATCGGCATCGCGTTCAAGAACCCGAAGGAAGACCCTCTTTCGATTTACGAAAAGGCGATCGAGCTTGCCGGCCTGGTTCGCAAGAACGGTCTTCTGGGCTTAGAGAATGTCGAGATTGAAAACGAAATCATGGCGCGCGGCATTCGCATGTGCGTTGACGGCCATAGCGGCGAAGTGATCAGAAGCTCGATCTCAAGCGAAGTGGAAAAATCCATCCAGAATGACGAGCTTGGCGAACTGATGTTCCGCGGTATCGGCGATACGGCACCGGCCTTTGGCATGATCGGGACGCTGGTTGGTCTGGTGCAGATGCTGGCCAACCTGTCCGATCCGGACGCCATCGGCCCGGCTATGGCGATTGCGATGCTGACAACGTTTTACGGTGCAGTTCTGGCCAACCTGATTGCGCTTCCGGTGGCAGACAAGCTGGCCTTGAAAGTCGATCGTCTGAAAAATACCAAACAGCTGATCATTGAATCGGTCGTGCAAATTCAGGCCAGCCAGAGCCCGATGGTCATGAAGGAAATCCTGGGTCCGTATCTTCCGGGCGGCGTTCCGGCCGAAGAAGAAGGCGGCGGCGGAGAATGATCATGAGGGCAGCGATCAAACAGGCAACAGGCTGGGCATAGGCCATGGCAAAGAAACCCGCAGCAGGCGCACCGGCTTGGATGGCGACGTTCGCCGATCTGATGTCGTTGCTGCTTGTCCTGTTTGTGCTGTTGCTGACATTCGCCGAGATGGATGTCATCCGCTACAAACAGATTGCCGGGTCGGTAAAGGCCGCATTCGGTTTTTCCCAACAGGATCAGTTGGCCGGCGTGATCGAACTCGACGGGTCGATTGTCGGCAAGTCGCTTAAAGCGCCAACACCTGATACCCCGCGTGTGGTATCGGAAATCCCGCAGGCCGAAACGCCGGAAGTTGAAAGCAACGAAACCGACAGCAAGGAAGAAAAGGCCGAGGCGCTTGAAGAAACGCTAAGCACGGTTCTTGATAATATGGGTCTTCAGGATCAGGTCGGGCTGGAGCGCATTGACGGTGAAGTTGTCATGCGCTTTCCCAACGAACTTGCCTTCCCGTCCGGTTCATCGGGCATGACAGAAGAATTTGCCGCCATCCTGAACCGCGTCGCCCCTGTCATCAACCAGACCGAAGGCGAAATTCAGGTTGCCGGGCACACCGATAATGTTCCGGTTTCATCTTCGTCTCCCTATATATCAAACTGGGACTTGTCAGCGGCACGCGCGACATCCGTTTTACACTACCTGATCGATCAGAACGGCACCGATCCAAGCCGCATGGTCATCCAGGGTTACGGCGAAAGCCGACCGATTGAAAGCAATGACACCCCGGAAGGCCGTGCCACCAACCGCCGCGTCGAGATCACCATTGAGATGGTCGAGAGCAACTATGACGGCGAAGGTGCGAGCACAGGCAATAGCGGCACCACGGGAGCGACGACATCTGATGGCGGGGATGATGTTGGTGACGGCGATATTGGCACAGAGGATGCCAATAACGACGAGGCGTCGGGAAGACGGCGCACATTTAGCATCCCTGCCGGCCCCTGACGGATGTTGATCCACGGGCCCAAAGGCCCGGGTCGGCCAGAATATGCGAGCAAAGGGGACATCACGCATCATGGCGAGCCATGACAACAAGAAAAAGACGATCCTGTATGCGGACTACAGCGAACGTAACATCACCGCAGCGCGTAACGCTGTGGAACCCCTTGGCTTTGGCAAATTCATTGATTGTGACGATCGCGAACGCACGGTCGAAATGGTTTCCGAGCTCAAGCCGGATCTGGTGTTGATCGGTCTTTATCTTGATGGCATTCGCGGCATTTCCACCATTCGCGCCATTCGTGATTCTGCAACCGACGAAAACCCGCATGGGCGTGAAGTTGCGATCCTTTTGGGTGCCCCCAAACTTGACCGGCGCGGCATGCGCGATGCGGTCGATGCCGGGATCGAAGGCGTGTTTCGCCAGCCGGTCGACCCCGAACGCCTTGCCAAGATCATTGAAGCGGTCCTGAAAAAGCCGCGTCGTTTTGTGTTTGAAGAAAACTATTTCGGCCCGGCCCGACCGCAAGACCTTGCCAAGATGGGCGGATCAAAACCCGCGAAGAAGCCAACCGCCAGTGCGGCTCCGACGGCGGCCGACAACCCCACCAGCAAGGTACAACCTGAAACTCCGGCGGCCGCAGTTCCGGAAAGTGCGACGATTGCCAAGACACCTGAAAATGATGGTGCTGGTCCGATCACGCGCACACGTACGCCAAAGGCATCGCCGGCTGTTGGCATGACGACCAATCTTGATCTCGCTGATGCCAAACCGCGCCTGAATGGCACGGGACAGACATTTGGCGATGGTGAGCTTGTTGGCGCGCCCAGTACCGGCGACAAGAAAACCGGCAAGCAGAACCTTGAAGCCGTGCAGTCGGCGCGTGAGGCACTAAGCCCGGCGACCGCACGGAGCGAGACCAAACCATCCGACACCCCGGATGAAGAGATCGAAGCTGAAGAGGACATCGAGGTCGAGGACGAAGAGCTTGTTGAAATTGATCTGCAGGAAGCGCTGATCAGTCACAAGCTTTGGGTCGATACCGGCGGGCGCGAAGGCACAGTCATGTCCATCGAACATGCCGATCTGCGCGATGCAGAGCTTGAAGGCATCGACCTTAGCCGCTGTGGCCTTCCCTTTGCCAGTTTCCAGCGTGCCAATTGCAAGGATGCAGTTTTGCGCCGTTGCAATCTGATTGCGGCTGACTTCGTTGAAAGCAATCTCGATAACGCCAATCTGGCGGCAAGCCGTTTGACCGGGGCACGGTTTAACAAGGCGATGGTGCGCAACACGGTGTTTTTGGGGTCTGATCTGTCGAACGCCAATTTCCGGGGCCTGCAGATGATCAATTGCGATCTGAGCGGCACCAATCTTTCGGGTGCGGATTTCCGTGATGCCGATCTAAGCGGCACGCGCGGCCTGTTTGCCGAGCAAATCCAGCGCGCACGCGTGAATGCCAATACCCGCCTGCCCCGCGACCTTAAACTGCGCGGTTAATTCAGATCACAGACCATATGCAGGCTCGGAAAGCTGAAATTCGGGGCAAAGGGTACGGCGAAATCGCCAATCACCCGAAAGCCGCGTGATTCATAAAACCGTCTGGCACTCAGCGTGGAATAGCATTCAAAGCGCGTTACACTCTCAGACGCCTTGGCATCTTCTACGCAACGGTCAAACAACATGCTGGCAATACCCATGCGCGCATAAGCCGGGTCCACCGCGAAATGCCGGACATGGGCCAGCCCCGATTGCACATCAGCATCATCGCTGCCCGGACGAACCGCCGTCCAGCCACCAGCGCCGACCACATCGCCCGCTTCGGTCTTGGCGAGATAATAGGTGCCCGATGCGAGAAGGTCCGGATTGGCCCTGGCGAGAAAGGCCATGCCAAGTTCAAGAACATCCGGCGCATAGTCATCGACGAGAAGCGTCGCATAGGACCTTTTAAACAGTTCCGTCACAGCATCCGCATCATCGGGTGTGGCAATGTGAAGCGTGATGGCGGCCATATGCTTTCCTGCCTATCTGCGGCCAAACATCTTTTCGATGTCATTGAGCTTGAGCTCGACATAGGTCGGGCGGCCATGGTTGCACTGACCGGAATGCGGGGTAGCTTCCATCTGGCGCAAAAGCGCATTCATTTCATCGGCATTGAGCTTGCGGCCAGAACGCACCGACCCATGACAGGCCATGGTGGCACAGACATACATCAGCCGGTCTTTCAGTGCCATGCCCTGCCCCAGTTCGGCAATTTCATCGGCCATGTCGCGAACCAGTGCGCTGACATCAACCTTGCCCAGCATCGCGGGTACTTCGCGAACGACAATTGCACCCGGCCCAAAAGGCTCGATCACCAGACCAAGCTCGGCGAATTCCTCTGCCCGCTCGGCGATGCGATCGGCAGATGCTTCATCGAGTTCAACGACCTCGGGCAGCAATAGCCCCTGACGCTTCACACCGCTCTCGGCCAGATCCGCCTTCATGCGTTCATAGACAATGCGTTCATGGGCGGCATGCTGATCGACAATCACCAGCCCGTCACGCGTCTGGGCAATGATGTAGTTGGCATGGACCTGCCCGCGCGCCGCCCCCAGCGGATGATCAACAAACTTGCCTTCATCGGCGATGTTATCAATGCGGGCCGATGGCGCAGCCGCATCATAACCGCCCGAAAGCGCTGCGGCCGCGACGGCAGCAAACCCGCCTTCGCCGCCAGCCATGTTAGCGCTACCACCCGATCCGCCGAACTCGCGTCCGCGATCAAACAGACCGCCATAATTCCCCTGATTTTCCATCGGGGCCTGGGCGGCGTAATTGCGTTCAATGGCCGCATGACCGGGCACGCTTGGCTGATATTGTCCGATGTTAAATCCGCTGCCCGTACCCGAACGGGCGCCACCGCCATAAGGAAGTGAAGGTCCCTCACCTTCGCGGCGCACAGCCCCCAGCGCCATGTCGGCGACTGTGGTCGAGGCACGATGGCCTGCCCCGGCCAGCGCATGTTTCAGCGCCCCGACAATCAGTCCGCGCACCAATCCGGGATCGCGGAAGCGGACCTCTGTCTTGCCCGGATGGACGTTGACGTCGACATCGCGCGGCGTCAGATCAAAGAAAAGTGCGAGCAACGGGTGGCGATCGCGTGCCAGGAAATCCTGATAGGCCCCGCGCACAGCCCCTTGCAACAGCCGGTCCTTGACCGGGCGGCCATTGACAAACATGAATTGCATCTGGGCATTGCCACGGTTAAGTGTCGGCACCCCGGCATAACCGGTGAGCCGGATGCCTTCACGCTCCGCCTCAATCTGAAGGGCGTTATCCTGAAACTCGCGCCCCATCACCGCACCCAGCCGTTTCAGGCGGGCATCAAACAGATCACCCTCGCAGGCCGGGTAATTCAAGATCGTCTTGTTGTTATCACCGCTCAGCGTAAAGCCGACATCCGGGCGCGCCATCGCCAAACGATCCATGATCTCGCGCGCATACATCTGTTCGGTCCGCGCGGTTTTCAAGAACTTGAGGCGGGCTGGCGTGGCATAGAAAAGATCACGCACCTCAACCCTAGTGCCATAGGGATGGGCGGCCGGTTCCGGTTCGCCCTTTGCCCCGCCCTCAACCGCCAGCGTCCAGGCATTTTCCGACCCGCGCACACGGCTGGTCAGGCGCATGCGTGACACCGATCCGATGGATGGCAAGGCTTCGCCGCGAAAGCCCATGAAACCGATATTAAACAAATCACCATCGGGCAGCTTGGATGTCGCATGGCGTTCGACGGCCAGCGCAAGTTCATCGGGCGTCATGCCCTTGCCGTCATCGGTGACAGATAGCAATGTCCGGCCGCCATCACGCAGATTGACATCCACCCGCGTCGCGCCGGCATCTAGCGCATTTTCCACCAGTTCCTTTAGCGCCGCCGCAGGACGTTCGACCACCTCACCGGCGGCAATCTGGTTGATCAGGTTCTGTGGCAGGACGCGCAAGGTCATAAAGGCGGTGCTCGTTATGTTCGAATGTGTGTTCTTGGTTGAACTGAACCTACCAAAGCACAAAGCACGGCGAAATCCCTTTCACCGCGCTTGAAACATTTAAATATTCAATTTCTTACTCATGAACAACAAGAGGCCCGTCGCCTATTGTTGCAGAAATGCGAGTTGCGAGTTTCTGGCACAGTTCGGCGGGAGTTTCCCACACAATATGATTATACTGCCTTGTATCAAAATGTACGAATTTCAGGCTATCCGCTCTGCACGTAAAGATGACTGGCATGTTGAGGCCATGAGCAAGGCCTGCCTCATAATATACTCCGCCTCTAGCACCACTTTCGTCTTGCGTAAAATCAGCGATTAAGAAACGAGATCTTTTGATTTCCGCAACGATGGCGTCATCAATTTTGTTGTTATGTTCGATGCCGTCAATTCTTACCGGTCGATAACCTGCGATCCGAATGCCTTTTTCCAGACCTTGTCGATAAGCGTCCTCCATAGATGGATCAAACCACATAGCTACGAATGCATTCTCTGAAACAGATATCGATCTAGTAAACTGTTCAAGGTGTTCATAGCCTTTCATGGTAATTACGCACCAAGGTCGCGAGTTATTAGTACCATGAGTGGTTATAAATCCACTGGAAGCTAGTTGATCGATAAGAAACTGAACCTCATCAGGCTTGATGGACTCTGTAACAGCGGCATAAATTGCCCCAAACTCAGTGAAGCCGTTGCCATAAAGGTTTTCACCTAGATCGCTTATCTCCAAATTTATTCTCTCACCAATTGAACTTTGCTGGTGATTAAAACAAACGAGCAATCTATTCGCCCGCTCTTGCACAGACAAACTTGGCGTCAGATCAATGTTTCTTAGAACCTCGCCGGTAATCAACGGCTCAGGTGTCCCAAGGTTATGTTGGTCCACTAGCCAAGTGGTTAGGCGCGCTCGAAATTCGTCGGGCTTATCGTGCAACATGAAAGTGGCGGTTCTCGCTATTTCATAAGCCCCGCCTGCTCTTGGATTCCGCACCCTGTACGAATCTCGACCATTTGAAGACGTAATTGCGTTCTGCCCGCTCCAGATATGCGCGTCTCTATAATCTCCGAACACGGCCCCCTCCAATTTGCTATTCTTAAAAAGGAGAGAACATTAAAAGGAAATCTCTCCTTCTGGTTGCCCCACTAAGATAACACTTACATTGGCCGGGTCCATCAGATCAGAAGCGACACGGTTGACGTCATCAACACTGACGGCATTGACCATGTCATTGCGACGATCGAGGAAGTCCATGCCAAGGTCTTCCTTTTGCATGCCGACCAGCATGCCCGACAGATTGCCAAGGCTTGTGAAGCGCAGCGGGAAGGCTCCGGTGAGGTAGGCCTTGGCATTATCAAGTTCTTCCTGATCAATGCCGTCCTGCTTCATCTTGCTCCATTCCGTGCTGATCAAAGACAGGCTTTGACCAATCGCGTCATTGCGCGTGGCAACCCCGCCCATCATCATTTCGGCATGATCGAGATCGGCAAGGTAGCTATAGACGCCATATGCAAGGCCGCGCTTTTCACGGACTTCCTCGGTCAGGCGCGATGAGAAACCACCACCGCCAAGGATGTAGTTCATCACATAGGCGGCATAGAAATCCGGGTCCTTGCGCTTGATGCCTTTCTGGCCCCAGATCGCCTGACTTTGCGGGATGTCCTGTTCGATCACTTCGATATCACCGAAAGTCGGCGTAACGTCGGCGACCTTGGGCAGATCGCTTTTATCGGGCAGCGCGCCAAAGGCCTCATCAAGCAGCGGACCAAGTTCCTCTGCCGTGATGTCACCGGCAACACCGACAATCAGATTGTCCTTGGCAAAGGCCCGGCGCACAAAGCCGCGAAAATCATTGGCGTTCAGACCTGCCACCGTTTCAAGCGTGCCCGACACCGGACGGCCATAGGGGTGGTCACCAAAGATCGAGGCGAAAAACGTGCGGCTGGCAATATCGCGCGGATCGGTTTCAGCACGCTTGAGGCCCGAGACGATCTGGGCTCGGATACGTTCAACCGCCTCGTCATCAAAGCGCGGCTCGGACAGGGCCAGACGCAACAGGTCAATCGCGGTATCGCGTTCACGGGTCAGCGTCGTCAGCGATCCGGCAAAATCATCACGCCCGGCATCAAAGGACAGGCTGATGGAGCGGTTTTCCATCTCGCCGCGGAAGGTCTGGCTGTCCATGGCACCAGCACCTTCGTCGATCAGCCCCGATACCATGTTGGCCAAGCCAAGCTTGCCATCAGGATCGGTGGCCGCACCGGCACCGGTAAAGGCGATATCCATGGTCATCAGCGGGTTCATGTGATCTTCGATCAGCCAGGCACGAATGCCGCCATCCGAAATCACTTCCTGAACCTCAACCGCCTTGGCCTGTGCGGTTAAGCCCAAACCAAGGGCGGATGCAAAGGCAACACCGGTAATCTGTTTAAACAGCTTGTTCATATCAGTGTACTCCTTCGCCAGACGTGATCGGAAGGGCGGCACCAGCACCCGTGACCGGGCCACCTTCGGGCGGCATCAGCCAGCCGGTGACAGATTTCTTGTCATCAAAGATCCGTTTGGCAGCCTCATTGACCTGATCCACCGTCACGGCCGAAATCCGGTCCGGCCAGCTTTCGACCTGATCAACGCTTAAGCCGACGGCAAGCGACTGACCAAGCACACGCGCACCAGCCGACAGCGAATCACGGGCAAAGACCGCGCTATCAAGCAGCTTCTGCTTGGCCCGGTCGAGTTCGTCCTGTGTGACACCATCTGACACGACCGTGGCAATCTGAGCCTCGACAGCCTTTTCAAGATCGGCGAGGTCAACATCACCGCGTGGAACGGCATAGACACCAAAACTTGCCAGATCGACCGCGACCGGGTCATAGAAGGTGCCAACGCTTGAGGCGACTTCCTGATCAACGACAAGCGCCTTGAAGAAGCGGCTGGTGGTGCCTGATCCGATGATTTCGGAAAGCACATCCAGCGGTGCAGCATCAGCCGCATCGGTGTTGTAGGACGGGGCAAGGTAATAGCGTGACCAGGATGCCTGACCGACCTGCGGGTCGCGCATGGTGACCTTGCGCGGGGCGTGCTGAACCGGTTCCTGAACCCGGTTACGCGTCATGTCCTTGCCGCGCGGGATGATGCCGTAATATTTTTCGGCCATCGGCAGCAGTTCATCCATCGTGATGTCGCCGGCAACGACCAGAATGGCGTTATTGGGGGCATACCAGTCGCGATAAAACGCCAGCGCGTCTTCGGTGGTGAGCTGTTCCATTTCATTGAGCCAGCCAATGATCGAACGGCCATAGGGGTGGGCCATATAGAGGGATGCCCTCATCTGTTCGCCCAGAAGCGCACCCGGGCTGGTATCGAGGCGCGAACGGCGTTCCTCAATAATCACATCGCGTTCCGGCAAAACCACATCATCAGAAAGCTTTAGATTGGTCATGCGGTCGGCTTCCATCTTCATGACCAGATCAAGCCGGTCCCGCGCGATGTTCTGGAAGTACCCGGTATAGTCCCAACTGGTAAAGGCGTTGTCATTGCCGCCATTGCGCGCAACGATCTTTGAAAAATCGCCCGGTGCAATATCGTCGGTCCCCTTGAACATCAGGTGTTCAAGGAAATGGGCAATGCCCGACACACCTTGCGGCTCGTCGGCCGAGCCGACCTTGTACCAGACCATATGGGTGACAACCGGTGCACGGTGGTTTTCCACCAGCACGACCTGCATCCCGTTATCAAGGGTAGCGGTTTGCGGATTGAACACCGCCGCACGGGCCAGCCCCGGCACGAGGGCAAGGGTCAATGCGGCAAGGGCGAGCACAGCCAAGGAGCTGCGCGTCATGGATCGGAAAGTTCCAGAAATTCTCATTGTGGCGTCCCATTCCAAATCAGGCATGGTTAAGCAAACTGGGTGCTTCAATGCGGATGGTGCCCACGGCAGCATCCCGATTGAACAGGCATTTCTTAAAAACCGAATATGACAGAACAAGGGCGCGAAACCATCGCGCCCTTGTTCGAATTCATCAAATTGTCGTGTGGTCGCAAAACCAGACAGCAAAGCTTAGAAGATATCTTCCAGCCAGCCCTTCTGTTTGCGTTCGATCACTGGGGTATCGGCACCACCGGAAACATTGTCGCCCAGGGCCTGCTGATCGCGGATACGCTTGGCCTCAGCTGCCGGGTCAACCACAGATCCAAATTCCGGCTTTTCCTGCCAGAACAGAAGGTCATCAACCACACCTTCGCTTTCGGAAATGAAGATCGAGGTTTCACGATCGACCGTGTTGCGGATTTCCGGATCGGCATATTGCGCGCCCGATGCCGACAGAAGGGCAACCTGACCTTTACTGCGCGTGCCTTCGGTGATGTCACGTTTGACCTGATTGGGATCTTCGCCCACCAGAATACGACGGGCCTGATCGGTGGTCGAACCGGTCTGCGGGCGCGGTGCGCCCGGATCAGGAACACGCAGCGTAAAATCAGGCGGCAGGCTTAGCGGTGCGCGCGAGACAACGGCGAACTCGTCCGGGGACTGTTTGTTCAGGCCAAAGGTTTCGCGTGTTGATTCACAACCGGAAACGCCAAGCGCAAGTCCGCCCAGCAATGCAATTTTGAAAATATTGGTCGTCAGTTTCCGGGCCATGTGCGCCTCATTACCACGTCTGAACCGGGCTTTGCGGCCCGGCGAAAATTCATCAGGTAGATTTTTTACCGCCAAAAAGGGAATCGATCAACAGTAGCGCGGCACCAACCGTGATTGCGCTATCAGCGACATTGAAGACCGGCCAGTGATAGCCCGCAACATGCAGATCAATGAAGTCGGTCACAGCGCCATGGCGCAGGCGATCCACCAGATTGCCAATTGCCCCGCCAATGATCATGGCGAGCGCAAAGCGCAGCATGGAATCACGTGTGCGCCACATCCAGACACCAAAGCCGATCGTGATGGCCGCGGTAATCGCAATCATCACCCACGGTGCCTGCCCCTGAAACAGGCCGAACGAAACGCCCGGGTTCCAGGCCAGAACAAAGTTCATAAACGGCGTGACTTCGATCTTGCGAAACGGGGCAGAAAGCCCGTCAATGGCAAGCGCCTTGGTCCACTGGTCGACACCAAACACGATTGCAATGACGATCAGACCAAAGACAAAGGCACGATGTTTCATCAACACTCTTTCTGACTTGCCGGGATCTGCCCTGCCAACTGGCAGGGCTTTCCCAAACGCCACCCTTATTCGGCAGCAATTCCCATTTCATCAACGGCATCCGCACAGCGGCTGCAAACGGTTTTATGCTCTGCGTGGCTGCCGACTTCCGGCAGGGTCTGCCAGCAACGTTCGCATTTCTCGCCATCGGCCAATGCCGGCACGACACCAACACCTGCAACATCATCAAGGGTATAGGCACCAGCCGGTGCTTCACCCGTGATCAGTTCGATGTCAGATGTAATGGCGATTTCGGCAAGATTAAGGCCGTTAAGTGCTTCGACATATTCGGCGTCGGCATAAACCTTCGGTGCGGCATCAAGGCTTGCGCCAATGCGTTTTTCCGCACGTTCAAGTTCAAGCGCACCGGTGACAACGCGGCGAAGCTTGCGGATTTTTGCCCATTTGGCAGCCAGTGCATCATCTTTCCAGCCATCCGAAACCGTGTTGAAGGTTTCCGAATGGACCGAGCTTTCGGCACCATAACGTGCGCGCCATGCTTCATCTGCGGTAAAGCACAGAACCGGTGCCAACCAGCGTACAAGGCAATCAAAGACGCGATCCATGACGGTGCGGGCCGCGCGACGGCGCAGGCTGCTTGGCGCATCGCAATAAAGCGCGTCCTTGCGGATATCGAGATAAAACGCCGACATGTCGAGCGCGCAGAAGTTATGCAGCTCGATAAACATGGTGTGGAAATCATAATCCGCGGTCGTCTTGCGCACCATGTCGTCAAGATGGCTCAGACGATGCAGAACCCAACGTTCGAGTTCCGGCAGTTCGTTATCTGCGACCTTTTCGGCCTCATCGAAGCCATCAAGGTTACCCAGCAGGAAGCGCAGCGTGTTACGCAAACGACGATAGATGTCGGAATGGCGCTGAATGATTTCATGGCTGATGCGCAGATCATCATGATAATCCGAGCTGACCACCCACAGACGCAGGATATCGGCGCCCAGCTTGTCGATCACATCGTTCGGCGCAATGACGTTGCCCAGCGACTTGGACATCTTGCGGCCTTCGCCATCAAGCACGAAGCCATGGGTCAGAACCGCTTCATATGGCGCACGACCACGGGTACCGCAAGATTCAAGCAGCGAGCTGTGGAACCAGCCGCGATGCTGATCGGAGCCTTCCAGATACAGATCGGCCGGCCATTTCAGGTCCTGGCGTTCTTCAAGCACGAAGGCGTGGGTCGAACCGGAATCAAACCAGACGTCAAGAACGTCGGTGACCTGTTCGAAATCTTCTGCCTTGTACTTGTCGCCAAGGAAATACTGCGCGTCCCGGGTAAACCATGCATCGGCCCCTTCTTCGCAGAAGGCTTCGTAAACACGATCAAGGACTTCCTGATCACGCAGCGGCTGACGGGTGCTTTTTTCGATGAACACCGTGATCGGCACACCCCATGCCCGCTGACGCGAAACGCACCAGTCCGGACGGTTGGCGATCATGGAATGCAGACGGTTACGACCGGCTTCCGGCACAAAGCGGGTTTCATCAATCGCCTTGAGCGCCTTTTCACGCAGATCATTGTCCTGCATGGAAATGAACCACTGCGGCGTGGTGCGATAGATTACCGGTGCCTTCGAACGCCAGGAGCACGGATAGGAGTGCTTGAGACGGCCGCGCGACAGCAGCGCGCCAACTTCGATCAGCTTGGCGATAACCGCTTCGTTCGCACCGGCTTCCTTGCCGTTTTCGTCATAGATACGCTCGCCGGCGAACAGCGGCACGGTCTGATAATAGGCACCGTCGCCATCGACCATTTCCGGCACTTCCAGACCGTATTTCAGACCGGTCTGGTAATCGTCCGGGCCATGCGTCGGTGCGGTATGGACAAAGCCGGTACCGGTATCGGTCGTGACATAATCAGCCGCCAGAAGCGGCACATCAAAATCATAGCCCTGTCCGCGGAACGGATGGGCCGAAAGCGTACCTTCAAGCTCGGATCCCTTAAACGTGCCGACAACCTTGTGACCGGTCACACGACCGTTCTTGCACAGGTCTTCAAGAAGATCTGTACAGACCGCCATCTTCTCGCCTACGGTGGCCCAAGCTTCTTCGGCGGTTTCGGTGACTTCGATGACGGAATATTCGATGTCTTCGCCATACGAAATTGCGCGGTTCCCCGGGATGGTCCAAGGGGTCGTGGTCCAGATGACGATGGTTGCATCTTTCAGCAGATCAACCTTGGTCTCGGTGACCGGGAAACGGACATAGATCGTTTTGGATGTATGGTCGTGATATTCGACCTCGGCCTCGGCGAGAGCGGTCTTTTCAACCACCGACCACATGACCGGCTTCGAGCCCATATAGAGCGAACCGTTCATCAGGAACTTGCCAAGTTCACGTGCGATTGAGGCTTCTGCCTTGTAATCCATGGTGACATAGGGATTGTCCCAGTCACCCATCACGCCAAGGCGTTTGAATTCTTCGCGCTGAACATCAAGCCATTTCTGGGCGAACTCGCGGCATTCCTTGCGGAATTCGGCAATCGGAACATCGTCCTTGTTCTTGCCCTTGGCACGATACTGTTCTTCGATCTTCCATTCGATCGGAAGGCCGTGGCAGTCCCAACCCGGAACGTAAACAGCGTTCTTGCCCAACATCTGCTGGGAACGGGTGATGACGTCTTTAAGGATTTTGTTCAGTGCATGACCAATATGCAGGTGGCCGTTCGCGTAAGGAGGGCCGTCATGCAGGACAAACATTTCACGATCGGCAGAAATACCGCGAATTTTGCCGTAGAGGTCCTCGTTTTTCCACTGCTCGAGCAGGGTGGGCTCCATCTTTGGCAAACCCGCCCGCATCGGGAAGTCGGTCTTGGGCAGGATAACGGTTTTCTTGTATTCGACACTCATCGTGACGGTCCTGTCGTCTTGAACAAATTAAAAGGGCGAACCCCCGGAGATCTCGCGAACGCCAATCTTGCGAAAAGCGCGCGGATCATAGCGGGTTCGTCAACAAATTCAAATCTTGCCGAGAATATCATTGGCAGTGATCACATCTGCTGCGATCTGGGCCTTCAGGGCATCAAGCCCATCGAACTTCCGTTCCCCACGGATAAAGCCGTGCAGACGCACGCGGACCCG
Source organism: Thalassospira sp. HJ (assembly GCF_000948415.1). Classification (GTDB taxonomy): domain Bacteria; phylum Pseudomonadota; class Alphaproteobacteria; order Rhodospirillales; family Thalassospiraceae; genus Thalassospira. The sequence goes on along the minus strand of NZ_JYII01000010.1, from coordinate 149,855 downwards.
CCGGTCATAGATGTCCTGATCAAAGTCAAAAAGGTGCGCTTCAAGCCCGGCATCGTCATCGCCGCCAAAGCTTGGCCGCACGCCGATATTGGCGACTCCGGGCACCCAGCGCTCAACGGTTTTGCCATCTGTTTCGGAAACCAGTCCAAGTTCGACGGCATAGACACCGAATTTCGGGCGCAGATGATTACCCAGTGCGACATTGGCGGTCGGAAAACCGATCGTCCGACCACGTGCATCGCCATGGGCGACAATCCCGGCGATTTCCCACGGGCGCCCCAAAAGATGTTTAGCATCTTCCGGGCGGCCTTCACGCAGTGCCTGACGGATCGCGGTCGAGGAATAGACAATGCCATTGTCATGGGTAACAGCGGTCACCGCCGTCACACCGAAACCGGATTTCTCGCCAATCGCGCGCAACAGATCAACGTCACCTGCCCGGCCCTTGCCGAAACAGAAATCCCAGCCAACCACGACATGTTTGGCACCAAGGCCGCTGACCAGAACGCGCTCGATGAATTCTTCGGCGGTCATGGCGGCGAAGTCGCGATTGAATTCGACCTCATAGAACAGGTCGATATCAATGCTGCCGGCCGCGGTTTCGCGATCCTCGGCCGAGGTCAGGCGAAATGGCGGGTCATCGGCACGAAACAGCATACGCGGATGGGGTTCAAAGGTCAGGATGGCAAGCGGCGCACCGAGATCGCGGGCAATCGCGCGGGCCTGATCCAGAAGCGTTTGATGCCCCAGATGCAAACCATCGAAATTGCCGATCGCCACAACGGCGCCGCGCGCATCATCGGTCAGGTTCTCAAAAGATCGAAAAACGCGCATTCGCGCCGGTCTCTCTTTGCTGCGTTCCATGCCTGCCGACCTTTTATCGGCAAATCCAGCAGGCAGCTATATAGGGCGCAGGCCCGAAGCGTAAAGACTTTTCCGAGAAAAAAGCGCTGCTTTCCCGCCTCAGCCTGCCTTATCCGCGTGAGGGCACCATGACCGTTGCTTCACCGGTGATCACGCAGCGATCCCCGACATAGCAATTGGTTTCAAGAATGGCGCGTTTCTTTTCCGCGATGATTTCACGAACCGTCACCCGTGCCGTCACGGTATCACCAATGCGAACCGGCGCCTTGAATTGCAGGTTTTGCGAGAGATAAATCGTGCCCGGTCCCGGCAGGCGGGTACCAAGAACGGTGGAAATAAACCCGGCGGAAAGCATGCCATGGGCAATGCGGCCTTCAAACATCGTGGTTTCGGCGTAATCCTGATTAAGGTGCACCGGATTGGTATCGCCGGTGATACCGGCAAACATCACAATGTCGGTTTCAGTAACTGTCTTGCCATAACTTGCTGACAAGCCGACCTCGAGATCTTCGAGATACAGCCCGTGAAGTCCGTCGCGTTCGTTCATTTCCTTGGAACCCCTTGCCTGTTGCGCGGTCGCTTACACTGCAGATGTCGCGCTTATGATTATTTTGCAATGCAATATTTGTAATTTTATTGCGCATTTTTCGAAATGAGCAATGCCTATTTCGTCGAATGGCCAATTGGCCAGGGTCCAAACTCATTCACATAATCGTCCCGGTCTCCCGGATTTGTGCGGATATGCGAAGCAAAATCGCAGGAAGATATCCATCTTTCAAGATTTTGCGACAAAGTAGCCCGTGCAAATCCGGGTGATCCGAAGGACAACTGATATGAGAGAAAGCCTCTGCGTCAAATCCCTTGACCGGGGAAGCCCCCGGTCTGCGGCATTTTCCTAGCTTTTTCTCTCATATCAGTTGCCGGGGCGGTCATGTGAATGAGTTTGGACCCTGGCGCTTGAAATTGTCAGAAACCGGGACATATCAGGGCATGGCCATCTGGCACCAAATGAAAATAAATCAAACAAATTTGAGGAAGCGCCCCGGATGAACAACACGATTGCCGACACCTATGAAATCGCCATGGGTCGATGGAGCCGACGCCTGTCGCGCAGTTTCCTTGATTTTGTTGCCGCCCCATCCTGCGGAGCGCTGGTTGATGTCGGCTGCGGCACCGGCAGCCTGACGTTGGCTGCGGCAAACCGGTATCCCGATGCGCGCGTTGTCGGCATCGACCTGATCCCCGATTACCTGACGGATGCCCTGCGCGAAGAAGCGGCAAATATCGAACTCAAGACCGGTGATGCATCGTCCCTGCCCTTTGACGACAACAGTTTTGATACCGCCTGTTCGCAGCTTCTGATCAATGATCTGGAAGACCCGGTGAAGGCTTTGGGCGAAATGGTGCGCGTGACCAAACCTGATGGCCGGGTGGCCGCATCGGTATGGGACCGTTCGGGCGGGCTGACCTTTATCCGGCTGTTTCTCGATGCCGCTGCCATTTTGGCGGGGGTGGAGGGTGAAAAGCTCCGCGAGGAGATTTTTGATGTCCCCTACAAGGACGAAGACGATCTTTATGATCTTTGGTCGGATGCGGGTTTGCGCGACATTGATACAACCACCTTGGCCGTGCGCATGGACTTCATAGACTTTGATGATTACTGGCAATCGCTGATGGGCGCGCACAGCCTGATCCGCACTTTCTTTAACCGGCAATATGCCGACATGGCCCATGAAATTCAGCAGGCCACCCGACTGGCCTATCTTGGTGGCAAGACCGATGGGCGCCGGTCACTGGTGGCATCGGCGATGGCGGTGCGCGGGGTGGTTCCGGCGTAAGCCCTGATCAGCGACGCCCGAACGGCATCCACAAAACACCGAGCAAACTTTGACTGTCCTTGTCGCGGAATTCTTCAAGGCCGATCTGCATGTCGTGATCATTGACCCGGGTGTGATCGATGTAGCTGACAAACAGGCGATCCCAGACAGACAGGATATTGCCGTAGTTGCTGTTGGTTTCCTTCATCACACTGGAATGGTGCACCCGGTGCATATCGGGTGTCACGACCAGCATGCGCAAGGCGCGATCCAGGCTTTTGGGCAGATGCACATTGCCATGGTTAAACAGGGCAAAGCCGCTAAGCATGCTTTCATACACCACCACCGCCCACGGATCGGCCCCGATCATCAGAACAAAGAACGATTTATAAAGTGCGGATGCGACGATTTCGAACGGGTGAAACCGCACAGCGGTCGAGACATCAAATTCGGTATCGCAGTGATGCACCCGATGGAACCGCCAGAAGATCGGCACGATGTGAGTCAGGCGATGCTGCCAATAGATCGCGCAATCGAGAATAATGATGGTGACGAGGCCTGACAGAAGCGCCGGCAACCCGGCAATATTATTCAGGCCCAAGCCATTGGCTTGCGCCCAGATGGCCGTCGCGATCATTGCTGCACCGATGGTAAAGCGTGTTAGTGCAGCGCTCAGCAACAACAGACCAAAATTGGTCAGCCAGCGCATGGGACGGCGCACGGCTTCCTTGGGCCGATAGGGGGCCACGGCCTCCCACAAAGCCATAACCGCCAGAATGGCGGCAAAGATGCCCAACCGAAACAATCCGCTCTGATCCATTTCATCCTGCCTTGCGCGATGAGATCGTGTTCATATTTGCCATCTTGAAGTGATAGCGGAAAGCGCAATCTACAAACAATATCTTGCACGTCGCAGCCTGATCACCTTTATGTTAGAGAAAGGTGATTCATACAAGAACACCAAAGTGCAGTGACCAAATTCGAAAACAGGGGGCCTTATGCCAGAACGATCAGGATCTATTCGGACACTTTTTCTTTCGGTGTTCGCGACCCTATCCTTTGGCAGCACCGCTTTTGCAGATGGCCCACCGTTCGATTTGCCGATCGTATGTGAAGGCAATACCTGCGATATCGTGCATTACGTTGATCACGATGCAGGTCCGAACATTCGTGACTATGCCTGTGGCACCACGACATATGATGGCCATCGCGGTACTGATTTCGCCATTCCCGATGAAGCAACCATGCTTGACGGCGTTCCTGTCCTGTCGATTGCGGACGGGACGGTGGTTGCGCTGCGCGACGGGGTCGAGGATATCGACTCTGGCCGGATCGCCACCAGCAGCCTGGAAGGCATTGAATGCGGCAATGGCATCCTGATTGATCACGATAATGGCTGGCAAAGCCAGTATTGCCATCTGCGCCGTGGCTGGGTCGCGGTCAAACAGGGCGACCGGGTCAGCCGGGGGCAGGTCATTGGCCGCATCGGCATTTCCGGTCAGGCCACCTTCCCGCATTTGCATTTCAACCTGCGCAAGGATGGCGAGCTTGTTGATCCGTTCAGCGGCACCACCATGGGGGCGAGCACCTCAAACGATTGCAGTGTTGAGAACGCAGCCCTTTGGTCAACGACCGCACGCGCGCAGCTCACCTACAATGAAATCACGCTTTATGGTCACGGGTTTTCCATGGCACGCCCGAATGCATCTGACCTCAAGCGCGGCTATGGCAAGGATCAGCAACTGCCAAGCACCAGTCCAGGGCTTTATTTCTGGGCTTATCTGATCGGGGCTAATGACGGTGACGTCATCCGCATGAGCCTGCAAACCCCCGATGGCAAGGGCGGTCATCGTGACTTTGTCATTGATCTGCCCAATGATGCCGGCCCGCGCGCAAAGTGGTTCTTCATCAACATGGACCGCCCCGGAAGCAATTGGCCAGCCGGGACCTATCACGGGGAGATTACCTTTACCCGTGGTGACAGTACCCCGCGCATGATTGGCCAAAGCGACGTCGTCATCCGTTAGAAACCAAAACGCGAAGGATCCATTTTGGGTTGCTTCGCGTACAAAGGCCGAATTAAAATTACACCAGTAAAATGTGATAGTATTTGAAACTATTACATAAATTTTTAAATCGGCTCGTTAATGTACAGAATTTATGACTGCCTGGCCCACCAGCACGACATCGTGCTGGTCCTTGTTGCCCTTCTGATCGGACTGGGCGGCATTCATACCGCATTCAATCTGTACGCACGGGCCTGCATTGGCCGCCTGCGCCAGAAAATCGCATGGCTGTTCCTGACCGGGGTTGTGACCGGTGGCGGCATCTGGGCCACCCATTTCATCGCAATGATGTCCTATGACCCAACGGTTCCCGTTGGATATGAACCGGTTGAAACGGCGGTTTCACTGGCGATTGCGATTGCAGCAACCACCATCGGCTTTGCCATTGCGTCGGTCGGCGGGCCGCATCGATTGATGTCGCGGATCGTCGGCGGACTTGTTGTCGGGCTTGGCATTTCGGCGATGCATTTTACCGGCATGTCCGCCATCAGCGTTCCCGGTGTGATCAGCTGGCACATGGACATCGTGATTGCGGCTATCGTGATGGGCGCACTGTTCGGAATTGTGTCGCTTTGGCTGGTTGGTGCGGCACAAACCGAACGCCAGAAACTGCTGGGCAAAGCCAGTTTGACCATAGCCGTTGCGACCATGCATTTCAGCGCAATGGGTGCACTGATCATTACCCCCGATCCGACCGTTCCTGTCCCCGAACAGCTGATTTCGCAAGAATATCTTGCCGTCGGCGTTGCGGTGGTTGCAGCCATTCTGATCGCGATTGGCTTTGTGACCGCCCTTGTCGACCGCCAGCTTCGCGATCATGTCAGCAACCACATGCGCATACTGGGCGATTCCGCGATCGAAGCACTTGTCCTTACCCAGAATGGCCGGGTGATTGATGCCAATGACAGCTTCCTGAAACTGGGCGGGGTCAGCCGTGCGGAAATCCTTGATTGCGATTTTCTAAGCGAATGGCTTTCGGCCACGCCGGCTGCCTTCAAGTCGGGCGAGATCAGCTATGCCGAGACCAACCTGTCCTGGACCAATAACAGCGAAATCCCGGTCGAAGTCGTGCGGCGTGAAATCCCCGCAGATGAGATATCGGATGCGACGGTGATCTTCGGTCTTCGTGATTTGCGTGAACGGCGCGCGGCCGAACATCATATCCGCTTCCTCGCCGAACATGATTCGCTGACCAAACTTCTGAACCGGACAACCTTTAACGACCGGTTGGCGGCCGCCCTTCAGAAATCCGATAAAACCGGCACGCCCGCCACCGTGATGTGCATCGATTTCGATCACTTCAAGGAGCTTAATGACAGCTATGGTCATATTGCCGGGGATCATGCCCTGCGCGAACTGGGTGAACGGCTGTCGAAGCTATTTTCCGATGATGTCGTCATTGCGCGCGTTGGTGGCGACGAATTTGTCACCCTGCTCCAACATAAAGATGGTGCGGATGAGGACGACGTGATTGCGCGGTCGCGCGACGTTGCCCAGCAGATCCTTGATTGTGTCGCCATCCCGGTCTTCATCAATGCCGAACACCGCGCCAAGCTTTCCTCAAGTATTGGCATCGCCCATTACCCGACTGACGGCAATGACGGCGAAAGCATCCTGTTCCATGCCGACCTGGCGATGTATCGGGTCAAGCAATCGGGCGGCAATGACATGGTGTTCTATTCCCCCGAGATGGACGAGGAATACCGCTTCAAGCGCCAGCTTTCCTCGAACCTGCGCAACGCGATGGAGAACGGCCAGCTGGAACTGCATTACCAGCCGCAATGCCAGACCGATGGTCGTGTAATCAATTCGTTTGAAGCCCTGCTGCGCTGGACCGATCCGGAAATGGGATCAATCCCGCCGGGCCGCTTCATCCCGATTGCCGAGGAAACCGGCCTGATCGTGCCGCTGGGTGAATGGGTGCTGAGAACCGCGTGCCTCGAAGCTTCGCGCTGGAAAAACCCGCTGGGCATTGGTGTAAACCTGTCGGCTGTGCAGCTTCAGAAGCATGAACTGCCGGAACTGGTTGCCGAGATCCTTGAAGAAACCGGCCTTGATCCGAAGCGCCTTGAGCTCGAAGTCACCGAAACCGCACTTATTCATAATCCGGCGCGCTCGATGAAGATCCTGTCTGACATCAAGAAACTTGGTGTGCGGATTGCCATGGATGATTTCGGCACGGGCTATTCATCGCTCGCGACTTTACAGAACTTCCCGGTCGACCGAATCAAGATTGATCAGTCCTTTATCAAGAAGCTGGTGAGCAACGATCAGGCCATTGCGATTGTCCGTGCGGTCATAAATCTCAGCCGTGATCTTAATCTTGATGTGATTGCCGAAGGCGTCGAAACCGACGAGCAGGCAAGCTTCCTGACCGATCATGATTGTCGTTCGGTACAGGGTTATAAGTACGGATATCCCAAACCAATCCGCGATTACTGGCACGTCGTAAACCAGGGCGAAACCGCAGAAACCCCGGCGAATCGTGATAGCGGCATTGAAACCGTCTGATCGCGAGCAGCCCTGAGAAGCGATACAGAAGCGCAAGCAGGAAAGGCCGAGCCAATTTGTGACAAAACAGCGATCAAAAACGTGACCTTTTCCATGAGGTTGAAAGTTTTTTGACGTTTTTTGACTCTGAACTCTTGTAACTCGGGCTTTTGCCTGCCTATATTTGACGTGTGCCGAGAGCGGCACATTGCCACTACCTGTCAGAAGACGGAGTAAACATGATGAATAAGCGCAAAGCCGTTGCAATCGCCATTGCCCGTGAACAGCAGATCGCCCGTTCGATGGAAATCCTGTTCGCTGGTACGATTCTGGCCGTCATCGCATCGCTTCTGGTCATCTGACTAGGCTTCCGCTTTCGTCATTTGTGTCCCCATTCAAACCTTTCGGTTTTGAAGAGACCCTTCTTTAAATAGCTTCATGACACACCACAGCATTCTTTCGGTCATCATTGCGCGAATTATCAGCCCGGTTGTCTAAGGACACCGGGACGTATCTGTTCGCCTTTTTGATGTACTGAATATCTGTGAGCATTGTCATGACCGATCATGCATTTGCTGCGTCCACACAAGACGCACATACCCCCAAATCCGTTTACTGTTTTTCCGTTCACGCCGCTGCCGAACCGGACGTGATGCCGCGTGTCCTGGAACTGTTTGCCAAGCGCAACCTTGTTCCGGCCAGTTGGCATTCCATCGTTGCAGATGGCCTGCGCGGCTATGAAGAATTGCAGATCGACATCCAGGTCCAGCAACTTGAAACCAAGGTCGCCGAACATATCGCCCGCTGCCTGCGACAGATCATTCACGTGAATACGGTTCTGACCTCGGAAAAGGGCTATTCAAACTCCGCACTTAGCGCGTAGGCTGTCCGGGCAAGGGCGCTGCAGCAAATCGCAGCGCCCTTGCCGACAGGAGTTCCGAATTGGCCTATCTTGATCACATCCACGCTTGTAACAACGCCAATCTGTCACGCTATGCCCGCTTTCGCATTGGCAACCTTCCGGTCGGTGCCATCCGGTCAGAGTTTGCCACGGCCCTCACCGGGCTGGGTGACAGTTTCATCCGCGATGAGAACGGCGAATACGGGTTTGGTCCGCATATCAAAACCGTTGATCACCGCAACCAGATCCTGATCGATGCCACGGAAGCCCTTTGCGAACAGGGCGTGATCAAGCGCCTGCACGGCGAGAAGTTTGATATCCGCAATCGACTTGCCGATGATCCGCTATGTCAGCTTGACCGTTTTGCCATGCCCTATTTCGGCTGCCGGTCATGGGGCGTGCATATGAACGGCTTTGTTCGCAAGGCGGACGGCATTCACATGTGGATCGCCAAACGCGCACAGGACAAACCGACCTATCCCGGGATGCTCGACAATATGGTCGCGGGTGGACAACCGACCGGGCTTGGCTTTCGTGAAAACATGATCAAGGAATGCGCCGAAGAAGCCGGCATTCCGGCAAGCTTGGCTGAAAACGTCATCGCGATCGGCACGGTGTCGTATCTGTATGAAACCAGCGAAGGCCTGAAGCCCGACATCATGGTCAATTTCGATCTGGAATTGCCCGACGACTTTGTCCCGCATTGCGCCGATGGCGAGGTCGAGCGCTTTGACCTTCTGCCCATCGCCGAGGTGGCCGAGATGGTCCGCACCGGCTTTGATTTCAAGTTCAACTGCGCGCTGGTGGTAATTGATTTCCTGATCCGCCACGGGTATCTCAGCGCCGATAACGAGCCGTCCTATGGCGAACTTGTCACCGGCCTGCATCGCAGCCTTGAGCCTTAATCCCCGTACCGCCGCTTTCTGATCGCGGCGAACAAAAAGGCACCAACCCGACCGGGTGGTGCCATCTGTTTTTTCGGCTATCGACCTTGCGGTTTACTGACGCGGCGTGTTCGGTCCACCCATCAGGGCACCAACCGCCATGACGGTCAGTTTGGCACGAAGATCGGGATCAAGCTTATCAAGATCGCCTTGTTTGCTGCGCAGCGCCTTGACCGCTTCGGCAATCAGTTCCTGACGGCGTTCGTCCTCGGGCGTTGAGATCTTGCTTTTCTTTTTGCCAAGCTTGGCATCGGCGGCATTCAATGCCTTCATGATTTCGGTATGCGGGGCGTCGGCCTGTTCGGTCAGGGTTTCAGCAAGGGCAAGCGCGCGGGCTTCTTCAAGCGACATGCCCTCGTCCTGATGGGCAAGGGCGCGGTCTTCGATACGGCGTGCCTGACGTGCCTGGCCGGCGGTCTTTTCCGCCGTCGCACTGTCGCGCACATGAAGGGATTGTGCGTCATTATATGCCTGAATCGCATCCCGGCCTTTTTTGCCGACAAAGACGCGCATCAGCGTTTCCTTGAGCAATCCCATCCATTCATCCCTTGATTAAACAGCCCGTCCTGGGGTGCAACTATTGTGCATCATTATGCGCCCAAAGGGTTTCCAAAACATTGCCCCGCTTTTACCCGGATTTTATCAATGTTCTAAATATGTTGTGCAACCCGGCCTTCTTCAACTGCCAAAATATAGTCAATCAGCGCTTCGCAATCGCTTGTCTGCAGATGTTCAAGATCACAGACAAACTCAACATTGCCAGCCGCCGGATCATCGGCATGGCCAACAATGCCGACTTTGACATATGCAGCATCAAGCGCATCAAGTGATGAAATCAGATCGGCGACACTGACCCGGTCTTCGGACGTCAGGGATGTTCTGATCAGAACGAGCATATCCGCATCACAATCAATCACCTGCCGGGCAATGGATTGCGCATCGGAATGACGCGGGGCGACATCCACATCAAACCCGCCATCAGCAAACAGGGTTGCGACATGTTTGTCGTGCTTTTCTTCGACGGAGGATGCAGTTGCCAGCAAAAGCCGTGGGTGGCGGCCTTCCATTTCGGCAAATTTGGCCAGACTGCTCGCAAGTTGAGGAGACGTCATGTTACCTCGCTTGAAACTGCCCTTTGCCATCCAACACGGCAAAGCGGCCAGCGCAGATGCCCTGCGCCGTGCCCCACAGTATCCCTGTCAAAGCCTTGCCTGACAAGCGTTGCAATAAGAAGTGCGTTACCAGCCCGCCATCATGCGCGGATCCACGCCGATCACATGGCCATGCCCGCCAAGCAGAATGACATAAAGAATGATACCGGCCAGAAGGTCCTGCCAGCGAACAGCACCGCGTAGCAAGCCGGACGGCGCAAACCGCCGGGTCGCCCCCAGCCAGATCGCGCGTTGATCCGGCGCGACATCCCGCAGACGGATTTTTTCCATCCGCCAGAAACCGATCAGGGCAAAAGCTGCACTGCCACCAAAGAACAGGACCGCGACCAGATCACCATTGGCAATCATGTGCCCGATGCCCCAGATGATCATGCCGAGCAATAGCGGATGTCGACAAAACCCGTTGATGCCGGGCGTTGCCGGGTCAAACCCGGTTTTTCGACCGATCGACAGCGGACAGGGTTGAAGAATGGCACAGGCCCACAAAATACAGGCAGGCAACATCACAACAACAAGAAGCTGTGCCTGCCAGGTTTGATGGTCCCAGAGCAAAAACGACTCCGCGACCAGAACCTCGTGAACCACCCAGCCAAACAGGAAAATCGACAGGATCGAGAAGCCGACAATATAGGGGCGATAGCCGATGAGACCGACAAGCCTTGCGCGCAGCAGGCCGGGTACAATGTGGCCTGCCAGGAAAACCGCAATGGCAATGAAAAACCCGGTCAAAACACGATCCCCTCTTTACATTGTGGCTTCAACATGCAAATTGCCCTGTTCGCGCAGACGGGACGGGATGCGAATCTCCAAGACCCTTGCGTTACACGATATTAGGCGATACCTCTGTATCCCTGTTTGACATCGAACAACAAGCCCTTGCCGTGGAATACTTCGACGGCAGACAAAGAAATACGGAATATACTCGAAATGAGCTGGACGCCGGAAAAGATTGAATTGCTGACCTCGCTCTGGAATCAGGGCTGGACGACGGCACGCATCGGTGAGGAACTCGGCGTCGGCAAGAATGCCGTCGTTGGCAAGGCACATCGCCTTGGGCTGCCCAAGCGCCCGTCCCCGATCCAGCGCCGTGCAGAGGAAGCAGAACAGAAAAAGGCACCGGCCCCCAAGCAGCAGACCAAAGGCATTTCGATCTTTGATCTGGGCCCGGGCATGTGCCGTTGGCCGTTTGGCGATCCGGGTGATGATGATTTCCATTTCTGCGGCAAGAAAATCGTGCCAAGCAAGCCCTATTGCGACGAGCATTGCGCGCAGGCTTACCTGAACGGCAAGAACCCGCGCGAAGACAATCCCCCTGCACAGCAGGGCGGCGCTGGCGGCAAAGGCCCGCAGGCAGCCAACAAGAAATAACCTGCTTTCATTCGGGTACGTTCCCGGAAAGCTGTGAAAAGCAAAAAGCCGCCCTGATATCGGGCGGCTTTTTTGTATTTGATGATTTCGGCTGTATCCCGTTACCGGGTTTGCAGCACGTATTTGGCAAAGCCTTCCGCGTCTTCGCCAACGAAGCTAATATTATCGGGTGCATTGATCGCCGAGGATGCCTTTGGGCTGGTCACAAAGGTGACGTTGGATGCCTCGCCAATTGGGGCGAAGGTCCAGTTGCCATCGGCCTGCGGATCAATTTCCTTTTCGGTCAGGATATAGTTGGCAAGCACCGTGCGGTTTTCATCAGGTGCCTCGACAATGATGGTTGATCCATCAAGCCCCGGGAAGTTACCGCCACCGCCGGCGCGATAGTTGTTGGTCGCAACGACAAACTTCTGATCGGCGGTGACAGGTTTGCCCTCGAAATTCAGATTAACAATGCGATGGCTATCGGCATTGATCACCTCGCCCGCCTTGTTATAGCGCGCTGGCTTGGTAACATCGATTTCATAAGTCACCCCGTCAATCACATCATAATTATAGGTCGGAAAATCCGGATTGAGCAGCGCCTGTTCTTCGCGGCTATTCGGGTCAATCTGATTGAACTGGCCAGCTGACATTTCAAGCCATTCACGCACCTGATCCCCATCAAGCAATACCGCACGCACGGTGTTGGGATAGATATAAAGATCGGCAACGTTTTTAAGCGCAATCTGGCCTTCGGGGATGTCGGTGAAATAGTCCGGGCCGCCGCGACCACCGGCCTTGAACGGCGCACCGGCTGACAGGACCGGGATGCCATCATATTCCGACCCGTTCAGGATTTTCTCGAGATACCATTTCTGGGCATTGGTCACGATCTGGATCGACGGATCGTCGGCCACCAGTGCAAAGAAGCTGTTGATCGGGGCGGAAGTTGTGCCGACCCCTTCACGCATATAGGCGATGGTTGCTTCGTGCTCTTCCTGGACGGCAGCAATGATTTCCGGATCGGCTTCAACCAGCGCGGTCACGGTGCGGCCTTCGCGCTGATAGATCGGACGCGCATCAGACAGGCTGTCGGTAACACTCCATTCGCCGTCATCGGTGACATTTAGCGTCAGGTCAATCACCCCCAAATGACTGCCCCAGAAGCCCGGCATCACTGCAGCAACACCATTGATCGTACCCTTGGCAAGATCAACACCGTCCAGATCAGCAAAGTTTTCGGACGGGAATACCGTATGGGCATGGCCAAACAGGATGGCGTCAATGCCATCGACCTCGGACAGGTAATAGGTGGCGTTTTCTTCCATGCCGTTGCGCGCCATGGTCGATAGACCCGAATGCGGAACAGCGATGACGATATCCGCCCCCTTTTCGCGCATTTCCGGAACGTATTTTTCGGCCATTTCGATGATGTCCTTGGCGATCACCTTGCCTTCAAGGTTGGCCTTGTCCCATTGCATGATTTGCGGCGGGACAAACCCGATCACGCCGACCTTAGCCTTGTGCACCTTACCGTCGCTATCGGTGAATTCCCGATCCAGCAGGACATAGGGATCGAAATACGGCTTGTCGTTATCAGGATTGCCATCGCCGTCATCGACAAAGACATTGGCGCTGACATAGGGGAAGTTCGCACCAGCCAGCGACTTGCCAAGAAAATCGAGGCCATAATTGAATTCATGGTTCCCGATATTGGCAGCATCATAATCAAGCAGGTTCATCGCCTTATAGACCGGATGAACATCGCCATCCTCAAGACCACGTTCCTTGGCCATATAATCACCAAGCGGGTTGCCCTGGATCAGGTCACCATTATCGATAAAGACAACGTTGTCGGCTTCACGGCGCGCGGTCTTAAGCAAGGTCGCGACCTTTGCCAGACCAACCGTGTCAGACGCGCCATCGCGGTAATAGTCATAATTGACCAGATGCGTGTGAATGTCGGTGGTTTCGAGAATACGCAGCGATACCGTGCTATCGGCCAGGGCCGTGCTGCTTACGAGTGCCAGTACCGTTGAAATCGCGGCAATGCGGGCAGCTCTTTTGTCAAAATATGCCATTGGGCCCTATCCCTGCTTATGCGTGAAACTGCGAAACTGTAGTCCCGTTTAAGTGGCGGGGTTTTGAAGATTTTGCGAAAAAGACAAGGCAAACACAAACAGAAACGCCTGCCGCAATCGGCAGGCGTTTCTGATCTTGAACAGTTCGGCCAATCAGGCAGGCTGCAGGGTGGTTGACTTGTAGCCCCGTACAACCTCATTGCCCGGTTCCGGATCATGCGGAACGTTAAGCGCCAGAACGAGTGACACAAAAGCCATGGCAGCGCCGGCCAGGAACACCGCGCCCGGTGAGATCAGCCACAGCAACCCGAAGGCCGCCGGAATGAAGACAGCCGCGATATGGTTGATTGTAAAGCTGACCCCGGCGGTCGAGGAAATATCAGCCGGATCGGCGATCTTCTGGAAATAGGTCTTGATGGCGATCGCCAGTGCGAAGAACAGGTGATCAATCACATAAAGCCCACCGGCCAGAACATGGTTTTCAACAAAGGCGTAAGAGACGAAAACAATGAACAGGCCTGCATATTCAAATACCAGTGCGCGACGTTCGCCCCATTTGCCGATCATCTTGCCGATCTTGGGTGCCAGGAACATGTTGATCACGTGGTTCACCAAATAAAGCAGGGTGATGGTGGCTGCGTCATATCCAAACTTTTCCACCATCAGGAAGCCGGCAAAGACGGTAAATATCTGACGGCGTGCGCCACTCATAAAGGTCAGCGCGTAATACAGCCAATAGCGTTTGCGCAGGATCAGCTTCTTGGTTTGCGGATGGGCATCGGAGAATTTCGGGAAAGCTCCCCAGACAAATAGGGCTGCGATGATCGTTAGCGCCCCACCCAGCAGATAGACATAGCGATACTCGACATCAAAGACTTCAAGCATCACCCAGACAATGCCAAACATCACCAGCGACGAGATCGACTTGGCAGAAAGCTGCCGCCCCATCACCATCGCCGTGCGGTCCTTGCGCACCCATTGCAGGGACAAGGCCTGCTGCATGGTTTCAAAATAGTGGAAGCCGATCGACATCAGAACCGTCGTGCAATAAAGCCCGATCACGGTAGGGAAATAGCCCGAGATCGCAACACCAATGCCAAGCACCAGCAATGAGATAACGGCAAATGTCTGTTCGCGCAGGATCAGCAGGACAAAGATCGCGGTAAAGGCAAGAAAGCCCGGAATTTCGCGCAGCGACTGCAGGATACCGATCTCGCGCCCGGTGAAATCGGCCATCTCGACCGAGAAATTGTTCAAAAGCGCCATCCAGGTCGAAAAGGATAGCGGCATGGCTGCCGCCATCACGATCAGCAGAACTTCCGGATTGCGCCATCCCTTATAGACCGGGGCTGTGGGCGCGCTGTTGGCATCACCAAGTGGGGCGGCGTGATTGCTGGCCTCCGGCATGATTTCCTTGGACATTTTATCTCCCGGGACAGGGTCGCTTTGGTGGCGATGACCGTGTCACATCTTGTGCGTTTTGGAATGCGACCAAGTTAAACCTGTCTGATCCGTCTGTCTTGCGTTAATCTGCCATCATATATCGCAATCAAGACAGTTTTGAATGTCAGCGCATCATGGTTCATATCCTCAACACCTTTGACGGGCGTCCGGAACATCATAACAAGGTCCCGCGCCCCCGTGAGTTGCCGCGCGCGGTATATGTCCGGGTTAGTGACATGCCGGCTGGCTACCACGTTGCGGCACACAGCCATGACTGGAACCAGCTTTTATATGCGCTGGAAGGCACCATGACCGTGGTGACCGAAGCCGGGATGTGGATCGTGCCGCCGCAAAGGGCAGTCTGGGTGCCACCCCATACACAGCACGCCGTGACCTGTGCCGGTTTTACCCGGGCGCGTCACCTTTATATCGGGCGGGATGTGGCAGCCAGCCTGCCTGATCGTTGCATGGTTCTGGAAGTCAGCCCGCTTTTGCGCGAACTGATCCGCGCGGCAACGGAAATACCGGTCGAATATGATGAGGATGGCGAGGAAGGTCGTCTTATCCGCGTGCTGCTGGATCAGATCAAGGCGCCTGATCAGGACAAGCTTCACCTGCCCGCCCCCAAGGATGCCCGCTTGGCGCGCATTTGCGATCATTTGCAAGGCGACCCGGCCGATAACCGTACGCTTGAAGATTGGGCGAAGATTTGTGGCGCGTCGAGCCGAACATTGGCACGCCTGTTTCAGCGCGAAACCGGCATGCCATTTCGCGAATGGCGGCAAAAGCTTCGCCTGCTGCACGCTTTGGAAAAGCTTGCCAATGACCGGCCAGTAACCGAAATCGCCCTTGATCTGGGATACGAAACCCCGTCGGCCTTTATTGCGATGTTTCGCAAGGCCACGGGGCGCACGTCGGGCGGATATTTCCGTTAAGGCCGGCTTTCGTCAAATCGGGGACCTAGTTTTTGTATCTCGTCACAGGTGATTTTGGCGGCAAAATCTCGTGCTCAGGTTCGAGATAGGTTCCATAGCACTCAGTGACATTAAGATGATCTGGCCGCGTTTTCTGCCCACTTGCGCACATGTTGTGAAGCTGAACCATAAATTCCGATGACCAACCGCTGCGGTTCTGTGACGAATTTTGGTCTTTCTTGTTGGCAAACGTATCATTGCTGAGACGCTCAAGGCGCTTATCGGCTTTGAGTGCAACCGCCCCGTCATGGCGCATCACCCGCAGACCTTCGATAAAGGCCATCATTTCCATCACTGACTTCAGCATTCTGAAGCTGTCTTCGAAGGTTCGCGTTACTGCGACCGATGCTTCGTCAATGTAATCGGAAAAAAAACCGTCAGCTCCGGATTCAAAAGGCTCATCGTCGTGAGTGTCACTTTCGACCAGATACTGCCATGCCTGATGATTTGGCTCATTCACGCGACGTCCGGGAAGAATGTGGCTACTTGGCCCCCAGTCGCGGCCTGGACCACGACAATTGGCTTCTCCCTTCCGGCGTGCCGGATGTGGTATACAAGACATCATCTCTAACCCCAGAGAACAATATAAAGCTTCACTGATATTCATGTCCTTACATGAACGCAGATCTTCCCACTCTGTGAACGGACATGTGTCTTATTATTGCGCATAATTCTACTTTGGACTTTATTGTCGTAATGCACAATTCATCCAAATAGATATGCAAATCATCCAGAAAATGGACGAAATGCACTTCTAAAACGCTCTGACACTGTTTCTCGGCACTGCGGATGGTGCGCCTCGCGCGCCATCCGGCTTTGGAAAACTAGCTTCGCAGTGTTTCCGACCGGTCGGTCAAAGATTTTGTGTCATTTACTGGAATGATGGTCGCGCCAAACAGCCTTGCACTTTCACGCCGGATCGGATCCGGGGTCCAGTCACGTTCAAACATGCACTGCATATCTGCCAGAACACAGGGAGCCCAACCCGTTTTGACCTCGGACTGCGCCGACGCACTTTGGCCCTCACCGCCGACTTTACCGGAATCGTCCTTGACTGCGGACAATACCTTGTCATTAGCACAGGACCGGATGCCCTCAAGCACAAGGATCATCCGCGCAAGCGGCGCAAGTGTATCGCAATCAGGTCCGCCAAATCCCGCATTGGCGAATTTGGATGAATTGTCGCTCTGAGCTTTCGCTTCAGGTGCCTTTGACGGCATTGCCCTTTCCGCGCGATCACGATCACGTTTTTCCGTGCGCGATTTTGGTCGCGCTGACGGCACCTCAATAAGGTCCATATTCTCCCCCAGAGAAAATATCACGTCACACTGATAGCACCGACCCTCGTTATTTTATTCTGTTCACGGGACGGGCGAGTTTTTTTATAGGTCTAACATGGTGAATGCAGTCCCGATGTACGAGGCGTCCAAAAGAATATGCATATCGTCCAAAATTGATCGGTTATGGCAAGCCAAGCAGCTAGTTGGCTTGTTCTTTTGGCTAGGGCCAACACTGCCAAGCTATTGACGTTACGAAATACTCGCATTTTTGGACTTATTTATAGGCAACACTATACTTTTTGGACTTTGACGGATAGGAAGGACTAGTCATATCATACAAAACTTATGGAGTTGTTCGACCTTAGCGTTCGACACCAGAATTGACCGGCGCAAGTAGCGTTGTTTGCTTTTAAAGCAAAACCGGGGATCAGGCATGACAGACACACCACAGAACACTCACACCTTTTTTACGGTCAATGACCTTCCGATGTCGGTGCGTTATGACATCTGGAAAAGCAGCATTGATTGCATCTTTGATGTCGAAACAGTTCCCGACATCCGCAAGAACGATTTCCATGCGACACTGGATGCCGATCTGATGGGCTCGATGATGCTCGCCCGGACAATCAGCAAACATCAGTTCTGGAAACGCAGCCCATCGGCAATCGCAGCTGATGGCATGGACCATTATATGGTTCAGTATTTTCATGGCGGGGGCATGTCGTCAGAAGAAGGCAAGGACGGCGGAAGCCTTGCCCAGGGCGGGTTGCTGTTTCAGGACCTTTCACAGGTCGCAACGGCCGTCACGACAGATTTCGACAACCTTGTCATGATCTTCCCCCGCAAGCTGCTTGAGAACCGCCTGACCCTTCCCGAAGATCACAATATGCGGTTTCTAAGCCCGCGTGATCCGATGGTGCGCATTCTTGCCAGCATGATGCTGTCCTTTAAGGAAAACGCACATTCCTTCAGCCCGGAACAGGCCAGCGTCCTTGAAAACAGTTTTGTCGAAGTCCTGGCCACCTGCCTGAACGCGGCCCATGGCGGAACATCGGAAACGGCCCATCAAAGACAAAACCTCGAAACCATGGCCCTGATCCGCCAGTACTTCCGCAAGAACTTCAAATCCCCGGATCTGACACCGGACCGCGCAGCGCGTGAATTGGGTATTTCGCGGTCCAAGCTTTATCAGTTGATGGAAGATCACGGCGGGGTTTATCGCTTCATCCGGGATTTGCGCCTGCGCCATGCTATGTCGTTGCTGGGCTCGCCGGCTGAACGCAACCGGTCACTTTATGACATCGCGCTTGAATGTGGCTTTGCCAGCGACACAAGTTTCATCCGTGCGTTTCGTGAAAAGTACGATATGACGCCGGGCGATTTTCGCCGCAATGCGCAGGCCGTGCGGAAAGGCATTCCGGATGCCAGCGACGAAGAACGCGATACCCGCTATGAAAAATGGCTGCATTCCCTGTAATGCTAACGACTTTAGAGCCAGTGCATTGAATTATCATGCAGTCAGACATGAAAATTTATCAGTATTGCCCTTTCTGAACTTGCGATACTCCTGAACGCAGGTCAGATGACCGGCCACCATTCGGGATAAACGTGATGAACAGCTTCTGGTCTGGAATTGGGTTACGCCTTGCCGCGACCGGATTGTTCGGGGTGATGAACCTGCTTGTCCGCTTGGCGTCATTCGAAGCCCCGACCGGCCAGATCGTCTTCTGGCGCAGCAGTGTCGCGCTGATCCCGATTGTGCTTTATCTGATGTGGCGCAATCAGTTCCCCAGAGCCCTTCGGACCAAACGCCCGCTTGGCCATTTGAAACGCAGCACCTATGGCTGTATTTCGATGTTTCTGGCGTTCGTGTCACTGGCGTATCTTCCGCTGGCGCTGGCCACCGCCCTTGGCTTCCTGGCCCCACTGATCCTGATCCCGGTTGCGATAATTACGCTTCGTGAAAACCCAGGCTGGCTTGTGATCGGTGCGACCATTGGCGGTTTTGCCGGTGTGTTCCTGATGCTCTGGCCGATGCTGTCCACACCGGGACTGGATCACAACACCCTGATCGGCATCGGGGCAGGTGTAGCCTTTGCGATTACCACTGCCTTTGCCAAGGTGCAAATCAAGGCGCTGACGACCACGGAGCCATCCGGCACGATTGCCTTTTACTTTGCGGTGATCTGTTCCATCGGCGGTCTTTTGACCATCCCGTTTGGCTGGGCGCCACTTTCAGTAGACAATATCGTTTATCTAATTGGTGCTGGCATAACGGGTGGCCTCGCCCACATCGCCATGACCGAGGCACTTGCACGGGCCCCGGCGTCGACCCTTTCGGCGTTTGAGTATACCGCCATGATCTGGGCGATCGTTCTTGATCTTGTCGTCTTTGGCGTCCTGCCCGCACCGATCAGCCTGATGGGAGGCGTTTTCATCGTCGCCGCCGCCGCATTGGTGATGTTTAACGATCAGATCGTTGCAGCAGTTGCCCGCAAGTTCAAAAGATCACCCGAAGGCGCAACCGAACCGGCAAACTCCCCGGCAGAATAATCAGGCAATTACGCCGATTTGGTTTCCTGCAATTTGGTCAGCGCATGCAAGGTCAGATTGGTCGGGGTTGCGATCCCAAGTTCCGTCCCTTTGCACACGATATAGCCATTGAGAAAATCAATCTCGCTTGCTTTACCGCGCGCCAGATCCTGTGCGGTCGAGGAAAACTGACCGGGCATGGTTTCAGCGATCTTTTCAATCGCGCCCCAGACATCACCCGGCACAGTCACACCGCACCCCTTGGCAACCGCCAGACATTCATCAACTGCGTTGCGCATGACATCCCAAACGCCAACACCCTGAACGATTTCGCCATAGGGACGCTGGGTAATCGCCGAAAGCGCGTTATAGGCACAATTCAGGATCATCTTGGCCCAAAGGGCACCGGCAGCATTTTCGGAAACCTCGACCGGGATTTTCGCCGGAACCAGCGTATCGACCACGATCTGGCTTTGCGCGGACGGACCAATCACAAGCTCACCGCGCCCATGATGTTTGACATGGCCCGGCCCGCCCATGCTGGTCGCGACATAGACCACCACCGGAATAACCGGCTGCCCAAGAACGCCACTTAGGCGTTCGGCATTATCCACGCCGTTTTGCAGACTGAGCACAATGGTATTGGCGGACAGGAACGGTTTGATCTGTTCGCCCGCCTCGATCGTGTCGGTGGATTTCACACAAAACAGGATCATTTCCGCGCCCGCAACACCGGCGGCATCGGTATCGCCCGTGACAGCGACATATTCCTGTGACGATCCGAAATCGAGCAACAAGCCATCACGGTTCATGGCCTCGACATGGTTGGGACGCCCGATCAGGGTAACGTCATGACCGGCCCGGGCCAGCATCGCCCCGTAGTAGCATCCAACCGCCCCGGCACCCATTACCGCAATTTTCATCGTCGCCTTGCTCCTGATCGTGTTTGGCATCCTGACTGTGCGATCAGGGGAGCCTCCCCCTGACGCATAGGCAGCATCTGGTGTCGCTTGACTTTGCTGTATTCTCGCCCAATCCTGATGAAATCAGAGGAACGTTCAAGCACTTATAACAAGTGTCCGCGCAAAATAACCAGAGCAGACAATCTTAAGCGACGCGTCGGCCACCAACATCAGGAAGGCGATCTTGAACAATTCCTCTTATTCCCTGAACCGTCGTCGGTTTCTGGCCGGACTTGGCGCCATTGGTGCCGGAACGCTCGCGTCTGCATCCCTGCTGGGATCGGCGCGCACAGCCCTTGCATCAGGCATGATCGGCAAGAACAAGGACGATGTCCTTCTGGTCATTGACGTCCAGAACTGCTTCCTGCCCGGCGGGACATTGCCAGTCAGTGACGGCGATCAGATCATCCCGATCATCAACAAGCTGGGTCAGCAGTTCGAAAACGTGATTTTCACTCAGGACTGGCACACCCCGGGTCATGCATCCTTTGCCTCAAGCCATGAGGGCAAGGCACCGTTTGAAACCATCGAACTTGATTACGGCACGCAGGTCCTGTGGCCCGATCACTGTGTTCAGGGATCGGACGATGCCAAACTTGCCGCGGGTCTTGATATCCCGCATGCACAGCTGATCATCCGCAAGGGATTTCATAGCGAAGTGGATAGCTATTCCACCTTTGTCGAGGCGGACGGCGAAACCAAAACCGGACTTACCGGTTACATGCAGGAACGCGGCCTTAAGAACGTTTATGTTTGCGGACTTGCCACCGATTTCTGTGTCAGTTGGTCGGCTCAGGATGCGCGTAAGGCCGGGCTGAATGTTTCCGTGATTGAGGATGCCTGCCGGGCGATTGATCTGAACGGGTCGCTTGAAGCGGCCTGGACGGCGATGGGCACCGCTGGCGTATCGCGCATGCAGTCTTCTGACATTCTGACGTCGTAAACTTGCACCAACAACAAAGCCCTCCGGACATTCATCATCCGGAGGGCTCTGTTTTTTCTGCGTGGCAGTGTTAGCCGTTTCTAACGACCGAAACATGACCCGCAGTCCAGCCGCCCGGCCAGACTTCGGCGTCGCCATTACGAAGCGAGCGCACCAGTCCCACCGGCACATCCTTGGAAATCAGAAGTTCGCCGTCGGCACCGTCATCAAAGGTCGGTTCGGTTTCGGCGAAGCGGCCGGTGTGGCCCAGTTGCGGTTCGCACGGGGTAAAGACCGAACAGCCGGAATAGTTGGTTGGGTTGTTGGTGGTGTTGACAGCAGCCCCCGTCGTGCCACAGGCCCCGACCACCGTCATCAGCTCAACCGCACGCGCCTTTGCACAACCAAACACGCGATTGTAGCCCGATGGTGTGAGGGTCATCGACGGGACCAACAACAGATCAATATCAAGCGGGGCAAGCACGCAGGACAAGGCCGGCATTTCAATATCAAGACAGATCAGCACCGCAACATTCAACCCGCGCCATTTAATGACGTTGAAGCTCTTGCCCGGGGTGAGGTTCCAGTTTTCCGGTTCCTGTTCTCCGGGTGTCAGGGAAAGCTTGTCCTGAATGATGGCATCGCCGTCGGGGGTGAAGATCATCGCACTGTTGGTTTGCCCGGCATCCGGGTTTTCGGGATCAATGTGCCAGGGCATGCTGCCCGCCACCAGAAGCATGTCGTGCTTTTTGGCGAGGTCGGCTGCGTATTTGCGCGCCTCGGGCGCGAGGTCCGCCATCCAGGCAATTTCCTGTCCGGTTTGCAGGCCTTCGGGTTTGAAGGCCAACCATTGTTCGCTGGCATATTCCGGCAGAACGAAAATCTTCGCACCCTGCTGGGCGGCCACGGCCATTTTGGCATCCACATGATCGGCCCATCCGGCCATATCAGCCACCGGTCGACCAAGGTTGGTTGCCCAAAGGGCCAGAGTTACATATTCGGGGAAGGATGCCGGCGAAGTCATGATCAGCGTTCCTGAAATCAAAATGGTGGTGAGCGCAAAATAACATGATCCGGCCATCAGACGACAGCCGGATCATAACGATCAATCGTCGAACCAGACTTAGTTTTTAAGTTTGGTCCAGACACGGTTACGAAGATCACGCGCCTTGACCGAGCAGTTCTGCGATGGGATCAGAAGGTCAGCATATTCTTCAGGCATGTTCACGGCCGGATCGGCATTCAGCGACGGGTCCATGAATTCGCCAGTGCCCTTGATCGAGTTCATGTAACCGGCATAGTTCGAGGCCTCGGCCGCGTTTTCCGGTTTCATCATCCAGTTGATGAAGGTCTTGGCGTTTTCGAGGTTCGGCGCACCGTCCGGAATGACAAAGTGGTCAGCCCAGTAAGTCAGGCCTTCCTTCGGATAGACAAAGACCGCTTCCGGAATGCTTTCCTTGGTACGGTGAGCAGCACCGTTCCACTGCATGTGCATCTGAACTTCACGCGCCGACATGCGGTCGATGGTGCCTTCAGAGCTGTAAACAGCAATGTAGGGCTTCTGTTTCATCAGAACATCAAGGACCTTCTGGGCTTCGGCCGGGTCCTCGGTGCATTTTTCAACGCCAGCGTAGTAGGACGCCGCGTTGAACATTTCGACTTCGTCGTTCAGCGCGCCGATCTTGCCGCGGAATTCTTCACGCGGTTCGAAGAATTCTTTCCAGCTGTTTTCAAGCTCGCCATCAACAGCAGCCGCGTCATAAGTAAAGCCGGTGGTGCCCCAGAGATAGGTCACGGAGTATTCGCGCTCCGGATCGTATTTCATGGTGTCATGCGGCTTGGCAACGTTGCCGAAGTTCTCAAGGCTTTTGGCATCGAACTTGGTTGCCAGGCCTTCCTTGATCATCACGTCAACCATGTAGTCGGATGCGACAGCAATGTCATAGCCCGATGCACCGGCCTGAAGCTTTGCCAGCATGGTTTCGTTGGAATCGTACACATCAAGGGTCACCTTGATGCCGGTTTCCTCTTCGAACTTTTCCATCAGCTCCGGCGGAAAATAGTTCGACCAGTTATAGAAAAACAGATCGCCAGCTGCCTGTGCCGAACCGGCCGACAAAAAGGCAATGGCGGATGCTCCCAGAAGTGCGGAACGTAGTTTCATCGTGAGACTCCCAAATGAGGACGGTGCATTATTTTGTTATTCGGATGGCAGGCCCGTCCGGTGAACCCGCCATCCCGTTTGGAATTTCAGTTATCAGTAGCGAATACGATCAATCATGAACGAGATGCTGACAAACACGATTGAGACAATCAACATCATCGCAGAGACAGCATTCACCTCTGGCGTGATCCCGATCCGGATCATGCCAAAGATATAGATCGGCAAGGTCGTAGACCCGGCCCCACCAACGAAATAGGAAATGACAAAGTCATCAAGCGAGATGATGAAGGACAACATCGCGCCTGACAAAATCCCCGGCCACAGCAATGGCAGGGTGACACGCCGAAACGCTTTCCATTCATTGGCATATAGATCGTTTGCCGCTTCGACCAATGCGGGGTCCATGCCTTCCAACCGTGCGCGGATGGGCAGATAGGCAAACGGAATGCAAAAGACCGTATGGGCAATGATCACCGTCAGAAGACCAAGCTTGATCCCCAACGCGACAAAGAACAGAAGGGTCGCAATCGCGGTCACGATTTCCGGCACCAGCAATGGCAGAACCAGCATGGCCGAAACGCCCGCCTCGCCCTTGAACCGTCCGCGTGACATGCCCATTGCTGCCAATGTGGCGGCAATGGTGGCCAGAACGGTTGCCGAAACCGCGACAACGATGGAGTTCTGAGCTGCGCGCAGCATGTCATCGTTGGAAAGAGCGGTGACATACCAGTCCATCGTGAAACCGGTCCAGATCGTCGCCAGACGGTTTTCGTTAAACGAAAGCGCAATCAGAACGACGATCGGAAGGTACAGATAGGCAAAGAAAAACATTGCCGTTGAGGTGATCCCGCGGAAACGCCACAGCGGGTTGGAAGCATCGACTTTCATCGGCTTTCCTCCGGCAATGATTTGAACTTGAACGAATAGACCATCATCGAGATCAGCACGAGCGCCAGAAGCACAAAGCCAAGCCCCGCGCCAAGCGGCCAGTTACGTGCAGCCCCGAATTGGCTGCCGATCAGGTTGGCGATCATCATGAACTTACCACCGCCCAGAAGTTCCGGCGTCACATAGGCGCCAAGGCAGGGAATGAAGACCAGAATGCAACCCGCAGCAATACCGGGTGCGGCAAGCGGCAAGATCACCCGGCTCATCGCTCGGCGCTTGTCCGCACCAAGATCAAAGGCCGCCTCGACCAGTCGATGATCAAGTTTTTCAAGGCTGGCATAGATCGGCAGAACCATGAACGGCAGATAGGTGTAGGTCAGGCCAATCGACACCGCATAGGGCGTGTAAAGGACATCAAGCCCGCCGGTTTCAAGTCCCATCCAGTTCAAGGCACCATCAATCAGGCCGCCATTGCGCAGCAACAGCATCCACGCATAGTTGCGCACCAGAATATTGGTCCAGAACGGAATGGTCACCAGAAAGATCAGGAAGTTGCGGCGACTTTGCGGTTGGGTCGAGATGTAAAACGCCGTCGGGAAACCGAGCAGAAGCGCAAATACCGTCGTCATTGCCGACAGGCCGAACGAACGGACAAAAATCTGCAGGTAGTCGGTATTAACCACCAGATTGTCCATCAGATCACGTTCGAAGATGAAGCTGATATAGGCATCCATCGAGAATGCCCCCCAGTTCACCCCGCCATAATCACCCCGTTCGAGCACGGAAACATAGGCCATCTGCAACAGCGGCACGGCCATGAAGAAGCCGATATAGACCACCGCAGGTGCGACCAGCCAAAATCGTTTGGTTCGTAAGATGTTCCCCATGATCAGTCCGCCAGTACCCGGATGGCATCAGGTGACATGGTGATACCGACACGCTCGCCCTCAGCAAAATCTGCCTTCGCGCCAGAGCCATTCTGCATCCGGACCGTCAGCAGCGCCTCGTTGCCAAGATCAATCTGATAGGTGGTATCCGTCCCGAAATAGATAATGGTCGAAACCGTCCCGGTGAGTTGATCCGCACCGGCATCGCTTTCGGCGACCAGACCAAGGCGTTCCGGGCGAACCGAAACCGTGACTTCGCCAGTGCGTTGATCGGAAACCTCTTGTGTCAGGGCGATCACCTGACCACCGGAAAGTTTCACGGCACGCTTGCCTGCGCCACCATCAACAAGGTCACCAACAAGGAAGTTACTGTCGCCGATAAAGTCCGCGACAAAGCGATGGGTCGGGGCTTCATAGATTTCCCGCGGCGCACCGATCTGAAGAATTTCACCCGACTGCATGACGGCAATTCGATCCGACATGGCCAGGGCTTCTTCCTGATCGTGGGTCACGAAGACGAAGGTAATCCCGGTTTCGGTTTGCAGGCGTTTCAGTTCGACCTGCATTTCCTTGCGCAGCTTAAGATCAAGGGCCGAAAGCGGCTCATCAAGCAGAAGCACCTTTGGCGCCGGTGCAAGCGCACGTGCCAGGGCAATACGTTGCTGCTGACCACCGGAAAGCTGGCTTGGTACGCGATCGCCATATTCGGCCAATCGAACCAGTTCGAGCATTTCGTCTGCACGTCCGCCGGCGTCCTTGCGCGAGATGCCCTGCATCTCAAGCCCGAATGTGATGTTCTGTTTAACCGTCAGATGCGGGAACAGCGCATAGGACTGGAAGACCGTATTGATCGGCCGTTTGAACGGCGGCAGGTCGTTTAGCTCCTTGCCTTCAAGCAGGATCTGCCCCGATGTTGCCTGTTCAAACCCGCCAATCAGGCGCAGCAAAGTCGTTTTACCGCAGCCCGAAGGGCCCAACATGGTGAAAAATTCGTTCTGAAAGATATCAACGGAAACCGAGTCCAGCGCGGTGACTTTATCCGCCCCTGACCCAAATGTTTTACCAACAGACCGCGCTGAAATTACTACTTCTGACATGCATTTCCCCGAATTTGTATTTTGTAAAATGATATAAAATCTACAGAGACTTGCAATCCGGAGGTCGCGAAAGCATCGCTATTTACAGAAGTTCCGCAATATCCTCGCCAAAAGGGCGTCCAAACTGGTGCAGATTGCGTCAGATCCACACATTACAAAATAATGTGCAGCGCACCATTCAACTGAAAGAGAAGATTACCCGAAATATCACAATCACCAAGTGTTATTCCAAGCGCACTTCTCCCCCGGATCAGACGATTCCTGCTTCGCGCAACTTTGCGATTTGATCGTCACTCAGATCAGCGACCTTGCGCAGGATTTCGTCGCTGTGCTGACCCAGCATCGGCGGCGCTTTTTCATCCGTGATCGGCGTTTTGGAAAACTTGATCGGGTTGGCAACCGTCGGAACGGTTCCTGCCGTCGGATGATCAAGCTGTTTGACCATGCCGCGATGCTTGACCTGTGGGTTATCAAACACGCGATCAAGGGTATTGATCGGACCGCACGGCACATTGGCCTTTTCAAGGGCGTCGATCCATTCATCGGTGGTTTTGGCAACCATCGCCTGACGGATCAGCGGCACCAACTCGGTGCGATTGGCAACGCGTTTGCGGTTGGTGGCATAGCGTTCATCAAGCGGCAAGGCATCAAGCCCCGCGACTGCGCAGAAGCTTTTGAACTGGCTGTCATTGCCAACCGCCAGGATCAGATAACCATCCGCCGTCGGGAAGGCTTCATAGGGCACGATATTGGGATGCGCGTTGCCAAGACGACCCGGCGCATTGCCGGTCGCAAGATAGTTCATCGCCTGATTGGCAAGAACAGCCGTCTGCACATCCAGAAGTGCCAGATCGATATATTGCCCCTCGCCGGTTGCATCGCGGTGACGCAAGGCAGCCAGGATGCCAATCGTTGCGTAAAGCCCGGTAAAGATGTCAGCAACAGCAACACCAACCTTCATCGGCTGGCCACCCGGTGCACTGTCCGACGCACCGGTGATGCTCATCAACCCGCCCATGCCCTGGATCATGAAGTCGTAGCCAGGACGATCCTTATAGGGACCGTCCTGCCCAAACCCGGTGATCGAGCAATAGACAAGCTTCGGGTTCACTTTCGAAAGCGATGCGTAATCCAGCCCGTATTTCTTCAGGCCACCAACCTTGAAGTTTTCGAGTACCACGTCGCTTTCGGCTGCGAGATTGCGCACAATCTCCTGACCTTCGGACTTGGTGATATCGATGGTCAGTGACTTTTTGCCGCGGTTCGCCGTCAGGTAATAGGCGGCCTCGGTGGTGTCTTCGCCATTGGCGTCCTTGGCAAAGGGCGGGCCCCAGCCACGGGTATCATCACCGGCACCGGGACGTTCGATCTTGATGACCTCTGCCCCCATATCGGCAAGGGTCTGGCTGGCCCAAGGCCCGGCCAGTACACGCGAAAGGTCAAGAACACGAAGCCCGGAAAGTGCGCCAGTCATCTGAATATCCCGAAATATCGACTTGGAAAAAGCAGGTAGAATCAAATCGGGCGACAACATTTCTGCCGCCGCCCGATCAGGATTTCTGGATCAACCTTCTGCGGAGAAGGCCTGAAGGCCGGTCTGTGCACGGCCCAGGATCAGGGCGTGAACATCATGCGTACCTTCATAGGTATTGACCGCTTCAAGGTTCATCGCGTGACGGATGACATGGAATTCATCGGAAATGCCGTTACCGCCATGCATGTCGCGGGCAACGCGTGCAATATCAAGCGCCTTACCACAGTTGTTACGCTTCATCAGCGAAATGGCTTCCGGTGCGCCTTTGCCTTCGTCAAGCAGACGACCGACCTGAAGCGCGCCCTGCAGGCCAAGGGTGATTTCGGTCTGCATATTGGCCAGTTTCAGCTGGATCAGCTGGTTTGCCGCAAGCGGACGACCGAACTGTTTGCGATCAAGCGTGTATTGACGTGCCGCATGCCAGCAGAATTCAGCAGCCCCCATCGCGCCCCATGCAATGCCGTAGCGGGCCTTGTTCAGGCAACCGAACGGACCGCCAAGGCCCTTGGCGTTCGGCAGCAAGTTTTCTTCGGGTACAAAGACATTGTCCATGACGATTTCGCCGGTGATCGACGCACGCAAGGAAAACTTGCCTTCGATCTTCGGTGCGCTCAGACCCTTCATGCCTTTTTCAAGAATGAAGCCGCGAATAACGCCTTCGTCATCCTTGGCCCAGACGACAAAGACGTCTGCGATCGGGCTGTTGGTGATCCACATTTTGGCACCCGACAGGTTAAAGCCGCCATCGGCTTTACGGGCACGGGTTTTCATACCGCCCGGATCGGAACCGTGATCCGGCTCGGTCAGGCCAAAGCAGCCAACCCATTCACCGGTTGCCAGTTTCGGAAGATACTTCTTGCGCTGTTCTTCACTGCCATAGGCATAGATCGGATGCATCACGAGCGAGCTCTGAACCGACATTGCCGAACGATAACCGGAATCAACGCGTTCAACTTCGCGTGCGACCAGACCATAGGCAACGTGGTTAACGCCCGGTCCGCCGTATTCCTCGGGGATGGTCGGACCAAGCAGACCAAGTTCACCCATCTCGCTCATGATTTCACGATGGAAAACTTCATGACGGTTGGCTTCAAGAACGCGGGTCTGCAGATTTTCCTGACAATATGCACGGGCCGCATCGCGGATCATGCGTTCGTCTTCGCTCAACTGTTCTTCAAGCAGGAGCGGATCTTCCCAATGAAACGGTGCGCGGCTTGCCATTCACCTGGTCCTTTTATGAATTTTTGTACAGAAAGCAGGGGCAGCGCCATAGAAGGGCGAGATGACGCTACCCCTGAAAAGCTTACTTGCTTATGGGGTAAAGCTAGGAATTGGCAGACGAACTTGCAAATGATAAAAGTGATGTAGATTATGCAAAAAACTCATAATCTTTGCAGACACCTCTTGATCAGGACACCCGATTGGCCCGTCGCATTCCCAGCCTGAAGGCGCTTAGTTGCTTCGAACAGACCGCCCGGTTTGGCAGCGCATCACGTGCGGCCGAGGAACTTTACCTCACGCAAAGTGCAGTAAGCCGGCAGATTCAGGGTCTTGAAACCTGGCTTGGCTGCAAGCTGTTTGCCCGAGAAAAGCAACGCCTCGTGCTGACCCCGGAAGGTGAAAGTTATCTGCAATCCATCCGCCCGGCCCTTGATCAGCTTGAAAGCGCGACGCTTACGCTTTTGTCTGGCGGATCGGAAAGCGGTGTCTTGACGGTGGCCGCCCCGCCGACATTTGGTTCACGCTGCCTTATTCCATTATTGCCTGAATTCAGAAGCAAGCACCCCGAAATCGCCATCAACTTCATCTCGCGGATCGGCATGCCCGACTTTGACCGCGAGCAGATCGATATCGCTGTTCTATTTGGCGAAGGAAACTGGTCGGAACTTGATGCCCACATCCTACATGGCGAGGAAATGGTACCGATCTGCAGCCCGCAACTGGTTGCCAATTTGGGACGCCCTCCACAGGCAGAGGATCTTCGAAACTTCCCGTTGCTGCATATCGCAACCCGCCCGCGCGGTTGGGCCGATTGGCTTGCGGCCAGTGGCCTCAGTGACATCGACGGGGAAAACGGCCCGAAGTTCGAACACTTCACCATGGCGATGCAGGCTGCCGCCGCCGGACTTGGCGTGGCACTACTGCCGACTTTTGCGATTGAGGATGAATTGGCGACCGGACGGATCATTGCACCCTTCGGACAACCAAAAGCCAGCCCGTTTCATTATTACGCCTGCTGCCCGAAAAGCCGTGCACGGCTTCCCAAAATCCGGGCCTTCATGAACTGGCTTGATCAACTTGAAACAGTGACGGATTTGATCCGCGAACAAGGCAAGCAGGCAAAGCCTGCCTGATCAGCTTGCCTTCTGATCTGCTGTCAACGCACGCAGTGCATTCATCCCCCGGCGGCGCAGCACATCGGCATCATCCGGACCATCGACGATTTCAAGCAAGCGCACCGTTGCCATCAGGTTTCGCTGCGCGTTGGGCACCTCTTCGGGTGTCAGTCGGCGCATGCTATCGACACCGGCACGGCCGATCTGATTAAGCTTTTTCTTGAGCTCAACCACCGCCTTGGCCGCCGAACTTTGCGCTGCCAGCACATCTGCAATACGTGCGGTTTCGGCAATTGCCTCTGCCGATCTTTCTGCCGCGAGGACCTTATCGTCATCGAATTCCTGCGAGAAAATCGGACGCGCCAATCCACTGCGGCCCGATCCCGGGCCCTGTGCGGCTTCGAGTTTTGGCAAGGCATCAATTACGCGTTCTGGCGTTGCGCCAAACATCGTATCGGCCAGCGCACGCGACACCCGACGACGGGTTTCAAGCAACTTCTCGCCCCAGCGGCCATCCTTGCGGATTTTGAATTCGCGCGTGATGCGGACAAATTCGGATGCATACCAACGCGCCAGCGACAGAATGTGCGCTTCGTCCTTGCCGGTAACAACACCCTGCTCGATCTCGGTCACGGTTTCGGCCAGCAGATCGATGATCAGATCACCGGTTTCGGCAAGATTGGTTTTCTCAATCGTGCGGTCGTCAGACTTGCTGGAAAGCACACGGATCAGCTTGAACAACTCGCTCGGTCGCAACAGACGTGCAAGAACCGCAAGCAGGAACATCGGTTCCAGTCCGGGTTTTTCCTTGGAAATCGACACGAACAAGTCACGCAGCCATTTCACATCATTGGGATCAAGAACCCTGATCGGTGCGGACGGGAACCGTTCACGCAACTGGGAAATTTCATCACCAACACGCAGAATTTTACCAACCTCGGCAAAGGCCGGCATATGGATGCGTGATCCCAAACGGGTCGCAAGCGCGCGTTCCTGCTTCACCCCACCATGGGAATCTTCGATTTGATCTTCGATCGTACGTGCGCCTATCTGCCAAAGCTGACGTTCGGCGATGGCAAGCTTGGCGGTGTCGCGGGTAGCTGCAGCCTTGTCGATATCCTGCATGGCCTTCTGGAATTCAGGCCCGCCGGACTCCACCACAACATTCCAGATCGGCATCAACGAAGACCGGCTGATGCGGATGCTTTTTTCGTTGGGCTCGCCGGATGTCAGCAAATCCTCGAACGGATCGCAGAACTGACGCATCGGTGTCGGATAGCGTTCCGGCTTAAGCGACGCCAGACGCGGACGCAGGATCTGCAGGATGGCTTCATGGGGCAGCGGCAATTTGGGATCGGCACGATCACTTTCGATCGCACGGGTAAAGCGTGCGATTTCGCTGCTGCTAAGGGATTCAAACAGCTGCCCAAGTTGGGAAACGCCAAGCTTTCCGGCATCTTCGATCTTCATGCCGTCTGTCTCCTGAAGCGTTCGAGACGGTCCATCATGTCGGCGTCAATCTCACCACTGCCAAGTTTACGCAATTCACCGGCCCAAAGCATCTGGTTCACACGCACATCAGCCCAGAACTGCTGTTCAGAGATGGCAATTTCCGAAAGCGGCAGAACCGGTGCGAAGCTTGCAATTTCCTCGACGACTTCGCGCTGCTTGGAGCGATCTGTCAGGGATCGTTTTTCCCAGACATCAATCAGCTCCTGCCAACCATCGAGCAGCCACCAAAGATACTCGACTGTCTTGCCAATATCCTGCTTGGCGCGTTCCCAATCGGTCAGGACCTTGCCAAGTTCACTGTTCCAGCTATCAACTTCGGCAATGCGTTTCAAGGCATGCTCGCTGGTTGAACGGGTCGCACTTACGATGCGCCCGGCCATAAAGCGGAAATCGGATTGCTCTGAATTCGCCCATTCCTCTATATCCTGGGCAAATTTCTTAAGCCCGTTGGCCAAAACGCGCAGCTGCCCCTGACATCCTTCAAGATCAAGACCAACCGGGGCAATCATCTTGCTCCATTCGCCAAGACTATCGATGATGGTGTCATTGGCAACCTTATGCTCGGACGCGAAGCGGTTCAGTGCTTTACGTGCGCGGATCTGACCTTCGGTGGTCATCAGTTCTTCTTGCTTCATGTCCTTGACGGCTTCACCGCCAAGCTGGCGCAGGGCCTGATGCAGAACGGCCATCTGACCAAGTTCGCGCGATGCCTTTTCGTTCCAGTTCCGGCGGATGCAAACGCGCGCCAGTTCCACACCGCCAACACCGGTGCTGCCGACGTCGCGGCTATGTTCAAGAACTGTCTGCGGGCGAACTTCTTCAAGCTCAAGCACACGATCAAACAGCATGCGGTCATGCACCGACAGATCAAACACTTCACGCAGGGTATCAAGCGGCATCTCATAGGTACCAAGGCCACCGGACAGGCCCGGCAACATGATCATTTTCCGTCCGCCCTTACCGATCGAGACGCGCGCATAGCGCAGGGTCTTGGTGGTAAAGGGGGTCCTGACACCGCGTGTTTCAAAGGTTTGTGGCAGGCATGCCAATGGGGCTTCCGGCACCTCATGCGGTTCGGGAGACTTGTGACTGACGGATTTTACGATCTTCTGTTTATTCATTCTTGGCTTTGGTTAACCGGTAACGGCGCTGATGTCTGGCGGTCATCCTGATGCCCCTTGATATCAGGATTTCCGGCGTTGGAAAGCATTGTGTAATGAACAGTTTGTCATTTTAGCCAGAGTTCTTCGGGACGGTTTAAACTATCCCGACAAGTTGACAATTACATTAACAACCTTCCCCGAAAATACCATCCTCAACTCGCGGCGCCAAAATGCCATTTTTCACCGAAAGACAGCAAGTGCTTATAGTGTTTCTTCGGCCTTTTCCCACGTTTTTACGTAGGCCTTCCATTCCGCACCATCAGGGATCGATTCATCAACATTCAAAAACGCTCGACTATCGATCATGACCGCCACTTCATCGGTTTCCACCGGCGCCTTGACCATTTTGCTCTGATAGGCGCTTGGATGCGGGCCATGCGGGAAACCACTGGGGTGGAATGTTGCCATTCCGGCCTTTATTTCCCCACGGCTAAAGAATTCGCCACGATGGTAAAAGATGAACTCATCGGCATCTTCGTTGGAATGATAAAACGGCACGCGCATGATGCCTGACGCACCCTCGCCCACCTTGGGGATAAAGGTGCTGACGGAAAAGGTTTCCGTAACAAAAGTGCAGGACGCTGCCGGCGGCGTTCTTTGCCCACTTGATCGATGCTTGGCAAGGTCGCGCCAATTCACTTTCACCACACAAAGATCCCCTTCCCAGCCAACCGCATCAAGCGGATTGAACGGATAGGTCAGGGTTGATACCTGCCCGCAGCGTTTAATGTGGATTTCCCAGAATGCATCATCCTGCTGGGCGATGAAGGCATCATCAATTCGGGGCAAGGTAAACAGCATGGGATTAACCGCCGCCTCACCGCCAAGCGATACGCCGGGCAGCTTGAAGGCATCTGCGGTTGCCTCGATCATCATGAATTCGGATATCTCCGATGGTTCGATCCGCCAGGACGTGCCGCGCGGCAGCAGGATATAATCCCCGTCGCGATAGGATAAATGCCCGTAATCGCAAAACAGGGCACCGGCCCCGTTATGAACAAAGATCAGGGTATCGCCATCGGCATTGCGCGCAAGTGCGTGCATCTTGCTTTCGGTTTTCCAGAACCGCATTTCCATGCTGTCATTATGAAGAACCCGGCGCGCCTGAAGCGGACAGGCCGGTCCGGCGGAAAGCTTGGCCAGCGAAAAGGCGCGCGGTCGCAACGGACCTTCAAACGTCGCCCAGCCTGCTGGTGGGTGGCGATGATAAATTTGCGCTGCTGGTCCCTGAAAACCGGCGCGTCCAACTTCGCGCTGATAGGTTTTCTGATCGCCCTGCGCATCCGGGCGCGACACACATTGGCCTTCGCTGTTCGGAAGCCTGATCCAGTTCGTCATTTTATCCTCCCAGACCGGTTCTATGGGGAGGCTGACAGACAGCATCGCGTGCAAGCCCCCTTTCTAGCGATATGAGAAAGAAGCACTTGTTTTTCAAGCAAGACGGAACATCGGCACAACAAGCCGACAACCGTGATAATGAGCTGGAAAACCGCAAAGGGAGGTGAGATATGGTGCGCCCGACAGGATTCGAACCTGTGGCCCCCAGATTAGGAATCTGGTGCTCTATCCTGCTGAGCTACGGGCGCACTGCCAAAAGGCAGCATTCCATTAGCAGCAAAACCGGCGGCGATCAATCCGCGAGGGCACGGATATTGCCACCTTTCCCGGCCAAACTTGTCCCCAAATGCAAATCAGCCGAGGATGCGATCACCCTCGGCTGATGGAAATCTTTGATGTTGATTGCCTTAGTCGAACAGGCGCTCAATCGGGAAGGAATATGTCAGAGACAGAATTTCCGTACCCGGGTTCTCGTCGCCGATGCTGGCGTTCGAGATGTGCGAGATGCCAAGGCTGAGGCGTTCGTGGCTGTCAAAGCGGAAGCCAAGCTCGAGACCGGAACGGAATTCGATCCAGTGACCAAGGTCTTCGCCATTGCCCTGATGGTATGCACCAACCGAGGTATAGACGCTGGAAACGAAGTGATCGCCCCACAGAACGTCAACTGCAAGACCGCCATAGCCGTGAACCGCACCTTCGGAGGTCACCATCACACCGCCGATCGGGCGGGTGACGTCAAACATCGCGTGCTGAGCGCGGTAGTTCAGACGAAACTCGGCTGCTTCTTCATCCTGAGTGATGTCGACCATACCGGTCGAAAATTCAAGCAGTCCGGAATCGTTATCATTTCCAAGAATTTGCTGCGCATGCGCCGTGCTTCCAAAAGCGAACAGAACGCAAACTGCGAGCAGCTTCCCCAAAACCAACTTCATTAACCAAGTCCCCACTAGATCAATCGGTGCGCTATACTAGCCGATAGGTTTTCAAACTCAACAACACAATGCTGATTGTCTGTTAATTTTACACGAACTTTTTGCCATCAAACCGGTTTGTTGCCCGCACCAGTTCGCGGATGATGCCTGGCTCACTGGCAGCATGTCCGGCATCATCGACAATCACCAGCTCCGACTCTTCCCACGCATTATGAAGCGTAAGGGCCGAAACCGGCGGACACACGACGTCATAACGCCCCTGAACAATAACGACCGGCGCATGCGAAATGCGACCGACGTTTTTGATCAGCTGGTCTTCTTCAAGGAAGCAGCGATGCACAAAGTAATGATGTTCAAGCTTGGCCAACGCCAATGCGATCTGATCACCTTCAAACTGTTCGACCAGCCCGTCATCGGGCAGGAGCGTGCAGCATGTTGCTTCATAGGCTGACCAAACCCGCGCGGCGTCAATCGCGGCATCCTCGCCGTCCTTGCCTGCGAAAATCTCGGCATAGCGATCGAGCAGTTTCTGATAGCCCGGATTGTCCGTAAAGCCGGCAGTATCAAGGAAGCGGCGCACTGCCTCGGGGAAGAAACGCCCCATGCCTTCCATGAACCATTGGATTTCTGACGTCGTGCCAAGAAAAATACCACGCAGGACAAAGCCCGTAACCCGTTCCGGGCAAGCCTGCCCATAAGCCAGCGCAAGTGTCGATCCCCAAGACCCGCCAAACACCAGCCAGCGTTCAATCCCGCGCGCTTCGCGCAGGGCTTCGATATCGCCGATCAAATGATCGGTGGTGTTGTTTTCAAGGCTGCCGAACGGTCGTGATTTCCCCGCCCCGCGCTGATCAAGCAGGATTACGCGATACTTTTCGGGATCGAAGAAACGACGGCTGTTGGGGGAAATGCCCGCACCCGGGCCGCCATGCAGGAAGATCACTGGCAACCCGTCAGGATTACCGACTTCTTCCCAGTAAATCTCATGACCATCTTCACGAGATAGCCAACCCGACTGATGGGGCGAAATTTCGGGATAGAGCACGCGAAGGACCTCTTTGTTTAGTTGCCAATATATCTGTTTGGCCGGTGGTGGCGCGGACAACAAGTCTCACGAACAATGGCCTGAGAACAAGTCCTATTGCACCCCTTCACCAAGGGAAAGGCATAACCAGAACGGGTTATCGAGCGTGATGTATGGCCCACCGCGATTTTCAATCACGCCTCGCACCCGAACTTTTTGCCCGACCCAAGTATCGAGAACGCCCTGAAAATCACCGCCTTGCGCAAAGCTATCCCGCAGGGTCGCATCCAGCGCGATGGTGAAATCCTCACGCCAATTCGATCCGAAATTAAGGTAGCTGCGCCATTCCTGATGCTCGATGCTTCTGATCGTGCCATCAATCACAGCGAAGCGGCCAATTGCATTGCTGGCCGTCGGCGAATCTCCATCCGCCGCGTCATCAGCAACAACGTAATAGGCTGTTTCCGCACCTTGATCGGACCACATGCCAGACTTGCTCTGGATTGCCGTGTCCTCAATCCCGATCAGGTGCGATATGTCCTGCCCGGTTTCAGGAACAAGCATTGCCAGACCGGCAGCCAGAAGTACTTCGCGCCAGTCGCCCACAACGGGATCGTTAATAAGAACTGGTGTTCGGCCTAGGAAATCGGCTTGCTCGGAAAGCGGCATAATTGACACCTTGTTTGCACGCGCCCGCTCCAACCACGCCCTTGCCGCATCCTCAACACCCGGCACAAACCCTAGATCCGCAAGCCGAAATGATTTACCCGGAAGATCAGATACCGAAAACGCATCAACCGCATCAATGTTGAGCTGCACATCACGCCAAACCGGTGTCGGGCGGCTTGCCAAGTCCGTTTGCGTGTCAGCGGTTGCGATGATGTCTGTTCCACACCTCCAATCGGCGGCCATTGCGGGCAAATTTACGGCGCAAAGGGCGGCACCAAACAGCATCACCGCACCTTTCTGGCGCATCAATGTCGCTCCAGCCCAAAAATCTCCCCATTTTTGATGCTTTATCGGGTCTTGCGAAAAGATTGAATGATCCGAAAACACGCGCTACCAATTCCCGGTGGGTTTTGCTGGAACAATACCGGGCAGCTTACGCGGCCAAAGGACACGAGGAAAGATATCAATGGGCTGGCTGAATTTCCGATCACATAAACATCTTGCCGGTGTGCTTACAGCGATTGCGCTCAGCACAGCTGTTGCCGGCTGTTCGACCAACCGGGCTACCGGTGAGGACAGCTTTACAGCCTTCATGTCGCCCGAGCAGGAAAAACAGATCGGTTCGCAGGAACATCCGAAAATGGTCAAGGAATTCGGTGGTCAATACACCGAACAGGACCTGCAGACCTATGTGACCGAAGTCGGTGAAAAGCTTGTCGCGGTCTCGGAAACCCCGAACGAGAAATTCACCTTCACAGTCCTAGACTCCCCGGTCGTCAACGCCTTTGCCTTGCCCGGCGGCTATGTCTATATCACCCGTGGCCTGGCGGCCCTTGCCACCAACGAGGCAGAGCTGGCCGGCGTCCTGGCGCATGAGATTGGCCACGTCGTTGCCCGTCACTCTGCCCAGCGCTATAGCCGTGGCGTCCTGACGCAAATTTTGGCGGGCGGCCTTGCTGTTGCCATCGGCAATGGTGCGGGCGATCTGATCGGAACCGGGGCGAACGCCTATCTCAAATCCTTCTCGCGCGAGCATGAATTCGAAGCCGACATGCTTGGCATTCGCTATATCACGCGCGCCGGGTATGATCCGGACGCCATGGCGACCTTCCTTGAGAAGCTGCGCGCCCATTCGCGACTGCAGGCCAAACTGGCCGGGCGATCCCCGGATGATGTCGACCAGTATGATTTCATGGCGACCCACCCGCGCACGCTCGATCGTATCGAACAGGCCCATCAAAGTGCCAATGTAACTGCGGTTGCCAATCCGGAACGTGGTACTGTGCGCTATATGACGGCAATTGATGGTATTCTTTATGGCGACGGTCCGGATCAGGGCTATGTCCGCGGGCAGGAGTTTGTCCATGTGCCGCTCGATTTCCGTTTTGAAGTACCCGACGGCTTTAACATGACCAACCAGCCAACCGCGGTGATCGCCCAGGATGGCAAAGGGACGCAGATCATTTTTGAAGGCGCACCGGGTGCCAAGGACGTTCGCCTTGATCACTATCTGCAGAACGGCTTTTCCAAACAGATCGCCATTCGCAATATCGAGATGCTCGATATCGAAGGTCAGGAAGCAGCGACCGGCACTGCCGATATTTCACTACGATCCGGTCCGGCGCGCCTGCGCGTGGTTGTGATCCGCCATGGCAGTTCGGCTTATCAGTTCCTGTTTGTCACACCGCTTGATCAGGCCGATAGCTATAACCTGCCGCTGCGTCGCACGACCTATAGCTTCCGCCCGCTGACCGACCGTGAAAAGCAGATTTATACCCCGCTTCGCATCAAGGTGCGCGCGGTGAACCCGGAATACAGCCTCCAGACATTCATTGATGACATGGAAGTCGACAAGGCACCGGCAGACGTCTTTGCCACGATCAATGGTCTTGGCAGTGGCCAGCCCCCTGCCGTCGGATCGCTGGTCAAGGTGGTACGTCACTAAGGTCATCACCTGACAATCTCCCGATACAACAAAAGGCAGCATGAAAATGCTGCCTTTTCTTTTGGGACTTCACCGGGCCAGATCAAAGCTGGCCAACACCAAGTCAGTCGCCGGTGATCTGCTCGATGATGGCTCCTTGTCCATCAAGGGCCACCGCAATCAATTGGCCACCACGGCCAGCCCCGCCATCAAGCGACAGGGTAAATTCGCGCTCCTGCAGACCGACCTGTCCCTGTGACGCACCGCGCACAATGCGCGCGCAATCGTAGTAGCGTTCGGTGATGGCCTCAAACATCGACCCGCCCCACCAGAATGTATCGGTCTGGCCGGTTAGCGGCCGCGAGCCATCCAGTCCCGTGTGGACAAAGATCAAGCGCCCGTCTGTTGAATAGGCCGCGTGTTTCAGGTCAGACAGCAATGCGTTATGGCCGCTATGGCGTCGCACGGCATCGCCAAATGTCGATGTCCATTGTGAAATCGCATGTGCGCCCTGATGCATGGTTCTTTGTACATTGGCCGGATCAAAGCCGTAGGCACGGACCGTTCCGGCGATGCCACGTGTCAGCATCCAGTCAAAGACTTCACCGGGGTTCGGGGCAAACTGGATTTGCTGTAACTTCGACAGCATTTCTTCAGCCGCCCCACGCAGGAAGGCGATATCGGTGATATCAACACCGTCCATGGCAATGAAGAAACGACGGAACAGCAGCAACTCGTTGACGGCCGCAACCACGTTTTCAGCGGTGCCTTCACCCCAATAATTGCCAAGATAGACAAGCCTGTCGCCCGGTTTGATGCGCTGCGCAAGTTTCTGATGAACAGAACGCAGTGCGTCTCGGTCGCCATTGATTGCGCCGACGACCCAGATTCGCTCAGCCGGCTTGATTGGCGCCAGAACTGTACTCATCGCTGTAACCTGCCAAAAAACAAAAATAAAACCGGCCCAAGAGTACCTTGCGGGCCGGTTTTTATAAATAGGTGTCTAAAGGCGCCTTCGCAATCAGGCGGCCTTATGCAAAAGCTTTTCAAGCTTGCCAGACGCCTTGTCCTTGTCGATTTTTTCAATCGCGGCAAGCTCGTCTACAAGGCGCTCAAACGCAGCTTCGTAAATCTGACGTTCAGAGAACGACTGTTCCGGCTGGGTCGCACTACGGTGAAGGTCGCGAACGACTTCCGCAATCGATACCGGATCGCCGGAATTGATCTTTGCTTCGTATTCCTGCGCACGGCGCGACCACATGGTGCGCTTGACGCGTGCACGGCCCTTAAGGGTTACGAGCGCAGAATCCATCTGCTTTTTCGAGGACAGCTTGCGCAGACCAGAGTTGCCCACCTTGTTCACCGGCACGCGCAAGGTCATGCGGCTGGAGTCAAAGGTAATTACATAAAGGCGCAATTCCTGCCCCGCGATTTCCTGGGTTTCCAGGCCATCAACACAGCCAACGCCATGCGCGGGGTAAACAACGTAATCGCCAACAGCAAACGGCAACTTATCCGACATCAAGCATCCTTCCGGCCCAATCAGGCCTGGTCATTCAACTGCAACACTACAGAACCAGCGACGCAAAGAGCTGCACGCGACCAAGCTTTTTGGCAAAGTCGCGGTTCAGACAGGAATTTCAAATACGGAAATCCGACATTTCGGAATGAGCCTGTCGAGCCCTTAGCGCGAATTGTGAACAATAACACAACACGTCATCAGTTTACAGGGATTTTCCCTACAAGCTGTTCAAGGCAGCCATGCGCAAAACCCACTGGCAAAGGCCAGTGGGTTGAAAATCGCATGGAATATCCGGGGGTTAGTCCGAAAAATCAGTCGCCCGCACCCGGGGCTTCGGACAGCATTTCGGTCTTGCCCGATTTACCGTTCCATTCGTCCGCATCGGCCGGCGCATCGCCCTTGCGGGTAATATTTGGCCAGACTTCTGCAAATTTCCGGTTGATTTCCAACCAGTTGTCCAGATTCGGCTCGGTATCGGGAATAATCGCTTCGGCGGGGCATTCCGGTTCGCAAACACCGCAATCAATGCATTCGTCAGGGTGAATCACCAGGAAGTTTTCACCTTCATAGAAGCAATCGACGGGGCAAACCTCGACGCAGTCCTGATACTTACACTTGATGCAGTTTTCCGTCACCACATAGGTCATGGTGTAACTCCGTACAGGTTGCGGGCCAGATTGCGGCTGCACCCGCTTTCGGCCATTCTCTCTCGGGAATTGGGTTATCACGCACAGCAGTTGTGTGCAACTCCAATAAAACCCTAATTTTTTGCGTAGTATTCTATCTGCATGACACGGCTGCGATACACGAAGTCAAAAACGGATCGGCCCGATCCCGCTGCAATGCAGCGCAGACCATACAGATTTCTTGCCGCTTTTCCAGTTCCTAAATCCCGCTGAGAATTGCTTTTGAACCAACAAACCCATAATCTGCTGCGCAAGGGATAGAACACAAGAATCTGCGGGGATCGAATTGCCAGAAAAAGGCCTTGATCAACAACGGCTTAGATGGCGGGATCGCTTGTCTGTCAAACAGGCAAGGATTGCGGTCGGGCTCACTTTGCTGATTGGCCTGATGTTTAGCGGCATTCAGATTGTCTGGGATCTGCGCGAAGAACAGAACCTGATTGACCGCACCGTGAACCAGGTTCTGACAACTTTGCGCGAATCTGCCACCCAGGCAGCATACGGTCTTGATGAAACCCTGGCCGCCCGTGTCGTGTCCGGATTGTTCGAATATGAACCAGTCTACGAGGCCGAGCTTCGCGACAATTTCAACAATGTTCTGGCAAGCAAAGCCGAACAACCCATCAGCTCAAACCGCACATTCCTGACCCAGATCATGTTCGGGGAGAACCAGGAATATGAAATCGCCCTCACCACAGACGGACCAAACGGATTGGTCGGTCATCTGAGTGTGAAGATCGATACCGACCTGATTGCGGATGGCTTTCTGAACCGCGCATCACGCATTTTATTGTCCGGCATCCTGCGCAACCTTTTGCTGGGGCTGGTTCTGGTGGCGTTTTTCTATACCACACTGACCAAGCCGCTTCTGGGCATTGCCAGCCAATTGCGCAAGATCGATCCAGAAAAGCCCGACTCTACGGCGATTGACATCCCGCCCCATCATGCGCGCAACGAACTGGGCCTGATCCTGCACACCACGCGTGGATTGATGGAACGGGTGACATCAACACTCGACCGCTTGCTTGAAAGCCAACAAAAAGTTCGCGAACGCGAAAGCCGGCTGAGCGCGATCATGGAAAATGCGGCTGACGGCATCCTGACCATCACGCCGATCGGCCGGATTATCGAATGCAACGCGGCGACCAAGGAAATCCTAGGTCTGATGCGCGATGAAACGCCCAAAGGCCGGACATTGCATGAATTCCTCCTGCCGCGTGCCGTGCCGCTTCTTGAACACAGCCTTGAAGAACTCGCGAACCAACCCGCCGGCACGCAGACTGCCGAGAAGCGCTTTACCCTGCCCATCGTGCGCGCCGATCAGAGGGAAATCGATGTGTCGATTGCCCTGCGCCTGATCCCCGACAGCGCAACACCGCTAATGACGGCTGTGCTTAACGACATCACAGTTCGCAAACGGTATGAAGAACAACTGGTCTATATGGCCAACCACGACACGCTGACCAACCTGCCCAACCGCAGCATGTTGGAGCGCAGCCTGTCGGATGCCTTACTGGCCCATAAGGACGAGACAAAGGGACGCAGTGGCGCCACCGCGATCCTGTTTATCGACCTTGACCGGTTCAAGGTGATCAATGACAGCCTTGGCCACAATGTCGGTGACCTGTTGCTCAAGGCCGTGGCACTCCGGCTGCAACGTGTCATCGGGCGACAGGAGATTGTCGGGCGACTGGGCGGTGACGAATTCCTGATCATTATCCCCGATCTCAAGGAAACACAGGAAGCCGTAATCCTGTCGCAAGCGGTCCTTGAAGCCCTGTCACCAGCCTTTGACATCAAGGGGCGCGTTCTGTTTGTCACTCCATCCATCGGCATCGCGCTTTATCCATCGGACGGTGAAGATTTCCCGGCTCTGATGCGCAATGCCGACACAGCGATGTACAGTGCAAAATCAAGTGGCGGCGGCACCTATCACTTCTTTACCAAGACCATGAATGAAAGCGCGATGGCGCGGCTTGTGATCGAAAACGACCTGCGCGAGGCATTGGTAAAGGATCAGTTTGAACTGCATTACCAGCCCAAGGTTGATCTTCGCACCAATCAGGTCTGTGGCCTTGAAGCCCTGATCCGCTGGAATCAGCCCGGTCGGGGATATATTTCCCCGATGCAGTTCATTCCGGTGGCCGAGGA
Source organism: Thalassospira sp. HJ (assembly GCF_000948415.1). Classification (GTDB taxonomy): domain Bacteria; phylum Pseudomonadota; class Alphaproteobacteria; order Rhodospirillales; family Thalassospiraceae; genus Thalassospira. The sequence continues at coordinate 106,230 of NZ_JYII01000010.1, read as the reverse complement.
AACTGGCCTGATCGGCAGGATCGGTGAATGGGTACTCCGCGAAGTCTGCCGCCAGATTTCCGACTGGGACGCGCAATCGCTTCCCGCCATGCCGATTGCGGTCAACCTGTCCCCCAGACAATTGATCGAAGGCCATATTACCGAAACCGTTTCGCGTATCCTGACGGAAACCGGCACACCGGCCGCGCGTATTGTGCTTGAAGTCACCGAAACGGCGATGATGCAAGACATCAAGAAGTCCGCGACCATTCTCGATGAGCTCCGTCATCTGGGCCTTAAGATCGCGGTTGATGATTTTGGCACCGGCTATTCGTCGCTGGCCTATCTTAAGCGCCTACCGATCAACAGCATCAAGATTGATCGTTCCTTTGTGCGCGATGTCACGATTGATACCGACGACGCGGCCATCACACGCACTATCATCGCCATGGGCCACAACCTTGGCCTCAAGGTCGTTGCCGAAGGCGTCGAAACCAATGAACAGATGCAGTTCCTGCGCGAATGTAACTGTGACGAGGTCCAGGGCTTCCTGTTTGCAACACCACTGCCGCCCGAAGAAATTGTCGCCTTCATTCAACGACCGACTGTCGAGATTGAAAATGAACTCTAGCCCCGCCACGCCCGTTGCCCTGACAACGGGTTTGGCATAGCCCTGCACAATCGAGAAGAAGATGCCAAACAACAAATCCGTTTTGCTCGTTGATGACAGCAAGTTTGCCCGTCTGCTGGTAAAGACTTTCATTTCCAGCAATTTCACAGATTGGGAAATCGACGAGGCCGAAGACGCCGCCAAGGCGCTTGAGATGGTCGATACCAAGACCTATGACTACATGCTGGTTGATTTCAACATGCCCGGCATGGATGGCCTTGAGCTCGGCGGGAAATTACGCGAACGCTTCCCCGGGGCTGTAATCGCGCTGCTGACTGCCAATATTCAACAGGAAATCCAGAACAAGGCCGAAAGCCTTGGACTTGATTTCATTCCGAAACCCCCGACCGAAGAGAAAATTCGCGACTACATCATGTCGCGGGAAGCTGCCCAATGATCGAACTCACCGAACTTGAACATGATACAATCAGTGAACTGATCAATATTGGTGTCGGACGTGCGGCGTCATCGCTTTCGGAAATGGTTGAACAGCCGGTCGAACTGACGGTACCGGCCATCTCGTTTGTAGAACGTTTTGCCGACAGCGAACTTGCCAACGCCCCGACCGAGGTTGTTTCTGCTGTCAGCCAAAGTTTCCACGGTCCGTTCACCGGGGAGGCCATGCTGGTCTTTCCCGAGGTGCGCAGTCTGGAGCTTGTCCGAAGCCTGCTTAAGGTCGATGTACCACTTGATTCGCTGACCGACCTTGAACAGGAAGCATTGATGGAGGTTGGCAACATCATCCTCAATGCCTGCCTTGGCAGTATTTCAAATGTGCTGGGCGAGCCGATCAATTGCTCCATGCCGACGTTTCGCAAACGTGAAACCCGTGCCCTGCTCGACGAAGACGCGACACAAGGCAATGCAGGCGCCCATCCCGTTCTGATGATTTTGCATGTACAATTCATGCTGCGTCAGAACGATATTGATGGCTATGTCCTGTTTGTTATGGATCTTGAATCCATCCAGATGTTGCGTGAACTGGTTCGTCGTTTTCTGGCCAACTCCCTTGGATAACCGGTGAGGTGAATGACAAAGTCGCAATCCGATAGCGCAAAACAACCGCAATCCTTTGATCTGAACCGTGATAGCGATGCTGCCGATCTTTTCGCAGCCCTGCTTGATACGGCAGACACGGGATTGATTGCGCTTGCCCCGGACGGCACGATTTGTCACTGGAACCAGTGGATGCAAAGCCGGTCTGGCAAGGATCCCGAACAGGTTCTTGGCAAATCACTGCATGATGTATTCCCCGACACAAAGCTTGGCCGTGTCAGTCTGGCGATTGAAGATTGCCTGAAATTCGGGATGCCTGCGGTCATCTCGCCGTCTCTTAATCAGGGCGCCCTGCCGCTGCGCCCCCTGCCGCAGTTTGCCGCCAGTTTTGATCGTATGGAGCAATCGATCCGCGTCCACCCGATCAAGACCAAACGCAATGGCACGCTCTGCTCATTGATCATTCGCGATGTAACGCTTGCCGTGCAGCGCGACCGGTTACTGCGCCAACAGGCGGCAGAGCTAGCCGATCTTGTCACCCAATCCAAACGCAGCGAAGGCCGCACCCGCGCCATCCTGCAAAACACCATTGATGCCATTCTTGTCGCATCAGATGATGGTAGCATCGAACCATTGAATGCGCGCGCGCAGGAACTCTGTGGACCTACCGGCGATCCGGAACTGCGCAATATCATTCGTTTCCTGCTGCCCGATAGCGAACATACGCCGCTGACCCCGCCACCACCCAACCGGCTTCTGACCGATCTTGGCACCGGCGTGATCGAGGTGCTGGCATCAACCCTTAGCGGTCGCAATGTGCCGCTTGAAGTCGCGATCAGCCACTTTTCCGCGGATCAGCGCTATCACTACATCATCACACTGCGCGATATTTCCCAACGCAAGCGCCACGAACGCGAAATCCAGCGCACGATGCAGGAACTGGAGCGCTCCAACGCGGAGCTCGAACAGTTCGCCTACGCCGCCTCGCATGACTTGCAGGAACCGCTGCGCATGGTTTCAAGCTATACCCAGCTGCTTGCACGGCGCTATCAGGGGCAGTTGGACGAAACCGCTGACGAGTTCATCCATTATGCGGTTGATGGCACCCAGCGCATGCAGCGCATGATCGATGACCTTCTGACCCTGTCGCGCGTTGGCCGCCACGGCAAACCGTTCAATCCGGTACCGCTTGATAGCCTGTTTGATGCCATCGTCACCAACTTCCGACGTGCCGGATCGGCCCCGGAAGGCAACATCATCCGCGATGGCGTCTTGCCGACCGTGATGGGCGACGCCAGCCAGCTGTTACTGTTGTTCCAGAACCTTGTGTCGAACGGCCTTAAATACAGCGATCCCAAGAATGGGCAGGTGCGTATCTTTGCCTCGGAAACGCCGGACAGTTACCGGATTTTCGTTGCCGATAACGGGATTGGCATCGACCCGCAATATCACGAAACGATCTTCGAGATTTTCAAACGTCTGCATGGATATGGCGATTATGCCGGTACGGGTATCGGCCTTGCTATCTGTAAAAAGATCGTCGATCGCCATGGCGGAAGCATTGATGTCACCAGCAAACCCGGCGAAGGCAGTACCTTCTGTGTTGAGCTGCCAAAAGAATTGTCGATTGTCGCGACTGGCGAAAGCATGTAGCCTGCAGTTTACGTAAGCGTAAAGATGATCGAGCCACCATGAACGACAGCTATACCATCACCGACCTTGCCCGCGAATTTGAAGTTACCACCCGAACCATCCGGTTTTACGAGGATCAGGAACTGATTTCGCCCGAACGGCAAGGTCAGACCCGCATTTATAGCCAGCGTGACCGTGTGCGCCTGCGCCTAATCATGCGCGGCAAGCGGCTTGGATTTTCACTCAAGGAAATCCGCGATCTTCTCGATCTTTATGACGGGGACCGCAGCGAGATCACCCAGCTGACCACACTGGTCGACAAGGTCAATCAACGGCGTGACACCCTGCGCAAGCAGCGCGAAGACATTGATGCAACGCTTGATGAACTCGATAAGCTCGAAGAGACCTGCCAGGAAGAACTGTCCCGCAAGAAGGCGGGCTAGGCCCCCGGGTTAGTCGGATTTTGCACCTTCGCCAACCGGGCCTCTGATGGCCGTGACAGAATAAAACAGCTGACCGGGATCGCGACCAGAAGCTGGATCATCACCACCCAACGGTTCTCGATCAGCACCAGAGATGCTGTAATCACCACCAGAAACGCCACCATCGCAAGCGCCTTGGCCCGGCGGTTGATCACGCCATATTCATTCCACTGACGGATCGAGGTTCCGAAACGCGGGTGATTGCATATCCAGTCATGCAGGCGCGGCGATCCCTTGGCAAACAGCCATGCCGCCAACAGCATGAACGGTGTCGTCGGCAAAAGCGGCAGGAAAATGCCAATCACACCAAGACCAACAGAAAGCCACCCAAGGGCCAGATAGATATGCGAGACGCGCAGCATTGATTTCCTGTTTACAGTCAGTCTCAGCCCTGACAGGTTAGATGAGAGCCTATTGCAATAGGCTCTGCGTAATGTAGGCATAGAAATACGTAAATTCAATCAATAGCCGACCATTGCACTCAGTTAATTTATCACCTTGAAACGCATCAAAAATCCGTTCGGTTTGCCATGCTTGAAATTGAAAATGGCCTCTATCTCGATGAACGCCATCTGACCTTTCAGTTTGTCCGTGCCTCTGGCCCGGGCGGGCAGAACGTGAACAAGGTATCCAGTGCCGTTCAGATGCGTGTGCGCATTGATGACCTGACCGAATTGCCGCTGCGCGTGCGTAATCGCCTGCGTGAACTAGCCGGTAGCAAGCTGACCAATGACGGTGAAATCATCTTTGACGCCCAGCGCCACCGCACCCAGGAACGCAACAAGCAGGATGCTATTGAGCGGTTTCTGGCCCTTCTGCGCAAGGCCGCCGAGCGCAAGAAATACCGTGTAAAAACCCGGCCCAGCCTGTCAGCCAAACGCAAACGCGTTGATTCCAAAAAGAAGCGTGGCGACACCAAAAAGATGCGCCAGAAACCGTCATACTGATCTCACCAACCACCACTGCCGGTCTTCCCCACATATAGGCCCCACCATGACCATTGACTGGACCCACATTTCAAAAGCCGAACTTCCCGCCAATTGCGGGTGGAAAGGAACCTATCGCGTTCGCTATTCCGAGATCGGCGACAATGGCAGGGTCATGATGTCGGCACTCGCAGATTACATGCAGGATGCCGCGGGTTGGGGCGCACGCATTCTGAAACTGGCCTATGACGACACGGTTGATCAGGGGATCGCATGGGTCCTTGCGCGCATGGTCATTCACATGCGCGACTATCCCGGCAACGGCGAGGATATTCTGGTTGAAACCTGGCCGTCGGGTGTTTCGCGTCGGGTCGCAACGCGTGACTTTCGCCTGACCAACAGCAAGGGCGAGGTGATCGGTGTTGCGCAAAGTTTCTGGGTGATGTTTGACCTCACCACCCGCCGGGCAGCCCAATGGCCCGACTGGATCGAGGAACGCCTGCCCGATCCGCCCGGCCCCAAATTGATCGAACCTGCTTTGCGACCGGCCTTTACCAAGGATCCTTTGCCGACGGTTGATAACATCAAAGCGCGCCCGTCTGATCTGGACCTTTATGGGCATGTCAATAATGTGCGCTTGATGCAGTGGGTCATGGGGGTTGCCGGCCCGAAGGGTCGCCCGGACTTTCATCCCGAAAGCCTTGATATTCAGTTCCGCACCGAATGCCGCGTGCATGAACGGGTTGCCATTCGCCACAAGGATGGCTTTGCCGCCATCACCCGCGAGGAAGATGGCACCGATCTTGTACGGGCCCATATCGTGCCGGTTAACCAGATGGCCGTGGCTTAGGCTCAGCGACCAGCCATCATCGCCTCAAACAGATCAGCAATCGGCTTGAAGCTTTTGCGATGATGGGCCGTGGGGCCAACCTCGCCCAATCCGGCTATGTGTTTTTTAACGCCATAACCTGCATTGCCCTCCCAACCAAAGAATGGATAGCGCACCGCGAGGCGCGCCATGGCGCGGTCACGCACCACCTTGGCAACAACGGAGGCCGCGGCAATCGATAGCGATTTGCTATCGCCCTTCACCACCGTCTCGACCGCACAGGGCAAACCGGGATCACGGTTACCATCAACCAGTGCCTGATCGGGCACGCTATTGAGGCGATCCACAGCACGGCGCATCGCGACATATGTCGCCTGCAGGATATTGATCTGGTCAATCTCGCGCACCGATGCGGCACCAATACCGACCTCGGCACAGCTCATAATGACCTCATAGAGCCGGTCACGTTTCTTTGCCGACAGCTTTTTGGAATCATTGAGTTCAGCCACCAGTTCGGCTGGCAGGCTTTCATCCCGGGGCAGGATAACGGCGGCAGCGACCACTGGACCCGCCAACGGCCCACGACCGACCTCATCGATCCCGGCAATTCGACCGTGATACTGATCTTCGATGGCAAAATCCGGCATGGTGGTCTCTGTTCCGTCTCTCTCTGCCTTTCGTCATAGCAAGCGCTTCTGTCGCAGGCAACACGCCACCATCAAACAAAAAACGGCACCGGTTTCCCGGTGCCGTTTAAAACTTCAAAGGTGAGACCTCAAAGGTCGTTCCCCTTTCAGGTTTCCTTTTCCTGATACTCCTCGCTGGGATCGTATCCCTCGGCCCCGATCGGATCAAACGTCGACCAGCCTTCGTCCTGGTTGCTCGGCGGCAGTTCCGTATTCGGATCCACATTCAGCAGCATATAGGCCTTGGCAATCAGGTTGGCTGTGATCGGCGCAGTCAGGAAAATGAACAGCGTGATCAGCAATTCATGGATGGTGAAGCTTCCGCGTTCCACCCAGAAAAACAGCATCGAGGCAATCAGCGCCCCGCCAAGCCCGACAGTACTTGCCTTGGTCGGCGCATGCAGACGTGTCAGAAGATCACGCAGCTTGAGCATCCCGAACGACCCAACCAACAGGAATATCCCGCTGATCACGATCAGAAGCGAGATGATGAGTTCAACAACAAACGGCATCTTATCGCTCCCTTATTCGATGATGTCGCCGCGCAAGACGAACTTGCAATAGGCAACAGTTGAAACAAAGCCGAACATCGCAAACAGCAGTGCACCTTCAAAATACATCGCTGTTCCCTGCCCGATCCCGAAAAGCACCAGAAGCGCAATGGCATTGATCGCCATCGTGTCGACGGCCAGAACCCGGTCAGCTGTGGTGGGCCCCGCCGTCAGGCGATACAGGTTCATCAACAGCGCAAGTCCGACGCAGATGAAGCCGAAATTCAGTGCATATTCGATCATTCGAAGATCTCCTTCAGACGGCGTTCGTAACGGTCCTTGATGTCATCCACCACGCCCTGCGCATCGGGCGCATGCAGGCAGTGAACCAAAAGACTTTTGGCATCGGCACTAAGGTCAATCGTCACCGTACCGGGCGTCATGGTGATGGTGCCGGCAAGGGTCGTGATCGCCTCGGTCGAGGTCAGATCAAGCGGGACAACAACACACTTGGACTCAAGGCTTTCGGTTTTGCGGAACAGGATCAGGCCGGCAACGATAACGTTAGCAACAAGAATGTCCCACATCACGATAAGTACATACTCACAAATCGCATAGACATTACGAATGCGCGGACGTCCCGGCCAGAAACTCGACGTGATCAACGGAATGACGATCGCAAGGATAAGGCCAAAGATCACGGCACCAGCCGAAATCTCGTTCACCAGAAAGACCCAGACGACCAGAAGCGAAAGTGTCAGAAGCGGATGAGGCAGATAACGTTTCATCATGATGATCCTGTCCTTCCCCTTACTGGCCAATCTGTGCAAAGGCATTTTCGCCCAGCACCGCTTCGATATATTGCGACGTATCAAACAGCTGTGCCGATACACCTTGCAGATAGTCGCTGATCGGTCCGGCAAAGATCGTAAGCGCGATCAAGGCCGCCAACATGCTGCAAGCTGCCACAATCGGCAGAACCGGCCATTGCGCACCTTCAACCGTGATCTCGCCATCGACCGAGGCACTCTTCCAGAACAGAACACTGCCCGCCCGGCCAAAGCCGACGATACACATAAGCGACGTCACCAGAATGATCGACCAGATCCAGACCATGGCATCACTGTCGCGTGCCGCATCAAGGATCTGCAACTTACCGATAAAGCCACTAAGCGGCGGCATCCCGGCCATCCCGATAGCACCGATAAAGAACAGCACCGCAAGGAAGCCCAACTGATGGAACTTCGGCGCGGTATTCAGGCTGTCGCCATACTGACCACGACGTGAAACCACCAGATCCGCAATCAGGAAGAGGGCTGCCGCCGAGAAGGTCGAATGCAGCAGATAATAAAGACCGGCCGAAATGCTTTCAGGCGTGAACAGCCCAAACGCAATCAACAAGGTCCCCATCGATCCGATCACGGAAAACGCAATCAGGCTGTTAAGGCGTTTTGCCGCCAGAACCCCGGTCATGCCCAGCACCAGCGTAATCAGGGCGGCGGGCAGGATATAGGGCGCTGCCAACCATGCCATGTCACCGGCCGTATCACCGAAGGCCAGCGAATAAACACGCAGAACAGAATAGGCCCCGACCTTGGTCATGATCGCAAACAATGCTGCCACCGGTGCCGGTGCATTGGCATACGTTCCTGGCAGCCAGAAGTGAACCGGAACCAAAGCCGCCTTCACACAGAACACCAGAAGCAGGATAAGCGCACCTGCACGCAGCAGGGCTGCATCACCAGATGCCACCTTGGTCACCTGAATGGCAAGATCGGCCATGTTCAGCGTCCCGGTGACGGAATAGATCATGCCGACACCAATCAGGAACAGGGACGAACCCGTCAGGTTGATGACGACATATTGCATGCCCGCCTTCAGTCGGTCGGCACCTGCGCCATGCAGCATCAAGCCATAGGACGCGATCAGCAGAACTTCGAAGAAGACAAACAGGTTAAAGACGTCACCGGTCAGGAACGCACCATTGACCCCCATCAGCTGGAACTGGAACAGGGCATGGAAATGCTTGCCGCGCTGATCCCATTCGCTTGACGCGAACAGGACAACACCAAGGCCCAGAAGCGATGTCAGGAACACCATCATCGCTGACAGGCGATCAAGTACCAGCACAATGCCAAACGGTGCCGGCCAGTCCGACAACGCATACATTTCCGGGCCATTTCCGCTGGCAAAGATCAGAAGCGACAGCGTGACCGCCACAAGGGCAACCGTCGCTGTAATCGAAAATACGCGCTGCAGGATAATGTCGTGACGTACCGCCAGAACAATCAGGGCGGCCATCACGGCGGGCAGCACTATGGGAACAACAATCCAGTCACCCATCAGTTTTTATCTCCTGCTTCGGATGGCTCACCAACCGGGCGACCGTCAACATGGTCATTGCCGATTTCAAGATAAGCCCTGATCGCAAGAACCACGATCAGAGCGGTCATGCCGAATGAAATCACAATCGCCGTCAGGACAAGTGCCTGGGGCAACGGATCGGTATATTCGGTCACGCCATCACGAAGGATCGGCGGCATATTGATGGTCAAACGGCCCATCGCGAAAAGGAAAACGTTCACGGCATAGGACAACAAAGCCAACCCGATCACTGCCGGGAAGGTCCGCCCGCGCAGCAACAGATAGGTGCCACACGTTGTCAGAAGCCCGATACTACTTGCGACAAGAAATTCCATATCAGGCCTCCTTTTCCGGCGTTGCCACCGGTGCAGACGGATCGTGATCCATCGGCTCGGCATTTATGTCGACATGTTCTGCCATGCGTTCGATCTGCGAAAGCTTGGCAAGAGCCAGCATCACAGCCCCGACCACGGTCAGGAACACGCCAAGGTCAAAGCCCATGGCAGATGCCAGTTCGAACTCGCCAACGATGGGCAGATGAACATGGGTAAAGCCACTGGTCAGGAACGGAAGCCCCGCAACCCAGGCCGAAGCCCCGGTGATTGCCGCGGCAATCACACCAAGACCGATCATGCCGTGATAATTCACCTTCATGCGGTTCTGGGCCCAGCCAAAGCCGGATGCCATATACTGCATGATAAGTGCGACCGACACGACCAGACCGGCGATAAAGCCACCGCCCGGCTCGTTATGACCCCGCAGGAAGATGTAAACACCTACCATAAGTGACAACGGCAACATCACGCGGGTCGCAACAACCATCATCATCGGATGGCGGTTCGGCGAACGACGACGTTCAACCACCCAATCGGCAAGACGCCGTGCGGCATCGCCCTTGGTGACCGTTTCAACCAGTGCAAAGATCGAAAGCGCTGCGATACCAAGCACGATGATCTCGCCAAAGGTATCAAAGCCACGGAAGTCAACGAGGATGACGTTCACAACGTTGGTGCCGCCACCTTCGATCTTCGAGTTCGCCAGATGATAGGACGAGATCGAATTGGGCAGATCACGTGTCATGATTGCCCAGATCGCCCCGCCAACACCAAGACCGGCCGCGATGGAAACAATACCGTCGCGCATCTTGCGTCCCGGCAGGCTTTCCTTCGGCGTTTCCTTTGGCAGGATGTTAAGCGCCAGCAACATCAGAATGACTGTTACAACCTCGACCGAAATCTGCGTCAGCGCAAGGTCCGGTGCAGACAGATAGATAAAGCCAAGCGATACGATCAGGCCAACGACACCGACCAGAAGCAGGGTCAGCAAACGGTTGTGATGCAGGAACACAGATGCGACACAGGTCACCATCAACAGCAACCAGCCAATCGCTGCAGGCGGGGAAACTTCAAGAAGCTCACGCGTTCCCGACTGGAAGTCCGGCTTGGCATAGAAGCCCGAAAGACCGATACCAATCGCACCAATCACCATGATCGCAAGGTAACGCTGCAACGATCCGTTATGCAGGTTGTCCGAAACCAGGCGGCTTACCGCGACGGCCTTGGCAATTCCGCAATCAAACATCGCCTTGGCATCCGGACGCGACAGGTTGGCCGTTGCCGACATCAGGCCACCATGGCGCATCAGCAACAGCGAACCACCAATCAGCGCAATCACACTCATGCCAAGGGCCGGGGTCAGACCATGCCAAAGCGACAGGTGATATTCCGGCAACTCACCACCGGTAACAGCACCCGCGGTCGCAGCCACCAACGGCCCTGCGATGGTTGCCGGGAACAGACCGATCAGAACAACCAGAATGGTCAGCAAGGCGGGCGGTGCCCACATGCCAAACGGCGGGTCATGCGGATGATGCGGAAGGTTTTCATCGCGCGGCTTGCCCAGCCAGACATGGAAGATAAACCGGAAGGAGTAAGCCACCGAGAACAGGGCACCAACAGTCGCCAGAAGCGGCAGCACCCAGTTCTGATCAAGCCACATGGTGTGCCATGCTTCTTCAAGCATCATTTCCTTGGAAATGAACCCGTTGAACGGAATGACACCCGCCATCGAGGCCGCGGTAATAATCCCGATGGTGCCTGCAATCGGCATAAGATTCAGCAAACCGCCAAAGCGACGAATGTCACGGGTCCCGGTTTCATGATCGATGATACCGGCCGTCATAAACAGCGCTGCCTTGAAGGTCGCATGGTTGATGATGTGGAAGACACCGGCAACAGCGGCCATCGGCGTTCCGAAACCAAGCAGCATGGTCACAAGACCAAGATGACTGACCGTGGAAAAGGCCAGAAGCCCCTTAAGGTCATGCTTGAAGATCGCAATCCATGCGCCAAGCACCATGGTCACAAGACCGGCTGTCGCAACGATATAGAACCATTCCGGCGTGCCCGAAAGAACCGGCCACATGCGGGCCATCAGGAAGATGCCCGCCTTCACCATTGTCGCCGAGTGCAGATAGGCCGAAACCGGTGTCGGTGCCGCCATCGCGTGCGGCAGCCAGAAGTGGAACGGGAACTGTGCGGATTTGGTAAAGCAGCCCAGCAGGATCAGGATCAATGCGGGCAGATACATCGGCGATGCCTGGATCAGATCGGCGTTCTGCAGGATGACGGTCAGATCATAGGACCCGACAATATCACCAAGGATCAGCATCCCGGCGATCATCGCCAAACCACCAGCACCCGTCACGGCAAGCGCCATGCGCGCCCCCTGACGACCAGCCGGAAGATGTTTCCAATACCCGATCAACAGGAACGAGGACAGCGACGTCAGTTCCCAGAAAATCAGCAGCAGCAGAATGTTATCTGACAGAACGATGCCGACCATGGCCCCCTGGAACAGAAGCAGGAACACATAGAACCTGCCCATCGGATCGTCCTTGGAAAGATAGAACCGCGCATAGATGATAATCAGCAAGCCGATGCCAAGGATCAGGGTCGCAAACAGCAAGCCCAGCCCATCAAGGAAGAAGGTCACATTCAGACCCAGTTCCGGCAGCCAATTATAACTGACCTGAAATACCTCGCCGGCAATGACCGCCGGGGCCTTTGCCATCAGCAGGATCAGGGCAAGCAGCGTGACAGAACCGGTCGCTGTGGCACATGCATTGCGCCCGGCCCTGATCATTATGGCGGGTAAGACCGCCCCAATGAAGGGAAGCAAAACAATGAGGGTGAGACTCATGAAAGACCCTTATTTTTGGATAGTCGCCGCATCGCCCCCAAAACGCGAGGCAGCAAGAAAATTCCGCCAGAAAGTAATATTAGTACAGTTAATGGTCAAGAAAACCCAAACAGCGCAGCTTTTTAGCTTGCAGCTGTCAAGTGAAGACGATCACGCGAAATTACAACCTTGCACGGTCAAAAAGTCACTTTCTGCCACCGGCAAGCTGTTTTGCTTCTGGCATCATGCGCAATCGAACCATGGCAATCGTGCCCAAAACCGGGCCTGCCGCCAGCATGGCAAATGCGCCCCACCAACCAGCCTGATCGGCAATCACCGGCACCAGATGGATCGAAACAAGGGCAATCAGGAACCCGATGGCATTTTGCATCGTCAGTGCTGTTCCGACCTGATGTGGATCGGCGAGCTCAATCACACAGGATGAAAACTGCGCAGAGTCTGCGACAACCGAAATTCCCCAGACAATACAAATCACAAGAAGCACCACAAACGATGCATCGGCCAAGCTACCGGCAATCAGCGCACAGGCACCGCTGACCACCATGGCGGCAATCGTCACTGTCGTGCGCCCGATCCGGTCTGCGTAATAACCACCAGCCAAAGAGCCGAACGCGCCGACACCCACAATGGCAAAGGTCGAAAGGGCGGACCAGACACCGGGATTATCAACCATGCGATCGGAAAAGGCGCCATACAGGAACAAACCGATCCAGCCCCACATGGCATAAAGCTCCCACATGTGACCGAAATAGCCATAGCAAGCATGACGCAACGCCTTGTTCGACCAGATCTTACCCACCATCCTTGGATCAAAGCGCGGCGACCGTCCCGGTGTACCACCCAGATGCACGAACAGGATGGCAATGGCAGCGAAATAGGCGGTGAGACTGGCGGTGATGATCACATACCGCCAATCAAGCGGTACCGCGACCGCAAACAGATGCGGCATGGCCGACCCCATGGTCAGCGCCCCGACCAGAAGCCCGACCAAAAAGCCGGTATCACCCCGCGACCAGGTCGCGACCATCTTCATGCCGATGGGATAAATCCCCGCCATGCAGACGCCCGTGATCAGGCGCAGCAGGATCACCACAACACCATCAATCGGAACCACAAGGATCAGGATATTGGCCGTCGCGGCAATGATCGCCGATGCCGCCCAGAAGCACCGGGGTTCGATACGGTCTGCCAGGCCAAGGATCGCGCTGCAGACAGTTCCCAGAACAAAGCCCAGCAAGACCGCACTGGTAAACAGCGATGACTGCAACGCCCCGATACCAAATTCACTGCGCAATTGCGGCAGCACAGCCGTTGCAGAAAACCACAAGGCAAGCGCCATCAATTGGCAAATTGTGATCATGGAAACGGCAAAAGTCTTGCCCGTGCGCACCGTTTTCTCCCGGGTTAGCTGGCTTGTTCTTGGTGGACTGTATTCTGGTCCACGATGGCCGCCATCATAACCAACCACCGCCGAAATCCCACGACTGTTTGAAAACCTTCAAAACAAAAAGAAATGCCGCCGGTCGAAACCGGACGGCATCAAGTTTCCCGAGCGGGAATGAAACGTTAAGTCAGTTAACTTAATCAACTATGGTTGCGCTGATCATCAATCACCTTGCCATCATTGGGCAGGCTGCCGGTTTCGGCCGCCACAACAGCACCGCGCAGCTTGCAAACACTGGCGAGCGTCTCGGCAATCGCATCAATCTGGCTCGCGTCAATGCCCTCGCAGTTGAGCGTCATGGTGTCATTGTCGTTTTCGCGCGTGACCACAAGGCGGGCCTTGGTGATCCCTTGATGGCGTTTGACGACTTCGGCAACCTGTTGCGGATGGACAAACATGCCCTTGATCTTGGTCGTCTGATCGGCACGCCCCATCCAGCCCTTGATAAGGTGATTGGTGCGCCCACAACCGCTTTCACCCGACGCAATCGCCGAAAGATCACCGGTCGCAAAACGGATCAGGGGATAGTCCATATTCAATGTGGTGACGACAACCTCACCGACCTCGCCCTCTGCCACCGGTTCACCCGTGCCCGGACGGACGATTTCAAGAATGATGTCTTCGGCAACGATCATGCCGTTCTTGGCGCCGCTTTCATATGCAATCAGGCCAAGGTCGGCACTGGCATAGCATTGCAGCATGGCAATATCGCGTTCGGCGAACCAGCCCCGAAGACTTTCCGGAAGCGCCTCGCCCGATACAAGCGCACGCTTGATCGAGCTGATATCAGCACCAAGTTCCTCGGCCTTTTCGATCAGGATCTTCAGGAAGGATGGCGTACCGCTATACCCGGCCGGCTTAAGGTCGCTGATCGCATTGACCTGTGCTTCGCTTTGTCCGACCCCAGCCGGAACGACAACGCAGCCGCACGCACGTGCGCCACTGTCAAAAATAAAACCGCCCGGTGTCAGGTGATAGGACAGGCAGTTATGCACGATATCGCCCGGACGGAAGCCCGCAGCAAAGAACGCGCGTCCCATCCGCCACCAGTCATCGCCCTTGCCCTGCGGGTCATAGATCGGGCCGGGGCTTTGGAACAGGCGCGCCATCGCCGGGATCGGCGTTGCGTTCAGACCTGCCAGCGGCGGTTCCTTGGCCTGGGCATCAATCAGGTCAGATTTGCGTGTCACCGGCAGTTTTGCCAGTGCTTCGCGGGTGGTGATCGACTGCACGTCGACATCGGCGAGCATCCGGCCATAGGCAGCGGATTTTGATTTGGCATGATGCAAAATACGCGGCAGGGCTGCCATCAGGCCTGCCTCGCGGCTTTCCTGGGTTCGCGTTTCGCGCTCGTCAAAATAAGTCTTAAGCATCACACCCGTCTTTCATTCAAAGGCGCCAACCACAGACATGGATGTGGTTGGCGTATTCATCCTAAAGCCAACGTTTGCGGCGTTTGTAGGACTTGATGTTCTTGAAGCTTTTGCGTTCTTCAGAACCGCCGCCGAGATAGAACTCCTTGACGTCCTCGTTATTGAGAAGCTCGTCACGGGTGCCATCCAGAACAACCTTACCGCTTTCCATGATGTAACCATAGTCGGCAACTTTAAGCGCAAAGTTGGCGTTCTGTTCAACGATGAGCATGGTGATGCCCTGCTCGCGATTGATCTTTTCAATGATGCCAAACACTTCCTTGACCAGAAGCGGCGAAAGCCCCATCGACGGTTCATCAAGCAAGATCATCTTGGGGCGCGCCATCAACGCACGGCCAATGGCCAGCATCTGCTGTTCGCCACCTGAAAGGTAACCGGCAAGACCGGTACGTTCCTTAAGGCGCGGGAAATATTCAAAGACCATCTCGATATCGTCTTTGACCTTGTTGTCCTTGCGCGTATACGCACCCAGACGCAGGTTTTCGATACAGGTCATGTCCTCGATGATACGACGACCTTCCATGACCTGAAACAGGCCGGAGCGCACGATATCCTCGGGGTTGCCATTGGCAATCTGGTTGCCCAAGAAATTGATGTCACCACGGGTGACTTCGCCGTCTTCGGTTTTCAGCAAACCCGAAATTGCTTTCAGCGTCGTGGATTTGCCGGCACCGTTCGGGCCGAGCAAGGTAACGATCTTGCCTTGCGGAACCTCAAGCGAGACGCCACGCAGGACCAGAATCACCTCGTCATAGACGACTTCGATGTTATTGACCGAAAGCATCGGTTCGGCGGTTTCGACTTTGCGGGCGGGCTCTGCCATGGTGTCCCTTTCGAATTATCGTCTTGTGATCTCCAGCTGTCGGAGACAGGGCATCTTGCGTGTTATGCCCCGTCTCCGAACAGTCTGGGAGACGTTCTTCTTACTGGTTGATCTTAGTAACCAAGCCAGTCGTCACGGCGCGGCAGGGTGACGGTGTTGACTTTGCTCACCGTAACTTCGCCGCCTTTAGCACTGCCGTTATAGATGTTGACGGTGTTGATGCCGCGATGGTCCTCAGCGGTCCAGGTTGCTTCCATGCACACACCTTCAAGACCTGCCGGCACCCAATCCTGACGGGCATACATACCCGCCTTGATGTTTTCACCAGTGATCCCGCCATTGGCCTTGGCCCATTCCATGGCTTCTTTCATGTAATAGGCCGAGCAAATACCGCGGATATAGTGATGGGTGCGGAACTGCTCGCCAGAGCTGTCCGACATCTTGGAGATTTCACGCACCAGTTCCATGCCCGGAACACCTTCGTCGGTCCAGAAGCTGGTCATGGCCGGGAAGATGTAGTTATCGACATCGCCGATGGTTTTCAGGGTCTCGTAGTCACCAGCCCAGATGTTGGCGAGCCATTTCGGAGTTGCGCCAACCGTGTCACAGGATTTCACCAGCGACACAACCGACGGGCCGAGGTTGCCAAGGTAACCATAGTTGGTCCCGGCTTCCTTCATGGTCAGGCACTGTGCCTTGAAGTCGCCCGGTTTCATCGAAACAACCACTGGCGCGGTTACTTCAAAGCCAAGCTCGGTCGCATATTCCGCGCATGCTTCTTTCGGTGCGTTCGGATACGGGTGGTTATCGCCGATATGCGAGAAGATCGGCTTGCCGGAACCGCCGGACTGTTTCCAGTCTTCGGCTGCCCACTGAACCATGGCACGGCAAGCATCGGAGTAGGATGCGCCATAGAAGAAGTTATAAGGTGCCGGCTTGGCGGTTTTCGGGTTCTTTGCGGTCGGATCGGTCAAATGGCCGGAATAGGATGCGGAATAAACCGGAACCTTGTCATTGGCGACAAAGCTGATCAGGGCTTCGGTATCACCCGTGCCCCAGCCCTGCATTGCAATCATGTCGTTGCGCGAACGCCATTTCTTGTAGTTCGCAATCGCCTGCGGAACTTTATAGGCATAGTCGACGGATTCAGAATCCAAAACCGTGCCATCAATGCCCCCATGGGTATTGATATAGGACAGGGCGTCACGCACACCATCCGCATAAAACTTGCCGATAAAGCCAGTTGGGCCGGTAATGTCCATCAGATGGCCGACAAAGACCATATCGTCATCTGCCTGCGCTGCCGAGAAGGACAGCCCCGTTGCGACCATCGCGGTCGCAGCAATCAATCTTTTCATCACGACGTCTCCCTTGGACGTTTTCACAAAAGTAAGCCTCCCGGTCGCCCCGTTTTGATCCCGGCCCTTTGATTTTTTATAAGCGGGCCGGGTTCGGGGTTTTGATCAGTACGAGAAGGGATAAAGCTTCCAGTACGCCCTGATCTGTTGCCAGCGATGGGCAAGCCCATCCGGTTCAAAGATCAGGAAAAGGATGATGGCCAGACCAATTGCCATCTCCTTGATGTAAGCCAGACCGTCGATCACAGCCGTCGAGCTGGCCCATTCGAATATGCTAAGTGCACTGACACCGCTTTCCATGACTTCAGGCAGCAGCACCATAAACACCGTGCCCATCAGGGTTCCTTTAACCGAACCAAGACCACCGATGATGATCATGCCCAGGAACTGGATCGACAGCAGAATGGTAAAGCCCTCGGCCGAGACAAAGCCAAGATAGTGGCCATACATCGCCCCGCCGACACCGGCATAGAAAGACGAAATGGCAAAGCTCATCAGGCGATATTTCGTGAGGTTGATCCCCATGATCTCAGCCGAAAGGTAATGGTCGCGTACCGCCACAAAGGCACGGCCATCACGGGTGCGCATCAGGTTCGTACCCAGCAGATACATCACCACCAGGAAGAACAACGCGACATAGAAGAAGCTGAAATCGTCATAGATTTCGTAGCCAAACACATTGATCGGATTTGCCGCCGCCCCATAGGAACCACCGGTAAACCATTCAGCACGGGCAAAGAAATCTTCGAGAATGAACTGGGCCGCAAGGGTCGCAATCGCAAGATACAACCCCTTGATGCGGGCCGCTGGCAAACCAAACAGCATACCCACCGCCGCCGTCATCAACCCGGCCAGCGGGATCGACAGCAAAACCGGAATGCCGGTGGTGTTGTTAATCCAGGCCGAGGCAAAGGCACCAAAACCAAAGAACGCGGCATGCCCCAGTGAAATCTGCCCGGTAAAGCCAACCAGAATGTTCAGGCCCAGTGCGGCAATCGCGAAATACGAAATCTGGATGAACAGGTTGACGTAATAGCCATCCAGAACAAACGGGATCATGGCAACGGCAAAGATGCCAAGGATCGCGGCGTTGCGGATATAGGTCGTATCAAAGATGCGGGTATCCTGACGATAGGTCGTACGGAAGTCACCGCAAGGACGTAGCGAAAATCCAGCCATAACGTGTTACTCCGCCCCTTAAATACGTTCGATGTCTTTGGTGCCAAACAGGCCATATGGCTTGATGCACAGGATAATGATCAGCACATAGAACGGTGCGATCGAGAACAGGTTGCCCCAGTGCAGATACTGGCCGTCAACGAACTCTGCGGTGTTTTCCAGAAGACCGATGATCACGCCGCCAACAATGGCGCCGACGATCGAGTCAAGCCCACCCAGGATCACCGCCGGGAACACCTTGATCCCGATGACCGACAGGGCCGAAGACACGCCATTAACCATGCCGATCACGATGCCGGCGACACCCGATACAAGGGCCGAAATCGCCCAGGACATCGCAAACACGGTTTTGACGGAAATACCAAGGCTTTGGGCAACCTGCTGATCAAAGGCGGTTGCGCGCATGGCAAGGCCAAGCTTGGAATATTTAAAGAACCAGTAGAACCCGGCCATGATGAACAACGAGATCACGAAGCTCATGATATAGGCCGTCTCGATTTGCATTCCCAAAAGGTTGACCGATCGGGTTTCAAACACCTGCGGATAGGTCGCGGTGGTTGCCCCGAAGATCCATTTGGTCGCAGCCTGGAAGAAGATCGAAAGCCCAATGGTCACCATGATGACCGAAATGATCGGCTCGCCAATCATCGGTCGCAACACGACCATCTGCAGGACGACGCCAAACGCCATCATGAACAGCAAGGTAAACAGGAAACCCAGCCAGAAGGGCATTTGCATTTCAACAAGGAATGCATAGCACACCCATGCCCCGATCAGCAGGAACTCACCCTGGGCAAAGTTGACGATCTGGGTCGATTTGTAGATCAGGACAAAGCACATGGCGACAACGCCATAGAGTGTCCCGACAATCAAACCGTTCAGCAGAAGCTGGAACAGAAGTTCGAAATTCATGTTGCCATCCCTGTAATGGCGGCCCACGTACCGGTTATTTCCCGGCCGGGGCCACAGTTATGCTGCTGCCTTATTCGGCGGCTTTCGGGGCCGTCTGTGCGACCTTGTCATTATCAAGATCAACAACCTTCACACTCGTCTGGATGCGGGTTTTCGACCCGTCCTGGAAGGTGATCATGGTGTCGATATCAACCTTGTCATTGCCGGCATAAACCGCATCGATGATGTCGGCGTATTTTTCGGCAACCACGCCACGGCGCACTTTGCGCGTACGGGTCAGTTCGCCGTCATCGGCATCCAGTTCCTTGTAAAGCAATAGGAACCGCTTGATCCGCTGGGCTTCCGGAAGCGTTTTGTTCACTTCGCGAATTTCCTCGGTGATCATGTCATAGACCTGCGGCTGCGCTGACAGGTTGGTGTAGTTGGTAAAGGCAATCCCGCGCTGCTCGGCCCATTTCGCCATGATCGAATAACGAATACAGATCATGGTCGACAGGAATGGCAGGTCCTTGCCAAGGATCACGGCCTCGGCAATGAACGGCGAGAATTTCAGTTTGTTTTCAATAAACTGCGGCGAATAGCGCACCCCGGTGGATGTTTCCGCCAGATCCTTCATACGGTCGATCACCACAAGGTGCTTATTCTCGTCCTTGAAGTAACCGGCATCGCCCGTATGCATCCAGCCATCCTTGACGTCCTCGTCATAGGCGGACTGGTTTTTATAGTATCCGGTGAACATGCCCGATGTGCGTGCGACAATTTCGCCGACACCATTTTCATCGGTGTTGACCACCTTGATCTCTGAATTGTCAAAGGCAACCCCGACCGTATCGAAATCAATGTCTTCGGGCTGATGGATGGTATAGGCGCCACACAGCTCGGTCTGGCCATAAAGCTGACGCAACGGAACGCCCATCGCATGGAAGAACTTGAACGTTTCCGGGCCAATCGCAGCACCACCGGTGGCAGCCGACCGCAAATTGGAAAACCCAAGACGATCTTTCAGCGCATTCATCAGGATCACATCGGCCATTTTCGAATGACCACCGTTCTCCATGGCGGTGCGTGCCAATGCCATGCCGAAATCAAACATCTTTTGTTTGAAGGGCGTGGAATCCATCATCCGTGCACGAACATCAGCGGCAATGGTTTCCCAAACGCGCGGTGCCAGCAGGACAAAGTTCGGACCAATTTCGCGCAGGTCGGCCATCATGGTTTCCTGCTCTTCGACGAAATTGACAATCTGTCGGCTGATCAGCGACTGACCAACGACATAGACCTGCTCCATAATCCATGGCAGCGGCAGGACCGAGACATAGTTGTCACCCGGATATTTCGGGTCAGCACGAAGATACGCCGCACAGTGATCAAGGAAATCACCGGAATTGAGCATCGCCATTTTCGGCTTGGATGTCGTGCCCGAAGTGGTGCACAGGATCGCGCATTCATCACCACGGGTATCGGCGACCATCTGATCGTAGGAACCCGGGTTCTGTTCTTCGAACGTCCGGCCCATTTCATAAAGCTTTTCGACATCCATCAAACGCGGATCGTCATATTTGCGCATCCCGCGCGGGTCGCAATAGACGATGTGCTCAACAGTCGGGATATCATCGCCAAGCTCGATCAGCTTGTCGCACTGTTCTTCGTCTTCGGCGATCAGGATGCGCGCACCTGAATAGGTAATCAGATAGGCGACTTCTTCATGCAGGCTGTCCTGATAAAGACCGACCGACATCCCACGCAGCGCATGGGCAGCGATTTCGGCCCAGACCCATTCCGGGCGGTTTTCGCCAATGATGCCAACAACGTCACCCTGCCCAAGGCCAAGGGCACGCATGCCAAGCGTCATCCATTTGACGCGGTCGTTATAGTCCTGCCAGGTGAATTCCTGCCAGATGCCGAATTCCTTTTCGCGCATGGCGACTTCTTTGGGCCAGTTGCGCGCGTTGTAGGCCAGCACTTTCGGGAAAGTATCCAGCGACTTGGTGTCGGCATATTCCGGGATATTGCTGCTCATGCTCAGGCCACCTGCTCGTCTTCATCCGTTTCGTCGTCTTCTTCGCCGAGATAGGCTTTCTTCACATGCTTGTTGGCCATCACTTCATCAGGCAGGCCTTCGGCAATCTTGCGACCGAAATCAAGGACCATCACCCGGTTGGAGATATCCATAACGACCCCCATGTCATGTTCGATCATGACAACGGTCATGCCCCATTCTTCATTGAGGTCGATGATAAAGCGCGCCATGTCCTCTTTTTCTTCGAGGTTCATACCCGCCATCGGCTCATCTAGCAGGATCAGATCCGGGCGCAGCGCCACCGCACGCGCAAGTTCAACGCGTTTGCGCAAACCATAGGAAAGCGTGCCGGCGGTTGCCTTGCGGATGTGGGAAATCTCAAGGAAGTCGATAACGTCTTCGCAGAAGCGACGATGCTCAAGCTCTTCCTTCTGCGCCCCGCCAAGCCAGTAAAGCGGCCCGTTGATGAAGTTGTTCTTCAGCAGGTGGTGACGGCCAACCATGATGTTATCAAGCACGTTCATGTGCCCGAACAGCGCCAGGTTCTGGAACGTACGACCAATGCCCAGTTCGGCACGGTCATTGGGCTTGAGCCCGGTAACATCCTGCCCCTTGAAGGACACTGTCCCCATGGTCGGGGTATAACGCCCCGATACGCAGTTCAACATGGATGTCTTACCGGCACCGTTCGGGCCGATAATCGAAAACAGCTCGCCCGGCTGAACCGAAAAGCTGACATCACTCAGCGCACGTACACCGCCGAAAACAAGCGACACGTCGCTAATCTGTAGAATAGGACTCTGTGACGTCATGCCGTCGCATTCCTCCCTGACTTGGGCCGCAAATACCGCAGAACCGCATTTCGGGCTCTATCGCGCAAAAATTTGCAAACCGCTGTTCAGTTTCCCTGATGATGTGTCGTTTATTTTGTGACCCTGACCTTACGGAAACCGGGCGTGACACATTTAATAGGCATTTAAGTACCAATTTCAGCATATTGCGTCAATGCAATGATTCTCAAGGGGTTGGGACTTTTCTACAAATTCGCACCGCACAATTATTTGCCGGGTGCACATGCCACCCATTCTACCCTTGATTACGTAACGTTATCTGGCTGACCGGCCAGTTCGGGGGATTGATAATCGCCGCATTGCAAAAATTATTCGCAATCATGCACCGCACAATCAGCGACCCGGCAACCATGCCGCTTTGCACCCTTATCCATCCCCGTCGCCCCGACTCCGATGCGGAGTCGTCAGGACTGCGAAGTTCGCAGCATACGCATTATAGATAGCGTCGCCCGATCAGGACGGCGCGATCATAAACATGTCATGAAAAAACAGACTCCGGGCTTGCCCCATCCTATTGAAAGGTCAAAAGCCACGGCACATATCGTCTACAGCTGATTTTATGCTTGTTGGACTTTGCCAATATGCTGTGATCAACGGGTTTTCCCCAATACCCCTTTTCGGGGTCTGGACTTTCACAGGGAATTGTGGTGTAACCCCGTTGCACATAGATATGTAGCCGTGACCCGCGTCACGCAACACAGATAGCCCACCGCTCGGCGCTCCGACGGTCGGGGTGTCTTGTCACGACAAGCCCTTTTAACCACCTTGAGGAGGGTCTGATGTCCATTTGTGGCAAAGACAACCTGAAAACGCGCCGCACGCTGAAAGTCGGGGACAAGTCCGTCGACTATTACAGCCTCAAAGTTGCTTCCGAGAAATTCGGCGACGTTTCAAAACTTCCCTTCACGCTGAAAGTCGTTCTTGAGAACCTTCTGCGTTACGAAGACGATTTCACCGTTAAAACCGACGATGTCAAAGCTGTTGTTGACTGGCTCAAAGAGCACAAGAGCAGCCACGAGATCAACTATCGTCCGGCCCGCGTTCTGATGCAGGACTTCACCGGCGTTCCCGCCGTCGTTGACCTTGCAGCAATGCGTGATGCCGTCGTCAACATGGGTGGCGATGCCCAGAAGGTGAACCCGCTTTCACCGGTTGACCTCGTCATTGACCACTCGGTCATGATCGACTTCTTCGGCACCGACGACGCACTCGACAAGAACATGGAAGTCGAGTTCGAGCGTAACGGCGAACGTTATGGCTTCCTGCGTTGGGGCCAGAACGCTTTCAACAACTTCCGCATTGTCCCGCCGGGCGCAGGTATCTGCCACCAGGTGAACGTCGAGCATCTTGCCAAGGTCGTCTGGACCGGTGAAGACGAAGACGGCAAAACCGTTGCCTATCCGGACACGCTGGTTGGTACCGACTCCCACACCACCATGGTGAACGGCCTTGCTGTTCTGGGTTGGGGTGTTGGCGGTCTGGAAGCCGAAGCAGCAATGCTTGGTCAGCCGATCTCGATGCTGATCCCGGAAGTCGTCGGCTTCAAGCTGACCGGCACCATGAAAGAAGGCATTACCGCAACTGACCTTGTTCTGCGCGTCGTTCAGATGCTGCGTGAAAAAGGCGTTGTTGGCAAATTCGTCGAATTCTATGGCGATGCGCTTGACCACATGAGCCTGCCGGACCGTGCGACAATCGGTAACATGGCACCGGAATACGGTGCGACCTGTGGCTTCTTCCCGATCGATGACGAAACGCTCAACTACATGCGTTCGACCGGCCGTGACGAAGACCAGATCGCCCTTGTCGAAGCATATGCCAAAGAACAAGGCATGTGGCGCGAGCCGGGCTTCGAAGCTGAATACACCGCAACGCTTGAACTCGATATCTCGACCGTCGAGCCGGCCCTTTCGGGTCCGAAGCGTCCGCAGGACCGTGTTCCGCTCAAAGACGCCGTATCGAGCTTCAACAAAACCTTTGCCGACATGGCACCGGGTGTTGACACCGACCGCTCCGTTCCGGTTTCGAATGAAAACTTCGAAATGAAAGACGGTAACGTCGTTATCGCCGCGATCACCTCTTGCACCAACACCTCGAACCCGAGCGTTTTGATCGCAGCAGGTCTTCTGGCGAAAAAAGCTGTCGAACTTGGCCTGAAAAGCAAGCCGTGGGTGAAAACCTCGCTCGCACCGGGCTCGCTCGTTGTTGCCGACTACCTCGAAAAAGCAGGCCTTCAGGACTACCTGGATCAGCTCGGCTTTAACGTTGCCGGTTTCGGTTGCACCACCTGTATCGGCAACTCCGGCCCGCTGGCTGGCCCGATCGCCGGTGCCATCGAAGATCAGGACATGCTGGTTACGGCTGTTCTGTCTGGTAACCGTAACTTCGAAGGCCGTATCAGCCCGCACGTGAAGGCAAACTACCTTGCCTCCCCGCCGCTGGTTGTTGCCTATGCCCTTGCCGGTAACCTGAAGATCGACCTGAACAAGGATCCGATCGGCACCGACAAAGACGGCAAAGACGTCTTCATGAAAGACATCTGGCCGTCCAACAAGGAGATCGCAGACACCATTGCGTCCTCGATCTCGGCTGCGATGTACAAAGAGCGTTACGACAACATCTTTGCAGGTCCGAAGCCGTGGCAGGCCATTGAAATCACCGAAGGCGAAACCTTCGCGTGGGATGGCAAGTCCACCTACGTCCAGAACCCGCCTTACTTCGTCAACATGGCGAAAGAACCGGGTGATTTCTCTGAAGTTCATGGCGCACGTCCGCTCCTGATCCTGGGTGACTCGGTCACCACCGACCACATTTCCCCGGCCGGTTCGATCAAGGAAGAAAGCCCGGCAGGTGAATACCTCAAGGCAAACGGCGTTTCTGTTCGTGACTTCAACTCCTATGGCGCACGTCGTGGCAACCACGAAGTCATGATGCGCGGTACCTTTGCCAACATTCGTATCCGTAACGAAATGGCACCGGGCACCGAAGGTGGTGTTTCGGTTCATTATCCGTCGGGCGAACAGGGCTGGGTCTATGACGTTGCAATGCGTTATCAGGCCGAAGGCACCCCGCTGGTCGTCGTTGCGGGCAAGGAATACGGCACCGGTTCTTCGCGTGACTGGGCAGCAAAAGGCACCAACCTGCTTGGCGTCAAAGCTGTGATCGCGGAAAGCTTCGAGCGTATCCACCGTACCAACCTGGTCTGCATGGGTGTCCTGCCGCTGCAGTTCAAGGATGGCGAAGGTCGTGCGACCTACAAGCTGGACGGTTCGGAAACCTTTGATGTTCTGGGCATCGGTGATGGTATCACCCCGCTTCAGGACGTCACGGTTCGCATCACGCGCAAAGATGGCAGCAGCGAAGAATTCGTTGCCACCTGCCGTATCGATACCGAGAACGAAGTTCTCTACTACCAGAACGGCGGCATCCTGCAGTTCGTTCTGCGTAACATGATGAAAGCTGCCTGATTTCTTTCTGAAATCTAAGGCTGACATTTCGACACCCCACCGGTTCTCCGGTGGGGTGTTTTTGTTTTATCTAATTAAAAAACTGACCGCGTGTCGGTTAAAACCCGTACACTTGATCCAGAACAATTCTCAAGAGCGCCGAACCTGATAGGTATGGCCGCCAAGAAATCACCCTCTTAAGAATAAAGCGAACAAGAACAGAGTCTGACAGAGCAAAGACATGATACGCCCCACATCCTCAGACGGACGTCCGTTTGGTCTGACGGTCGGTACACTCTCACCCGGAACAGTCTTAAGTTGTAGCCCGCAAGCAACCCTTGGTGAAGCGGTTGCAAAGATGCGCCATGCCAACAGCAGTTCCATTATCGTGGTGGTGTCAAATAAACCGGTGGGGATCGTCACCGAGCATGATCTGCTCTCTCTACCGGCTACAACATCCGCTGCATTTTCCGAACCGGTTTCGACACGCATGTCAGAACCGGTTCATACCATTTCGGTCCATGCCACACCGCAATCCGCCATCGTTCGCATGCGCGACCGCGGCGTGCGTCATCTTGTCACCATTGATGCTGACGGCTGCCTTGTCGGGATTATCAGCCAGACCGATCTGATCCGCCATGTTGGTGATAAAAAGCCATTCATCACCAATGACGTTGCCGATGCTGTGCGCCAATCAACCGTTTTCGCGCATAAGGACATTCGTGTCTGGGAACTGCGCCAGCGCATGCATTCCGAAAAATGCGACAGCGCGATCATCACAGGCTTCCCGGACAATCAACCGGCCGAACTTCAGACCGGCATCATCACCGAACGCGACATCCTGCGCCATCTGGCCGAAGAACATGAAAACTTGACGGCGGGGGACATTGCCACCCGCCCGGTAACCTTCATCCGTCAGGACATGAACCTTGATGACGCGCGCAACATGATGATGCGTGACAATTTCCGTCATCTTGTCGTGCACAACCATAATGACGAAACCATCGGTGTTCTGTCATTTGCCGACCTGCTTGAATTCATCGAACAGGATTACCTGATCCATCTGAGCAGCCTTGCCGAAGACAGCAGCAGTGAATTGACCAAGGCGCGCCAGTCACTGGCCCTTGCCAACAAGCTGATTGAAAACTCGCCTGACTGCGTGATGATCTGCAATGCCAAGTCCGAGATCGAAGCCGTCAACCCGGCCTTCACCCGCGTGACCGGCTATCAGGCCGAGGAAGTTATTGGCAAGACGCCCGCCATCCTCAAATCCGGACGTCAGAACAAGGCTTTCTATGAAAAGCTCTGGGCCGATTTGACCCGTACGGGAAAATGGGAAGGCGAAATCTGGAACCGCCGCAAATCGGGCGAGATCTATGCCGAGTGGCTGTCGATCATGGCAGTCCGAGACGGCGAAGGTACTGTCACCCACTATGCATCGATCTTCACCGATATCAGCGGGCGGGAAAAGAACCGCGAAGATGTTCTGCGGATTGCCTTTACCGATGAACTGACCGGCATGCCGAACCGTCGCCGTTTTTCGGAATTGCTGTCGCTTCATATCGGGCGGGCGCGCAGGCTCGGTCGGCCGCTGACCATCGCCATGCTGGATCTCGATAACTTCCAGCGCGTCAACAACGCCCTTGGTCACAATATCGGTGACGATGTTCTGGTCGAAGTATCCCGCCGCATAAGCCGCGAACTCGGCCACGATGCCGTGGTGGCGCGTGTGGGGGCTGATGAATTTGCCGCGATCCTGCCGCATGTGAATACCGAACAGGAAGCTTTCAACATTGCCGAAAAGCTGCTGAACCGCCTGGGGGAAGCGCATCTGACCCGCAAGGGTGAGGATGTCTATCTTTCGGCCAGCATCGGCATTGCATCCTTCCCGGAAGATGCCAACGACACCAGCAACATCATTCGCTGTGCCGAACTGGCAATGACCCAAGCCAAGGAACAGGGGCGCAACCGCGTCGGGCTATATAGCGTTAATCTGCACAGTCAGAAGGGCGCGGACCTTGCCCTTGAAACCGCCTTGCGCCGTGCGATCGATAACGAGGAACTCCACCTTGTCTATCAGCCGCAATTTGATGCCAAGACCGGCGAGATTGCCGGGGTCGAGGCCCTACTGCGCTGGACCACATCAGATGGCAAAACCATTCCGCCCTCGACCTTCATCCCGATTGCCGAGGAAATGGGTGTCATTGGCGAACTGGGCCGCTGGGTCATCCGCACCGCTTGCAATCAGCTGATCACATGGCGTCAGGAAGGCCTGCACAATCTGCGCCTTGCGGTGAATGTGTCCGTACAGCAATTCTATGGCTCGATGGATTTCGCCGAACAGCTGCGTGCCATCATCGTTGATAAGGGTGTCGCTGCCGACCGGCTAGAAATCGAAGTCACCGAAAGCCTGTTCATGCGCAATATCGACGATATGCGCGCCAAGCTGCAGCGCCTGCGCAATCTGGGTGTGCGGATCGCCCTTGATGATTTCGGCACCGGCTTTTCGAGTCTCAGCTACCTGCGCACCTTGCCATTTGACGTGATCAAGCTTGATCGAAGCTTTGTGTGGGATATCGAAGATGGCCCGGACGGCCAGACCCTGCCGATCACGATCATCAACATGGCGCGTAACCTTGGCAAAACCTGCGTTGCCGAAGGGGTTGAGAACGAACACCAACTCGAAGTGCTGCGCGAAGCGGGTTGCGACCTGATCCAGGGATACCTTCTGGGACATCCGATGCCCGCCGAACAGGTTTCCGAACTGGCCAAGACCAAAATCGCTACCGCGCCCTAGAAAAAGCGCAACAAGATCATCGCGTTCTGGCACCTCGCCTGGCTTTCAAGGCCTTGTGATTGGTCGGTGATGGCGGTTTTCAGGCATGATCAGTGTTATGAAAAACCCTCGCCCCCTTTTAAGTGCCCTTGCACTGTTGCTCATGACCATTTCCGCCCCGGCAAGCGCGAGTGAAAGCGTATTGCCCCGCGCGGTGGTCGAACTCTACACCTCGCAAGGATGCAATTCCTGCCCGCCGGCCGATCAGGTCCTGCATGACATGGCAGATCAGCATGATGATCTGCTGCTGCTGTCCTATCACGTTGATTACTGGAACTATCTGGGTTGGGAAGATCCGTTTTCCGACGCCAGATACAGCGCACGCCAGCGCGATTATGCCAACCGCATGCGCGAACGCTATGTCTATACCCCGCAGGTCATCATCAATGGCGATCACGTGGTGCGCGCAACCGTCAGACAACAGATCGAAACCACCAGCACGACCGTCGCCCCCCTCGATGACATTGCCAACATCCATCTGAGCACAACGGATAAAGCACAACCGGCCAAAGGCACGATCTCGCTTCGTGGTATTGGCAGATCTTCACCGGGCCAGATCGCGCAAGTCTGGTTGATCGGCTTTGACCGCGAACATCAACGCGATGTTCTGTCCGGGGAAAATGCCGGCAAGCGGTTGGTCAATGCCAATGTCGTGCGCGAAATGGTCAGCCTCGGACAATGGGACGGCAGCAGCCAGCAGAAAATCCCCTTTGCCATGGCAGGTGCCTATGACGGCGGGATCGCGGTTCTGATCCAGAATGGTCGCGGTGGCCCGATCAGTGGTGCAGCCATGGTCCGTTTCAAAGACTGAAACCCCACCTGATAGTGAGTTTGGATTGATTTGAAACAATGCCAACCAGACGATTGTCGGTTATTGCATGAATAATCCGCTGGAACGCGTTATATCATGACGTGTTGCAGAATGAATTTCAGACAATCTAACGGGTTATATGGCTGATTTTAGCGGTTCTGATCTGACCTGCCTGCGCGGCGAAAGACTGGTATTTGGCGGCCTTTCCTTTTCGGCCAAATCCGGTGATGCCGTGATGCTGCGCGGTCGAAATGGCGCCGGGAAATCAAGCCTGTTGCGCCTGATGGCGGGTCTTCTCGCACCGCGGTCCGGTGCGCTTTGCTGGAACGGCGAAAGCATTGCCGATGATCGCGCCGCCCACCATGCCCGCACCCATTATCTTGGCCATCAGGATGCCATCAAACCGGTTCTGACCGTGCGCGATAATTTGCGCCTTTGGGGTCAGCTGCGCGGTGTTCCTGATCTTGAAGCCGCGATTGACCGCGCGCTCAATGCGCTTCAGATCCACCACCTGTCACGCGTCACCGGCCGTTACCTTTCAAGTGGTCAGAAACGGCGCACGGCCCTTGCCCGCATACTGATCGGTGAAAGTCACCTTTGGTTGCTGGATGAACCGACCGTGGGGCTCGACCGCGAAAGCTGTGCCGAGCTCGCACAACTGATTGCCGAGTTCCGTGCCCGTGGTGGCGTTGTCGTTTATTCGACCCATATCGATCTTGATGTCGAAAACCCGACCATTCTTGATCTCGATGACTTCGCCATCCCGATGGTCGAATGGCTGGCGGAGCAGGACGATATCGAAGATATGGCGCAGGCCATGCGCGCCCCTTCCTCGCAGGAGGCCGCACAATGAACGGTTTTCTCGCCATCCTGCGCCGTGATCTCAGCCTGGCCCTCCGTCAGGGGGCTGATTCCGTCATGGTCGTGGCGTTCTTTATTGTCACCACCACGCTGTTTCCGTTCGGCGTCGGGCCAGAGGTCAATATCCTTGCGCGCATTGCGTCCGGTGTGATCTGGGTCTCAGCGCTGCTTGCCGCCATGCTGTCGCTTGAACGCGTTTTTCAGGCCGACTACGAAGACGGATCGCTTGAACTTCTAACCCTGTCACCGGTGTCGCTCGAACTTCTGATTTTGGGCAAGGTGCTTGCACATTGGCTGACAACCGGGCTTCCGCTGATCATTGCGGCCCCGCTGATGGCGGTGATGCTCAATATGGATCAGGACGGTTTTGCCATTCTGATGATCGCCATGTTGCTTGGAACACCGGCCCTCAGCCTGATCGGGGCGATTGGCGCTGCCCTGATATTGGGCGCGCGACGCGGTGGTGTTCTTGTATCACTTCTAGTTTTACCACTATATATTCCGGTACTGATATTTGGGGCCGGTGCGGTTGAGGCCGCCCTGCTCGGAATTTCGGCGACCGCGCAACTACAGATCATGGCCGCCATCCTGCTTTTGACATTGGCTGCCGCACCCTTTGCTACCGCCCATGCCGTACGCCAGGCCATGGAATAGAACAAAAAGACGACGAGACGGGATGACCCTTTGCGGATTTCCGCACCAAGGATAAGAAAAATGCATCGCTTTGCTAAACCAAGTGTGTTTTTGAAATTTACAGCCCCGATCCTGCCGTGGCTGTCGGTTCTGACTGCAATCCTGATTGCGGCCGGGCTTTACTTTTCCCTGATCGGGTCGCCGGTTGATTACCAGCAAGGCCACACCGTGCGGATCATGTATATCCATGTTCCAGCTGCGTGGATGGGGCTGTTTTGCTATGTCGGCATGGCAATTTGCGGGGCGATGAGCCTGATCTGGAAACACCCTTTGGCCGATATCTGCGCACGCGCCACCGCCCCGGTTGGTGCGACCTTTACCGCCCTTTGCCTGATTACCGGATCGCTTTGGGGCGAACCGATGTGGGGCACCTGGTGGGTGTGGGATGCGCGTTTGACATCGATGCTGATCCTGCTGTTCCTCTATCTCGGCTACATGGCGCTGGTGAATGCCTTTGATGATCCCGAACGTGGTTCAAAGGCCGGATCGGCTTTGGCACTGGTTGGTGCGGTCAATGTGCCGATCGTCAAATTCTCGGTCGATTGGTGGAATACACTTCATCAGCCGGCCTCCATCGTACGCATGGATGGCCCGGCTGTTGATCCGAGCATGCAATTGCCGCTTGCCCTGATGATCCTTGGTTTCACCTGCTATTACTTTGTCCTGCTGATCCTGCGCGTGCGTCTGGAACTGAATGAACGCCGCATTCGCGCCTTGCACCTCTCAGGCATGTTTGATGAAACAGTAACCCCGGCAGCAGCCAAAGACAAGGCCTATGAAGCGGGTCACAATGCGGAGGCCAAACAATGAGTGAGTTCTTCTCAATGGGTGGCTATGGCAGCTATATCTGGGCCAGTTATGGTCTTACCGCCCTTGCCATGATTGTCTTGCTGATTGCCACCCTGCGCGGTTTGCGTAGCAGCCGCATCGAACGCGACCAGCTTGAGGCCGTCTTGCAATCCCGGCGTCCGCGCCGCACCAAAAAGACCCAAAAGGCATCCTGAACGGAGAACGACTGTGTCCCTTTCCCGCGCAAAAATCCGTAAACGCCAACGCATGTATGTCATCGGTGCGATCCTACTCGCCGTCGGTGGTGCTGCGGCCCTGATGCTGACTGCGTTTGAAGATTCGGTCGTCTTCTTCTTCAGCCCGACCGAAATCGCCGAAAAATCCCCCATCGATCCTGACCAGCGTCTGCGCATTGGCGGCCTTGTCGTCGAAGGATCGGTGGCAAAGCAGGATGACGGGCAAACCATCGCCTTTGCGGTGACCGACATGGCCGAAACCGTGCCGGTTTCCTATCGCGGCATTTTGCCCGACCTGTTCCGTGAAGGCCAAGGCGTGGTCGCCGAGGGCCATATGAGCAGCGAAGGCACCTTTATCGCATCGGAAGTTCTCGCCAAGCATGATGAAAACTACATGCCGCCCGAAGTTGCCGAATCGCTTAAGAAAAGCGGCTACTGGGAAGAAATCGAAGCCAAAAACGCCGAACAGATGCGCAATTAAGCCACATTCTGCCGCCATAAAGCCCGACCATACGCGCAAGAAGAACATAGCTGCGACCATTGCCCCTTGATCTGGACCCCACCGATCAGGCAATAGGTCACAGGGGAACTATTGGGGAAGCCTTAAACGCACATGCTTGCAGAGTTAGGACATTTTGCCCTGCTTCTGATGGTGGTCACGGGAATTGGACAGGCCGTTCTGTTCAGCCCGCTTTGGCTGCGCTCATCCCTGCGCATGTTCTCCCCGCAAAAGGCCCCCGCCACCCCGGTTGGCAGCCCCGACTTCCCCGATGATGATCGTGATGGCCATGCCGATGGTGCCTTTGCGCCAATCGTTGCGAAGCCTGCGAACCTGTTCCTGCTGCCGATTGCCATCCTTCTGCTTGGCCTTCTGGCCGAGGGCGCATTGCTAAACGCCTTTATCGTCAGTGACTTCACCCTGCCCGTCGTGACCGATGTCAGCCATTCTTCCACCCCGCTGCTTTATCGCATCGGGGCTGCATTCACGCCCGATGGCGGGGCGATTTTGCTGTGGCTGGTGGCCTTGTCGCTGGTGAACCTTTTGCTGGCGGTTCAGTTGCGCAAATCAGCAAGCCTTGATGCCGACCGCTTTGCCCGTAACGCGCTTTCCATTCTTGGAATGCTGATTGCGGTTCTGGGCGTTGTCACCCTGATTGATGCCGATCCGTTCCTGCGCGTGACCGTGGTGCCGCTTGATGGGCGCGGCATGAACCCGCAAAACCAGGACCTGCTTAAGGTCCTGCGCGAACCATTCCTGTACCTTGGTCTCGCCGGACTTGCCGGGATCTTTGCCCTGACACTGGCAGCCTTGCTGGATAACCGGATTGACCGCCAGTTTGCCGAAACCATGCGCTCCTGGACGATTGCAAGCTGGGTCTGCCTTGGCACCGCAATTGCGATCAATGCCTATCGGTCTTACAGCGAGCAAGCCTGGGGCGGCTGGTGGTATTGGAACACATCGGAAAACAGCCTGCTTTTGCCATGGCTGCTCGCCACCGCCCTTCTCCATTGCCGCGCGGTTCTTGAAAAAACCGAAACCCTGCGCAGCTGGACGGCGTTTTTGGGCATCACGACGCTTGCGGTTGGATGGTTCGGGGTCTACCTGACCCGCTCTGATCTGTTTGCGCCGCTTCCCGAAACACAGATCCTGCCGATTGACAGCAACGGTCTTCTGATCGGGTTCTGTGTGGTTTTTGCCGCCGCCTATTACCTGTTCTGGCGATCGGTAGATCAGATGGGCGAAGGCCGCTGTTTTGAGGTCATCTCGCGCGAAAGTGCGATGTTCCTTAACAGTGTGATGCTGGCCCTGATTGCGGCTGTGGTCCTTATCGGCACGATCTATCCGCTGGTCTTGCAATGGATCACCGGCGAACCGATCACGGTCGGTGCACCTTTTTATGTCGAAGTACTCGTCCCCATCGTTCTGCCCCTGATGTTCCTGATGGCCTTCGCCCCGGCACTGCGCTGGCGGCAGGATGAGTTATGGATGATCGGGCGGCGCATGAAACTGGCCGCGATCCTGTCGCTGATTACGGTCCTGTTTGTTTCGATCCGCTTTATCGACCTGTCCCCGGCGCCGCTGATCGGGATCGGCCTTGCCGGATGGATTTTGACTGCGTCACTAAGTGACCTTTGGGCGCGGCTGTGGCGCCACCCGGAACATGGCGAAAGCAAATATCGTAATCTGCAACTTTTGGGTCCCCGCTATGTCAGCATGACACTGGCCCATATTGGCTTGGCAGTTCTGATTGCCGGTGGATCAGCCAGCAGCATATGGGAAGAACAGGTTGTTGTGTCCGCCCGTGCGGGTCAAAGCATTCAGGCAGGCCCCTATAACCTGCAATATGAAGGCGTCTCGCTTCTGGCCGGTGAAAACTATGCCACCCGTCAGGCGACCTTTATTCTGTATCGCCATTCCCAGCCCGTAACAGAGCTGTTCCCTGAAATCCGCTATTACCCGATCCGCGGCGTTGAAACCCGCGAAGCCGATATCTGGCATGGTCGCGATGGTGATTTGCATGTTTCAATCGGCGACCGTGATGATGATGGTGGCCGGGTGGTAACAGTTCATTATCTGCCCATGATGCCCTGGGTCTGGGGCGGCATGTTACTAATGTTGATCGGGGGATGTTTCAGCATCCTCACGCGCGTAATCCTGCGCCTTAAGAAGCCTGGAGTTTCTACTTCATGAGATTTTCGATCGCTGTAATCCCGCTGGTTTTGTTTGCCGCCTTGGCCGGGGTGTTTTTGCTCAATATCGACAAGGACGCCTCTGTTGTGCCATCGGTTCTGATTGATAAACCGGCACCGGAATTCTCGCTGCCGCCGCTTCCCGGTCGCGATCACGGCCTATCGCGTGCGGATCTGACAAAGGGCAACGTTTCGGTTCTCAACGTATTTGCAAGCTGGTGCATCCCGTGCCGCGCAGAACACCCGTTGATCAAACGCCTGTCACGCGAAGCATCTGTCCCGGTCTATGGCCTGAACTACAAGGAAAAGGATCCGCAGGACGGGGTGAAGTGGCTTGATGAGCTTGGCGATCCCTATGCCGCAGTCGGAATGGATATTTCGGGCCGTACGGGCATTGATTTTGGCGTCTATGGCGTTCCGGAAACCTTCATCATCGATGGTAACGGACAAATCCGGTACAAGCATGTCGGCCCCGTCACAGTCGAAGTCCTTGAAAAGGTCCTGATGCCCAAAATCGAGGAGTTAAAGGGATGATCAGACGCTTCAAACTCGTTTTTGGTGCCCTTGCCATTCTGCTACCCGTCATGGCATCAAGCCCGGCATTTGCCGTCAATCCGGATGAAATGCTGTCCAATCCGGTTCTGGAAGAACGCGCGCGCGAAATCAGCAAGGAACTACGCTGCCTTGTTTGTCAGAACCAGTCAATTGATGATTCTGATGCCGAACTGGCGCGCGACCTCCGTGTGCTGGTGCGCGAACGCCTGATTGCGGGTGATGACAACGAAGAAGTCATTGACTATATCGTCGCACGCTACGGCGACTATGTTCTTTTGAACCCGCCGCTGAAACCTGAAACCTACATCCTGTGGGCAAGCCCGGTGGTGCTGGTGCTTCTGGCGATGCTGGCTGTTTTTGCCTTCTATCGCCGCAAGAAACGGGATGGCAGCACGGCGTCCGCGTCACTATCCAAGGATGAACAGGCCCGTCTGGACGAGCTTCTTGGCACTTCAAAAGATATCGGCAAATCCGAATGAAGCTTAACCGCCTGACATATCGCCACCCGATCGGAGGTTTCCGGTGATCTGGGTTGGCCTGACTGTTCTGGCAATTCTGGCAGGTGCCGCCCTGTATGCGAGCCTGCCGAAATCAACGGGCCACGGATCGCGTGCGCGCCGCGTGACCTTCGCGGTCCTGCCGGTGATTGCTGCCTTGGGCCTTTATGCCATGCTGGGCAGCCCGACCCTGCCCGCGCGCCCCTATGCGGAGCGTGCTGGCGAACGCAACCTTGCGGCCGCCGCCGCCGTTGCCGATAACGCCACCGACCCCGATTTCCAGACCGACCAGCAGATCCGGCGTCTGCTTGATCAGATTGTCGTCTCGCTAGAGGTCAACCCGCGCAATCTTCAGGGCTGGGTGGCCTTGGCGCGCGGATCACTTCGCCTTGGCAATATCGAACGCGCGGTTGCCGCCTTTGCCCAGGCATATGCCCTGTCGGGGCACAATCCGTTGCTTGCCATCGAATATGCCGATACCCGCATCACCGCCCAGGACGGGCAGATCGACAATACATCGCGCGATCTTGTCCTGCATGCGCTGGGTCAAATGCCCAACCACCTTCTGGCGCGCTACTATTACGGCATGATGCTGAAACAGAATGGCAAGCCTGATCAGGCCCTTCGCGTGCTTGGCGATCTTTATCGCGACCTGCCCAAGGACGACCCGCTTGGCAATGCCACGGCAAGCGAAATCAAGGCCCTGCAAACAGATGAAGATACCGCGATCAACGCCGATTAGGTTGGATAGTTGATCTCAGGCGGCGAACAGATACAGCACGCCCAGCAACACCGCGACAATCAGGAACAACGTCCCGCCAAGGGCGACCAGCTTCATGATCGGATGAAGTGTTTCAAGCTCGCCGGGCTTGGTTACGCCCCCACCACCATTTTGCGCTGAATGCCCTTCGCCAAACCGTCGCAGGGCTTCCTCGCCACTCATTGGCGGCATCTTGATACGATCAAGGACCGTCCCCTGTTCCGGGGCACGGTCCTTGTCATTTGTTGGGTGCTTGTGCGGTCTGTCGCCGTTATGGGCTGTCATCGCAGCAATTAATCGCCTAGCGCTGAGCCGTCAGGCCACGATCGGTGTCCTGATCCTGCGGCTGATAGGTCGGCCATTCACCCGCCGCCAGAAGATCAAGCGACGGTGTTTCCTGACCAAAGCGCGAACGATACATCCAAAGGTTTGCCATCACGCGTTCGATGAACAGACGCGTTTCCCGCGACGGGATGCTTTCGATGAAATAAAGCGGATCGACATTGTCCTTAAGCGCCTTCTGCCAGCGGCCAAGATTGCCAATGCCACCGTTATAGGCCGCCATCAACTGCAGGAAGCCGTTATCAACGCCATTCTGCTCAAGCAGGTGATCAACATATTTCTGCCCAAGGGCGAGATTGATTTCCGGCTGATACAGTTCGGCACGCTTTTCACCGCGATAGCGCGTATTGCCGATATAGCTCGCCGTTGCCGGCATCAGCTGCATCAGACCACGCGCACCGGCATGGCTGCGCGCATCGGTGTTGAAACCCGATTCCTGACGCATGAAGGCATAGATCACCGCACGGTCAACTTCATAGCCACCTTCCGGCGCCCATGGCGGAACCGGATAGAGCGCGTTAACAAACACATCACCGGTCTTCTGCGCGATATAGCTGCCCAGACGCATGGTAAGCGATGCAAAGTTTGCGGTATCGGTCAGGGCCAGAACAGCACGGCGCAACGAATCGTCATCCTTTGCCGCGGCCTTGCGCAATTCGCGTTCGGCCTCATCACGCTGACCAACCTGCAACAGCGACAGTGCGCGGCGGCCATGCGGATCAAGCTTCAGCTTGTTGGCACGGTTTTCATCAAGCTCAAGGCTGTCCCAGTCAAACACGTCATCGCGGCCAAGCGCGCGCATCGCCAACTGACCATAGAAGGAGCGCGGATATTCCGCCGCCCGGTTCAACATGGCATCGGCTTCGTCAAACCGGCCTGCTGCCAGATCAATACGCCCGGCCCAGAATGCACCGGCGGTGCGGGTCCAGCTTGACGCATATTTGTTGGTGCTTAGCGCTGCGAAATGCGCGTGCGACTCATCCATCTTGTTCAGTCGCCACGCCGTCAGGCCCGCGGTCCAATGCGCCTGCGGCAGATACTTGCCCGAACGCTTTGCCGCTTCACCAGCATATTTCAACGCAAGGTCAGGCTTGCCAAAGTAGTAATACCCCGATGCAATCGCGGCCTTGGCATGATCCTGCTCATAGGCATCAAACAGACGCTGTGCTTCGTCGCTTTCAAGAACTTCCAGCGCCCCGGTCGGCCAGCCACTGCCAATGCGGTGGCGAATACGACGCTTCAGGGTCGCAACGCGCGAACGCTGCTTGGAAGACAGTTTTTTTGATGACTTGTGATAATAGGGCGTGATGTTCTCGTAATCATAGCCCGCACCCGAAACATAACTGCCAACCGGCTTTTTCGGGTAGTTGGCAGAACCGCGGCGTGTCAGCGCAAGCTTGTAGATGCGCGGTGCCTGCGGATGGTCGGCATATTCCGCCAGCCAGTTTTTCAGTTCCTTGTAACGCGAACGGTAGGCCGTCGGGTGCAGATAACGCTGCGCCATCACATGCCCCATCAGGACATCATCAGACAGGCGCGAAATCAGGCGGTCGGCATCATCCCAGCGACCTTGCTCCTGCACGGCAAAAATCTGTTCATAAAGTTCTGCGTCACGTTCGGAAAGCGGTCGGGGGATAAGGGTCGAAAGCGCGTCATCAAGGACAGGACTGCCAAGTGCAGCCTGTTCCTGCGTGCTCGCAGCAGCAGGTAACGCGGCCCCCATGACGGTCATGGTGCCAACAAACGCAAAGAAAAGTCCCTGCCTTACGGTGTTTTTTACACCCGGCAGGCGTGTTCTTATTGCTTCGATCAAAATCAGTTTCCCCAACGAGGCTTGTTTTCAAGCCGCGTGTTTATCCCGAAGCAGTTTGGTCTCGCAACCCGTTGCCGTCGGTGTTCCCCCTTGTGCAACGGCCCTCCTTATAGCAGCAAACACCCAAACCGCGAAATCATTTATCTGGAATCAATCACTTGGCGCAAAGCCAAGACAGCACTCCAAATGCATGCATATCTCCTATGCATACAGCTAGATTATTGCCAATTCCTTAGGGTAGGAGAGTTCACCGTCTAAAGCTTCTGCGCAATCGCGCGAAGGTCACGCCAGGCAAGGCGTTTTTGTTCCGGCGTCCGCAGAAGATAGGCCGGATGGAACATCGCGGTCAGATCGGCTTTTTTGCCATCGGCAAAGGAAACTTCCTTCCACGTACCGCGCAAACGCGTGATCCCCCGATCCTCTTCCATCAGGGTCTTGGCCGAACTGCCACCAAGACACACCACAACCTTCGGCCCGATCAGCTCAAGATGACGACGGACAAACGGCTCACACACCGCAACTTCGGCTGTGGTCGGCTGACGGTTTCCCGGCGGGCGCCAGGGCAGGATATTGGTAATGTAGACCTCTTCCCGGGCAAGGCCGATGGATCGCAACATGGCATCAAGCAACTTGCCACTCGGCCCGACAAAAGGAAGTCCCTGACGGTCCTCCTCGGCACCGGGCGCTTCGCCGACCAGAACCAGCTTGGCCTCGACATTGCCGGTGCCAAACACGGTGTTGCTGGCCGATTTCTTCAGCGCGCAGCCCTCGAACTTTTCAATCGCCGCCTTGAGTTCCTCAAGACTGTTTGCAGCAGCCGCTGCGTCGCGTGCTGATTGCCGGGCTTCGTGCGGTGTATCAGATAACAGGAAACCGCCATCTGCCCCTGCAGGCATCGGTGCCGGGCCAGAGCCAGCCGCCTGTGCCGGACGTGCCGACGCACCTGCCGGGCGCTGTACACCTGGCCGTGCTGCCGCGCCAAAGCCCTGCCGGTTGGCAGCATTCTGGCGCAGGCTTTCGGACGCCTTGAAACGGTCAAGCGGCTCGTCGGCGATGGCCTCGTCCGCGCCCATTTCAAATTGCCAGACAAGGGCCTCGAACGGGTCGAGATTATTTACATCAAAGTCTGTAATTGGTTTGCTCATCTACACAAAGGCGATGTATGTTGCACCGCGAACGGGATCGCGGGCACTGCTTGGGAAGACCTTATACGATTTTGGGTCCTTTGTGCCAGAGTACAAACGCGACACCGTTCATGACTATGGATTGTCAACCGATCCCATGATCGGTATAGCTTTATCCAGTGAGAATATCTGAGAAATCAGGGCTTGGGCGAGACCCTGAACGGTGAATACCGGCTCACGACCAACGAACGGGAACAGTTCGATAAGGTCGCCAGCCAAAGGAGAGAGGCCAAATGGAACGGGAATCCATGGAATTTGACGTGGTCGTTGTTGGCGCCGGTGTGTCCGGTCTGTCAGCGGCCATCAAGCTGATGCAACTCGCCCAGGAACAGGAAAAAGAAATCACCGTCTGCGTGGTTGAAAAAGGTTCCGAGGTCGGCGCACACACCCTGTCGGGTGCCGTGATGGAACCGCGCTCGATCAATGAACTTTTCCCGGACTGGAAAGAACGCGGCGCACCGCTGAACGTGCCTGCAGGCGAAGACCAGTTCCTGATGCTGAGCGAAACCGGCGCGAAAAAGCTGCCGACCCCGCCGCAGATGCATAACAAGGGCAACTATATCGTCAGCCTCGGCAACGTTTGCCGCTGGCTCGGCGAACAGGCCGAGGCACTGGGTGTTGAAGTTTACCCGGGCTTTGCTGCCGCCGAAGTTCTGTTTAACGAAGACGGTTCGGTCAAGGGCATCGCCACCGGCGATATGGGCCTGCAGCGTGATGGCACGCCGGGCCCGAACCACGAACCGGGTATGGAACTGCATGCCAAATACACCTTCTTTGCCGAAGGTTGCCGTGGCTCGCTTTCTGAACAGCTGATCAAGAAATTTGATCTGCGCAAGAATTCCGATCCGCAGACCTATGGCATCGGCATCAAGGAACTCTGGGAAGTTGATCCCGAAGTCCACAAGGAAGGCCTTATTCAGCACACCGTTGGCTGGCCGCTGAACAAGGACACCTATGGCGGGTCGTTCCTGTATCACCTTGATAACAACCAGGTGGTTGTCGGTTTCGTGATCGGTCTCGATTACGAAAACCCGCATCTCAGCCCGTTTGAGGAATTCCAGCGTTTCAAGACGCATCCGGAAATCCGCAAGATCTTTGAAAACGGTCGTCGCATCTCGTACGGCGCACGCGCGCTGAACGAAGGCGGCTTCCAGTCGATCCCGGATCTCGTCTTCCCGGGTGGTTGCCTGATCGGGTGTTCGGCCGGCTTCATGAACGTGCCGAAGATCAAGGGTTCGCACACCGCGATGAAAACCGGCATGCTCGCCGCCGAGGCCGCATTCGAAGCACTCACCGCTGACGAAGTCCCGGCACAGATGGAAAGCTATCCCAAGCGTCTGAAAGACAGCTGGGTCTATCCGGAACTGCACAAGGTACGTAACATCCGTCCGAGCTTCGCCAAATGGGGCTTCTGGGGTGGCATGGCCTATAGTGCGGTTGATACCTATCTGTTCGGTGGCAAGGCACCCTGGACCTTCAAAAACCACGAAGACCATTCCTGCCTGAAACCGGCAAAGGACATGCCGAAGATCGACTATCCGAAACCGGATGGCAAAGTCAGCTTCGACAAGCTGTCCTCGGTCTTCCTGTCGAACACCAACCATGGTGAAGATCAGCCGATCCACCTGACGCTGAAAGATGCCAGTGTTCC
This sequence comes from Thalassospira sp. HJ, assembly GCF_000948415.1. Taxonomy (GTDB): domain Bacteria; phylum Pseudomonadota; class Alphaproteobacteria; order Rhodospirillales; family Thalassospiraceae; genus Thalassospira. The sequence continues at coordinate 64,789 of NZ_JYII01000010.1, read as the reverse complement.
GGTAAACACCAACCTTGTCGTCTATGACGGGCCCGAGGCCCGCTTCTGCCCGGCCGGTGTTTATGAATTCGTCGAAGACGAAGACAATGGCGGCAAGCGTCTGCAGATCAACGCGCAGAACTGCGTGCATTGTAAGACCTGCGACATCAAGGACCCGACCCAGAACATCGTTTGGGTCGTGCCCGAAGGTGGCGGCGGGCCAAACTACCCGAACATGTAAGCCTTTCGGCTTTCGTCATACAAAAAGGTCCGCCTCGTGCGGGCCTTTTTCTTTTGGTCTGATGATTGGCTTGGCCCGGGAAAAGCGGCTTATCAGATTTTACTTGTTTCAATTTCAATCTGCGCGTTCAATACCGGCCCTTTTTAAACCGCAGGCAAGAACGATATGAAAATCGCGATCGTGACACTCGAAGGCTTTAACGAACTCGACAGCTTCGTCGCCTTGGCGATTTTAAACCGCGCCAAGGCCGATGGCGTTCATGCCGAAATTACTGGCACCGGTGACAGTGTTACCTCGATGAACGGCGTTTCTGTATCCGTGCAAAAGCCCCTGTCCTTCGCACAGGAAGCGGATGCAGTTCTTCTGGGCAGCGGTATTCATTCGCGCGATCACATCAATGATCCGGACATCATGAAGCAACTGTCGCTTGATCCGTCTCGCCAGTTGATTGGCGCACAATGTTCGGGCGTTCTGTTTCTCTATCGCATGGGTCTACTGCCGGCGACCGTCACGACCGATACCAAAACCCGCCCGCTGATTGCGCGCACAGAAGCCGTGATCGAAGACCGACCGCTGGTCGCACAGGGCAACATCGTCACCAGTGGCGGCTGCCTGTCCTCAAGCTATCTGGCGGGCTGGTTCCTGGCCAAGGCGGTCGGTCTTGAAAAGGCGATTGCCGTTCTTGAAACCGTCGCACCGGTTGGTCAGCGCTCACAATTTGCCAAACAGGCCCGTGAAGTCATTGGCAAACAGCTCGATGTCCCGGCCAAACGCCCGCTTTATTGCTAGGCGCGAACCCGGCAAAACCACCCTGTTGATGGCCCAATTCCCGGCTTTGAACTGATTTCACTTCAATGTGTGCGCTTTGCACATGGTTCCGTGTTGCAAATGCTTTGCCTTATAATTGCCGACTGAGTAGGCTAAACCCGAAATTCACTATGGCGATGGGCCAAACTCGACATCGCCGAACCCGAATTGCGGACGCAGGAAAAGCCTTTGAAACGTAAACTGTTACACCTCCTCATCCCGATGACAGCTGTTGCGCTTTCGGCCTGTGGCACCATGCCCCAGAGCAGCGACGACGCCGTCTTCGAGTATCCGCAATCCAACGGGTTTTCTGGTAACTTTCTGGCTGGCAAGGCTGCCCAGATTGAAAGCCAGTCGGGCTATGCTGCGCAGTATCTTTTGCGCGCCCATGAACTTGATCCCGATAATGCCGAACTCCGCCGTCGTGCGTTTCTCGCCCTGATCAGCGATGGCCGCATCAGTGATGCGCTCGACATCGCGATACAGCTGCAATCTGAAAATGATCAGGACCTGTTTGCCGCCCTGACCGTTATGGACGGTGCCATTCGCGAAAACCGTTATCAGGATGCGCTTGATATTGTCTCAAGCCTGCCCGAACGCGGCATCAACGCCCTGATCGCCCCGCTTGCCAAGGCGTGGCTCTATACCGGGCTTGATCAAAAGGCGCCTGCGATGGCAGCGCTTGATGGCATGCAGGGCAACGGTGCGCTGAATCCGCTTTCGGAATATCATCGCGGCCTGATCCTTGCTCACTTTGGCGACTTCGATGCCGCCGAACGCGCCCTTGCCAGTGCTTATGGCGATCCGGCTGACGCCCCCTTGCGCGCAGCCGAGGCATTGGGTGCCGTTTACGAACGCAAAGGACAGGTGCAAAAGGCATCGCTTCTCTATGAAAGCTACATGGACCGGCATCCGCAATCGCTTGCCATGCCGTTCCATCTGAAACGGCTTGAGCGCGAAGAACCGCCAATTGCCACCATGCTGACCCCGGCCGAGGGTCTGGCAGAGGCTTACCTTGATATCGCAACCCTGCTCAGCCAGGAAAACGCGGTTGATCCGTCCTTGCTGATGGCGCGCTATTCGCTGTCGCTGCGCCCGGATGATGACATCACCCGTCTTCTGGTCGGCGAAGTCATGGAAATCCAGAACCGCTTTGAAACCGCGATTGAGGTTTATAGCGCAATCCCGGTTTCCTCGCCGCACAGCTGGAACGCGCGTCTGCGCACCGCATCAAGCCTTGAGCAGATCGGTCGCGCCGATGAGGCGATTGACATCCTTGAAGACATGGTCAGCGAACGCCGCAACCGTCCGGACGCCCTGATCCAGTTGGGCGATATCCTGCGCATTCAGCAGGAATATGACGGGGCGGCTAATGCCTATGACCGGGCCATCGAGCGCCTTGGTGGCAAGACCCAGGTTGGCTGGCGCCTTCTTTATCGTCGTGGCATTGCCCATGAACGGGCCGGTGACTGGGCCAAGGCCGAGGCCGACTTCCTTCAGGCGCTCGAAATCGAACCGGAACAGCCCTATGTGCTGAACTATCTCGGCTATAGCTGGGTTGATATGGGCATGAATTTCGATCAGGCCGAAGACATGCTTAAGCGTGCGGTCGAGCTGCAGCCCGATGACGGCTATATCGTCGATAGTCTCGGCTGGGTTTACTATAAGCTCGGTCGCTTTGATGATGCGGTTGAGCAGCTTGAAAAGGCTGTCGAACTGAAACCGGACGATCCGACAATCAATGATCATCTGGGCGATGCCTATTGGCAGATCGGGCGTTATCACGAAGCCCGCTTCCAGTGGCACCGTGCCCTGTCCTTCAATCCGACCGAAGAACTGCGCAGTACCGTAGAATCCAAAATCAATGGTCAGGTACCAAGCGTGGCCCCGATTGTCGTGAACTGACGCATTTGGGAAGAAACGTTGATGTCTGCGACCTATCGCCAGCAGGCGCCTGCCAAGGTTAACCTGTTTCTGCACGTCACCGGCAAACGCGATGACGGCTATCACCTGCTTGAAAGTCTGGTTTGCTTTACCGCGACCGGGGATGTCCTGACCGGTGAGCTACGCGATGACGACAAGATCACGCTTTCGATCACCGGTCCGATGGCCGGCAACCTTGCCCTTGAAAGCACTGATGACAACCTCGTCATGCGCGCAGCACGGATGCTGCAGGAAACTGGCACTGCCAAACAGGGTGCGGACCTGGTCCTTGATAAGCGCCTACCGGTTGCATCGGGCATCGGGGGCGGATCCGCCGATGCCGCTGCTGCCATCCGCTTGCTCTCTGAGATGTGGAAGCTTGAGCTGGATGACGCGACCCTATCGCGCATCGCCCTGTCTCTCGGTGCCGATGTCCCGGTTTGCCTGCATGGCAAGACTTGTGTGATGTCGGGGATCGGCGAAGAAATCACCGAACTGCCCGACCTGCCGCCTGTACCGATGGTCCTGATCAATCCGGGAAAGGCCGTTTCCACGCCCGAGATTTTCAAGGCCCGTGCGGACGAGGGATTTAGCCCGACCGGCGCATGGGATACCAACCAAACTTTCCAAAGTGGCGCCGCCCTTGCCGATGCGCTTTCGGAATGCGGCAATGACCTGACCCTACCCGCGACCGGGATCCTTCCGGAAATTTGCGATGTACTTAATGCCTTGGCACGTGAAGAGGGTTGCCTGCTTGCCCGGATGTCGGGCAGCGGGGCGACCTGTTTTGGCATTTACGACACATTTGATCAGGCTGAACGTGCTGCCCATGCCATTGCGGCACAGAACCCGGACTGTTGGATTTCCCCCACCCATATCCTGACGGAAAAGACCCGCGAACAGGCTGATATCGGTGCGGCCTTCCCGGACTGAACATCGGGGTAGTGAGCAGATAAAAAAACCTTCAAATAGAGGGTTGCGCTCTTGGCATGAGAGCGCTATTTTCCGCGCCACACACGCTGATGGGGCGTGGCCAAGTGGTAAGGCATCGGTTTTTGGTATCGTGTACCGTAGGTTCGAATCCTACCGCCCCAGCCAAGACAAACCGCTTTGAGGTTTTCCTCAAAGCGGTTTTCTTTTGCCTGCTTCCTAAGGCTTATTGGCACACGAATGTGTCACCCTATTTTGCCGAGACTAGTCGTTCAGGATTGCTTGGACTGATGCATGGCGATGTCTGCGCGCGAGACCAGTTTATCAAGCGTATCACCCTCCTCGGCAATGCCAAGGCCGACGCTTAGCGTCAGCCGCGGATGTTCCGTGCCCGCCTGGAAGTCCTCTGTACCGACGCGATCAGTCAGGCGCTGCAGATAGTTCAACGCACCCGCCGCCCCGGTTTCCGGCATCAGGATGATGAATTCCTTATCGCTCCAGCGTGCGATCACATCGGTTTCACGCATCATTTCGGATGCCACCTTGGCAAACAGTTTGAGCGCGGCGTCACCGGCATCATAGCCAAAGTCTTCATTTAGGTTCTTGAGATTGTCGAAATAGACCATGCCGACAACAACCGCATTGCCATAACGGTTCGACCGCTCAAGCTCCGTACGAAGAACAGCTTCCATGTAACGGCGGTTATAAAGCCCCGTCAGCGGGTCGGTATTGGCAGATCGTTCAAGGTCTGCGCGCGCCTGATCAAGCGCCTTGCGATCATGGATATGGGCAACCGTCTGACCGATTGAATCGGCAAACAGCTGTACCAGATCGGTGTCATGTTCACCAAAGGCCGCAACCGGGCTGGTGCTGCCAAATGCGAGGGTCCCGATGCACTCGCCCTCAACCACGATCGGTGCGCCAAGATAGGCGGCAAAACCGAACTTCTCACCAGCCGGGTGCGAACCCAGTTCGCTCTGGCTGACATCGTGGAAGGCAAAGACCTTGCTGGCCGAAATCACCTGACTGCAAAACGTTTCTTCGAGATCGAATTCCATGCCCGGGGTCAGGACGTTCTCAGGATGAAGAACCTGGCGAATTTCATAGGTCTCTTCGCCAATCGCGCTGAAGATTCCGACAGGCAGACCGAACTGCTCGATGCCAAGCTTCAGGATCGCCTCAACACGCTGTTCGAACATTTTGGCCATTTCTGCCTGATGATCGGTCTCAAACTCGGTCGTCATGATGTTTCCCATGTTTTGACCGGCGTGGCCTTGCCCCAGACGCCGGTCATAAAGCCTTGTTATATCGCAACATTTAAGTCGCTGACGGCAAATTCTAAACCCTTAGCATACCAAGGCATAGGGCATTCTTCGGCTTGGATAACATTTTCCTGATATGCGGACCGCATTAGCCCTATTTCGCGTGCGCTGCCATCTGATGCAGCAACGCAGCCCCTCGCAAACCGCCGTCACGGGCATGGGCACCCGGAACCACCAATGGCGCGTCATAACGCCCCAGCACCTGCTTGCGAACGCGTGCGTCGATCTCGGCAATCAGGGCCACCTCGGACGCCAACCCACCCCCGACCGGGATACAACCCGGATCAAGCACGTTGACCATCAGGGCGAGCTCGCGCGCCACCAGATCACAGTAGATGTCAATGACACGTGCTGCCTTGTCATCCCCCGCCTGCCATGCAGTGGTGATGGCATGACTGCCAAGTTCCGCGCCATGGATTTGCGCATAGATGCGTTCAAGGCCGCGCGCTCCACCCCAACTATCAAGGCACCCTGTGCGTCCGCAGCCGCAAGCAACAGATGAAAGGCCATGACGGATCAGCGAACCAGTAACATCATTGCCATGCCCCCACTCGCCACGAATACCGCTCTTGCCGCCGACAAACTGCCCGTCAAACACGATGCCGCCCCCCACCCCGGTACCAAGAATGATGGCAAAGACGGTTCGGGCATTTTTGGCGGCACCCGTTGTTGCCTCGGCCAGGGCAAAACAATCGGCGTCATTTTCAACAAGGACAGCCCGGCCCAAAACTTCGGAAAGCTCGGCAGCCAGCGGCCAGCCATGGATTGCCGGAATATTGGCCGAAATCACAGCCCCGATTTTCGGATCCACGCCACCGGCAAGGCTGATGCCGACGGGACATTGGTCATATTGCTGATCAGCTTCACGCACCAACCCGGCAAGGGTTTCAACAAAGGCATCCCGATCATCACGCGGTGTCGCGACCTTGCGATGAAGCACAACCGCCCCATCCGCATCAAAAACACCGAACTCGATATGCGAGCCACCTATGTCAAAGGCATATTGCATGCTGTGCGTTTCCCTAACCATCCTGCTATCGGGATACACCAGCAAAACGATCGCAGCAAAAAGAAACGGCACCTGCCGGGTTCGACAGGTGCCGTTATATTGTTTGCGATGGTCCCGGCCTTAGCCGCGCAGGCGTGCTGCCAGTTCGTCGTAAGCCGGCATCTGATCCACCGGACCAAGGGCCGTCACCGTCGGCTTGCCATCAAGCAACGCCTTGCCGGAACGGCGTACGCTTTCAAGATCGACCGCATCGATCTTGGCGACGATTTCTTCCATGGTTTGCGGTCTGCCGAAAATCTGGATCTGCCGGGCAAGGGTTTCACAGCGACCGGAATTGCTTTCCATCGCCATCACCACCGATGCCTTGAGCTGTGCACGTGCGCGCGTGACTTCCTCTTCCGAGAGGTCCTGGGTTGCACGCACCAGTTCATCACACATGACCGGCATCAGTTCGCCAATGTCATTGGCACCGGTTCCGGCATAGATCGAAAACAGACCGCCATCGACATAGTGCGACGAGAAGCTGTAGACCGAATAAACCAGCCCGCGCTTTTCACGGATTTCCTGGAACAGGCGCGATGACATGCCGCCACCGAGCAAGGTGTTAAACACCTGCAGGTCATAGAAGCTGTCATCAGTGTAGGACACGGTCGGCAGCCCCATGATCACGTGGACCTGTTCAAGTTTGCGATTTTCGATCCGGCTGCCGCCTTCATATTTCGCAGGCTCAATCGCGTGCTCTTCATGGGCAGGCAGGCTATCGAACTTTTTCGACACCATATCGACGACACGGTCGTGTTCGACTTTGCCGGATGCCGAAAACACCATGTTTTGCGGGCTATAGCGGCGCGACATGAAATCAAACAGATCATCGCGGCTGAGCGACGATACATTTTCCGGGCTGCCCAGGATCGAACGCCCCAGCGCCTGATTTGGCAGGGCGGTTTCCTGGAAATAGTCGAAAATGATGTCGTCGGGCGTATCATTGGCCTGACCGATTTCCTGCAAGATGACCTGACGTTCGCGTTCAAGTTCCTTCGCATCGAGTGTCGAGTGCTGCAGGATATCGGCAATCACATCAATCGCCAGTTCCTGATCTTCGTGCAGGACCTTGCAGTAATAAGCCGTGTTCTCGCGCGAGGTATAGGCATTCATCTGCCCACCAACCGCTTCGATTTCTTCGGAAATCTGAAGGGCGGAACGCCGACGCGTGCCTTTGAAGGCCATATGTTCAAGCATATGGGAAATGCCGTTGATATCGGGCGACTCATTGCGCGCCCCAACATTAACCCATGTGCCCAAGGCAACCGACTCTACGTGATCCAGACGGTCGGTTGCGACAATCATTCCATTGTCAAGCCGGGTGAGCTCGACTGTCATTTAGCATTACTCCTGTTTCGCATTTCAGGTCCAATCATGGCGGGTCTCAGGCTGCACGACGATTTTTACGAACATGCGCCATCAACGCTGCCACATCATTGGACATGGGTTCGACCTTTTCAGGTCGGTCATATAGATCAGAAAGACGCGGCGGCAAGTCCGGGTAGATCCCCGACGCCTGCTTGACCGCATCCGGGAATTTCGCCGGATGTGCGGTTGCCAGTGCCACCATCGGCACCGACTTGTCCCGATTGCACTGACGGCCCGACACGATGCCGATCACGGAATGCGGATCCACCAGTTCGCCACTGGTCGCCAGCACATCCTTGATCGCAGCTTTGGTTTCCCCGTCATCAAGGCGATAACCATCGAAATGTTCACGCGCGCGGCCAAACTGGCCCTGCGACATTTCCATAACACCCGTCTCGCGGAACTTAGTCAGCATCTCGGCAATCGCCAGACCATCACGATCATAAAGATCAAACATCAGACGTTCGAAGTTGGAGCTGACCTGAATATCCATCGACGGGCTAAGCGACGGCTCAACGCCTTCCATCTTCATGACACCCGTTTCAAAGAAGCGGGCCAGAATGTCGTTACGGTTGGCACCAACCACAAACTGTTTGATCGGAAGGCCCATCTGCATCGCGGCATAACCGGCATAGACATTGCCAAAGTTGCCCGACGGGACAGAGAATGAAATTTCGCGTTCCGGCGAACCAAGCTGCACACCCGCCCAGAAGTAATAGGCGATCTGGCACATGATGCGCGCCCAGTTGATCGAATTCACCGCCGACAGGCCAACTTCATCGCGGAAGCCATGGTCGTTAAACAGCGCCTTGACCAAGTCCTGACAATCATCGAACGATCCTTCGACGGCAATGTTATGCACATTGTCCGACCGGATGGTCGTCATCTGGCGACGCTGGACCTCGGAAACGCGGCCCTTCGGGTGCAGGATGAAGATATCGATATTTTCACGATCCCGGCAGGCTTCGATTGCCGCCGATCCGGTATCACCCGACGTTGCACCAACAATCGTGATCCGCTCGCCGCGTTTGGCCAGAACATGGTCAAACAGGCGACCCACCACCTGAAGCGCGTAGTCCTTGAACGCAAGCGTCGGACCATGGAACAGCTCCATCACCCAGTCATTCGGGCCAAGCTGCTTAAGCGGTGCCACAGCTTCGTGGTCAAAGCCGCGATAGGTATCTTCAAGAATGGCCTTAAGAGCAGCATCATCAACGGTGCCCGCGACAAACGGCTGGATCACCTTGAAGGCCACTTCGGCATAGGTCAGAGTTCGCAGCGCACGAATGTCGTCCTTGGAAAAGGTCGGCCAGGTTTCGGGAACATAAAGCCCCCCGTCACGGGCCAGACCGGCAAGAAGAACTTCATCGAACTGCAAAACGGGGGCGCTTCCCCGCGTGCTGACATAGCGCACTAGACCTGCTCCTGCGTAAGGCAAATACCGGTTAGGTGCATTCGAGCATGATGACCGCCCGAAAACACGCCAAGGCCTGATTTAGTGAGGGTTTGAGCCGATATAGTCAAGGGCCAATACAGCAGGTCTGGCCCGCAATCGGCATAAAGCGCGATCAAGGCAGGCCACAGCAGCAAACATCGCCGACAGCTTAGCTATCAAGCGGGATGTCATGTTCCTTGAGCTTCGCCTCGGCAAGGGCAGCACGGCGGACAACCGTGCGATAATTGCCCAAAAGGATTCGCAGAACCGCCTTGATGAACCGGTCCGAGCCCGACATTTTCTTTTCAAACGTCTGACGGCTGATCGCGATCAGAACGGTGCGTTCTGTTGCACGGGCCGATGCCATACGCGGCTGGTTATCGACAAGGGCAAGTTCACCGAACAGACCACCGGAATCAATCGTCCCCAAAATGACTTCTTTATCTTCACTCAGGGTCTTGAAAATCTCGACCTTGCCTTCCTGTACAACATAGGCAGCATTCCCCGGTTTTCCTTCCCGGAAAATAATCTGATCCATGGCATAGACCTGCCGGTCCATTACCTTCTTGTTGCCGTCAGTTATGCCCATGTGTTTGCAGTGCCCATAATAGGTTAGCCGGGATTGTATCCCCGATCATTGATCAAAGCGTATATCACTACTTCATCAACCAATGCTATCAGATTGCCCGATCCATTCAATTGAATTTACCGGCCATACCTATTCTCAAGATGGGCCTTGAATGCCTCCACGCCAAGGACCTTTCCTGTCGCGGCTTCAAGAATGGCATCGGTGGATTTGCTTGATGCCTGACTGTGAATGTTTGTGCCAAGCCAGCTCATCAATGGCGCGAAATCACCACGGGTTAATCCGGTGGCAATATCAGGGTTGGCGTCCTTGGCAGCGGCAAAGATCTGGGCTGCGGCCATCGCCCCTAACGTATAGGTCGGGAAATATCCCCACGCACCTGACGGCCAGTGGATATCCTGCATGCAGCCATTGCGGTCATCTTCGGGCACGATCCCCAAAAGCTTCTGCATCATTTCATTCCAGGCCGACGGCAAATCGGCAAGCTTCATGTCGCCTTCGATCAGCGCGCGTTCAATGCGATAACGCAAGATCACATGCGCCGGATAGGTGACTTCATCCGCGTCCACCCGGATCAGGCCCGGCTCAACGCGAGTGTAAAGGCGATGCAGGTTGTTCGCTGTCCACGCCGAACTGTCACCGCCAAATGCTGCCTCAAACACCGGCCCGGCATAGGTCAGGAATTCTTCCGACCGGCAGGCCTGCATTTCAACAAGCAACGACTGGCTTTCATGCATGGTCATGCCACGGGCCGTGCCAACCGGCTGGTTTTGCCATTCCTTGGGCAGGCCGCGCTCATACATGGCATGGCCGGTTTCGTGCAAAACGCCCATGATCGCCGAGGTAAAATCATTCTCGTCATAACGCGTGGTCAAACGCACATCTTCCGGGATACCGCCGCAGAACGGATGATGGGAAATATCCAGACGCCCATGATCAAAATCGAAGCCAACCGCCTTCATCAGATCAAGACCAATGCGGTTCTGGGTTTCGACCGGGAACGGACCAACCGGTTTGATCGGTTTGTCTTCGGATTTCTGACGCTCGATCACGTCAGCGGTGAAATCGGGCAGGAAGGATTCCAGTTCGGCAAACAGGCTATCTATCCGCTCAGAGCGCATCATCGGATCATATTGATCAAGCAGCGCATCATAAACCGACGTCCCCAATGCCTCTGCCTTGGCCTTTCCGGCCTCGATCGACAGATCAAGTACTTCCTGCAATTGTGGCAGCAACCCCTTGAAGTCATTGTCGGCCCGTGCTTTGCGCCATGCAACTTCGCAGCGGGTTTCGGCGCGCGACATCTTCTCGACCAGATCGGCCGGCACCGCCGTGCCATGCACCCAGCCGCGCTTCATCTCGGCCAGGTTGGCCTTTTGCCAGTCATCAAGGTTCTCGGTTTCGGCACTGGCAATCAGATCACCCAGATCCGGTGCATTGATAAGCTCGTTTTCCAGAACACTCAGTGTTGCCAACTGTTCGGAACGGGCATCCGCGCCGCCGCCCGGCATGATCACCGCCATATCCCAATGCAACATGCCGCCGATCCCCGACAGGACACTCATGCGGTGAAAACGGGCTTCAAGCTGTTTATAGGCTTCGGTCATGGGAACTCCTGCGCGGGCAATCAGATGGGATGACTGGTCGCAAAATATCAATCAGATGAGGACTATAGGACGTTGGATCAGGCTTGGCTGTCGGTTTCCTTATCGCCGGATGGGCGGCGATGGTACAGAACAAACATCACGATCAGGGTCAGCGCCAGGCTGTACCAGGTAATGGCATATTCCAGATGGTTGTTGGGCAACTCAACCTTTGCCTGACCACCAATCGGCAAACCACCCGGGACCTCTGTATCATCAAGCTCCAGATAATACGGGCTGGCAAGATCCGCACCGGTATCTTCGGCCATGTGATTAACATCGACATAGAACCACTGATTCTTGATCGCGTCGTTTTCCGGCTGTGCCCAATGCTTTTCCTTGGGCAGACGCAAGACGCCAGATACGCGAACCGGTCCCTCGATCAGGCTTTCGGGGCGGGTTGCAGGATCACGGTAGTCCTGCGGTACCCAGCCACGGTTGACCAGAATGATGCGCCCGTCTTCCTGTTCAAGCGGGGTGATCAGCTGAAAGCCGACATTGCCGCGCCGGGTCCGCGCCATCAGGTATTTTTCCTGATCGTTCAAATACGTTCCTTCGGCATAGGCCGCGCGAAACGCCATGTCGGGATCAAGGGTGGTATCGGTCGGCACCGAAATCGGGGCCATATGCGCCTGTGCCTGGCGGCTTTCAATGATGCCTTGTTTCCAGAACAGCCTGTCCACCTGCCAAGAACCAAGGGCCAGCAGAATGATCAGAGACAGTCCGGCGCAAATTTTCATCGCCAGACTGGGACGCGTTTTAAGAAGAGGCATGAAAGGTCAGTCCTGTTCGGATGTCGATCGGTGACGATATTGCAGCGCCACCATGATGCCTTTGAGCGGCCTTAGCAAGACCAAGGTCACGCCAAGGATAACCGGCCCCCAGACAACGGCATGCAGCCACAGGGGTGGCATATAGGTCATTTCGACCCAAAGCGCCATCGGCACCACCAGAAAGCCGAGGATAAAGATGATGAAAACCGCCGGACCATCACCGGAATCATGGCCACGCAGATCCAGTCCGCAAACTTCGCAGGTTTCGCGAACGGTCAGATAGCCTGAAAACAACTTTCCCCCACCGCAGCGGGGGCATTTGCATGCCAGCCCGGTACGAATGGGGGAAAGGTTTGGATAATAGTCATCCATGGTCTTGAACGTTTACTGGCGGGTGGCTTATTCGCCACCCCAGATGTAAACGGCAAAGAACAGGAACAGCCAGACAACGTCAACGAAGTGCCAGTACCAAGCTGCTGCCTCAAGACCGAAATGATGGTCCTGTTTGAAGCCGTCCTTCATCGCACGCACAAGACAGACCGCCAGGAACACCGTTCCGACAAACACGTGGAAGCCGTGGAAACCGGTCGCCATGTAGAAGGTCGAGGAATAGATGTTGTCAGCAAAGCCGAATGCCGCGTGGCTGTACTCGTATGCCTGCAGGAACAGGAAGATGACGCCAAGACCAACGGTCAGTGCCAGACCCTGAACAAGGTCCTTTTTCTTACCTTCAAGGATGCCATGGTGCGCCCAGGTAAGGGTGCAACCCGACAGCAGCAGGATCAGGGTGTTCAGGAACGGCAGATCCCACGGATCAAGCACTTCAACGCCTGCGGGCGGCCATTCGGTCACGCCGGGGCTGAAGATCACAAACGCGTTGTGGAAGAATGCCCAGAAGAAGGCGACGAAGAACATCACCTCGGATGCAATGAACAGCGACATCCCGTAACGCAGACCGATCTGAACGACCTTGTTATGATAGATGTGTGATTCGCTGATCACGTTGCTCCACCAACGGAACATCACGAACAGAATGCCCGCAATGCCCAGTGCTGCCAGCCAGAAATCAGCCGGCGCACGGTCCGAATGCATGAACATGACCATGCCACCGGTGAACAGACCAGCGGACGCCGCAGCCACCAGCGGCCACGGGCTCGGGTCTACCAGGTGGAACGGATGCTTTTGTGCATGATCACTCATTCCTTGCCCCCCTCAATCCTTACAAAAGAAACTCTAAGTTCGCTTTGTTAACCAAAGACCGCCCAGCCCACGAAACCGTGTTCTGTCAGCCTCCCTGATCTTCTTTCCCGCCAACCGCTTCGACCGATGCCTCGGATTTGAAGAAGGTGTATGACAGGGTAATCGTCTTCACGTCCTGGGTATTGATGTCTTCGGCAATGGCAGGATCAACATAGAAACTGACCGGCATGTCGACGCGCTCACCCGGTTGAAGGGTTTGTTCGTCAAAACAGAAACACGCGATCTTGCTGAAATACTGCCCAGCTTTCAGTGGTGTCACATTGTAAACGGCCTGACCGGTGATCGGCTGGACCGCCATGTTTTCGGCAACGTAATGCGCCAGATTATCTTCACCCAGACGCACCGTGATCTCACGCTGTTCGGGTTTGAACTGCCACTGCAGGCCGGAATTCACATCGGCATTGAACCGGACCTTGATGGTCCGTTCCGAAACTTCGACCCCGGTGTCTTTGCCAACTTTTGGCGTGCCACCAAAACCGGTCACCTGACAGAACAGCTCATAAAGCGGGACTGAGGCATAGGACAGGCCGATCATGCCGCCAACGACGACAACACAGCTTAGCAACACGCGCTTGTTGCGCGCCTTGATCGTATCTGTGTGTTTCTGATCAGCCATGGTTTCCTAGCTCATCTTCAAAATAGTTATCGCAAAGAACAGGACAATCAGACTGGTCAGAATGACCAGAAACGCCCAGTTCTTCTTCTTGCGCTTGGCATAGAACGCTTCGAGTTCCGCCTTGTTCATTTTGGGCTGCTCACTCATCCGATCAACCCGCCAAGCCAGACATCTGCAACCATCGCCCCGAACAGAACGAACAGATACAGAATGGAATATCCAAACATCTTGTGCGGGGCGCGTTCTTCGGCATTGCGCAGAACACGAACCGCATGGCGCAGGAACCAAAGCCCGGTCAGGCCTGCGGTCACGCCATAAAAGACACCAAGCAATCCTGTCGCCACCGGCACAAAGGTCACCGGCAAAAGCAGGATGGTGTAAACCAGCATCTGCTTTTTGGTTGCAGCTTCACCAGCCACGACCGGCATCATCGGCACCCCGACCTTGGCGTAATCGCCGCAGCGGAACAGGGCCAGCGCCCAGAAATGTGGTGGTGTCCACATAAAGATAATCATGAACAGCGCGATCGAATTGACATCGATCCCGCCGGTCACCGACGCCCAGCCGATCATCGGGGGAAAGGCCCCGGCGGCACCGCCAATGACGATATTCTGTGGTGTGCTGCGTTTGAGCCACATGGTGTAAACGAACACGTAGAACGCGATCGACACCGCAAGCAAAACCGCAGCCGCAAAATTGATGGCAACCGCCATGACGGTTACCGAAACAATCGACAACGCAATGCCAAGCGACAATGCCTCGTCAGCAGGAACCCGTCCGGCCGGAATCGGTCGGCTCTGGGTGCGTTTCATGTGGATATCGATATCGCGATCGTACCACATGTTGATCGATGCAGCCGCGCCACTGGCAACGGCGATACAGGCGATTGCGACGAGTCCGAGGAACGGATGGATGGATCCCGGGGCAATCAACAGACCGACAGCACCGGTGAAAACCACAAGGGTCATCACACCGGGTTTCAGCAATGCAATATAGTCGCGCACGTCGGAAACCGGCAGGGATACTGCGCTTTCGAGTGCTAGGGTCTGGTCGGCAACCTGCTTGGTCATTTGAACTCTGGTCTTCTCTTTTGGGGCGGTAGGATGTCCCCCGCAAACCGGGGTCTGCGGGGGACTTAAACCAGTGTCACTTACTTGATACGCGGCAGTTCGTCAAAGGTATGGAACGGCGGCGGAGAGCTCACAGTCCATTCCAGCGTATCGGCACCTTCCCCATACGGGTTTGCCTCGGCCTTCTTGCCACGGATGAAGGCATGCGCCACCACACAGAGGAAGAAGATGGTCGCCGCAAACGAGATATAGGCACCATAGGACGAAACCATGTTCCAGCCCGCGAACGCATCCGGATAGTCGGCATAACGACGCGGCATGCCAGCCAGTCCCAGGAAGTGCTGCGGGAAGAAGGTCAAGTTAACGCCGATGAAGAACAGCCAGAAGTGAATCTTCGCACCGAGATCGGAAATCTCGTAGCCCGACATTTTGCTGAACCAGTAATAGAAGCCCGCAAAGATCGAGAAGACCGCACCAAGCGACAGAACGTAGTGGAAGTGCGCCACAACAAAGTAGGTGTCATGAAGCGGCAAATCCATGCCCGAGTTCGCCAGCATCACACCTGTCACACCGCCCACAGTGAACAGGAAGATAAAGCCGATCGCCCAAAGCATCGGAGCACGCAAGGTGATCGAGCCACCCCACATGGTCGCAATCCACGAGAAGATCTTAACCCCGGTCGGCACCGCAATCACCATCGTCGCCGCGGTGAAGTATGCACGGGTGTCAACATCCATGCCCACAGTGTACATGTGGTGCGCCCACACGATGAAGCCGACAACACCGATCGCCACCATCGCATAGGCCATCCCGAGATAGCCGAAGACCGGCTTGCGCGAGAAGGTCGAGATGATGTGACTGATGATGCCAAAGCCCGGCAGGATCATGATGTACACTTCCGGATGCCCGAAGAACCAGAACAGGTGCTGATACAGGATCGGGTCACCGCCACCGGCCGGATTGAAGAAGTCCGTGC
Organism: Thalassospira sp. HJ; assembly: GCF_000948415.1. Lineage (GTDB taxonomy): Bacteria > Pseudomonadota > Alphaproteobacteria > Rhodospirillales > Thalassospiraceae > Thalassospira. Next base: position 48,809 of record NZ_JYII01000010.1, on the reverse strand, counting down.
CAAAGTTACGGTCGGTCAGAAGCATGGTAATCGCGCCACCAAGAACCGGCACAGCCAGCAGCAGCAGGAATGCTGTAACCAGCATCGACCATGCAAACAGCGGCATCTTGTGCAGGGTCATGCCCGGCGCACGCATGTTGAAAATGGTGGTAATGAAGTTCACCGCACCAAGGATCGAGCTGGCACCGGCAAGGTGCAGCGCAAAGATCGCAAGGTCGACAGAGGCATCAGGATGCCCAAGCACGCCCGAAAGCGGCGGATAAACCGTCCAGCCGGTACCAGCCCCGCTGCCCACCACAGCTGATAGCATCAGCAGGATGAAGGCCGGAACGATCAGCCAGAACGAAATGTTGTTCAAACGCGGGAACGCCATGTCCGGCGCGCCAATCATGATCGGAACAAACCAGTTGCCGAAACCGCCAATCATGGCGGGCATGACAACAAAGAAGACCATGATCATGCCGTGTGCGGTCACGAGCACGTTGAAGAAATGGTGATCTTCAATGATCTGCGTTCCCGGCTCTGCCAGTTCCATACGGAACCAGACCGAAAACGCGCCACCGATCAAACCGGCGATTACAGAGAAGATAAGATAAAGCGTCCCGATATCTTTATGGTTGGTCGACAGGAACCAACGGGCAAAGAAGCCGGGGGTATGATCGTGATCATGTGTGTCAGCGTGAGCCATCAGTCTCTCCCTCACTCTGCCGATGCGACTGATACCGCAGACGGCAGATCAGCAGATGCGAATTCTTCTTGGGCCTTGGCTACCCAGGCCTCGTATTCTTCCATGGTAACAGCTTTGACTGCGATCGGCATATAGGCGTGGTTAACACCGCACAGCTCAGAGCACTGACCATAGAATGTCGTACCGGCATACTCACCTGGAATGCGGGTCCAGGTTTCATTGAGACGGCCAGGAACGGCATCAAGCTTGATGAACAGCGAAGGCATGGCCCAGTTATGGATCACGTCGTCAGACGTCATGACCAGGCGAATGTTCTGGTCCACCGGCAGGACAACGGGATTGTCCACATCCAGAAGGCGGTTCATGCCCTCTGCAACGGCAGTTTCTTCATCGATCATCAGGGAATCAAACGTGAAGTTGCCGTTATCCGGATATTCGTAAGTCCAGTACCACTGCTTGCCAATGATCTTGAGCGTAAGATCAGCATCCTCGACACGGTCTGCAAAATACAGCAGGCGGAAGGACGGGATTGCAATCACAAGAAGGATCAGTACCGGAACAACCGTCCAGACCACTTCAAGAAGGGTGTGGTGGGTCGTTTTCGACGGTACGGGGTTGCGTTTCGCGCTGAAGCGGAAAAGAACATACAGCAGCAAAAACAGAACGATCACGGTAATGATCGTCATCAACCAGATCAGTAGATTAAAGAATTTCTGGCCTTCAACAGCCACCGGTGAAACCGGATCCTGCAGCCCAAGCTGCCACGGCTCGGGTTGACCGACAGCAAGCGCTGCGCTGTCAAACCCGGTAATAACCGCCAATCCCAACAACAGGATGGGAAATAGCTTCTTGATCGACATGCGAATCTGCCCCCTCGCATTACATCTCAAGGCGATATGCCTCACTCTCTCCCCACCTCCGTCTCTTTGAACAGACCGGGTTTCAAGGTTCCTTCTTGGAAGCTTTCCACCATATCAACCAAAGATTAAAAATTGACGGACCGGAGCATTTCCTCTGACATATCTTATTCTTAAATAGCCTGCACATGAAAGTACATTGGTATCGCAGGCAAATAGCGTATCTTCGGCACCTGTTCCAGAAAAAACCTCGCTGCATTGCACAAAAAATGTATTTGATAAGACATCAAATTAGCGCTCTGGTTTTAGCTGAAATCGTTCTAAACACCCACCCTTGGATAGAAAAACCGCCATTCCTCTTGGCCGGATTTTGCATCATTCCAGTTTGCTGCTTTGCAATATATGCGCAAAAGACCTTGGAATCACTTCAACCAATGGCTAAAGCCGTTTCGTTGTAAAACTTACGGCGCTGAAACGTCATCCGATCAATCCAACGCTACGGCATCCTCAAGGGTTTGCAATCGGCCACGATTTTCCGCCAGACACCGGGCAAAAAACGGTTTTGCAAACGATTCGGCGCTCCGTTTTGACCCGGCAAAGTTTCCCAAAAGCAAAAATACGCGTCGAACCCTTTAATTGGGCAGACTTTTCCCCAATATCACGGATAGAAATTCGGTTGGATATATCAGCTTTGCGGACTATTCTACCCATACGTATGCATTCCCGATGTTCCGTGCAAGACAGCCAGACCGGCTCTTGCCCGCTACAGACGGTACAAAGACAGAGGTTCGTCTATGGCACGCTCAGGAAGTAAAAGACTATTTACCGCAGAGATGCGGTTGCTCAACAAACTCGAAACCATGAGTGACATGGTCGCCCTGCCGACCGACATGCCGACCGACCCGAATGGCGCTGCCGGCGGCGCCGATATCTCAAGCCTCCATACCGCGATCGAGGATCTCAAGCTTGAACTGCTTTCCGACATCCGCGTGATGATCGAGGAACAGAAAAAGGCGAACAAGGCCGCACCGGAAGACGACGAACAGGCTGATGCCCGCAATGAGCTTCGCCTTGTGAAAAACGAAGTCCGCGCACTGGCCAATTCCATTCAGGAAACCAAACGCGAAATCGCAGCCCTTTATACTGCGCCCGAAGATGACAGCGGCACACGCATCAATATCGTGAAGGGTGAGCTTGATTCCGTCGTTGCCGCGACCGAGGACGCAACCGCCAACATCCTTGAAACCGTCGAAAAGATCGATGCGGTCGCCCATAACATCCGTTCCGCGGCACCTGACGACTATACGCAAGGGCTGGCCGACGACATTGTCGAACTGGTGGTCAAGGTCTTTGAATCCTGTAACTTCCAGGATTTGACCGGACAGCGGATCACCAAAGTCGTCAACACCATGAAATATATCGAGGAACGCGTGAATCGCGTCATCGAGATTTGGGGCGAAGAGGACTTTGACGAGTTTGACCTGCCGCCAGATCCCAAGGGCCTCGACAACCTCGACAAAACTGTCACCAAGGCACCGCAGAACGCCAATCGCGTCTCGCAGGATGAGGTTGACCAGATCTTCTCACAAGAAGAAATCGACGCCCTGTTTGATTAATCTTATCAAACCGCGACAAACACAAAAGCCTGCCACTTCGGCAGGCTTTTTCTTTTGACAGATATAAGGATTGCCGGACAACGGCACCGGTTAAGCGTGACCAGTTTCACCCGACAGCAGTTCCGGCGCAAAGCCAAGCCGCGAGAACGCCTGTTCCCACTTGTCTTCGCAATCGGTATCAAACAGCAGATCCGCATCGGCATCAACGTGAAGCCAGCCATTGGCAAGGATTTCACTTTCAAGCTGTCCGCTGCGCCATCCGGCATAGCCAAGCGCCAGGATCCGGCTTTGCGGGCCTTCACCAACCGCAATCTGTTCAAGGATATCGACTGTGGCTGTTACCGACACGCCGCGATCAACATGCAGGGTTGCTTCGTTGGAAAAGTCGGTTGAATGCAACACAAAGCCACGGCTGCTTTCGACCGGGCCGCCGAAATGCACCTGAATGTCTTCGATCGTCGGTGCCGGGCGTGCGATGCCAAGCTGTTCAAGCAATTCCGGGAAGGTGATGCTGTCGATCAGGCGGTTGATCACAAGCCCCATCGCACCGTCTTTGTTGTGCGCACAGATATAGACCACACTTTGCGAAAAGCGCGGATCACGCATTCCCGGCATGGCTACCAACAGCTTGCCACCGAGATAATCGCCCGTGTCTATACCTTCACCCATATCGAAACTCTCTTTAACCTGTTTCATAAAGCCTATCGCGAATGCCTTTCCATTACCATCAAGAACCCGGGAAACCCGATATTTTGTCGTTTGACATACCGACTTCCCATATAGGTCATGTAGGCAGCAACCGCCTGCCATGCCAATGAAGGACGCTGTTTTTGCGCTGTGTCATGCCAGGGTGCGGTATGCTTGTGCTATGAAGATCACATAGTCGTGGCTTGATTTGAACAGGGCGTCGAATTACGCCTGTTTTGTGCCACAAGTTTGGCCGACACTGCGCTCATCGCTCTTTCGTGCTTAAGGAACAACACGTGCTCCGCCACCTTATCGTCCGCCTGACATTTTTGTTTGCCCTCTGCCTTTCGTCCATCGGCGTTACCACCGCCGCCGTGGCCGCATCGGATATGGCGACCGACTGGATTGATGAGGATTTCACATCTGTGCGCCTGATCAGCGCGCAGACCGAAACCGGCGGCAAGCAGACACTGCGTCTGGGCCTTGAATATGAATTGCAGCCTGACTGGAAGATTTACTGGCGAAGTGCTGGCGATGCCGGCTTCCCGCCACAGCTGGACTGGACCGGATCGCAGAATGTGGGTGAGGCAAACATTCTTTGGCCGGCACCGCATCGTTTCTCGATCTTTGGTCTGGAAACATTTGGCTATAAGGATCAGATCATTCTGCCGATTGATGTCACGATCCCCGATCCAACGCAGCCGGTCGCGATCCAGCTTAATGTCGATTATCTCGTCTGCAGCGACATCTGCATTCCGGCAAGTGCGGACTTCAATCTTGATATCCCGGCCAGTGCCGCAGGTGGCAGCGGTGTTTCGACCGCCAGCAACCATGCGCACCAGATCGAAAAGTTTGTCTCGCGCGTGCCGCTTACGGGTGCGGGCCTTCCCATCGAAGTTACAAGCCTGACTGCGGCAACAACCAACGATGCGACCCATCTGCGCCTTGCTGTGCGCGGCCTTGATGAAGCCGGGGTCGAGATTGACGATATCCTGATTGAAAGCGACCTGCGTGCTGGCTTTGGCCTGCCCAAGCCAGCAACCATTGCCGACGACACCAGCACCGATACCAGATATTTCGACATCGCCGTTCTGGGACTGGCAGAAGACCAGTCGCTCATCGATGAAGCCATTACCGTCACAGCGATTGCCGGTCCGCTTTCAGTTGAACAGAACCTTGTTGTTGGTGCGACTGACGACGCTGCGACTGGAACGACTTCAACAGCGGCGTCCGGTGCAACCGCTGGCATGAGCTTCTGGATGATCGGCCTGTTTGCCCTTTTGGGCGGCTTGATCCTGAATGTCATGCCCTGCGTCTTGCCGGTCCTGTCGATCAAGGTCATGTCGGCCCTTAAAGCCCGCGAACAGGATACCAACCGGGTGCGCATCGGTTTCCTTGCCAGTGCGGCCGGGATTATCACATCCTTCTGGGTGATTGCCGCTGTTCTGGTTAGCATCAAACTGGCTGGCGGCACCATCGGCTGGGGTATTCAGTTCCAGCAGCCGCTTTTCCTGACCGTGATGACGATCATCCTGGCCCTGTTTGCACTCAATATGTGGGGTCTGTTTGAAATTTCCGGCCCGGACCAGCTTGGCAATGCCGCCAATGACGCCATCACGCGCAGCGAAAGCCACGGCCACCATATCAGCAGCAACTTCCTAACCGGTATGTTTGCCACCTTGCTGGCCACCCCGTGCTCTGCACCGTTCCTTGGTACGGCTGTCGGGTTCGCTCTGGCTGGCAGCGTGTTTGATATCTTCTGGATTTTCACCTTGCTCGGCATTGGTTTGGCCCTGCCCTATTTCGCCATCGCCATCCAGCCGCGTGTGGCCCATATCCTGCCCAAACCGGGGCGCTGGATGAATGGTGTCAAATTCGTTCTTGGGCTTGCCCTGATCGGGACGGCGGTCTGGTTACTTGGCGTGTTGTCGGTTCAGATCGGCATGACTGGTGCGATTGCTGTCGGGTTGGGTCTGATTGCCGGTGGTGTTTTCATCTGGGCACGCAAACGCACATCGAACCTGCGTCCGCGTTTTGCCTTCACCTCGCTTGCTGTCCTTGGCTTCCTTGTTGCGCTGTTTGCGCCCGGCTTCTCACAACCGCCATCATCAACAAGTGCGTCATCAAACAACGGCACGCTTGCCTGGCAGGCCTTTGCCCCTGAAACCATCAACACGCTGGTTGCCGATGGCAAAACCGTCGTGATTGATGTCACCGCGGAATGGTGCGTCACCTGCCAGGTCAACAAGAAGCTGGTTCTTGAAAAGCCGGATGTGCGTGCCGCCCTGACACAGGACAATGTCGTTCTGATGCAGGCCGACTGGACCCGCCCGGATCAACAGATTGCCGATTATCTGGCGTCCTATGGTCGCTTTGGCATTCCATTCAATGCCGTGTTCGGCCCGGCCGCCCCTGAAGGTATCCTGCTGTCGGAACTGCTCGGCGTCGATGAGGTTCTTGGCGCCCTTGATGATGCAAACGGTTCTCCCAGCCTTGCCAGCTCGGCACAGTGATCACATCTGATTGGGGACGCGTATTGTTTTGATCCCGCTCACCCATTTGCGGGGAACAAGATCGAATGCGCTAACGTTAAACGTCAAGCAGATGACAGTTGTTAAAAACTCTGCGTGAAAGCATTGAATGCCAACCAGATTTGGTGTTTGATTCCGGCATGCGATCCAGCGCGCAGTCAACGGGATTGCGCCAATTAACGGAGATACCCATGACCATTTCAGTCGGTACTGAACTCCCGGAAGTTACTCTTTTCCGCGCAACCAGCGACGGTCCGGAAGCCGTCAATTCCAAGGAATTCTTCGCAGGTCGCAAAGTTGTCCTGTTCGCAGTGCCAGGTGCCTTCACCCCGACATGCTCGGCAAAACACCTGCCCGGCTTTGTCGCCAAAGCCGATGAAATCAAAGCCAAGGGTGTCGATGAGATTGCCTGCCTTGCGTCAAACGACGCCTTTGTCCTGCAGGCATGGGCAGATGCGGAAAAGGCCGATGACGTCACCATGCTTTCTGACGGCGACCTTGCCTTTGTTGATGCGACCGGGCTTGGCCTTGATCTGACCGGGCGTGGCCTTGGCAAGCGTGCCAACCGTTTCGCGATGATCGTCGAAGACGGCAAAGTCACCGATCTTGCGATCGAAGAACCGGGCGCGTTTGAAGTTTCGAGTGCTGAAGCTGTTCTGAAAAAGCTCTAAGCCTTTAAAGGCTTACCCGCACAAGCGCTTAAAGCTCCGCAGTCACTTGCGGAGCTTTTTGCTTTTCCCACCATCCATGCCGCAAATCAGCGCGGCAACAGGACCGGTATCGGGTCTTCCTTGCTGTCATAATCGCATTCAAAGGTCGGGTTGGTGTGCTTGGCAATGAAGTGCACAACACCTTCCCGGAAGCTGCCCTTGATCGGCGACCAGCTCATATAGACGCCACCGCGGGAATCATATTCGCGGATATCCGGATCACGAGCGAGTTCGGCAAAGCTGTGGCCAAGATCCTCTGTCGCACCGGCAACAAGCCAGGACGGCTTCAAACCGCCATGCCACAGCAGGTAAACGCCACCGACCCCATTCAGGCTAAGCTCTGAAATGTCGTCGATCATGAACAGACGGTAGTAATCCCCACGCGGGCTCTTTCGCCATTTGATATCCTGCGCCTTAGGCTGGCGAATAGCACCGAGAGACCAAAATCCCATATTAACCTCCAAGCACGCTAAAACACGTGCAACCTGATGTCACACGCATCCCAACATAGCTTCTTATTCTTATAGGTAAGACTGTATCTTAGCATATGTAAACGTTTGGTTGACAAAAGACGTCACCCAAACGCCTGCCATCCCCCCTCCGAGAATAGACAGGCAACGCTACTACCTTAAATCAGGCCCTAAAACCAAGTATTTTTCGAGTTATTCGAACAACTTATCGATATCGTCCTGGCTGATGCCTTCGCCTTCAAGCTGCGGACCATTAAGAAGATCGGCATCCTCGGGACGCGCTTCTTCCTCGACTTCCGGAACCGGTAGCTCGCTAAAGGCCTCTTCACCCCAGATCGAGATCATGTTGTGGACACGCTCTTCAACGAACTCAAGCGTGCTGACCACCTTGTTGATGCGCTGGCCGGTAATGTCCTGGAAGTTACAAGCTTCGAAAATCTTGGTGACGATAAAGGCAATCTGTTCGACGTGATCGGCGACAAAGTCACTGGGCGCCGAGTTTTTCAGCGTCATGGTCAGATCATCGATCTGCTCGGCGGATTCCAGAATGGTATGGGTCGCCATCTCGGTATCCTTGACGATCGCATCAAGTTCCGAGGCCGCACTGACAAGACGGTCATCCTGTGCCTTCGGATGGCGAAGCGAGGCAATCTGAACCTTGGCCTTGTGGATATGCTCGTTCATTTCCTCGATCTGGGTGCGGATCAGTTCCAGATCATCACGATCTGGCTCCGCCGCGCCCGGACGATTGGAATGGGTCGGGTTGCTTGAGACCGGCTCAGGCAGCTCATCCATCGGCGCATCGTTCGAGGCAACCGGGGCTGCCATCGCAACATCACCGGCAACCGGGACGGCACCGGATGCCACAGCCTGACGCAGTTGCGAAACCTCGCCACGCAGCGCGCGGATTTCGTCAAGAACCGCCTGGCTAATCCCGGACGCATCCCCGGCACTCGTCGACGCAGGCAAGGCGGCCGGCATCGGCTCCCCTGCCCCCATGCCGCTTTCCAGCGTCGGGTCAAAGAAGGAGTCCGACCAATCCTCAACAACACCACCGGTGCGTTCTTTAAGACGGCGTTCAGCAGTGAATACTTTTTGCACGCGACGAGACATGACTGATTTCAAACCTCCGGAACGGACAGCAGCCCGATCACTAAATCCCCAAAACACGTCATTGATGACGTCGTTCATTACAATTCACACAAGTATAAGGGTGCAGATTGCGACAAGTCCAATGGGTTTCAAGTACAAGTCTTTGAAAAAGAACACCCCGACCACAGGGCCGGGGTGCTTTAAACAGTCAGGTTGCTTGGGTTATCAAGCTGTTTCAGGTTTCCAGCGCAAAACCGGCTTACGCGCGGCTGCGGTTTCATCAAGGCGTCTGCGCGGCGTCAGATACGGCGCATTCTTGAAGAATTCCGCATCCCCCGACTCGGCCTTGGCGACAAGTGCCAGAATCGCATCACAGAACTGATCGATCGATTCCTTGGTTTCGGTCTCGGTCGGTTCGATCAGCAATGCCCCATGCACGACCAGCGGGAAATACATCGTCATCGGGTGGAACCCTTCGTCGATGATCGCCTTGGCCAGATCCAGTGTCGAAACACCGGTATCTTTCAGGAAGCTGTCATCAAACAGCGCCTCGTGCATGCAGTAACCCGGGAAGGCTACGCTAAGCTTGTCTTTCAGACGGGCCAGCAGATAGTTGGCATTGAGCACCGCATCACCTGATGCCTGACGCAGGCCATCTGCACCGTGGCTTTTCATATAGGTCAGTGCACGAATGAACATGCCCATCTGACCATGGAAGCCTTTCAGGCGGCCAAACGGCTGCATGCCGTCATCTTCGTCTGCGGTTTCAACCAGATGGAATCCGTCGCCCTTTTTGACGACATAGGGGATCGGGGCAAACGGTGCCAGTGCCTCGGAAAAGACAACCGGTCCGGAACCCGGTCCACCACCGCCATGCGGGGTCGAGAAGGTCTTGTGCAGGTTGATATGCATCGCATCAATGCCAAGGTCTGCCGGACGCACGCGACCGACAATGGCGTTGAAGTTCGCACCATCGCAATAGAAGTAACCACCCGCTGCATGCACCAGATCGGCAATCTTGCGAACATCGCGTTCAAACAGGCCACAGGTGTTCGGGTTGGTCAGCATGATACCAGCCACATCGTCGCCAAGCTTGGCTTCGAATGCTGCCAGATCAACACGGCCATCTTCGGTTGCCGGGATCGAATCAACCGTAAAGCCACAGGCTGCAGCGGTTGCCGGATTGGTCCCGTGGGCTGATTCCGGCACCAGAACACGACGACGGTTTTCACCGCGCGCATCAAGGGCCGCACGAATGGCCATCATGCCGCAAAGCTCACCCTGTGCACCCGCTGCCGGGGACATGGAAACCGCAGGCATGCCGGTCAGAACCAGAAGCCAGTGTGCGCAACTGTTGATCAGTTCCAGCGCCCCCTGAACGGTGCTTTCGGGCTGCATCGGATGCAGATCGGCAAGACCGGGCAGACGCGCAACCTTTTCATTCAGGCGCGGGTTATGCTTCATCGTGCACGAACCAAGCGGGAAGAAACCGGCATCAATGCCATAGTTCTTCTGGGACAGGCGCGTGAAGTGACGCACGACCTGCGGCTCGGACAGGCCCGGAAGGCCAACGTCGCTATCGCGATCCAGACCACCAAGGCGGGATTTGGTACCTGCCGGTTCCGGCAGATCAACGCCGGTACGGCCGGGCTGACCCTGTTCAAAGATCAGCTGTTCTTCAATGACAAGGCCGCGGTTGCCGGTATGGGTTGTGAAATTCATGCCAGCGCCTCCTTCAATGCGGACGCAAGGGCCGCGATATCCTCATCACTGTTGGTTTCGGTCACCGCCACCAACAAGTAGTTGTCCAGATCCGAACGGTTCGGATACAGACGCGACAACGGCACACCGGCCAGAACGCCCTTGGCAACCAGGGTCTCGACGACCTCAGCCGCTGGCTTACTCAGCTTGACGGTGAATTCGTTAAAGAAGTTGTCATTGATCACGGACGCGCCATCGACGGCATCAATCGCATCGGCCGCCTTGCAGGCATTTTCGTGGTTCAATGTCGCCAGACGGCGATAACCGTCTTCACCAAGCAGGCTCATATGCACCGTAAAGGCCAGCGAACACAGACCAGAGTTGGTACAGATGTTCGAGGTCGCCTTTTCACGACGGATATGCTGCTCGCGGGTCGAAAGCGTCAGAACAAAGCCGCGCTTGCCGTCCTGATCAACCGTCTCACCACACAGGCGACCGGGCATCTGGCGCACCAGTTTCTGGGTGGTAGCAAACAGGCCAACATACGGACCACCATAGTTCAGCGCGTTACCGATCGACTGGCCTTCGCCGCAAACGATATCCGCGCCAAAGCTTCCCGGTGATTTGACCGCACCAAAGGCAACCGCCTCGGTAAAGACCACGACCAGAAGCGCACCCTTGGCATGGCAAAGATCGGCAAGCTGGGTGTGATCCTGAATACGGCCAAACACGTCCGGATACTGCACCACCACACAAGCCGTCTGATCATCAATAAGATCATTAAGCTCTTCGGCGGATGCCTGATGCTCCGGATGACCATCACGACCGGCAACTTCGGTGTCGCTGTACTGGCAATATGTTTCGGTCACTTCGCGGTAATGCGGATGCAGACCACCCGACAGAACTGCCTTTTTGCGACGGGTCGCACGGCAGGCCATCAGGACCGCTTCGGCACAGGACGTCGCACCATCCCACATCGAGGCATTGGCAACATCCATCCCGGTGATCGAGGCAACCTGGGTCTGGAATTCAAACAGGTACTGCAGTGTCCCTTGCGCAATTTCGGGCTGATACGGGGTATAGGCGGTCAGGAACTCACCGCGCTGGATCACGTAATCAACCGTCGCCGGGACATGGTGGCGATAAGCGCCCGCGCCAAGGAAGCTGGGCACGCTGGACGCGCCCACATTCTTGGCGGCAAGGGCCATCATATCGCGTTCGACCTGCATTTCGCCAAGGTGGGATGGCAAATCAACAGGTGCATCAAGCAACGCGCCCTCGGGCACGTCACAATAAAGTTCATCAACAGATGATGCCCCGATGGTATCGAGCATCGCAGCACGATCAGCGCGTGTCAGTGGGAGATAGCGCATGCTTAAAGGCCTTCGACGAATTCTTTGTAAGCGGCTTCATCCATCAGCTCATCAAGCTGGGACTCATCGCTCAGCGTCATTTTAAAGAACCAGCCTTCTGCTTCCGGTGCTTCGTTGACCAGACCGGGATTGGCATCAAGCTCTTCGTTGATTTCAACGATCTCGCCATCAAGCGGGGCATAAACATCACTTGCCGCCTTGACCGATTCAACAACGGCCGCGTCGCCATCCTTGGTCAGCTTTTTGCCAACTTCCGGAAGCTCTACATAAACGATATCGCCCAGCGACTGCTGTGCGTAATCGGTGATGCCGACAGTTGCCACACCGTCTTCAAGCTCGATCCATTCGTGTTCCTGCGAAAATTTCTTAGTCATTTTCCTTTGTCCCTCTTGATCAATTCAATGCCAATGCGGCGATGCCGCTCTCTCTGATAAATTCTGGTATTTAACCGCGGAAATAACGATGCGGTGCAAAGGGAAGCTCGACCACCTCGGCCGGGCGCGCCTTGCCACGGACCATCAGGTTGACCTTGGTTCCCGGTTTGGAAAACTCGATTGCAACATAACCCATCGCGATCGGACCATCGACCGTCGGGCCAAAACCACCCGATGTGATCTCGCCGATTTCTTCACCGTCGGTATTGAGGATCTGGGTATGTTCGCGCGCTGGCGCCTTGCCTTCGGGCTTGATGCCAACACGTTTGCGATCCGCCCCGTTTTCAAGCTGATCAAGGATCACATCAGCGCCCTTGAAGCCGCCTTCTTCACGGCGGCGCTTGTTGATGATCCAGTTCAGATCACCTTCAACCGGGGTGGTTGTGGTGTCGATATCATTGCCATAAAGGCAAAGACCGGCTTCCAGACGCAGCGAATCACGTGCGCCAAGGCCAATCGCCTCGACCTCTTCCTCGGCCAGAAATTTGCGCGCAAGCGCCTCGGCATCTGCATTGGGCACCGAAATTTCATAGCCGTCTTCACCGGTGTAACCCGACCGGGTGACAAAGCACGGGCTGCCGGCAATCTCAATCTCGGCAAAGCTCATGAATTTCAGATCGGCAACAGCGGGTGCAAAGCGTGCCAGCACCTTGGCCGCATCCGGGCCCTGAAGGGCCAGAAGCGCACGATCATCGATTTCTTCAAGGGAAACGCCATCGCCAAGATTGGCGCGCATATGAACGATATCATCATCCTTGCACGCCGCATTGATCACCAGAAACAGGCTGTCGCCGGCATTGGTGATCATAAGATCGTCAAGGATCGTGCCATCATCCTGGGTAAAGGCGGAATAGCGGGTGCGACCGGGCTTGAGGATGGCGATATCACCGGGCACGAGCTTTTCAAGCTCTGCCTCGCGGTTTTCACCGGTCAGGCGAACCTGGCCCATGTGCGACACGTCAAACAGGCCAGCCTTGGCACGCGTGTGAAGATGCTCGCCCTTAACACCCAGCGGGTACTGAACCGGCATGTCATAGCCAGCGAACGGCACCATTTTGGCACCGAGTTCCACATGCAGGTCATAAAGGGCAGTTTTAAGCAGTTCGGTCTGTTGATCCACTCTTCCTTCTCCGGGACAATCGTTGCGAAACATAGCCGACCACTGGCCAACCACATTCCCCCTCTGTCTCGGAGCCTGAAAGAATCACAGCCAATGGTCGAACCTGTCTGCTTACATCTTCGGCGAGGTGCACTTTGATCAGAATGACCCAGCACCTGCTTTCCAGAGTCCCATCTCCACGCGGTCCTTTTGCCTGAGAGTTTCCGGGGTGGTTGCTCCTTCGGCGTCCGCCCATCCCTAAGGACTGCGGCCTCTCCCACGTGGATCATTTGGGTATGTTTTTGTTTATACGGGTTTCCGCGCAAACCGACCAGCCCCTATTTTCGGGGCAGGTCGGATCAGCATCACAAAGACCGACAAACAGCAATAAAATCAGTCGGTTCCGAACCGGCGATTATATTCAAGCTGCTCGGCACTCAGCTGGAAACCAAGATAGATTTCATAATCCGGACCGGTCCAAACATCAGCCAGCGGCACGGACAAAGTGACCTGCTCGTCACGGATCCGCGCCATGTTCAGATTATCGGCAAAGGCCATATTAACATCGAAGACCGACTTCTGAATGAAGTTGCCATCCGGGTCACGCAGCGCCACGAAATATTCGAACTTCACATTGCGGTTTTGCGCTGCCGGGCCAAGCTCGGCTGTGATGATCGGGCTGATAATGACGTCAAGCTCACCGTCATCAAGGTCATAGCCACAATCCCCGACATAGCCGGTAAATTCCGCCTCGACGATCACATCGGTAAGGTCACGCCCACCACCACTAAACTGCACAAGCTTCGCCGTATCCTTCGGCAGATAGGCCGACGGGCAGATCGGAACCGGCTGTTCTTCGAACGGGTTGCCGCCGCCGCACGCACTTAGCAATCCGCCAAGCGAGACCATACCCAATGCATAAACGCGCCGAAGTCCGTTACCGATCGTCATCCAAGCCTCTATCAAACCAAATGTTTTCGGGTCTGTGTCCGACCGGAACAGCCCGCGCGCAGTCTATTCTGTCACGGTTCGCGGCACAACCCGCTTGAAGGCCGACCGGCATTAGAAAGCATCAAAAAACCGGGCAAGACGCAGTCGCCATTTGCCGCAGAGTCATTGCACCGCATGATCAGGCAGGTTATGTAACGTCAATGTTTGAATAAAGCGCCGGGACTGCCAATCAAGACAGTCCGGACGCGTTTGGGAAAGCCGGACCTGTATCATGTCTGACAAAGCCAGCCTTCAGATCGTTCTCGCCAACCCGCGCGGTTTTTGCGCCGGGGTCGATCGCGCCATCGAAATCGTCGAAAAGGCGCTCGAAAAATATGGTGCGCCGGTCTATGTCCGCCACGAAATCGTGCATAACAAATTCGTGGTCGATCGCCTGCGCGATATGGGTGCGGTGTTTGTCGATGAACTTGATGCGGTTCCCGATGGCGTACCGGTGATCTTTTCGGCCCATGGTGTGCCGAAATCCGTGCCCGAGGCTGCCGAAACCCGCAAGCTTGAATATCTTGATGCCACCTGCCCGCTGGTCTCCAAGGTCCATCGCGGGGCTGAACGTCATCACGCGGATGGCAAGCATATCCTTCTGATCGGCCATGCCGGCCACCCGGAAGTCATCGGCACCATGGGCCAGTTGCCCGTCGGCAGCATGACGCTTGTCGAAACCGAAGAAGACGCCGCAACCATCGAGGTTTCCGATCCGGAAAATCTGGCCTTTGTCACCCAGACGACGCTATCGCTTGATGACACGGCCAAGATCATCGAAATCCTGCAGAAACGCTTCCCGTCGATCTCGGTCCCGAAAAAAGAAGACATCTGCTACGCCACGACCAACCGTCAGCATGCAGTCAAGCTGATCGCGGAAAAGTCTGATGCCATTCTGGTCCTTGGCGCGCCGAATTCCTCGAACTCCAACCGTCTGGTCGAAGTCGCCAAGCGCGAAGGCTGCATGCGGTCGGTTCTGGTCGAACGTGCAAAAGATATCGACTGGTCGAAGCTTGAAGGCATCAAAAGCCTTGGCATCACCGCAGGTGCATCCGCCCCGGAAGTTCTGGTCGAAGAAGTCATTGATGCCTGCCGCGAACGGTATGACGTGACGGTCGAAACCATCACACTCACCGACGAAAACGTCACCTTCAAACTGCCGCGTCAGCTTGCCAGCTAATTCAGCAGATACGCTTACCTACAGATCAGGACGACGATAGAACCCATGGCCGTCTATACCGACGTTTCAGACGAAGATATCTCTCGTTTTGTTGCCGAATACGATATCGGTGACGTGGTTTCGTTCAAGGGCATCGCCGAAGGTGTCGAAAACACCAACTTCCTGCTTCAGACAACGACAGCACCCTTTATCCTGACGCTCTATGAAAAGCGTGTAAATCCGGATGATCTGCCGTTCTATCTTGGCCTGATGGATCACCTCTCGGCCAAGGGGCTCAATTGCCCAACCCCGATCCATGGCAAGGATGGCCTGGCACTGCGCACGCTGTGTGATCGCCCGGCTGCCATCACATCCTTCCTGCAGGGCATGTCGCCACGCCGTATCCAGCCCCATCATTGTGCCGGTCTTGGCGCGGCACTGGCTGAACTGCACAGTGCCGGTCTTGATTTCGAAATGCACCTGCCAAATGCGCTGAGTGTCGCAGGTTGGCGGTCGCTGTTTGAAAGCTGCCAGGAACACGCCAATGACGAGCTTCCGGGCCTTGGCGAAATGATCGCCGAGGAACTCAATTACCTCGAAGCAAACTGGCCACACGAACTGCCCAAGGGCGTCATTCACGCCGATCTGTTCCCCGACAATGTGTTCTTCTTCCCCGGCAAGGAAGAGGTATCAGGCCTGATCGACTTCTATTTCGCGTGTAATGACCTGCTTTGCTATGACGTCGCGATTTGCATGAATGCCTGGTGCTTTGAACCCGACAACAGCTTCAATGTCACCAAGGCCAAAAACCTTCTGTCGCATTACAGCAAGGTGCGCCCGCTATCCGATGCCGAAAAAGAGGCCCTTCCCATTCTTGCCCGCGGTGCCAGCCTGCGCTTCCTGCTGACCCGTCTGTATGACTGGGTCAACACGCCGAAAGACGCACTGGTCACGCCGAAAAATCCGCGCGAATACATCAACAAATTGCGCTTCCACCAACGTGTGGAAAACGCAGCGGCCTATGGGCTTGATTAAGGCCACCGGCCAGGGACACGACGATATGACTTCAGGCAATGGCGGCGATAACCGCGTCGAGATCTACACAGACGGCGCGTGCAGCGGCAATCCCGGCCCCGGCGGCTGGGGCGCAATTTTGCGCTTTAAGGGCGTGGAAAAGGAAATGTCGGGTGGCGATCCGGAAACCACCAACAACCGCATGGAAATGATGGCCGCGATCAGCGCGCTTGAAGCCCTCAAACGCCCATGTGTGATCGACATTTACACCGACAGCAGCTATGTCCGTGACGGCATAACCAAATGGATTTTCGGCTGGCAGAAACGTGGCTGGAAAACTGCTGACAAGAAGCCCGTCAAGAACGTAGAGCTTTGGCAACGCTTGCTAAAAGCCCTCGAACCGCATCAGGTTGAATGGCACTGGGTCAAGGGTCACGCAGGCCATCCCGAAAACGAAAGATGCGACGAACTGGCCCGCGAAGCCGTCCCGCGCTAACGAATTTTTCGTAGATCCCCGCAAAACTGCTTGAAGCTGAATGACTTCGCTACAAAATAGATAGGTTTGCTGGCCTCGGTCAGTTATTACTTATGTAATGAAATCGAGCTTGCGTTTTCATCAAGTTACGGTTTGACTTGAGACTAATTCAGGGGAGTTGGCACCCATACAAAGGTCGAGTATTGTATATTCGACCAGCTTAAAGTTGGGCGCTAGGGAGAGAACGCTTGTCGCGCGGATCATACGGGTTTTTACAACGCAAGTCCTTGAGCAGTCGGCTGCTGTTTATCGCATTGCCGCTTGTCTCGTTGTTCTCGCTCGCCCTGTTCATTGTCTTTGGCTATGTCAGCTACAAGGTGCTGCGCGACGACCTGAATGGCAAAGTCGAACAGACCGCCGATATTAACGCCCGCGTTCTGGCGACCCCGTTTTGGTATCTTGACGTCGACAACATCGAATCTGCACTGAACGCCATGGCGCGTGATCGCGACATCGTTGCTGTGCAGGCGCTTGGTGCCGACGGAACCGAATTTGCCCATACCGGCGTTTCCCAGTCCGAGTTGACCGATACGCTGCGCCTGTCGCGCCGGGTGTATTTCGAACGCAACAATGTCCGCCACGACGTTGGCGAACTGGTCATCTACTTTACCGATGACCGCGTGCAGGATTTGCTGTTCCGCCGCATTGCGATCGACATGATCCTGTTCGGGCTTCTGATTTCGGTTGTGGCCGCAAGCCTTCTGATTGCGAACAAACGCTCGATCAAGGAACCGCTTAATCGTCTGCTGCATTCCATCCGAATGACCAAACACGGCCGTCTGCGCCGTCCGGTGGAATGGAACAGCTCGGACGAACTTGGCCTTCTGATTCGCGAATATAACGAAATGGTCGCCCTTCAGGGGCAGGCACAGGAAGAAGCCCAGCGTAAGCAAGCCCTGCTTGAAGCCACCCTGCACAATATCGGCCAAGGCATCTGTCTGTTCGATCAGGACCTGAACCTCATGGTCTGGAACGAACGTTATATCGAATTGCTGAACCTGCCGCGCGATCTGGTCAAGGAAGGCACACCGCTTTCCGATATCCTGCGCTATAACGGCGAACGCGGCGAATATGGCGATGTCAGCATTCAGGCCCTGATTTCCGACCGTGTCGCGATTGCGCGCCGTCGCGAACCCTATCGCATGGAACGCACCCGCCCGAATGGCCGCGTCATTCAGGTTGATCACAACCCGATGCCGGGCGGCGGTTATGTTGCAACCTATACCGACATTACCGAACGTAAACAGACCGAAGCACGCATGCGTCATCTGGCGGTTCATGACGTTCTGACCAGCCTGCCGAACCGGACCCTGTTCCTTGACCGTCTGCGTCAGGCACTTATTTCAGCCCGCCGTTTCCAGCGCGGTGTCACGGTTCTGTTTGTCGACCTTGACCGCTTCAAGGACATCAACGACCACTTCGGCCATGATGTCGGCGATCTGATGATTCAGGAAATGGGTCAGCGTCTGTCGCGCATCATCCGCGATTCGGATACCGCTGCCCGTCTGGGCGGTGACGAATTCGCAATCATTCAGACCGACGTCCAGAATATCGAAGACACCATCGCCCTAGCCCAGCGCATCATTGACGAGCTGTCCCAGCCGTTCGATTGCCGTGGCATCCGCCTGCATTCGACCGCCAGTGTCGGCATCACGCTGTTCCCCGAGGACGGCGAAAACCCCGAACAGCTGGTCAAGAACGCCGATATGGCGATGTATGCCGCCAAGGCCGAAGGCCGCAACAATTACCGCTTCTTCCTGCCGTCCATGCATGAACGGGTCAAAGAACGCAAAACCATCGAGGAAGATCTGCGCAACGCGCTCGAACAGGATCAGCTCGAACTTTACTATCAGCCGAAAATCGACTGCCGCACCGAAAAGGTCGTTGGCGCCGAGGCACTGGTGCGCTGGCATCATCCGGAACGCGGCCTGATCCTGCCGGGCGAATTTATCTCGGTGGCCGAGGAATGCGGCCTGATCAACCGTCTGGGCGCGTGGGTTCTTGAAAAGGCCTGCCGTCAGACCAGCGCATGGCGCAATTCATCGCTGGCCGGGCTTCGGATCGCGGTCAACCTGTCCCCGGCACAGTTCCAGGATGCCGAACTGGTCGACAGTGTCACCAAGATCGTCAAGGAAACCGCCCTGCCCGAAGGCACGCTGGAACTTGAGATCACCGAATCCATTCTGATGAACAACCCGGAAAAAGCTGTCTCGACGCTGAAAGAACTCAAGGAACTTGGCGTTCTGATCGCGATTGACGATTTCGGTACAGGCTATTCGTCGCTGAACTATCTCAAACGTTTCCCGGTGACCTCGATCAAGATCGACCGTTCGTTCGTGAACGACATTCATGTCGATGTCGATGACAAGGCCATCGTTGATGCGGTGATCGGCCTTGGCCACAGCCTCAATCTCGAAGTGGTGGCCGAGGGCGTGGAAGAAGTCGAACAGCTTGTCTATCTGCAGGAAAAAGGCTGCGACTTCATTCAGGGCTTCCTGTTCTCCAAGCCGCTGCCCGCCTCGACCTTCGAAAGCTGGGTCAATGAACGCCACGGTACCGAAACCGAAAAGGTTTCTGCCAAGTCCTGATCGATCTGGCATATCCATAAGAAAACCGGTCGCACCCGTTGTTGGGTCCGACCGGTTTTTTTGTTACACCGCTCTGCTTGGCGGGGCGTTTAAAACAACGCGGTGTCGCCCTGCGCATCCCCATTGGCATTTGATGATGCTGCGGCCTTGTCCGATGATTTGCGATCAACCAGGTCGACAATCTCCGAGATCACCTTGACCAGCTGATAGTCCTTCGGCGTATAGACCGCCGAAACGCCCATCTGGCGCAGCACCAGCATATCTGCCTCCGGGATAATCCCGCCGACAACCACCGGAATATGACCCGCCCCTTGTGCACGCAGGCCATTAACCACTTCGCGCACCAACGGCACGTGCGAGCCCGACAGGATCGAAAGCCCGATCACATGTGCGCCGTCTTCAATCGCGTTGCGCACAAGTTCCTCTGGCGTCCAGCGGATGCCTTCGTAAAGGACCTCGATCCCGGCCTCGCCCGCCTTGACTGCGATCTGTTCGGCCCCGTTGGAATGGCCATCCAGCCCCGGCTTGCCAACCAGCATCTTCATCCGTTCACCAAGCTTGTCGGAAACCTCATTCACGCGATTGCGCAAATCCTGAAGGTTTTCCTCATCCCCGGTCACAATCATGGATGTGATCCCGGTCGGTGCACGGTATTCGCCAAACACGTCGCGAAGCGTCTCGGACCATTCGCCGGTCGTCACTCCGGCATGGGCGCAGGCGATGGAACTTTCCATGATGTTGCGCCCTTCGCTGGCGGCGGATTTCAGCTCTGTCAGGGTGGCATCAACCGTGGCCTGATCACGATCCGACCGCCATGCTTTCAGCTTTTCGATCTGCTCCTGCTCGGCCATGTCATCAACGGTCAGGATCGATTTCTCACCTGAAGTCAGCGGCGATGGCTCCGTCTCGGTAAAGGCATTCACGCCAATCACCTTGGTCAGCCCGCTTTCGATATCAGCCAGTCGAAGCGCGTTGGAGCGCACCAGTTCCTGTTTCATATAGCCACGATCAACGGCCGCAATCGCACCGCCCATGGCATCAATCTTGGCAAGCTCTGCCCGCGCTCCTTCCTTAAGCGCACCGACTTTGCGTTCAATCGCCGGGTTGCCATCAAACAGGTCTTCATATTCCAGAAGGTCGGTTTCATAGGCCATGATCTGCTGCAGGCGCAGCGACCATTGCTGATCCCACGGCCGCGGCAGACCAAGCGCCTCGTTCCAGGCGGGCAATTGTACCGCGCGCGCCCGTGCATTCTTTGAAAGAACCACCGCCAGCATCTCGATCAGGATGCGATAGACGTTGTTTTCCGGCTGCTGTTCGGTCAGGCCCAATGAGTTGACCTGAACCCCGTAGCGGAACCGGCGATATTTGGC
The DNA here is from genome assembly GCF_000948415.1 of Thalassospira sp. HJ. GTDB lineage: Bacteria > Pseudomonadota > Alphaproteobacteria > Rhodospirillales > Thalassospiraceae > Thalassospira. The sequence continues at coordinate 27,892 of NZ_JYII01000010.1, read as the reverse complement.
GTCTTCAATGCCATAGCGATCACGGGTGATTTCATCCCACAATTCGCAGAATGCCCGCATCTTGCAGATCTCGGTGACAAAGCGAATCCCGGCATTCACAAAGAACGAAATACGCCCGACCACCTTGGCAAAGTCTTCTTCGGGCACCTGTCCCGAATCGCGCACGGCATCAAGCACCGCAATCGCTGTCGCCAGCGCATAGGCCAGCTCCTGTTCGGCCGTCGCCCCGGCTTCCTGCAGATGATAGGAACACACATTCATCGGGTTCCATTTCGGAACCTCGCGATAGGTAAAGGCCGCCACATCGGTAATCAGCTTAAGGCTGGGTGCGGGCGGAAAGATATATGTCCCGCGCGACAGGTATTCCTTGATGATGTCGTTCTGGGTCGTGCCCTGCAGGCTGGCGCGTGCCGTACCCTGCTTTTCGGCCACCGCAATATAAAGTGACAAAAGCCAGGCTGCCGGCGCGTTGATCGTCATCGATGTGTTCATCTGATCAAGCGGGATGCCGTCAAACAACGTCATCATGTCACCCAGATGCGCCACCGGCACGCCGACCTTGCCGACCTCACCGCGCGCCAGAACATGATCGGAATCATATCCGGTCTGGGTTGGCAGATCGAAAGCCACCGAAAGCCCGGTCTGACCTTTTGCCAGGTTCTGGCGATACAGCGCATTTGATGCCTGTGCCGAACTATGCCCGGCATAGGTGCGGATCAGCCACGGGCGATCGCGTTCCGGCTTTGCTGCATTGCGCTTGTTTTCCATCGACATCGCGACCTCTTGTATTTTTATTACCGAGTTTCTTTACGATAATTACGCGGAAACGTTATTAAATTATCCACTAGACAATGTCCAAGTAATTATATAACAATTTGTGCAACGCGATAAAAGCGAAAACAAATGTCGCCCCGGTTTCATCTGCGAGAAACCCGCAGAAAACCGGGAGATGCCCGGGGAAATAGAACAAATTCCGTGGCTTGGAGGATTCGTCGACCGCAGCGCAGCATAGGTAATTTCATTACCCTGCAACCCGGATCGACCCCGAACAAGGAGTGAAGGCCATGAATACGTCTGCTGAAGTGCTGCCTTTCCGTGGCGGTCAGGAAGAAAAAGATCTTTATGAAATCGGCGAAATCCCGCCGCTCGGCCATGTGCCGAAGAACATGTACGCATGGGCGATTCGCGAAGAACGCCACGGCGAACCCGATACCGCCATGCAGTGTGAAGTCCTGCCGGTGACCCAGCCCGACAGCCACGAAGTCCTCGTTCTCGTGATGGCGGCCGGTGTGAACTATAACGGTGTCTGGGCATCGCTCGGCAAACCGATCTCGGTCTTTAATGTCCATGACTGCCCGTTCCACATTGCCGGATCGGATGCATCGGGCATCGTCTGGGCCGTGGGCTCCAAGGTCACCCGCTGGAAAGTCGGCGACGAAGTGGTCATCCACTGCAACCAGGATGACGGCGACGACGAAGAATGTAACGGCGGCGATCCGATGCTGTCGCCGACCCAGCGCATCTGGGGCTATGAAACCCCGGACGGGTCCTTTGCACAATTCACCTGTGTTCAGGCACAGCAGCTGATGCCGCGTCCCAAACATCTGACCTGGGAAGAAAGCGCGTGCTACACGCTGACCCTTGCCACCGCCTATCGCATGCTGTTTGGCCATCGCCCGCACATCCTGCGTCCGGGGCACAATGTTCTGGTCTGGGGCGCATCAGGCGGTCTTGGCTCAATGGCGATCCAGCTGATCACCACGGCGGGGGCCAACGCGATTGGCGTCATATCCGATGAAACAAAGCGCGACTTTGTGCTTGGACTAGGCGCCAAGGCCGTTATCAACCGCAAGGACTTCAATTGCTGGGGCCAGCTGCCTACGGTCAACGGGCCTGAATTTGGCGACTACATGAAAGAAGTCCGCAAATTCGGCAAGGCAATCTGGGACATCACCGGCAAGGGCAATGACGTTGATATTGTCTTTGAACATCCGGGCGAACAGACCTTCCCGGTATCATGTAACGTTGTGAAGCGCGGTGGCATGGTCGTGTTCTGTGCCGGTACCACCGGCTTTAACCTGACCTTCGATGCCCGTTTCGTATGGATGCGTCAGAAACGTATTCAGGGCAGCCACTTTGCCAACCTCAAACAGGCATCGCAGGCCAACACCCTGATGGTTGAACGCCGCATTGATCCGAGCATGTCCGAAGTGTTCGCCTGGGAAGATATTCCGCGCGCCCACATGAAGATGATGCGCAACGAACACAAGCCGGGCAACATGGCCGTTCTGGTTCAGGCCAAACGCCCGGGCATGCGCACGCTTGAAGAAGCAGTCGAAGGATAATCCCACTTGGGTGTTGGATTCTCCCAAGTCGTCCAACACCCGGCCTTCGACTGATTGTTGGCACCCTGCGCGCATTCTCGCCCGATTTGCGCCGGGGTGCCACCACCCTTCCGAGCTTTGATGCACCATAACCGATTGCGCAATCGCCCCACAGGATTGCACAAAGACGACCCGATCCGAGGACCCGAACAATGACTGATAACGCCCTTTTGCCTGACCTCGAACGTTTGTGCGATGACGCGCTTGCTGCACTCAGCCCCGTTTATGATGCCGCTGAATATGCGCTGCGCAATGCTGTGACGGTCGATGGCCGGGTCAATGCGGATGCCTTTGATGATAACCAGTTTGCCGCACACGGCTTTGCCTGGTTCACCACCTATGTCACGGCCTTGGGGCAGATGAAGGCATGGGCAACCCGGCTTAAGGACCAGGGTAAGTTTGGCAATCTCGAACAACTGATCCTGCAATCGGCCTTTGGCGAATATCTCGCCCAGATAATCGGTGGCATTCCGATGTCACAAGGCGAGATCATTCGGCTTTCCACCCTTGGCGTGGCCGAAGACATCATCGCATCCCTTGCCGCCAATCCGTCGGTCACAACACTGGCGCGCAGTGGCAATTCCGATGCCGCCCGCCGTGCGATTGCTGCCGAGATCGAAGACAGCCTTGATACCGGTCGCTTCGGGGAAACCGGCCTTGAAGACGAAACCCTTGATATGGTGCGCGATCAGTTCCGCCGCTTTGTCGAGGAAAAGGTCTCTCCGCATGCCCATGGCTGGCATGAACGCGATGAACTGATCCCGATCGAGATCGTCAACGAAATGTCCGAACTCGGCGTTTTCGGCCTGACCATCCCCGAAGAATTCGGCGGCCTTGGCATGGGCAAAACCGCGATGTGCGTCGTGACCGAGGAACTGTCGCGTGGCTATATCGGCGTTGGCTCGCTCGGCACCCGTTCCGAAATTGCTGCCGAACTGATCCGCCTTGGCGGCACGGACGCGCAAAAGGAACATTACCTGCCCAAGCTGGCATCGGGTGAAATCCTGCCGACGGCTGTCTTTACCGAACCCAACAATGGATCGGATCTGGCGCATTTGCGCACCCGCGCGGTCAAGGATGGCGACAGCTATAAAGTCACCGGCAACAAGACCTGGATCACCCATGCGTCGCGCTCAGACCTGATGACGCTTCTGACCCGCACCAACCCGGACGAGTCCGGTTATCGCGGTCTGTCGATGCTGCTGGCAGAAAAGCCGCGCGGCACGGACGACAACCCCTTCCCAGCCGATGGCATGTCCGGTGGCGAGATCGAGGTGCTTGGTTATCGCGGCATGAAGGAATACGAGCTGTCCTTTGATGGCTTCAAGGTCCCGACCGAAAACCTTCTGGGCGGTGAAGAAGGTCAGGGCTTCAAACAACTGATGGCGACATTCGAGTCGGCCCGTATTCAAACCGCCGCACGTGCGGTTGGCGTGGCCCAGAACGCGCTTGAAATCGGCATGCGTTATGCCAAGGACCGCATCCAGTTTTCCAAGCCGCTTTATGCCTTCCCGAGGGTGTACGGAAAAGTTGCATGGATGGTTGTCGAAACCATGATCGCGCGCCAGCTGACATACTTCTCGGCCTTTGAAAAAGATCAGGATATTCGCTGCGATATCGAGGCCGGCATGGCCAAACTTCTCGGCGCACGCGTCGCCTGGTCCAACGCCGATAACGCCCTGCAAATTCACGGCGGCAATGGTTATGCGCTCGAATATCAGATCAGCCGCGTGCTGTGTGATGCGCGAATTCTCAACATTTTCGAAGGTGCAGCTGAAATTCAGGCACAGGTCGTCACACGCGGCATTCTGACCCGGTAAACCTGATAACATTCTGAAATGCTGATGAAATTCACATCCGAACCGTGGCCCCTGTGAACAACGAGGGCAAACTCGGCCCGCCATCCCTGGCGGGCCTTTTTTCCATATCAACCTAAAGTATGATACCTTCTAGACTTACCTAAGGTGCTACACTCTCCGAAAGCACACACAGAACGCTAAAAATCTGTGAAAAGCGGGCCAAAACGCCCGCAAGGAATAAGGGAGTGAAATACAAATGAATCACACTTCTGCAATGCCGGAAAATACAATCTACGCGCGAATTGAAGATGCCAAAGGCCTCTTTGCGCAGCACGGCGAACAGCTTGCAGAAAATCTGGTTTCGGAACTGCTGGGTTCCGGACAAAGCAGTGCCGCGCCAAGCGATCCGAAAAGCCACGTTGCCGGTCTCACTGCACGCTTTTCGGCAATGGCCAATGCAAGCAGCGCCGCCGCGCTTAATGACCTGCTCAACAATCACCTTCTGGCCAATGCCGTAACCGGATTGGCCACCGATCAGCTTGTCCTGGCCTATCACAAGGTTTCGGCAAACTGCGCGACGCTGGCATCGCGCGCCAAGGGTGGTTCTGCTGTCGCCGATGCCGCGCGCTGTCTTTTGATGGCCGATATGAGCAGCCTGATCACGGCCCGCCAGAACGCGCTTGGCAAAGACAAGTCGGCTTCTGAAATCCAGTCGATGTCGGAAATCATCGAACGTGAAACCGACAACATCATCTCCGAAGTCGGTTTTCAGGCCGGGCGCACCAATGATGTCGCCCAAGCGATGGAAAGCGATGCCGGCGAACTTTCGCAATTGGTCGAACGCATCACCGCCACCACCGACATTGCCAGTAACAATGTCGCCACCGTGGCCTCTGCGACCGAGGAATTGCAGGCATCCAGCCACGAAATCGCCGAACGCATTCACAAAACCAACGACATCGCCGGTCAGGCCGTAACCCGCGCACAGGAAACATCGGCAACGATGGGCAGCCTGTCAGAAACAGCGACTGAAATCGGCAAGGTTGTCGATATCGTCAAACGCATTTCCGATCAGACCAAGATGCTAGCGCTCAATGCCACGATCGAGGCTGCGCGTGCTGGCGATGCCGGCAAGGGCTTTGCCGTCGTCGCGAACGAGGTCAAGAACCTCGCGACCCAGACCGAAAAGGCCATCCTCGACATCAACGCTCAGATCACCGCGATCCAGGGCGCAACGTCTGAGGCCGTCACCGCCATTGAGGGCATCGGCGGGGCGATTGACGAAGTCAGTCAGCTTTCAAGCGACATCTCCGCATCCGTCGAACAGCAAACTGCAGCAATTGCCGAAATTTCGACCAGTGCGCAGGAAGTGTCGACCCATATGCAGGGCATCTCGAGCGACATCGAACTGGCCAGCCAGAAATCGCACAATGCCAGCCAAACGGCCGAGAACTTGCGCATTCTGTCCTCGAACATACGCAACGACATCAACGAGATGGAAACCCGGTTCCGCATGGTTCTGCGCAGCGCAGACAGCACGAACCGCCGTCATACAGAACGTGTGCCGATTGCTGTTGATATCAAGGTCGACTTTGGCAATGGCGATGTCCGGTCGGGCGTTACGGCCGACATGTCGATTGCCGGTCTTCTGGCCCGGATCGAGGCCAGCGAAGAAGATCGCAACAAGACGATCAACATCACCATGGAAGACGGAACGCGCCTTAAGGGGATTGTCAAAGCGCACTCCACCCTTGGCACGCACATCCAGTTCACCGAAGTTGACGAGGCCGCAACGCAGGTCATTCTCGGACTGCTCGAGAAAACCAGCGAACATGATCAAAAGATCGCTGGTCTGGGCAAGGAACTGGCGGCCGAACTGGGCAAAGTACTTGAAAGCGGTCTGCGCAATCAGGAATTCACGCACGAAGACCTGTTTAACACCCGTTATGAACCGATCCCTGACTCCGATCCCAAGCAGTTCATGACGCCCTATATCCCGTTCACGGACCGCAACTTCACCCCGCTTCAGGAAGCCATGCTGGATAAGGACGAACACATCGTCTTTGCCGCGGGCGTGGATACCAACGGCTTCCTCCCGACCCATAACAAGGTCTATAGCCAACCGCAGCGGCCGGGCGAACCCGCCTGGAACATGGGCAATTGCCGCAACCGGCGCATCTTTGATGACCGGGCTGGTCTGATGGCCGGGCGCAATACCAAGCCCCATCTGCTGCAGACCTATTTCCGCGATATGGGCGACAGCGTCGTCTTCATGAAGGAATGTGACGTTCCGATCATGGTCAATGGCGAACAGTGGGGGAACCTCAGGATCGGCTACAAATCCTGATCCAAGCCGCCAAGATATCGGCATCGAGCAAACACCAAGAAGAAAAACACCCCGGCCATCTGTTGGTCGGGGTGTTTCAGTATCTGATTAACGACGTGCTCGCTCTTAGAATAAATCAGCTATGGGAATGCAGGATCGCTTCGGCGATTTCGCGTTCGACATCTTCCGGATAGGCATAAAAGCCCGGCTTGAACGATGCCGCCCCACCCGATGCCAGCCAGTCGATCCCACGGATCAAAATGGCCGAGAACGGATCAAACAGATCCTTGCCTGATCCCCCCATCCCGGGGGCGAGGTTCAGCAAACTACCGCGATTAAGCAGATAAACCTCGCGGCTGTTATCAAGCTCAAACCGTTCGATATGACGACGCATTTTCGTGCGCGTCTGGGTATCGAGCCATTTGACATCAATCTCGGTATTGGAATGGCCGACATTAACCAAGATCGCACCACGACGGCACTGCTTGATCTGTTTCTCGCCCAGAATGCCCGAAAGGCCGGTGGCGGTGACAATGATCGCGCATTCCTTGAGGCCATCTTCAAGGCTGACAACCCGGCAGCCATGATGCTGCGCTTCAAGGGCACGCACCGGATCACGCTCAGCAACCGATACCACCGCACCCAGATTGCGCGCACGTTCGGCAACACCGCGACCGACCGGACCAAAGCCGATCACAAGCACCGTCCGCCCGTAAAGCGCAAGCCCCGTCACATTGGAAAAGACCGGCCACATTTCCTGCGCCACGTGATGGCGGTTATGCAGGCGATCCTTGATGGCGATGTCGTTCCAATTAAATACCGGGAAGGAATAATCAAGCTTCTCAACGCGGTGCACACCGGTCGTGGTCGCTTCAAGTGCGCCATCAACCTTGTGCCCCTTTTGCACAAACGCCTCGATCAGCTCACCCCCCATGTCGGCCACGATATCGGCCGGTTCGGACGACAGGATATCGATGCTTTTGGCATATTCTTCTGGCGTCATCCCCGAAAAGGCATGGACCTCGACCCCATTCGCAGCAAGGTACGCGGCGGCAACATCATCGGTACTATCCGGGTTACAGGCCCCGACCTTGACCTTCGCACCCGCCTTCACAAACGGCAGCAATGTGGGAATAGTGTCTTCAAGAACGTGCTGGAAACTGACGATGGTCTTGTCGCGCAAGTCACGCTTGGCAACATAGTTTCCGTATTTCGCCGTCACCGGACAAATCACCTCGCACCAGGCAAGGGTCTCGTCAGTGATCTGTTGGGCAAGGGCAGCGTCCTTGATGCGGCTCGTCATGATCGGTCTCTTAACTTCGTGGGAAAATGCGTTCCACACTAATTAAGGCGAGCCTGACCGGATGGAAAGCATTTGTATCCATCCGGTCAAAATCAATGGCGGTTAGTCACGCGCCGGAATGTTCAGGCCGCGCTGAACAGCCGGGCGATCAAGCCCGCGCTCAAGCCAGGCCGGAACGTTTTTAAATTCGTGATAGTCGACAAGACTACCTGCATCATAAAACCCGATCAGGTTGCGCACCCAGCCAAGAGATGCAATGTCGGCAATCGAATATTCATCGCCCATGATCCAGTCACGTCCTTCAAGACGGGTTTCAAGAACACCCAGCAACCGTTTGGATTCATTACGATAACGATCAAGCGGACGCTTGTCCTCGATCTCCTTGCCGGCAAACTTGTGGAAGAAGCCAAGCTGACCAAAGATCGGGCCAAGTCCGCCCATCTGGAAGTAGACCCACTGGATCGCTTCAATGCGTTTGGCCGGATCAGCTGGCAAAAGCTTGCCGGTTTTTTCCGCCAAATACTGAATGATCGCACCGGATTCAAACAGACCAATCGGCTCGCCATTCGGGCCGTTCGGATCGATGATTGCCGGGATCTTGCCGTTCGGGTTCAGCGACAGAAATTCCGGGGTCCAGGTTTCGTCTTCGCCGATATTGATCAGGTGCGGTTCATAGTCCAGACCGGTTTCTTCCAGCATGATCGAAACCTTCACCCCGTTCGGGGTCGGCAAGGAATAAAGCTGGATGACATCCGGGTTTTGCGCAGGCCAGCGTTTGGTAATGCCGAAGCTCGACAGATCAGCCATGTTAAAGCCCTTTCCAAGTCAATGTGTTGTTGACCATAACATTTAGACGATCATGGAAAATGCGCCACCGGCAATCTAGGCTCAGGACCGATTAATTTGGTTTGAATGGTTCACCATATTTGTGCGGATACGCGGAGCAAAACCGCAGGAAGATATATATCTTTCAAGGCTTTGCGACAAAGTAGCCCGTGCAAATACGGTGAATCCGAAGGACAGACCTTATATTTGCAAACTCCTGCGTCAAATCCCTTGGCCGGGATACCAGCCCGACCAGCGGGCTTTTCCTTGTATTTCACAAATATAAGGTCTGCCATTCAAATCAAATTAGTCGGTCCTGAGCCTAGAAACTTATTGTTTCCAGTCCGGTGCTGGCTTCTTTGGAACCGTCCAAAAAGCAAAACCGGCCTGCATGAAACAGGCCGGTTTCGTCTTCTGCGACTGCTCGTACCGGGTGGTTATCTTACCAGGCGCGGTATTTCAGGAATTTACCATCAAGGGTAATGACAACGCGGTCACCCTTCGGGTCTTCCTTGCGCTCGATATACATTTCGTAGTCGATCGCGCTCATGATGCCATCGCCGAATTTCTCATGGATGATTTCCTTGATGGTCTCGCCGTAAACACCGACGATTTCATAAAGGCGATAGATCGCCGGATCGGTCGGAACTGCCTGATCCCAGATTTTCATCGGGCATTCCTGCATCACAGCCGATGCTTCGGCCGGCAGATCAAACAGGGCAACCAGCATGTCGGCCTTGTCCTTTGGCGCGGAATTCATGCCAAAACAGACAGAGGTCGTCCAAACCGGTGACATGCCGATCTTGCTTGCGACTTCTTCCCAGCCAAGGCCTTTGGCCTTTTTGGCTTCGATGATCATTTCTTTGACATCTGCTTTTTTCACAGCTTTTCTCCTTCTAAGTAATCAGCGTGCGTTTGGTTATTCCGCCCGGCTGGTGGCCGGTTTGCGGTTGTCTTTCGGATCCGTAATCACCCCGTGCGCGCCAAAGCGCACAACGGATGGCTCGGCCACAACGCCGTCTTCCTGTTTGCCCGCAAGTTCCTTGGAACGGGTGGCAAGGAATTCGACCAGGTGGTTTCGGATGTCGTAATAGTCGGAATGGTGGATGATGTTGGCCCGCTCGCGCGGGCGCGGGATATCGACCTGAACGGATTCGGCAACGCGCGCATACGGCCCGTTGGTCATCAGCAAAATGCGATCAGCCAGCAAAATGGCTTCATCCACATCATGCGTAATCATGAAGACCGTCTGATCAGACCCCGACCAGATCCGGATCAACTCGTCCTGAATACTGCCACGTGTCAGGGCATCAAGCGCCCCGAACGGCTCATCCAGAAGCAACAATTCCGGCTGGATCGCAAAGGCACGTGCAATAGACACACGCTGACGCATGCCGCCCGACAATTGCGATGGCTTGCGAAGCTCCGCCCCGCCAGCCAGCCCGACCATTTCCAGATACTTCATCGAATGGTCGTGAACCTGTTTCTTGCTCCATGATTTGTAGCGCGCCTGAACGGCAAAGGTGACGTTCTTAAGCGCGGACAACCACGGCAGCAGGGAATAGTTCTGGAACACGATCCCGCGATCAAGACTGGGACCCGAGACTTCCTTGCCATTCATGATGACCGCCCCTTCGGTCGGTTCATCAAGACCCGCAAGGATATTCAGGATGGTCGATTTGCCACAGCCGGAATGGCCGATGATGCAAACAAACTCGCCCTTTTCGATCCCCAGATTGACGTTTTCAAACACCGTCAGGGCTTCACCGCCCTTGGGTGCCTGAAAACGCTTGCTCAGGTTCTGCAAACTCAGGAATGGTGTCGACATATCAGGTCTCCTTATTCCTGGTACTGCACAAGACGTGCGCAATAGGCGAAGGCGGTATCAAGCAACATGCCGACAACACCGATCATGAGGATCGAGAACACCACGCTGGTCAGATCAAGGTTGTTCCATTCGTTCCAGACGTAGTAGCCAATCCCGGTCCCGCCCACGAGCATCTCGGCAGCCACAATCACAAGCCATGCAATGCCGATCGAAATCCGCATGCCGGTCAGGATGGTCGGTGCCGCAGCCGGCAGGATCACGATCCAGGCCGTCTTGAATGCGCCAAGTTCATGGGTACGTGCCACATTGACCCAGTCCTTCCGGACCCCCGCCACACCAAAGGCGGTATTGATCAACATCGGCCATATCGAACAGATAAAGATGACAAAGATCGCCGAGGCCTGACTGTCCTGAATGACAAACAGGGCCAAGGGCATCCATGCCAGCGGGGAAATCGGTCGCAACACCTGAATAAACGGATCAAGTGCCTTGTACATCAGGGGCGACATCCCGATCAGGAACCCGACCGGAATGGCCAGCGCCGCCGCAAGGAAATAGCCGCTCAGAACGCGATAAAGCGAATAGCCGATCTGGATACCGATCCCCTTGTCGTTGGGACCGGCATCGTAGAACGGATTGCTCAGCTCTTCCCATGCCTTGGCGATGACGTCCGAGGGGGGCGGCACAGCGGCTTTTGGCTCTGCCCCACCCATCAGAAGTTCATATTCTGTAAGTTCGCCAGCAAGTTCCTGCTTTGGGCTGGCGGCCTCCCATAAACCCAGGAAGACCGCCAGAAGCACGAGTGACAACACCAAAGCTCTGGCATTGAGCGATGCCAGCATATCAGCTTACCCCTTTGCCGATGGCAAAGCTGTTGACATAGGCTTCAGGCTGATCGGGATCGAACGTCTTGCCCATGATGGTATAGCTTTTGTACGTCTCGGTCGGCGCCTCATAGCCAAGCTCTTTCATGATCTTGGCGCAATCGGTCGCGACATAGACTTCTTCGGCGATTTTCTTGTAATCAACATCGCCTTCGATATAGCCCCAGCGCTTCATCTGGGTCAGGATCCAGACACCCATCGAGTGCCATGGGAACGGATCGAAATCGATGCGATCAGGTACGTTTTTAACTTCGCCCAGACCATCGGCGTAACGACCGGTCAGGACCTGTTCAATCACCGGAACCGGCTGGTTCAGATAGTTGGCCGGTGCAATCGCGGCCGAGATTTCCTTGCGGTTTTCCGGCTTGGCCGCGTACTGGGTCGCATCAACGATGGACTTCAGAAGCGCACCATAGGTGTTCGGAAGCTCTTCAGAAAACGCTTTCGAGCACGCAAATGCACAGCACGGATGGCCTTCCCAGATATCCTTGGTCAGGGTGTGCAGGAAGCCGATCTTTTCCCAAACAGCACGCTGGTTGAACGGATCAGGCGACAGATAGCCATCAAGGTTACCGGCACGCAGGTTTGCAACCATCTCGGGCGGCGGAACGACACGGATCTGGATGTCTTTATCCGGGTCCAGACCATGCTCGGCCACGTAGTAACGCAGCAGGAAGTTGTGCATGGAATATTCAAACGGCACGCCGAACTTGAAGCCTTTCCAGTCTTTCGGATCGCGCTTGTCCAGGTGGTCGTTATGCAAAACGATGGCCTGACCATTGATGTTTTCAACTGCTGGCATCAGGAACGGGGTTGCGGTCGAACCCGCGCCCATCGAAATTGCCAGCGGCATCGGGGTCAGCATGTGTGACGCGTCATATTCATTGTTCAGCGACTTGTCACGGGCAACTGCCCAACCGGCCGTCTTGATGACATCAACATCAAGGCCGTATTTCTCATAAAAGCCCATCGGCTGCGCCATGATAATCGGCGTGGCACAGGTAATCGGCACAAAGCCGATATTAAGCTTGGATTTTTCCGGCGTGCCCAGATCATCAAGGATCGCTGCCTTGACCTTATCAATCGGCAGGACCGAGGCAAGCGCCGCCATCATGGTGCTGCCGCCAACCATTTTGGCGAACGAACGACGCGAAATGTCGTTATGGCCAAAGACGGACCGCACGATGGCACTGTCGATGGCACGATCAAGGATCTCTTCGCTCGTTTCCGGCGTTTTGGCTTCCATATCACTATGGGCCGGCATGCTGGCCAGATCGTGTTTCAGGCCATGGTCATGGTCTTTGTGTGATGCATGTGTATGCCCATCTTTTGACGATGCACAAACCTCACAGCCACACCCCTTGCTGTGGCGCAGATCGGTATCGCCGCTAAATGGATTTCCCAGACTTTTAACTGACATGTGATCACCCCCTGTGTTGTTACGCCGCCAGAAAGGCAGCACCAGATGTTCACCCCCACTACAGCAACGGGCGTGCCATTTTGTGCAATGCGTCATTTTTCGTTGAAAATGCTGGACTCTTGGCCTGCGGGGTGCGACGCTTACGAAATACGAAAATTCGTAATTTACGAAATATCGTAACTGTAATTACGATTTTTCGTAGAAGGAGTACGAAGCAGCGCGATGCGGATGAATGAAATCAACCCGATACCGGTCATGATCGAAAACCTGCACTTGCAGGCATTGCTCGCGCATACCCACCCGACCTTGCTGATTCACCCCAAATCCGACCGGATTGTCTTTGCCAATCAGGCCGCTGCCAACCTGCTTGGCCGCAGCATCGAGGAGCTTCTGGCGACCTCGGTGAGTGCACTGCACAAGGGTCAGGTCCCCAGCCTCGTCGTCTTTAGCGAGGCCGCCTTTTATAACGGATTTGCCTGGACCCGCGGGCTTGATATGACCCGCCCGGATGGCACGGAGCTCAAACTCGAACACGAAGCCCGCCCGCTGATCCTTGAGGGCGAGGAATATCTCACTGTCACGATCTCCGACCTTGATGCCCGTCATCGCCGTGATGTCGATTCCGAGGCAGATGACTACTTGCGCGAAGGCATTGCCGAATGGCGCCGCGCCGAACGTTTCTTCCGCGAGATCGAACGTGAAAACCAGCTGATCCTTGGGGCCGCGGGTGAGGGCATTTACGGGGTCAACAGCGATGGCGTGACAACCTTCGTCAACCCCGCCGCCGAACGCATGCTGGGCTGGACGGCGCAAGCACTGGTGGGCCGTGAAATCCATTCGATCATTCACCATTCCCACGTTGATGGTGAACCCTATCACGCCGAACAATGCCCGATTTACAACGCCTTTCGCGAAGGCATCGTCCGGCGTGTCGATGACGAGGTCTTCTGGCGCAGCGACGGCAAACCGATCCGTGTTGAATATACCTCGACCCCGATCCGCGACCACGGGTTGGTGATCGGGGCGGTGATTGTGTTCCGTGACATCACCGAACGTAAAATTGCCGAGGAAAAGCTGCATGCCGCCTTGGCCGAGGTCGACCGCCTGCGCGAACGCCTCGAACTTGAAAACGCCTATTTGCAGGAAGAAATCCTTTCGACCAACAACCACCATGAAATCATCGGCCAGTCCGATGCCATTCAGGGGGCGCTGAAGCAGATCGATCTCGTCGCCCCCACCGATGCCAACGTCCTGATCACTGGCGAATCCGGCACCGGCAAGGAACTGATCGCGCGCGCCATCCATCAGGCAAGCGCCCGATCTGACCGCGTTCTGGTGCGTGTGAACTGTGCCGCGATCCCGCATGAACTGTTTGAAAGCGAATTCTTTGGTCATGTGCGCGGTGCCTTCACCGGGGCGGTGCGTGATCGTGTCGGGCGGTTTGAACTGGCCGATGGCGGCACGCTGTTTTTGGATGAAGTCGGCGAAATCCCGCTGGAGCTTCAGGGCAAGTTGCTCCGCGTACTGCAGGACCAAAAGTTCGAACGCATCGGCGAGGAACGCACACGCGAAGTCAATGTCCGCCTGATTGCCGCCACCAACCGCGATCTTAAGGAAGAAGTCCGTCAGGGGCGTTTCCGCGAAGACCTTTATTTCCGCCTCAACGTCTTCCCGATCGAATGCCGTCCTTTGCGCGAACGGCCCGATGATATTCCGCCGCTGGCCTCGCACTTTCTGCGCAATATCTGTCAGCGTTTGAATATCGCCCAACCAACCCTGACCAAGGGGCAGGTCCGCACCCTGCAAAACTATGGCTGGCCGGGCAACGCACGCGAGCTTGAAAACGTCATCGAACGTGCGGCCATCCTCGCCCATGACGGCAAGCTGCATTTCGATCTGCCCGAACATGGCGGACGCGACAGCCGCAAATTGCCAACACCCGATGCAGAACCCGACAGCAAACCGGAAAAGACAGTTCTAACCCGGGGTGAGCTGCGCCAGACCGAATATGACAACATCATCCATGCCCTGACCGTGACCAAGGGCAAGGTATTTGGTGCCAATGGTGCGGCCGCCCTTCTTGATATCAAACCAACAACGCTGGCCTCGCGTATCAAGAAGTTCAAAATCGACCGTCGCAGCTTCGGGGAAAGCGAAACCATCGAATAATCGCGCAGCGGATTGCCGATGAAATCGCGGATTTAACCATCGTCTGGTTGCCTGTTGCGTCCGTTTGGCGCAGCATGTCGCCGCCTGACAGGTCAATCGGCTGGCAATTAGGGATCATCGGTGGTGCATTACCACCATTGCGCAGCCGCAAAAACGGCATAAGTCTGCAGGCAGAAACAGGGAAGAAACAGGAATGGCTGGTTTTTTACAGATTGGTGTTTTGCTTGCGATGGCAGCTGTCGCCGGGGTTCTGATCATGGGCATCGTTTCCATGGCGCGCGGCAAGGATGCGCGCAAACAGAACAAACTGATGCAAATGCGCGTTCTGCTTCAGGGCCTGGCCCTGTTGCTGCTTTTCATTCTGTCGCTGATGGCGGTCGGCTCCTAGAAAACCCAACCAGATAATCCAGGATTACAGACGGCACATGGTTCAACTGACTCGTATCTACACAAAATCCGGTGACAAGGGCAAAACCGCCCTTGGCAATGGCACCCGCGTTCCGAAAAATTCCGTGCGCGTGGATGCCTATGGCACCGTTGACGAAACCAATGCCGTGATCGGTGTCGCCCGCCTGCATGCGGATGGCGAGGTCGACGCCATGCTCGCGCGAATCCAGAACGATCTTTTTGATCTGGGTGCTGATCTTTGCACCCCGGGCGACGGCAGCGACGATAATCCCGAACAACCGGCCCTTCGCATTACCGCCACTCAGACCGAGCGGCTCGAGACCGAGATCGATCAGATCAATGCCAACCTCGATCCGCTGAAATCATTCGTTCTTCCGGGCGGCAGTGCCCTTTCGGCACAGCTGCATGTGGCGCGCACGGTTTCGCGCCGTGCCGAACGCCTGATTGTCGAGCTGGCCGGGCTTGAAACCATCAACCCGGAAGCCGTTCGCTATATCAATCGCCTGTCAGATCACATGTTTGTTCTTGCCCGCCATGCCAATAACGGCGGCAGGGATGATGTTCTCTGGCAGCCCGGACTGACCCGATAATCTGGCTTGATAACAAGATTATTGGACAAAATCCTTGTTCCCTTGCGGATTTTTGCCGTATCAAGACGGCGAAGGGCATCAAGATTTCCGTGAAGAAGTTGTCGTTAACGTCAACACCTTTACGTAAATTGACAACCTGCGTAGCACTACCTATTGTGCGTCGCGGGGAAAACATTACCATGCGGGCCAAAGCAAACTGCCTTGGCAGGGAGCAAAGCCCGCAGTTTCGACAACAAAAACGAACAGGTCTGTCATGAAGGTTCTTGTCGCCGTTAAGCGCGTTGTGGATTACAACGTCAAGATCCGTGTCAAACAGGACCAGTCTGGCGTTGAGTTGAACAACGTTAAGATGTCCATGAACCCGTTTGACGAAATCGCCGTTGAAGAGGCCATCCGCCTCAAGGAAGCAGGCACTGCCACCGAAGTGGTTGCTGTCTCGCTCGGCGTTAAACAGTGCCAGGAGACCCTGCGCACCGCCCTTGCCATGGGTGCCGATCGCGGCATTCTGGTCGAAACCGAAGACGAACTTCAGCCGCTCGCTGTTGCAAAGCTCTTAAAAGAAGTCGTTGCCAAGGAAAGCCCGGATCTCGTGATCCTCGGCAAACAGGCAATTGACGATGATGCCAACCAGACCGGCCAGATGCTGGCTGCATTGCTGGATTGGCCACAGGGCACCTTCGCGTCCAAGGTTGTCGTTGCTGACGGCAAACTTGATGTCACGCGTGAAATCGATGGCGGTCTTGAGACCATCAAGATTGATCTTCCGGCAATCGTTACCACCGACCTGCGCCTCAATGAGCCGCGCTACGCGTCGCTGCCCAACATCATGAAAGCCAAGAAAAAGCCGCTCGATACCCTGAGCCCGGCCGACCTTGGTGTTGATACCGCGCCGCGCCTGAAAACCCTGAAAGTTTCCGAACCGGAAGCCCGTCAGGCAGGTGTCAAAGTTGCCGACGTCGCAGAGCTTGTCGACAAGCTCCGCAACGAAGCAAAAGTAATCTAAGCGGGGATCAATCAAATGAGCATTCTTGTTATTGCCGAACACGACAATACCGAACTGAAGGGTGGCACGCTTAATACCGTTGCTGCTGCTCAGAAAATCGGTGGCGACATCACCGTTCTGGTCGCGGGCGAAGGCTGCAAGGCCGTTGCTGACGCTGCTGCCAAGGTCGAAGGTGTCTCCAAGGTTCTCCTCGCAGACAATGCTGCCTACGGTCACTTCCTGGCCGAAAACCTGGCAGGTCTTGTGATCGAACTGGCTGGCGACTACAGCCACATTCTTGTTCCGGCTTCTTCGTCGGGCAAAAACTTCATGCCGCGCGTTGCTGCCAAGAAAGACGTCGCACAGATTTCCGACATCACCGACGTGGTTGATGCGGATACCTTTGTCCGTCCGATCTATGCCGGTAACGCCATGGCAACCGTGCAGTCATCCGACAGCCTGAAACTGATCACTGTCCGGACCACCGGCTTTGATCCGGTCGCAGGCGAAGGCGGTTCTGCTCCCATCGAAGACGTCTCTGTCGCAGCAGATGCGGGCAAGTCGTCCTTCGTTGGTCAGGAACTGACCGAGTCGGAACGTCCGGAACTCACCGCTGCAAGCATCGTTATTTCTGGCGGTCGTGGCATGGGTTCGGGTGAAAACTTCCACCTGATCGAGCCGATTGCCGACAAACTCGGCGCTGCCATCGGCGCTTCTCGCGCTGCGGTTGATGCGGGCTATGCCCCGAACGACTGGCAGGTCGGTCAGACCGGCAAAGTTGTTGCACCGCAGCTATACATTGCTGTAGGCATTTCGGGTGCTATTCAGCACCTTGCCGGCATGAAGGACAGTAAGGTCATTGTCGCGATCAACAAGGACGAAGAAGCGCCGATCTTCTCGGTAGCGGATTACGGACTTGTCGGTGACCTGTTCGAGGCCCTTCCCGCTCTGGCGAGCGAACTCGACAAATAATCTGATCCCCTTTAGGGTCAAAGCAACGCATACTCTTGTTTTGACCCTTGGGGACGAGTGGGGAACAAATGGCTTCGCTAGAAGATATCAAAACCATTGGCGTAATCGGCGCCGGTCAGATGGGCAATGGCATTGCACATGTGATAGCCCTTGCCGGCTACGACGTCCGAATTCTCGACATCTCGCAAGAGGCCCTCGACAAGGCCATCGTCGTGATGGAAAAGAACATGGACCGGCAGGTCAAAAAAGAGATCATTACTGCAGCGCAAAAAGATTCTGCGCTGAAGCTGATCTCAACCGGAACGGAATATTCCTTCCTGTCCGACTGCGATCTGGTGATCGAAGCAGCCACCGAGAATGAAGAGATCAAAAAACAGATCTTCAAGGCTCTGTGCCCGGTGCTTGGCCCGGAAGCGATCATCGCGACCAACACGTCATCAATCTCGGTCACCCGTCTGGCGTCCTATACCGACCGTCCGGCAAAGTTCATGGGCATGCACTTCATGAACCCGGTGCCGCTGATGAAGCTGGTCGAACTGATCCGTGGTATCGCCACCGACGAAACCACCTATCGCACCATTCATGAGCTGACCAAAAAGCTCGGCAAGGACACGGCAAGCGCCGAAGACTTCCCGGCCTTTATCGTCAACCGCATCCTGCTTCCGATGATCAACGAGGCGATCTACACCCTTTACGAAGGTGTGGGGAACGTCGAGTCCATTGATACCGCGATGCGTCTGGGTGCGAACCATCCGATGGGTCCGCTGCAGCTGGCAGACTTTATTGGTCTCGATACCTGCCTGTCGATCATGCACGTTCTGCATGATGGTCTGGCCGATACCAAGTATCGCCCGTGCCCGCTTCTGGTCAAATATGTCGAAGCCGGATGGCTGGGCCGCAAGGCTGGCCGTGGCTTCTATGACTATAGCGGTGACGAACCGACCCCGACCCGCTAAGGGATCGCAGGTCGTCATTGGCTTCAAGACATCAAAGCCGCTGCCCCGCAGCGGCTTTTTTTGTTGCAATCCACGGCCCAAGCATCTCGAATAGTCGTTGCTCTAACCCGCACAATCATGATGTCGGGACAAATCAAAACGGTTTCTGGAGGCCGTCCGAACATGTATCTCGGAATTGATGTCGGCACGTCGGCAGTCAAGGCATTGTTGATCGACGATAACTCGGTAACCCTGGCCGAGGCCGATGTTCCCTTGCGCGTTTCCAGCCCCCAACCGTTCTGGAGCGAACAGAACCCCGAAGATTGGTGGGATGCGACCACGCGTGCAATTGATGAACTGCACCGCCAGAATCCGTCCGCCATTGCCGCAACCCGTGCCATCGGCCTGTCAGGGCAGATGCATGGTGCCACCTTGCTGGGTGCTGATGACAAACCGCTGCGTCCCGCCATCCTGTGGAATGATGGCCGTGCGATGCGCGAATGCGCCGAACTTGATGCAGCCCTTCCCGATCTTGGCGAGCGCGCCGGGGTTGCCACCATGTCGGGCATGACCGCCCCCAAACTGATCTGGCTGCAAAAACACGAACCCGATGTTTTTGCCAAAATCAAAACCATCCTGCTGCCCAAGGACTACATCCGCTTTTGCCTGTCGGGCGACAAGGTCACGGAAATGTCGGATGCCGCTGGCACCCTGTGGCTTGATGAACAAAGCCGCAGCTGGAATGAAAGTGCGATTGCCGCCTGCGGCCTGACCCCCGATCAACTCCCCGGACTGGTCGAGGGATCTGATATCACCGGCACCCTGCACGCCAATCTGGCGGACCGTTGGGGCATGGCCGATGGTGTTATCATTGCCGGCGGCGGCGGTGATGCAGCAACCGGTGGCATCGGGGTCGGCGCGGTTGCCCATGGTGATGGCTTCATCTCGCTTGGTACATCTTCGCAGATTTTCGTCGCTTCGGACAAATACCGGCCGAAACCCGAAGAACTGCTGCACAGCTTTGCCCACGCCATTCCGAACCACTGGTTCCAGATGGCGGTGCTACTCAATGGCGCAAGCTGCCTGAAATGGGCGGCCGACCTTCTGGGTGAAGCCGACATCACCGACCTGCTCAACCGGGTCGAGGCACAGCACAAGGCACCATCTGATATTCTGTTCCTGCCCTACCTGAACGGGGAGCGCACCCCGCATAACAATCCCTATGCCCGTGGCGTTTTCTTTGGCCTAGGCAGTGACACCGATCGCGAAGCCATGGTGCAGGCCGTGCTCGAGGGCGTCGGCTTTGCACTCAGCGACGCCAAATCGCGCCTGAATGCGGCTGGAACCTATTGTGATCTGCCGGGCGTCATTGGCGGGGGCGCACGCAGCCGCTACTGGATTCAAATGATCGCCGATATCCTTGGCAAACCGCTTGCACGTTATGAAGGGGCGACCAAGGGCCCGGCATTCGGCGCGGCCCGCCTTGCCCGTCTGGCGCTCACCAACAAACCGGTCACAGATGTCTGCGTCAAACCCGTGATCGAAGAAGTCGTTGAACCTGACATGTCGCGTCATGACGCCTATCAGCCACGCTTTGCCAAATTCCAGCGGATTTATGCTGCTTTGTCTGACGAATTCACCCCGAACCAGGGCAGATATCCCCCATCCAAAGAATAGGCTAAACACCCGTTTTTAAAGAAAGTTCTTCGATCTGGTCGAATTTTGCCAGACACGCCTTTTAAACCCCCGCCCGGGTGCCAACATTAATCTGATGGCATTAATTCATAAGCACGGACAGATATGACGATTGTAGTAGTTGGAAGCTCGAACTTTGATTTCGCCGCCCGTGTGGCAAAGCTTCCAGTGCAGGGACAAACGGTATCCTCCCAAGCCTATAAAACCGGCCCGGGCGGCAAGGGCTGCAATCAGGCGCTTGCAGTTGCACGGCTTGGTGTTGATCCCGTCTTCATCTCCAAGATCGGCGATGACATGCTTGGCAATCAGCTGATTGAAACGCTCGCGGCCGAGGGGCTTGATACCACCCATCTGATCGTCGCCGACGAAGCCCAGACCGGCATCGCCCTAATTTCGATTGATGAGGCGGGCGAAAACATGATCACGGTCGTTGGCGGGGCCAACATGACCATGACCCGGTCTGATTTGCATGAAAAGCAGGATTACCTGCGCGACTGTGACTATCTGCTGCTGCAGCTGGAATGTCCAGTGGTGGCGATTGATTGCGCCATCAAATATGCCCGCGAGGGCAAGGCAAAGGTCATGCTTGATCCGGCCCCGGTCGCCGATCTGGTGGTCATGCGCGATCTGCTGGCCCTTACCCATATCGTCACCCCGAACCAAAGCGAATGTCTGGCCCTAACCGGGATCGATCCGGTCGATGCGGCCACCGCACGTGCCGCCAGCCTCAAGCTCCATGAAATGGGCCCAGAAACCGTCATCATCAAAATGGGTGGGGCCGGGGCATTCTATTCATCACATGGTGAAACCGGGATGGTGCCGGGCTTTAAGGTCAATACGATTGATACGGTCGGGGCCGGGGATTGCTTTAATGCCGGGCTGGCTGTGGCGTTGCATGGTGGTCAGCCGCTTGGTGATGCTGTGCGCTTTGCCTGTGCGACCGGTGCACTTGCCACCACAAGCAATGGCGCGGCTGATGCCGCACCGCTGCTTGAAGATGTTTTGAACCTGCTCGAAGGCCGCGCGGCTTAACCAAGCAGCACTGTGATGGCTCAGGACGTCTGATCAATCAACTGATTGAAATAGGAAATGACTTCCGGTGCGTCCCAGCGCGCAATGCCTTCAAGCTTGCCGCGCAAATCACCCTTGGCGTCATAAAGGAAACTGGTCGGAAGACCGCGCGCGCCCATCTGGCGTGCAATCGCCCCGCGCGGATCAAGCACCACATCAAGGTTCTCGATTCCATTGGTTTCAAAGAATTCTTTGACGGCATCCGCCCCGCCACGGTCCTGACTAAGCGCCAGAACCCGGAACGGCTTGTCGGCCATCTCAACGGCCAGACGATCAAGATCGGGCATTTCCTTGACGCATGGCACACACCAGGTCGCCCACAGATTGACCAGAACAACCTGTCCTTTCAGGCTGTTAAAGGCGACCTCATTGCCATTTTCATCGACAAACGCCAGATCTTCGGGCAAAGAACCCCCGTCCGATGGCATGACCATCTTTGAAAGTTCTTGCGGGAATTGCGTATCAGCAAAGGCAGGGGTTGCATAAATGCCCGAGATGGCGACAATCACGCCAAGTTTTACGTAACGAAGCAATGCTTTCACAACACCCACCTTTCCAAGACTGCGGATCACGATGACCGACCAAAACGCCACTGACCAGAAAAACGCAAACTCCCTTTGGGGCGGCCGCTTTGAAGCAGGCCCGTCAGCCATCATGGAAGAAATCAACGCTTCCATCGGCTTTGACAAACGCCTCTACGCCCAGGATATTCAGGGCTCGAAGGCCCACTGCGCCATGCTGGTCAAGCAGAACATCATTCCTGCAGAAGATGGCGAAAAGATAACCAACGGTCTAGACCAGATTCTTCAAGAAATCGAGAGCGGCGAGTTCAAATTCTCCGCCGCCCTTGAAGACATCCACATGAACGTTGAAAGCCGCCTGCGCGAACTGATCGGCCCGGCGGCCGGTCGTCTGCATACCGCACGTTCGCGCAATGATCAGGTCGCGACCGACTTCAAACTCTGGGTCCGTGATGTCGCACTTGGCGATCTTGAAGTCGGCCTCAAAGGCCTTCAGGAAGCTTTGATTGAGCAAGCTGAAACCCACGCTGAAACCATTATGCCGGGCTTCACCCACCTGCAGGCCGCCCAGCCGGTCACCTTTGGCCATCATCTTCTGGCTTATGTCGAAATGTTTGGCCGGGATCGTGGCCGCGTTGCCGATTGCCGCACGCGCATCAATGAAAACCCGCTGGGCTCGGCTGCCCTTGCCGGTACGCCCTATCCGATTGACCGTCACATGACGGCAAGTGCGCTTGGCTTTGATCGCCCGACGGCGAACTCGCTTGATGCGGTGTCGGATCGTGACTTTGCGCTTGAATACCTCAATGCCGCATCGATTGCCGCCATGCATCTGTCGCGTCTGGCCGAAGAAATGGTTATTTGGTGCTCGGCCCAGTTCCGCTTTATCGGCATGTCCGACAAATTCTCGACCGGCTCTTCGATCATGCCGCAGAAACGCAACCCGGATGCGGCTGAGCTGATCCGCTCCAAGATCGGGCGTATCGTTGGCTGCTATAACGGCTTGATGCTGTCGATGAAGGGCCTGCCGCTGGCCTATTCCAAGGACATGCAGGAAGACAAGGAACCGGTCTTCCAGGCCCATGACCATCTTGGTCTGTGTGTTGCCGCCATGACCGGCATGATCGCCGACATGAAAGTCTTTGCCGATAACATGCGCGCTGCTGCCGGTGCCGGTTACACCACCGCAACTGACCTTGCCGACTGGCTGGTTGCCGAACTTGGCATGCCGTTCCGCGATGCCCACCACGTTGTCGGTGCGACCGTCAAGCTTGCCGAAACCAAGGGCTGCGATCTTGATCAGCTGTCGCTTGAAGATCTGCAGGGGATCGAACCCAAGATCACCAATGCGGTTTATGACGTCCTCACTGTCGAGGCATCGGTTGCCGCCCGCCAAAGCTTTGGTGGCACCGCTCCGGTACGGGTGAAGGAATCCGTTGCGGCCGCAAAGGAAAGGTTTCTGAAATGAACAACAGCCTCTTGAAACGCGGCACCGTGGTCACGTTGGCCATCATGCTGGGACTGTCGGTTGCGGCTTGCGGCAAAAAAGGCCCGCTCGAACCGCCGACCGATGCCGGACAGGAATATCCAAGGGATTACCCGACCCAATGAACCATTTTGAATATATCAACGGCGAACTTTACGCCGAAGGTGTCGCGATCCGGGAAATGGCCGACAAGGTCGGTACCCCGTTCTTCTGCTATTCGACCGCGACCCTTGAACGCCATTACAATGTCTATGCCGCCGCATTCGAAGGCCTTGATGCCACCATCTGCTTTGCGGTCAAGGCAAACTCGAACCAGGCGGTTCTGAAAACGCTCGCCAATCTTGGCGCGGGTGCAGACGTTGTTTCGGTTGGTGAAATGCGCCGTGCCCTGCGTGCCGGCATGGATCCGGCAAAGATCATCTTTTCGGGCGTTGGCAAGGCCGATGCGGAAATGCGCGAAGCTCTTGAGGCCGGCATTGCCCAGATCAATGTCGAAAGCATTCCCGAACTGGTTGAGCTCAACAACGTTGCCATCGACATGGGCAAAAAGGCGCGCATCGCATTGCGCGTTAACCCGCATGTTGATGCCAAAACCCATGAAAAGATCGCGACCGGCAAGGCCGAAAACAAATTCGGCATCGACTGGACCCGCGCGATTGAGGTCTACCGTGATGCAGCCGCCATGGACGGCATTGAAGTCACCGGGATCGCCATGCATATCGGCTCCCAGCTGACCGACCTTGCCCCCTTCCGCGAGGCCTTCACGCGCTTGGCTGGTCTGGTGGAACAGCTCCGCTCCGAGGGCATCGATATCCGCAATCTCGATCTCGGTGGCGGCCTTGGCATTGCCTATCAGGGCGAAACACCGCCGCTTCCCGATGCCTATGGTCAGATGGTGCGTGAAACTGTTGGCCATCTAGGTTGCCACATCACGCTTGAGCCGGGCCGTCTGATTGCCGGCAATGCCGGGATCATGGTTTCGCGCGTCATGTATATCAAGGAAGGCGAAGCCAAACGCTTTGTCATTCTCGATGCCGCGATGAACGACCTGATCCGCCCGACGCTTTATAGCGCCTATCACGAAATCATCCCGGTAGATGAACAGGGTGAAGACGACAAACAGGTCAAGGTCGATGTGGTCGGGCCGGTATGTGAAACCGGTGATACGTTCGGCAAGGACCGCGATCTTCCCGATGACCTCAAGGCCGGTGATCTGGTCGCTGTGATGTCAGCCGGTGCCTATGGTGCTGTGATGTCTTCGACCTACAACACCCGCGCACTGACGCCGGAAGTTCTGGTCAAGGGCAACAACTTCGCCATCGTGCGCCCGCGTCAGGAAATTGACGACCTGATCAACATGGATCAGGTGCCCTCATGGCTTAGCAACGCCTAATCCACGCGTTCTTTCTGATCTGCATTTGATTTTGGGGCGGTTGGCCATGTGCCAGCCGCCCTTTTATTTTGCGTCCATCCTGCGAACTGCTTGACCCGTCACGGCAAAACCCCAAACTCTAAAGATGCGGGTTGTGCTAGAATACACGCGATAATGCGCGCACTGTCGGCAAGCAGGGACCACCAGACCCATGTCGTTGATACCACCCTATCCAAAAATGGAACGTCATGTGCGCAAGACGCGCATGGTGATGGTGTGGGAATCTGTCTGGCCCTGCCTGATCCCGTCCCTGTCGATCGGACTTCTGGTGGTTGGCCTGACATTGACCGGCGCGTTCGAAATTCTGCCTGCCACCGGGCATATCATGTTGCTCTCGATCCTGTCGGTGGCGGTCATGGTTTCGGTGGTTGCCCCATGGCGCAATTTCAAAATGCCGACCCGGCGCGATGTCCTGCACCGGATCGAGATCGACAACCATCTTGATAACAATCCGCTGCAAAGCCTTGAAGATCACATCCCCGAAACCGACGACCCGCTGACCAGCCTTCTTTGGCAGCGCCAGCTTGGCCTGCATGAAGCCGCCCTGAAAAAGCTCCGACTCTCACGCCCGCTACCCGCGATTACCCGCGTTGATCGCTTTGGCCTGACCGCCATTCCGATCCTGCTGCTGTTTGTCGGCCTGATGACCGGCAGCGATCATGTCGCGGAACGCTTTTCAAAGGCCTTCAGCCCGCTTCAGCGTCTTGGGGCTGCCGACTTCACCGCCACCCTTTGGGTCACCCCACCGGCTTATACCGGCCAGATCCCGCGCATCCTGCAATTCACCTACCTCTCGGATGACACCGGCAAACGGACAGGAGGTAGCAACACCGACGCTGCATCGGATGCCACCGGTGACGTGATGTCGGTACAGGTCCCGGCGGGCTCGACCCTCGATGGCAGTATCTCAAGCATCTGGGAACCGACCCTGACCACACCGCGCGGCAAGCAGGCCTTCACCGAAAGCGGTGAAAACAGCTATGTGCTTTCGACCGCCATCGATCAGCCCGGCCAGTGGCGCATCTCGGTCTGGGGCAATGATCGCCTGACACTGAATATCGAACTTCTGGCCGATAATGCGCCCAGCCTGTCCTTTGTCAGCCCGCCCACCGTCACCAGACGCGATCACGTCCGCCTGGATTACGTCGCCAGTGACGATTACGGCCTTTCCAGTCTCGAGCTTGTCATCACCCCGGCCGTCGAAGACGGCACCATCAAGCAATACGGCCCGATTGATCAGGTCGTCATTGACCTTAAGGGCGATGCTGGTGGCGCTACTGGCGCCGGCGCCATGCCAACCCGTATCGACGGCCCGCGCTTCATCGATCTGGTCGCCCATCCCTGGGCCGGCCTTCCGGTCAATATTCAGATGGTCTCGCGCGACAACGCCGATCAGGTTGGCGAAAGCGATATCCGTTCCCTGATGCTGCCCGAACGGGAATTCAGCCATCCGGTGGCGCAAAAGCTGATCGATATCCGCCGCGGTCTGCTGCGCTATCCCGACCGTGCCCTTGAAATGCACAATGCCTTGCTGCCGATCCTGTTTGCCCCGCAGGCGTTTAACGGCCATCTCGGAGTCTTCCTGACCTTGTCTGTCGCGGAAAACCGTCTTGCGGCCAACCTGCATAACCGTGACACCCATCAGGATGTCGCAGGGCTTCTGTGGCATGTGGCGGAGGAGATCGAGCGCGGCAGCTACGGCATTGCCGAGCGCAACCTGATGGAGGCCGAGGAACGCCTGCTTGAGGCACTCGCCAACCCCGACATCACCGAAAGCGAAATCGCCCAACTGATTGATGAATACCGGCAAGCACTGAACGAATATCTCGCGGCCCTGATGCGCGAAAGCCCGGACACGACCGAGGAACAACCACCTGCCGGCAGCGCAACCCTTGAACAACAGGACCTGTCACGCATCATTGATCAGATCGATGCCCTGATGCGCGCCGGTGCCCGGGATCAGGCCCGCCAGCTGATCGACCGTCTGCGTGAACTGGTCGAAAACATGCAGGTCACCACGGGCGAAGGCGGCATGGATATCACCTCGACGCTCCGCGAGATGCTTGATGGCATGCGCGATCTGTCACGCCGTCAGCAGGACCTGATGAATGATGGCGACAATGCCTCCACCCAGAACGGCAACGGCCCGCGCGCCAGCCAGCAACAGGGCCTTGCCGATGATGCCGGTGAAATCCTCGAGAACCCCGGCCTCGGCCAATTCGGCGATGTCAGCGGCATGAATTCGGTGATTGATGCCATGCGCGGGGCGGCCGATGCGCTAGAACACAATCGCTCGCACGAAGCTTTGCAGTACCAACGTCAGGCCATGGACGCCCTGCAACAGGGCATCGGTGAAATCAGCCGTGCGCTGGAAGGTTTAAGCCAGATGGCACCGATGCTCGAAGACCTCGAAGGATCGGGCCGTCGGGACCCGCTCGGCCGCCCGGTCGGTGGCAATGGCACCACCATCATCCCGGATGTAAACACCCTTGAGCGCGCCTGGCGCATCTTGCAGGAACTGCGTCGTCGTTCCGGCGACCCCGAACGCCCGCAGATCGAACAGGAATATATCGACCGCCTGCTCAAACGGTTCTGATCATCCTTCCGTCCCACCCAACAAAAAAGCAGCGGTATTAGCCGTCAAGTATTAAAGCATAATGGTCACGCATTCTCGCATTGAGGATGGTGACCATTTTTCTGACGACGGCAATGATAGCAACCTTGCCGGGTTTTCTGTTTTCAGTCAGGCGTTTGTAGAAGTCGCGTAGCAGAGGATCGAAGCGTATTGCCGGTAATGCAGCATAGTAAAGAGCATTGCGCACTTCCAAACGTCCGCCGCCAATCATTCTTTTGCCTTGGAAT
>NZ_JYII01000018.1 GCF_000948415.1 Thalassospira sp. HJ | reverse complement strand
CATGTTCAATCCAAGCTTGTCTCATAGACAAACTCTTCAAAATTAACGTCTGCACATTTTGGTGGTTACCACAAATCAATCTGAATAAATCCAAATCGATCCGTCGTCTCCAGGATGCACAGACTTTAGCGCCATAACGCTGCCCGCGCATCCCTTCCTTCTGATCTACAATGTCAAAGAACTCTAGGACCGAAGCCCCGAACCGTCCGTTCCGCGTCGCCGTCTCGTTGGCGCCGCACCCCGTCGGTGGAGGCGGGTTATAGGGCCCCAATACAAACCTGTAAACACCTTTTTTCGAGATTTATGGAGATTTTCGGCGATTGTTTTTTCCAGCCCCGAAACGGTCCGCACAAACCCTTGGCTTTCGGGGGTTTCACGTAGAAAACCGATCCTTGCATAGCTCGACCCACATCAGCGCATAACGCCGAAAACCAACGGGAAAAACGACTCTGCGTCCTTGATTACAATATGGAGTCCAATGACTTCGCATCGAAAACGAAAAACGAAACGCTCAAATCGCAACAAGATTTTCGCTTTTTCACACAATCCAAGTCGCGTAAGAGAATCGCATCGATGTTCTTTGCACCACCAAGGTCACCAATGGCCATCCGCCAGATGTGTTCGGTGTTGCAGCCCCACATATATAAAGGCCCGTATCCTTGATCGAGATCCCGCACATTGTCGCCCATCGTGGCGCTTCGATTGAAGCCCCGGAAAATACCATTGCTGCATTCCGCGTTGCCGGTGCACGCGGGGCCAAATGGATTGAATGCGATGTCACATTAAGTTCTGACAACAAGTGCGTCCTTATTCACGACGATACACTTGAACGCACCACCAATGGCACGGGGCCGATTCACCACAGCGATTTCGAAACTCTTCGCAACCTTGATGCCGGCGGATGGTTTTCAGACATATATAAAGGTGAACGTATCCCGACCCTGTCCGATACGCTTGAGACCCTGTACTTCATGGATATGGGCGCCAATCTTGAGATCAAGCCGTCGGGCTGCGATCCGGTCCGTCTGTGCGAAGAAGTCATCAAAGAGCTTGGCACGTCCAAGACCGTCCCGCCGATTCTGATTTCAAGTTTCGATGACACTGCGGTTGCCCATATGCGCAAGCACATGCCCGACCTGCCATGCGGTTGGTTGCTTGAAACGCTGCCGGAAAACTGGAAAGCAGAATATGAGCGCCTTGGCGCATCCGCCATTCATATCGACCACAAGGCCCTGACACCGGTCAGTGCTGCCGAGATTGTCGATGCCGGTGTGCCGTTGGTTTGCTATACCATTAATGACGTTGAACGCGCCAAGGAGCTGTTTTCCTGGGGAGCCACATCGGTCATTACCGATGATCCGGCCAAATTGCTGATGGCCATTCCCCGGCGACCGTTCGCCGCCCACAGATAGACCCCGTATAAAACTTAAACGGGGCAAAACGGCATCAGAGGGCGGACCGCCACCACGATCCCGACGACTGATTGCCAGATAAAGATAACAGGAAACAGTCCAATGACGCTTGCCCCACAAGATGGTGCCGCGGGTCCGCCGCCCCCCATTGATCCGGCGACTTCGCCAACCCCGCTTTATCCCAACAACCGGGTAAAGCGCCATCTGAGCGAACTTTTCAGGCTGGCTCTGCCGGTAACGATCGCACGCCTTGGCATGCTGATCATGGCCGTCGTCGATACCATTGTCGTTGGTAACTATGACAGTGCGGCACTGGCTTATCTTAATATCGCGCATGCACCTTTTACTTCCTTGATGGTGACGGGCATCGGGCTTCTGACCGGGGTCATGGTGATGACATCGCATGCCAAGGGCCGTGATAACCTGATGGCCGCCGGTGCGGTTTGGCGTAACGCCATGCCCTATGCCATTTTGATCAGCATCCTGTTTACCATTCTGACCATGCAGTCGGACTGGCTGTTTGCCATTACCGGCCAGCCAGCCGAGATCACTGATCATGCCGGCGATCTTGCCATGATCCTGGCAATCGGCATGCCCGCAGCCCTCATTTACATTACCTGCGCCTTCTTCCTTGAAGGATTGCAGCGCCCGCTGCCGGGCATGGTGATGATGATTGGCGCGAACTTCATCAACCTTGTTCTGGATTACGGGTTGGTCTATGGCGCCTTTGGCCTGCCGGAACTGGGGGCCGAAGGTGCGGCATGGACATCGAGTATCATCCGCTGGATCATGGCGCTTAGTTTGCTTTGCTATATCCTGTTGATGAAAAGCCATCACCTGTATGGCATCCGCAATGGCTTTGCCGGGTGGTGGCGCGGATCACGCGATGCCCGTCATCTGGGATATGCCGCCGGCGCCAGTCAGGGCATGGAAACCGGCGCCTTTGCCGCCATGCAGCTTTTCGCCGGGCGCCTTGGCGTAATTGCCGCGGCGAGCTACGGCATTAGCATGACGCTTCTGGCGTTGATGTTCATGGTCGCCCTTGGTCTGGCCTTGGCAACATCGGTTCGGGTTGGCATTGCCTATGGCAGGCGGGATCGACCGGACATGGCGCTTGCCGGATGGATCGGTCTTCTCACCACCATGATTGTGATGCTGGGGCTGAGCATTCCGCTGTATCTGTTTCCGAATGCGGTTGCCCATCTGTTTACGCAAGACCTTGCCGTGATTACGACGACAGTGTCTGTCCTGGTCCTGATGCCGATCATTTTCCCGACAGATGGCGGGCAGAATGCCGCGATCAGTGCACTTCGCGGCGCCGGGGACAAATGGGCACCGACGGTTTTGCATCTGGTGTCCTATGTCTTTGTCATGATCCCGGTAGGGTATTACCTGTCCTTCACGCTTGAGATGGGTGTGCCAGGCTTGTTCTGGGGCATTGCGATTGCAAGCCTTGTCGCCGTCAGTGGACTGGCGATCCGGTTCCTGATCGTGTCATCGCGCGAGATCCCGGAACATCCCGATCAGATATAAGTCACATCAAGTAGCCACTAAAAAAGCAGCGGTATTAGCCGTCAAGTATTAAAGCATAATGGTCACGCATTCTCGCATTGAGGATGGTGACCATTTTTCTGACGACAGCAATCACAGCAACCTTGCCGGGTTTTCCGTTTTCAGTCAGGCGTTTGTAGAAGTCGCGTAGCAGAGGATCGAAGCGTATTGCCGGTAATGCAGCATAGTAAAGAGCATTGCGCACTTCCAAACGTCCGCCGCCA
>NZ_JYII01000013.1 GCF_000948415.1 Thalassospira sp. HJ | reverse complement strand
TCGCGGGAGCATCAAGTAACTGGTGAGAACAGATCAGAAGATAAACGTTATCGAATAGTCGAAGTTGCCACTTGGCAGTGTCTGGATTTTGTCCATGCATGTCGGGTTGGCCGGCGGCGACATGCTCTGAATGCCGGAGGCATTCAGAAGACATAAAGAGGTTTGGGAGATACGAGATATCTGGTCGAGAGACTGGATGACGAGATGTTTGACATTGTGAATAGGGAATATGAAGAGAACGGATCTTTCCGTTGTGATTTTGTCGCAACGAAAGAACGTGATCGCGAACTAGTTGTGATGTGGTTTTGCAGGTTTTACCCCTGCGCAAGCCGCAGAACAGTTAGCTGAGGGATCTCTCAAGCATAATAAGGGCATCTGGTGGATGCCTTGGCGTCAAGAGGCGATGAAAGACGTGGCACTCTGCGATAAGCTACGGTGAGCCGAGAGCAGGCTTTGACCCGTAGATTTCTGAATGGGGAAACCCCACCCAATAGGGTGATCCTGTCGTGAATACATAGCGGCAGGAGGCGAACCCGGTGAACTGAAACATCTCAGTAACCGGAGGAAAGGACATCAACCGAGACTCTGCTAGTAGCGGCGAGCGAACGCGGACCAGGCCAGTGGCTTATGCATAAGAACCGGAACGATCTGGAAAGGTCGGCCATAGTGGGTGATAGCCCCGTACGGGTAGAAATTGCATAAGTCCTCGAGTAGGGCGGGACACGTGAAATCCTGTCTGAACATGGGGGGACCACCCTCCAAGCCTAAGTACTCCTTGACGACCGATAGTGTACCAGTACCGTGAGGGAAAGGTGAAAAGCACCCCGATAAGGGGAGTGAAATAGTTCCTGAAACCGGATGCCTACAAGCAGTTGGAGCCTCTTTATGGGGTGACAGCGTACCTCTTGCATAATGGGTCAGCGAGTTAGTCTTACAAGCAAGCTTAAGCCGATAGGTGTAGGCGCAGCGAAAGCGAGTCTTAATAGGGCGATTGAGTTTGTGGGATTAGACCCGAAACCAGGTGATCTAGCCATGAGCAGGTTGAAGGTGATGTAACAGTCACTGGAGGACCGAACCCACGTCTGTTGAAAAAGACGGGGATGACTTGTGGTTAGGGGTGAAAGGCCAATCAAACCTGGAGATAGCTGGTTCTCCGCGAAATCTATTTAGGTAGAGCGTCAGACGAATACCTTCGGGGGTAGAGCACTGAATGGGCTAGGGGGCCTTACCGGCTTACCAAACCTAATCAAACTCCGAATACCGAAGAGTACTATCTGGCAGACAGACTACGGGTGCTAAGGTCCGTGGTCGAGAGGGAAACAGCCCAGACCGCCAGTTAAGGTCCCAAAGTTGTGGCTAAGTGGGAAAGGATGTAGGACGGCCAAGACAACCAGGACGTTGGCTTAGAAGCAGCCATCGTTTAAAGAAAGCGTAACAGCTCACTGGTCTAAATAAGCTGTCCCGCGCCGAAGATGTACCGGGGCTCAAGCCACACACCGAAACTGCGGACTTGTCTTTGACAAGTGGTAGCGGAGCGTTCCGTAAGCCTGTGAAGGTGAACCGTAAGGTTTGCTGGAGGTATCGGAAGCGAGAATGCTGACATGAGTAGCGATAAAGGGAGTGAGAACCTCCCTCGCCGAAAGCCCAAGGGTTCCTGCGCAAGGCCAATCCGCGCAGGGTGAGTCGGCCCCTAAGACGAGGCAGAAATGCGTAGTCGATGGGAAACAGGTTAATATTCCTGTACCCGTGAGAAGTGACGGCCTCTGGAAGTAGTTTTTCCTTATTGGATTGGAGAAGCTGCCAAGGAGGTCCAGGAAATAACTCTCACATATGGACCGTACCCCAAACCGACACAGGTGGGCAGGTTGAATATACCAAGGCGCTTGAGAGAATGGTGTTGAAGGAACTCGGCAAATTGCCCCCGTAACTTCGGGAGAAGGGGGCCCACCGTGAAGGCAACTTTACGGTGGGGGCACAGACTAGGGGGTGGCGACTGTTTACTAAAAACACAGGGCTCTGCGAAGTCGCAAGACGACGTATAGGGTCTGACGCCTGCCCGGTGCCGGAAGGTTAAGAGGAGGTGTGCAAGCACCGAATTGAAGCCCCGGTAAACGGCGGCCGTAACTATAACGGTCCTAAGGTAGCGAAATTCCTTGTCGGGTAAGTTCCGACCTGCACGAATGGCGTAACGACTTCCCCACTGTCTCCAACACCAACTCAGCGAAATTGAATTCTCCGTGAAGATGCGGAGTACCCGCGGTCAGACGGAAAGACCCCGTGCACCTTTACTACAGCTTTGCAGTGGTATCAGGATGTGAATGTGCAGAATAGGTGGGAGGCTTTGAAGCCATGGCGCCAGCCATGGTGGAGCCACCTTTGAGATACCACCCTTTTGCTTCCTGATATCTAACCGAGGTCCGTTATCCGGATCCGGGACCCTGCATGGCGGGTAGTTTGACTGGGGCGGTCGCCTCCCAAAGAGTAACGGAGGCGCGCGATGGTAGGCTCAGGCTGGTCGGACATCAGCTTAAGAGTGCAATGGCAAAAGCCTGCCTGACTGCGAGACTGACAAGTCGAGCAGAGACGAAAGTCGGTCATAGTGATCCGGTGGTCCCGCGTGGAAGGGCCATCGCTCAACGGATAAAAGGTACGCCGGGGATAACAGGCTGATACTCCCCAAGAGTCCACATCGACGGGAGTGTTTGGCACCTCGATGTCGGCTCATCACATCCTGGGGCTGGAGCAGGTCCCAAGGGTTTGGCTGTTCGCCAATTAAAGTGGTACGTGAGCTGGGTTTAGAACGTCGTGAGACAGTTCGGTCCCTATCTGCCGTGGGCGTAGGATACTTGAGAAGAGCTGTCCCTAGTACGAGAGGACCGGGATGGACGCACCTCTGGTGTACCGGTTGTTCCGCCAGGAGCATCGCCGGGTAGCTAAGTGCGGAAGGGATAACCGCTGAAAGCATCTAAGCGGGAAGCCCCCTTCAAGACTAGGTATCCCTATCAGATCCCTGGAAGACCACCAGGTTGATAGGCTGGGTGTGGAAGCGCAGCAATGTGTGAAGCTAACCAGTACTAATTGATCGATCGGCTTGATTGATCCCTCTTGCTACTGATCTGCAATATGACTTGCGCAGCGGTAAAATCAGCAAGACCAATACGTCACACTAATGTTCGCATATATCACGATCTTACAAAGATCTCCGATCTCTTCGCTGTGTTTGGACGGCCCGGTGGCCATAGCGGCCGGGAACCACCTGATCCCTTCCCGAACTCAGAAGTGAAACCAGCCTGCGCCGATGGTACTTTGTCTTAAGGCACGGGAGAGTAGGTCACCGCCGGGCCTTCCAAATACAGC
>NZ_JYII01000022.1 GCF_000948415.1 Thalassospira sp. HJ | reverse complement strand
GGTTCGACAATGCCTCCAGAGGCCGTGAGTGTTCAGCTTTTTTACGGACGTAAAAGTCCAAGGCCGCATCAACACCTCACGGATCCGGGAGCCTGCGTATACGCAGGCTCCCAAGTGAAAAGAGGCACCAACATCATAGCAAATGTTCGTGCCTCTCAATGTATAAGGCCGCCCGGTGGGCGGCCTTTGGAATAGATCAGGATTTGAAGAGGTTTTCGGCCGCTTCCATGTAATCGGAAGTTTTCGGCTCGTCTTTCTTCTCGTCTTTTTTCTTGCCCGGATAATCCGGTTCCGGATTGATCTGCAGCTCTTCCGGCAGCGGATCCGGTTCGACGTCCTTGGCAATCTTTTCCGGGTTTTTCGAACGCGCGATCACGACCTGTTTTTCAAGGTCAAGCTCGGTGCAAAGACCCATGGTCACCGGGTTGCGCGGTGCAAGGTTTGCCGAGTTCCAGTGCGAACGATCACGGATTTTGCCGATGGTGTCCTTGGTGGTGCCAATCAGCTTGCAAACCTGTGCATCGGAAAGTTCCGGGTGATGCTTAAGCAGCCATGCAATCGCATTCGGACGATCCTGGCGCTTGGAAACCGGGGTGTAACGGGCACCTTTGGACTGCGCACGCGGGCGCGGCAGATCGGATTTCGCCATTTTAAGCAGTTCGCGCGGATCTTTTTCGCAGCGTTCAATTTCTTCTTTGGTCAGCTGACCATTGGCGACCGGATCAAGGCCGACGATACCCTGACCGACGTCGCCGTCTGCGATGGCCTGAATTTCAAGCTCGTGCAGTTCGGTGAAAGACGCGATCTGCCGGAACGACAAGCCGGTATTGTCGATAAGCCATACAGCGGTTGCTTTGGGCATGAGGGGCTGTGCCATATTTCCTCCTGTTTCCTTCTTTCTCTCTGGAGACCGGCGATGGGTATAAGGCCCAAAAAGCGCGGGAATGTATGCCCCAGAATATAATCTCTTTTGGTGGTCCGGCAATGCTGCAAGGTCAACCACGGGGGTTGCTGCGCATCGTCGGACCCGCCATTGCGTTCTTTTCGATCAATGTGCGGGTAAATGCAACAATCTGTTGCGGTGTTCTGAAAAGAATATTTCTTTTCGAGCCGCAATCATACGCATGTTGCCATGGATTGGTCAGATAAAAGATATCAGACCTTCGTCCATACGCGATCAGTCGACTTCCAGTATCACTTTTCCGATGTGCGCGCCACCCTTCAATATGGCGTGCGCCTCTGATGCCTGTTCAAGCGCGACGGTCTTATAGATCACCGGCACGACTTTGCCGGACTCCAAAAGCGGCCAGACCTTCTCGCGCAAGGCATCGGCAATCGCCCCCTTGTTGGCGACGGGTTGTGCCCGCAATGTAGAGCCCATCAGCGTCAGACGTTTGAGCAACAGCGGTGTAAAGTTGGTTTCGGCCTTCGGCCCGCGCAGGAAGGCGATGATCAGGATGCGGGCCTCAAAGGCAGCTGCCTTGAAATTCCGGCTGACATAATCGCCCGCGACCATATCAAGGATGACGTCAGCCCCCTTGCCATCGGTCGCAGCTTTGACCTCTTCGACGAAATCCTGCGTCTTGTAGTTAATCGCAATGTCTGCGCCGAGATCACGGCAGGCCTGACATTTCTCGTCGCTGCCAGCCGTTGCAATCACCTTGGCGCCAAACGCCTTGGCAAGTTGAATGGCGGTGGTACCGATCCCCGATGTCCCGCCATGGACCAGGAACGTCTCGCCCGCCTTGAGCTTGGCCTTGTCAAAAACGTTATGCCAGACCGTGAAAAAAGTTTCTGGAACGCCGGCCGCGGCGGCCATGGACATGCCGCTTGGCACGGGCAGGCATTGCGCTGCCGGAACAGCCGCATACTGGGCATAGCCGCCACCTGTGACCAGTGCGCAAACCTTGTCGCCGATTTTCCAGCTAGTGACATTGGCGCCAACCGCGACAACCTCGCCCGAAAGCTCCAGCCCCGGAATTTCAGATGCACCGGGCGGGGGCGGGTACATGCCCGCAACCTGCATAAGGTCCGGTCGATTGACCCCGCTTGCCGCCACCCGAACCAGCACATCATCAGCGCCATAGTCCGGCACCACGACCTCGCCCAGCACAAGAGCAGGCTTGTCACCGTCCTTGATGATTTCGATGGCTTTCATCTTTTCGGGAAATTCTGAAATGGACATAGGGACCTCATTGGCGAAAACTGCGTTTTATACCTATCTAGGATCAGTAAGAGATTCAATGACCGTGACCGGGTCGGAAACAATGGAGGATGACCGTGGACGAAGAAGATGTCGCAATCTTCAAAGGTGGTGAATTTGGTCTGCCGCGTAATCTTGAAGGCATGTCAGTAGATAGCCTGAAAGACTATCGCGCCGTATTGGAACGCGAAATTAAACATGTGGATGAGGCGCTCTCGCACCGAAAGGGTGCGGCGGCCGGGGCCGAAGCACTTTTCAAAAGCTGAGGTGCAGCAGAGCCATCTCGTACCGGTTTTCTGAACACTATGCGTGAGGATGGTTTTTTTTAAACCTGCGGTTAATTGAAAATTAAACTTGCCGCCTTATATGTGGAATAGAGGGTCATCTGATGACCCCCTTGTCGAACGTGATGTTTCGATGCCTCCCTGTTAAACTGAGCCGCCCTTTTTAGGGCGGTTCTTTTTCTTTCCGGTTTATATTCAATAACTTAATCCTATTGAACTGCGGTCACCTCGCGCGCGTGAATATGGATAAATCCGCAAAAGGGTACGGGTTAATACGTATTATCACATTTGTGCCATGAATAGCCTTGACCGCCTGTGAAGCGCTGGCTAAAGTTCGCACACAATAAAAAACAAAACCAAAAAAGTCCGGCAAGTTTAGCAGGTTGAGGTGAGACCGCCCCGAAAGTGGGCGGTCTTTCTATTTGGGCATTTCCCTGCCTTGAAGCGGTCCATCACCTTCCCAATATATTCAGGATGACTCACGAGCATCCACCGACGTCAAAGGCGGCGTCGTATCAAAGCAATTTCTCGGTTGTTCATTTTTCGCGGACCTACGATGAAGCCTTTACCCTGTTGGTCGAGGCACGCAATTACCTCTCAGCGCATCGGGGTCAAAGCAGAAAACGGGGAAACCGTGAAGCCGTTGCACAATGCGTCGAAGAGATGCGCATGACCACGCGATTGATCCGTGCAATGGCGTGGTTGCTTGCCGTGCGAGCGGTGGAGGAGGGTGAAATTCCTTGGGACGAAGCGGTCGATATCGATGACCTGATGGTCGATCTTCGGGTTTGCACCATCAACCAGCACGATGAGTACGGATTTATCTCACCCGGTCTTCTCGACCTGATGGGCCGTGCACACTCGCTTTACATGCGTACTGCCCGCATGGAGCTACAGGTCGCCGCCCGCTGCAACGGCTAAGCGTTAGCCTCTTTCCCTTACATCAAGTCCATTGATGACGGACACAGGCCCCGCGCGTGGCTTGGGTTTGTCGTCTTGCTATGGATGGAGAGATAAGTGTGGGCGAAGGATCAGGTGCGCGCCTGAACCTGGAAGACCTCGATCGGCTCGGAGAAGCCCTTCATCTGGCGGGTGCCTTGGGAGACAAACGTTGCCCGGCTGCCGCTATAGGTATTCTTGACGTTATCCGAAACCAGCGTTTCATCACCGCCCGCCTGCGCACAGACACGCGCGGCAAGCTGTACTACACTGCCAAACAGGTCGTTTTCCTCGGCAATGGCTTCGCCGGCATTGATGCCGATGCGGATCTGGAATTTCAGGTCCTGACTGGCATTGTGTGATGCCATGTTCTTCTGGATTTCAATGGCAGCTTCGACCGAACTCGCCGAAGACGGGAACACGGCCATGATGCCGTCGCCCATATGTTTGACTTCCTTGCCATAATTATTGATCAACGCAGTGCGCACGATCTGGTTATGGATATGGACCATCTGCTGTGCGCCATGATCGCCCAATTCCTGCGTCTTGGCCGTGGAATTGACGATATCGGTGAACATAAGTGCATGAAGCTTCTTGCCAGCGGCCCCTTGTGGGCCGCCAGCGGGCTTGTCGCTCCAGTCGGCAATGGCCTTGGATACCGACGTCGTGATGCTTTTCTCGTTCTTGATATAGTCATCCATCGACTGGCGACCGGCACCGTACATATCCTTGTATTTCGGCTCGAGGATATAGTCGTCGACATTCTTGCAGAATGTATCGGCCATGCTTTTGTTGGCACCCAGCGCCGAAATGCAATCGCGCAGGATCATGCGCCCGTCTTTTTGATCAAGGGCATGTTTTTCGCTGCATGCATCACAGGCGCCAGCGACATACAGATTAACACCAAACTTGTGATAGGCATCAAGCGACGGCACGCTGCGCTGAATGGCCTGGATCGATCCGGTGATGAAGTCGCGCATCTGCTCGCGGGTCGCACGCATTTCACGTGTCTCGACCATCGGCTTTTCCGGGGTATCGTCGATCGGCTCTGGGGCCTTCGCGTCCGGTGTTTCTTCAGCGATGTCCTGTTCTTCTGATTCTTCGGGCGCGTCATCAGCGGTCTCGCCACTTTCCTCGCGCGCCATTTCTGCAGCCATCTCGGCAGCCGACTTGCGCCGGGCATCAGAACCGGCACTTTGTCCGGGTGCTTGACCTCTTCCCGAACGGGTGCCTCTGCCCCTTGCCGGGCTGGCGGATGCGGCTGATGATTTCCGCGCACGGCCTTTGAACTTTTTGGTCAGCGCCATCAGCATCGGGACGACGCTCGCCAAAAAGCCAACGGTAAAGGACAGGAAGTTGATCTTGTCATAGAAGCTCTGACTGATCTTCACACCCATGTCTGGCAGGAATTCAAGACCCTTGGCCGTCACCAGCATGGTTGCAAGACCAATTGCAATCGCCACACAGAACGCCACAGCCATCTTAAGACCAAGACCGACAAGCGTCTGGCTTTCGGCAACAGATCCGGATGACCGCGCTGCCGCGGGCTTTTTGACAGCAGCAGCTGCAGCTTCGCTCGGCTTGTCATCGGATGCATCGGCCCGTGGCATCATCGGTGCAGGCGCCGGGCCTGGGCGTTGAGCCTGAGCTTGCGCCTTGGCCTGCGATGACCGCTTTGGCTGTGCTTTGGGATTGGTGTTTTCGAGCTTGCCCTGACCGCGCGTTTCGTAAATGACATATTCGTCAGAGCTGTTGGTCGCGTTGTTATAAACCTCGCGAATGACCTTCACGCCCGTAACGTGGTTGGCACGCTCGATCTGTTTGGCTTCTTCTTCTGCCTGCTTTTTTTGCGCACCAGTAAAGTGGCCGTGGATCTGCCACCGGCCTGAGCGGTCTTTAACATAGACCTCATAGCTAACCTGGTTACGTGCCGTCACTTGATTCATCTAAGAGCCTGGTGATGCTTGCAAGCAGAACAGGGCAGCAAAGCCAAGCCGCCTTATCCTAACGAAGGGGATTATGGCAAAAAAATGCCGAAATCACCATCAGATATGCTGCGTAACAGCTAATAGTTGTTCTAACTATAGTTTTTTACCGTCACCAGCTATGCAAATTAATGGTTTAGACAAAGAAAAACGCCCGCGGCATCAATAAGATGCGACGGGCGCTGATCCCACAGAACACAGAAGCGTGTTCTTTGCTTAGTTGCCGATATTGAAACCAGCGAAGCGCTTTTTGAACTTAGCAAGCTGCCCGCCGCTGTCCAGAAGACGGTGAACACCAGTCCAAGCCGGGTGGCTTTTCGGATCGATGTCGAGCTTCAACACGTCGCCCGGATTGCCCCAGGTCGACTGCGTGGTGAAGGTGCTGCCGTCAGTCATCTGAACGGTGATCTCATGGTAATCGGGATGGATATCTTTTTTCATCGCCTATCACTCCGGAATTTGAAGCGCGGTGTATAGTGTAAAAAATCGGCTCGCGCAACCCCTGTAACCGGTAATTATCCGATTAACGCCAAATGAGGGGAGTGCAGTAGCGATCTGGCGGTCGTTTAGCAGCGCTTGCCCCATGTTTCAAGCTTTTCTCGCGCCCGTGCTTATGCATACTTGCACAGGCCTCTTTATATAGTATGGTGCGCCAACATTTGATTGTCGCCTTGCCGGGGCGTTTGACCCCGATGACAGACGGAGAACAAGACTGTGGCCCTTGAGGAAACCCGCTTCCATCAGATTGCAGACGAAACCATCGAAACGCTGTCTGATGTTATTGATGATGCACTGGGCGATGACCTTGAAGTCGATCTGCAGTCCGGAATCCTGACCATCGAACTCGATTCGGGTGAACAATTCATCATTAACAAGCATGGCCCCAACCGTCAGGTCTGGCTGTCTTCGCCAGTCAGCGGAGCAAGCCACTATGACTTTGATGAAGACAACGAAACCTGGACCTCGACCCGTGGCTCGACCACGCTGAATGATCAGCTTGCGACTGATCTTGCGGTCAAAACCGGAAACAAACTTGATCTTGGCTGATCTCTGATTGGCTGCGTGGTTCCCACTGCATACGGGATAAAGTGCCTTGGCGCGTACACCGACTTCTTCTGCAAAACTCTCTGATCGTGAAACCAGCCGGAACCTCTCGTCGCTCCGTGTGATCGTGCCGTTTGTCACGAAATATCGTTTGCAGCTTATCGGCGCGCTGATTGCTCTGGTCACAGCATCGGGCACGGTGCTGGCGCTTGGCAATGGCCTGCGCATGCTGGTCGATGAAGGCTTTGCCGAAGGCGATGGCGCGCTGCTTGATCGTGCACTGTTTGTGCTGTTTGCGGTCACACTGCTTCTGGCAGGCGCAAGTTATATGCGTTTCTTCCTGGTTTCCTGGATCGGGGAACGCGTGGTGGCTGATATCCGGTCCGCGGTCTATCGCCATATCATCCGACTGGACTCGGCCTTCTTCGAAGTGACCCGAACCGGTGAAGTGCTTTCGCGCCTGACAACCGATACCACTCTTCTGCAGGCAGTCATTGGCTCCAGTGTTTCGATTGCGCTGCGCAATGCCCTGATGTTTGTCGGCGGTCTGTCGATGCTGGCCATTACTAGCCCCAAGCTCACAGCCCTTGTCTTGCTGGTCGTGCCGTTGGTGGTGATCCCGATTGTTGGCTATGGCCGCCGTGTGCGCCGCCTGTCACGCGAATCCCAGGACCGGGTCGCCGATGTCAGTGCCTTTTCCGAAGAAACGCTGAATGCGCTACGCACGGTGCAGGCCTACACACACGAAGAAATCGAAAGCAATCGCTTCAGTGGTCATGTCGAGGGTGCTTTCAAAACCGCTGTCGCCCGCATTTCGGCGCGTGCACTTCTGACCGCTATTGTCATTGTCATGGTGTTTGGTGCAGTTGGCACCATCCTGTGGATCGGTGGCCATGATGTGCTTGATGGTACGATCTCGGCCGGCGAGCTTTCCGCCTTTGTCTTCTATGCTGTGGTCGTGGCCGGATCGGTTGGTGCCATTAGTGAAGTGATTGGTGATCTGCAACGTGCGGCCGGCGCGGCCGAGCGACTTGTCGCTTTGCTTTCGACCGAACCCGAAATCAAGGCACCGGAAAATCCGGCACCAATGCCAGTCCCCCATCAGGGCCATGTCAGTTTCGAAGACGTCACCTTCCATTACCCGGCACGTCCGGATCGCTCCGCACTCGAAGGTCTCAACCTGTCGGTCAAGCCGGGCGAGACGGTGGCCCTTGTTGGTCCGTCGGGTGCGGGCAAGACCACGGTCTTCCAGCTGCTGCTGCGCTTCTATGATCCGGCAAGTGGCGTGATCCGTGTTGACGGTGTCGATATCAAAACCGCTGATCCGGTGGCGGTGCGTGAACGCATTGGTCTGGTGGCACAGGATCCGGTGATCTTTGCTGCCAATGCATGGGACAATATTCGTTATGGTCGCCCGGGTGCGAGCGACGATGAAGTCCGTGCGGCTGCCGATGCTGCCCATGCCAGTGAGTTTCTTGATCGCCTGCCGGACGGGTTTAATACCTTCCTGGGGGAAAAGGGTGTCCGCCTTTCCGGTGGTCAGCGTCAGCGCATTGCGATTGCGCGCGCCATCTTGCGCAACCCGACCATCCTGCTTCTTGATGAAGCCACCAGCGCTCTTGATGCCGAAAGCGAACAGGTTGTCCAAAAGGCACTTGAAACCATCATGAAAGAACGCACGACGCTGGTGATTGCCCATCGTCTGGCAACGGTTCTGCATGCAGACCGCATTGCCGTGATTGATGATGGCAAGCTGGTTGCTGTTGGTACCCATCAGGAACTGCTTGAAAGCTCCCCACTATATGGCCGTTTGGCCAAGCTGCAGTTTGACCGCGACGCTGCCTGATTAAAGCAAGGGCGCATCGCCTAAAAGCGTTCCCCAAACAAAAGTCATCCTGTGTGCCAGCACATAGTGCATAGCTCTGATTTGCTTTGTCGCTGAGAGCTGTGCATCGCTGCTTCTTCGCGGCAGTCCGCTGCCGTCGATTCCATTCCCTCAAGGCAACAAAAAGACCCGCCACAAGGGCGGGTTCTTCATTGGTGTTTGATCTGTGCCTTACTCGGCGCTGGCGATCTTGCGGTTGCCGATCGATAGTTCGGCATATTGTTTGCGCAGCACATCAGAATCCGCAAGGAAACGATCAAGCTCATCGCCCTTAAGCGTCTTGCCGCTTGGCATCTTGACGCGGATCGGGTTGACCTGGGCGTTGTTTTTCAGGATCTCGTAATGCAGGTGCGGGCCGGTTGAACGGCCCGTGGTGCCGACATAGCCGATAACGTCACCCTGCTTGACGCGCGAACCCTGACGAAGGCCTTTGGCAAAGCCGTTCATGTGGGCATATGCGGTGTCATAGGAATCGTTGTGACGGATCAGGATGTAATTGCCATAACCGCCATTGCGGCCAATCTTGGCGATCGTGCCGTTACCTGCGGCAAAGATCGGGGTGCCGGTCGGGGCTGCAAAGTCGATCCCTTTATGCATCTTGGTGTAACCAAGGATCGGGTGTTTACGTTTGCCATAACCCGATGACAGCCGCGCACCATTGATCGGGGTCCGCATCAGCGCACGACGATAAGACTCACCCTTCTGATTATAGAAGTCGGTCTCGCCATTGCTGTCGGTATAGGAATAAAGCCGTACTTCATGGCCGCTCAGCGTCATGCTTGCATAAAGCACATCACCAAAACGAACACGCTCGCCGGCATCGTTCTGAAGTTCCTGATACATGATCTCGAAACTGTCGCCCGGCTGGATGTCGCGCTGGAAGTCGACCTCATAGGAATAAAGTTCGATCAGGTCCATCAGAACAGGGATCGGAACGCCATTGCGTTCAGCCGCTAAAAACAGGCTCTGCTCAATCGTGCCCGATGCGACATTACGTGCCGGGGTCAGTTCGATCTTGTCCGAGGATGCCTGATAGCCATCATCTGTGCGCGATACCGAAACAATGGTCTCGGGATCGGGCTGGAAGCTCATCTGATCAAGAAGTTCGATATCGTCTTGTGCGTCTGCGGCATATACAAGGTCAAATTCCTGACCGGCACGCAGTTTGCGCGGATTGAAAACATCGCGCAGCGCTTCAATGGCATTATAGGCTGATGTGCGCTCAAGGCCGGTGGCAGTCAGTGTCGCCATCAGGTTGGAGCCTTGTTCAAGGACAACTGTTTCACGGCGCGGCTCAAGATCGGGGATGCTGGCGGTTTCGGTGACAGGGGTGTCACCATCCAGATGGAGGCTTTCAGCTGCACTGGCGGACAGGGCCGTATCCGAGGCGTTGGAATAATGATCGGATAACAAATACCCGGTTGTTCCCCCCAGAATCACCATCACGCTTGCAATAGAAACCAAGTCTCTTCCGGCCATTGCCGTAGAACTCCCCTAAAAGACAATAATCAGTTCACCCGAGCTGTTGCTCTTTCCGGCAACATCGCCTCAAACCTTATACATAAAAGATTTGGCGATGTGAAATGCGAATTGCTGCGGGCAAAAGTGGAACCCATCACGACATAATGGCGCGATTTCCTTTACGAACCGTTGAGGGAATCCTGCCGCCTTCGCTTTGATGGGCGGCGATCATGTGGCATCGCAGAATGGCAAGATCAAGGCAGGCGAAAACTGTTTGTAATTCGGGTCACGAACCAAGCGTTTCGGAGGCCAAAATGCCAACCTGAAACGACACATA
The DNA here is from genome assembly GCF_000948415.1 of Thalassospira sp. HJ. Taxonomy (GTDB): domain Bacteria; phylum Pseudomonadota; class Alphaproteobacteria; order Rhodospirillales; family Thalassospiraceae; genus Thalassospira. The sequence continues at coordinate 354 of NZ_JYII01000022.1, read as the reverse complement.
TATATGTAGTGTTTCGGGCGTGCTTAAATCGCGCTTTCGGGCAGGGGCAATTTCGGGCGCGTTCATGTCGGAGCTGGAGGGGACTGTGTGTGCCTGGCGCTAAACAGCCTGATCCATGTTTGTCTCTGGTTTCTCAACCACGGGATGAGGGTAAATTCCCCCGGTTCCTGCCTGTTTGGCCTGTTTTCACAAAATTGTATTTTTTCGGCATTTTTTTCCGAAAAAGGGTTTGACAGTTCTGGGAGTGGGGCCTATAACCCGCCTCCACCGACGGGGTGCGGCGCCAACGAGACGGCGACGCGGAACGAGCGGTTCGGGGCTTCGGCCTTTGAGTTCTTTGACATTGTAGATCAG
>NZ_JYII01000011.1 GCF_000948415.1 Thalassospira sp. HJ | reverse complement strand
TTACGGACGTAAAAGTCCAAGGCCGCATCAACACCTCACGGATCCGGGAGCCTGCGTATACGCAGGCTCCCAAGTGAAAAGAGGCACGAACATCATAGCAAATGTTCGTGCCTCTCAATGTATAAGGGCAGCACATCACGTGCTGCCCTTTTTTGACGAATAACGCCGGTTCGCTTAATCAGGACGGGATGGCGGCGGTTGCCTCGATCTCGACCACCGCTTCATCTTCGACCAGTTCCTTGACGACGACCATGGTCATGGCGGGGAAATGCTTGCCAAGGATGCGCTGATAGGCTTGACCAACTTCGCGCTGATTGGCGAGATATTCCTTCTTGTCGGTGACATACCAGGTCAGGCGCGCAAGATGTTCGGGCTTGCCGCCCGCTGCTTCGAGAACAGCGACAATGTTTTTAAGCGCCTGTTCCATCTGTCCGACGAAATCCTTGGCAACAAAGACTTGGTCTTTGTTCCAGCCAATCTGGCCACCAATGTAAAGTCGTGCACCGTCGGCCAATACGCCGTTGGCATATCCCTTGGGCTGTTTCCATCCGTCCGGCTGAATGATTTTATGCATTGTTTTCTACCACTTGATTGATTTCTTTTTCGATTTTGGCACGCAAATCATCTGGCCATGCCACTGACTTTCCGGCCCCGTGCCTTGTAAAGACCAGGGTAACCGTGGTTTTCAGGCGTTGCTCGGCACCTGATTGTGCGGTAATTTCCAGCTCTAAACTGGAACGCCCGATCCGTGTCGGGATCAGACAGAATTCCAAAATGTCGCCAAGCTTGCTTGGCGCAGTAAAGGCGACACTGAGCGCAGCCGTCGGAACCGCGACCTGCATCGGGCCATGCATGGTCGGGAAACCACACCCGATAACCTGATCAAACCATTCCTCGACCGTGGCATTCACCATCTCGAAATAGCGGGGGTAAAAGACAATCCCCGCCGGATCGCAATGCTGAAACAGAACTTTCTGCTGATAGGTGAATGCCGCCATATCAGACCCCCAAATACCGATCAGCAAGATCGTCGGTCAACTCATTGACCGCCCCGGTCCAGGCCGTGATGCCCTTTTCGACGATCACATAGCGGTCTGCCACGCCCGAGAGTTCCTTGAGCGATTTATCGACCACAAGGATCGTCAGACCGGATTGTTTCAGCTGATTGATCGCCGCCCAGATTTCCTGACGCACAACCGGTGCCAATCCCTCGGTCGCTTCATCAAGGATCAGCAAACGCGGGTTGGTCATCAATGCGCGACCAATGGCAAGCATCTGCTGTTCCCCGCCCGAAAGCGTTGATGCCTTTTGATCGCGCCGTTCGGCAAGACGCGGGAATAGACCAGCAACCCGATCAAAGTCCCATTCACCCGGGCGGGCAGCCGCAATCAGGTTTTCAGTGACACTAAGCTGGGCAAAGCACCGGCGTCCTTCGGGCACCAGACCAAGACCAAGACGGGCAGCCTTGTGCGATGGCATTTTTGCCAGATCCTGCCCGGCAAAGCGGATCGCCCCGTCACGATGTTCCATCATGCGACAGATGGTCTTGATCGTCGTGGTCTTGCCCATGCCGTTGCGGCCCATGAGCGCAACCGCCTCGCCCTCATTCAAGGACAAATCAATGCCAAACAGGGCCTGTGACGCGCCATAAAACGCGGTAACGCCAGAAAGTTCGAGAAGTGCAGTCATATCAGGCATCCTCCCCGAGATAGGCACGTTTGACATCATCATTGCCGCGAATTTCATCCACTGTGCCGGTGGCAATGATCCGGCCATAAACCAGAACCGAAATCCGGTCGGCGAGTGCAAAGACCGCATCCATGTCATGTTCGACCAAAAGGATGGGTGCCTGCCCACGCAAACCATCAAGGAACCCGGTCAGACGTTTGGAGCCTTCGGGCCCCATGCCCGCCATCGGTTCATCCAGCAGGAATGCCTTGGGTTCAAGCGCCAACGCGACCGCCATTTCAAGCTGGCGACGTTCTCCGTGCGAAATGTCGGCGGCACGCATTTGCGCCCGATCCGCCAACCCGACCCGTTCAAGCTGGGCCATGGCGGGATCGACCAGCGACTTGTCACTCAGCACCGGTTTGAAGAACCGAAACACCTTGCCGCTGACCGACTGACGCGCCAGCATCACGTTTTGCAGGACCGAGAATTCCGGCATCAGAGATGACACCTGGAACGTTCGGGCCAGCCCCATGCGTGAGCGTGCAACGGCATCAAACTCGTTGATGTTCTGACCGTTGAAATGGATATCGCCGCTGTCAGATTTGATCTCGCCCGCGATCTGTTTGATCAGGGTGGATTTGCCCGCCCCGTTCGGCCCGATGAGCGCATGAATTTCACCCGGGCGCAGATCAAGCGTGACACTGTCACTGGCCAGAAGTGATCCGAACTGCTTGGTGACATTGGAAAGCGAAAGAATGGCATCAGACATGTTTACGCTCCCCCGCCAGAACACCGACAAGACCACCGCGCGCGAACAGCACGACCAACAGCAACAGAACGCCCAGCGGCAACTGCCAGAATTCCCAAACACCACCCAGAAGATGTTCCAGAATGATGTAAAGGGCTGCACCGGCCAGCGGACCGAACAAACGCCCTACCCCGCCCAGAATGACAAACACCATGATTTCACCTGACATATGCCAGGACAGCATGGTCGGGCTGACAAAGCGGTTGAGATCGGCATAAAGCGCACCGGCAAGGGCCGTGATCATGGCCGACACCACGAAGGCGACCAGACGAATGCGAAATGGCGCAATGCCCACCGCGGTCATACGTTGCGGGTTCTGACGCGCACCCTGAAGCGCAAGGCCAAAGCGCGAGCGGATCAAAACAGCGGAAAACGCCATCGCAATCGCCAGCATCACCGCACAAAGCGCAAAGAAACTGATCGGATCAAGGGTATTGAGCCCCGGGAAGCCGTTACGCACATAGATCGACAACCCGTCTTCGCCGCCATAAGCCGGCCAGGAAATCGCGAAGTAATAGATCATCTGCGCAAAGGCCAGCGTGATCATGATGAAATAGACCCCGCTTGTGCGAAGCGTGATCGCACCAATCACAAGCGCCACCAGTGCCGACACGATCAAGGCGACAATCCAGATAATGATCATCTGGGTCGTGCCTTCGATCAGGAACGGGCTTTCCATGATCGGCTCATAGTTCAGCGCATGGCTGGCAAGAATACCGGCAGCATAACCGCCAATGCCAAAGAACGCCGCATGACCGAACGAGACAAGCCCGCCATAGCCAAGCACAAGGTTAAGCCCGACCCCGGCCATGGCAAAGATCGCGACCTTGGTGGCAAGGGTGATGATAAACGGTTCATCCATGCCAAGCGCGATCAGCGGTACGGCGACCAGCGCGATGGCAAGAATGGAATTGATAAGAAACTCGCGGTTCATGGTCATCAGGCAGCCGTCCCGAACAGACCGCTTGGACGCAGGAACAGAACCAACGCCATCACGATATAAATCAACATGGATGCCAGTGCGGAGCCAATCGCCGTGGCACTTGACGGATCAAGGAAGGTCGCAAACAGGTGCGGCAAAAGAAAACGCCCCATCGTATCGGTAAACCCAACCAGCAAGGAGCCAACCAGCGCCCCCTTGATCGATCCGATCCCGCCAATGACGATGACGACAAAGGCCAGAATAAGAACCGGTTCGCCCATACCAACCTGAACCGACTGGGTCGTACCGACAAAGGCCCCGGCCAGGCCGGCGAGTGCCGCACCAAGGGCAAAGACCACCGTATAGAGACGGTCAATATCAACCCCGAGGGCCGCGATCATTCCACGGTCGGCCTCCCCCGCGCGGATGCGGATGCCAAGGCGGGTTTTGCCAATCAGCAGGAACAGGCCAACAGCCACTGCAAGACCGGCAATAATGATGGCAAGACGGAACAGCGGATATTCAAACGAACCGCCCAGAACCACCGTGCCGGTCAGGAAATCAGGCACGCTGAGGAACAGCGGGAAGGATCCGAAAATCCAGCGAGTGCCTTCGGAAAAAATCAAAATAAGTGCAAAAGTCGCCAGAACCTGATCAAGGTGATCGCGGTTATAAAGACGGCGAATAATCAACATTTCGACCAGCGCACCGGCGATGGCAGCCGCCATCAGACTGGCAACAAGCCCCAGCCAGAAAGAACCGGTCCATGCAGCCACAGCCGCACAGGCAAACGCACCGACCATATAGAGCGAGCCATGGGCAAGGTTAATCAGCCCCATCACACCGAAAACAAGCGTCAGCCCCGATGCCATCAAAAACAGCATCACCCCGGACTGAAGGCCGTTTAACAGCTGCTCCAGAAAAAGAGAGAACATTATTGGAAACTCCGTCACAAGGTGGTCAGGGGCCAGCTACAAAATCGAAACCGGCCCCCGGCCTCTTGTCAGCTCGTGATTACATCGAGCATTCCGACGCATAGGCGTCAGAGTGATCCGTCAGCGCCGTACCGATAATCTTGTTGGTCAGCACGTCACCTTCTTTGACGACTTCACGAACATAGATGTCCTGGATCGGATGCTGGTTCGGGCCAAAGATGAACTTGCCACGGACCGAGTTGAAGTCAGCTGCACGCAGCGCATCACGGAATGCATCTGCATCCGAAACGCTGGCCTTGTCCATCGCCGAAAGCAGCAGGTTCGCGGTGTCAAAGCCGTAAGACGCATAAAGCGACGGCAAACGACCATATTCAGCCTGGAAGGTTTCAACGAACGCCTTGTTGGTGGCGTTGTCGATGTCTTTGGACCAGTTGGAGGTATTCTTGAAGCCAAGCGCATCATCGCCAACAGCACCAAGAATGCCCTGATCCATCGAGAAGGCCGGACCGATCAACGGAATATCAACACCGGACTGGGCGTACTGCTTCATGAACGCAATACCCATGCCGCCCGGCAGGAAGAAGAAGACGCTTTCTGCACCCGATGCACGGATCTGTGCGATTTCGGCAGCATAGTCGGTCTGGCCAAGCTTGGTGTAAACTTCGTCGGTGATGTCACCCATGAAGAAGCGCTTGAAGCCCGAAAGGGAATCTTTGCCTGCCGGATAGTTCGGAGCAAGGATGAAGGCGCTGTTGTAACCGGCACTCGACGCATAGCCACCGGCTGCTTCATGCAGGTTGTCGTTCTGATAGGAAACGCTGAAATAGTTCTGGTTACAGCCCTTGCCAGCAAGCTGCGACGGTGCAGCGTTGACCGACAGATAGAACTTGTCCTGTGCGACTGCAGACGGCACAACTGCCATCGCAAGGTTCGACCAGATGATACCGGTCAGAACATCAACCTTGTCCTGCTGGATCATTTTATCGGCCAGCTGAACCGCGATATCGGGTTTACGCTGATCGTCTTCGATAACGACTTCGAGATCCGGATTATTTGCCTGTTTGACGGCAAGCATGAAGCCGTCACGTGCGTCAATCCCAAGACCTGCACCACCGCCAGAAAGCGTGGTGATCATACCAACCTTGACCGGCTCCGCCTGCGCAGCACCGGCAGCAAGCAAAGCAGCGGCTGCTGCGATGGTTGTCTTAATACCCTTCATTTAAGCCTCCGTGTTTATACAATTTTTCGTTTAGCAACACGTTGATCCCGCGACATTTATGTCTTTGTGCGTCGCGGTTCTTGTGAACCTGATGCCTGCCCCTGATTTTGCAGTATTTGCATCCGGTCCGTCCATCCTCAAAGCGCGGTTCTTACCCGCCAGAGTTCCGGAAACAGTTCTACTTCCAACATTTTCTTCAGATAACTGACGCCTCCCGTGCCGCCAGTCCCACGCTTGAACCCGATCACGCGTTCGACCGTCGTGACATGGTTAAAGCGCCATCGCCGGAAATAGTCTTCGAAATCGACCAGCTTTTCCGCCAATTCATAAAGCGACCAGTATTTTCCTGGATCGCTGTAAATCTTTTGCCAGGCTGCAATGACCGCATCATCGGGCGCATAGGGTGCCGACACGTCGCGGTTCAAAACCTCAACTGGCACCTCGATCCCCTCGGAACTGAGAAGCCGCAAGGCCTCGTCATAAAGGCTCGGCGTTTCCAGTTCGGCCCTCAGCATCGCGGTAATGTCGTCACGATGCGCGTGCGGGCGCAACATGGCATGATTGCGATTGCCCAGCATGAATTCGATCAGGCGATACTGATAGGACTGGAAACCCGAAGACGGCCCAAGCGCATCACGAAACGTCGTGTAATCGCTTGGCGTCATGGTGCGCAGAACATCCCATGCATTATTCAGCTGTTCGAAAATACGTGACACGCGGGCGAGCATCTTGAAAGCCGGGCGGACATCACCACCATGGATCGCCTGACGGGCGGCGGTGATTTCACGAATGGCAAGTTTCATCCAAAGCTCAGACGTCTGATGCTGAATGATGAACAGCATTTCGTCATGGGCATCGGACTGCGGGTGCTGAGCAGTCAGGATCGCATCAAGCGACAGATAATCGCCATAGGACATCTGATCGGAGAAATCCGTGCGCGCACCCTCGGAGCTTGGATCATATGGCGTGGTTGGTTTTGCCATCTCAGGTCACCGCGTTGCGTTTGTGGAATTCCGGCTTATCCCAAGCCTTCGTTTCCATGATTTCAGCAAGGATTTTGACCGCACCGTCGACATCATCGTTATCGATATAAAGCGGGGTAAAGCCAAAGCGGATGACATCCGGTGCACGGAAATCGCCAATCACACCGCGCGCGATCAAGGCCTGCATCACGGCGTAGCCCTGATCGAACTTGAATGATACCTGCGATCCACGTTCGTTTGGATTGCGTGGGCTTGCCAGTTCCAGCATCGGACAGCTTGCCTCAACCCCGGCAATGAACTGTTCGCACAGCTCGATACTGCGTTTGCGGATCTCGGCCATCTCAACACCGTCCCATGCCTTCATGGCTTCTTCCAACACGGTCATCTGAATGACCGGCGGCGTGCCAACACGCATGCGCGACACATCCGGTGCCGGGGTATAATCGGGATCGAGGGCAAAGGGTGCCGCATGACCAAGCCAGCCCGAAAGTGCCGGGCGGGCGACCTTGGCATGATCGGGCCGGACATAGATAAAGGCCGGCGCGCCCGGACCACCGTTCAGATACTTATAGGTGCACCCGACGGCGAAATCGGCATTGCAGCCCGCCAGATCAACAGGCACCGCCCCGGCGGAATGCGCCAGATCCCAGATCACCAACGCACCGGCGGCATGCGCCAGATCGGTGATGCGTTTCATGTCATGCATGCGCCCGGTGCGATAATCGACCTGGGTCAGCATTAACACTGCCAGATCTTCGTTGATCAGGCTTTCGACGTCTTCTGGGTTCGGTGTTTTCAGCACGTGACCACGATCAAGCGACTTGATCAGACCGTCGGCCATATAAAGATCGGTCGGGAAGTTGCCGTTATCTGAAACAACCACCTTGCGATCCGGGCGCATTTCAAGCGCACTTGCCAAGGCCTGATAGACCTTGATCGACAGGGTATCGCCCATCACCACAGTCCCGGGTGCCGCCCCGATCAAACGCGCGACAAGATTGCCGACACGTTCGGGTTGCTCCATCCATTTGGCATCGTTCCAGCCACGGATCAGCATTTCCCCCCATTCCTGTTCGATCATCTCCTTGGCACGGTTTGCAGCCGTTTTCGGCAGCATGCCAAGCGAGTTCCCATCAAGGTAAATGACACCTTCCGGGATATGGAACAGGGATTTGGTGGCGGCAAAGTCGGTCATGCAGACGGTTCCTGTTTCAGTCTGAAGCGCTGGATTTTTCCAGTCGCGGTTTTTGGCAACGCCTCGATAAAGACGACGGAGCGCGGATACTTAAACGGCGCAATCGTCGCTTTTACATGATCCTGAAGCGCTTTGGCCATCTCGGGCGTTGGGTCGAATTCGGCTGCCAGAACGATATGGGCCTGAACAATCGTGCCTCGGTCTTCATCAGGCGCGCCAATAACCGCACATTCCGCCACGGCCGCATGGGCAAGAAGGGCTGCCTCGACCTCTGGCCCGGCGATGTTGTATCCCGAGGAAACGATCATATCGTCATTGCGCGCGGCAAAGTGATAGTAGCCGTCTTCATCGACATAAAACGCATCACCCGTCAGGTTCCAGCCATCACGGACATAAACATGCTGGCGGACATCATCCAGATAGCGACACCCGGTCGGGCCGCGCACCGCAAGCCTGCCGACCGTTCCAACCGGCACTTCGTTCATCTTGTCATCGACAATCTTGGCTTCATATCCGGTGACCGGACGGCCCGTGCAGGCCGGGTGGCTGTCGCCAAAACGGTTGGAGATAAAGATATGAAGCATCTCGGTCGCGCCAATGCCATCAAGCATCGGCTTGCCGGTTTTTTCCATCCAGGCTCCATAGACCGGCGCTGGCAGGGTTTCACCCGCCGAAACAGCTGCGCGGAGCGATGAAAGATCAGCGCCCTCGTCCATCGCAGACAACATCACGCGATAGGCCGTCGGTGCGGTAAAGCAGACCGTCGCCTTATAGGTTTCGATGATTTCGATCATGTTGGGCGGCGATGCCTTTTCAAGCAAAGTCGCCGTCGCCCCGAACCGCAGCGGGAAGATCGCAAGCCCGCCAAGACCAAAGGTAAAGGCCAGCGGCGGTGATCCGACAAAGACGTCATCGGGTGTTACATTGAGCACTTCCTTGGCATAGCCATCGGCGATGATCAGAAGATCCCGGTGGAAATGCATGGTCGCCTTGGGACTGCCCGTCGTGCCAGACGTAAAGCCAAGCAGGGCAACATCATCACGCCCGGTCTTGACCGCATCGAACTTGACCGATTTGGTCAGTGCGATGCGATCCAGTTCCGCATCATGGTTGGCCGTGCCATCAAAACCGATCACCTTTTTAAGGAACGCGCTGTCCTTGGCACATGCCACCAGCTCATCCATCAGACGCGTGTCACACAGGGCAAATTCGATCTCGGCCTTGTCAACGATCTGGCCCAACTCACCAGCGCGCAGCATCGGCATGGTATTGACCACAACCGCACCGGCCTTAGTCGCCGCCAGCCAGCAAGCCACCATCGCCGGATTGTTGGCCGAACGGATCAGGATGCGATTGCCTGGCTTAACGCCGTAATCCTCGACCAACGCATGGGCGATGCGGTTGGTCCAGTCTGCCAGTTCCTTATAGGTACGCTGGCGGCCATTGCCGATCAGGGCTGTGTTATCGCCAAATCCCTGTTCGACCATCTTGTCGGTCAGTTCGACCCCGGCATTCAGATATTCGGGGTAGTCAAACCCATCCAGATTGATATCCGGCCATTCTGCAAACGGGGGCAATTTGTCCCGCGTGAAGCTATCGGTATGTGCGGTTGGTCCGAGCATTGTGAAGTCCCTGATACAGTCATTATTACGCCAGCGTTTGCCGTGCGATGATTATTTTCTGGACGTCGGATGCGCCTTCATAAATGCGAAGGGCGCGAATTTCCCGGTAAAGCGTTTCAACGATGTGCCCGCTGCGCACACCATCGCCGCCATGAATTTGCACCGCCTTATCAATGACGGTTTGTGCATGATCGGTTGAATAAAGTTTGGCCATCGCCGCTTCGCGACTGACGCGCGGTGCCCCGCTATCCTTAAGCCAGGCCGCGCGATACACCAGAAGGGCCGACGCATCGATATCAAGCGCCATGTCGGCCACATGCCCCTGCACCATCTGCAGATCAAAAAGCGGCGCACCAAACAGTTCGCGTTCCTGAACACGCGTGATGGTTTCATCAAGCGCCCGGCGCGCAAAGCCAAGGGCCGCAGCCGCCACGGTGGAGCGGAAAACATCCAGAACCGACATCGCGATCTTAAACCCGTCACCACCATTGCCCATCAGGGCAGAGGCCGGAATGCGGCAATCAGTAAACTTCAAACGCGCCAACGGGTGCGGGGCGATGGTGTGCAGACGTTCGGCGATTTCAAAACCCGGAATGCCAGCCGGCACGACAAAGGCCGACAATCCCTTGGCACCGGGGGCCTCACCCGTGCGGGCAAACAGGCAATAGAAATCGGCAATCCCGCCGTTTGAAATCCAGGTCTTCTCGCCATTCAGGATGAAGTCATCCCCATCACACTTTGCTTCAAGCGCGATATTGGCAACATCCGACCCCGATTGCGGTTCGGTCAGCGCAAAGGCCGCAATCGCCTTGCCGGAACGTACTTTGGGCAACCAGGTATCTTTCTGGTCCTTGGTTCCGAACAAGGAGATTGCGCCACTCCCCAACCCTTGCATCGCAAAGGAAAAATCAGCAAGCCCGTCATAGCGCGCCAGTGTTTCGCGGATCAGGCAAAGCAATCTGACATCAAGCTTTGATCCCGCATCATCCGGATCAATCGCCGCGTGACGCAGCCAGTTGCCACCGGCGAGACGCGCCACAAGATCACGGCAGGCAACATCGACATCTTCATGATTGATGCCCTTGATGTTGGACGCAGCCCAGTCATCAAGCTTTGCCGCCAGTTCACGATGGCGGTCTTCAAAGAATGGCCAATCAAGATAGGTCTTATCTGCCATCAGTCGCCCTCGAACACTGGTTTTTCCTTGGCAACAAATGCCTTGTAGGCGCGATTGAAATCCTCGGTCTGCATGCAGATCGCCTGGGCCTGTGCTTCGGCCTCGATCGCCTGTTCGATCGACATGTTCCATTCCTGGGCCAGCATGGTTTTGGTCATCATGTGACCGAAATTCGGGCCTTTTGAAATGCGCGTTGCCAGTTCGATGGCTTCTGCCTCAAGAACATCTGCTTCGACAAGACGGTTATAAAAGCCCCAACGTTCGCCTTCCTCGGCCGACATGGAGCGGCCGGTATAAAGAAGCTCTGCCGCCCGGCCCTGACCAATGATGCGCGGCAGGATGGCGCACGCCCCCATGTCACAGCCGGCAAGACCAACACGGGTAAAAAGAAACGCCGTTTTCGATGCCGCAGTCGCCAGACGCAAATCAGATGCCATGGCAATGATCGCCCCGGCCCCGACACAAACGCCATCGACCGCTGCAATCACCGGCTTGCCACAGCCAATGATGGCCTTGACCAGATCGCCAGTCATGCGGGTGAATTCCAGAAGGCCTTTCATGTCCTTGTCGATCAGCGGACCGATAATATCATGCACATCCCCGCCAGAGCAGAAATTGCCACCATTCGAACCAAACACGACCGCCTTGACGTCATCGGCATAAACCAGATCGCGGAAGGCATCGCGAAGCTCGGCATAGCTATCAAAAGTCAGCGGGTTCTTGCGATCCGGACGATCAAGGGAAATGACCGCAACGTCGCCTTCCATGCGCCAATTGAAGTGTTTTGGCGTGATGTTTGCCATCTTAGTCATGGTGGGGCGCCTCGTTATGATGGGAAATGTTACGAAGGATTCGGATCAGGGCATCGGCATCGCTTGATGACAAATCATCAAACAGCTCCGAAACCCAGCTTTCATGCACCAGTGCACGTTCGGCGAAATCCTTTTCACCTGCCGGGGTCAGGCGAACAATCGATGCACGGCGATCATTCTCGACCGGCATGCGGACAATCAGGCCTTCTGCCACGAGACGATCAACGATCCCGGTGACATTGCCGTTTGATACCATCAGCGACTTTGAAAGCTCGCTCATGCGCATGCCATCGCGTTCCCGGTAAAGCGCGGCCAAGACGTCAAAGCGCGGCAGGGTGGTATTGAATTCCGTGCGCATCTTTTCACGCAGCTCACCTTCGATCTTGCGCGATACCTTCAGGATCTGCAGCCAAGCGCGCAGACGTGCCTTGGATAGATCAGAGGTTTCATTTCCCGCCTGTTCGGAAAGCCCTTCGGACTTGTTCATGTTCATACTTCTCCTCCCGAAACGGAAATCGACTGTCCCGTTATCGATGCCGCATTCGGGCTGCATAGCCACATGACGGTCTCAGCCACTTCTTCTGGCTGAATGAACCGGTTTTGCGGATTGATTTTGGCAAGGCTTGCGCGCGCGGCTTCATTGCTCATGCCGGTTTTGGCAACGATGTTTTCCACCGACTTTGCCAGCATCGGCGTTTCCATGAAGCCCGGGCAAACCGCATTGATCGTGATCGGGCTGTTGGCAAGCTCTGCTGCCATGCCCTTGACCATGCCGACCACGCCGTGCTTTGCCGCACAGTAAGCTGTGACATAGGCATAGCCCTTAAGCCCTGCGGTCGAGGCGATTGAAATCAACCGCCCCGGCTTGGCCTTGTCCATGACAGCCAGGCCTTCGCGAAACGTCAAAAACGTCCCGGTCAGATTGACATCCATTGTCCGCTGCCAAAGATCAACCGACGTTTTGCCAAGGGGCGCACTTTCGGCCATCCCGGCATTGGCAATCACCAGATCAGGTGTACCGACCACATCGACCATGGTGGTGAACATGTCGCGCACCGACGTTTCATCGGTGACATCCGCCACAATTGCGGTGATGTTTTCATGTTCGGCAACCTCGGCCAGCACATCTGATCGCCGTCCGGAAACAACAACCTTCACACCAGCATCGGCCAGCATCCGGGCCATCACGGCCCCGACACCGGAACCGCCGCCGGTGATCAATGCGTTATGAACGGCAAGATCGGTCATCGGTGCTTATACCTTTCCTGTCATGGTTTCTGCCCGCTCGGCCAGACGGCACATCTGATCGCGCCCGGCATAGTATGGCGCCGGCCAGTTTTCGGTGCGATTGCCAAGGGCAGCCCCTTGATGCAGCGTCCAATACGGATTGGCCAGATGCGGGCGCGCCAGACAAACAAGGTCAGCACGACCGGCCATCAGTATCGAATTCACGTGATCGGCCTCATAGATATTGCCAACCGCCATGGTCGGAATACCGGCCTCGTTGCGAATACGGTCGGAAAATGGTGTTTGGAACATGCGGCCATAAACCGGCTTGGCATCCGTCGTCGTTTGGCCGGCCGAAACGTCACAGATATCGACGTCATTGGCTTTCAGCATCTTGGCGATCTCGACCGCCTCTTCCGGCGTAACGCCACTATCGCCGACCCAGTCAGTGGCCGAGATACGCACCGACATCGGTTTGGATTTTGGCCAGGCCGCACGGACCGCATTGATGACTTCCAACGGATAACGCATCCGGTTTTCAAGCGATCCACCATATTCATCATCGCGGGTATTGCTGACCGGACTGATGAAGGATGACAGAAGATACCCGTGCGCGGCATGAACCTCGATCATGTCAAAGCCTGCACGCTCGGCCATTTCGGCGGATGCGACAAACTGATCACGGACCATATCCATGTCTTCGCGGGTCATGGCCTTGGGCACTGCATTGCGATCCGACCATGCGATGGCCGATGCCGACATCAGCGGCCAGTTACCATCCTTAAGCGGCGCATCCATTTCCTCCCACCCCAGTTGGGTGGAACCCTTGCGCCCGGAATGGCCGATCTGCATGCAAAGTTTGGCATCGGTTTCGGCATGAACGAAATCGGTAATCCGTTTCCAGGCTTGCTCATGACTTGCTTCATAAGCGCCCGGGCAACCCGGCGTGATCCGCCCTTCTGGCGAGACACAGGTCATCTCGGTACAAACCAGCCCGGCGCCACCTTTGGCACGCTCGGCATAATGCACCAGATGCCAGTCCGTCGGGCAACCATCGACCGCCTTGTACTGCGCCATCGGCGAGACAACGATGCGGTTTTTAAGCGACATATCGCGCAACTGATAAGGCACGAACATCGGATGACGAACCGGCTCGGACGCAGGCAAACCTGCCTGAGTCTGGAACCATTTTTCTGCACCTTCAAGCCATTTGGCATCGCGCAAACGCAGGTTTTCGTGGCTGATGCGCTGTGATCTGGTCAGAAGCGAATAGGTAAACTGGGTCGGATCAAAATCGAAATACCGTTCGATTTCTTCAAACCACTCCATCGAGTTGCGCGCAGCAGACTGCAGGCGCAGGACCTCAAGACGGCGTTCGTCTTCGTATTTGTCAAAGGCCGACTTCATGTCGGGCTCTGAATGCAGGTAATTGGCCAGTGCAATTGCACTTTCAAGTGCAAGCTTGCTACCCGATCCGATGGAAAAATGCGCAGTTGCCGCGGCATCGCCCATCAGAACGATGTTTTCATGCGACCAGGTCTTGCACAGAACGCGTGGGAAGCTGAGCCAGGCTGATCCGCGAATGTGGTGCGCGTTGCTCATCAACGGATGGCCGCCAAGATGATCCTTGAAGATCGCCTCGCAGGTCGCAACCGACTCTTCCTTGCTCATCTCGCCGAAACCATAGGCATCCCAGGTTTCCTGCGTGCATTCGACAATGAAGGTCGCGGTTTCGTCATCAAACTGATAGGCGTGCGCCCAGACCCAGCCCTTATCGGTTTCTTCAAAGATAAAGGTAAAGGCGTCATCAAATTTCTGATGCGTGCCCAGCCAGACAAATTTGCATTTACGGGTGTCGATATCAGGCTGGAAGTGGTCTGCAAATTCGGTGCGGGTTTTGGAATTCAGACCATCACTGGCAACGACCAGATCAAATTCCTTGGCGTAGTGAGCGGCACTTTCTGCTTCGGTTTCAAAGCGAAGCTCGACACCAAGCTCACGTGCACGTTCCTGAAGCAGGATCAGAAGCATTTTACGGCCAATGCCGCAGAAGCCATGGCCGGTGGAGATCGTCTTTTCGCCGCGATACTGAACCGCGACGTCATCCCAATAGGAAAAGTTGGCGCGAATGGCCTCGGCACTTTTGCCATCATTCTCGGCCAGATTGTCCAGCGTCTCGTCCGACAGCACCACGCCCCAGCCAAATGTGTCATCAGGCTTGTTGCGTTCAATCACAACAACCTCATGCGCGGGATCGCGCAATTTCATCGAGATTGCAAAATAAAGTCCCGCAGGACCGCCACCCAGACAAGCTACTCTCACCAGCTTTTCCCTTCCTGATTTGTTTGGTTGTTTCGGGAAACTGATAAAACGGTACGCTTCGATTTCATTTATTTCAAGCACAAATATTTTAGGTTTGAAATATTTTCAGATTTGCCTAGAATTTCTCCCATAACCACAATGCGCCCACCACCATAACCTGGCGCAGCCACACAGAATTTCAGGGAACCGACCATGATTACCGACTGGGATGATGCTTATGCCAATGGCGATTACATTGCCGATGCCGCAACCTACCCGGAACTTTGGGCGACCCAATCGGCAACTTTTCGCGATGCTTTAACGAATGATAATCGCGCCCGGCTAGACATTGCCTATGGCGACGCGCCGCGCGAAAAATATGACCTGTTCTTGCCAACCGGCACGCCCATGGGCCTCGTCGTGTTCGTGCATGGCGGCTATTGGAAGGCGTTTGATAAATCAAGCTGGTCGCATCTCGCCAATGGTGCGGTTGCCAAAGGCTGGGCCGTTTGCATGCCAAGCTATACGCTGGCCCCCAATGCGCGACTGTCTAAGATCACTGCACAAATCGGGGCAGCCATCACGCACGTAGCCGATCAGATTGCCGGCCCCATCCACATCACCGGTCACTCCGCCGGCGGCCATCTTGTCAGTCGCATAGTGTCTGACACGTCCCCACTCAGCCCTCAGGTTCAGGCGCGAATTGAGAATACCGTCTCGATCAGCGGCCTGCATGATCTGCGCCCGCTTCTCAAGACCACGATGAATGATGTCCTGAAACTTGATGAGGACGAGGCTGCTCGCGAAAGCGCAGCCCTTCTAAAGCCTGCTTTGCCGTGCTCGATCACCTGTTGGGTCGGGGCGGACGAACGCCCGGAATTCGTGCGCCAGAATGACTTGCTTGCCAATATATGGACCGGCCTTGGTGCCAGCACGCGCTCTGTGCATGCCCCCGACAAACATCATTTCAATGTGATTGCCGATCTCGCAGATCCGGACTCTGATCTTGTCGCCTGCCTGCTCACCCCGATCCGTGCGGAGGACGCATAATATGTCGACCGTCACCCTCACATTCGAAAACGCCATTGCGTTTATTACGATCAACAACCCGCCGATCAACGCCACCAGCCATTCGGTGCGTAGCGGCCTCGTCGAGGCGCTTGATCAGATCGATGCCAATGGCGACATCCAGGCTGCGATCCTGATCTGCGAGGGTAAAACCTTCATCGCCGGTGCCGATGTCAGCGAATTCGGCCAACCGCCGAAAGCCCCGCTCCTGCCTGACGTGATCATGCGTCTTGAGGCCACCACCAAACCGATCATTGCCGCCATTCATGGCCACGCTCTTGGCGGCGGCTTGGAAGTCGCCCTTGGCTGTCATTACCGCATTGCTGACAGCAAAGCCAAACTCGGCCTGCCGGAAGTCAATCTCGGCCTGATCCCGGGTGCGGGTGGCACGATCCGCCTGCCGCGTCTGATCCCGATCACAGAGGCCGTTGCCATGATCACCGGCGGCAAGCCCGTCACGGCCAACAAGGCCAACGAAATCGGCCTGCTTGATGCCATCACCCACGGCGCGCTCCGCGATGCCGCCCGCGACTTTGCCCAAACCATTCTCGATCGCGAAACCCCAAAGCCCCTTCTGCTGCGCGATCCCGTCACCCCGCCGAGTGCTGCCGACTGGGATGACATTACCGCAGCCACGAAAAAGAAAGCGCGCGGTCAAACAGCACCACTTGCCGCCATTTCGGCCATTCGTACCGGGATTGAGCAAGGTGCGGATACCGGGCTCGCCTATGAGCGTGAAAGATTCGTTGAACTGCGCGACAGCGATCAGTCAAAGGCGCTCCGCCATATCTTCTTCGCCGAACGCTCTGTTGCCAAACTGCCCGAACTCAAGGGCATCGAGCCCAACCCGCTCAAGCAGATCGGTGTCATTGGCGGCGGCATCATGGGAGCTGGCATTGCAACAGCGTCCCTACTTGCCAGTTACAACGTCACCATCATCGAACGCGACGAAGATGCCTGTGCCAACGGTCGCTCCACCGTGGAAAAGCACCTGTCGGGCAGCCTCAAGCACGGCTTGATCAATCAGCACCGCGTTGATGCGCTCATGGCAGCACTATCCACCAGCACCGACTATGCCGCCTTGGCCAATGCTGATCTGGTGATCGAGGCCGTGTTTGAAGACATGGCCGTCAAACATGACGTGTTTGGCAAACTTGCAAAACATTGCAAACCCGATGTTGTCCTGGCCTCCAACACGTCCTATCTCGATATCAACGAAATCGCCGCGAACTGCGTAAACCCAAACCGAGTCATCGGTCTGCATTTCTTCTCGCCAGCCCATATCATGAAGTTGCTTGAAGTGGTACGAACCGACAAGGCCGATGCCAAAAGTCTCGCAACCGCGTTTTCGTTCGCGAACGCCCTTGGCAAGATAGCGGTCCCATGTGGTGTCTGTGATGGCTTTGTCGGCAACCGGATCATGTCCGCCTATCGCAAACATTGCGAATACATGCTCGAAGATGGCGCACTGCCCCATCAGATAGATGCCGCCATGGTCGAGTTCGGTTTCCCGATGGGTCTATTTGCCATGCAGGATATGGCGGGTCTTGAAATTTCTTGGGCTACCCGCAAACGCTTGGCCCCCTTCCGCGATCCGGCCGAACGCTATGTCGCCTTGGGTGATTACCTCTGTGAAATGGGCCGCTTTGGCAAAAAGAACGGTCTTGGCTGGTATCGCTATGATGAAAATGGCAAAGCCCGACCAGACCCGGACATCGACGCACTGGTGATTGCCGAATCAGAAAAGAAAGGCATCACACGCCGCGACTTCACCAACACCGAAATTATGGATGTGATCCTTGGTGCAATGCGCAGCGAAGGCGACAAGATCCTAGCTGAGGATATTGCCAATAACGCAGATGCCATCGATGTGGTGATGATCAATGGTTATGGATTCCCAAGACATAAGGGTGGGCCGATGTTTATGACTGCGAAAGAGGATTAGTCGAGAATTGCGGGGGCAGGATTAGCGCTCACTGCGTTCGCTCAGCTTCGGCCTCTGGCCTTCGCAAAGAACCTGCAAACAGGCTATGGCCTGTTTGCGATCTTCCAATCCGCATGCACCCGGCAAACGAACATTAAAAAAGCCCGCCACAAGGGCGAGCCTTTGACGTTTTGGTTGCGGGGGCAGGATTAGTCTCCGCCCTTTGGGCTCCGCCAGCTCCGGCCTATGGCCTTCGCAAAGAACCTGCAAACAGGCTATGGCCTGTTTGCGATGTTCCAATCCGCATGCACTCGGCAAACCAACATTAAAAAAGCCCGCCACAAGGGCGAGCTTATTTAATGTTGGTTGCGGGGGCAGGATTTGAACCTGCGACCTTCAGGTTATGAGCCTGACGAGCTACCGGGCTGCTCCACCCCGCGTCAGTGGGTGTTTCTGTTTAGGCGCTTGGCCTTTTAAACAGATAACGCCGCTCATGTTTGAAGCGGCGTTTGATGTTTGGTGTGTGTATAGGGAATATGATGTGCTGTATTTGGAAGGCCCGGCGGTGACCTACTCTCCCGTGCCTTAAGACAAAGTACCATCGGCGCAGGCTGGTTTCACTTCTGAGTTCGGGAAGGGATCAGGTGGTTCCCGGCCGCTATGGCCACCG
>NZ_JYII01000001.1 GCF_000948415.1 Thalassospira sp. HJ | reverse complement strand
TGGCGGCGGACGTTTGGAAGTGCGCAATGCTCTTTACTATGCTGCATTACCGGCAATACGCTTCGATCCTCTGCTACGCGACTTCTACAAACGCCTGACTGAAAACGGAAAACCCGGCAAGGTTGCTGTGATTGCTGTCGTCAGAAAAATGGTCACCATCCTCAATGCGAGAATGCGTGACCATTATGCTTTAATACTTGACGGCTAATACCGCTGCTTTTTCTTACGCCTACCGTTTGACCGCGTAAAAAACTTCGCGCAACGCTCAGAACTTCAGGTCAACCGTAATCATCATAGCGGCTCTGTTTGCACTCGGATCGCCAGATACACTCAGTTTGCTGGAAAATCTGTCATCAAGATCAATCAGCGTCGCACCAGCAGCAACCTCCGGCGTGCCGCTGTCAGACAAGCTGGTCCCGACATAAGGTGACGCGATCCCCGCAAAACCGCCATCGGCACCGGAGACCGAAAAACCATAAGCCAAGAAAGCACTTACCGAGTATTCGCGGTAATCGTCGCGCCCGACCAATCGAGAACCTTCAATCGATCCTGACAGGCCACTCTCGCCTGCTGCCACACGTAGGCCACCACCAAGATCAAAGGCCCCCGCATCGCCATTGGTCTGGTCTGTGAAATCGTGAACATAAGCCCCCTTCACAAACGGGGTCACGGCTGTCTCACCGATTTGCATCGCATAGGCCAGTTCAGCATTCGGCTTCAATTGCACGGTATTCACCGAGGATTCTTCAACTCGGCTTCCATCGCTTTCGCTATAGGCATCAAGCGTGTTGCGCGACGTCAACGCACCTAACCCGCCTGTCACCAGAAGGGGACTTTCTGCGATCGGTTGGAAAGTTTGGCGCACATCAACCTGCAGATACCAGCTCTTGCTGTCGGTATTGCCTGTCACGCTGGTATTACGGCTCTTGGCCACATCCCCGAACGCATAACCCGCAATGGCAGAAAATGTCAGCGTGTCGGACGGAGTGTAGATAACATAGGGAGACAGGTTCCAAGTATCTTCTTCGTAGGTGCCGGTTTCAAAGGTCGTCGTAATATCGGTTTTGGCATAGCCAACCGACATTCCAGCCACGAGCGCCGACGAAAAGCGGTAGTCCGCACCCAGGTTGTACCCCCAGACGCTGCCGTCGTAACGGTTATCCTCATCTGTCCGATTGCGAGTGTTTTCGACATCGGTAAAGGACCCATGCCCCCAGATCGTAATCGGACTTTCAGTCGATAAGAAAATGCGTTGTTCTGGCCCGCCAATCGGGGAATCAGCGGTATCAGCGGCAGCGAGCGTCCGTGACGTATCGAAGGATGCGAGCATCGCCAACCCGCGAAGGGTTGAGCCATTCGTTTGGAATGGCGGCTCATCGTCTGTATCGAGACCGGCCATGCCGAACTGCTGCACTGGCGTACCGCCATCTGGCTGTGTGCCCGGGACGGTTCCGCTGGGAATTATACCGCCGGAACCAGGAGCACCACCCGGACCAGTCGCCACATTGGATACACGCGACCCGAAATTCTGGCCAATAACCACGGATTGCGACCGTGTTACCGAGCCCTGAACGGCGCGCTGCGCCGCAGGCGAGCTGTCGGAGGCCGCATCCGTGGTGGTGATTGTCACTGAGGCACTGTTATAAGCCAGATCGGACCCGCCATTCGAAATCGTATAATTGATGGTCATCCGGATGGTTGCACCATTCTCCCCGTCAATGGAGACCGTTCCGGTTTCGGTGCCAACGGTGTTCCGGGTGCTGGAGCAGGAGACACCGGCCGCAGCAGTGAACGTACCCAAAGAGCAACCATTATGCGCGGTGAGGCTGGTGGTGCTGCCGCCGGTCCCGATACGAAAGACCTCAGGGGCGCCGGCCTGGCTGATAAAGGTGATGTCGCGTAATGCTTTACCCTCTGTGACACCGTTGCTTGTCGCAAAGCAGGTACCAGCACTGTCGTCGTAGCTCAGACTATTGGGGCCACTCGCAGTTGCTGCGGTGGCGGCGAGGTTGGTGCAGGTGATCGTCGTGGTGGCTGCAGATGCATCCCGCAAATCGCCGATTATAGAGCCGCAAAGAAGAGTTATCGCAAATAGCAATGATGATGGCAGTTTAGCGATACTGATCATGCAGGCTCCCCCGAACCAATTAGCACTCAGACGGCTTAATCACACGTAACATTAAGATTATCATATTTTTATAAACTTAAAGATGAATTTCAATCAAGACGATATCGCCCTGCAGAACTTCTCGCGGTTACTGCGTACGTAAGTTAGCCTGATAGTATCGCGTCCATCTTAATGAGTTGGGGGGGGATCTCCGAAAGGTGGCGTGATTGAGCCCTTATTGTACTGCTTCCAGCATCTCAGAAATAGCTTTGCACAGATGCTCAAACGCCATTTTGGCCCCGGGACTCATATGCCGGGCGCGCAGCCAGCCATGGATCATTTGCGGTTCTTCGCGGTACTGCACGGAAATGCCTGCACGGGCAAGGCGGGCAGTATATTCACGCCCATCATCGCGGAGCGGATCAAAATAGGCCGCGGTAATAAAGGTCGGCGGCAACCCACGCAGATCATCAACCGACAATGCATGGGCAAACGGATCATCCATCGGCGCCTTGAGCACGTCACGATAATAAATCACATCATCGGTGCTTAAGCCCGGCGCGCTTGCCATCTGCCCATAGCTTGGCCAGTTCAAATCCCCACCAAGCGCGGGATAAATCAGGGCCTGCCCCAGAACACGATCGCCAAAGCCCTCTTCGCGGGCGCGAACAGAGATCCCGGCGGCCAGCATGCCCCCGGCACTATCCCCGACCAGCACGACCTTCTTGCCTGATGCCAAGATGCTTTGGGTTACCTTGTGGCAATCTTCGTGCTGTGCGGGCCAGATATGTTCGGGAGCCAGTCGGTAATCAATGGCGATCAGTTCGGCCTTTGCCGCCTCGGAAATTTCGGCACAAATCGCATCATGGCTGTCGCGCGATCCGACGACAAAGCCACCGCCATGCATATAGACGATCTTGTGGGTTGAGCCGCACTCGGCCGGACGGTAATGGCGCACCGGTACATCAGCAATCACGTCGTCTTCGACCTGCATGCCCACCGGATGGGGAAAGGCAAATTCGGCGCAAAGTGCATCATACCAGCTGCGTTGCTGATCAATTGAAGCCGCCACTGCGTCGGGCGGATAGAACCCGTCGCATTTGGCAATGAAGGCACGAATGCCTTCTTCCTCTGGCATCGGGTCATAGGTCATTTCGGAGGAAACCTGATCGGATTTGGCCATCAACGGATCCTTGGTCAAAGACGTGATGTGTCAGCCTAACGCGGAAGCCCCCGCAGTTAAAGACTGCAGGGGCATATAACAGCTTAATTGTGAACTGGTTCCGCACGCGGCGGATAAAGGCACTATCTAGCCAATCGCACGACCAAGCTGATCGGGTTTGGGCAGGCCTGCATGGCGCTTGGCCATCTCGGCCAGATTGGTTGCCACCACGCCAGCCGGTTCGGAGGTACGACGGGTTGCAAGGTCGACATGCAGCAACATGGTTTCAACCGTTGCAGCAACCGCACCATCATCATTGATCAGACGATGGAACAGATGCAGTTTTTTGCCCGCCCCATTGATCAGCTGCGTCGTGACACGGATATGATCCCCGGCACTGATTTCCTGCAGATAACAGACATGGGTTTCGACCGTGAAATAGCTGCCGCCATTGGCGATATAGTCGGCATCCGCACCAACCATTTCCATGAAACGGTCGCTTGCGTTAGAGCTGACTTCAACATAGTGGGCTTCGTTCATATGCCCGTTATAATCCGTCCAGCTTTGTGGGATCTGACGATCCCCGGTGACCGGAAGATCATCAATCGGTGCCGGTTCGGGCAGCAAACCCTCGTGATCATTGATCGTGCCCCCTGCGCCACTACCCGATTTCTTGAGCGCACGCATCATGCCAACAAGGTTGTCATCACGCAGCCGTTCAAGTTCACGGATGCTCATATGGCCGGATTGATCATCAGATTGCTGCGCAATACGCGCTGTCAGTTCCGGGGTCAGTTCGGGCACATCCATCAGTTTCGTCCACGGCCATTTAAGGGCCGGGCCGAACTGCCCGATGAAATGTTCCATCCCAGCTTCACCGCCCGCAATACGATAAGTCTCAAACAAGCCCATCTGTGCCCAACGCAGGCCAAAGCCAAAGCGGATGGCATCGTCAATTTCCTCGGTCGTGGCGACCTCATCATGGACAAGCCACAGCCCTTCGCGCCAGACGGCTTCAAGCAAACGGTCAGCGATATGGGCATCAATTTCCTTGCGCACGACAAGCGGCTTGAGTCCAACAGAGCGCAGCACATCACACCCGGCTTCAAGCACCGATGTTTCGGTTGCCGCCGATGGCACCACTTCGATCAGCGGCAGCAGATAAACCGGGTTGAACGGATGGGCGACGACGATCTGACCGGGATTGTGTGAACCCTGCTGCAGCTCGCTGGGTTTGAAGCCCGATGTTGATGAGCCGATCAGGCAATCAGCCGGGGAATGCGTCTGAATTTGGGCAAGGATTTTGTGTTTAAGCGCAAGCTGTTCAGGCACGCTTTCCTGAATCCACTGCGTCCCGGCCACCGCCGCTGCCATATCATCATGGAAGGTCAGGGTGCCTTCAGCTGGCAGGGCACGGTCATATAGCGCCGGCAGGCTGCGGCGTGCGTTCGCCAGCACTTCATTGATCTTGCGTTCGGCCTGGGGATCAGGATCGAAGACCGCAACATCCCAACCGTTGAGCAGGAACCTTGCAGCCCAGCCACCACCGATCACACCACCACCAATGATGGCGGCCTTTTTATTGGGTACGTTGGTCATCAGCGCGGCTCCCGCTTGGTCAGGCCAAGCTTCTTGCGCACCGCATCCGGACCGATCACCGTGGCGCCCATGCCCTCAATAATGCCAACCGCGCGTTCAACCAGCTGGGCGTTAGTGGCAAGCACACCCTTCGACAGATAGATATTGTCTTCCAGACCAACGCGCACATTGCCGCCGGCCAGAACCGATGCCGCAACATAGGGCATCTGATCACGCCCGATGGAAAAGGCCGACCATTCCCAATCGGATGGCACGTTATTGACCATCGCCATAAAGGTATTGAGATCATTTGGCGCCCCCCACGGAATACCCATGCAAAGCTGCACAAGGGCGGGACTTTCAAGAATGCCCTCATTCACCAGTTGCTTGGCAAACCACAGGTGACCTGTATCGAATGCCTCGATCTCGGGTTTGACGCCAAGATCAGTCATCATCTGCCCCATGGCGCGCAGCATGCCCGGCGTATTGGTCATGACATAGTCGGCCTCGGCAAAGTTCATCGTGCCGCAATCAAGGGTGCAGATTTCCGGCAGGCAGTCGGCGATATGAGCCATGCGTTCCGACGCCCCGATCATGTCGGTTGCGGCTTCATTGACCGGCAAGGGCGCCTCGGTCGAGCCAAAGACGATATCGCCACCCATGCCCGCCGTCAGGTTAAGGACAACGTCCACGTCAGCCGCCCGAACCCGTTCAGTCAGTTCGCGGTAATATCTAACGTCGCGTGATGGTGCCCCGGTTTCGGGATCACGGACATGACAATGCACAACGGCGGCACCGGCCTTGGCGGCATCGATCGCACTGTTGGCGATCTGTTCGGGCGAACGTGGCACGTGCGGCGACTTATCCTGTGTGCCGCCCGATCCGGTTACGGCGGCGGTAATGAAGACTTCCTTGTTCATCGAAAGCGGCATGCTGGCCTCTCTGGCTTTTGGGGTCATTTTGCTGCGATCAGGATATCGCGATTGGCAATATTGATTTTACATATTCCGTCATTTACTTTTCTCATTATGCCACAACCACATCACCGATTTGTCTTTGTCCTGTTTGACGGATTTTCCAATCTGGTTCTCGCCAGCGCATTGGAACCATTGCGCGCGGCCGCAGGCCTGCCCAATGGGCCAGACATCCGTTGGGATATTTGCACAATCGATGGATCCCCCACGACAAGTTCAAGTGACCTTGTCATCACGCCAAAGGCCGCGCTGAATGCCCTCAATGATCCGACGCGGATTGATTATCTGGTGGTGATATCGGGCTATGACATGCGCCATCATTTATCGTCGCGCACACGTGCCCGGCTGCAAAATGCTGCGCAACATGCACGCACCGTGATCGGTGTCGATACCGCGGCCTGGCTGCTGGCGGCGTGCAATATGCTGGCCGGGAAATCAGCGACCATTCATTGGCAGGAACTTGATCAATTCCGCGAACAGTTCCCCGATGTCAGTGTCCTGACCGACCGCTTTGTTGAAGATGGCAAAATGATCACATCGGGCGGGGCTGCGACCGTGATGGAGATGATGCTCCATCTTCTTTCCCGGGAATTTGGCCCGTCGGTCGCCTTTGATGTCAGCAACCTGTTTGTCTATGACGCCCGCCATCAGGCACATGGCACAAACGATATGCCCGCACGCGGGGCCGATCGTTTGCATGGTCCGGGCGCGGATCATGTCCGGCGTGCGGTTAGCGAAATGATTGCCCATATCGAAGCGCCGATTGCGCTCAAAGCCATTGCGACCCGCGCGGGCTGTTCGCTGCGCAGTCTTGATCGGGCCTTTCAGGACAATCTGCAAATGGCGCCGGGGAAATATTATCAGATGCTGCGTCTGGGTCGGGCACGCGATTTGGCCCGATCCACAGATATAAAGCTCGCTGACATTGCGCTTCAGACCGGGTTTAAAAGCCACGCAGCCCTTAGCCGTGCCTATGCCCAGGCCTTTGGCACAACCTTGCGCGCCATGCGCAGCAAACGGCGCACGGTACCAACCACAACCGCATCACAACCCGACCTATAAGCGGATCGATTCCACGCTGTCGTTCAGAAGCGTTGCACTTTTTTCAAGTCCGTCACGCTCCGTCGCGACAAGATCGGGCATCAAGTCGGTTTCTATCCCGTTTGCACCGACAACGCGTGGAATGGAAAGTGCGACATCCCTGATCCCGACGATTTCGGGGGTCACACAGGATACGGTCAGAACATCATGCTGATCGCGCCCGATCGCCTTGACGATTCGCGCCAACCCGGCCCCGATCCCGTAATAGGTCGCGCCCTTACCCTTGATGATTTTATAGGCTGCATTACGCACACCATCATCAATGCTTGCACGGACATGTTCCGTGATCGGTGCGCTGACCTGGGCTGCGATATCGGCAAGCGACAGCGATCCCACCTTGGCATTCGACCAGGCAAGGACTTCGCTATCGCCGTGTTCGCCAAGGACATAGGCATGAACCGATTGCGGTGAAATACCAAGATGCCGACCCAGAAGGCTTCGGAAACGGGCAGTATCAAGAATGGTGCCCGAGCCAATCACCCGATTGGTCGGCAGCCCGGATATCCGTTGGGTGATCTGGGTCATGATGTCGACCGGGTTAGACGCAATCAGAAGAATTGCGTCAGGCGCGACCGACAAAACATTGCCGACCACGTCCTTGAAAACGGCGGCATTTCTTTCAAGCAACGCCAGTCTGGTTTCACCGGGTTTCTGACTGACCCCCGCGGCCAGAATGATGACGGATGCACCGGCCAGCCCATCATAATTTGCCGCTTCAACAATCGTGGAAGACATGAAAGGCACAGCGTGCGCTATGTCTTCGGCCTGTGCCACAGCCAGATCGTGGTTTTGATCGACCAGAATGACCGAGCTTGCGAGTCCCATAACCGCCAGCGCGTAGCCCGCCGAACTTCCGACCATTCCGGCCCCGACAATCCCGACTTTCATCACCCGACTCCCAATTTTCGCACCACATTGATCCAATGATGCCATTGCCGGGGGATGAGGTCAAAAAAGGGCAGGAAAACTGCCGTTGCACATTGAAATTTGTCCAAAGCAAAGCCACGTAGCCTTTGTAGACTGCCAGACAATGATATCTCGTCGCAAAACTACTGCCTTTTTGACTTATGCTTTCTCCCTTAGCACACCAAAACCGAAATAGATTTTGAAATCGCTCACTCTCAGGTGTGGGCGCCCGAAAGAGCAGGTTACCTGCCGGCGGAGAAGAGGGAGACTTTGGGTGCAACTGACAGCCCGTAAACCGACACGTGCCCTGCACGTGACAGATCGTGTGTTTTGCGGCATGACCGTGAATACTAAACGATCCTGCAATCAAGGCATTGCGGGACGTGGTCTGGTGCGTTTCGGTCAATCATCTGGCATACAGAAGTCATACCGTCAGTTACCTCGGCAATACCAACTGTCTCGCGTGCAGATTTCCACCGAAGACGTCCAGGAATAAGCCCGATGCTGGAAACAACCAGCATCACCAAGAATTAAGCAACCGAATTTCCCGTTCGGTGCTATGCTTACGCCCTGATGCAGACGGTTAGCCATGCACAGGATTCCGTTCCAGATACCATTGAGAGAAGCCGAGGTATCCGACCATGCATTCATCTGAAATTCAAAAACTCGTCGCCCGCCGCCAGACTTTCAAAAGCCTTGAAGCACCGTTCTACGGTGATCAGGACATTCTGGATCTGGATATGGATGTCATCTTTGGCCAGAACTGGATTTTCGTTGGCGTAGAGCCTGAGCTTCCGGAACCGGGCGATTGCATCACCGTTGAAATCGGTGGCGCGTCGATCCTGATCCTGCGCGGCGATGATATGGGCCTGCGTGCATTCCATAACGTCTGCCGTCACCGCGGTGCAAAGCTGATCGATGAACGCCAGACCACGATCGGCAACATCGTCTGCCGTTATCATGGCTGGACCTATAACGAGGATGGCGACCTTATCCTTGCCGAACATATGGGTTCAGGCTTTGATAAAAGCTGCCATGGCCTGAAAACGGTTCACGTCCGTTCCATCGCCGGCCTGATCTTTATCTGTCTTGCCAAAGACGCCCCGGCCGATATCGAAGAAATGGCCAAGGTCATGGAACCGTATATTGCGCCGCATGATCTTTCCAACTGTAAGGTTGCCCACGTTTCCGAACTGATCGAGGAAGGAAACTGGAAGCTGACCATGGAAAACAACCGCGAGTGCTATCACTGCGAGGGCAACCACCCTCAGCTGACCGTGCCGCTGTCGGAATTCGGTTTCGGCTTCTCGCCTGATGAACTTGATCAGCGCCGTTCAGAAGACGTTGCCAAATATTCTGAGACCATCACCAAGGATCATGCACGTTGGGAAGCATGCGGCCTGCCGTCTGCCGAGCAGGACCAGCTCTCAAACGTCACCGGCTTCCGGACCATGCGCCTGCCGCTGATGCGCGAAGGTGAATCGCACACCCTTGATACCAAGGCTGCCTCGAAGAAACTTCTGGGCAACTTCACCGATGCCAAACTTGGTGGTCTAAGCTTCTGGACGCATCCGAACTCCTGGCACCACTTTATGGCCGACCATATCGTGACCTTCTGTGTTCTGCCGCTTTCGCCGAACAGAACGCTGGTCCGCACGACCTGGCTGGTCCACAAGGACGCACGTGAGAACGAGGATTATACCCTTGATAACCTCACCCACGTATGGAACATGACCAACCAGCAGGACGCCGACCTTGTCCGTCTTGCCCAGATTGGCAGTGAACAGCCTGCATACGAACCGGGCCCGTATTCCAAATTCACCGAACCGCACGTTGAGGCGTTCTGTGACTGGTACATCAAGCGCCTGGAAGACCACTTCGCAACGAACAAAGCCGGGATTGCCGCAGAATGAGTGAGAAGAAGCCAAACGAGGACACGAAGGGCAACGACGCGCCCGTCGAAGAAATCGTGACCGAAGTCAACCGGGTCCCCTTGTGGGATCCGGAGCACGACGATGTCCTTGTTTGCCGGCAAGTTCGTCAGGAAACGCACGATGTGAAAACCTTTGTGTTTTCGGGGCGTGAGCCGCGTGCGTTTCGTTTCTACCCCGGTCAGTTCATGACCTTCGAGCTGCCGGTCGAAGGTATGGTCACGCGCAGCTATACGATCTCGGCATCAGCCGCACGTCCATACCGTATTGAAATCACGGTCAAACGTGTTCCGGGTGGTCCGGGATCGAACTGGCTGCATGACAACATGCTGCCGGGCAAGGAAGTGAATGTCACCGGGCCGGCCGGTGACTTCACCACCGACGCAACTGCTGATCAGAAATTGCTGTTCATTTCGGCTGGTAGCGGCATCACGCCGATGATGTCGATGACCCGCACGGCATGCGATCTGTCCGAGCCGACCGATCTGCATTTTGTCCATGCAGCCCGTACCCCGTCGGATCTGATTTTCCGCGATGAGTTGGACCTTCTGGTCTCGCAGAACCCGTCGCTGAAGGTTTCGCTGACCGTTGATACGACCTCGGCCAGCCATCAGTGGTCGGGCTTCACCGGCCGTTTGAGCCTGCCGATGCTGTCGCTGATGTCGCCGGACTTCAAGGACCGCAAGGTCTTTTGCTGTGGCCCGGGCCGCTTCATGGAGGGCGTGCGCAACATGCTCCAGGAAGCCGGCTTTGACATGGACAAATATTACGAGGAAAGCTTCGACTTCGGTGCTGAAACCGCGGGTAACCTCGAAGAACATGAATCTGTTGCACCGGAAATCAGCGATCAGAAATTCCGCGTCAGCTTCGTAAAAACCGGCCACGTTGTGGAATGTAATCCGGGCATGACGATCCTGTCGGCCGCCAAGGAAGCTGGTCTGATGCCGATGTCTTCCTGTCAGCGCGGTATTTGCGGTACCTGCAAATCCAAACTGGTCACGGGTGAAGTCGACATGCAGCACGGTGGCGGTATTCGCCAGCGCGAAGTCGATCAGGGCAAAATCCTGATTTGCTGCTCGACCCCGCTTTCCGATGTCGAGGTCGAGATTTAAGACCCCCGACAACGACGGCACAATTTAAAACGCCCTGCTCACTTTTGATTGTGAGCAGGGCGTTTTCTTTTAGGCACCAGCTTCAAGCTGCGGGGCTTCGGCCGCGGCCATGTTACTTGTTGCCAGCGAATCGGGGATCGGGCGACGCAGCGCTTGCGGCGTGCAGCCATAGCGGCGGCGGAACATGCGGCTTAGGTGTGACGAGTCGCAAAAGCCGCAATCAACCGCGATCTGGGCGACCGATTTGTCACTTTTTTCGATCAGATGCTGGGCCAGATCCAGCCGGATATTGAGGAACGCCACCTGTGGCGACGTATCAAGTGCAAGCCGGAAATGCCGTTCGATCTGGCGCTTACTGTTGCCCATGCGCCGCGCAATTTCCTGCACCGAAATCGGCATATCGATATTTTGCTGCATGATCAAAAGCGCACGCTGAACAATCTGATCCTGAGTCTTCAGATCAAGCGGAATGCCCGGCTGTGGTTTTTCCGCCTGAAGCGCATCATCAATGATCATAATATGCAGGCTTTTGTTCGCCTGTGCGCGGCCAACATGCTTGTCGACCAGATAGGCAGCAAGATGCGCCGAACTTACCCCGCCCGAACAGGTCAGGCGATCGCGATCGACCACAAAAATCTGCTCGGTAACCGGGTCAAGTCCTTCGAATTGTTCGACAACCTCGGAATGATGGAACCAACTGACACAGCAACGATAGCCATTTAAAAGCCCAGCCTCGTGCAGCATGAAAACACCGGTACACACACCAACCAGCGGCACACCAGCCGCCGCCGCTTCATGCAGGAACTTCTGATAGGCGGGGCTGAGCTTTTCGGCGTCATCCATCAACCCGCCGACAACCACGATATAGTTGAACCGTCTTGGGTCCCCTAACCGTTCCTTGGGCTGTACCGCGATCCCGCTACTCGATGTAATCGGGTCCATCGTGTCTGACAGAACCGTCCATTTACAAAGAATCGGACGACTGCGATCACCCTCGTCCGCAGCCAGTCGCAAGACATCAACAAAGTTCGCAAAAGCACACAAGGTAAAGCGTTTTGCGAGGATAAAACCGACGTTCAAACGCGGTGCAGTCTGGGCACGGGATTCAGGCTTCTTGAGCATCGGTTCCTCCGATACAGGCAAGGTTGTCAGGTTTGTCGTAGCGGTAATCTCACTTTGACGCAAACATTCTATTTTTTGGCGCAAAAAGTCGCCAGATTAATTTTCATGATACCGACGGGTATATCGGGGAAGCAAGAGAAACACAGGGTCTCGGCAGAATCAACAATCGGATCGCGATGAAGATGTCAAAAATGGCAAACAGTACATTCGCGCCCCGGGAAGTTGGCCAAAAATGTGTAACAATTGTCCCGGTTCCGGAATATCGGCATCCCGAATTGCACCAAGATAAATGTCGCCTCCGGTAGTGTCACATCACGTAACGCTTCCAGTCTTTGAAACTTAAATCGGGTCGCGCTTGCCGCGACCGTCCCGGACCAGACAGCTTTGATCCGGATTTCGTCAGAGAGGGAAATGATGAAGGTTCTCGTACCTGTTAAACGGGTCGTCGACTACAACGTGAAGATCCGCGTCAAGGCGGATGGTTCCGGTGTCGACCTTGCCAATGTCAAAATGTCGATGAACCCCTTCGACGAAATCGCGGTCGAGGAAGCCATTCGCCTCAAGGAATCCGGTCAGGCTGACGAAATCGTCGCCGTCTCGATCGGCCCGGCTCAGGCACAGGAAACCCTGCGCACGGCCCTGGCCATGGGTGCGGATCGTGCCATCCTGGTAACGGTTGATGGTCCGGTTGAACCGCTTGATGTCGCAAAAATCCTTAAGGGCGTCGTTGACGTGGAGGAACCCGGCCTTGTCATTCTGGGCAAGCAGGCGATTGATGATGACGCCAACCAGACAGGCCAGATGCTTTCGGCCCTGTTGGGTTGGTCTCAGGCGACCTTTGCCTCCAAACTGGAACTCTCGGCTGATCATGCAAAAGTCACCCGCGAGGTTGATGGTGGTCTTCAGGCCATCAGCGTCAGCCTGCCGGCAATCGTAACGGCCGACCTTCGCCTGAACGAGCCCCGCTATGCGTCGCTGCCCAATATCATGAAGGCCAAGAAAAAGCCGCTTGATAGCAAAACCGCCGCCGACTTTGGCGTTACCGTTGCACCGCGTCTGCGCCTGATCCGGGTAGAAGAACCCGCAACGCGCAAGGCCGGTATCAAGGTCGCCGATGTTGCTGAACTCACCGACAAACTCAAGAATGAAGCTGGCGTCATCTGACCCAGGCGGAGATTGAAATCATGCCTATTCTCCTTTTTGCCGAACACGATAACGCAACACTGTCCGAACAGACCGCAAAGGCCCTGAGTGCCGCAAGCCAGATCGGTGATGACATTGATATTCTGGTCGCAGGTGCTGGCGTTGGTGCCGTTGACGAACAGGCATCCAAGCTTTCTGGTATTCGCAGCGTTCTGGTTGCCGATAGCGACGCACTGGCAAACCACCTTGCCGAAAATGCTGCTGACCTGATCGTTTCGCTTGCCGGTGACTATGACACCATCGTTGCTGCAGCGACCGCCAATGGCAAAAACATCCTGCCGCGCGTTGCGGCCCTGCTTGATGTCATGCAGGTGTCCGAGGTGATGGAAGTTGTCGATGCTGATACCTTCAAACGCCCGATCTATGCCGGCAACGCCATCGAAGTCGTTCAAAGCACGGATGCCAAAAAAGTTCTGACCATCCGCACCTCAAGCTTCGGCGCGGTCGAGGCTGGTGACAGCACTGCCGAAATCAAATCTATTGATGCCGGCAGTGCCGATAGCGGGAAATCTTCCTTCCTTGAAAACATTCTGTCGGAAAATGATCGCCCCGAACTCGGTTCTGCCAAGATTATTGTTTCCGGTGGCCGTGCGCTTGGATCAGAAGAAAAGTTCAAGGCTGTCATCACGCCGCTTGCAGACAAGCTTGGTGCAGCAGTTGGCGCATCGCGTGCAGCTGTTGATGCCGGCTATGCCCCGAACGACCTTCAGGTTGGTCAGACGGGTAAAGTCGTCGCACCGGACCTATATATCGCATGTGGCATTTCCGGCGCGATCCAGCATCTGGCAGGCATGAAGGATTCCAAGATCATCGTTGCCATCAATACAGATGAAGAAGCACCGATCTTCCAGGTCGCAGATTACGGCATTGTCGGTGATCTGTTTGACATTCTGCCGCAGCTGGAAAACCAGCTTTAAGCTCACCAGAGAAATCGAAACGGAACCAAACCAGTGAACGATACCTCTTATATCCTGCGTATTGCCTGCGACGATCAGCCGGGCATCGTTGCGACCGTTACCTCTGCTCTGGCCACGCGCGGCGCCAATATCGCCGAGTCCAACCAGTTCTGGGACCGCCACACCAACAAGTTCTTCCTGCGTGTTGCGGTCATCACACCGTCAGAGATCGACAAAGAATCCATTGCCCTGTCGCTGAACCCGGCGGTTGATCGCTTTAACCTGAAGCTCAAGATTGATGAAGTTGCTCGCCGTCCGCGAATCATCATCATGGTTTCGAAGTTCGACCATGCGATGCTGCACCTTCTTTACCAAATCAAGGTGGGCTGGCTGGACGCCGAAGTCGCGGCCATCGTTTCGAACCACGAAGATGCCCGCAAGGTCGCCGATCAGGAAGGCATTCCCTTCTATCACTGGCCGGTGAACAAGGAAAACAAGGCTGAACAGGAAGCCAAGCTTGCTGACCTGATCAAGGAAACCAAGTCTGAACTGGTGGTCCTTGCCCGTTACATGCAGGTCCTGACCAACGAGCTTTCCAGCCAGTTCTATGGCATGATCATCAATATTCACCATTCGTTCCTCCCATCCTTCAAAGGGGCAAAGCCGTATCACCAGGCTTATGAACGCGGCGTGAAACTGATCGGGGCGACGGCACACTATGTCACGCCGGATCTTGATGAAGGCCCGATCATTGAACAGGAAACCGAACGCGTGAACCACGCGATGTCGGCCGACGATTTCGTCGCGGCGGGTCGTGATATCGAATCCCGGGTTCTCGCCCGCGCAGTCAAATACCATCTTGAAGGCAGGGTGATGCTCAACGATCACCGAACAGTTGTCTTCACTTTGTAGTACACTCCTGCAACGGGGCCGGCTTCGACCGGTCCCTGACGCGTTTTTCGCCATGCCGAGCACTGACAAACATCTCGGAAAGAAGGATTGAGAGAAATGAGCGCATTTCCAAGCAAGGCCAAAGTAGTCATCGTCGGTCTCGGCGGTATTGTTGGCTCCTCGGTGGCACATCACCTGATCGAAAATGGCTGGGACGATATTGTCGGCATCGACAAGTCCGGTATCCCGACCGATATCGGCTCGACCGCGCACGCATCCGACTTCTGCTATGCGACCAGCCACGACCAGCTGACCACCTGGACCACCATGTATTCCATGGATTTCTATGAAAAGATGGGCCATTACGCGCGCATCGGCGGTCTGGAAGTCGCACGTGTCGGCGATGAAGAACGCATGGGCGAACTCAAACGCCGCGTTGACTCTGGCAAGGCATTCGGCACCAACGTCAAAATGATCACGGCCGCAGAAGCCAAGGAAAAATTCCCGCTTCTGGAAGAAGACCAGATCATGGGTGCGATGTGGGACCCGGATGCCGGTCTTGTCATTCCGCGCTCGCAAACTGTTGCCGGCAAGCTGATCGATCAGGCCGAAGCATCCGGCAAGCTCAAGATCTTTGCCAACACCTCGGCTCTTGAACTGATCACCGAAAATGGCCGCATCAAGGGTGTCGTTACCGAACGCGGTACGATCCATGCCGACTATGTTGTTGTCTGTGCCGGTCTGTGGGGCCGTCTGATCGCTGAAATGGCGGGTGAAGACCTTCCGGTGATGCCGGTCGACCACCCGCTGACCTTCTTCGGGCCGTATAACGAATTCGAAGGCACCGGTGTTGAAATCGGTTACCCGCTGCTTCGCGACCAGGGCAACTCGGCCTATATGCGCGATACCGGCGATCCCAAAAGCACCGAGGGCGGCCAGATCGAATGGGGTTACTATTACGAAGAAAACCCGCGTCTGGTCCATCCGCGCGACATCCTTGAAAAGGATCAGGCACGCCTCTCCCCATCCCAGCGCGACCTCGAACTCGAAGACGTGATCGAGCCGCTTGAACGCGCCATGGAACTGACCCCGATCCTGACCGAACTTGGCTTTAACGAAAGCCACTCGTTCAATGGTCTGCTGCAGTCCTCGGCTGACGGCGGCCCGTCGATGGGTGAAAGTCAGAACCTGCGTGGTCTCTGGTACGCGGTTGGTATCTGGATTAAAGACGGACCGGGCATGGGCAAACTGATTGCCGACTGGATGACCCATGGTCGCACCCATGTCGACCATGCCTCTGTCGACTTCTCGCGCTTCAACAAGTTCCAGCTGAACGAACAGTACATCCACGACCGTTGCTATGAGACGGCGAAAAAGATCTACAACCCTCCGGTCCACCCGCGCGAGCCGTTCGCCAATGCCCGCGGCATTCGTCGCTCCCCGTTCTATGAGCGCGAAGTCGAACTGGGCGGTTACTTCATGGAACTTGGTGGCTGGGAACGCGCACACGGTTATGCCGCCAACGAGCACCTTCTGGAAAAATACGCTGACCGCGTTCCGGTCCGTGAACATGAATGGGACAACCGCCACTTCTGGCGTGTGTCGAACGCCGAACAGCTCGCCATGAGTGACGATTGCGGCATCATCAACCTGTCGCACTTCCACATGACCGACATCTCCGGTCCGGATCATGTCGAACTGATGGAATGGCTTTGTGCTGCCAAGGTCGGTGGGGCCGCCAACATCGGCAAGGGTATCTATACCCACATGCTCGATGACGAAGGCATGGTGCGTGCCGACTTCACCGTCTTCCGCATGGAAGACCGCTGCCGTTTGGTTAACGGTGCCGATGCCGGCCCGCGTGACCTGACCTATATGCGCCGCACCGCTCAGGACAAGGGTTGGGATGTCACGATCACCGATGTGACCGAAGACTACACCACTATTGGCATCTGGGGCCCGAATGCGCGTGAGAACCTTAAAAAGGTTGTCGAAGATCCCGAAGCGCTGAATGTCGAAAACTTCCCGTTTGCCGCCATCCGTCAGATCAAGATTGCCGGCAAAACCGTTTCTGCTTTCCGTATTTCCTATGTTGGCGAGCAGGGCTGGGAACTTCACATGCGCTATGAAGACGGCCTAGCTGTCTGGGATGCACTGCGCGGGATTGGCGTTCTGGCGGTTGGTGTTGAAACCTATGCCAACTCGCGTCGTCTGGAAAAATCGCTGCGTCTGCAGAACGCAGACCTGCACACCCAGTACAACCTGCTCGAAGCCGATCTGGCACGTCCGAAAGTCAAGGAACCCGACTTCCGCGGCAAGGCAAAGCATGTTGAATATCGCGAACGCGATCATCAACCAGCCATGCTCTGCACCCTGATCATGACCGAAAATGTCGATGCCAATGGTGTGGCCCGTTACCCGGTCGGCCGTCTGCCGGTCATGGATCCGGAAACCGGCAAAACCCTGATCGATGAGCTGGGTCGTCGTTCCTATACCAGCTCGATCGCCTTTGGTCCGAGTGTCGGCAAGAACATTGCCCTTGCCTACCTGCCGTGGGATTACTGCCAGGAAGGTCGCAAACTGACAGTCTCCTACATGGACGAGATCTATCCGGTCGAAGTCTATGGCATCGGTTACAAACCGATCTACGATCCCGAAAACCTCAAGCCGCGCAGCTAGGCTTTCCGATCTCAAAGACTGATCAAAAAAAAACCCGCCAAACAATCGGCGGGGTTTTTACTTTCAGGATCCATATCCCGGATCAAGTATCGCTATGCTTAGGCAACATGCTCTTCAAAGAAGGCCTGTAGCTTATCAAACGGAATGATGTCCACTTGGTCATACAGATCGACGTGATCTGCACCGTCGATAATCATCAGCTCTTTCGGTTCAGCAGCTGCCGCATAGGCATCTTCACTGAAGTAACGCGAATGGGCTTCCGAACCCGCGATCAGCAGCATCGGGCGCGGCGAGATTTCATCGACATAGGTCAGAAGCGGCATGTTCATGAACGACAGCGGGTTGGTTACGGTCCAGCCACCGTTGGAGTTGACCGAACGTTTGTGATAGCCGCGCTCGGTCTTGTAGTAGCCGTAATACATCTGAATGACCGGGTTATCGATGCCTTCAAGCGTATCAGGCAAACCACCAGCCATTGCCGGTTTACCATTTCCCGCATCTGTCCAGCGCTGCTCGCTCATCTGGGTCAGTGCTGCGGTACGCTCTTCCTGGGTCATTGCATCGTAATAACCCTTCGCCATCACACGTGACATGTCATACATGCTGGTCGTGGCAACCGCTTTGACGCGCTTGTCTGCGGCAACGGCATTCAGTGCCATGCCGCCAAAGCCGCAAATACCAATGATGCCGATCTGATCACGGTTCACCGACTCATGCAGGCCCAGGAAATCAATCGCTGCCATAAAATCTTCGGTATTGATGTCCGGCGATGCAACGTCACGAACAGCACCACCACTTTCACCAACATAGGACGGATCAAACGCCACGGAGACAAAGCCGCGCTCGGCCATTGTCTGGGCATAAAGACCCGCTGCCTGTTCTTTCACCGCACCAAACGGACCGGCAACCGCAATCGCCGCCAGCTTGCCGGAACGGTTTTTCGGCAGATACAGATCACCAACCAACGCAACGCCGTAACGATTGGTGAAGGTCACCTTCTCATGATCAACCGCAGCACTCTTGGCAAAGGTCTTGTCCCACTCTTCGGTCACCGCCAAAGCGGGCGAACCAACAAGGGAGCTCGCCCCGAATGCCGCAGCACTCGCACCAGCGATTTTCAGAAGGTTACGACGGCCCTCATTAAGGGTCTCGGTCTTGTTTTCAACATTCACAGAGTCAGTCATCTCATTCGCTCCTTATCAGTTCGCGATTTATGAGCCGACTGTAGCGAAAACCCAGTGGGCGGATTAGCCCACTAGTTTCGCTTGGAATGATGAATTTGATTCATTAGAGGAGGAGTGCTCTGGTGTGGAATTGCGGGGGCAGGATTAGTCTCCGCCCTTTGGGCTCCGCCAGCTCCGGCCTATGGCCTTCGCAAAGAACCTGCAAACAGGCTATGGCCTGTTTGCGATGTTCCAATCCGCATGCACTCGGCAAACCAACATTAAAAAAGCCCGCCACAAGGGCGAGCTTATTTAATGTTGGTTGCGGGGGCAGGATTTGAACCTGCGACCTTCAGGTTATGAGCCTGACGAGCTACCGGGCTGCTCCACCCCGCGTCAGTGGGTGTTTCTGTTTAGGCGCTTGGCCTTTTAAACAGATAACGCCGCTCATGTTTGAAGCGGCGTTTGATGTTTGGTGTGTGTATAGGGAATATGATGTGCTGTATTTGGAAGGCCCGGCGGTGACCTACTCTCCCGTGCCTTAAGACAAAGTACCATCGGCGCAGGCTGGTTTCACTTCTGAGTTCGGGAAGGGATCAGGTGGTTCCCGGCCGCTATGGCCACCG
>NZ_JYII01000014.1 GCF_000948415.1 Thalassospira sp. HJ | reverse complement strand
TGGCGGCGGACGTTTGGAAGTGCGCAATGCTCTTTACTATGCTGCATTACCGGCAATACGCTTCGATCCTCTGCTACGCGACTTCTACAAACGCCTGACTGAAAACGGAAAACCCGGCAAGGTTGCTGTGATTGCTGTCGTCAGAAAAATGGTCACCATCCTCAATGCGAGAATGCGTGACCATTATGCTTTAATACTTGACGGCTAATACCGCTGCTTTTTGTTTTCGTCCCATTTGGTCGGATTACTGACCATCCGAGGCACTGGTTCCAAGATTCTCCGGTGAGAAGATACTATTGCCAAACGGGCTTGGTGCCGAAGCACCCCCTTTATCCCCGCCCAGCGGGCCAAGGTTTGGCATGGTCGGTGCCGGAACGGTTTGTTGCGGCGTGTTGAGCGACTGTTCTTCCATCAGTTTCTGCTGAAGCGCACGTTTGTCTTCAAGGATCTGCGCGGTGCAGGCACTTGAATCGTGGTTCTGAATGAAGACAACAGCAGCCAATGCCAGAAGACCCAAAATCACCGCCACTGTACCCGGATGGGTTGCGATCTTAAGAACCGGGCGGTCGGCAATCACATGGGCCCAGCCCTTGGTGTTATAGCGATTGCGGCACTCATAAATGATCGCCCCGATCAGGGTGATGGCGATAATGATCACCGCGACGGCCGAGATCGACGGATCAAGACCATAACGCACCTTCGATGACAGAACGGTGGTAAAGGTGCTGCTTGAAACAATCGTGAACACAGTGGTGTTGTAGTTTTCAAGCGATGCCAAGAACGCCAGAACCGTGGCCGAACCGATTGCCGGCGCCATGAAGGGCAGAAGCACCTTAACGAACGCCTGTGTCGGTGTGGCACCCATATCAAGGGCCGCTTCGGTCAGTGTGGTGTCAAAGCGCTGAATACGCGACAGGAACACCAGCATCGAGTATGCGGCAATAAAGGTCACCTGACCAAAGATCGTCAGGAATGTGCCATCGTAGAAGAAGCTCTCATACGGTGCGTTGAACAGGGTGCCGATCCGGTCCCAGAAGATCAGGGTCGAAAGACCGATGACAACGCCCGGTACCAGAATGGGCGCAATAAAGATCGTATAAAGGGCTGCACGCAGTTTCGGACCGACCTGCGACAGGGTGATTGCGGCGGCCAATCCGATCGGGATGGCAACACAGACAACCCCAACCCCGATCAAAAGCGAATTGCCCAGACCTGCAAGAAGCTTGTCATCAGTGGCAAGTTTGCCAAACCAGTCGGTGGTGAAGCACTCCCAAGGTGAGACGCGCGGGAAGCTTGATGAGTTAAACGCGGTGATCACCATGATGATCAGCGGTCCGAACAGATAGGCAAAGAACAGGGTCAGATACAAACCCGGGATCATTGCAGTCGGGGATTTCATCTTCATTGTTTGATCTCCCCGATCGATACCTTGAACAGGCGCATCACCAACAAGACAAGTGCGATACAGACAATCAGAAGGACCATCGCGTAGGCCGAGCCACGCGGCCAGTTGCCGCCCGAGTTAAACCATTGATAGACCAGCTGCGTGAACCAAAGGTTCGACGGGCCACCCAGAATTTGTGGTGCAGCAAGTGCACCTGATGTCAGCATGAAGACCATTGTCATGCCTGATGCAATGCCCGGCTTGGCGTAGGGAATGACAACCTTGGCATGGACCTGCCACCAGTTGGCGCCCATGTCACGCGCTGCTTCGATCTGGTTGCGATCAAGGCTTTCAATCGCGTTATAAAGCGGGAAGATCATCAAAAGGATATAGGCGTATGCCAAGCCGGCATAGAGCGCGACATCTTCGCGGATGAAGTCAATCGGCGTATCCCAAAGTCCCAGTCCCATGCCGGTTTCATTGATGACACCCGTTGCGCCAAACAGAATACGAAACGCAAAGGCCCGCAGAATTTCATTGATCCAGTAAGGGACGATCAGGGCCAGAACCAGCAAGCGCGCCTTTGCCCCGGCAGATGATTTCGCCAGAACAAATGCCACCGGGTAACAGATGATCAAATCAAAAACGGTGACAAACACAGCCGCGAAAAGTGTCTTAAACAGGATGCCGATATCAAGGGTATTGATCCCGTCCGAAGCACCGCTGCCCTGGAAGAAGTATCGATATTGCTCAAGGGTATAAACGTCTTCGGGGCCACCGATTTTGGCGGGTGGAAGGTTAAAGCGGAACGAATAATCCAGCATGGTCAGCTGCGGCAGGATGATCAAAAGGAACACCCAGATGCTGACGGCAAGCATCAGATATATCGACACTGCCATGCCATTGCGTCGAACAAGATCGTAAAAAAGATCACGCATGATATTGGCCCCCGTTACGCACTGGCCAATTCGCCCGGTTTGAGCGCAATGCCCATTTCCGGTGCGAAATCGAGTTTGACCGGGGCATTGGCATCAATCGCGTTGGTGCCATCATTGATCAGCGAAAGCTTCAGATCCTTGCCATTCGCATTCATCACGATGTGGCGCATATTGCCTTCGAACTCTTCGGTGACGAAGTTGCTTTCGAACTGGTTGATCGAACTTTCATCCTTCGATATCCGAAGCGCTTCCGGGCGGACAAACAGATGACAGTCATCACCGGGGGCGAGGGCCGGGCCACCAGCCGGGTGGCTTTCGACTGTGAATGGCGTGCCGAGGCCTGCATCAATCTGCATCTTCTGCCCGTCATTGGAAAGAACCGTGCCCTCAAGCACGTTGTTTTCCCCGACAAAGGACGCGACGAAGCTTGTGGTCGGGTGATCATAGATCGCCTTGCCATCGCCGATCTGTTCGATTTTGCCCTTGTTCATCACGGCAATGCGGTCTGACATGGTCAGCGCCTCACCCTGATCGTGGGTGATATAGATAAAGGTCAGACCGACCTGCTTTTGAATGGCGCGCAGTTCAGTTCGCATATGCTGACGCAGCTTAAGATCAAGTGCTGAAAGCGGCTCGTCCAGCAGCAGGATATCGGGTTCAACCGCAAGCGCGCGCGCAATGGCAACACGTTGTTTCTGGCCGCCGGAAAGTTCGCTGACTTTCTTGTCGCCTTGGCCGGGCAGAGCAATCAGTTCAAGCAGCTCATCTGCGCGCTTGCGCCGCGTTTTCTTGTCGACACCGCGTACTTCGAGCGGGAAGGCAATGTTATCAGCAATCGAGCGCAGCGGGAAAAGGGCCAGGTTCTGGAAAATAAGGGCGGTGGGGCGTTTGTTCGGGCCAACGCCACGCATGTCCTCGCCACCGATTTTGACCTTGCCACGGGTTGGTTCCTGAAAACCGGAAATACAGCGCAAAAGCGTTGTCTTGCCACAGCCCGATGGGCCGAGGAATGAAAAGAACTCGCCACCTGCGATGTTCAGATTAGCCTTGTGGACAGCGGTGAAT
Organism: Thalassospira sp. HJ; assembly: GCF_000948415.1. GTDB lineage: Bacteria > Pseudomonadota > Alphaproteobacteria > Rhodospirillales > Thalassospiraceae > Thalassospira. The sequence continues at coordinate 29,136 of NZ_JYII01000014.1, read as the reverse complement.
TCACCGAACTCCACCCAGACATGCTCAAGCGAAATTTCTTTGGTCATGGAACTGACAACCCCTGAAAACGGCAAAGCCCTGTTCGCCCCGGAATGCGGGCGACAACGGAATTATTGTTGTTTGAATTGAATAGGGTGAAGAACCCAAAAAGGGCGACACGTACAAAGACGTGCCGCCCCCGGAAATCGAAATCAGGCGCTTTCGAAGCGGTTTACATATTCGGTACGCATGTCGGCATACCACTGCGGTTCCGACGGCCACGGGTTGAGCTTGGCCAGCGCATCGCCCGGATAGGCATCGGCAAAGTTCTTGGCATAGGCTTCGCCAGCGAACTTGTCCGCACCCAGAACAGGAGAGTTGTAACCGTGATGGTCAATCGCCTCACCAGCCAGTTCAGGCATGAAGGCGTATTTGATGAACTCATAGACGGCATCGATGTTCTCTGCACCGGTCGGCAGGGCAAGACCATCAACCCAGGCCAGAGCACCTTCTTTCGGTGCACGATACATGACCGGTTCACCAGCGGTTTTAAGGGCAAGCGGCGGGCCATCCCAAGTCTGACCTACAATGACGCCTTCGTTCAGAAGACCGTTCTTCTGGGTATCGGCATCGTTCCAGATCAGTTTGATGTTGCCTTTACGCGCGATACACCATTCGGTGATCTTCTCCCAAACCGGGCGCATTTCTTCTTCGGAGGTGTAGGCTTTCCAGACCGAGCCCGGCGCTAGTTCGCCAATGGTTTCCATGTAAAGACCGGCACCCAGCATCATGGAATGCGCGCGGCCCATGGTTTTGCCAGCATTGGCTTCGGACCAGACATCGCCATAGGACGGGAACATGCCGTCCGGCTGGAACAGGTCGGTACGCCATGCCATGCCTTCGGTACCCCAGATGTGCGGCAGCCAATAGGTGGTGCCAGCCTCAAACGCCCAATCGGTGCTGCCGATTTTGGCCATTGCCGGGTTCACGGCATCAATGGCGACTTTGGACATGTCGAACGGCTGAAGCAGTTCGAGTGCCTTCCACTGAAGTGCACGGTTGTTGGTCGGAGACACAATATCAAAGCCGCGACCCTTGGAGGCCTTCATCTTGTTGATGATTTCCTCGTTCGAACCGATGCCGGTGTAGTTGACCGTGATGCCCGTTGCATCGGTAAACGATTTGAGGAAGGTTTCCGGCAGGTAGTCGGACCACATCAAAATGTTGATCTCACCCGAAGATGCGAGTGCTTTTTTGCTGATGATCGCTGGCATTGCCAATGCAGAGCCGGCGGCAAGCGAGCCCTTAAGAAGTGTGCGCCGGTTAAATTTGGGGCCGGAATTGAACTTGGTCATCCGTATGTCTCCTGATAGCCGGGATTTTCCCTTATGTGCGGCGCACCATGCGCCTCCCTGGTGAACATCACTTCCCTGAACCGACCGCATTCTGATCGCGGTTCTTGTTCCTGCTTTATCGCATTGACAAAATGGTATATCTGCCGGTTACTCTAGTAATAGAGCCACAAGGTAAAAACTATGGTGCCAGATCAACTAATCTGCTGCGGCGCCAAAAATAAAAGGGGGGCACCCGATGCTCGACATTCGGCTTGAGGACCCGGCAGTCTCCGGTCAAACCCTGCAGCAACAGCTGCATCAGGGCCTTGTCGATGCGATTCTCGAAGGTCGCTTACCGTCGCACGAACCCCTGCCATCAACGCGTGATCTGGCATCCGCGCTCAAGGTGTCGCGCAACACGGTTGTTCTTGTTTATCAACGGCTTTTGGATGATGGCTATCTGACCGCGGTCTGGCGGCGCGGGCATTTCGTCAATGAACAATATATCCGCCAGCAACTGCGCCTGAGTGTGGATACACGCACGGCCTCGTTGTTTTCCAAGGAACGCGATCCTGATTTGTGGCGACGGCATTTGCAGTTCCGCCCGACAGAGGCGCGTAATATCGTCAAGCCGGCTAATTGGCGGGACTTTCCCTATCCGTTCATTTACGGGCAGGTGGCACCAGACAAAACCACCATTTCGCGCTGGCGCGATTCCATGCGACTTGCCGGATCGCTTGCCCATTCGCAAAGCTGGGTCGGTGATCAGGTTGATATGGATGATCCCCAACTGCTTGAGCAGATCATTACCCGCATTTTGCCCCATCGGGGCTTGCGGGCACATCCCGACCAGTTGCTGATTACCATCGGGGCGCAGAACGCCCTGTTTCTCGTTGGGCAGCTGATCGCGGGACGGGGGCGCACAGTCGGAATGGAAGACCCGGGTTATGTAGACGCGCGTAATATCTTTGCCTCAACGGGGGCTGATATCTGCCCGCTTCCGATTGATAGCGAGGGTCTTGCCAATTCACCCCGGCTTTCGGAATGCGATATGGTCTATACCACGCCATCGCATCAATGCCCGACCAGTGTCACCATGTCGCTGGATCGCCGCCTGCAGCTGGTTGAACGGGCGCGCAAGGATGACTTCATTCTGGTCGAGGACGATTACGAGCACGAGCTGAACTACCTTGGTCATCAGCGTGCAGCGCTCAAGAGTTACGATAACTCAGGCCATATCATTTATATCGGCAGCCTGACCAAGCTGATGTTCCCGGGCTTGCGGATTGGCTACATCCTGGCCGACAGCGAACTGATCAAGGAATTGCGCGCTCTTCGTCGCCTGAACTATCGCCATCCATCGGCACAGGATCAGCGCGCCATGGCGCTGTTCATCGGCGAAGGCCATCTCGACTCACATCTGCGCCGAACGCGTGATCGCCTATCTGAAAAATGGCAATTGATGCAAAACGAAATTGCCAAGCAATTGCCTGAACTCAATGTCACCCCGACCACGGGCGGATCGGCGGTTTGGGTCAAACTGCCCGAAAACATCGATGCCTGGGCCGTTCATCGCGAAGCCGCCAAGCGCGGTGTTTTGGTCGAGCCGGGGGATGTGCATTATTGCGATCCGGATACCGCGCCGCGTGATCGCCTCAGACTGGGCTTTGCCGTAATCGAACGCGATCAGATCGCGCCGGGCATTACCCAGTTGCGCGATGCCATTATGGCGGTGATGGCCGAAAACAGGAAAGGGACCGCCGCACAGTAATAAACTGAATGGCGATCCCCTGGGTCCAAACTCATACACATGATCGTCCCGGCCACCCGGATTTGTGCGGACATGCGGAGCGAAATCGCAGCAAGATCTATATCTTTCAAGATTTTGTGACAAAATAGCCCGTGCAAATCCGTGTGATCCGAAGGACAACTGCTCTGAGAGAAAGCCTCTGCGTCAAATCCCTTGACCGGGGATCACCCTGCTCTGCGGGCTTTTCCTAGCTTTTTCTCTCATATCAGTTGCTGGGGCGGTCATGTGTATGAGTTTGGACCCTGCCCGATCCCACTCCCCCGAGATCGGCATCTGTCCCCTGCAGGCAGATTACATTGGTGAGCCCAGAACCTTCTGAAGGATGGCCACCATGTCGTCGATATCCTGTTCGGTGCTGACGAATGCCGGCGCGAAGATGATCGCATCCCCGGTCGCCTTGACATGCAGGCCCTCGTCAAACAGCGTGCGCTGTGCCCAGCTGCCTTTTGCACCCGGTGCATCACCCGGTGTCAACTGAATTCCCGACATCATGCCATAGCCGCGAAGGTCGCTGACATGGGGCAGGTTGCGCAGGCCAAACACACCATCAAGGAAGTGCGATGACAGATCATTGGCGCGTTCGAACAGTTTGTCCTTGGCATAGATATCAAGTGCGGCAATCCCGGCAGCACAGGCAACCGGATGTGCCGCATAGGTATAGCCGTGGAAGAATTCCGGGCGGTCCGCATCGCCGGCGGCTTCAAAGACAGCGCCCTGAAGTTCGGCACTGGTGGCAACCGCGCTCATGGGAATAGCGCCGTTGGTCAGTGCCTTGGCCATGGTGATCAGGTCCGGCTGGACTGCGAATGCCTGGGAGGCGAAAGCAGAACCTGTTCGGCCAAAACCGGTAATCACTTCATCAAATACCAGCAGGATGCCGTATTTGTCGCAAATCGCGCGAAGCTTCTCGAGATAGCCTTTCGGCGGCACGATGGTGCCAATCGAACCGGCAATCGGTTCGACAAAGACCGCAGCAATCGTATCACCGCCATAGGTCTTGCAGATTTCTTCCAGATCATTGGCAAGATCCGCATCGGTTTCCGGCTGGCCACGGGTGAATTTCTGTTCTTCGGTCCAGGTGTGGCGCATATGGACAACGTCACAGGTGATGCCGGAAAAATCACGACGGTTATTGACCATACCCGCAAGTGACGTCCCGCCAAGGTTCACACCATGATAACCCCAGGCACGTGACACGAACCGGGTGCGCTGGGCATTGCCGGTCGCCCGGTGATAGGCCAGACACATCTTCATTGCGGTATCAACCGCCTCGGATCCTGATCCGGCAAAGAATACCCGATCAAGACCATCGGGCAGGATACCAGCGAGCTTTTCGGCAAATTCGAACGAAACCGGGGCGGCGCGCTGGAAATGTGGCGAATAGTCCAGCGTGCTCAGCTGCTTGTAAACAGCATCGGCGATTTCCGGGCGACCATGGCCGGCCGCACAGCAGAACAGACCTGACGAACCATCGAGAATTTCACGGCCTTCCGGCGTCCAGTATTTGACACCTTCCGCCTTGGCAAACATCTGTGGTTCTTCGTGAAACAGACGGTTATTGGTAAATGGCATCCAATGGTTGGTCATGTTCGGCTTGACGGAAACGTTCATGCTGGCTCCTGTCTGCAACAGTGTGGGGCGGAATTCATGCTGCTAGCTAAACCCGTCGCCTGAGACAGCGTTAGTGCCAGAACTCGACAATATTTGGGTCCAGATCGCTATGTGGCTCCATTAAAAGGGGGATTGTGGCTCTATTGCCTGGGCAATCGGTGGCGTAATTCAGGTCTGTAACAACGAGGAATTCCATGGAACTGATCTTGTCTGGCATGGTTGTCGCGGTTGCTGCCCTGTTTCGTGGTGTCACCGGATTTGGCTTTGCGCTGCTGGCCGCCCTTGGTCTGTCGAGCTTGCTTTCCCCGGCAACGGCAACGCCGATCATTCTGATTATTGATATCGTCCTGACCGGTTTGATCCTGCGCGATTTTGACCGGGACAAGGTCGATTGGCGCGCCTGCACGATCCTTCTGAGCTTTGGGCTGTTCGGTGCGGTGCTTGGCCCCTATGTCGCCTTTGCACTTGATGATCAGACCATCCGCATTGCGACCAATCTTGCGATTGCGGCGGCCGCCCTTGTTGCCATGTTGCACCACCCGCCAAAATGGATGGGACATTTTGTCATCGGAGCACTTCTGGCCTGTTCGGTCGGTATCCTGATGTCGGGCTTTGCCGTCGGCGGACCGCTGGTTGCCGCCTGGCTTCTTGCCGGTGGCACGCAGGATGTCCGGGTGCGCAACACGCTTGCGATCTATTTCGGGTCGGTCGATCTGCTCGGTTTCATCACCCGTGCGCTTTCGGGCATGTTGCCGGATGATTTCATCGCCCTTGCCTTGCCATTGCTGGTGATCGCCATGATCGCCTATTTCCCGGGCGAGATGATCTATCGCCGGATGTCGGCAATGGTCTGGCGCCGGGTATGCGCCATCAGCCTCGTTATCATTGCCACTATCGGTTTCGTACAAACCATCGCGATCAGTCTGTAAGCTTTTCGCCAAACCACTCAAACCACCGGAGATCCCCATGACCAAAACAGCACTCATTACCGGCGCAACTTCTGGCTTTGGCGCGGCAACGGCCCGGCGGTTTGTCAAGGAAGGTTGGAAAGTCATCGTTACTGGCCGACGTGCAGAACGTCTTGAGGCCCTTGTCACCGAACTCGGTGGTGCCTTGGTCGCCCACGCGCTGTGCTTTGATATTCAGGACTCTGACGCCATCCAGAAGGCGGTTGATAGCTTGCCTGCTGATTTCGCCGATGTTGATTTGCTGGTGAATAATGCCGGTCTGGCACTTGGCACCGGCCCTGCGCAGGAATGCAATCTGTCAGACTGGATGACGATGATTGATACCAATAACAAGGGGTTGGTGGCGATGACGCGCATCATGCTTGATAAGCTGATCGAACGCAAAGGGGCGATCGTCAATCTGGCCTCCATTGCATCAAACTGGCCCTATCCGGGCGGTAATGTCTATGGCGCGACCAAGGCCTTTGTTCAGCAGTTTTCGCTGGGCATTCGTTGTGATCTGGCGGGCACCGGTGTACGCGTTACCTCGATCGAGCCGGGCCTGTGTGAAAGTGAATTCACGCTGGTGCGCACGGGTGGCAACAAGGAAGCCTATGACAAGCTTTACAAGGGTGCCGATCCGATCCAGCCCGAAGACATCGCTGAAAGCATCTTCTGGGTGGCGAATTTGCCAGCGCATGTAAACGTCAACTCGCTTGAAGTCATGCCGACAAGCCAAAGCTGGTCGCCCTTTGCCATTCATCGCAAGGAAGCCTGATTGGCGAGGTGATATTCCCGTTGGTGGTCGTCAAATTCGACGCCGGAATGGCGTAACTACCACCAACGGTTTTGCTTTTCTCTTTCCGCTGAACTAAGCTTTGAAAAAAAATAAAGCATGTTTCAGCGGAGGAACATCATGAGATCGACCGTACTGGGCGAGTCCGAAGGGGCAGCGCCGTCAGCGGGCAATGACGCAGGTCATAGCGGGCCGGGGCCGGAATTCGGCCCGTGGCTCGAAAAGGCATCCATCCTGATCGTCGATGACGAGCCGGGCATGCGCAACTTCCTTGTCCGCACCCTTGGCCCGCGCGCCAAGCGGGTCGAAGAAGCCGCCGACTGCGAAGAAGCCACAGCCCTTCTTGATCAACACCATTTTGATGTTGTCATTCTTGATAACATCATGCCGGGCAAAAGCGGGGTGGAATGGCTGACCGAACAGCGCGAAATCGGCTTTTTCTCCGACGCCATTTTGATGACGGCCTATGCCGACCTTGATACCGCGATCAAGGCGCTGCGTGCCGGTGCCGTTGACTTTGTCCTGAAGCCATTTCGATCCAACCAGATTTTAAACGCGGTGGCGCGCTGTCTTGATCGTATGCGGTTACGCCGTGAAAACCATGTGCTGCGCCATGAATTGCGTGCGACGTCTGATCATGTGTTGCTGCGCGACAAGCTGATTGGCTATTCACCGCAAATTCAGGAAATCCGCGAAACCATCGCGCGTGTGGCCCCATTGCCGACATCGATCCTGATTTCCGGGGAAAGCGGGACTGGCAAGGAAGTCACCGCGCGTTCGCTGCATGCTTTGTCGGATCGGGCCGAAAAGCCGTTTGTACCGATCAACTGTGCCGCCATCCCATCCGAGATGATCGAGGCGGAATTGTTTGGCCATGTCAAAGGGGCCTTTACCGGGGCGCAGGCCGCGCGCGATGGCCTGTTCATGCATGCGCAGGGCGGAACCCTGTTTTTGGATGAAGTCGGTGAATTGTCGCTGGCAACCCAAAGCAAGCTTTTGCGCGCGATTGAAAGCCGCCGTGTCCGCCCGGTGGGGTCGGAGCGTGAAGCCCCTGTTGATCTGCGCTTTATCTTTGCCACCAACGCCGATCTCGAGGCCGAAGTCGAAGCAGGCCGTTTCCGTGCCGATCTGTTTTATCGCATCAATGTCATGCATATCGAAATGCCACCTCTTTCCGCGCGCGGTGACGATGTGCTGGAACTAGCCGAGCTTTTCATGACCAAGCTGTCCAATCAGCTTGGCGTGCGCGAAGTGCCGATTGATGCAGCTGTGCGGGCCGGGCTGACGCGTTATGAATGGCCTGGCAATGTGCGTGAATTGCGCAACCTGATTGAACGGACGCTTATTCTGGGGCGCTTCCCCGATGAGTTCCGTGATGACCGTGATGTCGGTGCCGATCATCAGGCGCCATCAAGTGACAGTGACGAAACCCTTGATGAAATGGAACGCCGTCACATTCTGGCAATGCTGCACAAAACCGGTGGCAACCGTAACGAGGCCGCGCGTCGCCTTGGCGTATCGCGCAAAACAATTGATCGCAAATGCGCCAGCTGGGATCAGAAATGACATTGATGTCACGTCGTGGTTTCAGAAATACCAAGCGAACACGATCTGTCCGATTTAAATTGTTGGCTATTGCGCTGTTGCCAACCCTTGTCATTTTGCCGCTTTTACTTGGCGTGATGATGGTGCGATGGAACGGCAAATTTGATGCGCTTCTGACATCAAAAGTCAGTGCTGATCTGACAATCGCCCATCAGTATTTCACCCACATTCTGGAAAATACGAGCGAACAGATCAACGCACTTGGACAATCGGTATCCTTTCAAGACATACTTGCCACTGATGATGCGGGTGCTCTGGCAAAACTGCTTGAAGCACGGCGCGAAGCACTTGGTCTTGATTTCCTGTATCTGTCCGAAAACACGGATTTGAACTCCGGTGCAGGACGATCCGGCAACTGGCCGGTGATCACTAGGGCCTTGTCGGGTACGTCATCGACTGGTGTCGATATCTTTAGCAATGCCGATCTTGCCGCTATTTCACCTAAGCTGGCCGAACGGGCGCAGCTTGATCTGGTGGACACACCCAATGCGGTTCCCACCACGCGTGATCGCGAAACCCGTGGCATGGTTGTCCATTCAGCAAGCCTTGTGACGCTGCCATCCGGGAAAACAGCCGTTTTGGTGGGGGGCATTCTGCTCAATCAGAATTTGGGCTTCATCGATACGATCAATGATCTTGTCTATCGCAAAAACAGCCTGCCTGATGGAAGTCAGGGAACCGCGACCCTGTTTCTGGATGATGTGCGCATCAGTACCAATGTCCGCTTGTTTGAGGATCGCCGGGCACTGGGAACCCGCGTTTCAAGTGCGGTACGACAAGCCGTTCTCGAAGATGGCAAGGTCTGGCTTGATCGCGCCTTTGTCGTCAATGATTGGTATATTTCCGCCTATGAGCCGATCAAGGACAGCTATGGCAAGCAGGTCGGGATGCTGTATGTCGGTTTTCTGGAAACGCCTTTCGCTCAAACCAAATACGAAAGCCTGTTGATCCTGATCGGGGCATTTTTGTTTGTGGCAGCTCTTTCGGTGCCAATTTTTCTTAGATGGGCGCGCGGCATTTTCAAACCACTTGAAAGGATGACCAGCACCATAGCCCAAGTCGAAAGCGGTGATTTTTCAGCGCGAACCAATCTGGATCAGGTGCGTGATGAAATTACGCTGGTGGCCGATCATCTTGATGACCTGCTTGATCAGGTACAAGAACGCGATAAACGCTTGCGTGCCTGGAATGACGAGTTAAATGCGCGCGTTGATGCCCGCACAAGCGAGTTGCGCGAAGCCAACAGCGCACTCGAAGAAACCACCAAGCAGTTGATTATGTCAGAAAAACTGGCCGCAATCGGGGAAATCACCGCTGGTGTCGCCCACGAGATCAACAACCCGGTTGCGGTTTTGCAAGGTAATCTGGATGTTCTGCGCGATCTTTTGGGGGAACATGCCAAACTTGGCGATACGGAATTTCGCCTGATTGACGAACAGGTCAATCGCATCAATCTGATTGTGACCAAGCTTCTGCAATTTGCCAAACCCGAAGAATATGCAGGCTTTGTTGAACGCCATAGCGTCGCACAGGTGATCGAAGACTGCATGCCGCTTATTGCCCATTTGCTTGGCCGGGCCGAAATCGAAGTGGTCCGCGACCATCGATCAACCCGTCTGGTTCTGATGAACCGGACAGAGTTGCAGCAGGTTCTGGTCAATCTGATGGTCAATGCCCTGCATGCCATGCCCGAACGCGGCACTATGACCCTGATTGATGTCGATGAAACGCGCCGCGAAAGACCAGGGGTTCAGATAACCGTTCGTGATACGGGTATCGGCATGAAGCCAGATGTGCTTAATCGGATTTTTGATCCGTTCTATACCACCAAGCGCCGCGAAGGAACGGGGCTTGGTCTGTCGATCACAAAGACCCTGATTGATCGTCAAAGCGGTTTTCTTGATGTTACAAGCACGCCGGACAAAGGCACCGAATTTACCATTTGGCTGCCAGAAGCAGATTAAAAAATACCGGTTTATCTCTGTAAAAATTTTGCAAGTGCGAGTGGACATTTTGTCCATATACCCGTTTTACGAGTGTGATATTGTGGACATTTTGTCCATGCGCGTGCGCCGCAGTATACCCTTATAGTTTGGAAAAATGACAGAAAACGGCGCTAAGTGCGCTGTGGCATGACGATTGCCAAGTTGAAAACTCCGGATGCGGATCATTTGTCTCCGCGTTTGCCCTGCACCATGAATTGTCGTGCGACGGGGAAGGGCAAGGAAAAATCAAAAGACCGGGAGGAAAACAACGTCATGTTTGACAAGCTCAAGAAAGAACACATCGTCGCTGGCGACGATTTCAACCGCTGGAAAGTTCCGCCAGCATCCATCGCCATTCATTTGTGCATCGGCTCTGTCTATGCCTGGAGTATCTTTAACCCGCCACTGATCAAGGAATTTGGGGTGGTCAGTGCAAGCTCCGGTGACTGGGGTCTGCAATCCGTTGTCTGGATTTTCTCTGTTGCCATCGTCTTTCTTGGCCTTGCAGCTGCCTTTGGCGGCAAATGGCTTGAAGAAGTCGGCCCGCGTATGGTCGGCGTTGTCGCGGCCTTCTGCTGGGGTGGTGGTTTCATCATCGGCGGCCTTGGCATCATGACCCATCAGCTGTGGCTGGTGTATCTGGGCTATGGCGCGCTTGGTGGCTGTGGTCTTGGGCTTGGCTATGTTTCGCCGGTCTCGACCCTGATCCGCTGGTTCCCGGACCGGCGCGGTATGGCGACCGGTATGGCCATCATGGGCTTTGGCGGTGGTGCGATGATCGCAACCCCGATCAAGGAAGCCCTGCTTACCACGTTCTACAAGGTGCCTGACTATCTTGGTCCGGAAAGTGCCGTGAACCTCGTGACCGAGGGCGGCAAACGTATGGCCGAAGTTGGTGGCCAGATGGTCGAAGTCGTTGTTGCCGGTGCCGCACAGGTTGCCGCAGCGCCGGTCCCGATCGAAGAAGGCGTTTACGTTGCCGGAACCGGTAATACCGGTGCGGCTGCGACCTTCTTTACGCTTGGTGTCGCGTACTTCATCGTCATGATCATTGCATCCTTCTCCTATCGCGTGCCGCGCGAAGGTTGGCTTCCGGCTGGCTGGACGCCGCCGACTGCGGATGCCGCATCCAAACGCATGATCACCCATGCCAACGTTCACATTGATCAGGCGCTTAAAACCCCGCAGTTCTATCTGCTGTGGATAGTCTTGTGCTTTAACGTGACCGCCGGTATCGGGGTGATTGGCGTTGCCAAGACCATGATGACGGAAATCTTTGGCACGACCTTGCCGTTTATCGTGAACTCCGCTTTTGCGGCGACCTACGTGTTCATGATTTCGGTCTTTAACATGTGCGGTCGTTTCTTCTGGGCCTCGATGTCTGACTATATCGGGCGCAAGAACACCTATTACTGCTTCTTCATTCTGGGCATCGTTCTCTATATGTCGATCCCGTTTGCCGCAGAACAGGTCAGCATCAATCCGGCTGTGACATGGCTTGTCATGTTCTATGCCGCAACCATGATCATCTTCACGATGTATGGCGGTGGTTTCGCAACCATTCCGGCTTATCTCGCCGATATTTTCGGTACCAAATATGTCGGTGGTATCCATGGTCGTCTTCTGACCGCCTGGAGTACCGCTGGTGTTCTTGGTCCGCTTGCCATCACCCAGTTGCGTCAGGCCTCGGTCACCAGTTCGATCAAGGATCTGGCAGCAAAGGTTGATCCGGCAGCATTCCAGGAGAAGTTCGGTGCCGGCATTGCTCAGCTTGATCAGCTGGTTGCAGCCAAAACGGTGACCATCGGGCGTCTGATGGAAATCGCACCGGCAGGCACGGTCGATCCGACCTCAAGCCTGTATAACACCACCATGTATGCCATGGCGGCATTGCTTGCGATTGCGCTGATTGCCAACAAGCTGGTCAGCCCGATCCATGAAAAGCATCACATGGAAACCCAGGAAGCCGGCGGAAGCGAAGCTCCGTCGAAAGCCTAACCTGACCAAAGGCGCCAGCCGATGCACCCTCGGCTGGCGCCTGTTTTACTGGCTCTGTCCACTTGCCAGTAAGACCAGGCACGAGTGGGACATTGTGCCAAAGCGTCAGGGGCAGATCCGGGTTCCGTTCATCCAGCCCGGATCTGCGTTCTGTTGCAGGAATAACCTTTATGCCCGAAGGGGTAATCGGTTATCCTGCAATCAGAACACTTTTCCCGACAATCCCGATGCCAAAGTGTTCGGACAAAGTGTTCCGCCCCAGATAGAGCGAGCCGAAAACAGGATCGCTAACACCTCCATAAAAAGCATCGATCTTGCGATGCCGGATACGCCATGATTGATAAACTCGAAATGTTTATGGTTCTCGCCCGCGAGCAGCATTTTGGACATGCTGCCGAAGAATGCGGTGTGACGCAGCCAACCCTTTCAAGCGCTTTGCGCCAGCTTGAAGACCATCTTGGCGTTGTGCTGGTCAAACGCGGATCACGGTATCAGGGCCTGACACCCGAAGGCGAACGGGTTCTTGAATGGGCCCGCCATATTGTCGGCAGCACCCGGTCCATGCGCGATGAAATGCGCGCCATGCGCTTTGGCCTGACCGGGCAGGTGCAGATTGCGGTTGTTCCGACCGCACTTTCGATGGTTCATGAATTGACCACGCCGTTTCGTGAAAAACACCCCGATGTCAGCTTTGCCATCCTGTCGCGGACCTCTGCTGAAATTCAGGCCCTGCTCGACGATCTGCAAATTGATGCCGGGATTACCTATCTTGATAATGAGCCGCTTGGGCGCGTAACAGCCATCCCGCTGTACCGGGAACGCTATCATCTGGTGACGTCAAACATGGATGATCTGGCCGGACGTGATACAATCACCTGGCGCGAAGCCGCTGAATTGCCGCTTTGCCTGCTAACGCCAGATATGCAAAACCGCCGCATCATCGATCAGCATCTTGATGCCGTGGGCGCGAAGGTCAGTGCAACGCTTGAAAGCGATTCCATGATTGCCCTGTTTACCCATGTGCAAACAGGTAATTGGGCCAGCATCATGCCGGAAAAAATGGTCGAAAGTTTCGGAATGCGCGACCGGGTTAAATCGATCCCGATCACCGAACCCGATGCTACCCACACCGTAGGCCTGATCGCCGCACGACGCGAACCGGCAACCCCGGTTGTGTCGGCCTTGATCAAAGAAGCAGCCCGCATTTCAGAGCTGCAATCGGCTTGATAGGTTTTCGCTATCGCGTAACGGGATGGCTTTATTGAACGCGCAGGCGCAATGCCTGACAATGCTTAGAATAATCAAGAATTTGACAACATGCTTGAGAGAGAGGCTTGCATGTCGGAAACGACCGAGGACCAGAACGTCCGCGTCGCTGCCATTTGTGATCAGATGGCAGCCCTTGAGGGACCGCTTTTGCCGATCCTGCATGAAGTGCAGGAAGAGTTTGGCTATATCCCCGATGGCGCGCTTCAGACCATTGCCAAGAAGCTGAACCTTAGCCGGGCGGAAGTCCACGGGGTGGCAAGCTTCTATCATGACTTCCGCGAAGAAAAGGCGGGCAAGCATGTCATCAAGATCTGCCGGGCCGAAGCCTGTCAGGCGATGGGGGCAGATGCCCTTGGCGATCAGATCCGTCGTCACTTGAAAGTCGACTGGTCGCAAACCACCGCCGATCACAAGATCACGCTTGAACCTGTCTTCTGTCTTGGCCTGTGTGCCTGCGCCCCGGCGGCGATGATTGATGGCAAGGTTGTTGGCCGTGTCAGTGCCGATCGCATTCTTGAAAAGGTGGGGTCATGAGCATCAAGGTCTATGTTCCACTTGATTCCGGTTCGGTTGCGCTCGGTGCGGATGATGTCGCATCCGCCATTGCCGCCAAGGCAGCCAAAACCGGTGCCGATATCAAGATCGTGCGCAATGGCTCGTTTGGCATGTATTGGCTTGAACCGATGGTCGAGGTCGAAACGCCGCGTGGACGTGTTGCCTATGGCCCGGTCAGCACCGATGATATCGACGCATTGTTTGATGCCGATTTCCTGACGGGCGGGGCGCACAAGCTGTTCCTCGGCCGGACACAGGAAATCCCGTTCCTCAAAAGCCAGTCGCGCCTGACATTCCAGCGCTGCGGCATCATTGATCCGGTATCGCTTGACGATTACCGCGCCAATGAAGGCCTGAGCGGTCTTGAAAACGCGCTCAACATGACGGACGAAGAAATCGTCAAGGCCGTCACCGACAGTGGCCTTCGTGGTCGCGGTGGTGCCGGTTTCCCGACGGGTATCAAATGGAATACCGTCCGCGAAGCCAACGGCGATCAGAAATACATCGTCTGTAACGCCGATGAAGGCGATAGCGGCACCTTTGCCGATCGAATGATCATGGAAGGCGAACCGTTTGTTCTGATCGAAGGCATGATCATTGCCGGTCTCGCAACCGGTGCGACCAAGGGCTATGTCTATACCCGTTCGGAATATCCGACCGCGATTGACGTGATGAACGAGGCGATCGAAGTCGCCCGTGCTGCCGGTGTTCTGGGCGATAATATCCTCGGTTCCGGCAAGTCCTTTGACATGGAAGTCCGCATGGGTGCGGGTGCCTATGTCTGCGGTGAAGAAACGTCGCTTCTCAACAGCATGGAAGGCAAGCGTGGTGTTGTTCGTGCCAAGCCGCCGCTGCCTGCCCTTGAAGGTTTCCTTGGCCGCCCGACGGTGGTCAATAACGTGATTTCGCTGTGCTCTGTTCCGGTCATTCTGGAAAAGGGCCCGGAATATTACCGTGATTACGGCATGGGCCGGTCGCGCGGCACCATCCCGATCCAGATTGCGGGCAACGTCAAACATGGCGGGCTTTATGAAGTCGGCTTTGGTCTGACGCTGGGCGAAATCGTCGAACAGATCGGCGGTGGCACCGCATCGGGCCGCCCGGTCAAGGCAGTTCAGGTTGGCGGGCCTTTGGGGGCCTATTTCCCGAAAGAACTGTTTGATACGCCGTTTGACTACGAAGAATTCATGAAACGCGATGGTCTGATCGGTCATGCCGGTGTTGTCGTGTTTGACGACACGGTCGACATGATGAAGCAGGCCCGCTTTGCCATGGAATTCTGCGCGATTGAATCGTGCGGCAAATGCACGCCGTGCCGAATTGGCTCTGTACGCGGGACCGAAGTGGTCGACAAGCTTGAACGTGGTGAAGAGCCAGACTTGCAGATCGAGCTGCTGCGCGATCTGTGCGAGACCATGAAGTTTGGATCCTTGTGCGCCCTGGGTGGCTTTACGCCTTATCCGGTTCTAAGCGCCCTGACCCATTTCCCTGATGACTTCAAGCCACGCGCGCTTGATATAGCTGCGGAGTGAAACGATGTCCTTGATCAAAGAAGTTGACTACGGAACCCCCGCCAAGAATTCCGAAAAGACCGTCACCCTGACCATTGATGGCAATGATGTGACCGTGCCGGAAGGCACCTCTGTCATGCGTGCCTCGATGGAGGCCGGCATTCAGGTCCCGAAACTGTGCGCGACCGATATGGTCGATGCCTTTGGCTCGTGCCGCCTGTGTCTGGTTGAGGTCGAAGGCCGCAACGGCACCCCGGCATCCTGCACGACGCCGGCATCTGATGGCATGGTTGTCCATACCCAGACCGAGCGGCTCAAGAAAATCCGCAAAGGTGTGATGGAGCTTTATATCTCTGACCATCCGCTGGATTGCCTGACCTGTGCGGCCAATGGTGACTGCGAATTGCAGGACATGGCCGGTGCGGTTGGTCTGCGCGATGTGCGCTATGGCTATGAGGGTGAAAACCACGTTCAGGTCCGCCAGAACGGGGAAGAAAACCCGCGCTATATGGCCAAGGATGAAACCAACCCGTATTTCACCTATGACCCGTCGAAATGCATCGTCTGTTCGCGCTGTGTCCGTGCCTGCGAAGAAGTGCAGGGCACCTTTGCCCTGACCATCGAAGGTCGCGGTTTTGAATCCCGTGTGTCTCCGGGCATGCACGAAGACTTTCTGGATTCAGAATGCGTATCGTGTGGTGCCTGTGTGCAGGCCTGTCCGACGGCAACGCTTCAGGAAAAGTCGGTCATTGAAATCGGCCAGCCGGAACATTCGGTTGTCACCACCTGCGCCTATTGCGGGGTGGGTTGTTCGTTCAAGGCGGAAATGCACGGCGAAGAACTGGTTCGCATGGTGCCCTATAAGGACGGCAAGGCCAACCGTGGCCATTCTTGTGTGAAGGGGCGCTTTGCCTATGGCTATGCCAATCACAAGGACCGCATCCTTAACCCGATGATCCGCGAAAATGTTGAGGATCCCTGGCAGGAAGTCAGCTGGGAAGAAGCGCTTCGCTTCACCGCAGACAAGTTCAAGGGCATTCAGGCCAAATACGGTAAGGGTGCGCTGGGCGGTATCACCTCATCACGTTGCACGAACGAGGAAACCTTCCTTGTTCAGAAACTGATCCGTGCCGGGTTTGGCAATAACAACGTTGATACCTGTGCGCGTGTTTGCCACTCGCCGACCGGTTATGGCCTCAAAACCACGTTTGGTACCTCTGCCGGGACGCAGGACTTTGATTCTGTCGAACATACCGATGTTGTCATCCTGATCGGGGCCAACCCGACCGATGGCCACCCGGTGTTTGCATCGCGCCTGAAAAAGCGTCTGCGTGAAGGCGCGAAACTGATCGTGATCGATCCGCGCCGGATTGATCTGGTCCGCTCCCCGCATATCGAGGCGGTCGCCCACGTAGCACTGCGTCCGGGCACCAACGTTGCGGTTCTGACATCGCTTGCGCATGTCATCGTGACCGAAGGCCTGTTTGACGAGGCCTTCGTACGTGAACGCTGTGACTGGGATGAATTCCAGGATTGGGCGACCTTTGTTTCCGATCCGAAACATAGCCCGGAAGCCATCGCCGGCATGACCGGTGTTGACGCCGAAACCATGCGGAAGGCCGCCCGTGCCTTTGCCACCGGCGGTAATGGCGCGATCTATTACGGTCTTGGCGTGACGGAACATTCTCAGGGCTCCACCACCGTGATGGCAATTGCCAACCTTGCCATGGCGACCGGCAATATCGGCCGTCCGGGTGTTGGTGTGAACCCGCTGCGTGGTCAGAACAACGTGCAGGGCTCCTGTGATATGGGATCCTTCCCGCACGAACTGCCGGGCTATCGCCACATTCAGGACAGTGCGACCCGCGATATCTTTGAAGATATCTGGGGCGTGAAACTTGATGACGAGCCGGGGCTTCGTATCCCCAATATGCTCGATGCGGCTGTCGAGGGCACCTTCAAGGGTATCTATATTCAGGGTGAAGATATCCTTCAGTCTGACCCGGACACCAAACATGTCGCGGCCGGTCTGGCGGCGATGGAATGTGTGGTCGTCCATGACCTGTTCCTGAATGAAACGGCGAACTACGCACATGTCTTCCTGCCGGGTTCGACCTTCCTTGAAAAGGACGGGACATTCACCAACGCAGAACGCCGTATCAACCGCGTGCGTAAGGTGATGACCCCCTTGAACGGCTTCGCCGATTGGGAAGTGACCCAGAACCTCGCGCGTGCGATGGGCCTTGACTGGAACTACACCCATCCGTCACAGGTCATGGGCGAAATTGCTGCGACCACACCAAGCTTTGCCAATGTCAGCTACGACCTGCTCGAAGAGAAGGGCTCGGTCCAGTGGCCATGTAATGACAAGGCCCCGGAAGGGACCCCGGTCATGCATATTGATGGCTTTGTCCGTGGCAAGGGCAAGTTTGTTGTCACCGAATATGTCGCAACCGATGAACGCACCGGTCCGCGCTTCCCGCTTCTGCTGACCACAGGACGTATCCTTAGTCAGTATAACGTGGGTGCTCAGACCCGCCGGACGGAAAACACTGCCTGGCACAAGGAAGACTTGCTGGAAATTCACCCGCACGATGCCGAACAGCGTGGCATTCGTGAAGGTGACTGGATCCGCCTGGCATCACGGTCGGGCGAAACTTCCCTTCGCGCCACCATTACCGACCGTGTCGCACCGGGTGTGGTTTACACCACTTTCCACCATCCGGGCACGCAGGCCAACGTGATTACCACCGACTATACCGACTGGGCGACCAACTGCCCGGAATACAAGGTTACCGCGGTTCAGGTCTCGTCCTCCAATGGTCCGACCGAATGGCAGGTGGAATATGACCGTCAGGCCGAACAGTCGCGCCGGATCAAACCGCGCGTCGATGCTGCCGAATAGGATCGCGAGCCAGACATTGTGCTATACTCCCTTGGCATGATGTCTGGTTCTTCCTGCTTCTATACAAAGCTTACAGTCAAAGAGTGAACCGCAATGGCACCTGACAAACTTGTCTATATGGCCAATCAGATCGCGACCTTCTTCAAATCCCAGCCCGAGGGCGAGGGCGTTGATGGTGTCGCCAACCATATCAGCGATTTCTGGGAACCGCGCATGCGCAAGCAGCTGTTTGACATGATCGCCGAAGGCAATGCCGACTTCCATCCGCTGGTGCTGAAAGCCGCACCAAAGATCCGGAAGGTCAAGGAAACCGCATGACGGCCAAGCCATCGGAAAATCGCATTCTCGACGGGCGCGACGTTGATCTTGCGCGTGCCGTCTCGGGCGATGATGGCAATGACGATGCGCCGATCATGTTGCAGCCAGAAGTTCCGGCTGCTTTGACGTTTAATGGTCATTCTCATGCCGTGATGATGGTCTCCCCCCATGATCTCGAAGATTTCATGGTTGGCTTTGCCCTGTCCGAAGGCATTGTCGATGACATTTCCCAGATTGCGCTGCGCGATGTGCGTAAGACCCTGCAGGGCTATGTGATCGAAGCCGACCTACATGACGATGTATTTGATCGCCTTGCCGATCGCCAACGCACACTCGAAGGTCGGTCGGGCTGTGGCTTGTGCGGGGTGCAGTCGCTCGAAGCCGTTGCCATGGACAAGATCGGTACGGTGACACCATCCAACATGGCGCAGGATGTCGTCCTGCGTGCGATTGACGCGCTTCCCGATCATCAGACCCGCAACCGCGAAGGCGGTGGGTTGCTGCATGCCAGCGCCTTTGTTGATGGTAGCGGTAACATCGTTCTGGTCCGTGAGGATATCGGACGCCATAACGCGCTGGACAAGGTGCTTGGCGCCATCGCGCGGCAGGGGATCGATCCAAGCGGCGGCTTCGTTCTGATAACCAGCCGCTGCTCCTATGAAATCGTCACCAAGACCGTGCAGTTTGGCATCGGCGGGCTTGTCACCCTTTCGGGGCCGACCTTGACGGCAGTGAACCTTGCACGCAAGGCCGGACTGACGATGATCTGCCGCGAACGGCGCGGCCTGTTTCGTCGGTTTGCATGATGGCTTGCTATGGTCAGGTACTTGACTGATTGGTCAAGTAGATGCCCGCTCAATGATCTCAAACCCGATATCAATTGTATTGCTCGGAAGCGGTTTGTTTTCGATCCGTGTGACCAGTGCTTCGGCCGCTTGCTGCCCAAGATGCGAACGATCAACCTGGACACTTGTCAGGGCAGGCAGGGTAAAGGCTGAAAAATCCTGATTGCCAAAACCAAGTACGGCAATATCCTCTGGAACGCGAAGGCCGCGTGCCTGGGCCTCGATCAGAATGCCATGGGCGAGCAGGTCGGAACTGCACATGACAATGCCGTTCCTGAATCCTTTTTCCAGTCCAGAGGTCAGGGCGTTACGCCCGCGTTCAATTGTTGCAGACGCTTCATAAACAACCTCTATCGGGGTGTTGCCGGTTGACTGGGTGAATTGCCGGGAAAATGCATTTTTGCGGCGGAATGCGCGCTCATCTCCCGCCGACACAATCAGGGCCTTATCATAACCTTTTCTGACAGCGTAGTGGGCCATTTCCTCGCCGGTTTTGATGTGAGAGAACCCTATGCATATATCTATCGGGCTTTCTGTAATATCCCAGACTTCGATCACAGGAATGCCTGCCCTCAGAAGCATGCGTTTGCTGCTGGCGGAATGGTGGATTCCTGTCAAAAGAATACCATCAGGTCGACGGCTGAGCATGGTGGAAACGACAGCTTGTTCTTCATCTTGTGAAAAGCCGGTTTCTGCCATCAGGACGTGATAGTCTGACTCGCGAATGACATTGATAAAGTTTTGCATCATGTCGGCGTAAATCACGTTCGTGATCGATGGCACAAGGGCGGCAATCAGTTTGCTGCGTCTTGATGCCAATGCGCCAGCGACCATGTTGGGCACATAGCCGGTCAGTTCGATAGCATCCTGAATGCGTTGCAGGGTCTTGGCAGAAACCTTCTCAGGATCGTTCAAGGCACGTGAAACGGTGACCTGTGAAACACCGGCAATGCGCCCGACGGTTTCCATCGTGACAGCGCCACTTTTGATCTCGGCTGCGATGATCGGATCATTGTGTTTTGGTGCGGATACGGATGACAAGTTTGTTCGTCTCTTGCGTTAACGACCTTGCCAGTGTGGCCTGAGGCCAGGTTGTGCGTCCAATAGCCAAGTTATATCCTGTTTAGACATTACATTAGCAACGAAAAGTGGGCAAGAAGCGTGGGCAGGATGCCGACTGCTTGGTAATACAGAAAAGCAATCGTGGCTTCTTGCCTGATAACGCTCTGTTTCTCTGCTTGTTACTCTGATCAATCGACTATTCGTTTTTTCTTGCGTGCAACCGAAATCGAGAATGCGATTGAAACTGCAATGAGGACCCATAGAAGCACAGCGATCCAGCTCTTGGTGAAGAAGATCGAAAATGTACCAAAGGATTCCAGGCTTTTGACGAAGTAGATTTCCGCCGACGGGCCAAGGATAAAGCCGATGATAAATGGTGCGATTTCCAGACGGATTTTATGGGCAAGATAGCCAAATAAACCAAAGATCAGCAGCGTCCAAACGTCAAACATCACACCGTAATTGATGGTGTATGCCCCGACAACGCACATCATCAAGATGATTGGGAATAGGATATTTTTCGGAACTGTAACGACCTTGGCCAGATGACGAATGGCAAAAACCATGACCAGAAACATCACGATGTTGGCCACCAGCATCGCAATGATCATCGCATCCCAGGTAATCGGATTGTTGCCGATGAAAAGCGGACCAACTTGAATGCCCTGAAGGGTAAAAGCACCAATCAGAATGGCAGTGGTTGAATCACCTGGAATACCCAGTGACAGTAATGGGACAAGCGCGCCACCCGTCAGGCCGTTATTGGCACTTTCCGATGCGATCACCCCTTCGGGTGCGCCCTTGCCAAACTTATCAGGGTTTCTCGAGAAGTTCTTTTCCTGACTGTAAGCCAGAATGGAAGCTGCACTGCCGCCAACGCCAGGCAGAATCCCGACAAAAGTCCCAATTGACGATGATCGGATCAGGTTGATGATCTGACCTTTGAACACAGAAAGCTTGAAAGGTGCGCCACCGATCTTGATCTTGGACAGTTCTTTCGCATCCTTCATGCCATGTTCGGCATCAATCAGGATGGTCGCCAGACCAAACAGGCCAATCAGAACCGGTAAAAGCGAGAACCCGCTTTCGAGATAGTATTCAAGGAATTCTGGAACAAGGCGCAACTCACCATTGCCGCCGCGTGAAATATCGTAAGCGCCGATCAGACTGATGAATATGCCAAGGAAACCACTGAAAATGCCAATCAGAAGGCTGCTGGAAAGTGCGGCCATCACGGTGAGGGCAAAAAAGATGATCAGGAACTTTTCGATATAGGAAAACTTGATAGCAAAATCGGCCAGTGCCGGGGCAAACAGGTAAAGTGCCGCAAGGCTGATCAGGCCGCCGACCAGTGAAGACGTGATGCCGATCTTGAGTGCACGTTCACCTTCGCCATTCTGGGTCATTGGATACCCGTCCAGCGTGGTGGTGATCGATGATGGTGTACCGGGAATGTTTAAAAGGATGGCCGGAACAAGACCGCCTGAAATTCCGCCAACATAAAGACCCAGCAAAAGTGCCAGGCCATTTTCAAGTCCAAGTGAATAGGTCAGTGGCAGGCATACGGCAACCGCCATGGTTGCGGTCATACCCGGTATGGCACCGAAAATGATGCCGACCACGGTTCCCGCGGCAACCAGTCCGAAAAATAACGGGCTTAGAATGGATAGCAATTCCATAGCAAATCTCTTGGCTCAATTCGTGCCAAAATGCCCCGATGCAGGGGTCAAGGCAGCGAGATGTTGAAAAGTTCGGAGAGGATGTACCAGACGACACTTGGCGCGATCAGTGCATTGGCGCCCGCGATCATAAGTGTCCGGCGGTTGCGTTCGCGCAGGAAAAGAGTGCTTAACGCGAACAGATACGGGATCGAGCACAGGTAGAACCCAAGTCCGGTATTGGGGAAAATGTCCCCGACGCTTGGCATGGCAAGAAAATAGATCACGGTCAGTGCCAGTGTGCCAAAGAAACGAGCGTGGTCGATTCCTGCTGGCCACCATGTGCCATTGGTGACAGTCGCCAGAATTGTGCTTCCACGCGTAATCAGAATGGAAATAAACAGAACGCCCAGGATTACGGCGATAATCGTTGGGAAAATAAGATGTGATGAGCTGAAATCAACAGTCACATGAAAGGGGGAGTCAAACGACATTGGACGCCTCCGGAATAAGCGCATTTTGCCCAATGGTACTGATTTCCGGATGCAAAGGAAATCAACTCTGGGTCTTCTTGGCTGGATTGGGTGTTGGGGCGCATATCGCCACCAT
The DNA here is from genome assembly GCF_000948415.1 of Thalassospira sp. HJ. Classification (GTDB taxonomy): domain Bacteria; phylum Pseudomonadota; class Alphaproteobacteria; order Rhodospirillales; family Thalassospiraceae; genus Thalassospira. Next base: position 6,339 of record NZ_JYII01000014.1, on the reverse strand, counting down.
ATCAGGCAACAAAGGCCCGGCGATGTTCAATGCCGGGCCATCGCAAGATTAGTTGGCTGAAATCGAGTCAATAACCTGACGGTATTGGTCGCGTTTTGCCTTGAGGTAAGCCGAAGCTTCAGCTTGCGGCTTGTAGTTCGGGATAAAGAACGAAGCCTTCTGGGTCTTCTGGATTTCTCCTGCCTCGAAGATTTCCTTGAGAGCCGCGTCAATCGCGGCAATCTGGTCTGCATCCATATCCTTGTTGAACAGGAAGAAGAATTCCTTGTCGAATGTGAAGTCAGTCGAGCCGTCGAAGGTCACGCTTACATTCGGCGTGGTGAATGCCAGAAGTTCTTCGCTAGTGGTGTTGCCCATGCCTTCCGGGTTGGCTTGTTCAATCGTTTCTTCGCGTGCTGTGAGCCAGACGAAGCGCATTGCTTTCTGATCACTGGCGGCAAGATGAGTAAACTGTTCATTTGCCTGGACTGAACCGTTGATCACATCGGCCTGGCCATCAAACATCAGCTGGTTTTTGTCCGCCTGTGAGCCGGTGTTGACCGGAACGATGTTGGCTTCTGAACCCGGGTTCATTATCCGGGCCGCGTTTTTCATCGCTGAGAAACCGATTTCAGAAACACCACCGGCCTGAATGGCAACACGAACCCGAACGCCAGCTGCCGCTGCCGCAAAGACATCTTCCATTGATTGCATGGGGGAATTCTTTGGAACGAGATAGGCGTTGCCCGGGTTGATCGCGACGGTCGGGCCGACAACGTAGTTTTCAAAGATGTCGTCATAGCCGCGAACACCATACAGGTTCCCGAGATACGATTGATCATGGAAAATCATGATGGTGGTGCCGCGTGAGTCGCGTTGCAGTGCCTTGAAGGCCTCGCTTGAGCCAACGGCATCAACCTTTACGTTGATGTCGAGTTTTTTGGCAAGTGCATCAGCAATTATTGCGCTGTTCTGATAGGTGTCCCCGCCGGTCGATTTCGAGCCGATGACGAGGCGGATATTACTTGGCAGATCGGCTGCAGAAGCAAGTATCGGTGATGCGACCATGGCGGTGAAGCCAACAGCGGCAGCGATGGATTTAAAGAGTCCAGTCATTAGTTTCCTCCCAAATGACGTAAGCCTGAATATCGGGTGGTGCCCGTTAAGCCCAGGGTCCGAAGCCCCTTAAGGTATTGGTGTTGCTTGTTCTTGTTGTTGCCTCACTTGTAAAATTACAAGCGATATGAATGCGCATACATTTTTGATACATTTTGTTAATAAGTCTGTCAACCGCTTATTATCTATGCATCTTGCGTGATGGATGGAATGTAAAATTTGCTTGTAAGCATACTTGACAACTTAGCTGTGTATGCGCATACATAAACTGTCATGTCAGGTGATCAGTGTTTGTGCCGTGTGTTGCGTGAAGGATTGGTGCGGATGCCGGTTGGTGATCGGGCCGGGTTTGGTAAGGTTGAAAGCTGATGGAAAAGTCCGGCTTGCCGTCGAAAGGTGACTTTCCTTCGTACGGATATCTTTCGGGGTAGGTGCGTGGCGTAGATTTTGTTTTGCAGGGGTATGCTCGGGCGTCGGTTATGCCAGAGCATTCCTAAATTAAAGATTCTGACAAAAAACCAGGGTCGGGGGTGAATTGTTGCCTGATGACCCGCAGTATTCAGGGATATTGGTCCATGGCACTTTCAAAAACCGAATTGCGCAACGTTCTGTCCGGGATTTCCGGCATTCTTGTCACGCCTTACGACGAAAATGGTGACGTTGCACCCAAAAAGCTTGTGCCGGTGATTGACCGTGCGCTGGCAGCTGGTGTTCATTTCCCCGTCGTGAACGGTAACACCGGGGAGTTCTATGCCCTGACCACGGACGAAGCGATCACGATGGCAAAGTCGGTTGCCGAAATGCTGGGTGGTCGTGCGCCGATGCTGGCCGGGATCGGTCGTGGTGTCCGTGATGCCTGTGCGCTCGCCAAGGCATCCGCCGACGCCGGGGCAGAGGCGCTTATGATCCATCAGCCGCCAGATCCGTTTGTCGCCCCGCGTGGTGTTGTTGATTATATCAAACGCATTGCCGATGCGTCCGGCGGTCTGCCGATGATGCTCTATCTGCGCAACGACGCCATCGGGACCAAGGCGATTGCCGATCTTTGCGCGGTCGAAGGTGTCGCAGGTGTCAAGTGGGCAACGCCCAACCCGATGAAACTGGCCGAGGCGATCAATGCCTGCGATCCGGATATCGTCTGGGTCGGTGGGTTGGCCGAAACGTGGGCGCCGGCATTTTATGCGGTGGGTGCGCGCGGCTTTACATCTGGCCTGATCAATGTCTGGCCGGAACGCTCCATGGCCATTCATACGGCCCTTGAGGCTAGCGACTATGCCACGGCACGCAAACTGATTTCCGAAATGAAGGCGTTTGAGGATGTCCGGGCCGAAGAAATGAACGGCACGAACGTTACCGGTGTGAAGTCGGCATTGAAGCTGCTTGGCGATGATTGTGGCCCGACCCGTCCGCCATCCGCCTGGCCGCTGACCGACGCGCAGGCCGAAAAGCTTAAGGTCTTCATGAAAGGAAACGGACTGATCCGTTAAATCACGCCGCGGCTTGGTCGGGCCGTCCTAGAAGAAGGACGGGTTGCGTTCGCGGATGGCATCGACAGTGGCAAGGGTGCCCATCAGATGTTCACGCACCACGTCGCAGGCCGTATCGGCATCACCCGCATCAATCGCTGCCAGAATGCGGGCATGACAATCAAGGATGGATGCGGATTTCCCCGGGTCGGGCAGGTTGAGTTTACGCAGGCGGTCAATATGGCCGGATCGGGCTTCGATGACGCCATAGAGTTGGGCAACACCGGCCGCCTCATAAAGCGCGTAATGGAAATCGCGATCAAGCTTGCCAAAGGTATCAAGATCGCTCGCGGCACTAACGGCATTTTGCTGGGCAAGAATGGAGTGTGCTTTGACAGTTAGGGCAGGGTCTTTGGCATTGGCCAGACGGCGGGTGATTTCAAGCTCGACCGACAGGCGCAGGAACTGGGTTTCAAGCGCGTGTTCGACATCGATGCGCGAGACCTCTGTCTTGGATTGCGGAAAGGTATCGACCAGTCCTTCTTCCTCAAGCTTGAGCAAGGCATCGCGGACCGGTGTCTGGCTGACACCATATTCCTCGGCGATTTCCATCCGCGACACGTATTGGCCCGGTGCCAATTCAAGATCAATGATCCGCTGGCGCAAGGAATCATGGAGCTGCGTACTGGCCGAACCCCTTTTCAGCTTGGGCAGGCGTTTCTTGGCAATCGGTGCGTCTTTGAACAGGTTATCGACCATGTTGTTCCCGCAGTTCTTGTCTGGTCACGCAATTTGTATACAGGCGTCTTGTCGGATATACACTAATATATTACTATATCAAGCAGACAAAATTGAATATCTTTCCATGTCTGATGACGGTGGCGGAAACCCTCAGAAGAGTGTGTTTGCGTCTAGGATAAAAGGTCACCTTTCTGATCGCCGCCCGCCGCAAACATGGTTGCTTTTTACATTCCGAGGATAAGACAATGAGCAAGAAACAGCCTCAGGACCTGAGATCGGCACGCTGGTTTTCCCCCGATGATCTGCGGTCATTCGGACATCGATCACGAATGATGCAGCTTGGCTATTCCGAGGATGATTTTCGTGGAAAGCCGATCATCGGCATTCTCAATACTTGGTCGGAGCTCAATACCTGCCACGCCCATTTCCGCGAACGCGTGGTCGATGTCAAACGTGGCGTCGCGCAGGCGGGTGGCTTTGCCGTCGAACTGCCGTCACTTTCGGTTGATGAAAGCTTCACCAAGCCGACCTCAATGCTTTATCGCAACCTGCTGGCCATGGAGACAGAGGAAAACATTCGCTGCCATCCGCTGGACGGCGTGGTTTTGATGGGCGGCTGTGACAAATCGACACCGGGCCTGGTTATGGGCGCGATTTCGGCCGGTGTGCCGATGATCTATCTGCCGGCTGGTCCGATGCTGCGCGGCAACTATGCCGGCAAGACGCTGGGTTCCGGGTCTGATGCCTGGAAATACTGGGATGAACGGCGCGCAGGCAATATCAGCGATGATGAATGGCTTGGCATTCAGGGCGGCATTGCGCGTTCTGCCGGGACCTGCATGACCATGGGAACCGCATCGACCATGACGGCGATTGCTGATTCCATGGGGCTGACACTTCCCGGTGCATCCTCGATCCCGGCCGTCGATAGCGGGCATCAGCGCATGTCGGCTGATTGCGGACGCCGGATTGTCGATATGGTCTGGGAGGACCTGACACCTGATAAAATCATCACCGATGCGTCGTGCCGAAATGCGGCCATTGTTGCCATGGCAACCGGTTGCTCGACCAATGCGGTGGTGCATCTGATCGCGATGGCCAAGCGTGCCGGTGTCGGGCTTAAGCTTGAAGACCTTGATGAGCTTGGCCGCAATACGCCGCTGATTGCCAATGTCCGGCCATCGGGCAAGGATTACCTCATGGAGGACTTCTTCTATGCTGGTGGTCTACGTGCCCTGATGAAGCAGATGGAAGATCGTCTTGATACGACTTGCATGACAGTCACCGGAAAGACATTGGGCGAGAACCTCGAAGGGGCGGTGGTTTATAATAATGATGTCATCCGCCCGATCAGCAACCCGGTTTATAAGGAAGGCTCGCTTGCCGTTCTGAAAGGCAACCTTTGCCCGACTGGTGCGGTGATCAAGCCTGCAGCCTGTGATCCGAAGTTTCATGTCCATGAAGGGCCGGCGATCGTCTTTGATAGCTACCCGGATATGAAAAAGGCCGTCGATGACGAGAACCTTGATATCACGCCAGACCATGTGATGGTTCTGCGTAATGCCGGGCCGCAGGGCGGGCCGGGCTTCCCGGAATGGGGCATGTTGCCCATTCCCAAGGCGCTGATCAAGCAGGGGCATCGTGACATGCTTCGGATTTCCGACGCGCGGATGTCGGGCACATCGTATGGCGCATGTGTCTTGCATGTCAGCCCGGAAAGCTACGTTGGTGGACCGCTGGCACTTTTGAAGAACGGCGATGTCGTGCGTCTGGATCTGCCAAACCGCTCGCTTGATATGCTCGTTCCCGAGGAAGAACTCGAAGAACGCCGCAAGGCACTGACCCCGCCGGAACCGCGGTTCGAACGTGGATATGGCTATATGTTCTCGCGCCATGTAACACAGGCCGATCAGGGCTGTGACTTTGATTTCCTTGAAACTTCTTTCGGCAAGACTGCCGGCGAACCTGATATTTTCTAAGGACCCCGAGATGACCGAATATGTACTTTCCGAGGACACCCGCGCAAAGCTGATGCGCGCCTCCACGGCATCCATCGCAACCCAGTTGTTCAAACGTGGTTTGCGCAACCAGTTCATTCAGGGCGTCAAACCGGTTGCGCCCAAAAAGAAAAACATGGTCGGGCAGGCCTTTACCCTGCGTTACATTCCGGCCCGTGAAGACCGTAATCCGATTGAGGTCTTCCGCAATGCCGATCATCCGCAACGGGTCGCGGTTGAAACCTGCCCACCCGGTCATGTGCTGGTGATGGATGGGCGCAAGGATGCGTCTGCTGCCTCCGCCGGATCGATCCTTGTGACCCGCCTTGCCGTGCGCGGGGCGGCCGGTATTGTATCGGATGCCGGTTTCCGCGATGCCGAAGGCATTGGTGCGCTTGATATGCCGGCCTATTGTGCCGGTCCGTCGGCACCGACCAACCTGACCAAGCATGAAGCACTTGATATCAACATTCCGATTGCGTGTGGTGATGTTGCGGTGTTCCCCGGTGATGTGCTTGTTGGCGACACTGATGGTGTTATGGTGATCCCGGCCCATCTGGCCGACGAGATCGCTGATGCCTGTGCGGGCATGGAAAGTTACGAGGCTTTTGTCCTTGAGCAGGTGCAAAGCGGGGCGTCAATCATCGGACTTTATCCCTGCACCAAGGATGAAAATCAGAAAAAGTATGAGGAATGGCTGAAAAGCCAGTAAGATCAGGTAAATGCCTTGGTCCGTGTGACCTGACGATGAGCCTTATCCATATCCACGAATTCCAGAGGATTGATTGCAATGTCTTATACCCTGACAGGAAAACATCTGATTGCTGGCGAATGGGTCGCTGGCGAGACGACCTTCCAGTCCGAACCGGCCCACGGCCCGGCCAATACCTTCCCGGTTGGAACGCCAGCCCTTGTTGATCAGGCCGCCAAGGCGGCTGAGGAAGCCTTCTGGACCTTTGGCTATTCCACCCGCGAAGAACGCGCGAAATTCATCAACACCATTGCCGATGAAATCGATGCACGCGGCGATGAAATCACCG
>NZ_JYII01000004.1 GCF_000948415.1 Thalassospira sp. HJ | reverse complement strand
TGGCGGCGGACGTTTGGAAGTGCGCAATGCTCTTTACTATGCTGCATTACCGGCAATACGCTTCGATCCTCTGCTACGCGACTTCTACAAACGCCTGACTGAAAACGGAAAACCCGGCAAGGTTGCTGTGATTGCTGTCGTCAGAAAAATGGTCACCATCCTCAATGCGAGAATGCGTGACCATTATGCTTTAATACTTGACGGCTAATACCGCTGCTTTTTGTTTGTCTATATACCGGCGGCAAAGATCACAGCAGCCCCAACGCCAATCAGCCCGACCCTGACCAGGATCGGTTTTGGCGCAATCAGCCCATAGGAAATTGCCGTCAATCCAAGCGCAACCTTAAGCCCGGCGATCACCGCCCAAACAGGATCACTGGCAAGCTCGATCAGGGTGCTGTTGGCGATCATGGCAAGCGGCACGATATAAAGCCCGATGCCGAGCGCCATGGCCGTCCCGGCAACCTTGAGCCAGTTTTCCTCGACCATGCCGGCGGCAATGAACACCGCCCCGCATACCGGTGGCGTAATGGTCGAAAGCAGCGCAAACCAGAAGATAAACAGATGCGCCTGAAGCGGCTCAAGCCCCAACTCAATCAGGGCAGGACCGGCGACCGAGACGCAAATCACATAGGCCGCCGTGGTCGGGACTTCCATGCCAAGGATCAGACAGGCAAGGGCAGTTAAAAGAAGGGCTGGCCACAGCATCCCCCCCGATCCCGAAATCAGGAGCGAGGTAATCTTCACACCAAGCCCGGTCAGGCCAAGCACCCCGATCACGATCGAGGCACACAAAATGATCGACCCGATCATCGCCACCTGACGCCCGGCATTCAGGCACACATCGGTGAAACGTTCCTTGCTGCGCGCAAGATCAACACTGAGATCCGCATCAAGCAACAACAACGCCGCCCCGGCCAGAAGGGCCAGGCAGGCTGCATATTGCGGCGTATAGTCGCCAACAAACATGCCCCACAGCAGGATGGTAAACGGCACCATGAAAAAACCCGATGTGATCAGAACCGCACGCATGTTTGGGCGGTCTTCCTTGGGCACACCCGGCAGATCAAAACGCAGGGCAAAGGCATTGATGCCAACCCAGACGGCAAGGAAGTAAAGCACGGCCGGCAACATGGCCGCGACCATGATATCGACATAGGGCTTGCCGGTAAGTTCCACCATGACAAAGGCCCCTGCCCCCATCAATGGCGGCATGATCTGACCACCGCTTGATGCCACCGCCTCAACCGCCGCCGCAAGGCGTTTGGGGTATCCGAGTTTGGTCATGGCCGGCAGGGTAATCGCCCCGGTCGAAGCGACATTGGCCGATGCAGACCCCGATATCGAACCAAAAAGTGCCGATGACACCACCGAAACCTTCGCCGCCCCGCCCTTGAGCCGACCAGCAGCAGCGCCTGCAACATTCATGAAGCCCTGACCGGCTTCGCCGCCATTCAGAACCGCGCCAAAAATCACAAAGATCGCAACGATATTGACCGACACACCGGTCAGGCTGCCCCAAAGGCCACCCTCGGCGATGGTCAGGGTACCCAGCATGCTTTCAATCGGAAGCCCTGCATGCCCGAACTCGCCCGGGACATGTTGCCCGAACAGCGCATAAAGAAGTGCAATCGCCGCTACTGTCGGCAAGGGCCAACCAATCGCACGGCGCGCCATTTCAAGCACGACCAGCAACAGTGAGACCGCCAGCATGATCTGACTGTTGCCAATCAGAAATCCGTACTGATCGCCAAGCGTCTGATGATTGATGACAAGCCAGCCGCACCCGATCAGACCAATAATCGTCAGAAGGATGCCCGAGATTTTCTGGGCCGGAGTTTTGGCAACAAAGATTAGCGCCCAGGGTAAGGCCAGCGCCATGTGGATCGGGCGGCTGACAAGGTTGGGCACCAATCCTGAAAAGATCAGCCATAGGTGGAAGGCAATCGAAACGGCGCCAAGGGCGATCCAGAAGGGGCGAGTGGAGGCTGACATATCGTAAATGGCTTGCTTGATAAGAAATGGCCCGGCAGTTCTGCCGGGCCTTTAACATGTGATCGGATCAGCGATCAGCGCTGATCATCGCGAACGGAAAAACCAACTTCGTCATAATAGCGAAGCGCACCCGGATGCATTTTGCCAGTGATGTTGGCAAGCATTTCCGGCGTCACACCATTCCACCAGGATGAGCTTTCACCCATTACGGCTTTCTGATCCCAAAAGGTTTTGGTCAGTGCATAAGCCGTGTCTGCATCCATCTGGGTGGTGGCAAAGGCAACAACCGAAAGCGATGCGGTGGTGATGTCCTCGCTCTGACCTTTATAGGTACCTGCCGGGATGACAGTTTTGTCACGCTTGGTTTCGGCAAGCTGTTCTTCGGAAAGTGACAGCACCGTCACATCGGTGCCGGCAGCAGCTTCGATCACGTTCGGAGCCGGCCAGGAGCCAGCGGTCACGAAACCATCGATCTGACCGTTTTTAAGGGCCGCAACAGCGTTGGAAAGCTCGGCATCGGCCAGATCAACCTTGCCTTCAAGGCCAAACAGCTGAAGGTATTTTTCACCTTCACGCGCGCCAAACGATCCCTTGCCGAGCAGGATGGTTTTACCTTCGAGATCGGCAAAGCTGGTCGCACCGGAATCCGCACGCATGACGAAATGCATGGTCAGAGACGGGATCGGGAACAGGGCGCGGACTTCAGCAAACTTTTCGGTTGGACGGCCATCGAACGGGCCTTTGCCGTTCTGTGCCAGGCTCACCAGACCGGGCGGGGAGGTAAAGACATAGTTGCCCGGACGCACCATGGCTTCCATGACGTTCTGAACCGAACCCTGGCTTTCCTCGACCGTGACGATGATGTCACCATCGGTACCGGTTTTCATCGCTTCGGCAAACTGGGCTGCCATCTGATAGTAGGATGAAGCGGCCTTGGCCGATTTCATGGTGACACGGGTTTCGGCCTGCGCGGCATTTGCCACGGACAGGGCCATCATACCGGCGGCAATCACGCCGAGAGTGCGCATAATTTTCAAGGTTTCCTCCCCTTGTATGGTGGGTTCACCGTCTGGCTTGAATGCCGTTTATGGCCGGTGGACCGAAAGTCTGGTGGCGTAGCGCAAAAACCAACCTCGTTTCAAGCCGATTTTGGCAAAATGCGCCTGATTTGGGTCCATAGAAAGCATCAATCCCCCCAAGGTCAAGCTGCTTGTGCGATTTTCCCAAATCAAAGGCGCTTTCGGCCCGAAACATGGCCCGTTTACACATAGCAGTTGCGCAAAAGCGGCACTATGCGTGCAAGTCCCACGGGCTTAAAGAAAGGCAACAAATTTGACGGAACTTCTTGTGCACTGTGGTGTTAAACCCAAAATGCACTTATCCCCTTATTGGCCAAAGGCTTGTAAGGATTGACAGGCCTGATCCCCTACCGCAGGGTGCCTGCCATCTTGAAATTCAAACGAGGAAGCCATGCCGCGTTCGCCGGTCGCCCTGATCATTGCACTGTCTGCCACACTGTTTGCTGCCTTTGCGCTTAACAGTGGGGCGTCATTGCAATCATCGCTTCTGGCGCTGCGCGCCTCTGCCGAGGGATTTGCACCAGTCTATACCGGTATCATCATGGCATCCTATTATATCGGCTTTGTTGCCGGCATCATTTGGGGCGCAAGCCTTGTGAACCGGGTGGGGCATATCCGGACATTTGCCGCCCTGGCATCGGCCGCCTCGGCGATCACGCTTTTGCATGCTGTTCTGGTCGATCCGATCACCTGGTCGCTTTTCCGCATCATGACCGGGCTTTGTGTTTCCGGTCTGTATCTGGTGATTGAAAGCTGGCTGAATGCGCAGGCTGACAATACCTCGCGCGGCGGGACGATTGCGATTTACATGACCGTGTCCCTTGGCGGTCTGGCGATTGGTCAGCTGTTGCTCAATGGTGCCCCGGTCAGCAGTTTCGAGCTGTTTACGGTAGCGTCCGTCTTGCTCTCACTCTCACTGGTTCCACTCGCCCTTACCCGTCAGCCACCGCCTTCTGCGGTCAGTGGCGAACGCATGACGTTCCGTCGCCTGTACAAGATTTCCCCGCTTGGCTTTGTCGCGGCATCTGGTGCCGGTGTGCTTTCTGGCGCAGTTTACGGTGTCGGTCCGGTCTTTGCCGCCGACCTTGGCCTTGCGACCAATGACATCGCCTATTTCATGTTCTTTGTCATTCTGGGCGGCATGATCATGCAGTTCCCGATCGGCAAGATATCGGACATGGTACCGCGCCAATATGTCATGATCTTTGTTCTGACCGGGCTTGCGATTTCGGGGATCTTCCCGCTGATTGCGCCCGATCTTGTGCGCGAAAATCTGACGGTCTGGGGCGGGATCACGGGCGTGTTCATCATGCCGGTCTATGGATTGGCCGTGGCCTATGTGAATGACTATCTCGAACCCGAAGATATCGTTCCGGCATCGGGTGGTCTTTTGATTATTTATGGTGCGTCGGCGGCCACCGGTCCGCTTCTGGGGTCCAGTGCCATCGGGCATTTTGGCCCGTGGGCATTGCCGGTTCTGTTTTCCATTATCGGCATTTCCGTTGCCAGCTTTGCGATGTATCGCGCAGGCTTTGGCCGTCGTATCTCGATTGAGGAACAAGGTCAGTTCGTTGCCGTTCCGCGTACAACGCCGATGGCTTTTGAGCTTTCACCGATTACCGACGATGTCAGCACCGATAACAATGATGAAGGCAACCCGGCCGAAGATGAAGCCGAGCAAAAGCCGTTCGATCCGCACGATCTGGAAGATTTGCTAACCCCGGATGGCACGGCCCACCCGGACGATATCGGTCAGGTTCCGGCAGCAGACGGTGATGAAACGGCCGATCCGGAAACGGACAAGAAAACCTGAGCACAGGTTACCGGATCGCTCGGCACCCATCGGGCGCGCTTCCATAATACGGAAAACATCCCGTAAATTTGAAACAGGCTGTGGACCCGCCCCGGCTTCAACCCATATGTTGAGAACCAACGATAGGCGGGTTGGCTTTGCGGCGCGCGTTGCGCTTGCCGGCAAAACCACATTTGCCGCCCGAAACAGTTCCAAGTCTGGTGAGAGAAAACATGACCCAACGCATCCAAGAAGGTGGTCTTCAGATTGCAAAAGTGCTGCATGATCTGGTGGCCAACGAAGTCATTCCGGGAACAGGGATCAGTTCCGATCAGTTCTGGGCATCCTTTGAAAAGCTCGTCACCGAACTTGGACCACGCAACAAGGCGCTGCTGGCAAAGCGCGACGAATTGCAGGCCAAGATCGACGAATGGCATCTGTCGCGTCTGGACCAACCGCGTGACCCGGCGGCCTACAAGGAATTCCTGACCGAGATCGGTTATCTCCTGCCCGAAGGTGATGACTTCTATATCACCACCACCAATGTCGATCCGGAAATCGGCCGGGTTGCAGGCCCGCAGCTGGTCGTGCCGGTGATGAATGCGCGCTATGCGCTGAATGCAGCCAATGCACGCTGGGGCAGCCTTTACGATGCCCTTTATGGTACCGATGTCATCGACGAGGCCGATGGCAAAGAAAAGACCAAGGGCTTCAACCCGAAACGTGGTGCTGCGGTTGTCGCCTATGCGGCGAACTTCCTTGATGAGTGCGCCCCGCTTGCGACCGGCAAACATGCCGATGCCGCCAAATACGAAGTCCGCGAAGATGGCTCTGGCTGGTGGACGCTGGTTGTGACCCTGGCCGATGGCAGCGAAACCGCACTTGAATTGCCGTCGCAGTTTATCGGCTACAACGAAAAGGACGGCAAGCTGACCGACATCCTGCTGCGTCGTCACAGCCTGCATGTCGAAATCCATATTGATCCGACCCACCCGATCGGCAAGGAACATGCCGCAGGCGTATGCGACGTGATCATGGAATCGGCTGTCAGCACCATTCAGGACTGCGAAGATTCGATCGCTGCCGTTGATGCCGATGACAAGACCGTTGCCTATCGCAACTGGCTTGGCCTGATGAAGGGCACGCTTGAGGAAAAGTTTGAAAAGGGCGGCAAGACGATCACCCGTCGTCTGAACCCGGACCGCACCTATAAGGGTGTGGATGGCAATGAAGTTGTCCTGCCGGGTCGCAGCCTGATGCTGATCCGTAATGTCGGCCACCTGATGACCACCGATGCGGTGCTTGATGCCAATGGCAACGAAGTCCCGGAAGGCTTCCTGGATGCCATGGTCACCAGCCTGATCGCCAAGCATGACGTGATCGGCAATAACGAACTTTCGAACTCGCGTCATGGCAGCGTCTATATCGTGAAGCCGAAAATGCACGGCCCCGAAGAGGTCGAGCTGACCAACGATCTGTTTGGCTTTGTCGAACAGGCGATTGATCTGCCCGAGCACACCTTGAAAGTTGGCATCATGGATGAGGAGCGCCGCACGACGGTGAACCTCAAGGAGTGCATCCGTGCCGCCAAAGACCGAGTGGTCTTCATCAATACCGGCTTCCTTGATCGTACCGGTGATGAAATCCATACCAGCATGGAAGCAGGCCCGATGGTCCGCAAGGAAGCGATGAAGGACCAGTACTGGATCGCGGCCTATGAAAACTGGAACGTCGATATCGGTCTTGAATGCGGCATGAAGGGCGTTGCCCAGATCGGCAAGGGCATGTGGGCCAAGCCGGACCGTATGGCAGAAATGATGGAAGCCAAGATCGGCCATCCGAAGGCCGGGGCGAAATGCGCATGGGTTCCGTCGCCGACGGCTGCAACCCTGCATGCCATTCACTATCATCAGGTTGATGTTCGTGCCGTGCAGGACGAAATCGGCAAACGCGAACGCGCAAGCCTTGATGACATTCTGGCAATCCCGCGTCTGGGTGACATCAAACCAATGCCAAGCGAAATCCAGGAAGAGCTTGATAACAATGCCCAGGGCATTCTGGGTTATGTTGTCCGCTGGATCGATAGCGGCATTGGCTGCTCCAAGGTGCCTGACATCAATGATGTCGGCCTGATGGAAGACCGTGCGACGCTTCGTATTTCCAGCCAGCATATTGCCAACTGGCTCCATCATGGCCTGTGCAGTGAAGAACAGGTGATGGAAACCATGAAGCGTATGGCCGCCGTCGTCGACAAGCAAAATGAAGGTGACCCGACCTATCGCAACATGGCCCCGAACTTTGATGACAGCGTCGCCTTTGCGGCAGCCTGTGATCTGGTCTTCAAGGGTCGCGAGCAGCCGAACGGTTACACCGAGCCGGTCCTGCATGCGCGCCGTCGCGAAGCCAAGGCAAAATACGGCGCCTAATCGCGATACCACGCACCAAAACAAACCAAAAACAAAAGCCGCCCGATCCGTTCGGGCGGCTTTTATGTTGCAAGAAAATGCTGCAGCATAACGCGCAGCATTTAAACCGGGATCAATTGCCCAGTGTCATGATCTCATAGCCCTTTTCGGTAACGACAAGGGTGTGTTCGTACTGCACGGTCGCATCACCGGTATCGGCATAGAGCGTCCAGCCATCCTCGCTATCGAGCGCCCATTTCGCCCCAAGCGACAGGAACGGCTCAATCGTGATGACCTGCCCTTTCTTGAGCGCGCGGCGTTCCTTGGGGTCATCCCATGTCGGAATAGTGTGGGGATGTTCATGCAGCGACTTGCCAATGCCATGGCTGGCAAGGTTGCGGATCAGGGTATAGCCACCCTTGCGGGCAAAGTTTTCGATCTTAAGCCCGATCTCACGGATCGGGGCCTTGTCGCGCACCACCTTGATACCCGTCCACATCGCCTTCTTGCCGTCTTCACACAGTTTGACGAGTTCGGGTTTTGCCGTGCCGCAAATAAAGCTGGCACCGGTATCGGAAAAGTATCCGTCAAGCGATGCCGACACATCGATATTGACCAGATCACCGTCTGCCAGAACCTGATCCCCCGGGATGCCATGTGCGACGGCCTCATTGACGCTGATGCAGGTCGCACCGGGGAATTTATATTCGCTTTCCGGTGCGGAAATCGCCCCGGAATCTTCAAGAACCTTGCGCCCGATCTGATCCAGCTCGGCGGTTGTAATCCCGGGAACAGCAGCCGCCCCCATGACGTCACGCGCACGGGCACAAATGCGCCCGATCTTGCGCATCTGTTCGAGTTCTTTTTCCGATGAAATTGTCATGGAATGCTTATTGCGATGCCGTAATGCAAAGTCAAGAAAACCCGCACTGTGTCAAAGATCCCACAAAGAAAACGACGGCCATCATAAATGGCCGTCGCAACAAACTCGGATCTCATCCAATCAAATGATGATCAAACATCAAAGAACACAGTTTCGTTTTCACCCTGCAGCACGATGTCAAACCGATAGACCGGCAAGGGACCGCTGTCATCGAGGCTTGCAATCAGGGTTTTACGACGTTCATGCTGCTCGATCAGGTTGAGAACCGGATCATTGGCATTTTTGTCGGCCTCGTCTGCAAAATACATCCGGGTGTTCAGGCCAATGTTGATCCCGCGCGCCACGATCCAGAAATTGATATGCGGTGCCATGTCGCGATTATTGCGACCTGAAACCACGCCCGGCTTGATGGTTTCAAAACGATAGACCGCGGTATCGAAATCGGTTCCGGTCCGGCCCCAACCGCGGAAACCCTCGTCCACTTTGCCGGATTTTTGGCGATCAAGTTCGTGGTTGTAGCGGCCGTCCGCATTGGCCTGCCAGATTTCAAGCAGCGCATCACGAAGCGGCGTACCCGTGCCATCAATCACGCGGCCTTCGACGATGATACGTTCCCCACGGGTGTTTTCATCGGCCAGAATGTTGGTGAAGTTGTTTTCAAAGATGTCAAAACCGGCCTGCTTGGGGATAAGCCCGATATGAACATAGGGGCCCGCTGTCTGGGAGGCTGTTTCTTTGAGATAATCAAGCGACTGAACCATAGATCAGTTTCCTTCCAGACGGTTTTCAAACAGGGTCGAACGGCGACCGCGCAGAACGATGTCGAACTTGTAGGCAATGGTATCGAGCGGCACCGAGCCATTCAGATCAATCGGCGCAATCAGGCGGTTGATCGCATCTTCGTCCGGGATGACATGGACAATCGGGCATTCCTTGATCAGCGGATCGCCTTCGAAATACATCTGCGTGATAAGGCGCTGGGCAAAGCCGGATCCGAAGACCGAGAAATGGATATGGGCCGGACGCCAGCTATTGACGTAGTTGCGCCACGGATACGGGCCCGGCTTTATGGTGCGGAAGAAGTAGTAGCCGTTTTCATCGGTAAGTGCGCGACCACAGCCGCCAAAGTTCGGATCAATCGGGGCGAGATAGGTATCTTTCTTGTGGCGATAGCGCCCACCGGCATTGGCCTGCCAGAATTCGACCAGTGTGTTGGGCACGGGACGGTTGTTTTCATCCAGAACCCGGCCATGAACGATGATGCGTTCGCCAATCGGATCGCCATCCTTGGCATAGTTGCGGATCAGATCGTTATCAAGCGGACCCAATTCGTTCTGACCGAAAACCGGACCGGTGACTTCGGACAGGGACCCTTGCAGCGACAGCAGTGACTGGCGCGGCGAACGCGCGACCGATGTCTTGTAAATCGGCGTGTAGCCAGCGGGCTGAAGCGTTCTGTCACGCTGATAGAATTCCATGATGTTTCCTCCGCAGATGATGCTCCGGACAGTTGAATGTCGGCGTTAAGGGCATCCTGCGCGGCCAATTGCATAAAATAAATGCATCATTTATCATGTTATTCATGAGCAATTTTGATCATTTGGAACTGGACGGCCATGCGCTGCGTCTGTTTCTGGCCGTTCTGGAAGAAGGGTCGGTGACGGCGGCGGCCGAACGGCTTGGCGTGACGCAATCTGCGGTCAGTCACAACCTGACCAAATTGCGCCGGATCATGCGCGACCCGCTTTTCACCAAATCCGGCCGCGGGATTGTTGCAACGGCGCACGCGCAGAACCTGGCCGAACAGGCGCGGTTTCTTCTTGATCAGATGCAGGCCTTTGCCAGTGGTGCGGATTTCGACCCCGATGGCGCATCCATGACGCTGACGATTGCCGCCAATGATCTGCAGCGTGATCTTTTGCTGCCGACCCTGTTTCGTAACCTTGAGGATGCACTTGCCAACATCCGGATGACGGTGGTGCCGTCACTTTTGCCGGGACCGGCCTTGCTGCGTGAAAATCACTGTGACCTGCTGATTTCGCCGCGCCCGCCCGAAGGGGTCGATATTGTGCAAAAGCGCCTTCTGACGGATCATTACATGGTGTTTTATGATCCGGATATGCGGGGCGCCCCGCAAAGCCCGGACGATTACCTTGAAGCACGCCATGTCACGGTGCGCTATGGCAATAACCGCACGCTTGAATTTGATGACATGCTTGAAAGTCAGGGCGTTGATCGCAACATCGTTTTGCGGGTGCCGAATTTCACCGCCATTGCCGAATTCCTGCGCGGAAGTAACATGATCGCGACCTTGCCGAGCCTTTTGCAAAAGCATGCCCTGCGCGATTTCGCCCGTGCACCTATGCCCGTGACCGACCTTAAAGACGGCACGCTTGATCTGCCGATTTTCATGTGTTGGCACCAACGTTATCAGCATGATCCATCGCATCGCTGGTTGCGCGAACAGCTTGAAGATGTTGCCGCAACCCGATTGCGCATGCCAACCAAAGAACCCGTTTCGCAACCCACAAGTCAGGGGCAGGCCCCGCAAAGGACATCATGACGATTACAGAAATCATCTATTGGCTTGAACTGGCCGGGGTTGCTGTTTTTGCGATTACCGGCGCGCTTGAGGCATCACGTCGTCAGATGGACATTATGGGGTTTGTCCTGATTGCGACCTTTACCGGGATCGGCGGCGGCACGGTGCGCGATGTGATTACCGGCGCGACGCCGGTTTTCTGGATCCGTGACATCACCTGGCTTGTGACCTGTATCGGGGCTGCGGTCCTGACATACTTCACCGCCCATCTGGTGGAGCGGCGCTACGTTGCCCTGCTGTGGCTCGATGCGCTGGGGCTTGCGATGTTCGGGGTTACCGGGGCAGCGATTGGGCTAAACCTTGGTGTATCGCCGTTGGTGGCCGTAATTCTTGGTATGATCACCGCGACTTTTGGCGGGATGGTGCGTGATGTGGTGTGTAATGAAATACCGCTGATCCTGCGGCCAGAGATTTATATTACCTGTGCGCTGGTAGGTGCCGGGATCTATGTAATCGGCACGGCCATCCTTGCACTGCCCAGTGGTCCGATTGCGGTGATTGCCTTTTTTGCTGCCTTCCTGATGCGGGCCTGCGCAATCAAGTTCAAGCTAAGCTTCCCGGTCTACAAGGCACGTCCGGGTCGGGAATACTAGACGACAATTTACCGATTTGCGTGCCTACTCGACGATCAGCTGAACCCGATCACTTGAAAAGGCGGTCACGCCATATTCAATCGGCACGCCAGCAGAATCGACATCAACGCTTTCGGTCGAAATCACCGGTCGATTGCGCGCCTGCTTGAGCAAGTTCGCCACCCGTGATGACGGCAGCGTCGCGGAGATACGGGTGGTCTTGCGGCTGTAATCATCAATCCCGAAGCGTTTAAGTGCCTCGGTGAGTGACTTGGTCTCGACAAATATTTCGACAATGCCGTCAAAGCGGGCCGCCGGCAGGTAACTTGTCGCCACCGCAAGCGGCACACCGTCGGCCTCGGAAACCGAGAACAATTCAATCACCCGCGTGCCCGGTTTGACATCAAGGAACTGCGCGACAGTTGCAGTAGCCTTGAGCACCTCGGACGAAACAAGACGCTTGTCTGGCAGCCGGTGCCGACCCGACACGATCTGCGAAAAGCGGGTTTTCGATCCAAGCGGGTAATCAAGGATCTGTTCCTGCACAAAGGCACCACGCCCCTGCTCGACACGGACAACATTGGAATCGACAAGTGCGGCCATTGCGCGACGCACCGTATGGCGGTTAACACCAAAACGCCGGACCAACTCCATCTCGGTCGGCATCTTGTCACCGGGTGCAAATACACCGTCGGAGATATCAGCTAGAAGCTGCTTTTCTATTTGCTTCCAGATAGATAGACCCGGTTCCCAATCCATTACATTCCCCGTTCATAAAACTTTCACCGCAAGACCTTTGCCAACAGTGCTGGATCGTCTTATAACGTCAATAGGTATAGACGTCTAGACAAATTTTGAATTTGTCGACATAAGTTGAAAAGGGATCAGTTTGATGACGGCGCACCCCGCCCCGAATGCCCGGACCAATCAGAACCGGAATGCAGACACCCCCACCGACCCGCAAATTGCCGCACGTCAGAAATGGATGTCGGTTCTGGCCCGTACATCACGTGCCCGGCTTGAAGCGCAGTGGTCGGAAAATCACAGCAGCGAAAACTGGACCCACCTGCGCGAACCGCAGATCGGCATGGTGATGGTGCGTGGTCGCGCTGGTGGTGCCGGGCAGCGGTTTAACCTTGGTGAAATGACGGTAACACGCTGTGCCGTCACCCTATCTGATGGCACCGTCGGACATTCCTACGTCAAGGGACGTGATCGCATTCAGGCGCAATATGCCGCCCTGTTTGATGCAGTGATGCTGCGCGACGGATCGGCAAGCAACTTCATCGAAACCCTCGCCACCGAACAGGCCACCGCCAAACGCGATCATGCGCGCAAGGTTGCCGCCACCAAAGTTGATTTCTTCACCCTTGTCCGCGGAGACGATTGATGACCCTGCAATCCCAGACAAGTGACTTGCTGCCCGGTTTTGACCACGCGGCCTTTGATTCCAATGCCGTGTTTCGCGCCCTGCTTGATGCCATGTCGCGCCCCGGCCGGATTTATGATCTGCCGGTCAATGTTGCAGCGCCCGATGGCCTGAATGAAGCCGCGACGGCAGCCCTTCTTGCCATGGCGGACATGGATACCACCGTGTGGCTGTCGCCATCCTGCGCAACCAAATCCGCTGGTGATCATTTGAAATTCCATTGTGGCTGCCCGATCAGTACAGATGTCAAACAGGCTGACTTCGCGGTCGCGCGCATTTACGATGACCTGTCTTTCATTACCGACCTTGCCGTTGGCAATGCCGAATACCCGGATCAATCGGCGACCCTGATCCTGATGGTCGATGAGATTTCAGATCACCCTGCCATGACCCTTTCGGGTCCGGGCATCAAGGACACGCATAGCCTTGCGATCAAGAACCTGCCGGAAAGCTTCCATGCCTGGCGGGCAGAGAACCATCACCTGTTTCCGTGCGGCGTTGATGTGATTTTCGCAAGCCCTACCCAGATCGCCGCCCTGTCGCGCACCACCCGGATCGAGGTCAATTAATCATGTATGTTGCGGTAAAAGGTGGCGAACGTGCCATCAACAATGCTCACAAGCTTCTGGCCGAGCAGCGCCGGGGCGACAAGGACATTGCCGAAATCGAAACCGATCAGATCGAACAGCAATTGTCGCTGTCGGTGACCCGCGTCATGGCAGAAGGGTCACTTTATGACCGTGATCTGGCTGCCCTTGCGATCAAGCAGGGCCGTGGTGATTTGATCGAGGCAATCTTTTTGATGCGGGCCTATCGCACGACGCTGCCGCGTTTTGCGTTTTCCAAGCCGATCAAAACCGCCGAGATGGATGTTTCGCGCCGCATTTCGGCAACCTTCAAAGACCTGCCCGGCGGGCAGATCCTGGGACCAACCTTTGATTACACGCACCGTCTTCTCGATTTCACGCTGATGGCGAATGGCGAAGCGCCGAGCGAAGCGCCAAGTGGCGAACAACCGGTCGATGAAAACATGCCGCGCGTTCTCGATGACATCCTGAACTATGAAGGTCTTATTCAGGATGAACCGGTGCCGGTCGAGGAAAATGCCCCGGTTGCCGATCTGACCCGAGAGCCGGTCAAATTCCCGGCTGGACGTGATCTGCGCCTGCAGAACCTGTCGCGCGGGGATGAGGGATTTGTTCTGGCCCTTGGTTATTCCACCCAGCGCGGTTACGCCAACAGCCACGCCTTTGTTGGTGAAATCCGCTATGGCACCGTCTCGGTCGAGATCGAGCCCGAAGAACTCGGCTTTGCGATTGATATCGGCGACATCGAACTGACCGAGTGCGAGACTGTCAACAAGTTCAAGGGATCGAAAACCAAGCTGCCGCAATTTACCCGCGGTTACGGATTGGTGTTTGGTCAAAACGAACGCAAAGCCATTTCGATGGCGCTGGTTGATCGTGCCATGCGCGCCAATGAGATGGGCGAACAGATCATGGGCCCGGCGCAGGACAGCGAGTTCGTGATGGAACATAGCGACAATGTCCAGTCCACCGGCTTTGTCGAACATATCAAGCTGCCACACTATGTCGATTTCCAGGGTGAACTGGAACTGGTGCGCCGCATGCGCGCAGAAGTCGAGGAACGCCTGGCAAAGTCCGAAGCCGAAAATGGCACATCCCAACCCGAGGCCGCGGAGTAATCCCATGGAACAGACTGTGAAAAACCCGGCAGACGGGGCACCGGACTATAACTTTGCCTACCTTGATGAACAAACCAAACGCATGATCCGGCGCGCCCTGCTTAAGGCCGTTGCAATACCGGGTTATCAGGTCCCGTTTGCCGGACGCGAAATGCCGATGCCCTATGGTTGGGGCACGGGCGGCGTTCAGGTGACGGCTGCTGTGATCGGACCGAATGATACGCTCAAGGTCATTGACCAGGGGGCGGATGACACCACCAACGCGGTCTCGATCCGCCAATTTTTTGCCAAGACAGCACAGGTCGCCACCACGGAAAAAACCGCGGAAGCATCGATCATTCAGACCCGTCACCGCATCCCGGAAAAGGAACTGCGCGAAGATCAGGTTCTTGTTTATCAGGTGCCGATCCCGGAACCACTTCGCTTCCTTGAGCCGCGCGAAACCGAAACGCGGAAAATGCATGCGCTTGAGGAATATGGCCTGATGCATGTAAAGCTTTATGAAGACATCGCACGCCATGGCCATATCGCAACCACCTATGCCTATCCGGTGATGGTCGATGATCGCTATGTGATGGATCCATCGCCGACGCCAAAGTTCGACAATCCGAAAATGAACGATATGGCAGCCCTTCAGCTTTTCGGGGCCGGTCGTGAAAAGCGCATCTATGCGCTTCCGCCCTACACCAAGGTCAAAAGCCTCGATTTCGAAGACCATCCGTTCGAAGTCCAGACCTGGGAAGACGAATGCGGCATGTGCGGTGCGCGCGACAGTTACCTTGATGAAGTTATTCTCGATGATCAGGGCAACCGGATGTTTGTCTGCTCAGACACCGATTACTGCGCGGAACGACAGGAAGCCGGCCATCGCGGCCCGCAACATCATGACCAACCCCTTGGCACTGCAGATCGCGGAAAGGCAGCAGAATAATGACCCAGATGAACGAACCGCTTCTGCGCGTTGACAACCTGACTATGATGTATGGCGACCGGGTTGGCTGCAAGGATGTCAGTTTTGAACTCCGCCCCGGTGAAGTTCTTGGCATCGTTGGGGAATCCGGATCAGGCAAATCAACTTTGCTGCGCAGCATTTCCGCCCAGCAGGAACCGACCAAGGGTGTCGTTGAATACCAGACGCGTATTGATGGCGTGCGCGATGTCTATCAGATGTCGGAGGCACAGCGCCGTCTTCTGATGCGCACCGACTGGGCATTCGTACATCAGAACCCGCGTGATGGATTGCGCATGAATGTCAGCGCCGGGGCCAATATTGGCGAACGGCTGATGGCGATCGGGGATCGCCATTACGGTAACATTCGCAGCAATGCGGACAGCTGGCTTGGCAAGGTCGAAATCGCGTCCGAGCGCCTTGATGACCTGCCTTCAACCTTTTCGGGCGGCATGCAGCAACGTTTGCAGATTGCCCGCAACCTCGTAACCAGCCCGCGCCTCGTCTTTATGGACGAACCCACGGGTGGGCTTGATGTTTCTGTTCAGGCCAGATTGCTCGATCTGCTGCGCGGGCTGGTTCACGATCTTAATCTTGCAGTGATCATCGTTACCCACGATCTGGCAGTCGCACGACTTCTTTCGCACCGGCTGATGGTGATGCAGCAGGGCAAGGTCATTGAACATGGTCTGACCGATCAGGTTCTTGACGACCCACAGCATCCCTATACGCAGCTGCTTGTTTCTTCCATTCTGCAGAACTGATCGGGGCGAAGAAAATGTCTGAAATGCTTCATGCTAAAAACGTCGCGAAAAGCTTTACCCTCCATACTCAGGGCAGCGTGACCATCCCGGTTTTTGAAGGTATCGAATTCATGCTTTCGGCTGGCGATTGCATCGCGCTGACCGGTGAATCCGGTTCCGGGAAAAGTACCTTCATGCGAATGCTTTATGCCAATTACACATGCTCGCAAGGCTCCATCAAGGTGTTCCATGATGGCGACTGGCTTGACATCACCACCGCCAGCCCGCATTCGATCCTTGAGATCCGCAAGCGCACGCTGGGCTATGTGTCGCAGTTCCTGCGCGTGATCCCGCGTGTGCCGACCCTTGATATCGTTGCCGAGCCGCTTGTCGCCCTTGGCACCGATCGCAAGGCAGCAACCGAAAAGGCGCGCGATCTTTTAACCCGGCTTCGTATCCCCGAACGTTTGTGGCAGCTCTCGCCACTGACCTTTTCGGGTGGGGAACAGCAGCGCGTTAATATTGCGCGTGGCTTTATTGCCGATTATCCAATCATGTTGCTTGATGAGCCGACCGCATCGCTTGACGCCCAAAATCGCGCCACAGTTCTGGCGCTGATTGAAGAAGCCAAAAGCCGTGGTGCGGCAATCGCCGGAATTTTCCACGACCATGAAACCCGTGATGCAGTCTGCACCGGGTCGTTTGATGTGACTTCCTTTAAAGTTGGGACCAATGACTGAACAGATTTTCACCAATGCCAAACTGGTTCTGGCAAACGAAGTCATTGACGGGGCCGTGCAGTTCAAGGACGGCAAGATCAGCGATATTTCCGATCGTGCCTCGAACCTTCCGGGTGCAGAGGACATGGGCGGCGATTATCTGATGCCAGGCCTGGTCGAGCTGCATACCGACAATCTCGACAAGCACCTCACCCCACGCCCGAAAACCCGTTGGCCGGCCACCGCCGCCGTTGTCGCCCATGACAACCAGGTTGCTAGTGCCGGGATCACCACCGTGTTTGATGCGGTATCCATTGGCGATGTCAACGAAGGCTCCGAGCGCATTGTGCGACTGATTGAGTCGGTCAAGGCGCTTGAGCACGCGCTAGAAAATGCGCTGCTGCGTGCGGACCATAAACTGCATCTGCGTTGCGAGACATCCTTCCCCGGCATGGTCGAGGCACTTGGTCAACTGATCGACCTGCCACTCGTCAGCATGCTTTCGGTGATGGATCACACACCGGGGCAGCGCCAGTTCGTCAGCCTTGATGCATATTACACCTACTATCAAGGTAAATATGGCCTAAGCGACGAGGAGATGCGCAAATTCATCGCCACCCGCCGTCGCGATGCGGAGCTTTATTCCGAAAAACACCGTCGCCATGTGGTTGAACAAGCTCACGCCAAGGGTCTGGCCCTTGCCAGCCATGATGATGCCACCCAGGCCCATGTCGCCGAGGCCGTGGCAGACAAGATGACCGTGGCCGAATTCCCGACCACGCTTGAGGCCGCCAAGGCATCACATGAAGGCGGGCTTGGTGTCATGATGGGCGGGCCGAACCTTGTGCGCGGCGGATCACATAGTGGCAATGTGGCCGCCGGTGAACTGGCAAAGCAGGGTTATCTCGACATCATTTCAAGCGACTATGTCCCGCATAGTCTTTTGCACGGGGCGATGAAGCTGTTTGACGAGTTTGATGGTTACGACCTGCCACGTGCCATTCGAACCGTGTCGCTTAATCCGGCAACACAGGTTGGCCTTCATGATCGCGGCGAGATCGCGGTTGGCAAGCGCGGCGATTTGATCCGGGTGCATCATTCCCCGCACCATCCGATTGTGCGCGGTGTCTGGCGCGAAGGGGTCAGGGTGTCATGACCGGCACCCCCTCAGCCCCCAAACATGCCAGCACTTCGGGATACGGGCTTCTGGTCCTCGTCGTCGGCCCCAGTGGCGTTGGCAAGGACACCCTTCTTGATGCAGCCCGTGACAGACTTGCCAAGGACAAGCAGTTCTGCTTTCCGCGGCGCTGCATCACCCGCCCGGCCGGATCGGTCGGCGAAATCCACATCCCCGTCCGCCCCGAAGATTTCGGGCAGATGGCACGTCAGGGCGCGTTCCTTCTAAGCTGGAAGGCGCATGATCTGGGATATGGCATTCCGCGCCATGTGCTCGACAAAGTCGAGGCCGGCAAAACCGTTATCGTTAATGTATCGCGCAGCGTGATTGAGGATGCATGCGCCCTGCTTGGGCTGGCCAATGTCCGGGTTGTGAATGTCCGCGCCAGCAGCGAGGCCCTGCGCAACCGTCTTCAGGCCCGCGGGCGCGAAGACGCCCTTGATATCGAGCGCCGCCTTGCGCGCGCATCGGCCTATCAGGTCGAAGGCGATCACGTTGTTCATGTCGATAATGATGCAGACCTTGAGACCGGCATTACGCGCTTCATCCACGCACTGGAAATGCCGCAACCCATCGCCAACCGAGCTTAAACCCCTCGATCTGGCGAACCAAAAATGCAGCACCTTGAAAGCGCAGCATTTTTCTATCCTGCAAGCGGGAACCGCTTCAGTAATCTGAACGGTTTCTGATCGCCTGGATCCCCAAACAGGCAGACTTCTCTGACCACAAACGGCGCCTCGCAAAGCGGTGCGACCAAATCAGCCAAGGCGTTGGTGAACGGTTTAATCTGGTCGTCAGAAAGCTTGTTGGTCAATGTCAGGTGGAAGCGAAATTCTTCCATGACATAGGGATAGCCCCAGCGCACAAGATTTTCTTCCTGCCGATCCGTAAGGCCCGAAGAGCGACGCTTGTTCATTGCCGCCTCATCTTCGGGTTGGCGGAAAGCATCAAGTTCGCGCACCAGCGTTGCGGCAAGATCGGCCAAAGGTGCAACCGGCTCGGTCGGGACAAGGGCCAGAAACCGGCCGATCGATTTCAGCATCAAAGGCCCGCAGGTGACCGGCACGATTGTTTGGCAAAGGCTGGCAAGGGCCGCTTCAAGCCCAGCGCGATCTATACCGCCCGGCAGTGCGAAGGGCGGTTTAAGTGTGCCGTGAAAACCATAACGGCTGGGCGATGTCGTTCCTGCTGCGATGTCCGCTTCGCTTAAGCCTATGACTGTCGGACGTGCCAACATATCGCCGCTTTCCGGATCACGCCCGAGCCAGGTATTGCCAAACTGCCCCAACGCGCTTTGCGGTTCTGGCGCGTAGTAAATGCCATAGCGTTGGTAGTGTTCGGTCATGGATGAGCTCTGGAAATAAAAGCAGATGAGGAAACAAGAAGCGCCGAAGTGATCAGACTAACCTCCGGCGCCGATCTTATCACTGAGAAAGTCCGATTGCTCAGACAGTATCGTATTTCAGGCAAAAATCGCGCACCGGGAGCTTGCGGAAATCCTGCAATCTTTCGTGCAGCATTTCGTGCGACCAGTCCCACCAGCGAACGCGCAGCAGGGCATCGACGATGTCTGCTTCAAACCTTGGACGAAGGGGAGCTGCCGGAATGCCCGTCACAATCGTGTAGGGCGCGACATCCTTGGTCACCACCGCACCGGAACCAACAACAGAACCGATGCCGATGGTCACACCACCTTGCACAACCGCCCCGTGCCCGATCCAGACATCATGTTCAAGACGGACGCGCTTTTCACGGCGCCAGTCAAAAAATGCCGGATCGTCTTCACCCAGTTCATAGGCGCTGGAACGGTACTGGAAATGATGCATCGAGGCCCGGTCCATCGGATGCTGTCCCGGGTTGATGCGCGTATGCGCGGCGATGTTCACGAACTTGCCGATGTCGGAATAGATGATCTCGCTGTCATTCACGACATAGGAATAATCATCCATTTTCGTTTCGCGCATGGAGGTGCGTGCACCGACTTCGGTCCAGATCCCCATGTCGCAATCAACCACAATTGCACTGTCGTCAATCGTTGGGCGCTCCGACAATGCCTTCATCGCCGGTTTGGCCTGCGTGATCTTGAACCCCATCGATCAGGTCACCAGTTTGCGCAGACGCTGCGAACCCATGTCGAGCAGGCTGACCGAAATGATGATGATGATCATGACGGCGGCTGTTTCGGCGTAATAGAAGCCGCGGATATATTCCCAAAGCACCATGCCGATACCGCCAGCGCCCACAATGCCAAGCACCGTTGCCGAGCGCACATTCGATTCAAAGCGATAGAGCGAATAGGAAATCCACAGCGGCAGGACCTGCGGGATCACGCCAAAGATAACTTCCTGAAGGGCGTTGGCGCCGGTGGCACGAATGCCTTCAACCGGTTCAGGATCAATTGCCTCGACCGCCTCGGAGAACAGTTTGGCCAGAACACCCGTGGTGTGAATCCAAAGCGCCAGCACACCGGCAAACGGACCAAGACCTACCGCAACAACGAACAGCATGGCAAAGACCATTTCGTTGATTGCGCGGAAGGAGTCCATCAAACGACGAACCGGCTGATAAACCCAGACGGGCACGATGTTTTCCGAGGAAAGAATACCAAACGGGATCGAACACACGATGGAAAGTGCTGTACCCCAGATCGCGATCTGGATGGTGATCCACATTTCTTCGACATACATCTTCCACATCAGGAAGTCGGGCGGAAAGAAACCCTCGGCGAAGTCGACCATGTTGCCGCTGTTTTCAAACAGCGCCATCGGGCGCATGTCCGCGCCCTCCCACGACATGGCCAGAAGACCAAGGATAACCGCCCAAAGCAGGAAGCTTGAAGCCGAGCGTTTCAGATCACGCGGCGGAAGCTCCGTTGCGACAGATGATGTCGAAGAAATGCTGCTGTTCATCATTTAAATCCCGGAAGTAAAAGCAAACAGGGAGCGCACGATATGTGCACTCCCTGTCGAAAGTCCGATTACTGGTAAGAAACCAGAATGTCGAGCTCAGCAAGTTTCTTATCGATTTCAGTAACACGCTCTGCTTTCTCTTCGTCAGAAAGCTCTTCGGTATTCTGAATTTTCAGCTTGTCTTTGAACAGTGCAAGCTGACGGATCGGGTAAAGCTGCGCGTTGGAGCTTTCCATGAAGAGGCCCATGCCATCAGAGTTGTTGGCAAGAACTTCTTTGGCACCTTCAACATCGCCAAAGCGGCCATAACCCAGGAAGAATGCCTTGATGCGTGATTTCAGTTCACGCGACATGTCTTTGCGGTAAACCATCGGGTCAGACGGGATCAGCGGCGAGGTCCAGATCACTTTGACCTTTTCGGTGACTTCCGGCTTGTTCATCTGGGTACGTGCAAGCTGCTCGGAGTTGTTGGCAGCGGCATCAACCTGTGCATTGGCAGTCGCCATCAGGTTGGTTTCGTGGTTAGCATTACGAACCGTCTTGAAGCACTCTTTCGGATCCGCACCGTTCTGTGCAAACACATAGTAGGACGGAACCAGGAAGCCCGAGGTCGAGTTCGGATCACCGATACCGAAGTTCAGCGAACCATCACATTTCAGAAGGTCTTCAAGCGAATTCAGCTTGTCGTTATCGGCCTGGGTGATGATGTGGGAATAGTAACCGTTCGAACCATCGGATTTGGAGGTCTGAACGAAGATTTCGCCACCTGCACGGTCAACAGCTTCCATCGCGGACTTGTTGCCGAACCAGCCAACGTGAACCTTGCCAAAACGCATGCCTTCGATGATGCCGGCATAGTCCGGTGCGAAGAACGCTTCGACTTCCATGTCGAGTGCTTCGGACATATCGTCGATCAGCGGCTGCCACTGAGCTTTAAGGTTGGAAGTCGATTCCGTGGAAATGATACCGAAAACAAGGCTTTCCGGATCCTGTTCCAGCGGCTTGAATTCTACATCGGCTTTGGCAACGACGGATGCCAGCATCGTGGCCGCAAATGCTGCGGATGCGATTGTCTTAACGTTCATAAGAAGTCCCCTGTCAGAATAGATTTGGACATGTTTCGAGAAGGTAAGGCAGTCATGACAACTGGCCCGGCTAGCTTGTTGCGACAGCCAGGTCCTTTTCTGCGACGGGTTTTGAGGCAGGCGCTACGGCCTCCGTTGCACCATCGGCAAAAAGTTCGGAAGAATGTTCGCCGTACAATTCCTGCAGGAATTGCGGCGTCAGTTCGGTTGACGGTCCGTCAAAAACAACTTCACCATCGCGCATGGCGATGGTGCGTTTGCAGTAGTCTTTTGCGTAATCAACCTGATGAAGCGATACGATGACGGTGACGTTGTCTTCGCGGTTCACACGATCAAGCGTGTTCATCACCTTGCGCGAGGATGCCGGATCAAGCGATGCGATCGGCTCATCAGCAAGAATAAGGCGGGCACCCTGTGTGATGGTGCGTGCAATTGCTGCGCGCTGCTGCTGACCACCGGAAAGGTTCCGTGCCTTTTTGGCAGCATGGGCATCAATGCCAACGCGATGCAGCGCACTCATGGCGCGCATCTTTTCGGCCTTGGTGAACAGGCCAAGCGACCCGCGCCATGCCGGAACACGGCCCAGAAGCCCCATCAGAACGTTGGTAAGAACCGAAAGACGGCTGACCAGGTTGAACTGCTGGAACACAACACCGATTTCGGAGCGCACCTTGCGCGCCCCGCGTGAAATCTTGCCGTTTTCCTGAATGGTTTCGCCAAACACAGTGATCTTGCCGCCATCGCGATCCCCCCGCAGCAGACCGGCAATATGACGGATCAAAGTGGATTTGCCTGAACCTGATGCGCCGATCAGGGCGACCATTTCGCCTTCGCGTACCTGCAGCTTGACGTCGCTAAGAGCGCGCTTGTCGCGGGTAAAGCTTTTGTTCAGTCCAGAGATATCTACAACCAGCATCAAAGAGTCGCCTGAATGTGTTTCGCTGGATCAAGAAGCTACGCACAAACCGCGACTCTACGGTGACACTGATGTTACAGTTCGATGATTACGCGGCGCATATCGCCCCGACAACAATCAAACTTGTCTATACATCAAATATTGAAAACATCGTTCACATCGAAAAATGAACGAATTTCTGTAACATTCACACAAATTGGCATCATATTTGCGTGAGTAATTCAGAATTCCAAGAGTTTGCAAAAATAAATAACCAACCGTGAAATCCGCAGGTCCGGTTTATTCTTTAAAATCGGAGATCTTTATTTGATGCCATTGATCGTATCGATGATGTCGTCTTCGACATCAAGCCCGTCGGCTTCGGCAAGTGCACGAGCTTGCTTGCCACGACGGCCAGGCAAGCGCACGCCTTCTTCGGCGGCGATCTCGTTTGCGATGCTGGCAAGATGGTCCATCACCCCGGCCCCGCCGGTTGCCATAGGGTCGATTGCGATGATCAACTGACCCAAGGCAGGCGGCGCACCCTTGTCATCAAAAAGCGACGAGGATTGATGACCGAACTGCGCACCGGTCAAACCGGCTGCCAGAAGTTCGACCATCATGGCAAGGGCTGCACCCTTTACACCACCGGCCGGGATCATCGTACCGTCCAGCGCCCTTTGGGCATCCGTGGTCGGATTGCCGTCGACATCAAGCGCCCAGTCATCAGGGATCTCCGCACCCTTTTGTCGGGCCGCCATGATCTTGCCGCGGGCAACCTTTGAAAGGGCGAGGTCAATAATGATCGGATCACCGGCATCACCAACCGGCACGCCAAAGGCAATCGGGTTTGTACCAAACATCGGACGGCGACCACCCCAGGCCGCCATCGCAGCGGGCGCATTGGCAAACATCATGGCAGCCAAACCCTGCTCGGCAAGGCGTTCAACGGTCAGGCCCATCACACCGGCATGGTGTGATCGATGGATTGATGCAATCGCAATCCCCTGACTGCGCGCCATATCCGGCAGGTGTTCCATCATCAGATCAAGGGCGGGATAGGCAAAGCCATGCTGCGCATCAATGCGCAACACACCGGGTACGGGCTTTTCAAAGACCGGGCTGATCATGCCATCGACCTTGCCGACCTTTGCCTGTGCGGAATAGGCCGGCACCCGACGAAATCCATGTCCCCCTTGCCCAGATGCCTCGGCATTGATCAACGCGGTCGCGACCGATGCGGCATTATCCGGCCGAACGTTGCAGCGCATCAGCGTTTCACACACAAGCGCGTGGGCATCTTTGAGGGAAATCTTCATCGTCTGGTGACCTTGGCTTTGAACGGTGGGGCTTTTATCGGCGCACGGATCCTGCGCCAAAGGGAACCTCACCATAGCCGGAAGCCATGCCCGCGCGCAAAGGCGTTTTCATTGCAGCGCACACCGACACTATGTTTGGTCGGTCGACATTTAAAATGTGCTATCCTCATCCAACGCACAGATGGCAGTGTTGACCATCACGGAACACGCAGAACAGGAAATCGGAAATGCATCGGGCAAAGCACGCACTTGCTTCATCGGTCGCACTGGCTTCCTCGCTGTTGCTTGCAGCCTGCAGCGCGACATCGACCGGCACCATGAACACGCCTTGGTCGGATGTTGCCGGTCAGGAATGGCATCTGGTGCAGGTCCAAGACGGCAACGCCACCCTGTCGCCAACAGAAGCCGTAATGGCAACCGCCACCTTTTCCGCCGATGGCATGGTTTCTGGCAATGCTGGCTGTAATCAGTATTCCGGCGGTTACAAGCAATCAGGAGCGTCGCTTGGCGTCGCTCAGCTTGCCATGACCCGCAAACTCTGCATCGCAGAAGAAGCCATGCGGATCGAGAGCGCCTTTAGCGGTGCATTTGTTCTGGTCAGCAGTTGGGACATGGTCGATGGCAACCTTGTTCTCAAAGACAGCGCCGGCAACGTCGTGATCCAGCTGACATCCACTGCACCCTAAACATTCCAGATACGGATTTCAGCGCAGCATGTTGCGCACAACAAAAAGGGGCACCAGTTGGTGCCCCTTTCGTTTGACGATGTATCGCAGCGATACATGAATGTCGAAATTTTAGTCCTTGCTGTCGGTCGCTTCGGAGTTCGCACCAACCGCCTTGGGTTCGGAGCGCAGACCCTGAATGATCGAGTAACAGGCAAACAGCAGCACAATCGCAAACGGGAAGCCCGTCGATACGGCCATTGCCTGCAACGCCCCAAGACCACCGCCAAGCAACAGTGCAATCGCGACCAGACCTTCGAAGGTGCACCAGAACACACGCTGCGGAACAGGTGCGTCGACCTTGCCGCCTGCAGTGATAGTATCAATCACGAGCGAGCCGGAGTCAGACGAGGTCACAAAGAACACGATCACAAGGACAATGCCGATGAAGGACGTGATGGCTTGCATCGGAAGCTGATCGAGCATGGTGAACAGCTTGATCGGCAGGCCTGCTTCGGCAATCGCCGATACGCCTTCGGTCACCATGTGAACGGCGGTACCGCCAAAGGCAGTCATCCACAGAACACAAACCAGCGACGGAATGATCAGAACGCAAGTGATGAATTCACGGACCGTACGGCCACGCGAAACACGTGCGATGAACATGCCGACAAACGGTGACCAGGAAATCCACCACGCCCAATAGAAGGACGTCCAGCCCTGACTGAAGTTGGCATCATCACGACCGATCGGGTTCGAAAGCGCCGGCAGATATTCCGCATAGGACAGCAGGCTCGAGAAGAAACCAGTAATGATTTCCATCGTTGGGCCGACCGCCACAACAAACAGCAGCAGAAGGGCTGCCAGGATCATGTTGATTTCCGAGAGGCGTTTAACCCCGGCATCCAGACCAGCCAGCACCGAAATCAGTGCCACACCGGTAATACCGATAATAAGGAACACCTTTGAGGTGTCAGAAACAGAAATGCCAAACAGGTAATCAAGCCCGGCATTGGCCTGTTCCGCGCCGAAACCAAGCGAGGTTGCAAGACCAAACAGGGTCGCAAACACGGCCAGAATATCAATGATATGACCGGTCCAGCCCCAAACACGCTCGCCAAAGATCGGATAGAAGATCGAACGAACGGTCAGCGGAAGACCCTTGTTAAACGAAAACAGCGCCAGGGCGAGTGCCACCGTGGCATAGATCGCCC
Organism: Thalassospira sp. HJ; assembly: GCF_000948415.1. GTDB lineage: Bacteria > Pseudomonadota > Alphaproteobacteria > Rhodospirillales > Thalassospiraceae > Thalassospira. The sequence goes on along the minus strand of NZ_JYII01000004.1, from coordinate 9,522 downwards.
AAGGGTGCAGCCCCCAGTGGAAGATGGTCGCGGCCATGCCAAGATCAAAGGCAGCATCCGTATCACCGGCAGCAGCACCCAGCGGCGCCCAGTCGGTACGCATGCCATCATCGCCGACCGAAATCCCGCCCATCGAGGACGTGAAATGCGAAATCGGTTCTGACACGCCATAGAACATCAGACCAATGCCCATGCCCGCAGCAAACAGCATGGCAAACCAGCCAGAATAGGAATAATCCGGTGTTGCGTCCGCACCGCCAAGGCGCACACGGCCGAGCGGTGAAACAATCAGGAACAGACACAACACGACAAATACGTTGGCCGCAGACAGGAAGAACCAGTCGAGCGACGATGTCAGCCAACCACGCAGGTCGTTGAACATCGGCCCGACACTTTCCTGAAAGGCCAGGGTAAGAAAGACGAAAGCAACAATTGCAAGACCCGAAATCAGAAAGACCGGGTTATGGACATCCAATCCAAATGGCCCGATCTCTGCCTGGATATTGTCCTGCCCGATTTCATATTCTGTATCAATCGGGTTCGCTGCACCGTCCGGGCTTTCAATGCCCGTGTCAGCTTCAGACCCCATTTGAAACTCCCTAGGTTAAATGAATATACAGCTACCCCTAGCCGTAAAATTGTTCGTTCGTATTCCTTAACGCACGAGGAATACGGAAAGATCCGAGTGAGACGCCACATATCCGCCATGAGACGCAAAAATGTGGTCGGCAATACCGGGCACATGCGATGCCATGACAATTACGTCAGCGCCCAGTTCGTCGGCCTTGGCGACAAGTTCCTTGCTAAGATCCACCGCGGGATCATGCGAAATGTGGGTAACGGCCTTGGTACTTACACCGTGCTTGGACGCCAGATCCTCGGCAAATGCCTGCAGTTTCTGTTCGAATTCCTTCGGTGTATGCGCAACCGATGACGGTGTGTTGGTACCGACACCGAGAAGGCTTATCTCGGCCTTGTAATGCTTGGCTAGATCGACCGCCGTTTTAATTGCTTTATCCAATTTATCAACGTGGGCCAAATCGACAGGCACGAGCATCTTCTGATACATTCATTCCTCCGTTATGTGCACCACCCCTGAACTTCATGATTTCACAAAATATCAGGGTAGCGCTCAGAGCCTAACATCGACGGTCATCAAAATCAAAAAGGCACTTTCGAAAGTGGACACAAACATTGCTGCAATATTTGCTGCAAAACTTCCGCGTCATATTTGACAATATTTGTGCGTGAAAATTACGCTGTTTGCTGCGTAACTCTGGGCTTCACATCGAATCGTTACAGCGATTATTTTTTGATTTCCCAACAGGCTCAACCGGGCCCTCGATGGGCATTTTTGATGTTCGAACCCGAAAATTTTAATTTTTTTTTCATACGAAGATCACGCCAAGTACGACACCGGTTTCCCCACCTGTAAACCCCTTATCAGGCAAGGCGTTTCTTGGAAAAATCCATCGGATATCTATTCTATTTTTCAGAGAAGATTTGCGACCGGAAATCTATCCCCGGATGCCGAAAAAACACACCGCACCGCGCACTTGGCTTGATGAAGGCCCCAAACTCGTGTCACGATGTGCGCGATTTGTGCACTGTCTGTCCCACACAACATGTGCTTTCGCGCCCGGACATCATTGGTTCGGAGCGAACATATTTGCTGGATGCACCTCGTCAGAGGCAGCCATCCATGGCCGTGCACACACCCGAAAGGGGAAATTATTGTGGCCAAACGGGGGAGTTCACAAACTGTGCAAAACGGTGACATGGCGCAACAGCACGTCTTTTTGCTGCATGCCCGTTTGTGTCCGAACAACACCCAAACCCGCAAAACCAAGCACAACCAAATCGCGGGCAGGTACTGCCACACCATTTAAATAATTCAACAAGACCAAAAGCATCAGAGAAGGAACAGGGATGACTGACCCTATCAAGCATTTCGCGTCACGCGTCACCGCACATGAAATGAACCGTCGTGAATTCATCGGCCGTTCGATGGCCGCCGGCCTGACCCTTGCTGCAGCCACAAGCCTCTATGGCAAGTCGGCTATGGCGCAGGAACCCAAACGGGGCGGCCATCTGAAACTTGGCCTTCAGGGCGGCTCTTCGACCGACGTTGTTGATCCGGCAAAATCTTCTTCGCAATTCACCTTTGCAATGAACCGTAACTGGGGTGACACCCTAGTTGAATCGCATCCGACCAGCGGCCTTGCCGTTCCGTCGCTTGCTGAATCCTGGGAACCGAATGCAGATGCATCGGTCTGGACGTTCAAAATCCGCAAGGGTGTCGAGTTCCATGACGGCGCCGAACTGACCATCGACGATGTTGTCAAAACCCTGAACCGCCACACCGACGAAAAGTCCGAGTCCGGCGCGCTGGGTGTTCTGGGTTCGATCAAGGGCATCGAAAACAAGGGCGGCGACCTTGTTCTGACGCTGTCTGAAGGCAATGCTGATCTTCCGCTGTTGCTGAGTGACTATCACCTCGTGATCCAGCCGGGTGGTGGTTATGACAACCCGAATGCCGGTATCGGTACCGGCCCGTTCAAGATCGACAATTTCGAAGCCGGCGTGCGCGCAACGTTTGTTAAGAACGAAAATGACTGGCGTACCGACCGCGGCTTTGTTGATTCGGTCGAAATGATCGTGATGAACGACGCGACCGCACGTATGGCAGCCCTGTCATCGGGTCAGGTTCACTTCATCAACCGTGTTGATCCGAAGACCGTTGGCCTTCTTAAGCGTGCACCGAATGTCGAAATTCAGACCACTTCGGGCCGTGGCCACTATGTCTTCATCATGCATTGCAACACCGCACCGTTTGACAATAACGACCTGCGTCTGGCGCTGAAATATGCGATGGACCGCGAAACCATGGTCGAAAAGATCCTTGGCGGTTACGGCAAGGTCGGTAACGACTTCCCGATCAACGAAACCTATGCCCTGTTCCCGGAAGGAATCGAACAGCGCGCATATGATCCGGACAAGGCGGCCTTCCACTTCAAGAAGTCCGGCCATGACGGTTCGGTTCTGCTGCGCACGTCCGACGTTGCCTTCCCGGGTGCCGTTGATGCCGCGGTCCTGTATCAGGAAACCGCGAAAAAAGCCGGTATCGACATCGAAATCAAACGTGAGCCGGGCGACGGTTACTGGTCGAACGTTTGGAACGTTCAGCCGTTCTCGACCTCTTACTGGGGTGGTCGTCCGACCCAGGACCAGATGTATTCGACCGCGTATCTGTCGAGTGCCGACTGGAACGATACCCGCTTCTTCAACACCGACTTCGACAAGATCCTTCTCGAAGCACGTGCTGAACTCGATCAGGCCAAGCGTAAGGAAATGTACCACGACATGGCACTGATGGTCCGTGACACCGGTGGTCTGATCCTGCCGATGTTCAACGACTTCGTGAACGCAACCACGACCAATGTTTCCGGCTTTGTCGATGATATCGGTAACGACATGTCGAACGGCTATGTTGCGACGCGTCTGTGGCTCAACAGCTAATTCGTCGGGGTGCCTTGCATTCCTTTGACTGAAGACTTGCGGGATCACGGCCTTTTTGGCCGTGATCCCCGTCTTGTTGTTCGCCTGTTTGTTTGACACATGGTCTGATCGAAATTTCCAGATGGAGGCAAAGCACCCTTTGCCGTCCCACCCGTCTTGAATTTCCGTTCAGGCCAATTAGGGGAGTATGTGTTCATGGCCAGTCCTTTGGCCGGCGTGCGAGCCGCGCGACACAGACTGAAAGAAACCCATCCGTTATCGGTACTGATTGCCGAACGACTGGGCTTGAGTGTGTTGTTGCTTTGGGCTGTTTCAGTCCTGATTTTTGCTGGCGTTGAAGCCCTTCCGGGTGATTTCGCCGAAACCTATCTTGGGCAGTCTGCAACACCGCAGTCGATTGCCAATATCCGCGAAGACCTTGGTCTGGATCGCCCGATCACCACGCGCTATTTCGAATGGCTTGGCGGGGTTGTCCAGGGTGACTTCGGCAATAGCTGGGCCAGTGGTGCACCGGTAACCGAACAGATCACCAAACGTCTTGGCAACTCGCTGTTCCTGGCCTTCTTTGCTGCAGCAATTTCTGTCCCGCTTGCAGTTGGTCTTGGCATGGTGGCGGTTCACTATCGCAACCGCATCCCGGATCGCGTAATCAACGTGGTCTCGCTTGCGGCGATCTCGCTGCCGGAATTCTTTATCGGTTATATCCTGATCGTGTTCTTTGCCGTTCAGATGGGTATCGCGACCTTCCCGTCCACGGTTTATGACAATATGCCCTGGTCGGAACGACTGGCCGCGATTGCCTTGCCGACAGCCACCCTTGTGATGGTTGTTCTGGCCCACATGATGCGCATGACGCGTGCAGCGATCATCAGCGTCATGTCATCGGCCTATATGGAAACGGCAGAGCTTAAAGGCCTTGGCGCGTTCAAGGCGATTGTCAAACACGCTGCACCCAATGCCATTGCCCCGATCGTCAACGTGGTGGCGCTTAACCTTGCCTATCTCGTAGTCGGTGTTGTCGTGGTCGAGGTTGTCTTCGTCTATCCAGGCATGGGCCAATATATGGTTGATGCCGTGACAGTGCGCGATATGCCCGTTGTGCAGGCCTGCGGCCTGATCTTTGCGGCGGTGTATATCCTGCTCAACATGGCGGCCGATATCGTCGCCATTGTCGCCAATCCGAGACTGAGGCATCCGCGATGAGATTACGTGAAATCCCGCTGACCGCCTGGATCGGAATTCTGGGCATTCTGTTTGCTTTTGGCTGTGCCGTCTTTGCCCCGCTTATCGCGCCCTATGGGGAACGCGAAATTGTTGCGGGTGTCTGGGAACCGGCCGGTGATCTTTATCTTCTGGGCACTGACAACCTGGGTCGTGATCTTCTGTCACGCCTGATTTACGGTGCGCAGACGACCTTGTTCGTATCGCTCGCGGCATCGATCCTGTCGTTTTCGATCGGCATTTTCCTGAGCTTCACGGCCGCTGTTTCCGGTGGTCCGATTGATCAGGGGCTGTCGCGTCTCAACGATCTGATGATGTCGATCCCGACCCTGATTTTCGCACTGGTAGTTCTGGCTGTTCTGCCGCAGAACATCTTCATTCTGATTGCCGTGATGGCCATTCTGGATTCAACGCGCGTCTATCGTCTGGGTCGTGCGGTTGCACTTGATGTTGCCGTCATGGAGTTCGTCGAAGCCGCCAAACTGCGCGGCGAAGGCAAGATGTGGATCATCTTCCGCGAAATTCTGCCCAACACACTTTCGCCGCTTCTGGCCGAGTTCGGGCTGCGTTTCGCGTTTTCAATCCTGTTCCTGTCCACCCTTTCGTTCCTCGGCCTTGGCATTCAGCCGCCAGCTGCTGACTGGGGGGGCATGGTCAAGGACAACAAGGATGGCATCATCTTTGGCATTCAGGCCGCCCTTATTCCGGGTGGTGCGATTGCGGCCCTTGCCGTCTGCGTGAACATGGTTGTCGACTGGTTGCTGAAACGTACTTCCAGCCTGAAAGGAGGCCGCGGCGATGTCTGATCTTTTATCGGTACGCGATCTGCGCATTGGCGCGACCATCTTCCCGCCGGGCGAAGCCCCGATGGATATCGAGATTGTCCACGGTGTTTCCTTTGATCTGCAAAAGGGCAAGGTTCTTGGCCTGATCGGGGAATCCGGTGCGGGCAAATCAACCATCGGCCTTGCGGCCCTCGCCTATGGCCGGGGTGGCGTGCGCATCACGAGTGGTGAAGTCCTGCTGGATGGCGAGGACATCCTGCCGCTTGATAAAAAGGGGATCCGTAAAATCCGCGGGGCACGTGTTTGTTACGTTGCGCAATCGGCCGCGGCATCTTTCAACCCGGCGCACAAGCTGGGTGATCAGGTGATCGAAGCCACCGTCGAACATGGGTTGATGACGCGGGCCGAAGCCCGTGAGCGAGCTGACTACCTGTTTGAAATTCTGGGTCTTCCGGACCCCAAGAATTTCGGCAACCGTTTCCCCCATCAGGTATCGGGCGGACAGCTGCAACGTGCCATGACCGCCATGGCACTGTGTTCCAAACCGGAACTGATCGTCTTTGACGAACCGACCACCGCCCTTGACGTGACCACCCAGATTGACGTTCTGGCCGCGATCAAGAACGCGATTGAGAAGACCGGTACCGCCGCCCTTTACATCACCCACGATCTGGCCGTTGTCGCCCAGATCTCGGATGACATCATGGTGCTGCGTAACGGCGATACCGTCGAATACGGGCCGGTTCAGCAGATCATTGAAAACCCGCGTCAGGAATATACCAAGGCGCTGGTCAATGTACGTCAGACCAAACAGACCGAAGCCCGCGATCAAACGGACGCGTTGCTGAAAGTTGAAAACATCTCGGCAGCCTATGGCAACGGGGTGCAGGTTCTCCATGACGTATCGCTGCATGTGCCGCGCGGTCAGACACTGGCCGTGGTGGGCGAATCCGGTTCGGGTAAATCCACACTCGCACGTGTCATTACCGGTTTGCTGCCGCCCTTTAAGGGCAGCATCAAATTCGGGGACGAGGAACTGTCCAACGCGCAAAAGGATCGCTCACGCGATCATTTGCGGCGCATCCAGCTGATCTATCAAATGGCAGATACCGCGATGAACCCGCGCCAAACCGTCGGGCAGATCATCGGTCGTCCGTTGCAGTTCTATTTCGGAAAACGCGGTGCGGAACGCAAAAAGGAAGTCATCAAACTTCTTGATGAAATCGAGATGGGCGAGGCTTTTTATGACCGCTATCCGGCCGAACTTTCCGGCGGGCAGAAGCAGCGTGTGGCCATCGCACGTGCCCTTGCTGCACAGCCGGAACTGATCCTGTGTGACGAGCCGACCTCGGCCCTTGATCCACTGGTTGCCGAAGGCATCCTTGATCTTTTGCTGCGTCTGCAAAAGGAACGTCAGGTGTCCTATCTGTTCATTACCCATGACATCGCAATTGTGCGTGCAATTGCCGATTCCGTTGCGGTGATGCTGCAGGGCAAGCTGGTCGATTTCGGCCCGCGCTCCGAAGTTCTGAACCCGCCATTTGATGATTACACCGACCTTCTTTTGAAGTCGGTGCCGGAAATGGAACTGGGCTGGCTGGAAAAAGTTCTGGCCTCGCGCAAAATGGAAAGTGCCGGTCACTAATAACCGTGCAACAGTCAAAAAGGCGGCCCACAATCCGGGCCGCCTTTTTGAATAAGCCCCACATTACAAAAACTGCCACCAAAAGGACGACGCCCCGATATGTCCGAGCGAAATTTCACCGTTATTGAAAACACCTTTGTCACCATTGCCGATGGCACCCGAATGGCTGCGCGCATGTGGATGCCAGACAATGCTGAAAACGACCCGGTACCCGCCGTGTTCGAATTCCTGCCCTATCGCAAGGGCGATGGCACCTGTGTTCGCGACGAAGCCACCTATCCCGAATTTGCCAAGGCCGGCATTGCCGGTGTGCGGTTTGATATTCGCGGATCAGGTGAATCTGATGGTGTGATCGACGGCGAATATACCGAACTTGAACTGGCCAATGCCTGTGAACTGATCGCCTGGATTGCAGATCAACCATGGTGCAACGGATCGGTCGGCATGATGGGGATTTCCTGGGGTGGGTTTAACTGCCTGCAGGTTGCGGCCCTTAATCCGCCAGCCCTGAAAGCAGTAATTTCGATCGCCTCCACCGTCGATCGCTATAACGACGACATTCACTACAAAAATGGCTGTCATCTGGGTGCGCAGCTTTCATGGGCGGGCACCATGCTGGCCTATCAGTCGCGCACACCGGACCCGGCACTGGTCGGGGATGACTGGCGCGCGATGTGGTTGCACCGCCTTAAGGAAGAACCGTTCTTCCTTGAAGAATGGCTGCAACATCAGACCCGTGATGAATACTGGAAGCATGCCTCAATCGGCGAGGATTTTGATGCGGTCAAAATCCCGTCGATGGTTCTGGCCGGTTGGGCTGATGGCTATCGCAACACTCCGATCCGCGCGATTGAAGGTATGCCAGATCGCGCCAAAGCCCTGATTGGTCCCTGGGTGCACAAATATCCGCATTTCGCATGGCCAAAGCCCCGTGCTGACTTCACCGGCGAGGCCATCAAATGGTGGAACAAGTGGCTTCGGGGTGATGACAACGGCATTGATGAACTGCCCCAAATGCGCGCCTATATCCTTGATGGCCCGAAACCGGCGATACGCCGTGACTTTGATCCGGGTTTCTGGATTGGCAAGGACAGTTGGTCGCAACCCGAAACCCGGACCCTTTATGTCAATGACGGCAAACTGGGGTTCGAGCCGGGAAGCGACGATGCCCCGGCCGCAGATATTTATCTGAAATCGCCGCTTGATACTGGCACCGCGTCGGGTGAGTACTTTACCCTGAAACCCGACGTCGAAATGGCGATTGATCAGCGTTCTGATGATGCCGGGTCGCTGGTGTTTGAAACAGCCCCGCTGGAAACCGAAATCGACCTTCTGGGCCGTCCGGTTGTGAAGCTTGATGTGGAATGCGATGCGGACTGGTCAAACCTGTGCGCGCGCCTGGTTGATGTCCATCCCGATGGCACGGCAACCCGTGTTTCGTTCGGGGTACTCAACCTTGCCCATCGCGATCTGGACGCCAACTATGCCGATCCCAAACCGATGCCGCGCGGCAAGAAAGTTACCATCACGCTGGTGCTCGATGCCTGTGGCTATCGTTTCAATGCCGGGCACCGCATCCGTCTTGCGCTCTCGACATCCTACTGGCCGATGATCCTGCCGCCACCCTTCGATGCGGGTCTGTCCATTGCGCCATCTTCGATTGCCTTTGATCTGCCGTTACTGGGCGAGCATGAGACGATCGAAGTCAAGGAACCTGACAATCCCGATCCGTTGCCGAAGTATATCGAACACAAACCGAGCCGGACGGAACGCAGTGTTCAGCGTAATTTGACGCAGAACGAAACGCGGTATCGCATCTACGAGGATACCGGTCTGTTTGAACATCCGGACTCGCGCCTGTCGACCCGTGAAGTGCGCAGCGAAACCTGGACCATCAACCCGCTGGACCCGACCTCTGTGTCAGGCGAAGCAGCATGGACCTGCGATCTTGAACGCGATGGCTGGTCGGTGCGCACCGACTGCCATGCCGAGCTTAAATGTGATCGAGACAACTGGTATGTCGCGGCCTGGGTCATCGGCTACGAAGGCACCGAACAGGTGTTTGAAAAGAAGTGGGAAAAAACCATCCCGCGAAACTTCATGTAAGCACACACTAAAAACAAAGGGCCGGTTTTCCGGCCTTATACATTGAGAGGCACGAACATTTGCTATGATGTTCGTGCCTCTTTTCACTTGGGAGCCTGCGTATACGCAGGCTCCCGGACCCGTGAGGTGTTGATGCGGCCTTGGACTTTTACGTCCGTAAAAAAGCTGAACACTCACGGCCTCTGGAGGCATTGTCGAACCGCTGGAAGAGCTTTGACGCTCGAGTATAAGGAGGACATTGCCATG
>NZ_JYII01000017.1 GCF_000948415.1 Thalassospira sp. HJ | reverse complement strand
ACTGAAAACGGAAAACCCGGCAAGGTTGCTATCATTGCCGTCGTCAGAAAAATGGTCACCATCCTCAATGCGAGAATGCGTGACCATTATGCTTTAATACTTGACGGCTAATACCGCTGCTTTTTTTATGCTGATAAGGTGAAATAAAACTTATGAAATAAAATCCAAGGTGGTTTTCATGTCTGTTACTACTGATCCAGCAATTGAAATCGTGGATTTGTGTCGGTTTCTGAGCAGCATCACGGTGAAACAAACTAATGAGCGTGTGGTCGACGTTTTAATGAGGGAGTTTGGCCCGGATCAGTCTGAAATCTATTTTTTGATTAGGAGAATTCGCGAGAGATTTGAGCATTTTTCAGGTTCATTGAACGATATAAATGACCCGCTACTAGATCCACAGATAGTGGATTTAGCCAAAAAAGCCGCTTCAAGGTTTGTTAAGTTCACTGACTTGCAGCAGTTACACCAACCTTGGGGAAACGTATCAAAACTCATATCAGACCCTCAAAGTTGGGCTGGCATTATGGCTGTATCATCAACTTACCGCAGAATAGCTCCAATTTCGAAGTTGGAGGAAGCGAAGGTAACCGAGATTAAAGAATACGTGTTCAGTGATGAGATTATTGAACACGTTAATGCATCGGAGGCTCCAGCTTTTTTGTCAAAGATGCTCGCGGACTCAGTTTGTGATCTTAGAATGATGTTGAGGCATATTCCGATATTTGGTTACGAAGAACTTGCAAAATTATCAAGCGATTTGGATTGGAAAAACCAAGCTGTTGCGCACTATGACAAAGCTTATGCCGAATCTAGTTGGTGCAAGAAAATTGCCAAAGTTGTTTTGGTACTTACCTCGATATATGTGGTTCCACCGGAGTTAGTTGAAGCCACCAAGCAATATAAAAAATGGTGGGTTGATGTGCTTCCAAGTCTTGAACAAACCACGAAAACTGAAACTCAACCAGAAACTGCTGCTAGTGAAGGTCTAGTTGAGGTCGATAAGGGCCAGCAACTCCTCGACGGCCTTGGTCGGATTAGTGGCCCCTGAGAGGACATCGCCCTCAAGCGCCTGAAGACGGCTTGCCACATCATCGCGCGCGGTAAAGGTTTCAAGCAACCGGTCGCGCAGCATCGTCCACATCCAGTCATGTTGCTGACGCGCACGCTTGGCGGCAAATTCGCCTTCCTTTTCCATCACGGTGCGATGCTGGTTGATCAGATCCCAGATGTTATCAAGCCCGTCATTGATGAGGGCCGAAACCATCACCGATTGCGGCCGCCAATGTTTGCTGGTCGGCTGCATGATCCGAAGGGCGGAGGAATATTCGCGTTTGGCTTCGCGGGCCTTGGCCGGATCGGCATCGGCCTTGTTCACTGCAATCAGATCGGCAATTTCAAGAACGCCCTTCTTGATGCCCTGAAGCTCATCCCCCGCACCGGGCAACATCAGGACAAGGAAGAAGTCGGTCATCTGGGCGACCATGGTTTCGCTTTGCCCGGCCCCGACAGTTTCAACCAGAACCACATCAAACCCGGCCGCCTCACAAAGCAGGATCGTCTCGCGCGTCATGCGATTGACCCCACCCAGATAGCCACTGCTGGGCGATGGGCGGATATAGGCATTGGGATCAATCGAAAGCTCGTTCATCCGGGTCTTGTCCCCCAGGATGGAGCCGCCTGACCGCGCACTGGTCGGATCAACCGCCAGCACGGCAACCTTTTTGCCAGCCTTGGTCAGGTTCTTGCCAAACGCCTCGATAAAGGTCGATTTGCCGACACCGGGAACCCCGGTAATGCCGATGCGCTGCGACCCGCCCGTGTCGGGCATCAATTGCGCCAGAACCGCCTGGGCCTGCTCGAAATGTTTCGGGTTGCGGCTTTCGACCAGCGTGATGGCCCGCGACAGAATGGTACGGTCGCCTGCCAGAACACCTTTGACGATTTCATCGGTCGAAAGCACACGTCTGCGCACGGCCTTGCGCGGGCTGACCGTGCCGCCCGAGCCTGCAGGTATGGTGCGCAGCGTTTCTTTCACCAGGCGTTCCTTAGAATTTGGCGCGTCTTGTGCCAGCAAAGCGGGGTGTCGTGGCAGGGAAGGGGCCGTCAGGCCGCTTCCTCACCAGACTGATTAAGCTTTTCTAGCAGGTCGCCCGCAGCTTCGGCAATGACCGTTCCGGGCGGAAAGATCGCCTCAGCCCCGGCTTCGAACAGTTTGTCGAAGTCCTGCGGCGGGATCACGCCCCCGGCAACAATCATGATGTCTTCGCGGCCAAGCTTGTCGAGTTCGGCCCGAAGCTGCGGCACAAGCGTCAGGTGGCCAGCAGCAAGCGAACTTGCGCCGACAATATGAACATCGTTTTCGACCGCCTGTTTGGCGGCTTCTTCCGGCGTCTGGAACAGCGGGCCGATATCAACATCAAAGCCAAGATCGGCAAAGGCGGTTGCAATCACCTTCTGACCACGGTCATGGCCATCCTGACCCATCTTGGCGATCAGGATACGCGGACGGCGGCCTTCATTGGTCTCGAACTCGGTGATCAGGCGATCCACCTTGGCAAGCGCCTCGTTATCGGCCCCAACCTCGGTTTTATAAACGCCGGAGATGGAGCGGATCACCGCCTGATGACGGCCATAGACCTTTTCAAGCGCATCGGAAATCTCGCCCACCGTGCATTTCGCACGGGCTGCTTCGACGGCAAGCTCAAGCAGGTTGCCATTGCCGCCATCGGCCGCATTGGTAAGGGCCGTGAGCGCGCTTTCAACAGCCGCGTTATCACGTTCTGCGCGCAGGCGTTCAAGTTTCGCGATCTGCTGGCGGCGGACTTCGGCGTTATCGACCTGAAGAACATCGACCGGGCGATCATCGGTCACGCGGTATTTGTTTACGCCCACAAGGCTCTGGCGGCCGCTATCGATGCGGGCCTGCGTGCGGGCTGCGGCTTCTTCGATGCGCATTTTCGGAATGCCGGCCTCAATCGCCTTGGCCATGCCACCCTGTTCTTCGACTTCGGCGATATGCGCCCATGCCTTTTCCGCCAGATCACGCGTCAGGCGTTCGACATAATATGAACCACCCCACGGGTCGATGACATTGGTGGTGCCGCTTTCCTGCTGAAGGAACAGCTGGGTGTTACGTGCAATCCTGGCCGAGAAATCAGTCGGCAGGGCCAATGCCTCATCCAGCGCATTGGTATGCAGCGACTGGGTGTGGCCTTGGGTCGATGCCATCGCCTCGACACAGGTGCGGATGACGTTGTTAAACACATCCTGTGCGGTCAGCGACCAGCCCGACGTCTGGCTATGGGTGCGCAGCGACAGCGATTTCGGGTTTTGCGGATCGAATTGCTTGATCAGCTTGGCCCAGATCATGCGCGCCGCACGCATCTTGGCGATTTCCATGAAGAAGTTCATGCCAATCGCCCAGAAGAACGACAGACGCGGCGCAAACTTATCAATCGGAAGCCCTGCCGCCTGACCGGCACGGGCATATTCAATGCCATCAGCCAGCGTATAGGCCAGCTCAAGATCGGCCGTCGCACCGGCTTCCTGCATGTGATAGCCGGAAATCGAGATCGAGTTGAATTTCGGCATGTTTTGCGAGGTAAAGGCAAAGATGTCCGAAATGATGCGCATCGATGGTTTCGGCGGATAGATATAGGTATTGCGCACCATGAATTCTTTCAGAATGTCATTCTGAATGGTGCCCGAAAGCTGTTCATGCTTCACACCCTGTTCTTCGGCGGCCGCGATATAAAGCGCCATGACCGGCAGAACCGCGCCATTCATGGTCATGGAAACCGACATCTGATCAAGCGGGATGCCATCAAAAAGCGTGCGCATGTCATAGATGCTGTCAATCGCCACACCGGCCATGCCAACGTCACCCGCAACGCGCGGATGATCACTGTCATAGCCACGGTGGGTGGCCAGATCGAAGGCAATCGAAAGGCCCTTTTGCCCGGCGGCAAGGTTACGGCGATAAAACGCGTTGGATTCTTCTGCGGTGGAGAACCCGGCATATTGGCGGATCGTCCAGGGACGCTGCACATACATGGTCGGATAAGGACCGCGCAAAAATGGCGGCATGCCCGGCATGGTGTTCAAATGATCAATGCCATCAAGATCCTTAGGCCCATAGGATGATTTGACATCAATCCCCTCTGGTGTGGTCCAGGGCGTGCTTTCAAACGGGTCCTTGGCGCCGGCGGATGCGCCATCAAACAGCGGAAGGTCGGAGAAATCAGGAATGCGGGTCATGGTTATTTCTCCCCCTGTTTGCCAAGAAGATGATCAAGTGCGGCACCACAAATGCCAAGAACGTCAGCCCCGACAAAGACAAACTCATCAATGCCAGCTGCCTCGTAAGCGGACCTCGCATCGCCGGGATTGCCAGCCAGGTAAACGAGGCTGGCCCCTTTGGATTTAAGCGCCTTGGCAACGTCTGCTGCCATGTCGGCATATTGCGGGTCGGACCCGCAAATCACGGCGATTTTGGCGCCACTTTCGGCAAAGGCGGATGCCAGCGCATCGGCACTGTCAAAACCGTTATTGGTAACGGCTTCAATCCCGCCTGCTTCAAAGAAGTTGCGTGCAAAGGTCGCGCGTGCGGTGTGCTGGGCGATCTTGCCAAGATTGGCCAGGAACACCTGTGGGAAGGCACCGGTCTTTGCCTTATGGCTATCGGACCGTTTGCGAAGCACTTCATAACGTTCCGAAAGGCGGTGCGCGGGCAGCGCGCCGATACGGGTCGCGGCACTGGTGCCATAAAGATCGGTAAACATGTGCCCGATGGTGGCCCCTGCGCGCGCGGCCTCGATCATGGCCGCAAGGCTCTTGCCGACCGTGCCGTCAAACTTGGTCTGGCGGGACTTGGCATCGGCAATGATCGCATCAAGATCCGGGGCTTCGCACGCGACCTTGGCTTCGCTGATATTGGGGAACTCCGAAACACCGGTCAGCGGATCGCGACGGGTGGCAAGGCGCTTTTCACGTGCGTTCCAGACAGTCTCGATCTCGGTTTTCAGGCTGCCATTGGCAAGCGTACTCAGGATCCCGCCCGAAGATTCAAGTGACTGGAATTTCGACCATGCGGTCTTTGCCAGTTCCTTGGTCAGGTTTTCGATAAACCACGAACCCCCTGCCGGGTCGATCACCCGGTGCACGTTGCTTTCTTCCTGCAAGATCAGTTGGGTGTTACGCGCAATGCGGCGTGCAAAGCCATCAGGCAGGCCAATCAGATGATCATAGGGCAGGCAGGTCACACTATCCGCACCGCCAAGACCGGCGGCAAAGCTTGTGACTGTGGTGCGCAGCATATTGACCCACGGATCAACCTTGGTCATCGCCATTTCGGCCGAAACAGCATTGATCGTGATCGTCGCATCCTGGGCCGCCGATGCCGAAAGAACGCGGCTCCACATCATGCGAAGTGCACGCAGCTTGGCGATCCCGGCAAAGAAGTCGGTGCCGATGGCGACGTTAAACACCATCGCACCTGCTGCCTGATCAACCGCCATCCCGGCATCGGTCAGAGCCCGCAAATAGGTCACCCCGCTTGCCAGCAGGCAGGCCAATTCCTGACCATCGGTGGCACCGGCATTATAATAAGGGGCGCCATTCACCGAAATCGCAGTCGCCAGCGGGAACAGATCAATCAGCTCAACCGCGATACTTGCCGCGTGATCAACTGCTTCCTTGGCGCCACAGGGCAGGGTGCCGGTCGCTGCCAGCGTTCCGATCGGATCGATGTTAAAGGCCGGTGCGGCTTCATCCGCACCATCTGTATTTGCAATATGTGCTGCCAGAAGGGCTGCGGCCGGAACACCTGCCGCCCCGCCATCAAGCCCGACGGTGGCAAGGTTGGTGTAAACATCAACAAGGGCAGCATCGAGATCAGCCAGACAATGAATGGCGACCCCGTCCACGCCCACCTCGGCAGAACTGATTTCGCGCCCGGCGCGGGCAGCGGCATCAAGTTTCAGCGTGATCGAAGTGGCGCCGTTTTCAAGATCCTCAAGGATCGCGGCATTGGTCGCCTTGGGATCGGGATGGGTGTGAAGCTGGCGGATGTCCCACCCGGTAACGGTTTCGCGCGGCTCGACCGTGGCATTAAGAACTTCATGGATCAGCCGGGTCGCGTCATCCTGATCATCGGCGGTATAGATCGGCTGAACGGAAAAACCATCAAGCGTGTTGGTGACAAGCTTCTTCTCGAACGGTGCACCCTTAAGGGCCTCCTCGGCAAGCTTGCGCCAACTTGCATAATCAGCAGATGGAAATTCGGATGCGAGCTTTAGCGGGTCGGACATGGTTTCTCCCGGCTTGGTTTGTTCCGGTCATGATGCGACTCCATATGGGGTCTCTGCCCGGAACTTTGCCAAATTCTATTCTACTACGGATTCCCAGTACCCGGTACACCCCGCCCGGCCCATTCATGCCAAGAAAACACCATCGGTATTCTGACTCGCGAGAAAACCTGCAAATAAGGCCTTTGCGCTTACAGTTGCGGGGGCAGTTCCGGGCTTGGCAACACTGCTTTAACGCAGGGCCGCACCGGATTCCCGACCATGTTTTCCGGTCACATTCGCGACATGGCGGTTTATAGCACCTGCTCCTAATTCCGTAAATAGGCATGGAAATACCTATTTGGGCGGATATGCCACCCGACAAATCAGGTTTCCGTAACGCTATGTCGCCGGAAACATTGGGGTTTTACCGGGGCTGGTGAGATTGGCGTGCCACGTGGCTAGGTTCATAACCGCCTTATACTTTCGCGGAACAGGTGCAGGATCGGGATGAAGCCGGAACATTGCGTGGCAAAAATTTGGCGGGTTTAACCAATTTGACATTTTCATCTGCCAGTTTGGACTTGTCCCAATTCTCGGAGTATCGCCATCCATGAACGCGCTCAGCGCCATGCCGTCGCAATTCTGTCCTGATGGACTTGTTGCGTTCGCCGACGACAGTCCCAGCGCCAAGGCAGCCCTTGAAACAGTGCTGCGCCGGGCCGGATATGACGTGGCCGGTTTTGATTGTGCCGATGATCTGATCGATCAGCTTGACGGCATGTGCCCGAATGCCATCATTCTGGATATCGAAATGCCGGGCATGAGCGGCTTTGAAGCCTTCTGCGAAATCCGCCGCCGCTATCCCAACAGCGAAAATGTGCCGGTCTTCTTCTTCTCGGCCCATTATGACGCCGATACCCGCGCCCAAGCCGATGCGCTGGGGGCTGCTGACTTCATCAGCAAGGATGCCAGCCCGAAGGTTGTTCTCGAACAGCTCAACCGCGTTCTGGGCAATTCCATGAGCGCCTGTTAAGCGCGTATATCATCATGTTAAGGCGACAAACGCTCTGCATCTGGCAGGGCGTTTTTTATGTCTGCCAAGGCTGGTCTTGCTTGCCTTCATTCCCATATTTCGGGCATAGCATGATCGGGGGTCATACCCCGGTCCACCGCCAGATCCATCAAGTCCCGGAGCTCCCCGTAATGCCCCAGTCTATTGCCGCCAACCCGATCCTTGTCGAAGCCACCCGTGGTGCGATGGTCGAAAGTTTTCACCGTGGGCGTTATGTGGTGATGAAATCGGATGGCACGGTGATTGATGAAGGCGGCGATATTGACGCGCTGATGTATCCGCGTTCTGCCATCAAACCGCTTTTGGCGATCCCGCTGATTGAAAGTGGTGCGGCGGATGCCTTTGGTCTTGAGGATAAACACATCGCGCTGGCCTGTTCGTCGCACAATGGTGAAGAGGAACATGCAAATACGGTTGCCGCTTGGCTGGAACATGTCGGGCTGTCGGTTGATACGCTTGAATGCGCACCGCATTATTCGCTCAGCCTCAATGCCGCGATCAAGCAGGCGTCCGATCATGTCAAACTGACCAAGGCGCATAATAATTGCTCGGGCAAGCATGCCGGGTTCCTGTCGACCGCGCAGCATCTTGGCGAAGATCCCGCGGGCTATATTGAAGAACAACACCCGGTGCAGCAGCGCCTGATCAAGGTGCTGGAAGAAATGGGCGATTGTGATCTGTCGTCCACGCCGCGCGGCATTGATGGTTGCGGCATTCCGGTGATCGGCATGCGCCTTCGTGATCTGGGGCTTGCCATGGCCCGCATGGCCCATCCTGCTGGTCTTTCCGAAACGCGCATTGATGCCATCAAACGCATCCGCAAGGGCTGCGCAAAAGCGCCCTTCATGGTGGCCGGCACCGGCCGGTTCTGCAGTGCGATCATGGAAGAATGCGGCGAGGACGCGTTGGTCAAGGTTGGGGCAGAGGGCGTTTATTGTGCGGCCTTCCCGAAACAGGGGCTTGGTGTGGCGCTCAAGATTGATGATGGCACCCAGCGCGGAGCAGAGGTTGCGATGGGCGCGATCTTGCGCAAACATGGCGTGATCGATGATGCCCGTGCCGAGGTGCTTAAAAACCATCTCACCCCGGTTCTGACCAACTGGGCGGGAAAATATGCTGGCGACTTGCGCCCGGCCTTCTGATTGCTCATCACCAAACGGGGAACGAATGCAAAGCATTGCGGCCTATATCTTTGCGGCCATTGCCGAAATTGCCGGATGTTTTGCCTTCTGGGCCTGGCTGCGGTCCGGGAAATCGATCCTTTGGGTCGTGCCCGGTGTCCTCTCGCTCATTGTCTTTGCCTGGCTTCTGACCCGGGTTGAAGCCGACTTTGCCGGGCGGGCCTATGCCGCCTATGGCGGGGTTTATATCACCGCCTCGATCTTCTGGATGTGGGTGGTCGAACGCAGCATGCCCGATCGCTGGGATGTGACCGGTTTGCTGGTTTGTCTTCTGGGGGCGGGCATTATCCTGTTTGCCCCGCGATAGAGGTCTCAGGCTTTTGCTGCTTTTTCCTCGGGCTTTTTGCCGGTGCGGTCTTCGGCGGGCAGAAGGACATGGAATGTCGTTCCCTTGCCGATTTCGGTTTCAAACCAGATGCGCCCGCCATGCCGCACGGTCACGATATCATGGGTGATCGACAAACCCTGTCCTGTGCCCTTGCCGACTTCCTTGGTGGTAAAGAACGGGTTGAAGACCTTTGATCTGTCTTCCTTGGCAATGCCGGTGCCGTTATCGGAAATCGAAATCAAGATGCTGTCATCAAGCGATGTCGTCTTGACCGTGATGTGGCCTTCGTCGGGTTTGCGCCCAGCGGCCTGAATGGCCTGCGCGGCATTGACGATCAGGTTAAGGAAGACCTGATTGACCTCGTTGATATGGCACGGGATATGCGGGATTTCCGGATCGAACTTTTCGGTGATGTCGGCATTGTGCTTCCATTCATTGCGCGAAATCACGATCACGTTCGACAGAACCCGGTTGATGTCGGTGGTGGTTTTCTCGGCCCCGCCGGGGTGGGAGAATTCCTTCATCGACAGAACGATGCGTGCGACCTGATTGATGCCGTCAAGCGACTGCTGCGTCGCGTGCGGGATTTCCTCAAGCAGGAATTCCAGATCGGAACTACGCATCTGGCGGGCGAAATCCTCAAACGTGTTGGGCGGCAGATGCGCACGGTTTTTCCACAGGGTTTGAAGTGCTGAACCAAGCATCCGTGACAGCGACCCATAGCTGTCATTGAGGAACTTCAGGTTGTCGCGGATATATTGGCTCGGCGTGTTGATCTCATGCGCGATGCCGCCTGCCAGATGGCCAATCGCTTCGAGCTTGAGCGCCTCGCGCAGGTCTTCTTCAAGCTTCTTCTGTGCTTCTTCTGCGGTTTTGCGACGGGTGATATCGCGAAAGATGTAAAGATAGCTCATCTCGGAGCTGAAATTGGCCGGGCTGACGATGATTTCCATCGGGAAACTGTCGCCATCAAGGCGCTGGGCCATGGTTTCGGTATAGTCGTATTTCAGAACGCCACTGCTGATATTGATGCAGCGGTTCAAAAGCTTGTGGCGCACGGTGGCCTTGCGATCAATGAACATGACATCGACCGACGTCCCCAATAATTCATCGCCCGTCGCGCGCAGGATTTCAGCAGCCGATTTGTTGAAATCCTGGATCATGCCGGTCGCATCCACGATCAGAATGCCTTCGACAACGCTATCAAGAATGGTCTTGAGCCGCTGTGTGGTTTCCTGTTTGCGACGCTTCTGTTCGGCAAGCAAGGCCATGAACCGCGCGCGCACGTCTTCGGGCGCGTCAATTTCCTTGGCGGCATCGAGCAAATCCGAACCCGATGCGATATCGGCCGAGCCGCTCAGGATTTTGGGTGCTTCGGTATCATCCTGATCTTGGGTCATTATTTCTCCCCGGTGACCATTTCATTACCCTGTCCACCGCGGCGAACACGAATGGGTTCATGGAACTGATGGAGCTCCTGAAACACACGCAACCGCTGCAGCTGAATTTCCGAAACATAGTTGCCGTGGGTCAGAAGTACATGCCCGTCACGGGTTTCGATATCGGTCAGCAGGAAATCACCCATGCGCAGGTTTTTAAGGTAAATGTCATGCTGGGTCCCTTTGGGGTAGGCGACCTTGTCACAGGACGGGTCTTCCTTGGCCAGAAGGACCTCGATCTTATCAAGCAGGTCCGGGTCATAGCGCTTTGCCTGATGGCGCAGCTCGTCAAAATGCTGTTTCACCACAAGATCGCTCTCCACGATCTTGCCAAGGTCATTGAAAATCCGAAGCACCCGCGCACCCAGCGGAATATCCGTCCCCACCGGGCCTTCGGCCGGGAAACCCGATCCGTCAAAGTTCCGGTTTTGCAGAT
Organism: Thalassospira sp. HJ; assembly: GCF_000948415.1. Taxonomy (GTDB): domain Bacteria; phylum Pseudomonadota; class Alphaproteobacteria; order Rhodospirillales; family Thalassospiraceae; genus Thalassospira. The sequence continues at coordinate 86,691 of NZ_JYII01000017.1, read as the reverse complement.
AGACAATGCCGGCAACCTGTTCCAGACGCGGGATATTGGAAATCAGTTTTTGCGCCACTTCGGGCGTGCGACGCACAACATCGCGTTCAAGCGGCTGCAGCGGCTTTTCCTCGCCAAGCCGCGCAAGGATTTCCGGGGGTAGGGAAACATACCCGATCGGTGCCAGAAGGGCTGCCAGACCCAATTCCCACGGATGCGGATAACCAATCGATTTGGCAATCGTATCGCACCAGACCTTGGCGCGCATGGCCTTGCCAAAGATCGCCGGATTAAGCTGTGCGAGAACCTCTGTCAGGACCTTTACGCTGCCCGCCAGGGTCTGCTCGATCAGGGCCTTTTCGGCCGTGATCAACTGATGCTGGCGCAAGCCAGCTTTCACACCGGCAATCAGGTCTTCGTCTTCGCAGGGCTTGTTGAAAAACCGGAATATATGCCCGTGATTGATCGCCTCGACCGCGGTGTGCTGATCGGCATTACCAGTTAGCATCATATTGACGGTATCGGGGCTGAGTTTGGCGACCTCGGCCAAGAGCTGCACACCGTCCATTTCGGGCATGCGCATATCGGCGACACAGACAGCATATTTCTGGCCAGCCTTGATTTTATCAAGGGCCTGCATCGGCCCAACGGCGGTGTCGAATTCGAACTTGCCGCGCAATTTGCGCTTGAGCCCCATCAGCAGGTTTTCATCGTCATCAACAAAGAGCACGGGGGGATTCTGTGTCATCATCTCTCTCCCTTACTTTTCCATCTCGCGGTATTTCTGTTCCACCAGCCGGGCGGTTTCGCGCCAGACCGGCAGGCGGTCGCGTTTGCCCAACCGGTCAAGATATTTCAGGTCAATCCGGCTTTCAGGCGTCGTACCGGTGCGTTCTTCAATGGCGACTTCACGGGCGAGATGCTGCGCAACATAAATCGCACTCAGCGCGTTCATTTCGCTATGTGGGGCATCTTGTGGCCGATGGTGATAGGCAACCGTTTGCACCATCGCACTTGGAAATCCCCAAAGTCCCAAAAGGTACGCCCCGATTTCCGGATGGGCTGCGCCGAACTGGTCGCGCTCGGCGACATAGATCGGGATGTCTTCGGTCTCGACCCGTTTGACGACCTCGGCCATTTCATTGGCGCGATAGGCATAAAGGATCAGGCTGCCGGTATGGCTTAGCATGCCAACAGCAGCCATTACGTTGATCACTTCCTTGGGCAGTTTTTCCTGTTCGGCAATCAGGGTCGCCACCACGCCAAGCTGTTGGCTGCGCTGGCAAAGCTGCATCATGCGCGCGACGGCGGGCTTCGGGCCATCAAAGCTTCGAAACAGGCCGATAAACAGCGCCAGCGCCTTAAGCGTATCGATCCCGATCATGCGGATCGCCTGCGAGATCGAGGTGATCTTCATGCTGACCGCAAAATAGGCCGAATTGGTCAGCTTCAATATCTCGGCGGTCAGGGCAATGTCGGATGCAACAATCGCGGTCAGCTGATCATTGCTGACCAACGGGTTTTCAAGGGCTTTGACAAGATTGGTATAGGTGGTGGGCGGTGATGCCAGCGCATCAATCCCGCCAACAAGTGCGCGCAGTTCCGGATTGGTCAGAAGGTTACGCAGATCAAGCGCGTTTTCGATGGTCTCAATCAGCATCTGATCATCGCACGGCTTGGCCAGATACTGGTGTGCCGGGCCGACGGTGCGCAAAATGGCTTCTTCCTCGGCAAAGCCCGACAGGATGATACGCGCGGTATGCGGGTGTCTTTCCTGCATGATCGTCAAAAGCGCAGCGCCATCGGTTCCGGGCATGCGCATGTCCGAAACCACCACATCGGGCTCGATCTCGTCCGCCTTGGCAAGTGCGCTTTCCGCGTCATGCGCGAACAAAAGCTCCCACCCCGCGCGGACAGACCGGAACCGGCGGCGCAAACCATCCAGAATATTTTTGTCATCATCGACAAAAAGGATGACGCTCATTTTCACCTCATGCGTGTGCTCCATGTTTCATACATGGGGCCTGCAAGAGGTCTTTGATAGTCCGCATATGTGGAGGGTTGTGGCCTTTGGACCGCTTTTTTTATCAAGCACCCTGACGGCTAAGCGGTCCTAGCTGTTGGTCAGTTCGCGATACTTTTCCGAAACCACGGCGGCGATATTCGCCCATTCGTCAAGATGGCCGTCCTTGCCAATCTGGGTCAGGTAATCGTGGTCGATTGTGCTTTCGGCGGCGTGGCCCGCATCGCGGTCGGCAATTTCCCGGGTCAGATGTTGTGCAACATAGATCGCGGTCAGTGCCGTCATTTCCCGGTGCGGCAAATCCATCGGCCGATGGTGATAGGCAACCGCCTGAATGACCGGGGCAGGGAACCCCCAAAGCCCAAGCAGATAGGCACCGATTTCGGCATGCCCGGCACCAAATTGTTCGGCCTCTGCCTGATCGATTGAAATGCCTTCCTTCTCGACCCGTTCAACAACTGCCTGCATTTCATCGGGCCGGTTGGTGTAAAGGATCAATGTGCCAATGTGGCTCAGCATCCCGATCGATGGCACCGCATGGCAAATCTCACGCGGCAGGTGTTCATATTCGGCAATCATCGCGGCCGTGACGCCGATCTGCTGGGATCGATGACACAGGCGCTTAAGGTTGGCCGCCTGACTGGGCGGGCCGTTAAACCCGCGATACAGCCCGACAAAAAGCGCAAGCGCCTTAAGCGTTTCCATCCCCAGCATCCGGACCGCATGTGCAACCGATGACACATTCTGTGTGACGGCAAAATAGGATGAATTGGTCAGTTTCAGAACTTCGGTGGTCAGCGCGATGTCGGATTCAACGATCTTGCTGATGGTCTCAAGCGAGTAGTTCGGATCGGAAAACGCCGTTTCAAGCCGCATATAGGTATCGGGTGGCGATGCCAGACTTTTGGAGCTCGCAACAAGGGTCCGAAGTTCGGAGCTGCGCAGCAACTGGCGTAGACCAAGCGCATTCTCGATGCTTTCGATCAGCGTTTCATTGTCGCATGGCTTGCTCAGAAACTGATGTGCGGGACCAATGGTGCGCAGATAGGATGCATTATCGGCATGGCCGGTCAGAATGATGCGTACTGCGTCTGGATGGGTTTTCTGCAAGGCTTCAAGCAAGGTCACTCCATCCATGCCGGGCATCTGGATGTCTGAGACGATGACGTCAAAGTCGTGACTTCCAGCAAGCTCAATGGCTTCAAACCCGCTATTGGCGAAATACAAATTCCAGTCGGGACGGGAGCCGTGCAGGCGCCGACGCAATCCGTTCAGAATGTTGGCATCATCATCGACAAATAGAATGTGGTGCATTGGACCTTGTTCTTCTTGGGGTAATTTGCAGATGGCAGAACGGCGGAGCGACTCGATCCTTAAGGATAACAGATTTTCGAAGATTTTGCCCTTCTCCGCACAGCAATTGACTGTCACGTGCAGGTTTTGCCTTCGGAAACACATACGTCAGTATAAGTAAAGAACATCAACCACTTACATAAAGGTTGTTTCTGGTGATAATGTCATATTTTGTCAGAATGTAACATGCAAAGCACGGGTACAATTTTAATGACTTTAAAACGTAAGGCGATCAATCGCTGTTTTTGATCGACCGGGGGGTACGATCTCCTAAATGACAACGCGTACGGAACTGGTTGATGCCATCAAAAAGCATCAGCTCTATGTGATGAAGCAACCGGGCGGGCGGCGATTGCAATTGCGCAATGGCAACCTGTCGCGAATCAAGATGAGCAAGATCAGTCTTGAAGACGCTGTATTGCCCGGTGCCAACTTCATCCAGGCTGCAATTCGCGACGTCAAATTCGATTTCTGTGATTTGTTCGGCACCAACTTTGTCGAGGCCGACCTCGAAGGGTCAAGCTTCATGCGGGCTGATTTGCGCGGGGCCAACATGGCACGTGCCAAGCTGCGCAACGCCAACCTCAAGGGGGCTGACCTTCGATCCGGCGTGATGGTCATCGTCGATGCCGGCCGCGAACGCAAGGTCAAACGCAACACCGATCTGGCCAATGCCGATCTGCAGGGCTCGGTGATGTCGGGCGCCAACCTGTCGGAAAGCAACATGTCCGGTGCGCGGCTTGCCGATGCGGATCTGAGTGACGCCAACATGTTTGCCGTCAACCTTGCCGGGGCTGATCTTTCGGGCTGTAACCTTTCGGGTGCAAAGCTCAAGAACGCCAACCTCAAGGGTGCGAAGCTTAAGGACTCCCTCCTGCTGGGAACCGATCTGTCCGGGGCCAATCTGCGCAATGTTGATTTGTCCAATGTCGATCTGTCGCAGGCCAATACATCGAACTCGATCGGCAGTAAGGCGCTCACACCGCTTCCCGAAGACATCCGTATTTTGCTTAATGCCCATACCGAATGGCTGACCAGCGGTGGGGTTGCCGGCGCGCGCCTTGATGTGACGGGGCGCGATCTGACCGAACTTGATTTCACCGGGTTTGATCTGTCAGCCGCTTGCTTTGATGATTGCATTCTGCGCGGCGTGTTGCTGGTTGATACCATTCTGGTGATGGCATCGATGCGCAATGCCGATCTGACCCGTGCGCGGCTGAGCGGATCGGTCATGAATGGTGTGCGCATGTCCTATGCCAACTGCACAAAATCCGTGTTTCAGGGGGTCAAGTTCGGTGGTGTTGAACAACGCGATGCCAAGGGCCAGAAAACCGGTGAAGTCTGGCGGGCTGATCTGCAATCAACCGACTTCTCCCATGCCGACCTCCGCAACTCGGTCTTTGACGAGCCAAGTATGAAGGGCGCGAATCTATCCAAGGCCAATGTCGCCGGTGTCGCCTTTGGCGAGACGGATCTCAGCGAAGTCGAACTTGAAGGGGCCAATATCGGCTCGATTCTGACCGGAACCATCCCTGATTAGGTGTAGGTCTTTACACCACTGTCCGGCAGGAATGCTGTGCATCCGGATAGGTTTCCCCCATAACAACCCGACCAATCCAGAAACGTTTCCATACAACGCGTTAAACATATTGCGTTGCGGTCGATCTGCTGCTTTCTATAATGCTTAATAATAAAAAACTGATTTAGATCTTGGGGGCTATCCGCCACATGTCATCGCGTTCGGAAATGATCGATGCGATCAAGAAGCATCAATTATATCTCAATCAAAAGCCGGGCGGCGTGCGCATGCAATTGCGCAATGGCAACCTTTCCCGCATCAAGATGAACAAGATCAGCCTGAAAGAAGCTGTCCTTCCAGGGGCGAACTTCATTCAGGCAAGTGCGCGCGATGTCTGCTTTGATTTCTGCGATCTTTTTGGCGCCAACTTTGTTGAAGCCGATCTTGAAGGATCGACGTTTGAACGTGCTGATCTGCGCGGTGCCAACATGGCTCGAACCAATTTGCGCAATGCCAACCTGAACGGCATTGATCTACGCGCGGGCATCATGGTGGTTCTCGAAGGCACGCGTGAGCGTACCGTCAAACGCGAAACCGATATGTCGAATGCCGACCTTGAAGGCGCGATGATGTGGGGCGCGAATATGGCTGGCACCAACATGTCGGGCGCGCGTCTTGCCAACACCGACATGAGTGACGCCAACATGTTTGCCGTCAACCTCGAAGGGGCCGATCTGACCGGGTGCAAGATGAATGGCGCCAAGCTTCGCAATGCCAATCTCAAGGGTGCGAAACTTGCCGGAGCAGAGCTTGTCGGTGCGGATCTGAGTGGTGCTAACCTGCGAAATGTCGATTTGCAGGATGTTGACCTGACCCAGGCCAACACGTCCTATTCCATTGGCGGCGGCACGCCCAGTGCACCCTTGGTCGACGACATCCGGGCTCTGGTCAATGGCCATAGCGAGTGGCTGTCTACCGGTGGCAAGACCGGCATGCCGATGATTGCCGCGGGCCGTGACCTTTCGGGGATGGATTTTTCGGGCATGGATTTGTCCGGTGCGGTGTTTGATAAATGCATTATGCGTGGCACGCTTTTCATCGACACCATCCTTGCCATGTGTTCGATGCGCGAAGCCGACATGCAAAAGATCCGCATGAATGGCGCGGTACTTGATGGCGTGCGCATGGCGGGGTCGGATTGCACCGAAGGCGTCTTTCAGGGCGTTCACTTTGGCGGTGTCGATCAGCGCGACAAGAAGGGCGAGAAAACCGGAACTGTCTGGCAGGCCGATCTCTCAGACGTCAATTTCGAACAGGCCGATTTGCGCAACTCTGTCTTCCACGAAGCCAAGATGAAGGGTGCTAATCTGACCAAGGCGAACGTTGCGGGTGTGGCCTTTGGCGCGACCGACCTGACCGAGGTCGAGCTCGAAGGTGCCAATGTCGGCCTTATCCTGAATGGCTATATCCCCGGCAAGAAATAACCTGCGTGACGAAGTCCCCGTAAATGCAAAACGCCGCCCTCATCGAAGGCGGCGTTTTTGATTTTTTGCGATCTTTGACCGTTAGCTGCGGTAATCCGCATTGATCGAGATATAGCCATGCGTCAGGTCACAGGTCCAGACCGTGGCCGCACCATCGCCAAAGCCAAGGTCGGCATCAATATCGATATACTGACCCTTGATATGGGCTTCGACCGGACCTTCGTCATAATCGGCAACGCGTTCACCATTTTTGGCAAGCGTAATGCCACCGATGGCAACGGTCAGTTTGTTCGGATCGGCCGTAACACCGCATTTGCCAACCGCCATGACAATACGACCCCAGTTGGCGTCTTCACCAGCAATGGCGGTTTTAACCAGCGGGGAGTTGGCAATCGCCTTGGCGGCAGTTTTGGCTTCTTTCTCGCTCACCGCACCGGTGACATTAACGGTGATGAACTTCGATGCACCTTCGCCGTCACGCACGATCTGATGGGCAAGATCACGCAGCACATCTTCAAATGCCGCTTTAAACGCCGCCAGTGCCGGATCGTTGACATCATTGATGACGTCATTGCCCGCCTTGCCGGTGGCGGCCACCAGAAGGGTATCCGAGGTCGAGGTGTCGCTATCAACCGTGATCGCATTGAAGCTGCGATTGTTGCAATCGGCCAGAATGGTCTGCAGAACGCTGTGCGGCAGAGCAGCATCGGTAAAGACAAAGCTCAGCATGGTCGCCATGTTCGGCTCGATCATGCCTGATCCCTTGGCGATCCCGGCGATGGTGACGGTCTTGCCATTGATGGTCGCGGTGGCCGACGCGCCCTTGGGGAAGGTGTCGGTGGTCATGATCGCCTTGGCGGCATCAAGCCAGCTTGCGTCATTGGCCAGAATGTCATCCATCGCATCGGTGATGCGGTTTGCCGTGGTCGGTTCGCCAATCACACCGGTCGATGCGGTAAAGATTTCGGTCTTGGCACAGCCAAGTGCCTTGGACGCGGTTTCGACCTTGTCGGCGACGAACTTTTCACCCGCCTTGCCGGTAAAGGCGACCGAGTTGCCCGCATTGACAAAGAATGCACGGCCACTGCCACCCTTAAGTGCTTCACGGCCCCAGCGCACAGCAGCCGATGCCGTGGTCGATGTGGTGAAAACACCTGCGACCTGGGTTCCGGCTTCAAGTTCTGCCAACAGCACGTCCGGGCGGCCCTTATAGCGGATGCCGAGGGTTGCGGTATGCAGTTTGACACCGGCAATCGCCGGAAGATCGGGGAATGCCGCAGGGGCAAGCGGTGAAATGGCAGTCGCAACCATCGGTGCAAATTCCTTTATTGAACAAGTAGCTTTATCCTGCCGCAATGGTGGCGAAAAGCAAGCGGCAGAATCAGTTTACGGATCACAGTGACCTGCAAAAAACGGGGTGAAGCCAATGGCCACACCCCGTTTTGATCTTTCGGAAAGTCAGGGGCGGTCAGAAGGACGCGACCGCCGTGTTTCCTGTCTTATTCAGCCGGTGCTTCCTTGGCAGCTTCTTCTGCTGCTTTCTCGGCTTCGATTTCGACGAAGTTGACGATTTCGGCATCATCGCGCAGGTCTTCGACAAGACCGTTAAACGCATCGCGGCTGATTTCAGCCACCAGCTGCTGACGGACTTCGTCGATTGAGGGCTGGGTGCCTTCCTTGACTTCCTCAACCTTGATCACGTGCCAACCGAACTGGGTCTGAACCGGCTCGCTGGAATAGGTGCCCGCATCCATGGCAAAGGCGGCATCGGCAAACGGTGCAACCATGTCGCCACGGTTAAAGAAGCCAAGATCGCCACCGTTCGGGCCGGACGGACCGGTCGATTTTTCCTTGGCGAGTTCTTCGAAGTCGGCACCATCATCAAGCTCGGCGATGATCGCCTGCGCGTCTTCTTCGCTTTCAAGCAGGATGTGGCGGGCGTGAACCTGCGGCTCCGGCTCATTCGTGGCGATGAATTCTTCGTATTTCGCGTTAACCGCTTCATCGGTGATCGCATCATTGAGCGCACGATCAAGATAGGTTTCTGCGATCAGGCGGCGCTCAAGCGCTGCGATCTGTGCTTTGACTTCCTCGTCATCGGCAAGCCCCGCGTCGCTGCCGGCTTTCATCAGCAGGCGCTGGTTAATCTCGCGGGTCAGAAGATCCGCCTTGAGCATTTCAAACGGAAGCTGGCGATACTGTTGCGGCAGGCCCTGCTGGGTTGCGCGGACTTCGGATTCAAGGATTTCCTCACCATTGACCGTCGCCAGCACCGGGTCTTCTGCCGGTGCAGCGTCCTGCGCCATGGCAGGGGATGCAAAAATGACGGTTGCCAGGGACGCGGCAAGAAGGGATTTGCGCAGCATAGTTTCTCCAGACTTTAATTTCAGACGGGCTTGTGCCCGATGCCTCTGCCCACGGGTAAAACACATAAGTGTTGCCTGCACAAGGCTTCGCCGTGGATGACGCACCTTTTGCCAAAGCATTCTGTCCAAAATGTGAAACGCTTAAGTATGGGCTTCTACATATACGGATGAGCTCTCCCGGTTAAAACCGGTCGGCGCAAAACGATCATCGCCCGCACGCTTCAAAACGCCGGGCGATGAGATGACGGTTAGATGAAATCTGATAGGGCTTGTGGCTCAGGCTTTCACGTCAAAGAAGACTTCGCCGACTTGCCCGGTGCTGCCGTCTTCACGTTCAAAACGTGATCCGGCCACCAGATCGCCGCCAACAAGGCGCTCATCAAGCGGGGTGATCAGCGATAGCGAGATCGACTTGATCCCGGCATCGGCAACACTTTGCTGGCTGCCATCGGCACGCAGCAAAACAAGCGAGCTGAACACACCATCTGCTGCGTCAATCGCACCATCGAGGTTGTCGTCATATTTTGCCAGTTCCGCAAAACCGTCCTTGGCGCCGTTCTGATCGCCAAACAGTTCGTGCCCGTCATTGATGACTCCGTCTCCATTGCGATCAAGTGCAAGCAGGACATCGTTGCCTGAAACCCAGGCGGTCTGATCAAGGTTGCCATCGCCATCAATGTCAAAACGCTTTCCGTCCATCACACTGGTGATGTCGATCCCGTTGCCATCCAGGTCAAGGATCAGCGGGTCCTGCTGGAACATCTGGGAAATCTCGATCCGGATCAGTTCGATATGGGCATGAAATTCCGAGATAGAGATATCCGCCGTCCCGGCAAGGCTTGAGAACCGGCTTTCAATCGCACTGAAATCAATCTCGAAACTGCGCGAAGATACGGAAACCTCACCCAGATTGATCGAACTGTTGCCTTGGGCGATGTTGATCGAAAGATCCTGCATCGATATCGCCGCTTGTGCACCTGTGGCGCCAACCGCCTTGAGCTCGGCCGGATCACCACCGGTCATGGCATTGGCAATCGCACGCGCCTTTGCCGGCGGCACACCCATCATTGCCAGAATGATAAAGGCATCGCGGTTCATCCGCGTCTGGGCTTCATCAAGGGCGGGTCGAAGCCCCTTGAAGGCTTCAAGCGGGGCAGTATTGATTTCAAATACCGGACGTTGGAATTCACCAAGGGCGCTTTCGATGCGCTCGTTGGCCTCGATGCTCAGGTCAATCTGATCGGCAATCGTGCGTTGCTGCGCCATTGCCGCTTCGCTTTGGGCGTCGGCATTTGCATCCGTATTGGCACTATTGGTGGTCACGGCACTGTTGGCAGTGGCGCGCAGGGCTGCGATCCCGGCGGCACTATCCGCTGCGGTATGGTTTGAAGCTGTTGTGTGCTCAAACATTCAGCGCCTCCTTCCTGAAGGGCTGCGGGATGTCGGGTGTGACATCCCGTTGCTGTTAAATCAGAACATCCTGTTCCTGTGTCGGGTCAATGACGGGCACGGTTTCACCATTGGGGAAGGTGAAGGTGGCATTGCCGTTATCCTGACCAAATCGGCCCATCGGCATCATCATATCGACCGTTAGCTGAAGCGGGCCGTTACCTTCGCCAGCTTCCGGTGCAGGCTGATTGATGCTGCGCACAATCAGGGTTGCCTGTTCCATGAACTGTTCGGTGATCTGGGCATTCAGCGCTGCCATACGTTCAGCCGCAAGTGCCTGACCACTGGTCTGTGCTGCACCGGCTGCGGCACCGTCTTCGCCGTCTTGCGACGCATCATCGCTGCCGACCGTTGCGTTCATCAGTTCACGGATGAATTCGGCGACTCCGTTATCATTGATATCAAACAGAAGCCCGCCATCTCCGGCACTGGCCGGGTTGCCCAGCATATCGACCAGCGATCCGCCACCCAGTCCATCCATGACAGTACCAAGTGCGCCAAGGGCGGCACCCATGCTGTTGCCAATCGCGACTGCTTCGGTGCGAACAACCTCAACCTTCGCAGCCTCGTAATTAAACGAGAACTCACCGGTTTCATTGTTGATGCTGATATCAAGCGACTGAACCGCCATCATCGCGGATTCAGAAACGCCGACGGCTGCACCATTGGCACCGGCATATGAAATGGCAGTTTTGCTATGGCTTGCGATTGCCTGATCAAAGGAAAATTCGAACTGGTCCTGTCCGCTGGCGGCATCGCGAATGCCATTAAACATGGCATCGGTTGCGGCAATCGCGTCTTCTTCGGACATGCCCGAAAGCGCAAACATTTCTTCGACACTGCCGCGGATCAGTTCAAGCGACGCATCAAGCGCACGTTCAAACAGCTCATCCGTGGTCAATGGTTTGCTTGAAAGGGCCTTGCTCGTCGCAGGGGCAAGCTTTTGGCTATCGTTGTGTGCAGCAAGGGCGTCATCAGAAAGGGCCACCGGATCAATGCGCGTGCGCGCATCCGGGCGCGCTTGCGCTGCGGTATCACCGGCATCGGGACTGTTTTTGCCAAGGGGCTGACGCGCATCCTGCAGGGCGGATTGCCCCTGTCGAAACGGATTAAGCGCTGAGAAATCGACCATAATCCTCCTCCTGAGGATGTGATTTGGCAGCGTATCGGAAATGCCGTTGCGCCAAAACGAGCTACATGCTCTGTTAGGGTGTAAAACTATGGCGCGAATAATACGACTATTCTTCGCATTTCTCAAGCAAGAAGGGATCAAACAGCGGAAACGAAAACGTGAAGATGCCCGGATTTGCCAGCGATCCGGTGCGAAAACGCCTAATTTCCCGCTCTGCATTAGCGATATTGGTTCGTTCCGTTGACAGATGGCAGGCAGGGTTCTATCTGTGATCGGGCTCCGCTTTCTGTCGGTGCCTATTGTGTCTTAATTTATTTGTTCAGGAACGTATTAATGCTCGGCGCTATTGCCCGGAAAATTTTCGGTTCAGCTAACGATCGTGAAGTCAAAGCCCTGCGGGCCACGGTCGAGCAAATCAATGCCCTGGAACCCGAAGTCGAAAAGCTTTCTGATGATGAACTGCGCGCCCGTACCGATTGGCTGCGCGAACGTCTCAAGAATGGCGAGACTCTGACCGATATCCTTCCTGATACCTTTGCCACCATCCGCGAGGCATCCAAACGTGTCCGTGGCGAACGTCATTATGATGTGCAGCTTTTGGGTGGCATGGTTCTGACATCCGGCAAGATCGCCGAGATGAAAACCGGTGAAGGTAAGACCCTTGTTTCGACCCTTCCGGTCTATCTGAATGCGCTTGAAGGCAAGGGCGTTCACGTGGTGACCGTGAACGACTATCTGGCCCGCCGTGACGCGGAATGGATGGGCGAGGTTTATGGCTTCCTTGGTCTGACCGTTGGCGTGATCATGCATGGCATGACCGATGATCAGCGCCGCGAAGCCTATGCATGTGACATTACCTACGCGACCAATAACGAGCTCGGCTTTGATTATCTGCGCGATAACATGAAGTTCCGTCTCGAAGACATGGTGCAGCGTCCGTTCAACTTTGCGATCGTCGATGAAGTCGACTCGATCCTGATTGACGAAGCCCGTACCCCGCTGATCATTTCCGGCCCGGCCGAAGACAGCTCGGAATTGTATCGCGCGATTGATGCGCTGATCCCGAAACTGGTCGAGGAAGATTTCGAGAAGGATGAAAAGGCGCGCGCCGTCACCCTGACCGAAGAAGGCACCGAACACGCCGAACAGCTTCTGATGGAAATGGAAATCCTGACCGAAGGCACGCTTTATGACGTTGCCAACGTTCACCTTGTCCATCACGTCAACCAGGCCCTGCGGGCGCACAAGCTGTTCCAGAAAGACACCGACTATATCGTCAAGGATGACAAGGTCGTCATCATTGACGAATTCACCGGTCGTATGATGGAAGGCCGCCGCTATTCCGATGGCCTGCATCAGGCACTCGAAGCCAAGGAAAAGGTCAAGATCCAGAACGAAAACCAGACTCTGGCATCGATCACCTTCCAGAACTATTTCCGTTTGTATCCGACCCTTGCCGGTATGACCGGTACGGCGATGACCGAGGCCGAAGAATTCGAGGAAATCTACAACCTTCAGGTTGTCGAAATCCCAACCCATCGCCCGATCGCCCGTAAGGATGCCGATGACGAGATCTATCGTACCGCCAATGAAAAGTGGATTGCGATCTCCGAACAGCTCGAAGACTGCCACAAACGTGGTCAGCCGGCCCTTGTCGGTACCGTCTCGATCGAGAAATCGGAAATCCTTTCGGACCTTCTGAAAAAGAAGAAAGTCCCGCACGAAGTTCTCAACGCCAAGCAGCATGAACGCGAAGCCCTGATCGTGGCCCAGGCCGGTGCGCCGGGTGCGATCACGATTGCAACCAACATGGCCGGTCGTGGTACCGACATCAAACTTGGCGGTAACGTCGAGATGCGTGTTGAGCACGAACTGGCCAATGTCACCGACGAAGCCAAACGTGCAGCCGCGATTGAAAAGATCAAGGCAGAGGTCAAAGCCGATCAGGAAAAGGTCCTGGCGGCTGGCGGTCTGTTCGTGATCGGTACCGAACGTCACGAATCACGTCGTGTGGATAACCAGCTGCGTGGTCGTTCCGGCCGTCAGGGTGACCCGGGTGGTTCGAAATTCTATCTCTCGCTTGAAGATGACCTGATGCGCATCTTTGGTTCCGAGCGTATGGACAGCATGCTTCAGAAACTGGGTCTGCAGGAAGGTGAAGCGATTTACCATCCGTGGATCAACAAGGCGCTCGAAAAAGCCCAGCAGAAGGTTGAGGCCCGCAACTTCGACATTCGTAAGAACGTCCTGAAGTTTGACGATGTCATGAACGATCAGCGTAAGGTCGTTTATGAACAGCGTCGCGATCTGATGCAGGCCAAAAACGTCGCCGAAGACGTTGCCGACATGCGCGCCGAGGTCATTGAAGACATGGTCGACAAATACTGCCCGGCCAAGGTCTATCCGGAGCAGTGGGAAACCACCAGCCTGCACGAAGAAGTCACCCGTCTTCTGGGCCTTGATCTGCCGATTGCAGATTGGGTCAAGGAAGAAGGCATTGATCAGGAAGTCATGCGCGAACGCCTTGAAAAGGCGTCAGACGAAAAAATGGCGGCCAAGGTTGCCAACTATGGTGCCGATATCATGCGCCAGGTTGAAAAAAGCCTCGTCCTGCAGCTGCTTGATCAGTCCTGGAAAGAACATCTTCTGGCGCTTGACCACCTGCGTCAGGGCATTGGCCTGCGTGCCTATGGTCAGCGTGATCCGCTCAATGAGTTCAAGCGCGAAGCCTTTAACATGTTTGAATCCATGCTGGTGTCGCTCCGCGAACGCGTGACCCAGATGCTTTCGCATGTCGAACTGCAGTCGACCCCGCGCCCCGAAGACCTCGAGGCACGCCGTCCGCAGCAGGAAATGCACGAAAACCGTGACGAGCTTGAAGCGGCAGAACAGGGCACCGACACTGCTACCGTTCAGTCCCGTCAGGCATCGGGCAATGTCGATCCCAACGATCCGTCGACCTGGGGCCGCGTTGCCCGTAACCAGGCCTGCCCATGCGGATCTGGCAAAAAATACAAACATTGCCATGGTCAGCTGAGCTGATCGAAACTGGCAAGACGGTATAAAAAGCGCGCATCTTTAAAGGATGCGCGCTTTTTCTTTGTCAGTTGCTTGCTGAAAGCACCGTGGTTGGCAGGGTGTCGCGCAGGAACTGTTTGACGGGTCCCAGAACCGCATCATCGGTTGTCAGATAAAACCCCAACGCTATCAGGGTTCCGGCATGACCGGTGTCGGGAACTTCTACCAGTTCGGCCTCTGGCGCCAGTTCCGCCAGCCTGCGTGAATTGCGCGGTAAAACCGTATGATCTCGCGTGCCGGTAATCAGCAGCAGCGGTGGCATATGTGCCAGATCCATTTTGACCGGCTGACTTTTTCGTGCGGGCGTATCGCCAAACGCATTTTGGGTCGCGGCAACATCATAAGGATAAAAATCATAGGGTCCTGACAGGCCGATAATCCCGGCAACGTCACGTGCATCCAGCCCGACCGTTTCGAGGTAGCCTGGATCAGCCACCATATGAACCGCGTTATAGGCCCCGGCAGAATGCCCGGCCAACAGGAACGGAACGTCTTTGATCTGAACGGGGTTCTGCCCGGCATAGTCTTTCATCACCGCAAGTGCCGATGCCCCATCCTCGATAAAGGCCGGGAAACGCACATCGGGCACCAACCGGTAATCAGGAATGGCAACTGCGTAGCCAAGCTCGGTAAAGCGCCGGGCGACAAAGGCATATTTCGCCCGGTCCCCGGAATCCCACGACCCGCCATAAAACCACACCAGAAGCGGGGCTGGCTGCATCGATTGAACAGGCAAATAAAGATCAAGAACCTGCCGCGCATCCGGCCCATAGGAAAGGCCCACCACATCAGGTTTGATATCGCCCGCCTGCCAGTGGTTATAGGCACCCAGCTTGTCACAGCCTGCCAGCAGCACCATCGCGACAAGTGAGCTGGTGGTCATGCTCAGGATTTTCTTTGGAAGCATAGGGATTACGGACCAGTGCAAATTCAAATTTTGTATCTTCAGTACGTTAGCGGATCGAAATCCGTTTAAAACAATTCTTTCGAAGTCTGTCGGGATCACACAAGCGTGTCGTTGGTTTCGTCGACAGAAGCCTGTAAAGGCACGGGTGGCATGTGTATTGTTGGAGCCAGTGTTTATCAGTCCTTAATGGCCTGCTCCTAGAATTTCTGCGCGAATTACAATTACGGAGATCCAGTAAAAGTGTCCTCTTTTGATCAACTGTCCAAACGTGCCAGAAAGCTCGAAAAACAGGGCCAGATCGAAGAGGCCATCAAGCTTTATGAACTGTTTCTTCAAGACTTCCCAAAAAACGCACGTGCGAAAGCGGCAATAGAAAAGTTGCGGGATGCAGCATCGGGTACAGGCATGTCTGCGCAGAAAGCGTTGGTCAAAGTCTCACAACTGATTGAGCAAGGCGCATTTGCAAACGCGATTGAACTGGCCAAGAAGCTGGTCGAAAGTGCCCCCGGTAATGCACAGGCTTGGAACCTTTTTGGGCTTGCCTATTTTAAAGCTCAGAACCTGATAGATGCCGAAAAATGCTTGCGCAAAGCTGTTGAGCTGGACAAAAACCTCGCAGCAGCCTGGATCAATATCGCGACCGTCTTTTCCGGGCAAAAGAAGTTGGATTTGGCGCTGCAGGCCTTTCAGAATGCCAGTTATCTTGAACCGAAAAATGCCAGGTTTCTCAACAATATCGCCACGACACTGATTGGGATGCGACGTTTTGATGAAGCAGAAAAGTTCTGCGTGCAGGCGATCCACTTCGATCAGAACATGTACGACGCATACCATAATCTGGGCGTCGTCCTGTACCAGAAGAACAAGCGGGCCGCTGCCAAACAGGCATTTGAAAAAGTTGCCAAACTTCGGCCGGATAGCATGTCTGCACTTTCCGATTTTTTGTATTTGCGCGCGCAAATCTGTGACTGGTCCGAACTTGCGCCGGAATTTCAAAATGTAAAGGCGATCGGCAAACCCGGGAATTCTGTTTCACCATTTTCACTGCTTCATTTTGAAGACGATCCATATGCGCAGAAAAAGCGTTCAGAAAATTATGCACATGAACTCGCTGTGACTAAGGTAAATGTGCAATTCCCGCGTCCGGCATCTCGTCCGGAGAGGCTGAAAATTGGTTATTTCTCCGCCGATTTTCATAATCATGCGACCCTGTCACTGATGATGGGGCTGTTCAGTGATCATGACAAAAGCCGTTTTGAAATTCATACATACAGTTACGGTGGTGTGACCGAAGGTTGGCGTCGTAACCAGCTTCAGCAAATGGTTGATCACAACTGGGATGTCCAGAATGCATCTGATGCGGAAATTGTTCAGCATGCCCGTGATCAGGGGATCGATATTGCGATTGACCTAAAAGGCTATACCCAGAACGGCCGACCGCGACTATTTGCTCCGCGAATGGCACCGATCCAGATCAACTATGTTGGCTATCCGGGAACGCTGGGGGCCGATTTTATCGACTATCTGATCGCTGATCACACCATCATTCCTGACGACTACAAGAGCGCCTATTCCGAGAAAATCATTTATATGCCGCATTGCTATCAGCCAAATGATGGCGGTCGCGAATTTCCGGAAAATACACAAACGCGCACCGAACTTGGCCTTCCGGAAAATGGCTTCGTCTTCTGTTCGTTTAATGCCAACTACAAGATATCCCCGCGTGAGTTTGATATCTGGATGAGGTTGCTCAGCAAGGTGGACAGCTCGGTGTTGTGGCTGTTCGAAGGAAGCGAAGATGTGATGACCAACCTGCGCAAGGAAGCCGCCCTGCGTGGTGTTGATCCCGATCGAATTGTTTTTGCAGGCTTCTTGCCCGAAGCGGAACATCTTGCGCGCCATAAACACGCTGACCTGTTCCTTGATACCTTTAATGTCAACGCCCATACAACGGCAAGTGATGCGCTCTGGACCGGATTGCCGCTGGTCACCTTGCCCGGAAAGCAGTTCGCCGCCCGTGTGGCAGCAAGTGTTTTGAAGGCTGCAAACCTTCCTGAGCTGATCGCCAAATCCGAAGAAGACTACGAGGCAATTGCCCTTGATCTGGCACTTCACCGGGAAAAAGCTACGGCGATGAAAGCCAGGGTCAAGGAGAACATCAAGGCCTGTCCGCTGTTTGATACCAAGTCATATACCCTCGATCTGGAGCGGGGGTATGACGCGGCGTATGACCGCTATCTCGCGGGCAAGGCACCGGCAGACATTGACCTTGTCAGTTCGTAACGCGTGCTGGATTTTGCGCCGGGAATGAGGAAGAAGTTTTGAGTATGGCGGTCGAAAAGGTAGCGTCGCGCGCTGAAAAGGCGATACGGAATAATCAGCCGGATGTGGCTGTTTCTCTGTGCGAAGAGCGCTTGAAAACCGACCCTAAGGCAGTCGTGCTTTGGGGCCTGCTTGCAAATGCCTACTTCCTGAAGAAGGATTCTGCAAAGGCAGCTGCCTGTTTCGAGAAGGTTGTCGGACTTGCGCCACAGAACCCGAAATCTCATCAGAATCTCGGCGTGTTTTATCAGGGGATTGGCAAGTTCAACGAGGCGCTTCAATGCTACCAGCGTGCAGCAAGTTGCGATGCGAACTATGCACCAGCCTATAACGGCGCCGGCATCGTCCTGATGACGGTTGGGCAGCTTGATACCGCCCAGCAATATTTTGCCAAGGCGCTTCAGCTTGATCCTCGGTTTGCCGACGCTTACAGCAACCTCGCGCATGTGTTTTTCAGCAAGGGGCAATTGCCCGCCGCGGCCCAGAGTTATGCGAAGGCCAATGAACTGAAACCAGATTTGAAAAGCGCCTTGGCCAATCGGTACTTCAGTTTGGCGATGATGTGCGACTGGTCCGGTCTTGAAAGCCTGTCGGGTGTCGCCCAAACCTTGGGTGTTGAGGGCGAAGAGGTTACACCCTTTTTGCTGCTGACGCTTGAGGATGCACCAGACCGACAATTGGCGCGCTGCCGCAAGTTCGTGTCTGCCAAATTCGGCCGAGGTGTTCCATGGCAAGGGACTTTTCCATCAAAACGGCCAGCCAAGTTGCGGATCGGCTATTTCTCCGCAGACTTTCACGATCACGCAACGCTTTCGCTGATGATGGGGCTGCTTCGAAACCATGATCACGACAAATTCGAAATTCATGGTTTTTCATACGGGATGGTCAAGGAAAGCCGAAGCCTTGATCAGGCGAAGGGCTATTTTGACAGTTTCACGGATGTCGCCCGATCCTCGGACGAAGAAATTGTAAAGCTTGCGCGGGAAAAGAAGATTGATATCGCCATTGACCTGAAGGGTCATACACGGATGGGGCGGATTGGGATCTTTGCTCACCGTATTGCCCCGGTTCAGATCAACTATCTTGGCAATCCGGGGACCATCGGGGCCGAATTCATCGACTATATGGTCGTTGACAAGGTCACGGTTCCCGAAACGCACAAACAGTATCTGTCGGAAAAACCGATCTATCTGCCCCATTGTTATCAGCCCAATGATGATCAGCGTGCCATCCCGGAAACGAACACAACACGCGCTGATTTCGGCCTGCCGGATGACGGGTTCGTTTTCTGCAGTTTCAACAATACCTACAAGATCTCCCCGCGTGAATTCGATATCTGGATGCGGCTCTCAAAACAGGTTGAGGGTTCCGTCCTGTGGTTGTTCAAGGGCAATGACTACGCAGCGCAAAACTTGCGCAACGAGGCGCAAAAATGTGGTGTCGATCCGGATCGTTTGGTCTTTGCCGAAAAACTGTCGCCAGCGGAACACCTTGCCCGCCACAAACATGGCGATCTTTTGCTTGATACCTTCAACGTCAATGCTCACACAACGGCGAGTGACGCGCTTTGGGCCGGTTTGCCACTTGTGACCCTGCCGGGCGAACAATTTGCGGCCCGGGTGGCGGCAAGTATCCTAAGCGCTGCAAACCTGCCGGAGCTGATCGCAAAGGACGAAGCGGAGTACGAGGCCATCGCTCTTGATCTGGCGCGTAACCCTGAAAAACTCGCTGCCTTGAAGCAGAAGGTGAAGGATCAAAGCAAAACCTGCCCGCTGTTTGATTCAGAAGGCTACACCCGCGATCTCGAAGCCGGGTTTGAGGCGGCTTACGATCGATATCTCAATGGATTGGCACCTGATGACATCGAAGTTTGATGGCGCGATGCTTTCAGCTCTTGGCGAAGGTTTGATGGCGCGATAAAACAGTGCCATGACAATAGAACAACCAGATAAAGGCTGCATGTCGGTTGACCTGCGCCAGGGTAAAATCCCGGAAAAAACCGTGTTCGTCAGTGCCGTGGCACTGGTCGACATTGATCATCGTGTGCTGATCGCCCAACGCCCGGAAGGCAAATCCATGGCAGGCCTCTGGGAATTCCCCGGTGGCAAGGTCGAGGCGGGCGAAACACCCGAAATGGCGCTTGTGCGCGAGCTCAAGGAAGAGCTTGGCATTGATATCACCGAAAGCTGCCTGGCGCCCTTTACCTTTGCCTCCTTCACCTATGATGATTTCCATCTGATGATGCCGCTTTATCTCTGCCGCGTCTGGAAAGGCGACATCACGCCGATGGAAGGCCAGCAGGTGAAATGGGTGCGCCCGGTGCGCCTTGGCGATTATCCGATGCCGCCGGCTGATGTGCCGCTTGTGGCAATGCTGCGCGATTTCCTGTGAGCCAGCCGCATCGTTGTGGCGTATGGTTCAGGGCAAAAGAATTTGAATGATGTTGTGGGGTTATGATGTCTGATCCGGTCCGTGCCTGCCTGATTATTATCGGCAATGAAATCCTGTCTGGCCGCACCCATGACAAGAACCTGCCTTATCTGGCGGAAGAGCTGAATACGCTTGGCGTGCGTCTGGCCGAAACCCGCGTGATCCCCGATATCGAAGACACCATCATTGCCACGGTCAATGAATGCCGGGCAAAGTTTGATTACGTCTTTACCACCGGCGGCATCGGTCCGACCCATGACGACATCACGTCTGAATGTGTTGCGAAGGCATTTGGCGTTGAGATCGAGCTGAATGCAGATGCGCACGAATTGCTCAAAAGCCATTATGAAAACCCCGAAGACCTCAATGAAGCGCGCCTGCGTATGGCGCGCATTCCGGTTGGGGCGGAACTGGTGCAAAACCCGATTTCCAAGGCACCGGGTTTCCGCATGGAAAATGTCTATGTCATGGCCGGTGTGCCGATGATCATGCAGGCCATGTTCCAGGGCATCAAACATCAGTTGATCGGTGGCAAGCCGATGGTATCGCGCTCTGTCGGCGGCTACATCCCCGAAGGCACGATCGCCAAGGTGCTGGCCGAGATCCAGGGTGATTTCCCGGCAACCGATATCGGGTCCTATCCGTTCCTGCGCGAAGGTAAGCTTGGCACCACATTGGTGGTGCGTGGCGAAGAGCCTG
This sequence comes from Thalassospira sp. HJ, assembly GCF_000948415.1. GTDB lineage: Bacteria > Pseudomonadota > Alphaproteobacteria > Rhodospirillales > Thalassospiraceae > Thalassospira. The sequence goes on along the minus strand of NZ_JYII01000017.1, from coordinate 65,950 downwards.
ATGACGTCAATCAGGCGTCAGAGCGCATCCGCCTTGCTATCATCGAAGGTGGCAAGGACGTGATCGAAGATACCGGCGCTGTTTGATTGCGTTTGGTCAAGGTAATCGCCATTCGCCATGTCTAGAATTGTTCTGACCTTTTGACGGGAAGAGAACATGACTGACCAGAACCACGATCCGCATCATGATGCGCGCAACAGTCAGGCCGCGCGCGAAGCACGCTCGATTGTGAAATTTATGATCGAACACACGGCCTATGGCGGGTTCGGCGCACTGGTCTTCGGGGCGCTGGTGCTGTTTTTCGATATCGGCGGGATCTATACCTTGGCAATGTCGTCGCGGGATGCACCGATCTTTATCTTCCTGTTGTTCTTTGGCCTGTTTGTGACCTTTGGCGGCATTAGCCTTGGCATCGGCATCATGACCATGGGTGGTTTTTCCGATGATGACCGCTACCGCGATGAACGCACACGCAATCGCAATTCAGGTGACCGGCATTAAAAAAGGCGCCAACCGGTGGCGCCTTTTCGGAGTTTGATGATCTGCCTTATGGCCGGTCCGCACCCGACTTCTTGGCAATCACGCGCGCGACCAACATGCCGATGATCCAGCCCGCCAGCGGCACGATAAAGATATAATCAAACAGCGGGTGGCTTGAATCCCCGCCTGATGCCGCAAGAATGAACCCGACCCAACCTGCGGTCAGAAGATAACCCATGATCTTGAAATAGACCCCGTTCGACAGGCCCTTTTTCTGTTGCGGCTGTTCGGGATTGTTCGGGTGGCCTTGTTCGCCAGACATTCTGTCTTCCTTGTGTTCTGAAACCTGTTTTGCCGATCAGCGTTCAAGTGTGAGCGCGTCGGGATCAATGCGATCCTGCCAGCCTTCACGCACCAGTTCGGGCACGACGTGATCCTGTTCCGGATAGCCAATGCAAAGATAGGCAATCAGCCGCCAGTGATCTGGCACATCAAGCGTTTTGCCAACAACATCGGGCTCAAGGATCGAAACCCAGCCAACCCCGATGCCCTTGACGCGCGCGGCCAGCCACAGCAACTGCACCGCCGCCACCGCCGAATAATCAAGCATTTCGGGCATGGTCTTGCGCCCCAGCCCCATACCGGCTTCGGTTTCTTCATCGGCAAAGACAGCCAGCTGTACCGGCGCCTGATCCATGCCCTGAAGCTTAAGCGACGCATAAAGCTTGGCGCGCTCCCCGTGATAGTCATTCAGCGCCTCGTTATTGGCGCGTTCGAAACTGTCGCGGATTGATTTGCGGCGCTCGGGATCATTGACCTTCACAAAGCGCCATGGCTGACAGTTGCCAACCGACGGCGCCAGACAGGCTTCCTTGATCAGATCGTCGATGTCTTCCTGCGGGATCGGGTCAGTACGAAAACGCCGGACATCACGCCGCCACAGCAACAAATCAATGAACTGCTTCTGGAATGCCTTGTCGAAAACCGGCGGTGTCGGATCATTGTCCTGTGCACTGTTTGCGGCAATCTGATCTGGTTTGGTCATGGCGCAGCCTGATGGAATTGCGGGGTAACGTTATTTGTTGTGCACCCTACCTGTCAGCGCGGGTCTCGCCAATAGCAAGATGATGCCGTGATGCGAATGCGATCACATTTTGCGCACGCATTCGGCTGGTGGCGTCTAGAACGGCACATCTATGGTGAGAAGCCCGGTATAATCCCCGTGTGCCACTTCATAGGTCAGCTTGCGCCGCAGCTCGAAACTGACACTGGCCGGGAAGCGGCCCCACTGTTGGGTAATGCCGCCACCGGTATCGAGATAAAGATTGGTGCTCTCGACACTGACAAAAGGCTCAAGCGTCATCGAGGACCGGGCAACATCATGGACCAGCGAGAATTCTGATCGAATGCCGGTAATGTCCTCGGCCCCGGTGGCAATATCGCGAAAGCCCTGAATGCTGAGATCGAAGTTTAACGGGTCATAGGCATATTCCGATCCGGCATAATATCGGGTCGATCCGCTGCGGCCGTAATTCTGGTTCAGAAGCGAGATCGTCTCTTCCTGTCCGGCAAACGGGATGATCTGATGATTGCCAAGGGCAAGGCGATAGCGCGCCTCGACCGAGGCATCAAAAAGCTGCGTGGTCGCCGTGCTGCCCGCCACAAGCCCGCCATCTGTTGCGCGCGCGGCATCAACATATTCGCGTGCCGTGATCACATCGCCATCAAGCTGAATGCTTAGTGGCACCGCACCGAATTCGTAATTGGACCCAAACCCGATGCTGTTTGAAATGCTGGTGCTATCAAGCGTTTCGGCGTAACGCAGATTATCGGGCACGGTGCCAATCGGCGATTGGGAAATGGTACTTTGACCGAGGCTGATGCTGCCGCGCAGGTTAAACCAGTCCGTGACGCGCGACACGAAATAGGGCGACAGGGCCAGGTTGTTTTCGCGGTAATGCAATTGCCGGGTGCCGGATTCTCCAACCGTGCTGCCCCAGCCAATACCAAGGCCCAGCACCAGCCCGTCATCCACCAGATAATCCACACCACTATCAATCGAGATGGTGTCACCACTTAAGCCCGGGTCATAGCCCGACCCGGTAATGCGGTTTTCAAGTTCGGAATGATTACCCGCAAGCCAGATGCTGATCGGGGCATGCGCACTGCGCGACTGCGCGGGGAAAGTGCCCGCCGCACTATCAAGGTCCAGCCTGCGCGCCAGCGATGAAAGCGCGCTCCGGCCGGCCAGAATTTCACTGGGCGTCGGTGTGCCGGTGCCAAACTGCAGATGTTCGGTCGCCTGTTGCGGTGGAGAGACATAACCATCAAACAGCAGCGGTGCGACCCGGCTGTCATAAAGGTCTTCATCCATCTTGTCATAAAGCCGGTTCATATGGCGGCGCTGGTTTTCGCTGCGTGTCGTAGTCTTGTTGCGCAAAACCGGCGCATCCGGGCGCGCGCCATCATCGCTGGCCAGGGCCTGCGTTATGATGGGAGGCTGACTTGTCTCGCGGCGAATGACATAGGCGATGGCCGCCAGACAGACCGTGGCAATCACGGCAGTTTGAAAAGGCCTGTGCATCTGACGTTAAACATCTCTGTTCTGGTCAGTTATAAGGGTCAGGCCTCATTAATTTGATTTGAATGGCAGACGTTATGTTTGTGAAATCCAAGGAAAAGCCCGCAGAGCGGGTCGGTATCCCGGCCAAGGGGTTTGACGCAGGAGTTCGCAAACATAACGTCTGTCCTTCGGATTGACCGGATTTGCACGGTCTACTTTGTCGCAAAACCTTGAAAGATACATATCTTCCTGCCGCTTTGCTCCGCGTATCCGCACAAATCCGGTCAACCATTTAAACCAAATCAATGTGACCTGACCCTAGCGTGACAGAGGAAAATGCACGGAATGTGGAGAAAGGCGGGCAGTTCTGCCCCATTGCTGCTCGAACGGCCAAACGCGTGGCAAAGGTTGTGATCTGGGCCAATAGAATGTTGCGTCAAAAACCAAGCCGCGCTAGAACGCTTTGCACCGGCTCTGGCCGGCTCCAACGCGCGTCGCGGGCGTGGCGAAATTGGTAAACGCAGCGGACTTAAAATCCGTCAGCCCTAAGGCTTTGCCGGTTCAAGTCCGGCCGCCCGCACCAGCGCACCGGTCGACCCATTTGCGGTCCCGGCATCAAATTGTCGAATTCCCGCCCTGAAATCCTCTGCTTTGCATTTCATCCTGCGATGCTTGTTTGATCATGAACGCAGGAGAATGATGATGGTTCATTTGATTGCCTTTGGCGTCATTGCGGCTGCCGCACTTTTCGTAACCTGATGATTGTTTTGGGGCTTGCTTGTCTCTGATGCTGCAGTGCGATAGGATCTGTGATGTGCTGATCGCGCCATCAACAGGCCAGTATTGCCATGAACAAAGTCGCCGCCAAACCTGCCGAGATTTCCAAGAACCCGGTGCAAACAGACCGGCCCTGGCACGCTTTACCTGCCGAGCAGGTTTTGGAGGGTTTCCAGACAAGCCCGCAAGGCCTTGATGCAGAGCAAGCATCATCGCGTCTGGCGGAGTATGGCCCCAATCGTCTGGACCCGCCACGTCGGCGCGGGCCGCTGATCCGGTTTTTGTCTCAATTTAACAATGTGCTGATTTATGTCCTGCTTTTAGCAGCTCTTGTCACAGGGGCCTTGGCGCATTGGGTCGATACCTCTGTCATTCTGGCGGTGGTGGTGATCAATGCCATCATCGGCTTTGTTCAGGAAGGCCGGGCGGAAAGCGCACTTGAGGCGATCCGCAATATGCTGTCGCTTGCCGCCATCGTTGAGCGCGGCGGGCGCAAGACCGAAATTCCCGCCGAAAATGTCGTGCCCGGCGATGTCGTCCATCTGCAATCGGGCGATAAGGTCCCGGCCGATTTGCGCCTGATCCGGGTCAAGGGCCTGCAAATTCAGGAAGCAATTCTGACGGGCGAATCTGTCCCCGTCGACAAGGCCGTTTCCCCGGTGGCAGAGGGCGCCGCCCTTGGTGATCGGTTTTCCATGGCCTATTCCGGCACCATGGTCACCCACGGGCAGGGCTGTGGCGTGGTCGTCGCTACCGGGCCCAAAACCGAAATCGGGCGCATCAGTGCGCTTCTGTCCGAAGTCACCACGCTCACCACGCCGCTTTTGCGCCAAATGTCGACCTTCGGGCGAAAGCTCAGTGCCGCGATCATGGCGGTGGCCTTTGTCACCTTTGCCATTGGGGTGTGGGTGCATGGGCGCGGGGCGGCGGATATGTTTGTCGGGGCGGTCGCATTGGCGGTCGCCGCCATCCCCGAAGGCCTGCCTGCCATCATGACCATTGCGCTTGCCACCGGGGTGCAGCGCATGGCATCGCGGCGTGCAATCATTCGCCGCCTGCCGGTGGTGGAGGCCTTGGGCTCGGTCAGTGTGATCTGCTCGGATAAGACCGGGACGCTGACGCGCAATGAAATGACGGTGCAGTCCCTTGCCACTGGCAAGCATCTTTATGCTGTGACCGGCACCGGCTATCGCCCCGAGGGCGGCTTTGAGCTGGACGGCAAGCCGGTCACGCTGGCAGATCATCCGGGCCTGACCGAAATGGCCCGCGGGGCGTTGCTGTGCAGTGATGCCGGTCTGCATGAAACGGATGGTCAGTGGTCGGTCGATGGCGATCCGACCGAAGGCGCGCTGGTCGCCCTTGCCATGAAGGCAGAACTGGAACCGGGCGCGGAAAATCGTCTGTTGCCGCGCCATGATGTCATCCCGTTTGAATCCGAACATCGTTTCATGGCGACCCTGCATCACCATGCCGAAGGCCACGGCTTCATCTATGTCAAAGGCGCGCCGGAACGTATTCTGGGTATGTGCAGCTCGCAAGGCGGGCCGGAGTTTCAGGAAGTCCTTGACCGTCCCTATTGGGAAGCCCGCATGCAGGAAATGGCCGAAAACGGTCAGCGGGTTCTCGCACTGGCTTTCCGCCCGACCCATAACGGCCATCACCAGCTGGTCTTTGATGACGTCAAACAGGATCTGGTTCTGATCGGTCTGTATGGCCTTGTCGATCCGCCGCGCGAAGAAGCCATCGCTGCTGTCGCCAGATGCCGGGCTGCCGGGATCGCGGTTAAAATGATCACCGGCGATCATGCCATTACCGCCGGCGCGATTGCCCGGCAACTGGGGCTTGGGGATGGCGAACGGGTGGTGAGCGGTCATGAGCTTGACGGGCTTGATGACGCCGCCTTGCGTGATGTCGCCAGCCAATCGCATGTTTTTGCCCGCACCAGTCCCGAACATAAACTCCGTCTGGTCAAGGCCCTGCAGGCCGAAGGCCATGTCGTTGCCATGACCGGCGATGGCGTCAATGATGCCCCGGCACTCAAACGCGCCGATGTCGGCGTTGCCATGGGCCAGAAGGGCAACGAGGCCGCCAAGGAAGCCGCCGAAATGGTGCTGGTCGATGATAATTTCGCCTCCATCGCCGCTGCGGTCGAGGAAGGCCGCACAGTCTATGACAACCTCGTCAAATCGATCCTGTTCATCCTGCCCAGCAGCGGCGGGGAGGCCCTGACGATTGTCATGGCGCTGGCCTTGGGGCAGTTGCTGCCGATCACCGCCCCGCAAATCCTCTGGGTCAATATGATCACAGCGGTCACGCTGGCCTTGGCACTCGCGTTCGAACCTGCCGAAGACAATGTCATGAAGCGTCAACCGCGCAGGCGCGATGCGCCCCTGCTGTCAGGCTTTCTGATCTGGCGGACGGTTTTTGTCTCGCTCATTCTTGTCGCCGGGACATTCGGGGTGTTCGTCTGGTTCCAGAACCGGGGTGCTGATCTTGAAGTCTCGCGCACGGTGGCGGTCAACACGCTTGTCATGTTCGAACTGTTCTATCTGTTCAATGCCCGCTTCCTCACCGCATCAGCCGTCAATCGACAGGGGCTTGTCGGCAGTCGACCGGTATTGATCGCGGTGGCACTGGTCGTGATTTTCCAGCTGATCTACACCTATGCCCCGCCGATGCAGTATCTGTTTGAAAGTGTCGCCATCCCGCCGCTTGGCTGGGCGATGGCGGTTGGTGTCGGCTTTAGCGTCTTTGTCCTGGTCGAGATTGAAAAGGCGGTCTTGCGCCGCTGGCAGAACCGCACGTCACGGTGATGTTTACCGGATGTAAAGCAGATGTCGCCTATCCATGACACATCGCCGCAACCACGTGCTAGGCCCCCATGCCCTTACCTGATGAAGATGACGAAGGCCCGCGCAAGAAAGAACGAGTGGGCAAATATGTTGCCCCCGAAGAGCGCGCGGCCAATATCGTCAAACAGCTCGATGAATTCCTGCGCAAAGGGCCGCGCAAGGGGCTGAAATATTCCCGTTGGCAGCAGCTGGCCTGGTATGAGATCGTCGATGAGATCAAGCGCGCCGAAATGGCCCAGAAAAATCAGGACACCCTGGCCAAATCCGCCTTCCTGAGCCTCGCAATCGGCTTTGGCACGGTTGGCTTCTGGGGCTTGGTTCTGATGGCGGGCAATGGCTTGGGCGGCATCGCCGCAGCGGTCATTGTGATTGCCGGTCTGGTGATCTGGCGCGCCATGGCCAAGGCGCAGTGGTTTAAATAGAAACGTATTCACGCAGGCAGTCAAAACCATGAACAAGGACGCAGCTGAAACGCTTGCCATTCGCGCCATCGCCCATATCGCGGGGGATGAGGAATTGCTGCAGGGTCTGATCGCGCAAACCGGCATGGGGCTCGATGACCTCAAGGCCGGGATCGGATCAAACGAAGTGCAGTGTGGCGCCCTTGAATTCCTGCTGTCGCATGAACCGTTCCTGATGCGCTTTGTCGAGGATTCGGACTACGCCCCCGAAGACCCGGCACGCGCGCAAATCGTCCTGTCCGGCGCCCCGATCTGGCAGGACTAGTCTCGACCCAGTAGTTCCGGTTTGCCGGGGATATCGGGTCTGGGGTCGGTGCGCAGCAATCCGTAAATCACCGAATCCCGGATGCCGATATGGGTTTCCCATTCGCCGCGCAAAATGCCTTCGCGGGTGAAGCCCAGCTTCTCGAACGTCTTTTGTGATGCGTGATTGTCCGGATCGATATCGGCAAAAATCCGGCGGGCGGTGGTTTTGGTAAACAGATCTTCCATCGCGGCCGCCAATCCACGGGCGGCATAGCTTTGCCCGCGCGCTGCCGGATGGATCATGCAGGCCGCTTCCCAGATATCGGCATCGCGTCCGGTATTATAAAAGGCAATAACGCCAAGGGCCGGTCCATCCGGTGTCTCGCAGGCAACCCATGATGTGTCGGCAAACCCGCCATACCAATCCCTAAGCTTCGTGATGGTGGTTTCAATGTCCGGGGTGGCCGGTCCTGGCAGCCACATGCAACAATCATCATCGCCAAAAATAGCGTGCAGCTCCGGACCGTCAGTTACCGGATCAAGGGGGCGCAGATACATCTCAGGCACTTTGGTTTGTGGATCAGAACGGCGTTTGAAGTGTTGGACCTAGCCCATGAAGGGCAGGGGTGCGCCGCCATAGACGTAAATCCAGACCAGAAGTCCACCACCCAGCAAAATGCGATAGATTGCAAACGGCGTGAAGCTGGACCGTTTCAGCCAGCTCATCAAAAGGGCAATGGCAATCAGCGCAGTGATAAAGGACAGGCCCGCCGCAAGCAGCACGTCTTCGGTCAGGTTGATGTCGCCTGCCTGATGCAGATCGATGCCTGCCAGCAAACCGGCTCCCAGAATAACCGGGATCGACATCAGCATGGAAAACTGTGCGGCGTCGGATCGCTCATAACCCATGAAGCGCGCAGCCGTCATGGTAATGCCCGAACGGCTCGTGCCCGGGACAAGCGCCAGGACCTGTGCAAGGCCGATAAAGAGTGCACCGCCCCAACGCATATGCTCAAGGCGATTGATGGTCATGCCGACCTTGTCGGCAAACCACAGCAACACACCAAAGCCAAGCGTGGTCCATGCGATGATCTCAACGGAACGCAACTGTTCCTCGATCCCGGACACCTTGAAGTAAAATCCAACGGCGATCACCGGGATGGTGGCCAGCACAATATGAATGGCAAGACGGGCACCAGCGTTGATTCGCCCGGTAAACAGCCGGACGAATCCGCCGAGCATGGCGAACACATCACGCCAGAAATAGATCAAAACAGCGGCCAAAGTACCGACATGAACCGCGACGTCTACCAACAAACCCTGATCCGCGCTGCCGGTCATGGCCGGGGCCAGTATCAGGTGGCCAGATGAGCTGATCGGGAGAAATTCGGTGATCCCCTGAACGACCGCCAGAAGAATAATGTGCTGTAGGGTCACGCCCGCCTCTGTGCCTGTTCGCTGCAAAAACTGATCGCTTATAGCAGTTTAGCCCATTTTGGCGAAACGCATAAATAGTACCATTATGGTACTATTGAAACAATCTTACGGTGATTTGATCGCCGTTTCTCTGAAAAGCCGCAAAATTAATCTGGATATTTAAGTCAGCCTTATTGACCTAAATGGTATTTTGTGCTGGATTCTTGCCTATTCGACACGTATACAGAGCGAAACCCGCAACATAAAACCCTTCCAGAGGGCCGTCATGACAGAAAAGATGCTGAAGTTTGTTCATCTTGAACAAAAATATCCGCACAAAAGAGAAGCGTCCGAGCGCCGCACGGATTTCAACGAGATTTATGCTCCGTTCGAGGACGCCAATGCTGCCGATCAGGCATCACGCTGTTCGCAGTGTGGTGTGCCGTTCTGCCAGGCGCATTGCCCGCTTTATAATAATATCCCCGATTGGCTGCGCCTGACCACCGAAGGTCGCATGGAAGAGGCTTATGCCATTTCGGCTGCAACCAACAACATGCCGGAAGTTACGGGCCGCATTTGCCCGCAGGATCGCCTGTGCGAAGGCAACTGCGTCATCGAACAATCGACCCATGGTGCCGTCACCATCGGTTCCGTCGAAAAATACATCACCGATACCGCCTTTGCGAATGGCTGGGTGAAGCCGCCGAAACCGGCCAAAGAAAATGGCATGTCGGTTGGCATCATCGGCGGTGGTCCCGGTGGTATGGCCGCAGCCGAACAGCTGCGCCTCAAGGGATATGAAGTCCATATCTATGACCGTTATGACCGCATGGGCGGCCTTCTGGTTTATGGTATTCCGGGCTTCAAACTTGAAAAGGATGTGGTTGAACGCCGCGTGAAACTTCTCGAAGACGGCGGTGTTGTCATGCACACCGAATTCGAAGTTGGCCGCGACGCCACCCTTGAAGACCTGCGCAAGAAACATGACAGCGTTCTGATCGCGACCGGCGTTTACAAGGCCCGCGAATTGAAACTGCCCGGTGCCGGCCTCTCGAATGTCTATCCCGCACTTGAATATCTGACCACGTCCAACCGCCATGGTCTGGGTGACAAGGTTGCCGCTTACGAAGACGGTACCCTGAATGCCAAGGACAAGAATGTCGTGGTCATCGGTGGTGGTGATACCGCCATGGACTGTGTCCGTACCGCGATCCGTCAGGGTGCGAAATCGGTCAAGTGTCTCTATCGTCGTGACCGTGCGAACATGCCGGGCTCGCAGCGCGAAGTCGCCAACGCCGAGGAAGAAGGCGTTGAATTCGTCTGGCTGACCAACCCGGAAGCCTTCGTTGGTGATGACAAGGTAACCGGTGTGCGTGCGGTTAAGATGCGGCTGGGTGCCCCGGATGCCGGTGGCCGTCAGAGCCCGGAAATCATCGAAGGTTCGAGCTACACCATGGATGCCGACATGGTCATCCTGGCCCTTGGTTTCGAACCCGAAGATCTGCCGACCCTGTTTGATGCACCGGAACTGGGTGTGTCGCGTTGGGGCACAGTCAAAATCGACTTCCGCACCATGATGACCAATCTGGATGGCGTGTTTGCTGCGGGTGATATTGCCCGTGGTGCCTCGCTTGTGGTCTGGGCAATTCGCGATGGCCGCGATGCGGCGGACCGGATTGATGAATATTTGCTGGCGCGCAAAGAAGCTGCCGCTTAATCCCGCTGCCGCATTAGGAGAGAGAGTTATGAACAAGATCGTTCACAGCAAGGGCGCACAAGACATCGCCCGTTTTGAAAAGAACGCGGCTCATCTTGAAGCCAGCGGGATGTATGATCCGGCCGAAGAACACGCCAACTGCGGCGTGGGTCTTGTCGGTGCGATTGACGGCAAACCGCGTCGCGAAGTTGTCGAAGCCGGGATCGAGGCGCTTAAGGCGATCTGGCACCGTGGTGCCGTTGATGCCGACGGCAAAACCGGTGATGGCGCGGGTATCCACCTTCAGATCCCGCAGGACTTCTTTAAGGCCTATCTTAAAGTCATCAACCAGGAAGCCCCGGACAGCCTGATCGCTGTTGGTCAGGTCTTCCTGCCGCGTATCGACATGTCGGCACAGGAACGTTGCCGTGCGATCGTTGAAACCGAAATCCTCAAGCAGGGTTACGGCATTCTTGGCTGGCGTCAGGTGCCGGTAGATGTGTCGGTCATCGGTGAAAAAGCCAATCAGACCCGCCCGGAAATCGAGCAGGTCCTGATCGGCGTGCGCGATGATGTCAGCGAAGAAAAGTTCGAGATCGACCTTTATGCGATCCGTCGCCGCATCGAGAAGGCCGTGCTTTCCGAAGCGATCAAGGATTTCTACATCTGCTCGATGTCGTGCCGTTCGGTGATCTACAAGGGCATGTTCCTTGCCGAGGACGTCGATACCTTCTATCCGGATCTGCGTGACAGCCGCTTCATTTCGAACTTCTGCGTCTATCACCAGCGCTATTCGACCAACACCTTCCCGAGCTGGCCGTTGGCACAGCCGTTCCGTGTTCTCGCCCATAACGGCGAAATCAACACGCTGCGCGGTAACGTCAACTGGATGAAAAGCCACGAAGCACGCATGGCACATGATGCCTATGCTGACAGCATCGATGACCTCAAACCGGTGATCCAGCCGGGCTCGTCTGACTCCGCTGCCCTTGATGCCGTGTTCGAGCTGATGGTGCGTGCCGGTCGTGACCTGCCGATGGTGAAAACCATGATGGTGCCGGAAGCCTGGTCGAAAAAGGCATCCACGCCAGACAGCTATAAAAACCTTTATGCCTATTGCAACGCCGTGATGGAACCGTGGGACGGCCCGGCTGCTCTTGCGGCTTATGGCGGCAAATGGCTGATGGGTGGTACGGACCGTAACGGTCTGCGTCCGCTGCGCTATGCGGTTACCGGCAATGGTCTTCTGATTGCGGGTTCCGAAGCCGGTATGGTTCATATCGAAGAGGAAGCCTGCATTGAAAAAGGTCGCCTCGGCCCGGGTCAGATGATTGCGGTCAACCTTGAAGAAGGCAAGCTGCTCCATGACGCGGAACTGAAAGATCAGCTGGCAGCCCGTCGTGACTGGTCGAAATGGGTTGGTCGCACCAAGGTGCTGGATGACCTGATTTCACCGGAACGCACCGAGCCTGCTCATTTCGAAAAAGAACGTCTGCTGCGTTTGCAGAAGTCGATGGGCCTGACCCATGAAGACCTTGAACTGATCCTCCATCCGATGGGTGAGGACGGCAAGGAAGCCATTGGCTCGATGGGTGATGACACCCCGCTTGCGATCCTCTCGGATCGTTATCGCGGCCTGCATCACTTCTTCCGCCAGAACTTCTCGCAGGTCACCAACCCGCCGATCGACAGTCTTCGTGAAGCGCGCGTCATGAGCCTGAAAACCCGTCTCGGCAACCTTGGCAACATCCTCGATGAGGATGAAAGCCAGTGCGATCTGCTGCAGCTCGAAAGCCCGGTTCTGACCAACTCCGAATATGACGCGATGCGCGGCTATATGGGCGACAGTGCAGTCGAAATCGACACCACCTTTGACATCAATGGTGGCAAGATGGCACTGCGCGACGCAATCACGCGCATTCAGCGCGAAGCCGAAGAAGCCGTTCGCGGTGGTGCCCTTCACGTCATCCTGACCGACGAAGGTATCTCTGAAACCCGTGCGGCAGTTCCGATGATCCTGGCAACCGGCGGCGTTCACAGCCACCTCGTCAAGACGTCGCTGCGCACCTATATCTCGCTCAACGTCCGTTCGGCTGAATGCATGGATGTGCATTACTTTGCCGTTCTGATCGGTGTCGGCGCGACCACGGTCAACGCCTATCTCGCACAGGAAGGCCTGCTGGACCGTTATGCGCGTGGCCTGTTCCCGAATGTGAACAGCACCGCAGAAGTCATGCAGCGCTTCAAGGCGGCAATTGATGCCGGCCTGCTCAAGATCATGTCGAAAATGGGCATCTCGATCATCAGCTCGTATCGTGGTGGCTATAACTTCGAAAGTATCGGTCTGTCGCGGTCGCTGGTGGCTGAATTCTTCCCGGGCATGCCGTCGCGCATTTCGGGTATCGGCCTTCAGGGCATCCAGCGCCGCACCATCGCCCAGCACAAAGAGGCGTTCAACGGCAATGTCGTGACCCTGCCGGTCGGTGGTCTTTACAAATACCGCCGCAGTGGCGAACGCCATGTCTGGACTGGTCCGCTGATCCACACCCTGCAGTCTGCTGTGACTTCGGGCAGCTACCATTCGTTCAAGAAATTCTCGGATGGTCTGCGCTCGCGTGAACCGCTGCATCTGCGTGATCTGCTTGATTTCCGTTCCGACCGCGAAGGCGTGCGTCAGGATCAGGTCGAAAGCATCACCGAAATCCGCAAACGCTTTGTCACCCCGGGCATGTCCCATGGTGCATTGTCGACCGAGGCGCACGAAGCGCTTGCGATTGCCATGAACCGTATCGGTGCGAAATCGAACTCCGGTGAAGGTGGTGAATCGCGTGAACGTTTCCGTCCGCGTGCGAACGGTGACAATGCGCGCTCCTCGATCAAGCAGGTGGCATCGGGGCGTTTCGGTGTAACCGCCGAATATCTGAACAACTGCGAAGAAATCCAGATCAAGGTCGCCCAGGGTGCAAAACCGGGTGAAGGTGGTCAGTTGCCGGGCTTCAAGGTCACGGTGGAAATCGCCCAGCTGCGTCATGCAACGCCGGGTGTGACCCTGATTTCGCCGCCGCCGCATCATGACATCTATTCGATCGAAGATCTGGCACAGCTGATCTATGACCTCAAACAGATCAACCCGCGTTGCCGCGTCTGTGTGAAGCTGGTGTCGCGTTCGGGTGTCGGTACGATTGCCGCGGGTGTTGCCAAGGCAAAAGCCGACGTGATCCTGATTTCCGGTTATGACGGCGGTACGGGTGCAAGCCCGCAGACCTCGATCAAATATGCCGGTGTTCCGTGGGAAATGGGCCTGTCGGAAGTCAACCAGGTGCTCACGCTGAACAACCTGCGTGACAAGGTCAAACTGCGTGTTGATGGCGGTTTCAAAACCGGCCGTGACATTGTCATGGGTGCGATGCTTGGTGCCGAGGAATTCGGTATCGGTACGGCATCCCTGATTGCCCTTGGTTGCATCATGGTCCGTCAGTGCCATTCCAACACCTGCCCGGTCGGTGTCTGTACCCAGGATCCGGCCCTGCGTGCCAAGTTTGTTGGTACCGCGGACAAGCTGGTCAACCTGTTCACCTTCATGGCTGAGGAAGTTAAAGACGTTCTGGCCGAACTTGGCTACACCCGTCTCGAAGAGGTCATTGGCCGCTCCGACCTGCTCCAGCAGGTTCACCGTGGCGCCAAGGACCTTGTTGACCTTGACTTGAACCCGTTGCTGGCACAGGCAGATGCCGGTGATCATGCACGCTTCTGCACCATCGAAGGCCGCAACGAAGTACCGGATACCCTTGATGCCCAGATGATCAAGGATGCCCGTCCGCTTCTCGAAGACGGCGAAAAGATGCAGCTGCAATACAACATCCAGAACACCCAGCGTGCGATTGGCACCCGGATGTCGTCGCTGATCACGCAGAAATACGGCATGACCGGTCTGAAACCGGGCCATCTCCATGTCCGTCTGCGTGGCTCGGCTGGTCAGTCGCTTGGTGCCTTTGCCGTCCAGGGCCTTAAGATCGAAGTCCAGGGCGATGCCAACGACTATGTCGGCAAGGGTCTGTCGGGCGGGACGATTGTTCTGCGTCCGCGGCCTTCAAGCCCGCTCAAGACCAACGAAAACACCATTATCGGCAACACCATTCTCTATGGTGCGACCGCAGGCAAACTGTTTGCCGCCGGTCAGGCCGGTGAACGTTTCTGTGTGCGTAACTCCGGTGCGACCGTTGTGGTCGAAGGTTGTGGCTCGAACGGTTGTGAATACATGACCGGTGGCACGGCCGTCATTCTTGGCTCCGTTGGTGAAAACTTCGGTGCCGGCATGACCGGTGGCATGGCGTTCATCTATGACACGGAGGGCACCTTTGCCGATGTCGTCAATGATGGCTCCATCCTCTATCAGCGCATTGAAACCGAGCATTGGGACGAACATTGCCGTTCTCTGATCGAAGAGCATGTGGCCGAAACCGAGAGCGGTTTCGCGCGCACCATCCTCGATAACTGGGATCGCGAACGCGGCAACTTCTGGCAGATCGTGCCGAAAGAAATCGTCGACAAGCTGGAACACCCCATTCGCTCCGAGAGCGAAAACCAGGCAACTGCGTGATCCCTCACGCTTTTGCGCAAGCTCCCTTGTCCAACACACCTGGACAAATGAACTCGCCCCGTACTTCGGTACGGGGCTTTTTTCTTTTTGCAGGGATGGTTTTGAAACGCTGGGGTGCGGATTACAGCAGGATGTTCAGATACGTCCCGCGCCGGGCATTATGGTCAATCTGATCAGTAGCGATCAGGTTGCGCAGGCGGGCAAGCTGGGATGCGATGAAGCTGTCCGAGGATGGCTGATCGGAATTGGCACTGACCCGGCCACGCGACGCAATCGCACCCTGCGGACGCGCGCGCGCATCCTGAAGGCCGGTTTGCGAGGAGCCTGTCCCGATTCTGTTGGTTGCCATCTGACCATCCACGTTTGAAAACGCGCTAAGCCTATCACGTGGTCAGGCATTTGTCATGATCGCGCAACAGACGCGGTGAGCACGGCACTGGCCCCAAAATCCCCACAGAAAAAAGGGTGGCCACAAGACCACCCCGGAGGAAGCTAACGAGAGGGAAAAATCACGTTAGGATATTAACTTTGGTGCCACGGTTGCCGCTGGTTTCAAGCGGCTGGTGTTCGGTCACGATCGAACCGATGACCTTGGCAAGACCGGTTGCCTTATTGATCGCGCCTTCTGCGGCTGCGAAAGGCAAAGACGGGTCTGCACCACCTTTGGGCGTAATTGCGTCATTCACGGCCTGTGCCGCGGGACCAAGTCCTGAACCTTGAACTGAGCCGATCATCCTGACCTCATCACTTGTTCCGGTTGGGCGATGCCCATGTCTTTACCGGGGGCTTTAGAAACTCTCTGAAACCTACGGTATGGGCTTGTCTCCCTGATATAAGTGATGGTTGTCACACTATCCAGTGCGAGATTAAGGCAACAGGCGCCAAATGCTTGGTTTACAAGCATTTGGCCTAATATAAACGGGTAAGATTTTTTTAACCAATCGGCGAAAAATGCGCCTCTCCCCGATGGTCAGGGTTGGGGACTCGACGTTTGGCAGGCGCGCTTAACTCGTTTTGGCGCGCTCAGCCGCCAGCTTGATCGCATCACGCACGGCCTTTTGCAGCTGGGCCGGGCGGAACGGCTTTTTGACAAAGACATAATTGCCCAGAAGATTATCAAGTTCCTTGCGGGATCGTGCCGGATAGCCCGACATGAACACCACCCCATAACGCGGGTTCTGACGCAATGCCTCGATCACCAATTGCGGCCCGCTTCGTCCGGGCAGAACCACATCGGTCAGGATGACATCAAATGCATTCTCACCCGTGCTTTGCTCAAGGATGATGAGGGCGTCTTCGGTACTTTTGGCGGTTTCGGTCCGATATCCGGCATCATCGAGAATGATCTGGGCTGTGGTGCGCAGCGCCTGTTCGTCATCGACAATCAGGATATTTTCGCCATTTCCCGGGAACTCGCCGATATCATCGACCTCATGCACGGGCTCCGTGCCCGGCTCGGTGCGCGGCAAAAAGATCGAAAATGTCGTGCCTTCGCCCTCGACACTTTCAAGATTGATAAAGCCGTGCGACTCCTCGACCCAACTATGAACGATCGAAAGACCAAGCCCCGTGCCCTTGCCCGGCTCCTTGGTCGAAAAGAATGGCTCGAAGATATGCTCGACAACATCTTCGGGGATGCCCGTCCCGGTATCCTGCACCGTGATGACAACAAACTGGCCTTCGACTTCGGGCGGATAGATATCGTCATCTTCATCCGCATCACGCTGGGCGAGCGGCGGGATGTCGGCACTGCTGCATGAAATCTGCAAGGTGCCGCCATCGGGCATCGCATCACGGGCATTGATCGCAAGGTTCAGCAAACAGGCCGAAAGCTGCGTCGGGTCGACACGGGTATAAAGATCCGGCTCGTCCGACCACATCTGCAGATCAATCCGGTGTTCAAGCAAGGTCACCAGAAGCTTTTCCATCTCGGCAAAGATGGCTTCAACCCGGACATTCTTGGGCTGATCAATCCGGCGGCGCGAGAACATCAAAAGCTGATCGGCAACCCCGGTGGCCCGCTCACCAAGCGAGATCACGTGGTCGATATATTCCTTCACCTTTTCGGGGTCATCAATCTTGGCCCGGGCAACCTCGGCAAAGCTCAGGATCCCGGCCAGGCAGTTATTGAATTCATGGGCAACCCCGCCGGCCATCTGGCCAACCGCCTCAAGCTTTTGCGATGTCGCAAGCTGGCGTTGCAGCGCATGCTGTTCTTCGGCGGCACGCTTTTGGTCGGTGATGTTGCTGCCCGTCCCGCGATAGCCATTGAAACTGCCATCAAGTGCGAAGACCGGAACGCCGTTAATCCGCCCGAACTGCTTTTCGCCACTCCGCGATGTCCAGGAAAACTCGACGTTATAGAACGCCGTATGTTCATCAAGATGACGTTGAAGATGGGCCCAGCCTTCCGGGTGCTCGGGATGAAGGCCAAGCTTGTCAAACGATTGGCCTTGCGGCGATCCGTTGATTTCCTCGATCAGCTGGTAAAACTTGTAGGACGCAAAGGCGATCTTAAGGTCGCTGCCCATCTCCCAATACCAGTCGGCCGATGACAGCGTAAAGTCACGGAACCGTTCTTCACTGTCGCGTAGCGCATTCTGGGCTGCCTGATGTTGCTGGGTGCGGCGTTCCAGACTTTCGGCCATGGCATTCAGGCCACGTTCAAGTGTGCCGATCTCATCGCGACCCATCGGCGTCAGGCGCGAGCTCAGCTTGCCAATCTGAATCTTGTTCACAAACTGGGCTGCGGTGATCAGGCGTTTCAGCACCGTATGCTGGGTAAACAGGAAAATCAGTGCCGAGGTCAGAAGCACACACAGCAACGAGCCGATCAGCAACACCGACTGCATCTGTCGCTGACTTTCCTCAAGGCCCTTGGTGGAGACCTTGAGATAGATATACATGAATGGCTGATTGGCATTCAGCGCAAAGATCGGCGTGATGCTGACCATGCTTGATCCGGTTTCGTCATCGACGGTGAACAGGACCTGATCGGTCATATCCGAACGAAGCTGATCGGCCGGGAAGTTCGGCAAAGAACTGATCGCGGCCCCAACCGTTAGAGGATCGGTGGAATGGTAAACCGTGCCGTCAAAGCCGATCGCCATGGCCTGTTGCAGATGCGGACCGAGCAGAAGCTCCATCTGCTGCGCATCACTCAGAACCGAGACCTTGAGTTGTTCCTGCTGGATAAGCCGTCCGGGCGTGCTGATCTGTTCCGCAATCCTGCGGTCGATCTCGGCGCCGAAGTAATTCACGTAATACCCGCCAAACAGGCCAAACAGGATGGTTTCCACGACAATGATCGCAAAGGCGATCTTGAAAACCAGACTGCCGATCAAACGGTCAAACAGCGTCCTCAAGTTAAATCGGCTCCCCGTTCAGAATGATGCACGTTTGTCGCGGATTTTACTCGGCCTGAATAAAATACTGACTTGGGTTGGTCGGCGCAGGTGTCGCATAACTCCAGGCAGCAGGCATGACCTTGGGAACGTTGTGGAAATCCCGGGCCACTAGGCCTTTTCTGTTTGGCGGTAATGCAATTCCCATAACGTAAAACTGATCGGCGCTGATGTCGAGAATATCGCGCATAAGTTGATTCTGTTTTTCGGTATTGGCTGTTGCCTTCAACCGGTCATAGAGCGCAAACTGGTCGCGGACCTCGCTTGGCGGGGTAATGGCACTCGGATCATCCGGGTTCAAATACCAGTGCGCCCAACCGGTCGCGAACCACGAGGATTCTGATGACATCGGCAAATAGTTGATCGGGATCACCATGGCATCAAGTCCGCCGTCACCGCCCCATGCGCTGGCATGGTGGTCGTTGTTTTCGCGAAGGGCGACAAACTCGTCACGCGGCAGATTGCGCGCGGTAACATCAACGCCAAGATCACGCCAATACTGCATGACAGCCGTAAGCATCTCAAACCGGTTGGCACCTTCGGTATCAATCGCAAAGGAAAGCGGCTTGCCATCCGGACGCAGCAGGATGCCGTTGGCATCTCTTTCGGTCAGTCCGGCCTTCGTCAGATAGGTCTCGGCCAGCTCGACATTATAAGCCATGAACTGCCGGGCCAGCACAGTATGATATTGCGGGCTTTCCGGACGCGGTGCTGCCTGATGGGGCAGGGCGCCGGGTACAAAACGGTCAATAATCGCTTCGCGATCAATCGCATAGGACAATGCGATACGGAAATCCTTAGACTGGAAGATATCGCGTAACACCGGATCCTTGTCGTTCAGGTTCAGCGACAAGGTCAGGACATTCATATCGCTTTCAACCAGCGTAAAGGGCTGCAGGTCGCTGTTCTTTGCCAGAACTTCATCGGCCCGGTTGGTGACATGGCGTTCCTGCATATTGACCTTGCCGGCAATGGCTGCATCGCTCGCGGCATCCTTGGACGGCACAAGCGTCATGGACACCCTGTCGATATAGGGCAACTGCCGACCGGCGGGATCGATTTTCCAGTAATACGGATTGCGCTTGGCAATCAGCGGATCATCCTCGCCATACACCCCGGTCAGAACCCAGGCATTCAGGGTCGGAACATCGGGATTATCCCAGCGCGTCGGATCATCAATGGTGCCGGGATGGCCAAACACGTCGATGAACCGTTCTTTCCAGTCGGCAAAGCCCAGTGCCTTGGCCTCTGCATTGGCATTGGCATTATATTTCGGCAAAAGCGGTTTCAGGAAATGCGCCGGATAGCTTACCGGTTCTACGCCTTCGGGGCGGGCAAGGGCGGTCGGGAACAACCCGTATGGCTTGCTGAAACGAAAGGCGACGGTATGCGGGTCAATCGCATCGACCTGAACGGTGTTATCCCCTGATGTCAGCCATTCCGGCACCGTATCGGCAAAGGCCGGGTTGTTCAGGATGTCCTCATACCAGAACACAATATCGGCTGCGGTAAACGGGGCACCATCGGACCAACGCATGCCTGGACGCAGACGGAAAAAGAACTCGGTCGCATCGCCGCTCGGCTGGAAAGAAAGCGCGACATTCGGGATGGTCGACGTCCATTGCGGCGTCCAGCGTAATAGCGGCTCATATCCGATATTGCGGATCAAAAGGGCATGGTCACGCTTGTTGCGCTGGGCCATCTTCCATGTCCCGCCATAGGTGCCCATCCGATCATTCGGTGTGACGATCATCGGCGTGGTCGGCAAACGGTCCTTTACCGGCGGAAGACTTCCGTCCTCAACCTGCTTGGCAAGCTCGGGTGCCTCGCCGAATTCAACGGCGTGCGCGTTGCCAATACCGGTCAGCATTGCCACAACCGCAACAATCAGGATAACAGTATGGTGCCTCACAAAAACCTTCGCCCCCGTGGATTTGCGTGCTTTCTTCAAAAGTATCGCAACAGCTACCCAAAAGGGGTGGTGTATTGATCCTTTCAAACTAGTAAGACATGACGACTTGATAAAGTACAAAATTCACAATTCTGCGTTTTTTGTATCGGTTCAGTACGCGTGATGATTGCAGCTCTCGAACCGTGATTCGCCTTTAGTCGTACTTTTTGATTTTCCGTTTTTCCCTTCGGGCGTCGGG
Source organism: Thalassospira sp. HJ (assembly GCF_000948415.1). Lineage (GTDB taxonomy): Bacteria > Pseudomonadota > Alphaproteobacteria > Rhodospirillales > Thalassospiraceae > Thalassospira. The sequence continues at coordinate 45,305 of NZ_JYII01000017.1, read as the reverse complement.
TGACCTGTATAAACAGCCCAACGCCCATCTTTGGTTTTTAATTTTTCGAATTTAAGCGTAACACCGCAGACCCGCAGAAATCAAAGTTTCCTTTAATCGAATATAACGAAATACCTTGTCTGACGGGGACAGAATTCCCGCTTCGGGATTTAAGCCGCGCCCGTCCGACCCGATATGTTAGTCTTGCAGAATACGAGACAAGAGTTCTTGCGATGACGCAATCTTACAAACCCGATCCAACAGATGACGGGCCGTCCTTTTTGCCGGGGCCAAAGCCCGCGGCACCGATTCCGCGCTACGAATCGGGATCGGATCAGAATTTGCGTGATCGATTGCGGGCCACCTCTTCGGCGGCGTCAAACTTGCCGGCGGAGGTGGAACAGGACGGCTTTAGTGTTGCCGGGGTCGAAGGCATGATTGATCGCAAGAAGGCCAATGTCGCGGCAAGGATCGTCGAAACCGACCCGGATCAGGCGCTGCGCGTTATTCGCAACTGGCTGCTCGAAGACTAATCTCTATCACGGTTTTCCATACAATGGCCCGGTCGGTGCCGACGAACCATCTGTCGATAATGCTTTGGATATGCTCCGGTTTTTGTCATGGTTTTGGAAAGAAACCAATTTGGCAAGCATCAGGGGGCGGACTTTGACCGATTTCAGTAAACTGATCACCGACCAGTTTTGCATCTTTGATCCCGACTATATCGCGCAACAAAAGGCCTATGCGGCAAAGCTGGAACCCCTGCAGGAAAAGCTGATTGCCGCCCAGAAAACCGGCAACAGCATGGCCGCCTCTGATCAGCAGATGATCGAATGCAAATGGCTTTTGCAATATACCGCCGACTGGAAAACGCTTGCCGCCAAGCTTGATGGTTTTGCCAGTTCGCTTGAAAACCCCGATCAGGCATGGGCGGAAAAACAGGTCGCCAGCGATGGTTCATGGGGGCCGTGCTACGACCAATGGTTCCTTAAGGTCGACGCGATGATTGATGCGGTCAATACGCTGGCCGACGAAGGGCAGGCACCGCAATATCCGCTGACATTTCTTGCACCGATCGCAACGTCTGAGAAAATGATCGCTTGGCTGGATGGCCAAAAAACATCGCGGATTTTTGCCGATGGCCTTGATCGCCGAGATGCGCTGGGGGCTGTGACCGCGGCCCTTTCGCAGATGTGCTTTAAAAGCGAAATCCGCGATTACTTCAAAGCCAATGTGAAGGGCTTTGACCTGACTGATGACTATATCAATGCCTATAAATCATGGCTGGATGACTGGCAGGATGGCCAAAGCGGCTATTGGGGCGGCTGGTTTGACACGGCCGATCAGGGCGTTCTTAAAAGCAACGATCTCAGCCTGACCTTCCACAATATTTCCTATCAGCACGGCAAGGTCGATCTGTGGACGCAGATTTTCAACACCACGCTTGCGATCCGCGATGATGCATATCCGTTCGGCTGGAAGCACAATGGTGATTTCAACAATCACAACAATTACGACGTCACCAAGATTTTTGATCTTGGCTGGGCAAGTGTCGATGGCGCGACCCAAAATGCCGCGTCGAAGGACATCGCGCTGGTGCTGCACTGGTGCCTGACCAAATCCATGACACCCGATGGTGGCTTCATTGATGATCCGACCTTCTATAACTCGGTCGGGGCGGCCTATTATTATGGGGTCTCGTTCCTTGATCAGGCGGGATATTTCGGCACGACCGCGCCATTCTGGATCGATAAGCCGTTTCCGGATGGACCGGCACTTTGTTGCAAAATCCAGAAAAAGATCAAATCCGAAGGCCTCGATGATGACGAGGCCAAGGCAGCCCTTGAAAAGCTCGTTGATGCCTGCGGCAATTGTACGTGACGGGCCAAAATCTTTGAATAATTTGACCTATGTATTGGCGAAACCCGAACCAATGTACTTATATCAATAGTAAGAACAACAACACATAACGAGGTTTCGGATGACGGATCGAAAAGACATTGATCTTGCGAAATTGCGCACCCGGTTGGAGGAACGACGGGCCGAGATTCTGGCGCATTCCACGCATTCAGAAGACTACCGCAAGCCGGTCGAACTTGATCAGCAGGCGGTCGGTCGTCTGTCGCGCATGGACGCCCTGCAAAATCAGGAAATGCATCTTGAACAGGAACGCCGCCGCGCGATCGAGCTGGAGCGGATCGAAAAGACCCTCAAGCGCATGGATGATGACGAATACGGTCATTGCCACAATTGCGGCGAACTGATCCAGGCCAAGCGTCTTGAGTTTGATCCGACCACCCCGCTTTGTGTCGACTGTGCCGATCATGTGAGCCACGTCTGACATTCCACCGTAAAGATATATCCATGAACGCTGCGTGCAGATTGTTCTGTGCGCAGCATTTTCATTAAAGGCAGGAGAACCGTTTGCCAGCGTTCGGGCAGAACATGACAGGACAGATTTCAAAAGGCGGCATTTTGTGCGCGCTTGTGATCGGTCTGGTCATGGTGCTGCTGATCCCCGGACCTGCACGGGCGCAGGGCAGTTGCGCACCGATCAGCGCACCGGAAGCCTTTCTTGAATTCAATCATATGGACCCGATGCTTGATCGCCATCGGTCGGTGCGCTGGCTTAACAGTCGTGCCGGCGGCAATCCGCGTTATCTGGTGACCGGCCTGACCGAATATGAAGTGCAGGCGTCCTTTGACATGCGCTTTGAACCGCGTGAAGTCGGGGTTGGGCGCTATTGCCTCGATCCGGTGCGGGTCAATCCCAAGGTCGATGTCGTCAAACATCTGGTCTATGTCGCCGCCGAACTTCAGCGCGGCACTTGTGAATATGACGTAGTCTATGCCCATGAAGGCGAGCACGTCAAAATCAATCAGGGCATGGAAGCCGACATTCGCGCGGCCCTTGATGATCTGGTCAATGATGTCGTGCGAAAGGTCGGCGCGATGTTCCCGATGCCAGCGGATAATGCACAACGTGCCATGCGGCGTCTGATGTCGGAATATGGGCGGGATTTCAAAAGGCGGCTGAATGATATTCGCAGGCGCAGTCGGCTCCGCCATGAACAGATCGACACACCGCGCGAATATGAAAAGCTGTCACTGGCCTGTGGGCCGAACTCGGCCTTCCAGACGACCTTGCAGGAAGCGATGAGATAGGTTTTGGGCGCGGGTCAGTCCATGCCGTCCGCGTCTGGGCCTTCAACACCGGCAACCTCACGCAATCCCGGCATATCAAGCCCGAAGATATTGCGCGATTTGAATTCCAGCAGGTCTTGACGTCTGAAGTCAGCAATGATCCGGCTGGCGGTTTCGGTGGTAATGCCCAGCATCGCACCAATATCCTCACGCCCCGGAAGGGTGCAGGTATCAGTCACGTCATCATGCAAAAACAGGCATAGGCGGGCGACACGTTCGCGCGCGGTGCCGGTCGACATCTGGGTCAGCCAGTTATCGGATTCCATCACCGCCTGATGCCAGCGGTTCAGCACCTGTTTGTGCAAACGTGGGCTTTCGTTATCAAGCTTCTCGATCACGGCAATCGGAATGCGGCACAGTCTGCTGTCTTGAAGCGCCTCGGCATGGTGGGTAAAGCAGTCGCTGACCAATGCTTCAAGGCCAATGGTCCCGCCCGGTTTGACAAGGCGCACCACCCGCTGATTGCCATCGGGCAGGTAATGGACAAGTTTCACCAGGCCACTGCGCAGGGTAAAGATCGATTGCGCCTGGTCACCGGCATTATAAAGGGTGTTGCGTTTGGGCAGCGTGATGTCTTCAACCGGCATATGGACAAGTTTCAGGTCCTCGTCCGTCAGGTTGTTGAACAGGGCAAATTTCCGCACACCGCATTCGCGGCACCGCGCAAGTTCGGGTCGGAATGTGTAGCTTGCTGTATGGTTCACGCTCTCTACCCATGACGTCGGGCTGATCTGGGTGGTCGATCACGCCCGGATACGGCCGGAATTGAAAAGTTTAATCAATCCAATCCTGAACCTAATGTACCGTACCAGAATGTGAAATCAATGCATATTCATGCTGGTCGGCGCACAACTGTGTTCCAGATCGTGATTTCAGCTATTGGAATCAAGGGTGACCAGACCCTTTTCAATGGCATAGCGCACCAGACCGGCCGAACTGTCGATATCAAGCTTGCGCTTGATGTTGCGGCGGTGGGTCTCGACGGTGCGGACACTGATATCCAGTTCTCGGGCAACATGCTTGTTGCTCGCCCCCTTCGCCAACAGGCGCAAGACCGTACGTTCACGCGATGTCAGCGGTACGCCATCACTGTTGTTGTCCTCGCCATCGCTGATGCGATCAAAGGTGGAGCTGTATGCTTCCCCGCCATTGGCGACGGTTTCAATCGCACGCACCATGTCGTTTGATGACACGTCTTTCAGGATGAAGCCCTTGGCACCGGCCTGCTGGGCGGTGCGCAGATATTCCGGGTTTTCATGCATCGACAGGATCACGACCTTGGTACCGGGCAGGGTTTCACGGAACTTTTCAGCCGCTTCAAGGCCGTTCATCACCGGCATCGAAATATCCATCAAAACAATATCAGGATGCAGGTCGCCTGCCATGGTCAGCGCTTCCGCCCCATTGCCAGCTTCGCCGACGATATTGATATGTTCAAAGCACTCCAGGCGCGACCGGATGCCATCCATTACAAGGGCATGATCGTCGCAAAGCAAAATCCGCAATGGCCGATCGGTGGAATAAACTTCATTGGGATTTAGGGCATTGGTCATGGGTCGAACATATTCCTGTGGCGTAGCTATCTGGGGTGTGCTTGGGTCAGATTAACCGCTGATTGCGTCCTCTGGTAGGGCATTCTGGCTGTTGGCGGGAATAAATGCTGTGATTTTCGTGCCATCGTCGGGTTCGGAGCGCACCGCAAGCCCGCCGCCATGGAATTCCATGCGCTCGCGCATGTTGCGCAAACCGATGCCGGCCCGCGGATCGCGGTTGCGGATATAGCGGTTGGTTTCAAACCCGACGCCGTTATCGACAATGCGCATGATGATGCTCTGGCCTTCCCGCTTGATCGAGATTTTCACAACCGTCGCATCGGCGTGTCGTTCGATATTGGTCAGTGTTTCCTGCAACACGCGATAGAGCGTCGTCTTCTTGCCGATATCAAGCTGACCATCGACATTGTCGCATTTCACCTCGATCAGGATGCCCGACCGGTCTTGCAGCTCGGCACACATGCTTTCGATCGCGGGTTTCAGGCCAAGGTCATCAAGTACTGCCGGGCGCAGGTCGCGTGAAATGCGTCTGACTTCATGAATGGCGTCCTGCAATCGCTTGGCCGCCTTTTCCATTGGCTCCATCGCGTTGTCGTGGTTTTGCGTGATGCGGGCAATTGCGGTTTCAACGGAATATTTCACCGACACCAATATCTGACTGATGCCGTCATGCAGCTCGCGCGATACCCGAAGGCGTTCCTGTTCCTGGACATCGACAACCCGGTGTGTGAGTTCCTTAAGCTTTGAGTCGGCAAGTTTGCGTTCCGAAAGGGTGACAACCGTGCCCGAAATCCCCACCAGCAGAACGGCCAGAATGGTAACCCCGATGATGGAGATGGTGGTTTCGCGGATATGGGTGGAAACCTCCGCCTCGATCTCGGTGACCTGCTCGGCGATATCGTCGATGTAAATCCCGGTGCCGATCATCCAGTCCCATTTATCAAGCATCAGCGAATAGCTGATCTTTTCGGTCGGCTCCCCGGTCGATGGCTTGTCCCAGACGTGGCGCATGAAATCGCCACCCTTTTCCGCATTGAAAATCAGGCCCTGAATGACCGTATTGCCATTGATGTCGCGCAGGTTCCAATAGGTCCGCCCCAAACGCCAGGGTTCTGGCGGGTCGACCAATGCCGTGCCATCACGGTCATAAATAAAGAAATAGCCATCCTCGCCATAGCTCAGGTCTTCGATGATCGCCTTCACGCGTTCCTTGGACACCGCATCAAGCGGGCTTGCCACCGAATAGATGTGATCGATCGAGGCCATCGCGAGCTCGAGATAACTTTTAAGCTCGTCCTTGCGGGCCTGCAGGATGTTGCGTTCAAAGGTCCTGATCTCGGCTTCGGCCAGACGTTCGGCCTGGGCAAAGACCAGCCAGGAGATCGCGGAAGCTGCAAGAACCAGCGGCAGGATCGAGAGCAGCAAAAACTTTAGTCGAAGATTGAGCTTCGGCATGGGTCTAACCGTTTCGGGATTTTCAGTTTTTCTGATCGCGGACAATAGCATATCCGCGCCAAAAGTCGCTGAAAGATCGCGGTTTTCAAGCCACGCGGGTTGAGAAGGCCCGGGCGGTCTGTTCCATATGGTGAAAAGAAACTGGTCGGGCTTTTCGAAAATTGGTATTACCAATTCGTGAGATCATGCTTTGACAGGGAGAGGGCAATGCGCATATACCAGAACCGTCGCCTGCCCACCGGGCGCCGAAAGCTCTGGATGCATTGCACAAGATCTCCGCGTGCCGGCATCCCGTATCGCCACAAAAGGTATGGCGTTGCAGGCATCCCCGCACCGCAACGCATTCAAGGACCATATCGTGGCGTTTCACTAGGTTTTGGCAGGCGCGCACAGGCACGTTCCTGCCAGGAAAATGTGGTAGGAGCCCGGTGTCCATGACGCGTTCAGCACCAAAGCGTATCCGTAAACTTCTGGTCGCCAACCGTGGCGAGATTGCGATTCGTGTTTTGCGAGCCGCCAACGAACTTGGCATTCGCACAGTCGCGATCTTCTCTGACGAGGACCGTTTCGCCCTTCACCGTTTCAAGGCTGATGAAAGCTATACGGTGGGTAAGGGCAACAAACCCATTCGCGCCTATCTTGATATCGAGGACATCCTGCGCGTTGCGCGCGATGCCGATGTCGATGCCATCCATCCGGGCTATGGCTTCCTGTCGGAAAATCCCGACTTTGCCGACGCCTGTGCCGAAGCCGGCATTCAGTTTATCGGCCCGGACTCCGAAGTCATGCGCACCTTGGGCAACAAGGTATCGGCACGCAATCTGGCCGAAAGTGCCGGCGTGCCGGTCATGCCGGCCTCAAGTGCGCTTCCCGAAGACATGGCCGAAGTCACCCGCATTGCCGAGGATATCGGCTATCCCCTGATGCTCAAAGCAAGCTGGGGCGGCGGTGGCCGTGGCATGCGCGTCATTGAAAATGGCAAGGATCTGGCAGGGCAAGTTCTGGCCGCACGCCGCGAAGCCGAAGCCGCCTTTGGCAATGGCGAGGTCTACTTTGAAAAGCTGATCCGCCGTGCCCGCCATGTCGAGGTACAGCTGCTGGGCGACACCCACGGCACCCTTGTGCATCTTTATGAGCGTGACTGTTCCGTTCAGCGCCGCAACCAGAAGGTCGTCGAACGCGCCCCGGCCCCGTACCTGAATGATGACCAGCGCAAGGAAATCTGTGACGCGGCCATTCGTCTGGGTAAGGCCGCCAATTACGTCAATGCCGGCACGGTCGAATTCCTCATGGATGTCGACACGTCCAAATTCTACTTCATCGAGGTCAACCCGCGCATTCAGGTCGAACACACCGTCACCGAATGCGTCACCGGCTTTGACCTGGTCAAGGCACAGATCCTGATCGCCCAGGGCGGGCGCATCGGTTTCCCGTCCGAAACCGGGATCCCCTGGCAGGAAAAGATCAAGCTGCGCGACCACGCGCTTCAATGCCGTATCACCACCGAAAACCCGGAAAACAACTTTGTCCCCGATTACGGGATCATCAAGGTTTACCGCGGGGCCAACGGTTTTGGCATTCGTCTGGATGGCGGCACGGCCTATTCCGGGGCGGTGATCACACCGTTCTATGACAGCATGCTTGAAAAGGTCACCGCATGGGGCAGCACCCCGCGCGAGGCCGTGGACCGTATGGACCGTGCGCTGCGCGAATTCCGTATTCGCGGGGTTGCGACCAACCTGGCCTTCCTTGAAAACCTGATCAATCACCCGAAATTCCGGGCTGGTGAATACACCACCCGCTTCATTGACGAAACGCCCGACCTGTTCAAATTCGTGCGCCGTCGGGACCGTGCGACCCGTTTGCTACGCTTCATCGGTGAAGTCGCGGTCAATGGCAACCCGGAAGTCGAAGGCCGCGTGGTGCCGACCAATCTGCACGACCCGGTCATGCCAAAATCAATCGATCTTGGCGAAATCCGCCCGGGTACGAAGCAGAAGCTTGATCAACTCGGCCCTGAAGGTTTCTCGCGCTGGATGAAGGATCAGGAACGCGTCCTGATGACCGACACCACCATGCGTGATGCCCATCAGTCGCTTCTGGCAACCCGCATGCGGACTTATGACATGCTCGAAATTGCGCCCTATTACGCGCATGGTCTGCCGGAACTGTTTTCGATTGAATGCTGGGGCGGGGCGACCTTTGACGTTGCCATGCGCTTCCTGAAAGAAGACCCGTGGGATCGTCTGGTCAAGCTGCGCGAACGCGTGCCAAACATCCTGACACAAATGCTGCTGCGCGCATCCAACGCGGTTGGCTATACGAACTATCCCGACAATGCCGTGGATTACTTCGTAAAGCAGGCGGCTGAACACGGCATGGATGTCTTCCGCGTGTTTGATAGCCTCAACTGGGTTGAAAACATGAAGGTCGCGATGGAATCGGTTTTGAAAACCGACAAACTCTGCGAAGCGACCATCTGTTACACCGGCGATATCTACGACACCAAACGCCCGAAATATAACCTTGATTACTATGTGAATATGGCCCGCGAACTTGAATCCTCCGGTGCCCATATTCTCGGTCTCAAGGATATGGCGGGTGTCCTGCGTCCGGCGGCTGCGCGTGAACTTGTCACCGCCCTTAAGGACACGGTCAATATCCCGATCCACTTCCACACTCATGACACCAGCGGCATTTCAGCCGCAACCGTGATTGCCGCAATCGATGCCGGGGTTGATGCGGTCGATGCGGCGATGGATTCGATGTCGGGTCTGACATCGCAGCCAAACCTGGGTTCGATCGCCAATAACTATATCGGCCAGCCGCGCGATCCGGGCCTCAAGACCGAGGCGCTCAAGGAAGTCTCGACCTATTGGGAACAGATCCGCCGTTACTATGCCGGTTTCGAAAGCGACATCCGCAGCGGCACGTCGGACGTTTATGTCCATGAAATGCCGGGCGGCCAATACACCAACCTGCGTCAGCAGGCCCGTGCACTGGGGATCGAGGATCGCTGGCCCGAAGTCTCCAAGGCCTATGCTGCGGTCAACCGCATGTTTGGCGATGTCGTCAAGGTGACGCCAAGCTCCAAGGTTGTTGGCGACATGGCGCTGATGATGGTGACATCCGGTTTGTCCGAGGAAGACGTTCTTGATCCCAAAAAGGACATCACCTTCCCCGACAGCGTCATTTCCTTCTTCCGGGGTGAAATCGGTCAACCGGTTGGCGGCTTCCCGCCCGCCCTGCAGCGCAAGGTGCTGAAAGGTGGTGAGGCGCTAACGGATCGTCCGGGCAAATCGCTGCCGCCGATTGATTTCGAAGCCACCCGCAAGGAAATCGAAAAGAAGACCCATCGCAGCAACATCACCGATGCCGAGGTTGCATCCTATGTGATGTATCCCAAGGTGTTCCTTGATTACGCCGAACACCGCAGCCACAACGCCGACGTTTCGGTTCTGCCAACCCCGGTCTTCTTCTACGGGATGAACCAGAATCAGGAAATCTCGGTCGATCTTGAAAAGGGCAAAACCCTTGTTATCCGCTATCTGACCACATCAGAAGCCGGCGACGAGGAAGGCAACCGCACCGTGTTCTTCGAACTCAACGGTCAGCCCCGTACCGTCAAGGTCGCCGATAAAACGCTGGCCGGTTCGGGCAAGGCAAAACCAAAGGCCGAAGACGGCAACAAGCTGCATATCGCAGCCCCGATGCCGGGTCTCGTGGTCGAGGTGCATGTCTCCGAAGGCCAGAAGATCAAGGCGGGCGATGTCATGTGCTCGCTCGAAGCGATGAAAATGGAAACCGCGGTTCACGCGGAACGGGACGGGACCGTGGCCAAAATCCACGCCCCGGCCGGTACACAGGTCGACAGCAAGGATTTGCTAGTCGAATTGGAGGAGTAACCACCGATGCTTAGGATGCCTGAGCCTGATCAGAACACCCTTGCACGTCGCAAGGACATTATCGCGGCCATGCGGGACATCATCCCGTCACCGGGCGGGGTTATTGTCGATGATGATCAGCTCAGGCCCTATGAATGCGACGGGCTGATGGCATACCGCCAACTGCCGATGATTGTTGTGCTGCCTGAAAACACACAACAGGTCGCAGACATCCTGAAATATTGTCATACCCATAAAATCCGTGTCGTTCCGCGCGGTGCAGGCACCGGTTTGTCCGGTGGTGCATTACCGATGGCAGACGCGATCACGATTAGTATGATGAAATTCAATCGCGTGCTCGACATCGATTGGGACAACCGGGCAGCCGTCGTGCAGCCCGGTGTCACCAACCTTGGCATCACGCGCGCGGTCGAACACGAAGGTTTCTATTACGCCCCCGATCCCTCAAGCCAGATTGCCTGTTCGATTGGCGGCAATATCGCTGAAAACTCCGGCGGGGTGCATTGCCTGAAATACGGTCTTACCACCAACAATGTGCTCGGCGTTGAGATGGTCACCATCGAAGGCGAAATCCTGCGCATTGGTGGCAAGGGCCTTGATCAGGCGGGCTATGATTTGCTGGGCATCATTACCGGCTCCGAAGGGCTTCTTGGTATTGTGACCGAGGTGACGGTGCGTATCCTGCGCAAACCCGAAACTGCACGCGCATTGTTGCTGGGCTTTAATTCATCCGAAGAAGGCGGCAATTGCGTTGCGGCCATCATCGCTGCCGGGATCATTCCGGGCGGGCTTGAAATGATGGATGCCCCGGCGATCAAGGCGACCGAGGAATTCGTTCAGGCTGGCTACCCGCTTGATGTCGAGGCCCTGCTTCTCGTCGAACTCGACGGCCCGCAGGTCGAAGTCGATTACCTGATCGACCGGGTTGGCAAGATCGCCAAGGATTGTGGTGCGGTCTATTCCCGCATCTCCGAGAACGAGGAAGAACGCCTGCTGTTCTGGTCGGGTCGCAAAAACGCCTTCCCGGCGATTGGCCGTATTTCACCCGATTACATGTGCATGGATGGCACCATCCCGCGTGGTCGCCTGTCCGAAGTGCTCACCGGTATGCAGAACCTCTCGAAACAGCACGGTCTGGGTGTCGCCAACGTCTTCCACGCAGGTGACGGTAACTTGCACCCGCTGATCATGTTTGATGCCAACAAACCGGGTGACCTTGAAAAGGCCGAGGCATTCGGCGCTGACATCCTGAAACTCTGTGTCGCGGTCGGCGGGGTTCTGTCGGGTGAACATGGCATCGGTGTCGAAAAGCGCGACCTGATGGGCGAGATGTTCACAACTGATGACATGAAGCATCAGGAACGCATCAAGATGGCCTTTGACGAGGACCAGCTGCTGAACCCCGGCAAGGTATTCCCGACCTTGCATGGCTGTGGGGAACTTAAAACCCTGCATGCCAAGGCGGTGGCCGACAAGTTCCCGGATATCCCGCGCTTCTAGGATTGCGCACCAAGACAAGACCAAAGAAGACAAAACAAAAGGCCTGCCAATCGGCTCCCGCAAATCCGGTTGATCAGGCTCAGGAGAGGAAAAGAGAGTTATCGTGGACGTACTTTCCCCCACCACGCCGGACCAGCTGCGCGATGCAGTCGGTTGGGCGCTTGGATCAGAGACCCCGCTTGAAATCATCGGATCGGGCAGCAAACGTGCCTATGGCCACAATGTTCAGACCAATGCGGTGCTGGATTGCTCCAAACTGTCGGGCATCCTGTTTTATCAGCCCGAAGAACTGGTGATATCCGCGCGCGCCGGAACGCCGCTTGCCGAAATCAAGGCGGCCCTGGCCGAGAAAAATCAGCAATTCCATTTCGAACCGGGCAATTTCCCGGGTCTTCTGGACGCTTCAAATGGCCCGGATGCCGGAACCATCGGCGGGCTTGTTGCGTGCAATATTGCCGGACCACGCCGCATCAAGGTCGGGGCTGCCCGCGATCATCTTCTGGGGTTTGAAGCGGTTTCTGGCCGGGCGGAGGATTTCAAATCCGGTGGCCGGGTGATGAAAAACGTGACCGGTTTTGATCTCTCGAAACTGATGGCAGGTGCGTTTGGCACCCTTGGTGTCATGCATACCGTGACGCTCAAGGTCATGCCAAATGACGAAACATCCGCCACCGTGATTGTCGCCTGCAGCGACCCGCGCGCGGCGGGCAAGGCGATGACATTGGCGATGCGCAGCGAAAACGAAGTCTCGGCCGCTGCATGGATCGCACCCGAAGACGCCCCTCATCTGGATGTGCCGCTGGCTGGTGAATATGGCAGTGGCCTTGTGGTACTGCGCATCGAAGGCCCGCAACCTTCTGTCGCATGGCGGGCTGACGCTCTTTGTCGCGCGCTGGCCGATTTCGGCGAATGTCACGAAGTCCCGGAAAGTCACAGCCACAGCATCTGGAAGGTGGTCGCTGATGTCGCCCCGTTTGCGGCTGCTGACAACAGTGACAGCACGCTTTGGCGCGTTTCGGTCCCCCCGGCAAGCGGGGGCGATATCTGTGCCCAGCTGATCGAAAAGGCTGGCGGACGGGCCATGATGGATTGGGCCGGTGGCCTGATCTGGTTGCAGGTGCCCGGATCGGACATCCCTGCGGCAACGGTGGATGCCATCCGCGATATCGCCGCTGCGGCGGGCGGGCAGGCCGTGCTGGTGCGGGCAACAGGTGAGTTGCGTAAAATCACCCCGGTCTTCCATCCGGAAAACCCGGCCCTTGCGCGCATCAATGCCAAGATTAAGGAAAACCTCGATCCGCATGGCATTCTCAATCCGGGGCGGATTGCTCCCATCTCTCAGAACGGGGAGGGCGCATAATGCAAACCAACTTCACAGCAGAGCAGCTTCAAAACCCGGCGATTGCCGAAAGCGAACAGATCCTGCGCAAATGCGTGCATTGCGGCTTTTGTACCGCGACCTGTCCGACCTTTGTGACACTGGGCGATGAACTCGATAGCCCGCGTGGCCGCATCTATCTGATCAAGGACATGCTGGAAAATGACAAACCGGCAACTGAAAAGGTGGTCAAACACCTTGATCGCTGCCTGTCCTGTCTATCTTGCACCAGCACCTGTCCGTCCGGTGTCGATTACATGCACCTGATCGACAATGCGCGCGCCCATATCGAAGAAAACTATGAACGCCCGCTTGGCGATCGTCTGCTGCGCAAGCTGCTGTCGATTGTCGTGCCCAATCCGACCCTGTTCCGGATGTCGCTGATCGGCGCGAAATTTGCCGCACCCTTTGCGCGTCTGATGCCCGGCCGGCTCAAGGGCATGGTCAAGATGGGCGCACGTCCTATGCATCCGCCAAGCTGGGTCGACAAACCACAGGTGATCCCGGCGATTGGCGAACGCAAAGGCCGCGTTGCCATCCTGATCGGTTGTGCCCAGCAGGTGCTTGAAACCGAAATCAACGAATCGACGGTTCGTCTACTCACCCGCCTCGGGATCGAGGTCGTGGTTGCCAAGGGGGCTGGCTGTTGCGGGTCGCTTGTTCATCACATGGGCAAGGAAGAACAATCGCATGCCCAGGCCAAGGGCAATATTGACGCCTGGACCGCTGAACTCGCGGGCGAGGGGCTTGATGCCATCGTCATTACCGCGTCTGGCTGTGGCACGACGATCAAGGATTACGGCCATATGCTGCGCCATGATCCGGCCTATGCCGACAAGGCGGCAACGGTATCCGGTCTTGCCAAGGATATTACCGAATATCTGGCAGGCCTTGATATTGATGGTGGGGTCTTTGCCGGGGCGACCCACGGGAATCCCCGTGTCGCCTATCATTCGGCGTGCTCGATGCAGCACGGCCAGAAGATCACCCGACCGCCGCGTGACCTTCTCAAGCAGGCCGGCTTTGATGTCGCCGAAATCGCCGAAGGTCATCTGTGCTGTGGTTCGGCCGGGGTCTATAACCTGCTTCAGCCGGAAATCGCCGGCCAACTTCAGGAACGCAAACGCGGCAATATCCGCGCGACCCAGCCTGATCTGGTCGCCACGGGCAATATCGGCTGCATGGTGCAGATCGAAACCGATGACCTTAAGGTCATTCATACCGTGCAGCTGCTTGATTGGGCTGCTGGTGGCCCGGTGCCCGAAAAACTGCGCAACCGGTTCGAGGCGACCGAACTGGCGGGCTAGGTCACCATCGTTTCAAACAGCCAAAAGAAAAGGACGGCAGGGAAATCCTTGCCGTCCTTTTTGTATCTGACCATCCGGGCTCGGATGGTGCGCCAGATGGCGGCTTATTATTCTTCGTTGCCGAGCAGGCTTTTAACAATGCCCTCAGCAGCCGAGCTTTCGCTGCTGTCTTCAGCATAGGCCGCGGTCTTGTCGCGAATCCACTGAACGGCTGCGGCCTCATCGACATCGACTTTCTGTGCGACCTGGGTCAGAACCGCTTCAATTGCCAGAACGTGGGATGCCACGTTGTTCACGGCGACATGAAGGTCATCAATATGACGCGATGCTGCTTCGGACATATCGCCCAGTTCGCCAGACAGCTTCTGAATCAGTTCCTGAATCTCGTCGAGTGAGGCGTTGCTCATATCTTGCTCCTGTTGTGCCTGCGCGTGAATTAGGCGCGGCGTTTTATAATCCCTCTGGGGTCTAAACTCATTCACATAATCGTCCCGGTCTCCCGGATTTGTGCGGATATGCGGAGCGAAACCACAGGAAGATTTATATCTTTCAAGGTTTTGCGACAAAGTAGCCCGTGCAAATCCGGGTGATCCGAAGGACAACTGATATGAGAGAAAGCCTCTGCGTCAAATCCCTTGACCGGGGATCACCCCGCTCTGCGGGCTTTTCCTAGCTTTTTCTCTCATATCAGTTGCCGGGCCGGTCATGTGAATGAGTTTAGACCCCAAGCAACAGTTGCGTGTAATGGGAGCCATGTAAAGGCCTAGGTGGCAATTATCGCCAATTGGCTAAGCCGGTCGCGATGGGCTGGCTGCGGATACGCTGGATCCGGCAAATGTGACAGTTATTGTTACAGTCTGTCGTAAATGACCGGTAAATGGCGTGTTGAAACGAAAATACATCCTTTTCAGACGCGCATGGAAATCCGCTAAGTCATTGATTTTACGTGCACGAAACCGCGTTTTTTACTCCCCTGATACGTTGTCACATAACGTTAACAAAAGCGACACAATACCGTAAGCACCCAGCGGTAGAGTCCGCCTCGCAGATCGTTGCACCGTTCCGAAGTGGAACAACCATTGGGGAATTTATGATGAAGAAGACTCTTGCTGTTGCGGCGCTGATGAGCGTTGCCGTTGCTGGCGCTGCCGAAGCACGCGACCAGATTCGTATCGTTGGTTCGTCCACCGTCTTCCCGTTTGCAACCGCAGTTGCAGAAGAATTCGGTAAAACCACCTCTTTCAAAACGCCGGTTATCGAATCTACCGGTTCTGGCGGTGGTCTGAAGCTGTTCTGCGCCGGTGTTGGCGAACAGCATCCGGACATCACCAACGCTTCGCGTCGCATCAAGAAGTCCGAAGTTGAGAAATGCGCTGAAAACGGCATTTCGGAAGTTACCGAAGTTAAAGTTGGTTACGACGGTATCGTTCTGTCGAACTCCAACGCTGCGCCGCAGCTGGACCTGACCAAAGAGCAGATCTTCCTTGCTCTTGCTAAAACCGTTCCGTCCAAAGACGGCAAGTCGCTGATCGACAACCCGTACAGCACCTGGGCAGAAATCGATCCGAGCCTGCCGGACGTTAAAATCGAAGTTCTCGGCCCGCCGCCGACCTCCGGTACCCGTGATGCCTTCACCGAGCTGGTACTCGAAGAAGCTTGCGAAGAGTTCCCGGTTATCGCCGCTCTTGAAGAAACCAACAAAGACCAGTTCAAAGCTGTCTGCGCTGGCGTTCGTGAAGACGGTGGCTATGTTGAAGCTGGCGAGAACGACAACCTGATCGTTCAGAAACTCGAAGCTAACCACGATGCACTCGGCATCTTCGGCTTCTCCTTCCTTGACCAGAACGGTGACAAGCTTCAGGGCTCGCTCATCGGTGGCGTTGCTCCGACCTTCGAAGCAATCTCTGCTGGCGATTACCCGGTTTCCCGTTCGCTGTACTTCTACGTGAAGAACGCGCACGTTGGCACCATCCCGGGCATCAAGGAATATCTTGCTGAATTCACCGCTGAAAAAGCATTTGGTGAAGAAGGTTACCTTGCTGACCGTGGCCTCATCCCGATGGATGCAGCTGAGCGTGAAGCCGTTCGCAACGCAGCGACCAACCTTTCGCCGCTGAGCATGTAACGCGATCTTTCAACCGGTGGCGGCTACGGCTGCCACCGGTTTCTTTGTTTCTCGACTTGATTTGTTTATTGTTTCTGTCCTATTGGCCTCACGAACTGACTTCTGCAGGCTCATCTGGCGAACGGATCTAACATAATGTCCCTGTCTTTCCTGTTGCTCGCGGTTGCCGCACTTTGTGCGCTGTCCTTTTATTTTGGACGCCAGCGGGCCGTAGCGCTCTCGGGCGGCCGACACAGCAATCTTCATTCCTTGCCGGTTCACTACGGGGCTTACACAGCAGCATGGTGTGGACTTCCCGCACTCGCGCTGCTTTTGATCTGGTACATGTTCCAGGGTTCGGTCATCGAAGCCCTGATCGTATCCGACCTGCCGCAGGAAATTCTTGAAGACTCCGGCCGTCTGTCGCTTGCGCTGAACTCGATTTCACTGATCGCGGCGGGCAACGGCCAGCACCTGTCGGTCGAACCGGAAATTGTTGATGCCGGTCGCCGTCTTGCCAACATCCAGACGATTGCCAGCGCAGCACTGGTCGTTGTGATGCTGAGCGGCGCGGTCCTTGGCCTGTCGCTTTCCTATCGTAAGATCACAGCCGACATGCGGGCGCGGAATAATATCGAACGCATTGCGCGCTATGTGATGATTGCCTGCTCGGCGATTGCGATCCTCTCCACGGTCGGTATCGTCTTCTCGCTTCTGTTCGAAGCGCTGCACTTCTTTACCAAGATCAACCCGCTCGAATTCCTGTTTGGTCTGGAATGGAGCCCGCAAACCGCGATCCGCGCCGATCAGGTCGCATCCGAGGGTGCCTTTGGCGCGATCCCGCTTTTTGTCGGTACGCTGCTGATTACCCTGATTGCCATGTGCGTTGCGGTGCCGATCGGTTTGTTCTCGGCGGTCTATATGGGCGAATATGCCTCCCCGAAATTCCGTGCGATTGCCAAACCGGCACTGGAAATTCTGGCGGGTGTCCCCACGGTTGTTTACGGCTTCTTTGCTGCCCTGACCGTCGCACCGTTCCTGCGTGATAATGGCGCGATTCTCGGTCTTGATGTCAGTTCTGAAAGTGCGCTGGCGGCGGGTCTGGTCATGGGCATCATGATCATTCCGTTTGTGTCTTCACTTTCTGATGACGTCATGTCGCAGGTGCCGAAATCCTTGCGCGATGGTTCATACGGCCTGGGTGCCACCAAATCGGAAACCATCCGCAACGTGATCTTCCCGGCAGCTCTTCCGGGCATCGTCGGGGCGGTGTTGCTCGCGGTGTCGCGTGCGATTGGTGAAACCATGATTGTTGTGATGGCGGCTGGTCTTGCTGCGAACATGACGGCAAACCCGCTTCAGGCTGTAACAACCGTCACGGTGCAGATTGTCACCCTTCTGGTCGGCGATCAGGAGTTTGACAGTGCCAAAACCCTCTCGGCCTTCGCGTTGGGGCTGGTTCTTTTCCTTGTCACCTTGGGCTTGAACGTATTTGCCCTTAAGGTTGTTCAGAAGTATCGCGAGAAATATGACTGATATGGCATCTCTTATGGAAGACAGAGCTGCGGCCAAAGTGATCTCTGACAATCTGCGTAAGCCGGTTGACTGGGACAGCCCGAAAATCGCCCGTAACATCAAGAAACGTTACGCCGCCGAACGCCGCTTTAAAATGTATGGCCTGGTTGCGATCGGTATCGCGCTTCTGGCGCTTTGCATGCTGGCAACCTCGATCGGCTCGAAAGGCTACAGCGCCTTTTACCAGACCTATGTTCAGCTCGAAGTGCATTTCGATCCGGCGGTGATTGATCCGGACGGGACTGGTGACCCGGCGGTTATTGGCCGTGCGAACTTTGATGGTCTGATCAAGCAGTCCCTGCGTGATCGCTTCCCGGACGTGACCTCGCGCAGTGACAAGCGTGACCTTTATGGCATCGTGTCGGGCGGGGCGTCTTATGATCTGCGTGAACGGGTTCTCGAAAATCCAAGCCTGATCGGGCAGACGCGCACCATCTGGCTGATCTCGGGCGATGATTTCGATATGCTCAATAAAGGCTATATCGATCCGACCGTTGCTGAGGGCGACCGTCGTCTCAATGATCAGGAAGTCAGCTGGTATAACGAACTGGTCGAAGCCGGCGCGGTGGAAAAACAGTTCCACACCCGCTTCTTCACCAGTGGTGACTCCCGCGAGCCGGAACTGGCTGGCATCTGGGGCGCTGCGGTTGGCTCGTTCTATACCCTGCTTGTGACCTTGGCCCTGTCCTTCCCGATTGGTGTTCTGGCGGCTGTGTACTTGGAAGAGTTCGCTCCCAAGAACCGCTTCACCCAGATTGTTGAAGTCAACATCAACAACTTGGCTGCTGTGCCGTCCATCGTCTTTGGTCTGCTGGGTCTTGAGGTCTATCTCAATGTCATGCACTTGCCGCGTTCGGCCCCGGTTGTCGGTGGTTTGACGCTGGCCCTGATGACCCTGCCGACCATCATCATTGCCTCGCGCGCTGCGATCAAGGCAGTGCCGCCGTCGATCCGTCAGGCCGCCCTTGGCCTTGGTGCATCCCCGGTTCAGACCGTGACCCATCATGTTCTGCCGCTTGCGATGCCGGGCATCCTGACGGGTACGATCATTGGCATGGCGCAGGCGCTGGGTGAAACCGCACCGCTTCTGATGATCGGTATGGTGGCCTTTATTGTCGATATCCCGGGCGGGGCACTTGACCCGGCAACGGTTCTGCCGGTCCAGATCTATCTGTGGGCGGACAGCCCGGAACGTGCCTTTGTCGAGAAAACCTCGGCAGCGATTATGGTGTTGCTGGCATTCCTTGTCCTGATGAATGGACTGGCTGTGTATCTGCGCAAAAAATTTGAACGGAAGTGGTAAAATGGCTGCTGTATCCCAGAGCGCAATGGCGGCAAAGCCGTCGGTCGAAAATCCGAAAATGACCGCGCGTAACCTTGATCTTTTCTATAGCGACAATCAGGCCCTTTATGAGGTCGACCTTGATATCGCCGAAAAGCAGGTCACCGCGCTGATTGGCCCGTCGGGCTGTGGTAAATCCACCTTCCTGCGCTGCCTTAACCGCATGAATGACACCATTGACGGTGTCACCATCAAAGGCGAAGTCACCCTTGATGGCCGCGACATCTATGACAAGCGCATCGACGTGGTTCAGCTGCGCGCGCGCATCGGCATGGTGTTCCAGAAACCGAACCCGTTCCCGAAATCGATCTATGACAACGTGGCCTATGGCCCGCGCATTCATGGTCTGGTCAATTCGCGTGACGAGCTTGACGAAATCGTCATGACCTCGCTCGAACGCGCCGGTCTTCTCAAAGAAGTCAAAGATCGCCTGCAGTCGCCGGCAACCGGTCTTTCCGGTGGTCAGCAGCAGCGCCTTTGCATCGCGCGTGCGGTCGCTGTCAGCCCGGAAGTCATCCTGATGGATGAGCCGTGCTCGGCACTGGACCCGATCGCGACCGCCAAGGTCGAGGAACTGATCGACGAGCTGCGCTCGAACTACACGATCGTGATCGTGACCCACTCCATGCAGCAGGCTGCCCGTGTGTCACAGCGCACCGCGTTCTTCCATCTCGGCAAGCTGGTCGAAGTCGGCGAAACCGATCAAATCTTTACCAACCCGAAGGACGAACGCACCAAGGGTTACATTACCGGCCGCTTCGGTTAAGTGAGCCAGGAGTACGCATAAATGGTTGAAGAACATACCCATATCGTAAGTTCGTTCGACGAGGAACTGACCCGTCTGAACAACATCATCTCGCAAATGGGCGGGCTTGCCGAAAGCCAGCTTATTTCCTCGATCCGCTCCATCGTCAAACGCGATTCCGAGCTGGCCGAAAAAGTCATCCTGTCTGATCAGCGCATCGACGTTCTCGAACAGGAAGTCCAGGACTTTGCCGTGCGTCTGCTGGCACTGCGTCAACCGATGGCAGATGACCTGCGTCAGGTCGTAACGGCCCTTAAGCTGTCAAACGATCTCGAACGTATCGGTGATCTTGCGAAAAACATCGCCAAACGCGCACAGGTCCTGAACCAGATCCCGCCGATCCGCCCGGTTCAGGCGATCCCGAACATGGCCAAGCTGGCCCAGGAAATCATCAAGGATGTCCTGGACGCCTATATCGAAAGCGATGCCGACAAGGCCCACCGTGTCTGGGAACGCGATCAGGAAGTGGATGACATGTACAATTCGCTGTTCCGCGAATTGCTGACCTACATGATGGAAGATCCGCGCAACATCACCGCGTCGACCCATTTGCTGTTCATTGCCAAGAACATCGAACGTATCGGTGACCACGCCACCAACATCGCTGAAACGATCTATTACCGGATCAAGGGCGAAGACCTGCCGGGCATTGAACGGCCAAAAAACGACGCAGCGAACTTCGCTGTTGTCGAACCAAATGAGTGACACTGGAGCATAGGAAGATGGATCCAACGGTTCTTATCGTCGAGGACGAGGCTGCAATCGTAACCATGTTGCGCTACAACCTCGAACGTGAGGGGATGCAGGTTGTCGAAGCCGGAGACGGTGACGAAGCGTTGAAAATCATGGCAGAAACCCATGTCGATCTTGTTTTGCTCGACTGGATGCTGCCGGTGATGTCGGGCATCGAAGTCTGCCGTCAGATCCGTCGCAAGCCTGAAAGCCGCGATTTGCCGGTGATCATGGTTACCGCACGCGGCGAAGAAGGCGACCGTATCCGTGGTCTTGATACCGGTGCTGATGACTATGTCACCAAGCCGTTCGCAATTGGCGAGCTGCTGGCACGTATCCGCGCACTTCTCCGCCGATCCGGTCCGGCGCAACCACAAGGGCAGTTAATCTATTCCGATATCGAAATGGATCTCGCCGCTCACCGTGTCAGCCGCAATGGCAAGGCCATCCATCTTGGCCCGACAGAATTCCGTCTGCTGCGCTATTTCCTTGAGCATCCGGGGCGTGTTTTCTCGCGCGAACAATTGCTTAACGCGGTCTGGGGCCCGAATATCTATGTCGAAACCCGCACCGTTGACGTCCATATCCGTCGCCTGCGCAAGGCGCTCAATGACGTCAAGGGGACCCGCGATATTATCCGTACCGTCCGTGCGGCTGGCTATGCGCTGGACTCAGAAACCGCTGCCTAAGCCGTTTTCGACACGCGATCTCATGAAAAACCCCCGCGGCGCGCTGCTGCGGGGGTTTTTGTTTCGGGTCCAAACTCATTCACATAATCGTCCCGGTCTCCCGGATTTGTGCGGATATGCGGAGCTAAATCGCAGGAAGATCTATATCTTTCAAGATTTTGCGGCAAAATAGCCCGTGCAAATCCGGGTGATCCGAAGGACAGCTGATCTGAGAGAAAGCCTCTGCGTCAAATCCCTTGACCGGGGATCACCCCGCTCTGCGGACTTTTCCTTACTTTTTCTCTCAGATCAGTTGCCGGGGCGGTCATGTGAATGAGTTTGGACCCGAGGCCGTAACGGCTTGGCGGTCGGGCTCAGGATTTTTCCTCTGCCGGCTTGTCCGAACTGTCTGGATTGCTTGGTTTGCGCTGCATACGCGGCGCCAGCTCGTTCATCAAAAGCATATCGGCCCGGCGGAACTTGGCGATTTCCGCATCAATATCTTCCTGCGGCACATCACAGGCTGCCAGAACGTGATCAGACAACCGCAACCCGGTTTCAAGCACTTCCGGGATGGCGGCATCTGCGCCATGGCGGGACAACGGCCCGATATGGGTGATGTCCTGCGCACGGGCAAAGATCTTCAGATGCGGATAATGCTGCCTTAAAAGCGCAACCGTCTTTTCGGTCGCATGCGGGTTCCCCATGGCAACAACCGCAATTCTTGCTTCATCTGTATGTGCCGCCCGGAAAGTTTCCGGGCGTGACCCGTCGGCAAAGTAAACCGGCAGGCCTTCTGCCCGACCGCGCGAGACTTGCTGCGCGTCACTATCAAGTACGAGGAACGGAATGTTCCGGGTCTTGAGCAACCGGGCCAAAACCCGGCCAACGCGGCCGCTGCCGATCACCAGAACATGCTGGTGAATGCCCTCGGATTCCTCGGCAATCTTGCCAAGCTGATCTTCTTCCTTGGGATGAAGCTTTTCCTCGATCTTGTGACCAAGACTGATCAGGGTCGGGGTCAGCGCCATCGAAATCGCCACCACCGGGATCAGCATCGCCGCAACATCAAGCGGCACGGCACCGTTCTGGGCGGCCAGGGCAAACATCACAAAGGCAAATTCACCGCCAGCGGCCAAACTCATGCCGACCCGGATGGCAAGGCCGGTTTCAAACCGCATGGCGCGCGCCAGCCCGAACAGAACGGCCGTCTTGATCGCCAGCAACAAGACCAGCCACATGACGATGCTGCCGAACTCGTTATAAACCACGTCCGCATCGACCGACATGCCCACCGACATAAAGAACAGCGACAGGAAAACACCCCGGAACGGCGAAATGTCGGCTTCGATCTGATGGCGGAACTCGGTCTCGGCCAGCATCACACCGGCAATGAAGGCCCCCAGTGCCATCGAAAGACCGGAAACCTCGGTAAGGGTACTGGCGGCCAACACCACGAACAACGTGCCGATGGCAAACAGTTCCGGGTTTTTAAGTGACGCGATATAGCGAAACAGACGCGGCAGCACATAACGCCCGACAAGCAATAACAACGCGACCGAGCCAAAACCAAGCAGGATGCTCATCCACGGGCTGGTTTCGGTTCCGGCATCGCCCGCCGCCTGCACCATAATCAGGAACGGGCCAACCGCCACATCCTGCAACAACAGGATGGCAAGGGCCGCACGGCCAAACCGGGTATTAAGCTGCCGGTCATCGGAAAGCTGCTTGAGGATAATCGCGGTCGATGAAAGCGCAAGCGCACCGGCAATCACAAGGGCTGTCGGCAGGGCAAATTCCATCGCCACCAGAAGCCCCAAAAGGGCCGCCATCGACACCAGAATTTGCAAAAGACCCAGACCGGCAAACCGTCCGCCAATCACGCGCAGACGATCACGCGAAAGCTCCAACCCGATCATGAAGAGCAGGAAAACAACGCCAAGCTCGGCCACGGTCGAGATGTCTTCACGCTCGGAAATCAGGCCAAAGCCGAAAGGACCGATAAAGAACCCGCCAATCAGAAAGCCGATGATCGAATTCGCACGCAGCTTGT
This sequence comes from Thalassospira sp. HJ, assembly GCF_000948415.1. Classification (GTDB taxonomy): domain Bacteria; phylum Pseudomonadota; class Alphaproteobacteria; order Rhodospirillales; family Thalassospiraceae; genus Thalassospira. Next base: position 21,745 of record NZ_JYII01000017.1, on the reverse strand, counting down.
GCGCAATCGGCACCGCAATGATTGCGGCAGTCAGAATAAGAAACAGCTCGAACAGAACGCTGTGATGCATGGCGAAAATCGATCCGGAAGGCGGTAAATGTCTGAAAATAACGAGATTACAAGGATAACGAAAATAACCCTGCCAGTCGTGGGTAAATTTGACGCATTTGCAAAATTCACAGCTCTGTCTTCGCACGTCATTTTGTCGCGCTTTGTCGTGTGGCACGCGCTGGGTGCGCAGAATGTCACATCCTGATGACTTGCCATTCGCGCTGCCAAATGCCATCTTCCGCGGGCCTGACAAAAGGCCGGTTTAATCGCTTTTGAAACGAGCAAATATTTTGGAACAGCTTATCCCCTATATTCAGATCATCGCAGGTCTTGTTCTCCTGACAGCAGGTGGTGAATTCATTGTAAGGGGGGCTGTTGGTCTCGCACTTTTGCTCGGTGTTTCCAAGGTTATCGTTGGTCTGACGATTGTTGCCGCCGGCACCTCCGCCCCGGAATTTGTCGTCTCGCTGAACGCATCGCTGAAAGGCACGGCCGATATCGCGATGGGTAACGTGGTTGGCTCCAACATTGCCAATATCCTGCTGATCCTGGGCGCCGTTGCGCTGCTGAAACCCGTCGCTGCATCGCGCGTCACCGTGGTGCGTGACGGCGGCACCATGTTGCTGGGTACTTTACTGTTTATCGGTTTTTGCATGTTCGGTGTGATCGAACGCTGGGCCGGGGCGATCATGCTCTGTGTGTTGGCAGCGATCTGGTACTTTACCTATAAGCATGACAAGAACGCACCAAGTGACGCCAGCCACCTTCACGAAGAAGAAGTTGATGAAGTCGGTGAAAAGCCCAAAGGCTGGACCAAGCCGCTCATCGCGACCGTGATCGGGATTGTTGCCCTGATGTTTGGTGCGGAATGGCTGGTCGAAGGCGGGGTGTCCGTTGCCCGTCAGTTTGGTGTGTCCGAAGCCGTCATTGGCCTGACCCTTGTGGCATTTGGTACGTCGCTTCCGGAACTGGCCGCATCGGTTGTTGCCGCCTTCCGTGGGCATTCCGACGTTGCACTTGGCAACGTGGTTGGCTCGAACCTTTTGAACCTGCTGGTGATCATTGGTGGTGTTTCGCTGATCGCCCCCATCCCGGTTCCCGAGCAGATCATGAATTCCGATATCTGGATCATGCTGGCTGTAACGGTTGCCTTGCTTGGGGTTGCCTATGCTCTGCGCAAGATTTCGCGCATCACCGGCGTGGCATTCGTGATTGCCTATCTGGTCTATGTCTTCCAACTTGTCGTAGCATAAAGCATATTGCATCTAATCTGCCCCATTTTGCCGGAGAGAACCTTCTGTCCGGCGAGGAAAGGACCGCAGTACGTAGCGGGGCTACGTGCAAGGAGCTTGACGCTGCGGGGCAGAAGGTTGTCCCGGCCCGAAGGGTTTGTTTTTGGCGAGGTTTCGCGGCGTTACACCGTTTGATCGATGCGCCGCATCGCTCTGCACGCTGTGCCTTGCCAAACGACACGCCAAAAACAAACAAAATGGAGCAGATTAAATGCAACATGCTTTAATCAATTCAATCAGGTTCCGGTCGTTCATTTGTAGGTCGGGGCCACATGACAAGGATCGCGGCAGCAATGACAGGTCAGTCTCCAAAGTCGGTTTTGATCACCGGTGCTGCAAAGCGCATCGGTCGGGCGGTTACCCTTGATCTTGCTAGCAACGGCTATGACATCGCCCTTCATTGCAACAATTCCCGCAACGACGCCGAAACCCTTGCTGCCGAGGTTCGCGATCTTGGCCGCCGCGCCTGTGTTGTGTCCGCTGATCTCGCAAACGAAGACGACACCCATCGTCTGCTGGCCGATGCCAAGGATCAGCTGGGTCCGATCGGGGTTCTGATCAATAACGCCTCGACCTTTGAATATGATGATGTGAAGACTGCGACCCGCGAAAGCTGGGATCTGCACATGGAAACCAATCTGCGCGCACCCTTTGTCCTGTCACAGGAATTTGCCAAACACCTGCCGGATGACTGCAAGGGCGCGATCATTAACCTGATTGATCAGCGGGTTTGGAATCTCACCCCGCATTTCATGACCTATACATTGTCAAAGGCGGGGCTTTGGACCCTGACGCAGACCCTGGCACTGGCTTTGGCGCCCAAAATTCGGGTCAATGCCATCGGGCCGGGCCCGGCACTGCCTAGTAGCCGACAAACACAGGAAGTTTTCGACGCACAATGCGCCAAAACACCCCTGAAAATAGGGACAAACCCGCAAGAGATTTGCGACGCGGTTCGATTTTTCCTTGCCGCACCGGCCATCACCGGGCAAATGTTAGCCCTTGACGGCGGGCAGCACCTCGATTGGGCGCCCAGTGGCGAAGATGATGCGCCCAACGAATGATGCCCGGCGGTGATGGGAAAAATCACTGCCAAACATCGGGCCGGATATGCGTGGTGATCTGAGTGGCCACGCAAGAAAGCAGCACAGGGAAGACCGGAATATGACCGCAGGCCTTAAAAAGGACGCCAAAATTACCGCACTGCCATTTGCCGATCTGGCTGGCAGTCTGCGCCGTGTCTTCGTGCGTGACATGATCATTCACACCTCTATCGGTGTTTACGAACACGAAAAAGAAGCCCCGCAGCGTGTACGGATCAATCTCGATCTCGAAGTGCTCGAAGGCGACGGTGTTCAAAATGACGACATCACCACCGTGCTCAGCTACGAGGATTTGGTTGTCGGCACCCGTCGCATTTGTCAGGACGGTCACACCAACCTTGTGGAAACCCTTGGGGAAAAACTCGCCGATATGTGCCTTGCCGATCCGCGCGTGCGCAAGGTGATCGTCAGAGTTGAAAAGCTCGACGTTTTTGAAGACGTCACGGCGGTCGGTGTTGAAATCGAACGCCACAATATCGCGCGCTGATCACCGTTAACGATCCCGAAAAAATTTACTTTTTCAGACCGGCAATCCAAGGGACTCTATGATTCCTCTGGGCCGAATCGTAATTGCGCTTATTCACAAGCATCTGGCGAATGTGAATCAAAGGAAAATATTCGATTTTTACGACTGTATTACCGAATGATTTCAGGTTGACAGTATTTTTATTGAATTATTTCAATGGCTTAACTGTTTTGCTCAATAAATGGGCACTTCACAGAACGTTAAGACTCTCAAGGGGTGCAGGAAGTCACCCCCTTATTACCCACATAGTTATCCACAGACTTGGTGGACATCTTTTTTGGCATGGCGATTCCCCCGGATGCAGTTGCGATGTTAGGCTCAGGACCTATTAATTTGATTGGAATGGCAGAGCTTAGATTTGTGAAACCCAAGGAAAATTCTGCGAAGCGGGTTGGTATCCCGCTTAAGGGATTTGACGCAGGAGTTTGCAAATATAAGCTCTGTCCTTCGGATTCACCGGATTTGCACGGGCTACTTTGTCGCAAAGCCTTGAAAGATGTATATCTTGCTGCGGTTTTGCTTCGCGTATCCGCACAAATCCGGTGAACCATTCAAACCAAATTAATAGGTCCTGAGCCTAGTCTTTTCCGCTATGTTCCAATGCGTGTTTGCCAGTGACGACCGTCACAACTTTGAATGTATTTTTTAGAGTCTGTTGCAGCCTGATTGAACAGCAACAGATTTGCCTGATCGCGGAGTGCCTTGATGAAGCCACCAGTTTCCCCCGAAAACCCGGCCGGGGATGATGCCCCGAAACGGGAAATCGGTTTGTCTCTGGAAGCAGAGCCGACCGAGGGCGGGGCAGCACGAGGTGTCGAGGCGATTAAAAATGCGCTGAAAACCATGCCGGGGTCGCCCGGTGTCTATCGCATGATCGATGACAAGGATCGTGTGCTTTATGTCGGCAAGGCCAAAAGCCTCAAGAAGCGCGTGGTGTCCTATACCCGCATCATGCAATTGCCGATCCGCATTGCCCGCATGGTGGCCCAGACGGTGCGGATGGAAATCATCACCACCCATACCGAGGCCGAAGCCCTTCTTCTTGAATCCAACATGATCAAGAAGCTCAAGCCGCGCTACAACATCCTGCTGCGCGATGACAAAAGCTTCCCCTATATCCTGATCACCGAGGATCACGACTATCCGCGCATCGTCAAACATCGTGGCGCACGCGCCAAGGATGGCAGTTGCTTTGGCCCGTTTGCGTCGGCCTGGGCGGTTAACAACACGATCAACCATCTGCAACGCGCCTTTTTGCTGCGCTCTTGCACCGATGGGGTGTTTTCCAACCGCTCGCGCCCGTGTTTGCTTTATCAAATCAAACGCTGTGCGGCCCCTTGTGTCGATCGGATTTCCAAGCCGGAATATGACGAGCTGGTTGATATCTGCCGCGACTTCCTGACCGGGCGCAGCCAGAAAATCCTCAAGCAGCTTGAAGCTGACATGATGGATGCATCGGAAAAGATGGAGTTCGAGCAGGCCGCGATGTATCGCGACCGCATCCGTGCGCTCAGCCAGATCCGCTCCCATCAGGACATCAATCTCGAAGGTGTCGAAGAGGCCGACGTTATTGCCCTGCATCAGGAAGGCGGACAAAGCTGCGTGCAGGTCTTCTTCTTCCGCTCAGGCTCGAACTATGGCAACCGGTCCTACTTCCCGCGCCATGAACAGTCGGCTGAAATCCCGGAAATCCTATCGGCCTTTGTCGGGCAGTTCTATGCCGACAAACCCGCGCCAAAGCAGATATTCCTGTCGCACGAAATCGAAGGTCACGAACTGGTTGAAACCGCCCTTGGCGTTAATAACGACCGCAAGATCGAATTGCTGGTGCCCAAGCGTGGCGGCAAGCGCAAGCTGGTCGAACATGCCCTGACCAATGCCAAGGATGCGCTCGGACGCCGTCTGGCCGAAAGTGCCACACAGCGCAAACTGCTTGAAGACTTGGCCGACAAGCTTGATCTCGAAAGCACACCTGAACGGATCGAGGTTTACGATAACTCCCACACCCAGGGGACCAACATGGTTGGCGGCATGATTGTCGCAGGACCCGAAGGCTTCATGAAAAACGCCTATCGCAAATTCAACATCAAGGGCGATATCGCACCGGGTGATGACTTTGCCATGATGCGCGAAGTCCTGACCCGTCGTTTTGCCCGCGCCCAAAAAGAGGACCCGGACCGCGAAAACGGCACTTGGCCGGACCTGTGCCTGATTGACGGCGGTTTGGGCCAGCTCGGCGTGGCGCGCTCGGTCCTCGAAGATCTCGGGATCGAAGACGTCATGCTGGTCGGTGTTGCCAAGGGTGTTGATCGTAATGCTGGCAAGGAAGTCCTGCACATCCCCGGCAAGGCGCCAGTGCGTCTCGATATGAAGGACCCGGTGCTGTACTTCATTCAGCGTCTGCGGGACGAAGCCCACCGGTGGGCGATCGGCACCCACCGCGCCAAACGCGCCAAGCAGATCGGCAAAAGTGTTCTGGATTCGGTGCCGGGTGTCGGCGGTGCGCGCAAAAAGGCACTTTTGCATCATTTCGGTTCGGCCCGTGGGGTTGCTGATGCGGGGCTTGCCGACTTGGAGGCCGTCGATGGCATCAGTGCCGCGCTCGCCCGAAAGATTTATGATCATTTCCACGAAGGAAAGTGATCCTCTCTTTTCCCTAGGTCCTGACTCTAGATATGCCGTTGTTCATCCATCGAGTCATGCAGGACACGAACAACGAAGATGTCATTACCTTCAATGAGGTAATAAATCATATGACGGTTGTGATGGTGGCAACACATGCCGGGATGCAGAAAACCGACATCCCGCCCTATGTGTGGCGAATGGGCAAGGGTGTGCAGGCAGTCGCGTAAAGACAGAAAATAGTCAGTGGCCTGTTGTGCGCCAAATGTTTCGTGGGAATATCTATATATCCCCTCAAGATCCTCGTCCGCCTTTCGCGAAAGGATGTAGTTAGCCATCCGTCAGCTTCTTGCGGGTCTCCTGCAAAATGTCTTCTGCCGTGCGGGGGCTGCGACCGCTGCCAAGCCCCTCATTAAGCGCCGCCTTCAGCAATTTTTGTCTGCGTTGGTCCTGCCGGATCAAATCGCGAATATAGTCGCTTGAACTTGCGTATTCGCCCTGTTCAATCTGGCTTTCGACCCATTCGCGCATCAGATCGGGCAGGGATACATTCATTGTTGCCATGAAAACCTCCATTGTCAGTCTTTGGCAAATTATGCCAAATATTGCCAAATTCGTCTACGGTCGATCATCCTGAGCAACGCAGACTTCCGATCTCGCCATCGCTTATGCTGTTGTTTTATGGCAAATGAACACAGCCCTTGTGATCAAGGGACCAAGCCTTTAATAATTGCGCGGCTTTGGGTGGTCATGCCCCATGCCATGACTAGACCCGTGACGTCATCGCCGCAAATTCCGTCAAACAGGCCCCGTTTATGAAGAACCAGATTCCCAATCTGCTGACTTTGTCGCGCATCATCGTGATCCCGGCACTGGTCGCATCGTTTTACATTGATGGCCCCATCGGGAACTGGATCGGCTTTGCCCTGTTTGCCTTTGCCGGTGTGACGGACTTCTTTGACGGTTATCTGGCGCGCTCGATGAATGTGGTTTCCCCACTCGGGCGCTTCCTTGATCCGATTGCCGACAAGCTGCTGGTTGCTGCGGCCCTGATGATGATGGTGTCCTTTGAACGCATCGCCGGTCTTGCCGTCCTTCCGGCCGTGGTGATCATGTGCCGCGAAATCATGGTCTCCGGCCTGCGCGAACATCTGGCCGAACTCAAGGTGCCGCTGCCGGTCACGGTTCTTGCCAAATGGAAAACCACGGCACAGATTTTGGCCATTGGTTTCCTTCTGGTTGGCGATGCCTCGCCCGATCTGATCCCCTCGATCCTGATTGGTGATATCCTGCTGTGGATTGCCGGGATCGTTACGGTTCAGACCGGCTATATTTATCTGCGCACCGGCCTGAAACATCTCGACTAATTATTGCAACCGGGGACAGCTGTGATGGCACGCGTTTCTGTTCAGCAACATGATTTTGACCCGGGTGCCGAACTGTCGGCCCTGACTGATGGGCGCACCGATATCGGGGCTGCGGTCAGTTTTGTTGGTCTGGTGCGTGATATTCACGGTGGGGAAAATGTTTCGGCCCTGACGCTTGATCACTATCCGGGCATGACCGAACGCGAACTGGAAAAGATCGCCGATGAGGCCGCCACCCGCTGGCCGCTCGATGACATCCGCATCGTTCATCGCTTTGGCCGTATGTTGCCCGGCGAACGCATCGTTCTGGTGATTGTTCTTTCCGCCCATCGCCGTGCGGCGTTTGAGGCCTGCGACTTCATCATGGATTTCCTCAAGACCCGCGCGCCGTTCTGGAAACGCGAAGAAACCCCGGACGGTGGCGACAAGTGGGTCGCGGCAAAGGCATCTGATGATGCCGATGCCGACCGTTGGAAATAACGGCGTCCGGTCAGACGAACTTCACCAGGATCGAGACCAGTTTCGCAAGCCCCTGCTGCAGGGCTGCGGCATCATTGACCTGCTGGCGCAGTTTCGCCATTTCCGCGACATCCGCATCATCAACCTGTTTGGCATTATCAAGCTGCTTGGCCTGAAGCGATGTAAGCAGACTTGCGGCCTTATCCAGCTCCGGTTTGGACTTCAGTTTCTGGTCAATCGTCGCGTTCTGATAGGTCGCGGCGGCATCAGCGTAGGCTTGCTGCGCATCGGCGATCAGCTGTCCGAGTGTTTGCGTCATGATGATGGTCTCCCTGATATCTAGTTGGTGGCGGTTTCAAGCAGGGCCGTGCCCTGTGTCGCAAGTTCCGCCGGGCTCAGCTTGCCGATCTGATCGGCAAGTTTGATGCCGTCTTCAACCGCTGCGATTAATGATACCATATCAAGCTTGGCATAGTTGTCGATCTGGCCCTGCAACTTATTGCCCAGTGCCAAGGCGGTGACAAAGGCCCGCAGGGTATCGGCCTGCATCGCACTTTCATCAGCAATCAGGTCGTTCCAGCGCTGCCACCAGGCCTGCACCAGAAGCTTCTCGGCCTCGGGGTTGTTGTGCTCCTGGGTTTTGATCTGATTAAGCTCGGCAATCAGGGTGCCGCGCCGGGTGACAAATTGCGGCGGGGTCTTTGCGAAATCCGTGCTGATGGTGGCTAGTTGCTTGCGCAGTTTTTCAAGGATCGGGCCCGATTGCGTCACCGCCGATGCGCCCAGTGCCGATCCGGCCTCGATATTGTCAAAGATCGCAACGAACTGCTGATACTGGCTACGCAGGTCTTTAAGCGTGTCCTGCCATTGCCGCGCGACATCGGGGTCAATCTTCACCGCATCGGGATCAAGCAGGGTATCGATATTGGCCGCCGTGACCTTGCCGGTGAAGGCTTCGATATTGGCAACGAATGCGCGTTGCTTTGCGCTGTCGGATTTCGGGAAGGGTGCGAACTGGGTGCTATAGGCCGCATCATAATGATCGAACGCCTGCTCGGTCGCGCTGCCGAATTGGGTGACCGAAAGTTTCAGCGTCTCGGCCTTCTGGCTGCAGGCTGCAAGCAGGGTGATCGCGCCGATCAGAAAACTGCGACGCATAAATTGTATGAGGATTGAAAAGGTCATATCGCCCCCGTCTGATGATTTTGCCCGATCGGGCATCAGGTTTCAGACGGGGGCGGGATCAGTTTGTGATCTGTGCGGGCTGATTGTTTGATGAAAACGAATAATCGATCTGATTATTTGCTTAACATGAAGAGTGCCTGGTTGCCCAAAAAGTTGGAAAACCGGGTCTGGCTACCAAGGCTAAGCTTCGATCCGGCCTCATTCAAAACCATCGATCGCTCGATGGTCAGATTCATTTCCTTGCACAGCTCAACAAAGTCCAAAACCGTGCAGAAATGGATGTTTGGCGTCTCGTACCACATGATCGGAAGGTTGGGGTTCTGCGGCATACGGCCCTTGAACATCAGATCAAGCCGCGCGCGCCAATGTCCGAAATTCGGGAAGGACACAATCGCCTTGTTGCCAATACGCAGCAACTCCGACAGCACCTCTTTCGGGCGCTGGGTCGCCTGCAAAGTCTGGCTGAGGATGGCGTAGTCAAATGCGCCGTCAGGATAATCTGCCAGATCGCGATCGGCATCGCCCTGCATCACCGGCAAACCTTGCGCGACACAGTTGCGCACACCTTCGTTGGACAGCTCAAGCCCGCGGCCATCAACCTTTTTGGTGCGGGTGAGATAGCCCAGAAGTTCGCCGTCGCCGCACCCGATATCAAGCACGCGCGTGCCCGGTTCGATCATGTCGGCGATCAGCTGCAGGTCGACACGGATACGATCACTATGCGCCAGATTGGCTGCACTGTTTGAAGCAGTCTCATTCATGATTATCTCAGCCCCCGGCCTTCGGCGGCACCTTCGATGAAGCCACTCAGAACCATGTGGAAATCCGGTTCATCAAGCAGGAACGCGTCATGGCCCTTGTCACTTTCGATCTCGACACAGCTGACATTGCACGATGCGGCATTGAGCGCATGGGCAACGATGCGGCTTTCGGCGGTGGTAAAGCACCAGTCACTGGAAAACGACACGACACAGAACCTAGTCTTGCAGCCCTGAAACGCCTCGGCCAGCCGCCCGTCATATTCAAGCGACAGATCGAAATAATCCATCGCACGCGTGATATAGAGATAGCTGTTGGCATCAAACCGGTCGACGAAGCTTTTGCCCTGATGGCGCAGATAGCTTTCGACCTGGAAATCCTGATCGAAGCTATAGGTGATCGCACCCCGGTTTTGCAGCTTGCGGCCGAATTTGCGATGAAGGGCCGGCTGCGACAAATAGGTAATGTGCGCGGTCATGCGCGCAACAGCTAGGCCACGCGACGGTTTCTTGCCTTCCAGCAGGTAATTGCCCCCGCACCAGTCCGGATCGGCCATGACGGCCTGACGCCCGACTTCGTGGAAGGCGATGTTTTGGGCCGAATGGCGGAACGAGGTCGCAATCGGGGCAGCGGCATAGACGCGCTCCGGATAGCTTTTGCACCATTCGAGAACCTGCATGCCGCCCATCGACCCGCCAATGACGGCAAACAGCATGTCGATGCCAAGCGCATCAATCAGCATGGTTTGGGCGCGCACCATATCGGCAATGGTGATGACCGGGAAATCAAGACCCCATGGCTTGCCGGTTTCCGGATTGATTTCCTTGGGGCCGCTGCTGCCAAGGCAGCCGCCAATGACGTTGCTGCAGATCACGAAATACTTGTCGGTATCAATGATCTTGCCGGGCCCGACAATCTCGGACCACCAGCCTTCCTTGCCGGTGATCGGATGGACTTCATCGGCAACATACTGATCACCCGTCAGGGCATGGCAGACAAGAATCGCGTTTGATTTATCCGCGTTCAGTTCGCCGTAGGTCTGATAGGCAAGGGTGAAGGGACCGAATTCCACACCGCTATCAAGGCGCAGCTTTTCCGTTTCGCCGAGCACCATATGGTGGCCTGGAAGCGGGGGGCGCTTTTCTGTGTTGGTCGCGGTGGACATGAATGGCGGTTTCCTTGGTTTTTTGATGGTTTCTCGCTCAAACCGGCTTTTCGCGAGCGACGCGAAGTCGGGTTTGGTGGAAATTCCTTAACCCTAGCTATGAAGCAGAGCCGGGGTTAGTCAATCTTTTCTTTGCATTTCTGCGGCCCTGTCCTAATACTGTGCGCCGTTCAAAAGAAGAGTAGATTATGGCGTTAGAGCACCTTGCATCAAGTCGACTACATTCTGCCGAGGACAGCATTTTGTCTGGCAAGAAGATGCGTGCAGGGCGTAGCGGAGCTACGGGCAAGTGCTTCGACGCAGCCGGGCGGAATGCTGTCCCGGCCCGCAGGGTTTGCTTTTGGCGGGGTTTCGCTACGTCACACCCCTTGGACGATGCGCCGCATCGACCTGCGAGCTGTTCCTTGCCAAACCGCACGCCAAAAACAAACAGAATGGAGCCGACTTGATGGAAGGTGCTCTGAACGATAAAAATTTGGCAAATCTTGACCTGGATGAGCTGCGCGGAGAGATCGATGAAATCGATCAGGCGCTGCAGTCGCTGATCATTCGCCGGACCAAGGTTGTGCAGGCTGTCGGGGCCTATAAGGACCGTGTGATCGCAGCGGGTGGCAAGGTCAAGGTGCCTTATCGCCCGGCACGTGAAGCCCGCATCATGCGCACCCTTGTTGACCGCCATGAAGGTGCCTTCCCGAAAACCGCCCTGATTCAGATCTGGCGCGAGATGATCGCGGCCGGAACACGTCTTGAAGCGCCGTATACGGTGGCCCTTTGCCGTAATGCCGATGGGGTGGATTGCTGGGAGTTAGCACGCCTGAATTTCGGTTGCCTGAACGAGATTATCGAGTTCGATACCCCGCGCGAAGCCTTTGGCGCGCTTGAGGAAGGTCGGGCTGCGGTCGGAGTCTTCCCCAAACCCGAACTGGGCGAAGCCATGCCATGGTGGACCAACCTGACGGCGCAAAGCGCAGTTCGTGTCGTGTCCAAATTGCCGTTTGGCGGGCGTCCTGTCGGACGTGGTGAGACGACCGAGGGTTTTGTGCTGGCTGCGATTGAGCTTGAAGACAGCGGCGATGACCGGACTCTGTTTGTTGTCAGCCTGTCGAAAGAGATTTCGATGGATACCGTGCGCAAAAAAATTGCGGATGGCATCGACGGATCGGTAATCCTTGGCTTTTCTGATGATACGGACGCAGATCGGCGTTTTGTGCTTGTTGATGTGCCGGGATTCTTTTGTAATCGCGCCGATGCGTTTCAGGCGACCCTGGATGCGCAGGGCCTTCGCCCCGAAAGTTTGCGGGTGGTTGGCGCCTATGCCGTGCCGATCGCCGAAGATGCACTGAGTTAATATGCTAGGCAGGCCAAGATTGGCCGCCATTTCCCTTGGGAGAACTACCTGATGTCTGCGCCCACCCCACGCCCCGGAATTCTTGATATTGCCCCCTATAAAGGCGGCAAATCCAGTGCTGACAGTGCTCAGCGCGTGATCAAGCTGTCATCAAACGAAGGTGCCCTTGGCCCGAGCCCCAAGGCCATGGAAGCGCTTCGTAATTCGGCGACCCGTTTGCATCGTTATCCGGATGGCGGCTGCGATATCCTGCGCCACAAACTGGCAGAGAAATACGGCCTTGAGTTCGATCAGCTTGTCTGCGGCAACGGGTCGGATGAAATCCTGACGCTTCTGATCCGTGCCTATGCCGGTCCGGGCGATGAGGTTCTGTATTCCGAACACGGGTTCCTGATGTATCCGATCGCGACCATGGGCGTTGGTGCGACCCCGGTTACCGCCAAAGAAACCAACATGACCACTGATGTTGACGCGCTTTTGGCCGCGGTTACCGACAAGACCAAGATTGTCTTTGTTGCCAACCCGAACAACCCGACAGGCACCTATATTACCGACGCTGAAATGAAGCGCCTGCGCGATGGTCTGCGTGATGACATCGTTCTGGTGGTTGATGCGGCCTATGCCGAATTCATGACCGGTCAGGAAGATTATTCCGCGGGTGAGGAGCTTGTGAAAGCGGGCAACAACACAGTGATGACCCGTACATTTTCCAAGATCTATGGTCTTGGTGGTATTCGTCTGGGTTGGTGCTATGCGCCGCCGGCGATTGCCGATGTGTTGCATCGTTTGCGCAACCCGTTCAACGTGCCGCTGCCGACCCAGGAAGCTGGTGTTGCCGCCCTTGATGACGATGATTTCGTCAATGAATGCGTGCGCCACAATGCCGAAACGCTGTCGTGGTTCCGCGACGAGATCAATGCGATCGCGGGCCTTAAGGCACATCCGAGCTACGGCAACTTCGTTCTCGTCGAATTCCCGGCGGAGGAAGGCAAGAACGCCGATGCCGCCAATGATTTCATGATGGCCCGTGGCGTGATCCCGCGCAAAATCGGTGCCTATGGCCTGCCGCAGATGCTTCGTATCTCTATCGGTACGAAGGAAGAAATGGAAATCTGCCTTCAGGCCATCAAAGACTTTGTGAACGCTTAAAATGACCAATACTGCATCCCAACCGCTGTTTGAAACAGTCGCCTTTATCGGCATGGGCCTGATCGGCTCATCCATGGCGCGTCGCATCAAGCGCGACGGCCTTGCCAACAAAATCACCTGTGCGGTGCGCTCGGAAGCGACCCGTGACCGGGTGCTTGAACTTGGTATTGCCGATGAAGCCTATTGCGACATCAAGGACGCGGTTGGTGATGCGGATCTGGTCATGGTCTGTGCACCGGTTGGTGCCAATGAAACCATTGGCGCGCAACTGACCGGTGTGCTGAAGAAGGGTGCGATTGTTTCCGACGTCGGGTCGGTCAAACAGTCCGTCATTCGCGACATTGCGCCGCATCTTGATGAAGGTGTTCATTTCGTGCCCGGTCACCCGCTGGCCGGGACCGAGCATTCCGGTCCGGATTCCGGTTTCCCGGAACTGTTTGAAGAACGCTGGTGCATCCTGACCCCGGTTCCGGGTGAAAGCGAAGACGCGGTCGCCAAGGTCAAGGCGCTTTGGGAAGCCTGTGGCATGCATGTCGAATGCATGGATGCGGATCATCATGACCGTATCCTTGGCATTACATCGCACCTGCCGCACCTGATTGCCTACACGATTGTTGGCACCGCCACCGATCTTGAAGATGCGCTGCGTCAGGAAGTGATCAAGTTTTCCGCAACCGGTTTCCGTGACTTCACCCGTATTGCTGCATCTGATCCGACCATGTGGCGCGATGTGTTCCTGAACAACCGCGAAGCGGTTCTCGAAGTGCTGGGTCGCTTTCAGGAAGACCTGATGGCGCTTCAGCGCGCCATTCGCTGGGGCGAGGGTGACAAGCTGTTTGATCTGTTTACCCGTACCCGTGAAATTCGTCGTGGCATTGTCGATGCCGGCCAGTATTTCACCAATTTCTCGGCCGAGGGTGAAGACCGCAAAAGCGATGAAAAAGCCAAGAAGAAGCCTGCCGAATAAGATGATGATGCCCGACTTTCCGGGATAACCCGACGGACAACAGCCCCACATGTTGCACTGTCCGGTCCAAGGGGATTGAAATGTCTGCCACCAACCACGCCGCCCTGACGCGGTTCATGCCGTTCGTCTTTGTGTTCCTGTGGAGCACGGGCTTTGTGGGCGCCAAATTTGGTCTGCCCTATGCAGATCCGTTCGTTTTCCTGTTTGTTCGCTTTGTCATCGTCCTGATCCTGATGATCCCGGTCATCTTTTTGATGGGGGCGAAATGGCCAAAAACCTGGCGCGAGGCCGGCCATATCGGCACCACCGGGGTGTTGGTGCATGGGGTTTATCTTGGCGGGGTGTTCTGGGCGATTGATACCGGGCTTCCGGCCGGGCTGGCGGCCCTGATCGTTGGTCTGCAGCCGGTTGTCACAGCATCGGTCGTCGGATCGCTTTTGGGCGAACGGGTATCCATGCGCCAGTGGGGCGGGTTGATCCTTGGCCTGATTGGGGTGGCATTGGTTCTGTTGCCCAAGATTGGCGATGGCATTGGCATTACGCCGTTTGGCATCGGATTGGCGGTGGCGGCCCTGTTTGGCATGACGGCGGGCACGCTTTATCAAAAGCGCTTCTGCACGGGTATGGAACTTATGAGCGGCACGGTCGTGCAATATGTGGCCGCCAGTGTCTTTGTCGGGATCATCGCGCTGTTCAAGGAGCCGCTGACGGTTGAATGGAGCATGGACTTCATTCTGGCGATGGCGTGGCTGGTGCTGGTGCTTTCCATCGGGGCGATCATGCTTTTGATGGTTTTGATCAAGCAGGGCGAAGCCACCCGTGTGGCCAGCATGTTCTATCTTGTGCCGCCCACAGCAGCGTTCTTTGCCTGGCTTCTGTTTGACGAGCAACTTGGTGTTCTTGGCTTTGCCGGATTTGCAATTGCCGCCCTTGGGGTGGCATTGGTGATCATGAAGCGATAGGGTCCAAACTCATTCACATGACCGTCCCGGCAACTGATATGAGAGAAAAAACAAGGAAAATTCCGCAGAACGAGGTGATCCCCGGTCAAGGGATTTGACGTAGAGGTTTTCTCTCATATCAGTTGTCCTTCGGATCCCCCGGATTGGCACGGGCTATTTTGTCGCAAAATCTTGAAAGATGTAGATCTTCCTGCGATTTTGCTCCGCATATCCGCACAAATCCGGGAGACCGGGTCGATCATGTGAATGAGTTTGGACCCTGTTTCCCGTAAACCAATTAATCAAATCAGCAGCAAAGCTGTCGGAGGAAAGTTTGACGGACGCCCGCGAAAAATGGGTTTTTGGATATGGTTCGCTTCTGTGGCGGCCCGGCTTTGATTTTGCCGAGTGCGCGCGTGCGCTGCTGCCCGGCTATCACCGGTCGTTCTGTATCTATTCCCATCATTACCGCGGCACACCGGAAAACCCGGGGCTGGTTCTTGGCCTGAATGAAGGCGGGGAATGTGTCGGCAACGCGTTTCGCATCACCCCGGAAAACTGGTCAAAGGTGAAGGCCTATCTTGATGAGCGCGAGCTTGTCACCAACACCTATATCCCGGCTGATGTCGAGGTCGAGCTTGCCGACGGCCGCAAGGTGATCGCGCATACCTATGTCGCCGATCCAAGCCACGAGCAATATGCGGGCAACCTGCCTGTGCGCACAGCCGTCGAGATCATCGTGGCAGCACATGGCAGTGTCGGGCCGAACCTTGAATATCTCGAAAACACAGTCAGCCATCTTGATGAAATGGGCATCGTTGATCCGCCCCTGCATGATCTGATGGATCTGGTCCGCCGCGAATATGGCGAGATCAATATGGGAGCAGGCATCTGATGAGCCAATCAAACGGAACGACGGTTGCTGCCGGTCAGACCGGATCGCAGACGCCGATGACGGTGGCCTATCTGATGCTGGTCGCCTGTTCGCTGATGTGGGGATCCAACCACGTTGTGGCGCGCGGGATCAATGAAACCGTGCCGTTCGAAGCGCTGTCATTCTGGCGCTGGATCGTGGCGCTGTGTTTGTTGCTGCCGTTCTGTTTCAAGTATCTGGCGCGCGATCTGCGCATCATGGCCGAACATAAACTGTCGATGTTTCTGATCGGCTTTACCGGCGTGTTTCTGTTTTCGGTGGTGATTTATCTGGCGGCCTATAACACGACGGCGGTCAATACCGGGCTTTTGAATGCGACCACACCGATCTGGGTGCTGCTGTTTGCGGCCCTTCTGACCGCAGACAAGCCACGGCTTGGTCAATGGCTGGGCGTGTTGGTGGCCGGGGCGGGGACCGCAACCATCATTGCCAAGGGCGATCCATCGGTTTTTGCCAGAATGGACTTCGTTCTGGGGGATGTGTTGGCGATGTTGTCCGCCATGGTGTGGGCGGCCTATTCGATGTTTCTCAAGCGCGCGCCCAAGGGTGTGCATCCGCTAAGTCTGGTGTTTGTTTCAGCCCTGATCGGTTTGTGTTTCCTGACCCCGCTTTATATCTGGTCGCTTGTGGTCGATGGAAAGCCGTTCTTTACCAGTCTTGATACGGTCTGGCCGGATATGCTCAAGATTTTCTATATCGGGGCGGGACCGGCATTCCTGGGTTACATGTTCTGGAACCGGGGCGTTTCGATGGTTGGTCCAGCCAAGGCCGGGGTATTCATGTATCTGATCCCGGTCTGTTCAAGCGGCCTTGCAATCGCCTTTCTGGGTGAGGCGCTGCATCTTTATCATCTGGCGGGGATCGTTCTGATCGTCTCGGGCATCTGGCTTGTGACCCGCAAGAAGACAGAGCGTGTTCGCGTTACTAAGCCCTAGAGCGTTCGAGGTATGAAAAAGGCCCGCGCACCAGATGGTGTCGCGGGCCTTTTTGTTTGCGGAAACGCTGTATGCAGGTGGTTTACGATACCTTGTCGTTGCTTGTGTCTTTGACAGGGGTGACGCCGAGTTGCGCGTCTTCTTGTTCCTGCTTTGCGTCAATGTCATCAGAGGTCAGCATCGGCAGCTGGAATTCAGCCTGTGCTTCGGCCTCGAGCTCGCGCGTGCGGGTATCGATGCGGTTCTTGATTTCCTTCATGAAGGTCTTGCGATCAAGGCCCGGTTCCATGGCGGGCAGGAATTCCATGGTGATCCGGCCACCATATTTCATGAAGCTGTCGCGGCCCCAGAACATGCCGGAATTAAGCGCGACGGGAATGACCTTGGTATCGGGGAAGGCCTTATAAAGCGCAAAAATACCCGGGTGATACGGGCGGTTGGAGCCCGGTGGGGTGCGGGTGCCTTCGGGGAAAATGATCACCTGACGATTTTCCTCAAGCGCCTTTGCCGCCTCCGTGATCATGTCTTTAAGCGCTTGGCTGCCAGCTGATCGATCCACCGCGATCTGACCTGAGAGGATCAGGAACTGTCCAACCAGCGGAATGCGGGTGAGTTCCTTTTTCAGGATGTAGGCCGGATCGGTGACCACCGTATGGAAGGTCAGGGTTTCCCACGCAGACTGATGCTTGGCAACAATGATGCAGGGGCCTTCTGGCAGGTTTTCCAGGCCGGTGAAGCGTTTGCGCATGCCAACCGAATAGCGTAGTGCCAGCTGGGTCAGCCGACACCAGGCATGCCCAACAAACTGGTTGGCCTTGCGACCACATACCATTAACGGCAGCAGAACGATGCACAAGACAGCCGTTCCGCCGAAAAACAACACGTTAAATAGTAACGCGCGCAGAGCAATCATTCAGACAAAATCCTTCGTAGGTCCCGACCCTTAATATCCGGTGTTTTGTAACAGCAATATGACGATCAGAAAATGCCGATTGTTCAGCCATCCTTGCCCGTAACGTTTGATGCGGAATAGTCATCAAGGTCGGGGGCGTCATCTGGCTGGTCATCAAATACGCCGCCGGGGCTGCGCAGGGCCGCCCGATCACCATCGGGCAACCAGTTGAGCAGCGTGTTGCGCAGGCTGGCGAAGACGTATTTGTTATATTCGCTGGCAATGAGTGCGGTGCTGCCCGGGAAGCGCCACCAGTTGTCGATCTTGACGTTATCGGGGAAGACCGGATGGGCGACGATTTCGACATCGGGCATCAGGCTTTTGAATTCCAGAAGCGAGCGCGGCATATGGTAGTTGGCCGTGACAATGCGCAGGCTTTTATAGCCTTCCTCATACATCCAGACTGCGGTTTCAATCGCGTTGCCCCGGGTGTTTTCCGCAACATGGCCAAGAACCACACAGCAGGCAATCAGGCGCGGGTCGGATTTACCAACAGACAGCAACTCATCAACTTCGACGCCGCGATAGACACCCGATATGAAAAGCTTGTCGGCAAGGCCACGCACCAGAAGACGGCGGCCTTCGGAAAGCCGTTCGCTGCCGCCGGTCAGAACCACGATGGCATCGGTGCGCTGGTTGGTGTTGTCGACGGTTTTCGGGATGTAATCGACATACCAGATGAACCCGGCCGCCCAGATCAGCCCGCAGAAAATCAGTGCGGAAAGCAAGAAGCGAAACCGACGGAAACGGCGACGATGTTGCACACTAAGCGGCGGCTTGTTCATGGATGCGTGCCTGAATAGGGGCGATCTGGCATGAATTCGGATCTCCTCAAAGGGCAAAGAGGGCCAAGGCCATGGTCCCGAAAGGGAAGTGGTGACAACCGACTATACGAAGACCATCAACGGGTTACAACATCCGGTGTAGGACACGCAGAACGGTTCGGGTTGCCGTGATGCCAGCCACCATCGCAACGATGAAGGGAATGGCGACAATCAGGCCGATGAAGGTGGGGCTTAGAACAAGGGATGGCACCGGCCAGCCCGCACGCATGCCAAGCCAACCGATGAGGGCAGAGACCGGAAGCGCGATCAGAAGACCGATCAGCGCGCCAAAGAAGGCAAGTCGCTGGTTATGGCGGCCAAATTGGCGGGCAATATAGCCATCCTGCGCACCGATCAGATGCAGCAGTTCAATGATGCGATGATGGATCGAAAGGCCCGATCGGGTGGCAAAGACGACCGAGAGCATGGTCGCGGCAAACAGCACGACAATCAAAAGCGCAAGGGCCAGTTCCACGGAAAAGGCGACATCGGCAATGCGTTCGATCCAGATGCGGTGATCATCGAGCACGGCCTCGGGCGCGATCACGCCCAGACGGCTTTCAAGCGCATCATAGTTAAACCCGGTTTCCGGCGTGATTTCGATGATACGCGGAATGGGCAGTTCACTAACGACCTCGTCCGGGCCAAGCCAGGGTTCAAGCAGGGCCGCCATGGTATCGGGGCTGAGTTCCTCGATCCTTGCGATGCCGGGCAGGGTGGAGACCTGTTCGATGATGCTGTCGACCGTCCCCTGCAGGGCGGCTTCGCGTTCGGCGGGGGATCGGTTGGCAAGTTCGGTCGGCGGGACCTGGATCGACAGGCTGCCTTCGATCTGACCGGACCATTGACCGACACTGTCATGCAGGGCGGCGAGGCCTACGATCGAGAAGGTCAGAAGCGCCACCATCAGGGCGACGATGCTCGGCAAGAAGCGCGAGGAAGAATCGCTTTCAAGAGGAAGGTGCGATGGTGGTGCGCGAAATGCCATGATCGTGTGTTGGTCCTGTTGATCCCGTGGTTCAGGAAAGTTCAGTCGCGAATAGGTTTGTCTTAGCCGCTATGGGTGACGTCGTGCAGGGTACCACCTTCGAGCAACCATTGGGTATGGCCAAAGCGGCGCACAAGGTTGCGGTTGTGGGTGGCGATCAGAACGGTGGTGCCGAGCTTGTTGAGCTCTTCAAACAGATAAAGCAAGCGCATGGCGATTCGGTCATCGACGTTGCCGGTCGGCTCATCAGCCAGAAGCAGGGCCGGGCGACCAATGACGGCGCGCGCAATGGCCACGCGCTGTTGCTGCCCGCCAGACAGGCGCGATGGTGGTGCATTGACGTGATCGCCAAGACCCACCCATTCAAGAAGCTCGGTGACGTTTTTGCGAATCTGCAAGTCCTCAACACCGGCCACACGCAGGGGCAGGGCAACATTTTCAAAGGTCGTCAGATGGTTGATCAGGCGGAAATCCTGAAACACGACGCCGATCTTGCGGCGAATCGCGGGCAGTTCTTCGCGCGGGATGCGGATATTGTCGCGTCCGAAAATCGAAATTTCACCGCGTGTCTGGCGCAGTGCCAGATATAAAAGCCGCATCAGGGTCGATTTGCCCGCCCCGGACGCCCCCGTCAGGAAATGAAAACTGCCGCGACTCAGAGAAAAATTGAGGTCGCGCAGGATTTCCGGTCCGGATTCATAGCGGACTCCGACATCCCTGAAACTGACAACGTCGGTCAAAATTCGTGCTCCATCTGGGCCGTGACGGTCGGTACATAGCAGTTTATAACGGTTTTCGTCATCATCGGACAGGGTTGGAAAGTACCGCTGCCATGACAATATCGAAAATGAAATAACCGGTTAGAGCGGTTTGTCATGTGTTTTCGGGGGTGACCCGCAACCCGGTCAGGCGCAGGTTTAAGACCCAAATCCGGGCAGCTTCTGTTATCTGTGCTTAACAGTCTGTTAAATCGCGGCTATTTACATATAGTGTAAGTCTTCACTGACGGCACAGGGGGACCGTCAGTCGCGACCAGCTTCTTGCCTCCCCCCGTGTTTGATGCCGCCGTCATCGATATGCCAGGTTTGCAATGATCATTACTTGCCCAGAGTGTTCCAAGAAATACTCAGTTAAGACAGAAGCAATCGGCCCGAAAGGCCGAACCGTGCGCTGTAAAAGCTGCGGCAATAGCTGGCATCAGGACCCGCCCGGCGCAAAGAAGGCTGCTCCGGCACCAGCACCCGAAAGTGATATCCCGGCCCCGTTTAACGAGGAAGGATCGCTTGGTGCTGATTTCAATGCGGATCAGATGGGCGGTGGGCCGGTTGATCCGGGCTTTGAAGAAGCCGACAAGATCCCTGATCCGCCCCCGATTCCCCAGCAGCTGATTCGCAACAATCCGAAGCCGGAACCCAAAAAGAAAAAGGGTATCGTTGGCTGGATCATCTTCCTGCTGTTGCTTGGCGGTATTGGTGCGGGCGGATATTTCGCCAAGGATCAGATCATCGAGATGTGGCCGCCGATTGCCAAGGTCTATGACATGGTGGGCCTTGATGTGCCCCATGTTGGCGAAGGCCTTGATATTCGCGAATTGCCGCCGACCCGTGAAGAAGAAGACGGGGTTGATGTGCTGGTGGTCCGGGCCGAGATCGTCAATATCAGCGAAGAGCCGCGTGCGCTTCCTTACCTTCTGATCGAGCTGCTTGATCCGCTTGATCGTGTGGTTCAGCGCAAGAAGATGCCGCTGATTTATGATGAGTCACTCGTTTCGACCGGTGCGGAAATGCCGATGGAGCAGCAGATGCTGCCGGTTGGCGAAAGCATGGAAGTCGAAACCAAGATCCGCCGTCCGAACCCGACGGCAACCCGCTTGCAGGTAACGTTCCTTGACCCGCGTGAGGCAATTGAGCCTTAAGCGATCTGGGAATAAACCGAGATATGAGAAAGGCAGCACAGTGCGTGCTGCCTTATACATTGAGAGGCACGAACATTTGCTATGATGTTGGTGCCTCTTTTCACTTGGGAGCCTGCGTATACGCAGGCTCCCGGACCCGTGAGGTGTTGATGCGGCCTTGGACTTTTACGTCCGTAAAAAAGCTGAACACTCACGGCCTCTGGAGGCATTGTCGAACCGCTGGAAGAGCTTTGACGCTCGAGTATAAGGAGGACATTGCCATG
>NZ_JYII01000008.1 GCF_000948415.1 Thalassospira sp. HJ | reverse complement strand
TTGATGTGGCAGCCGAAATGACGGCCTTCACCTCAAAACAGATCCTGGTTCAGTCCGGCGTTGCCATGCTGGCACAGGCAAACCAGATGCCGCAGAACCTGCTGCGTCTGCTGCAGTAATCTGCAAAACAAAACACGTCTTACAAAAGGGGCGGCCTTCGGGCCGCCCCTTTTCGCGTCGCAACTGCAGTAATTAAAGTCCAAGTGGCGTGCTTCATCATGACCACATCCATTTAGAGATCAGCACAAAATATATACATCAGGATAATTGCCCAGCCAGCATTAGATCGAGTGGCTTGGAGTCGGATTCGTTTACAAATCATTAACAAGCCCGGCATGGCAAGTGCTTTGCCCCCTACGCAACCATTTGTTTTTACTGCAAAAAAGTGAGGACTCTTTTTTCACTGGACACAAATCTAACCTAAAAGTATATTTCATCCTATATGTATTACCGTTTTCATCCCTACGTCTGGGCTGAAAATTTTCTGGCAAATGTGCCGGATCACGGACAACAAGATGTTGCCCAGAGCTATCCATGTAGGAGATGCGTTATGGCTCTTAACATTATTTCGAACTATGCTGCCAATGTTGCACATCGCAACTTGACTGCGTCGGACACAGCAGCGACCCGCTCCCTATCTAAACTGTCGTCAGGTACACGCGTCGTTTCTGCGCGAGATGATGCTGCCTCGATGGCGATTGGCGCGCGTTTGAATGCAACGACAGAGTCTCTCAAAACAGCTTCGGTGAACGTTGGTCAAGCCAACTCGATGCTCCAGATCGCCGATGGCGGCATGGCAACCATCGATAATATCCTGGTGCGCATGAAGACACTTGCTGTTCAGGCATCCTCGGGCAACTTGTCCGACACCGAACGCGGGTTCCTGAATGACGAATTCGTTCAGCTACGCGAAGAAATCGACCGCATTGCTTCATCGACCAACTTCAACGGCATTCAGCTGTTGGGTGACGGCGGCGACGTTGCGATTAACTTTGGCGATCTCGCGACCGGCGGAAGCGGCGCGGCCCTGACCCCGGTCAACGGCTTCGACAATTTTGCCATCACCGATAACAACTACTGGGCGACCGATACCGATAGCGACATCACCGATAACAACTTTGAAGTTGATATCGATTACGCTGCCGGTGGCCAGGTCATCATGACGGTGAATGCCACTGTTGACGGCGACAACCGTTCGCAGTCGATCGACGTAACGGACTATGCTTCGGGCGGCACCACCGCAATTGGGGCTGGTGAAAATGCGACCCTGAACTTCGATGAGCTTGGCCTGAGCTTTACAGTAAACACCAACTTCTCGGCATCTGTATCGTCGATTGCCGCAGACAACACTGGTGCGTCGAACTTCGGCTCTGACACCACCTTCAACGGCGTTGCCGGTAACGACTCTTCATTGAATGTCGTTAACATGGCCGCTGACAACGGTCAGGCTCTCCAGCAGAGCGTTGACTTCCAAGTCGGAGCAGGAAATACCGCAAATGATCGAATGTCGATTGAATTTTCGTCAGTAGACTCCGATACCTTGGGTGCCGGCGCCCTTGGCACAGAAGTTTCCATCGCTGACCTTGGGGCAAATGCGATTGATACGGCTGCCGGTGCACAGGAGGCTGTAGAAGTTGTAGGGCGGGCAATTGACGACCTGCAGCGTGCCCGTGCCAATATCGGTACCTATCAAAACCGCTTGGACTTCGCCGGACAAAACTTGGCGACCACGCAGGAAAACACAGAGTCTGCACGCTCGACCCTGCTTGATCTTGATGTTGCGGCCGAAATGACCGCCTTTACCTCCAAGCAAATCCTGGTTCAGTCGGGTGTCGCCATGCTCGCACAGGCCAACCAGATGCCTCAAAACCTGCTGCGTCTGTTGCAGTAACCTAGAATTTGCCCCAGAGTACTGATGGTTGGTACTCGTCGTTTTCAAGTTTCATCCTGCTGTTACAGGATGGCGGCTTTAAGGAGCTGAAAAATGGAAGTCGTACAAAACTATAGTGCGCCAAGCAGTCCGGGCGGTAACGCTCATCCTGCCCCGGCCGCACCAGCAGCACCGGCAGCGAGAGCTGATACCGGCGCCGCAGCAGCAAAACCGGAAGTAAAACCTTCTGCAGTTCCGCAGAAGATGCAGGAAGCGCTTGCCAGTATTGATCTGCCGGACCTGGCAGATGGCACGGCACGTGTTGAGCTGAACTTCAATCCGGATACCGGTCGCGTTGTTGCGAAGGTGACGGACCCCGTCAGCGGTGATGTCCTGCGCGAACTGCCGTCCAAAGAATTGCAGCAGCTGTTCTCGCAGATGCGTGAATATCTCGGCAGTTTTGTCGACGAAGAAATTTAACACAGCGAGTGGGCGCATACAGGCACAGTTGTTGCATCCCGATTTGACACAACATATCGGTTGCAGGCAAAATTAGCCTAGAGCACCCAAGGAGCTAAACCAATGAGCAGCCTGAATTTAAATAACATCTATGTTGGTGAGAACGGCCGTGTCCAGTTGTCTGGCGGATCGTCCAACATTGATTTCGTCGACACCGTCGACCAGATGATTGCTGCCCGTCGTATCCCTGCCGACAATCTGGAAACCCGGATTGAAGCGAACGACGAAAAGGTTGCTGCGCTGAAAGAGCTGCAGACCCTTGTTGGTACGCTCAAGGACTCTATGGCGAACCTGTATGGTGCGACCAGTTTTGACAATTCAAAGAATATCTTCGAGTCTAAACAGATTTTCGCGGCATCTGATGGCAGCGATGCAGGCAGCCTGATGGGTGTGACTGCAAGTAATGCCGCAGAAACCGGTTCTTACACCTTCGAGATTACCCAGGTTGCCAGCCGACACAAACTTTCCAGTGAAACGCAACCGGTCGCAGCAAGCGCCGATGTTACCGGGATTACCGGCACCGGCAGCTTTACCATCACCGGTGGTGCCGGAAGCTCGTCTGTGACAGTCGCTGCAGGCGACACGCTGCAGGATATTCGTGACAAGATTAACAACGTCAAGGACTCAACTGGCGTTCAGGCGTCGGTTGTTAAAGTATCTGATACGGAAAGCACCCTGATCCTGACCTCGACCGAGGAAGGTGAGGACAACCGCATGTCCTTTACCGATGACGGCGGCGCTACCGTTTTGCAAAACCTTGGCATTCTAAACGACCCAACTACGATCGAACCAGCCAGAGTTATTGACGACGGCAACAATGCCATCATTGAGCTTGATGGCATTACGGTAACTCGTGGGTCAAACGAGTTTTCTGACCTGATTGATGGCCTGACCATCAACCTGTATGATGCAGAACCTGGTACGGAAATCACGATCGAAATCGAACAGGATTTGAATCAGGCAAAAACGGCCATTCTTGACTTTGTTGACGCCTACAACGCCGTTCAAACTTTCATCAACGAAAAGACCTTCGTCGACCCGACTACGGGTGAAGCGTCAGATGATGCGATTTTGCTGGGCAATACTTCTGTCAAAGGTATTGAGTCCGCCCTTCAACAGATCGCTGGTTCGTTTGCTAATGGTGTGACTGATCGCGTCGATCAAGATGACTATTCCGTGTTGGCGGAAATCGGCTTGGGCTTTGTCGCCTATGGATCCAGCGAAGATCCACTTTTAAGCAAAACGATTGAAGTTGACGAAACCGCCCTTAATGAAGCGTTGCTAAATGAGCCTGATGAAGTCATGGAACTGTTCTTGTTCCGTGGGAAATCGGACAACTCTGATGTCACTATGACAGGCTTTGACAGCAACACCAACGCAGCGACCTACGAGTTCACTATTGATGCATCCGGCGGGATAATCAACAGCGTCACGTATGACATCACAGTTGATGGCGTAACTACAACCGGCAAAAACGCCGTGGTTTCAGGAAACAGTATACGGACGGCGGACGGCTTACGACTGTTTTACGGCGGCGATGCAGCCGCATCAGATACCGCAACGGTTACTACAAGTGTTGGTATTGGCGCACAGTTCTACTTCGAGCTGGAGTCCATTCTGGACGATGAAGAAGGCACTTTAACGCAGGCAATCTCCGAACTAGAGACCCAAACGACGTCTCATGAAGAAAAAGTTGACCGGATCGACGAGCGTCTCGCCCGGCAGCGAGAAGTCCTTATGGATCAGTTCATTGCAATGGAATCGGCCCTTGCCCGCATGAAGAACATCCAGAGCTCTCTCGATGAACTGATGTCCGCGGGAAAAGATAGTTAATGGCCGCCGGAAAAGATAATAGTTAACTTTTCTCTGCTAAACATGCACACTGAACACACGCGTCGTATACCAAGGAGTGTCGCATGAACGAACACGCCGCCCATACATACAAGCAACAACAGGTCAACACGGCTACACCAGCAAAGATGGTGTTTATGCTGTTTGAGAAGACCTTGTCGCGCTTGCAGGAGGCGCAAAACGCGATCGAACGCAATGACATTCAAGGCCGTTGCAACGCCAACTGCAGTGCGCAGGAACTGATTGCACATCTTTCGAACACTTTGGATATGGAACAGGGCGGCGAAATCGCTGCGAACCTTGAACGTCTCTATACCCACTGCATGATCCGTTTGATGGATGTGGACCGCAAGAACGACCCGAATGCCGCAGCAGAAGTGATCAGACTACTCACACCGCTGCGTGATTCCTGGGCTGAACTCTCCGAGAAAAGTGAAAGTGAATTGCGTCAGGCTGTTTTGACCGCGCAACAGGACCGCCCGGCACAGACCAATCAGGCCGCCGAGGCTCCTGCTGCCGCGTCCGACGAGGCGGAAAAACCGGCAAAATCCGGTCTGTCCATTTCGGCCTGATTCCATACGTCACAAGTCATCACACGGCATTCAAAGGCCTCCGAGTTTCGGGGGCCTTTTTATTTTGGCCTACCCATTCGTACGCTCAACCAGACAATAACGACCGGATCAATTTTGCCCGGCTGGTCGCATCCGCCCCTGCGGCAAAATCTGCCTTCGCCGATCAAACCCCTGTAACCTGCTGAAAATATGTAGAAAACGTTAACTCGTAAAACTGGCCCGCCGCTTGCAAATGTTCTGACACTGCTTCCATAAGGACCAAGGTCATGAACAGCTCTGCGATTACAAATAGCGTGATGCCAACTGTCTCCATTCCCGGCAACAACCCTAGCAACAGCAAGGGTTCCGGCTTTGGCGATATCATGGCATCGATCACAGACAACTGGTCTGAACAAAACCAGCAGGTCAAACACGACGCGGCAAAATCTGCCCAGAAGAACCTGGATGAACGGCGCGCGGACATGGATGCCCGCAGATCCGCACGTGATGAGCGCAGCATGGATGAGGCGCGCGCAGAAGATCGCCGAGACGAAGAACCAGTTCGCGCAGCCCGTGACGAACACGAAGATCATGACGATCACGCTAAAATCGATGATCCGAAATCCGACGAACCGCGCGACGTCGAAGCCAATCGCTCAGACGATGACCGCTCGGGCGAAGAGATGGAAACGGCGGATGGTGATGATCATTCACAAGACAACCAAGCTTCTTCCGAAGACGGTAAAAACACTGCTTCGGCATCTGAAGACACCAATTCTGCTGATGCCAACGATGATGGCCCGGTTGCGGATGCATCCGTAACAAATCAAGCAGGTATGGTTGATCCAAACCAGCCGACACAGGCGGTTCCCCTTCCCGGATCCCCGGAAGCCATTGAACTGGCCAAGGCAAAAGCAGCCGAAGTGAAAGCGACCAGCGCGGCAGGAACCACCAACGGTCAGAATGCAGCTCTGGCAAATGGTCAGAATGCAGCTGGCACGACCAATGGCACCCCCGCAGCTGCAGATACGACCACTGACGGCTTGATGAACTCGACGGCCCTTTCGCAGCCGGCGGCATCATCCTCGGCGAAAATAGCGCTGAACGGTGCTGACGCGGCCAATGGTGATGAATTGTCCTCTGACAAGTTCCTGTCACGGGTTATGGACTCCATGACCGGAGACGGCAAAGGTAAAACCGATGCCGCCAACGGCGTAAATAGCGCGACAAACAGCCAAGCCGCCAACAGCACCCAGCAAGCTGGCGCAACCAACCCGGCGCAAACTGCCCAGGCTGCACAGCAGGCCATGGCAGCAGCCGCAAACGTGCAAAATGCACAAAACAACCCTGCTGCCCCGCAAAGTGCCGCAGCCACCACTTCGGTGACGGCAACTGGCGGGACCGAAGCCACGGCAACAGCCAACGGCCAACCGGGCAGCACCAACAGCCTGCATCAGACCAATACCGGTGGTCAGACCGCGCAGACAGCGCGTCAGGCGCCGTCGCAACAGGTTCAGCAGCAGGTTGCGGTCTCAATCCGCAATGCCGCCAGTGAAGGCGTCGACAAGATTTCCGTTCAGCTTCGTCCAGAACATCTCGGACGCGTCGATGTCAAAATGGAAATCGGTCAAGATGGCCGGGTTCAAGGCGTTATTCAGGCAGATACGCGCGAAACCCTAGACATGCTGCGTCAGGATTCTCGTGCCCTGCAGCAGGCGTTGAAAGACGCAGGTTTGAATGCAGACAGTCAAAGCTTCACCTTCGAGCATCGAAATGAAGGTGGCCAGAGTCAGGAAGGCAACGGCCAATCTCGTATGACCGCCGATCAGGGCAGCAGCCCCGATGATGGTGATGTCATGAGTGGCACCGAACTTGCCGAACATGTCGCAATTGGCTACGGGATCAATCCCAACGGCCTTGTCGATATCCGGATCTAGAAAAGGTAGAGGGACAATCCCATGACCATTTCATCCCTGACAAACGTTGGCCTGTCGCAAGCGGATACCAATGCCGCTTCGAGCAACGCCGCCAATCAGCTGGCACAGAACTTTGACACGTTCCTGACCCTGCTGACCACGCAGTTGCAGAACCAGGACCCGACCTCGCCGATGGAAAGTGATAAATTCACCGACCAGCTGAGCCAGTTCGCCCAGGTCGAGCAAGGTATTCAAAGCAACAGAAACCTTGAAGACCTGATCGCCATGCAGGGTCAGCAACGTCAGCTTTCCGCACTGTCCTATGTCGGTGCCGAAATCGAGGCGGTTGGTGACACCAACTGGCGCGAAGAAGGCGAAAGCCTGTCTTACAAATATAACGTTTCACCTGAAGTTCCGCGTCTGCAACTGCAGATCCAGGATCAGAGCGGCAAAACGATCTACTCCGAAGAACTCACCGATGTTTCCGGCCTCCAGACCTTTACCTGGGACGGGAAGAACAACAACGGCGTGGAACAGGATGCAGGTGCCTATACCCTGGTGGTCAGCCCGATGGCAGCCAACGGCAACAGCTTCCTTGATGAAGACGGCGATCCGGCAGCTGTGGCAATCGGGATCATCGGCACCGTCGATAGTGTCGATATTGATGACAGCGATATCTACCTGCGCATGGGCGATGTCTCTGTACCGTTCTCGACCCTGACCAACGTGAAGCTGGGCGCGAATGGCACAGATACCAGCAACGATAATACAGACACCGGAGATAACTCCGGGACTGAAGAACAGGAAGAAGCCGCCTAGGGCATTCATCCGGATTTGATCAACACCCTGTAGAAACAGGAGAAGAAAAATGAGCCTTTTTGGTGCAATGATTTCCGGTGTTTCCGGCTTGAATGCTCAGTCTCAGAACCTGGGCGTCATCTCGGACAACATCTCGAACCTCAATACGATCGGTTACAAGGGAACTGTCGGACGCTTTTCGACGCTTGTGACTGAGTCCGCTACAGATACCCGCTACACGCCTGGTGGTGTCCGGTTCCATCCGACCGCATTGATCAGCAAGCAGGGCCTGCTGCAGGCAACCTCGTCGACCACGGCGGCAGCGATTTCGGGCGATGGCTTCTTCATCGTTCGCGGCACCGCATCTCCAGGAACCAACGACGAGCTGTTCTTTACCCGTGCTGGTGACTTCAAGCCGGATGATGACGGTTATCTGCGCAACACAGCAGGCTACTATGTCCAGGGTTGGGCAACCGACCGTGAAGGCGGCCTTCTTGATGCCAACGGCAACGCGACCACGTCAAACAGCTCTGCTGTCACCGACCTTCAGGTTCTTGACATTAACTCGATCCTGACGGCGGCAGCATCGACCACCAATATCGAATTCGGTGCCAACCTGAACTCGGATGAAACGGCTGTCACCGGTGGTACCGCAACATCGACCACGACGGGTCTCGATTATGATACGACCGACCTGACCACGCTTGCCGGTATCTCCAACGGCGACCAGTTCAGCATCACCCATAATGGTACGACAACCAACATCACCATCAACACCGGTGATACGCTGGAAGATCTTGCGGCCGCAATCAGTGCTGTAACCGGTATCGAAGCCACCACCACCACGACCGGCACCAACGATACCTTGACGCTGACTGCAGCCTTTGCTGATCAAGGCGTAACCTTCGCAAACGTGAACAACACACCACTTAGTGCAACGGGTCTTACCATTCCGGGTATTCCGGGTACGCTTGCACCGACCTATGTTGCAGGTAACCTTGCAACCGGAACTGTCGATGAAGACAACTCCATGCCGGTGACCATTTATGACTCTCTCGGTTCCGCCCACACGGTAAACCTTCAGGTGGTCAAACTCGGCCAGAACCGCTGGGGCTTCGAACTTATTGGCAACACCACAGCGGGCGAGCTTGACGTTACTGATCACCCGAACGGCCTGATCCAGGCAGGCACCATCACCTTTGACGGCTCCGGTAACCTTCAGAGCTTTACCGGTGTTCAGGCGACCATCGGTGCCACAAACATCGGGGTGAACGGCAGCTTGGTCGACACCGA
The DNA here is from genome assembly GCF_000948415.1 of Thalassospira sp. HJ. Classification (GTDB taxonomy): domain Bacteria; phylum Pseudomonadota; class Alphaproteobacteria; order Rhodospirillales; family Thalassospiraceae; genus Thalassospira. The sequence goes on along the minus strand of NZ_JYII01000008.1, from coordinate 110,735 downwards.
CATTTCGGCAGAGTGGACCAACGGTTCCGATACCAGCGAATTCACCCTTGATTTCGGCACTATCGGCCTTGGTAACGGTATCACCCAGTTTGCTGCTGGTTCGGATGCCAACGGTAACCTCGTCGAATACACCACCCACTTCATCAACCAGAACGGTGCGCAGGCAGGTACCATGGTGAACTATGCCTTCACCGAAGAAGGCTTCCTGCAGGTGGAATTCGCCAACGGTGTCAAACGCCCGGTTTACAAACTGGCCATTGCCACCTTCGAGGCACCTGATGAAATGGAAAACCACACCGGTAACGTTTACCGCCAGACACGTGAGTCAGGTGATTACCTGCTGCGTGAACCGGGCCTGAACGGTGCTGGTAACGTTGTAGCCTCGGCTCTGGAAAGCTCGAACGTCGACCTTGGTGAGGAATTCACCAACATGATTGTCACCCAGCGCGCCTACTCGGCGAACACCAAAACAATCACCACGACCGACGAAATGCTCGACGAACTGATCCGTATCAAACGGTAATTGACATCTGTTTCAGGGCGTTAGACCGCCCTGAAACACATTGCACCAATCGAGACTCGCCCGGCCCAAGTGCCGGGCTTCTTTTTGGCCAATTGACTCACTACATTAAGGGCAGACCAAAGCGGTCATTAAATATCCAAACGATTCAAATCACTGATGAATTTGAATCCGCCGACTGGGCAAAAATTGCCGGTTGTTAACCTGTTCTTCAGCATGGAGAACTATTCGTTGTTGATGCTGGTCGTAATCCGCATGGATCGATCCGCATTGGGACAGTGGTAAAATTTCGGTTCGGAGCAGTCGATCGTGGGCGGCTTGTTGCAAACACTCAAAGGTCTGGGACCAACGCGCCTGATGGCAATCAGCGGCGTGGGCGTGTTGCTGCTTGTCTTCTTTGCATTCCTGATCATGCGGGTTTCAGCCCCGAACATGGAATTGCTTTATCGCGATCTTGATCCGGCCGATGCCAGCCAGATCGTCAATCGTCTCGAAGATCAGCAAGTCCAGTATCAGCTGCTTAATAACGGCACCGAAATTCTTGTTCCGGCCGATCAGGTCAACCGCATGCGTCTGACCATGGCCGAAAGCGGCCTGCCGACAGGCGGTTCTGTGGGCTATGAAGTCTTTGACAATTCCGACGGCTTTGGCGCGACCAGCTTCGAACAGAACATCAACCATGTCCGTGCCCTTGAAGGCGAACTTGCTCGGACGATTGCCGCGATCCAGTCTATCCAGCAGGCACGCGTTCATCTTGTTCTGCCCAAACGTCAGATGTTCTCGCGCGAAACCCAGGAAGCAAGTGCATCCATTGCCGTCAAGATGGCTGGCGGGGAACTGAAACCTGAGCAAGTTGTCGCAATTCAGCACCTTGTTGCCGCTGCCGTTCCCCAGCTTGACCCCGGCAAGGTATCCATCATTGACGAACGCGGCCGGCTGCTTGCGCGCGGTGATGGCGAACAGCAATCCTCGACCTTCCTGACGCAAACCGCCGATGAAATGCGCATCCGCACGGAAAGCCGCCTGCGCAACACCATCGAAGATCTTCTGTCCCGCTCCCTTGGCTATGGCGAAGTTCGCGCTGAAGTCTCGGTCGAGATGGACTTCAACAAGATCACAACGGCAAATGAACGCTTCAACCCTGATGAGCGTGTGATCCGTTCAAGCCAGACGATCGAAGAAAACGCAACCAACTCCGAGACCGAGGGTACTGATCCGGTCACCCTTCAGAACAACCTGCCCGATGCCAACTTTGGCGCAGGTAACGGGGCTGGTACGCAAAGTCAGGAAAACCGCACCGAGGAAACCGTCAATTACGAGATTTCCAAAACCACCACCACGCAAGTCAAGGAAATCGGCGAGATTTCGCGTGTGACGGTAGCGGTCCTTGTTGATGGCACCTACTCCACCGATGAAAACGGCGAGCGCCTGTATCAGGAACGCTCGCCTGAGGATCTGGAAAAGATCGCAGCCCTCGTGCGCAGTGCCATCGGCTATGATCCGCAGCGCAGTGATCAGGTCGAAGTCATCAACATGCAGTTTGCTGATACCGACGATCTGTTCCCGGATGAAGACATCGAGACCTTCCTTGGCCTTGATAAGGCTGAGATCTTCCGCATCGCCGAGATGCTGGTTCTGGCCATCGTCGCGATCCTGGTCATCCTGCTGGTAGTTCGCCCGCTGCTGACCCGTGCCTTCGAAACCCTGCCAAGTGCAGCAGACATGGCACAGCGCCAGTTGCTTGCCGATGACATGACCGCCGACGGCACTCCGGCCCTTGAAGGTCCTGCACCGGTACCGATGGCGCCAGGTGGTGTTGATGAAGGCGAAGAGCTGATCAACCTGTCGCAGGTTGAAGGCCGCGTGAAGGCATCCTCGGTCAAGAAAATCGGCGAGATCGTGGAGAAACACCCGGAAGAAGCTCTCTCGATCATTCGCAACTGGCTGTATCAGGAAAATTGATGTTCCTGACAGTTATCGGCTCACTGGCAGCCGCGAGGCTGCCTTCCTTTTGTTGCTCAAGGCGTTTTAGCAGTTCGATATGACGGCCATTGAAAAGTTCACATTCTCGCTAAGTTTCGACGATGCCGATAACGTAATCCGTTCGGCAGGCGATGAAGATGAGCATTACGAACTGGGCAGGAAAAAGAAGAAAAAGAAAGAAGAGGAAGCCCCGCCACCCCCGCCGCCGGTCTATACCGAAGAAGAAGGCGCGCAAATGGTGGCCGAGGCCGAAAAGCGCGGGCACGAGCAGGGCTATGCCGAAGGCCACAAGCAGGGCTTTGATGATGCTCATCAGCAAATCATGGCCTCGCTCGAAAAGGCTGTTGGCGACGTAGAGTCCGAAATTGCCGAAAAACTTAGCCAGATCGATGAGCAGCAAAAACGCGCCAATGCCAAGATTAATGAGGACGCCATTCACGTCGCCCTTGGCATCATTCGCAAACTGGCACCGGCATGGTCCAAGCAATACCAGCTGACCGAGATTGAAGACATTGTCCGCCAGTGTCTCGCCAACCTGTTTGAAGCACCGAAAGTCATGATCAAGGTCCATCCTGACCTTGAAAAGGATGTCGGTGCTGCCGCCGAACGGATTGCCGTTTCGCGCGGTTTTTCGGGCAAGGTTGTCGTTGTTGGCGAACCGGACGTCGCAATGGGCGATTGTCAGGTTTCCTGGGGCGACGGGACAGCGGTCCGTGACAGCGCACGCGTATGGTCCGAGATCAACACCATTATCGACAATGCGCTGGCACTGCATGCCGGTGATCATGATCTGGGCGAAAGCGACATGGGCGACCCTGAAGTTCAGGAAAGTCGCCTGCCGCCGGAACCGGCTGCCCCGGCAGCGACGGTTGCGCCGCAACCAACGGATACCGGCAATGTAAACAGTGCGCCCAAGGCGCCTGCGCAACCCGAGCCACAATCTTCGCCAGAGGCCAACGCAGCGCCTACACGAGATGCTCAAGTGCCTCACCAACCTGTTTCCGAGGCACCAACGCAGCCCACAACAGAACAAGCTGCCAGCGTTGCAGCATCGCACGACAATCTGGCGGGTCTGACGCAGGGCAATCCGGCTGATCCGGTGACACAGGTCACACCGGATGGGGCAACACCCCAGGCAGCGGCACCTCAAGCCCCCGGCGCGCAAGAAGGCGATGGCACCAACGCGCAGGATATGCAAACATCGCAAGCAGATACGATGTCCGAGCCGGTAAATCCGGGCAGCATACCGCAAAACCCGGAAATGGGTGCGGCAGCCCCCCGTCAACCGGCCCCGGAAGCGACAGCACAGCCGGGCGTTACCGAGCAGGCCGCCACCACCGCACAAGGCCCTGCACAACCTGACGAAACGCGTTCGGAAACCGAACCGCACAAGCAGGAAAACCCGACGACCACAGCCGACGATATGGCTGCTGTGAAGCAACCGACCAAAGACGCAGGAGACGAAAATGGCTGATGATGACGATCTCGAACTCTCGGAACTCGACGATGATCACATCGAACTCGAGGGCGAGGGAACTGAACTTCTTGCCGCAGCCGAGGCCGGCAGCGAGCAGATGAAGACTTCCAAGGATCTCGAAGCCGTGTACGATATTCCCGTTCAGGTTTCAGCAGTCCTTGGAAAAGCAACCATGCAGGTCAGTCAGTTGCTGAAACTTGGTCGTGGTGCTGTCGTAGAGCTTGACCGTAAGGTTGGTGAAGCTATTGATATCTATGTGAACAACCGTCTGGTCGCACGCGGCGAGGTGGTGGTGGTTGAAGACCGGCTTGGCGTGACCATGACGGAAATCATCAAATCCGAGAAAAGCTAACGTAAGAGAGGATATCCGACTATGGCCGAAGGGGGGACTAAAACGTCGTTTGACATTGCGACAGTCGGGGGACTGGCCATTGGCTTTGCGTTGGTGATTGCAGCGATCATCTTTGGCGGATCGCCAGGTGCCTTTATCGATATCCCCTCTGTCCTGATTGTTATCGGCGGTACCGCAGCCATCACGGCTGTCAGCTTTGCGTTGGGCGAGTTTCTCGGATCCGGCAAGGTCCTTATGCGCACGATTTTCCACAAATCGCGCAATCCGGCCGATGCGGCGCTTCAGATCCTTCAGCTTGCAGAAATCGCCCGTAAGGGCGGCGTTCTGTCGCTTCAGGGTCATCTCGATAGCCTGCAAAGCGAGGAATACCTCTGGAAAGGTCTGTCGCTGGTGGTTGACGGCACCCCGCCCGAGGAAGTCGAAGCCATCATGCGCAAGGACATGAACGCCACCATCGGCCGTCACCAGAAAGGTGCCAACATCATGAAGAAGGCCGGTGACGTTGCACCGGCAATGGGCCTGATCGGGACGCTGATCGGTCTGGTGCAGATGCTTGGTAACCTGGATGACCCGTCTTCGATTGGTCCGTCGATGGCCGTTGCGCTTTTGACCACCTTCTATGGCGCGGTTCTGGCCAACATGGTCTTTATGCCGCTTGCCGGTAAGCTTGAGCGTAACTCCAGCGACGAAGAGCTTTTGAATTCGGTCTATATGGTTGGTGCTGTTTCCATCGGTCGGCAGGAAAACCCCCGCCGTCTGGAAATGCTGATCAACTCGATCCTGCCGCCGTCAAAACGCGTCAGCTACTTCGATTGATCACACGTGTGAATACGGCCTTGCGCGCCCATAATCATTTGGTGCGCAAGGTCCCCGAAACTGATCGGAAAGAGATGAGACGATGCAGGTACTGATCGTTGGTGGACTGGGCGGACAGATAGGCGCAGCCAGCAAGATCGCAATGGCGCGCGGTGCTTCGGTCCAGCTGGCCGAAAGCGTTACGACGGCGCTCAATATCCTGCGAGCTGGCAACCGGATTGATCTGGTCATGGCTGACATCACCCTTGATGTCGCCGCCCTGATTGAAGCCATGGGTGCAGAGCGCATCACCGTTCCGGTTGTCGCATGCGGCATCGGCAATGATGTGAATGGTGCGGTAAATGCCATCAAGGCCGGCGCACAGGAATTCATCCCCCTGCCGCCCGAAGCTGATCTGATTGCTGCCATTTTCGAAGCCGTCACCGAAGAAAGCCACGCGCTGATCCATCGCGATGCCCGCATGGCCGAAACCCTGCGCCTGGCAGGTCAGGTCGCCAACAGTTCGGCATCAATCCTGATCACCGGTGAGAGCGGTACCGGTAAGGAAATCATTTCGCGCTACGTGCACCGCAAATCCAACCGTGCGGATAAGCCGTTTGTCGCGGTCAACTGTGCGGCAATCCCTGATAACCTGCTTGAATCCGAGCTGTTCGGCCACGAAAAAGGTGCCTTCACGGGTGCCCAGGCACGCCGCATCGGGAAATTCGAAGAAGCCAATGGCGGCACGCTTTTGCTTGATGAAATCAGCGAAATGGATGTCCGCCTGCAGGCAAAGCTTCTGCGTGCCATTCAGGAAAAGGAAATCGACCGGCTTGGCGGCAAGACGCCGGTCAAGGTCGATGTGCGCATCCTTGCGACCTCGAACCGTAATCTTGAGGCCGAGGTCAATGCGGGCAACTTCCGCGAGGATTTGTATTTCCGCCTGAACGTCGTCAATCTGGATATCCCGTCACTGCGCGAACGCCCTGACGACATCCCGGTTCTGGCCGAGTTCTTTGTCAAAAAATATTCTGAAGCCAATGACGTGCCGATCCGCCCTGTCAGCCCGTTGGCCATCCAGCGCCTGCTGTCCCATCACTGGCGGGGCAATGTGCGCGAACTTGAAAACACCATGCATCGCGCCGTTCTGATCGCGGGTCCTGATGAAATCGGACCAGAGGCCATCATGCTGTCGGGATCAGGCAGCAGCGAACCGGCACCGGCTGCCGCACCACAGGCCCCTACGCCGGCACCAGCAGCACCCGCTGCCCCGGCACGGGCAAGTTCGGCCTATGCGAACGCCAATGCCGCCTATGGTGCTGCGTCTTCAGCCTATCAGTCCAGCACACCGACACCACCGCCCGCCCCGGCGTCATCAGCGCCGGCAGAACATGCGCCCGCAGCTGATCAGGGTGCTGATGCAGCAGACAGCGCATCGGATGAAAGCACGGCTGGCAATGGCTCGATGACCTCTGCGCTTGTCGGGCGCACGGTGGCGGATGTCGAACGTGATCTGATTATCGATACGCTCAAACATTGCTTTGGCAACCGGACCCATGCGGCCAATATTCTTGGCATTTCCATTCGGACCCTGCGCAACAAGCTGCGCCAATATACCGACGAAGGACTTGCCGTACCCGCACCGGGCGATGGCCAGGACTGAACATGAAAAATCCCGGCGCTGCCCCCATCTTCAAGACAGGTGAACGCGCAACCGACATCGAGCACGCAACAGGATAACAAGCAAAGACAATGGCCGAAGGTCAAGACATCACACCGACTGGTTCCGGTGGCTCTGAGGGCCCCGGTGGCGGTGCGCCGGGCGGGCTAAATCTCGGCGCCATTCAGTCGCGTGTATCTTCGGCCATGAAACGTGGCGATATTGCCATGGCGCTTGGCTTTATCATGATCCTTGTGGTCATGATGTTCCCGATGCCGCCATGGCTGTTGGATTTCATGCTTGCGCTTTCGATCAGCTTCTCTGTGCTGATCCTGATGACCTCGCTGTTCATTCAGAAGCCGCTCGAATTCAACTCCTTCCCGACAATCCTGTTGGTGGCAACGTCGCTCCGACTTGCGCTGAACATCGCGACCACGCGTCTGATCCTGGGCCATGGTCACGAAGGCACGCATGCTGCCGGTGCAGTTATCGAGGCCTTTGGCAGCTTCCTGATTTCAGGCAACTTCGTCATCGGGATTATCGTCTTTGCCATCCTTGTAATCATTAACTTCGTGGTTATCACCAAGGGTTCCGGCCGTATTGCCGAGGTCGCGGCACGCTTTACCCTTGATGCCATGCCCGGTAAGCAGATGGCGATTGACGCCGATCTGTCATCTGGCCTGATCAACGAAGAACAGGCCAAGGCGCGTCGTAAGGAACTTGAAGATGAAAGCTCCTTCTTCGGGTCCATGGATGGTGCGTCCAAGTTTGTCCGCGGTGATGCCGTTGCCGGTATCCTGATCACGTTTATCAACGTGGTTGGCGGTATCATCATCGGCACCGCCCAGATGGGTCTGTCACTGGGCGAAGCGACCGAGACCTACACGATCCTGACCGTTGGTGACGGTCTGGTGTCCCAGATCCCGGCCCTGATCGTTTCGACCGCAGCCGGCCTTCTGGTCACCAAGGGCGGCCTTGACGGCGCGACCGAAAAGGCCGTCTTCGGACAGGTTAGTAACTATCCCGCGGCCCTTGGTGTTGCGGCTGCCCTGATGGGGGGCATGTCGCTTCTGCCGGGCATTCCGATGTTCTGGTTCCTGCTGCTTGCCGGCGGGCTTGGCTACCTCGCCTATTACATGGGCAAGCGTCAGAAAGCCGCCGTCGTCGAAGAACAGATGAAAGAAACCCAGGCCGCGGCAGAAGCCGCCGCCCCACCGCCGGAAGAACCCATCGCCAATGCGCTGCGCATGGACTATGTGCGCCTTGAACTGGGCTATGGCCTGCTGTCGCTGATCAGCACCGAACGCGGTCAGAAACTGACCGATCAGATCAAAGCCCTGCGTCGTCAGCTTGCCGGTGACATGGGCTTTGTCATGCCGTCCGTACGTATTCAGGACAACATGCAACTGCCCGCCAATACGTACGTTCTGCGCGTCAAGGAGATCGAGGCAGGCCGTGGCGATCTGCGTCCGAACATGTTGCTGGTGATGGATCCACGTGGTGAGGAAATCACCCTGTCGGGCGAAAAGACCATGGAGCCGACCTTTAACCTGCCCGCCATGTGGATCGAGCAGGGCATGAAGGAAGAAGCCATGTTCCGTGGCTACACGGTTGTCGATCCGCAGACCGTGATCACGACCCACATCACCGAAGTGATCAAGGATCACATGCCCGAACTGCTGTCTTATGCGGAAACCCAGAAGCTTCTCGATGAGCTTGATGAAGACCAGAAAAAACTGGTCGAAGACATCGTCCCGGGTCAGGTTTCGGTTGGCGGTGTTCAGCGCGTTCTGCAGAACCTTCTGACCGAGCGTGTCTCGATCCGTGATCTGCCGACCATCCTTGAAGGCATTGCGGAATCCACCGCCTTTACCCGCAACCCGACCTTCATGACCGAACATGTTCGCTCCCGACTGGCGCGACAGCTTTCAGATGTAAACACCAATCAGGACGGCGTCATTCCGCTGGTGACCATGTCTCCGCAATGGGAACAGATCTTTGCCGAAAGCCTTGTTGGTTCGGGCGAGGAAAAGCAGCTTTCGATCCCACCAAGCCAGCTTCAGGAATTCATCAACAAGGTTCGCACCACGTTCGAGCGCCTTGGCATGATGGGCGAAAGCCCGGTTCTTCTGACGAGCCCGGGTATTCGACCATATGTGCGATCGATCGTTGAGCGTTTCCGCCCGAGCACCGTGGTGATGTCGCAAAACGAAATTCATCCCAAGGCACAGCTGAAAACGCTGGGGCAGGTCTGATGCGCATGACACACCAGACCGCCCTGATCGCGGGAATGACAATAACACCATGGGGGAACCGGAATGCGTCTTAAGACCTTCACCGCGCCCACCATGACAGAGGCGATGGCGCTCGTAAAAGAGCACATGGGCACTGATGCCATCATCGTCTCGACACAGGATATCCCGGGCAGTGGCGTGCGCCTGACTGCCGCCCTTGACCGTGATCCTGACTTTGAAGATGACGGCGGCCCGGCCCCGGCCCTTCAGGAACAACTTGATGCGGTTGAAGCCGCCCTGACACGGCATAATTTGCCGGAACGGTTGCGCATTCGTCTTTGTGATCTGATGGCGCGCGAAACAGCCGCCGCATCCGAACAGCAATTGCTGGCCGGTGCGCTTGATGAAATTTTTGATTTCTCGCCACTGCCTGAAAAGAACACACCACGTGCGCTGGCCTTTGTTGGCCCGCCCGGGTCGGGCAAGACGCTTGCGGTTGCCAAGGCCGCCGCGCGGGCCGTAATGAAGAAGCGAAAAGTCGCTGTTCTTTCAACTGATTATAAACGTGCAGGTGGCATTGCCCAGCTTGAGGCGTTTACCAAAATCCTCAAGATCGATCTTTTGCAGGCAAAATCGCCAGATGATCTGAAGGCACGCTTTGGTGAAATCCGCGAAGCCGATGTCATTCTGATCGACACGGCAAGCTGCAATCCCTATCTCGAAACCGAGATTGGCACGCTTTGTGAATTCATGAAAGCGGTACCGAGTGAACCGGTGCTGGTTAATCCTGCGGGAATTGATGCCTATGAGGCGGCTGATATCGCCAATGCCTTTGCCGACGGCGGCGCAACACGCGTGATGATCTCGCGACTTGATGTTGCCGCCCGCCTTGGCGGTGCGCTATATGGAGCCGATTCAGGAAATCTTTCCCTCTGTAATGTCAGTATGACAGCCCAGGTGGCGGACGGCCTTACGGCCCTTAGTCCCCTTGCCTTGGCAAAACTTCTGATACCGTCCCATCGCGCTGATACCGCGAAACCGAGCTTCTCCGAGGTCGTGAAATGACTACCAAGTCTGATGCTTCACCCAAATCCGCCCCGCGGGCCAGAGGCCGCAATGTCCTTGCTGTCGCATCTGGCAAAGGCGGCGTCGGCAAGACCTGGTTTTCCATTACCCTGACCCATGCCATGGTTTTGGAAGGTCACAAGACGCTGCTGTTTGACGGTGACCTCGGCCTTGCCAACATTGATATTCAGCTTGGCCTGATGCCGAAATATGATCTGGGCGGCGTGATTTCCGGACGGATCAGCCTCAAGGACGCGGTCACCCATTTCCCGGATGGCGATTTTGATATCATCGCCGGACGCAGCGGATCGGGCAGCCTTGCCAACCTGCCGGCCACCCGCCTGCAGGCGCTGTCGGACGATTTGCTCCAGACCGGCAAAGAATATGATAAGGTATTGATCGATCTTGGTGCCGGTGTGGACCAAGGCGTGCGTCAGATGACCGGTCTTGCCAATACGGTGATTGTGATTACCAACGGCGATCCGACCTCTTTGACCGATGCCTATGCCTTTATCAAGATCACCCATATGGCCCGCCCGAAAACCGATATCCGGGTGGTGGTCAATATGGCCAAGGACAAGAAAGAAGGTCAGGCGATCTATAACAAGCTTCTCAAGGCGTGCGAGGGCTTCCTGAAGATTTCACCGCCATTGCTTGGCGTTATTCGTGCGGACTCAAAGGTTTCGGAATGCATCCGTAATCAGACGCCGCTCCTGACCCGTCATCCGAACTGCGATGCCGCCCACGACATAGAGGCAATCGCCCGAACCCTTCTCGAGGAGTAGGTTTGTCATGACGCTCCCGCCACAAGCAATATCGCCCGGCCCGGCCGTCGGTGGACATGCTTCGGCGGGTGGCACTGCCGGACAAGCCAATCAAGGGTCGGTTCCTGCACAAATCAACGCAACCGTCACAACCGCGACCTCGCAACAGGTTGCCGCTGCACTGGCCAAGCTGCCGGTCGAAACGCTTTTGCAGGCATCGGTGCAATCTCAATCGGGCAATCAACTGACCCTTGCGACCGCTCTTGGATCGGTCACGGTCAGGGTCCCGACGCAGCTTCCGGGCAATCTTGGTGATCTGCTTTGGGCGCGCATTCCAACAACCAATCCCGGTGCCGCACAAACCGCATCTGGTGGCAACCCGACCGAGGGCATGCGCCTGCAACTTCTGCCCCATACCCTGACCCCCGGCGGGTCTGGTGTTACCGGCAGCATTGCGAGTGGCAATATTACCGGAAGCAGCCTGACACCCGGACAGACATTCAGCGCGGTTACCACATCGATCCTCAATATGCCAAACGGCACCCAACTGCCCGCCGGAAGCCAGACACAGGTCATTTTCCTGGGCCAGGGCACCGTCACCGCCCAACAGGCCGCCAATGTCATGGCCGCAGCGACCAATGCCGGTTCCACCGGGATGGCAGGCGGCGCAGCTGGTGGTGCGGCGGCTGGTGCAGCCACGGCGGGCATGGCGCCGACCATCGCGGCACAAGCCGCAGGCGGCCAGGCCCCGGCAAGCACCTTGATGTTAACCGGTACTGTCCTGCCGCCAGATAGTGCGGAGGCCCGCCTGCTGCCGCAGGGCTTTACAGCCCTTCGGACGTCAGCCGGGATTGTCGGCATCAAACTGCCCGTACCTGCACCCACAGGTGCGACATTGTCGTTTAACGTCGATCCGGCTGGCACGGCCAAGCCATCGCTGTCTGCACCAATGACCGAGGCGCAATTGATCGCGCGTGGTCAGGCAGCCGCACTGACCCACGATTGGGACAGCCTGCACAAAGCGGTCAGCGCACTTCAGCAACATGATCCGGGTGCGGCGTTAAGCCTGCTGAACAATATTCCACAGGCCGGTCCGAAACTGACCACAACCATGATGTTCTTCTTCGCCGCCATGACAGGTCCGGGCGGGAGTTTGCGTGGCTGGATCGGCGATCGTGCAGCGAACAGTCTGGCGTCGCTTGGTGATCTGGATGGCGGCGGGCTTAAGAAACTTGAAGGTGACTTTGGTCAACTTCGCAGTATCGCTGCTGACGACAGGCCGGACGGCTGGCGCGTGATGACGATGCCGTTCGATATGGGCGACAAGATCGAACAGCTTCAATTGGGCTGGCGGCACGGGGATCAGGAAAACGATCCTGACAAACCCGAAGATCAGGGCACGCGTTTCCTGCTGGACTTGTCATTCAGTGTGGTCGGCCATACCCAGCTTGACGGTCTGGTCAAAGGCGAGGACAGCAAGTTTGATCTGATCATTCGCACCGAAAACCCGCTGCAATCCCATAACCGCGATGACATTCGCGGCATTTTCCGCGAGGCCCTTCAGATTTCCGGTTACAAGGGCCATATCCAGTTTCAGGATGGATCGCGCTTTGTCGAAATTGCCCCCGTTGCCGATACCGACGGCCCGAATTCCCATCATGGGATCGAGGCATAAGGGACAAACAACCGTCATCGACTTGAAATGAATGCTTTTCCTGCTTGCGGCGCGGTCTTATCCTTGATCTTTCACTTATGACAACGGTTGGAAGCCATGCTTGAGATTTATCAGCGCCGTAATCTGATCCTGACCGAACCGAACCCGGGCCCGCGGATTAATTATGTCGTCACCCTGCAAAGCAACCTGACCGGTGCCAAGGATGTCTTTCCCGCACGTCTGACACTTCGTTATGTGCCTGATCGCCTGATCCTCAAGACCAACAGCCTTGCCGAATATTACGCCGAAATCGCCAATATCGAGTTCGAGAATTTCGAAGCCGCCGCCGTTCTTTTGATGGATGATTTCAACAACGAACTGGTGCCGCGCTGGATCAGCCTGCGTCTGGACAAACAGACCGCTGACAATGATCAGGTCTTCCATCACGAAACCGCCCTTGAAGACCGCCAGCCCAAATGGGGCAACCCACGTCTTCTCGATCGTCTCGAACGGTACTGATCCGTTTGTCTGATTAACGGAACGGGTTACCGTGCACCCATTGGGTCAGGGAATAACGTTCTCCCGCCGTGGTCGGTGCCACGCGGTGTAGGACAAAGCTTGGAAAGAAGATCGCTGATCCCCGTTCCATCGGCGCATCAATAAAATGCCCGGCCGGGTTGAGCTGTAACTGACCACCTTCATACTGATCGGGCTCTGAAAGCTGGATCACCATCGTCAGTTTACGACGGCGTGCCACTTCGGATGCGCCAACATCACTGTGCCAGTCATAATGCCCGCGCAAATCACCGGCATAGCAGGCAATCTGGGCATCTTCGGCAAATTCGCTCAGCGAGAAATCAAAGACATTGCGGTTCACATCGGCCACAAGATCAATGATCCGGCGACACACAGCCGGTTCCTCTTCCTCGTTAAACCAGGTGATTTTTGATCGGCGGATGTGGGTTGCCGTTTGTCCCTGCACAAGGCCGCCTTCGTCCATCTCGTGCGCGAAACCGGCAATCAAACGGTCACAGGTGGCCGGATCAAGCGCATCCGGAACAACTGAAAACATTTCTTCAGGGAACATTGACGACATCCTCCATGCCGCACGGGTCTTGTGATTTAACGTCTGGGACCCAAGACAATTCTTTGCGGTAAAGTGCTATAGGACCAATCAAAGGGTGTTTCCACAAAATTCGCTGCATGCCATCGTTGCATTATCGCGCGCTTAATCCAACGCAATCACCCGGCCACCGGCGGCTTCGCCATCTTCGGGATCATGGGTCACCATCAGAGTCGGTAGGCTGTTCTTACGGCATAGATCGAACACAAACGACCGGATTTGGGACCTCAGTCCGCTATCAAGTTTTGAAAACGGCTCGTCAAGCAACAGCGCACACGGTTCCGACAGCAGAACACGCATAAGTGCCACACGCGCACGCTGCCCACCCGATAATGTCGCCGGATCGCGGTCATAAAACCCGTCCATCTCGGCACTGGAAAGGGCTGCTTCAACCCGGCTGCGGCGATTGGCCCGGCCCTTGATATGCGAAGGCAGGGCAAAGGCGAGATTGCCGCCAACCGAAAGATGGGGGAACAACAGATCATCCTGAAACAGAATGCCGACATGCCGATCCTGCGGCGCCAAACCATCAAGGTCCCGGCCATCGAGATTTACCTGCCCGGAAACATCAAAGGCATCAGGCAAGGTGCCGCAAATATGGCCAAGCAAACTGGATTTTCCCGATCCGCTTGGGCCCATCAGGGTGACGATCTCGCCCGGTGCAATTGAAAGGTCAATCGCCACCAGTTCACGCCCTTCCAGGCAAATATGCACATCGCGCAGTTCCAGACCGTTTTTAACCGCCTCAGGCATTCATCATCCCTTGTTCTGTGCACCCATGCCGCGCCGATGGCGAAACAATACCGCCGGGATCAGCAAGGCAAGGGCAAAGCCCGCAAACGGCAAGACCATTTGCAGCAACCCATAAATGCCAATCATCCGCCGGTCCCCGCCAGATGCCAGTGCGACGGCCTCTGTCGTTACCGTGGCAAAGCGCCCCGCCCCGATCAATAGCGTTGGCAAATATTGCCCTACCGTCACCGCAAGCCCGACGGCCGCAGCCGTTAATACCGCGCGGGTCAGAAGCGGCAAGCGCACCTGCCAGAATACCCGTGCCGGTGACGCGCCAAGACAAAGGGCCGTTTGCCCATAGCGCGGATCAAGGGCGTGAAACGGCTCTGACAGGGACAGGAACACATAGGGTGCGACAAACACCAAATGCCCCAGCACGACCGACAGCAATGTGCGTTCAAGGCCCAGCAGGGTAAAGAACACCTGCAAACCGAACATAAAACTGATCTGAGGCACCAGAAGCGGCAGGTAAATCAAAAGCATCGCCTGCCGCCCGGCGGCCTTGCCCGTGCGCACCTCATTTTCAAGACAGGCCAGAACCAGCATCACGGCAACCAGAACAGCCGGGATACCGATTAGAAGTGTTGTGGTAAGGCTGCTGCCAATCGCATCCAGCTCGCGCGCCCAAAGACGCAAACTAAACCCGCGCGGTAGCAAATCCGGAAAGGCCCAGAACCCGGCCACACTCCAGACCAGCAACACGATAAGTCCCAGCACAACAGCACCGGCCGCGACCAGCGCCATCGTGGCCGCAAGCCCGCGCAAAGCTACATCTTTCTTGAAACGATGCCCGTCCTCTGCCCAATAACGCCCCAGTGCCGAAATAATCCGTTCCCCGGCAATCCAGACAGCCATCGCCGCAATGACGATCAAAAGCTGCAAGACAGCTGCACTTGATGCCATAAACCTTAAACCCAGATCAGGATCGGACAACCACCCCAATATGCGAACCGCCAGCGGTGCCGGCGTTGTCGGGGCCAGAATGATCGCCACATCAACCACCGAGGTCGAATAGGCCAGCACAGCCAAAACCGGCAGGCGGATTTGCGGATAGATGCGCGGCAATGTTGCCTTGAACCACCCGGTAATCCTGCCATAGCCAAGGGTTGCCGTGACTTGGGCGGTGCGATCTGTATCAGCCTGCGGCAGGGCAGAAAGCGTCATGAGGAAAAGAAACGGGATTTCCTTGGCGACCAAGCCTGCAATCAGCGCCATCCCCCACGGGTCATGAATGATCGCGATATCAGGCGGCCGTTCCCACCCGGCAACTTGTGCCACTACACGCACGATCCATCCTGACGGCGCAATCAGAAAGGCCAGACCAAAGGCCGCTGTTGCATGCGGCACCGACAGGATCGGTGACAACACCCGCTGCATGGCGTGAAAGATGCGCGTGCCCTGCCAGGCAGAACAAAACAGCATGACAATCGCAACCGAAATCGCGGTTGCGATCAAACCATTCACAAATGACAGACGGATGGATGTGCCAAGGCCGGGCTGGGCAAACAATGCTTGCCACGGATCAAGCGATGGTGTCGTCCTGCCAAGGGCGGGCAAGATGCCAAATGCAGGCAAGATCGTTCCAATCAGCCCGGCCGAAACCGGGCCGATCATCAGAACAAGTGTCAGGATCGGAACAAAACGCAGCATGCGTTATTATTGCACAACGCCGTAACGTTTTTGCCATTCGGTTTCGACCAGCGACATCCAGCTTGGATGCGGTTCCGGCAGAATCGTGCCACGCTCGGACGGCGCAAGTGATGCAATGCCAAGATCAAGATTGGCAAAGGCGTCCTGCATATCGGCAGGCAACTTATCCATCGCCAGGACCGTATCAGCACCCCAATATTGCGGATCCTGCTTGCGCAGCTGGGCTTCGGGCGACATCAGGAAATCGGCCAGAACAACCGCACCGGCCTTCGCCGACGCGTTATAGGGAATGGCAACAAAGTTGGTATTGCCAAGGGTGCCGTTCTCAAACACGTAGGAGCGCACGGTATCAGGAAGCTCGAACGCCTCGATTGCCGATGACACCTCGCCAGAGCTGAACGAAAAGGCGATATCGACTTCATTGTCTGCTAAAAGGGTACGCATAGACGCCCCGTTCTGCGGATAGGCCTGACCATCGCGCCACAAAAGCGGCTGCAAATCTTCCAGATAGCCCCAAAGTGGTGCGAGAGTCGCTTGGGCATCGGTTTCATCAGCGGGCTGCTGCAGAACGCTTGGATCAGCAACAAGTTCGGTCAGAATCTGTTTGAGGAAGGTCGAGCCCATATAGTTGGGCGGCTGCGGATAGGTAAAACGCCCGGGATGCTTCACCAACCATTCCAGAAGCTGCTGGGCAGATTTCGGAACGTTATCAAGCTTGGCCGTATCGTAATAGAAACTGACCTGCGCCATGCCCCAGGGGGCCTCAAGCCCATCGGTCGGCACGGTGAAGTCATTGACCACGGTCGGTTTGCCTTCAACATCGACATAGGCGAAATTCGGTGTTTGCTCTGCCCACGGGCCAAACAGCAATTCATTGCGCTTCATCGCAGCAAAGTTTTCGCCGTTAATCCAGATCATATCAACCGCGCCACCATCATCGACGCCAGCGGTCTTTTCCGACAGAACGCGGGTCACCGCATCGGCGGTATCGGTCAGTTTGACCTGCACGACCTCAACGCCATAGCGTTCGCGCACCTGTTCACCCGCCCAGGCGATATAATCATTAATCCGCGGCTCTCCGCCCCAGGCATGCCAGTAAACGGTTTGCCCGCGCGCCTGATCCAACACCGATTGCCAGTTACCGACATCCGGGGCCGGATCGGCCATTGCAGGGCCTGACAGCGACGTGGCAGCAACACCGGTCGCAATCCCCAAGGCAGAAACAAAAGCGCGCAATCCTGACCGCATATCGGACAATCCTTTTACCTGATGACCCACGGCCTTGCCCGCCTGGCGGGTGCGGCCGGTTGTTTGTTTTGTGATTGTCACTTTTTCAACAGACGGCACATAAAATCAATTCACGCTTGCGTTAGAGACCCTCGACGCACACCTTTTGCCAACCATGGTTGCATCACCAATCGCCAGAACAGGACGTTTTTGATGTTTGACTGGATAAGCGATCCGAATATGTGGATGGGGCTTGCCACCCTGACGGCATTGGAAATTGTTCTTGGCATCGACAACATCGTTTTTCTGTCGGTGATTGTTTCCAAACTCCCGCCGGAGCAACAGGCATCCGCACGCCGTATCGGCCTTCTGGGTGCGATGGGCATGCGCTTGGGGCTTCTGGCCGGGATCGCCTGGGTCATGCAATTGACCGCCCCGATGTTTTCTGCCTTCGGACAGGAAATCAGCGGTCGTGATCTGATCCTGGTTGTCGGCGGGTTGTTCCTGATCGCCAAGGCATCGAAGGAAATCCATCACACCATTGATGAACCCGAAGAACACGGGCCAGGCAAAATCATGTCCGGCTTTGCCATGACGATCGTGCAGATCATGCTGCTTGATATCATCTTCTCGCTCGATAGCGTGATCACAGCGGTTGGGCTGGTTGATCATATTTCGATCATGATGATCGCAGTGATCCTGTCGGTTCTGGTGATGCTGATGGCAGCCAAGACCATCGGCGAATTTGTCGAACAACACCCCTCTGTCAAAATGCTGGCATTATCGTTTTTGATTTTGGTCGGGTTTGTCTTGCTGCTGGACGGGGTCGAGATTCACGTACCGAAAGGTTACATCTACTTCGCGATGGCCTTTAGCCTGTCGGTCGAAACGCTTAACCTGATAAACCGCAAACGCAAACTCAGACGCCGCGCACAAGAGAATGGCTGATGAAAAAAGTTTCACCTCCACAGCGCCTGCAGAACGCCTTTTCCGAACGCAACCTTGACCATGTCGAGGTGTTTGAATTCCCCGCTGGCACGCGCACGGCTGCGGACGCAGCCAACGCCATTGGCTGCGACATCAGTGACATCGGTAAATCACTGGTCTTCATGACCGAGGCATCCCGCCCGATCCTGGCCATCATGAACGGTGCCGATCAGGTCGATCTGAACAAGGTTGCAAGCTTGCTGGGCCTATCCATCCGCAAGGCAGATGCAGCCGAGGTTCGCGAACATACAGGCTACGCCATCGGCGGGGTCCCGCCCTTTGGCCACGCCCACCCGATCGAAACCCTGATTGATGAAAAGCTGCTGGCCAAGGGAACCATCTGGCTCGCGGCCGGAACGCCGAGCACGGTCTTTGAACTTGGCACGTCCGACCTTAAACGTGTGACAGGCGTCGAAGCAGGCGTTGATATCGCGGCCTGATCATCAGCCCCATCCTTAAAATTGCTATTTCAGATTGTTTTATATTTCAAAAAACAATCTGAAGAGATATTCCTGATTCAGACTAAGGTTTTGATTTCATACGGAGTATCAAACAAATGAAGAGCGCCATCAAACACACCATTGCAATCCTTGGCCTGGCTCTTTTAAGTGCCTGTGCATCACCGGCCGAGTTTCAGAACATGGTGGTAACCGAGGGCATCGACACAGCTGCCACGCAGAACTCGGCCCTTAAGGACAGCATTGTTGTGAAGTCGGTTGATGGCGGTGAAGAAACCAACCCGCTATGGACGTCTGAAATCAGCAGCCAGGCTTTTGAAAAAGCCCTGATCGCATCCCTTGAGAATGCTAACTTGCTGGCAAAGCTTGATGAAAACGCGCCGTATGGTTTGCGTGTCACCTTGCTTGACGTCGACCAACCGCTATTTGGTTTGGACCTGACGGTCAAAACCCGTATCCGTTATGAAATCATCGAAAAAGATGGCGGCAAACCGGTTTTTGATGTCGAGATTCCCGCAACACATACCGCAACCTTCGGAGATTCTCCGTTCGCGATCCAGCGGCTGCGCCTTGCCAACGAAGGGTCTGCGAAGAACAATATTGCC
This sequence comes from Thalassospira sp. HJ, assembly GCF_000948415.1. GTDB lineage: Bacteria > Pseudomonadota > Alphaproteobacteria > Rhodospirillales > Thalassospiraceae > Thalassospira. The sequence continues at coordinate 91,389 of NZ_JYII01000008.1, read as the reverse complement.
GCCTTTATCGAACGCGCCCTCGCCTTTTCACCTGATATGTCAGACGGCAACGTAGCGCTTAAATAAGCCCGTCATCGCGGGTGGCCGAACGGGTGCCGATTTCATCAAGCTCGTCCTGTTCTTTCTTGTCTTCTTCGGCACGCTCGGCCTCAAGCCGGTTGCGTTCGGCAATCTCGGCAGTTTTGAGTTCCTTGAAGGCATCGGCGACTTCTTCGCGAAAGGCGTCGATCTTTTCTTCCTGCTCGGCAATCATTTTCGTGATCGCTTCGCGTTCGGCGATTACGGCAGTGGCAAAACCGCCATAGGCAAAACCGGCGAGTTCCGGGTTTTCCGCCGCAATCTTCTGTTCGTGGATCACCGCTTGCTCAAGGGCCTTTTTTTCGGCTTCAAGATTGCCCAAAACACCCAGCATCTCGCCCAGCTCGCGCTGTTTTTCATCAAGCGCCCATTTGCGCATGCGCACCAGTGTCTTGAAATCCTTGGCCATGGGTCAGCCCCTAGGGTCCGCAATCATTACGACGCCCCGTCAGGAGCATCATTGCCATCCTGACGCAGCGCGCGCTTGGCTTCGTTCAGGTCCTGCCCATCGCGCTGGGAACGGCTTTTGACCTTAGGACCGCGATTGATCTTGGGTCCGGTCGAAGGCGGTGGTGCCGGACGAGCCGCAGGCATCTCTGGCGGCACAGCAGATTGCTGGGCACCTGCCGGATTGACCGCATTGGGCTGCTGAGCCTGACCGGCCGGTTGCCCTTTGGCCGGTGCGGGTTGTTCAGGCTGTTCGGCCAGAAGATCAAGGCGGCGGGCCAGTTCCAGATAGCCTTCATTAAGGCGCGTACACTCCGTCTTGCGCTGTTTGAGGAATTCCTCGATCAGTGGGAAGTAATGAATGGCTTCGTCGACCTTGGGATCGGTGCCCTTGCGATATGCCCCCAGCCGGATCAGTTCGGCCATATCCTCATAGGTCGCAAGTAACTGCCGGGCGCGGGCAACGATCTGGTTTTCTTCCTCGTTATTACAGCCGGGCATCGTACGCGACACGCTGCGCAGGATGTTGATCGCCGGATAGCGACCCTGTTCGGCAATCGCGCGATCCAGCACCACGTGCCCGTCAAGAATACCACGCACCGCATCGGAAATCGGTTCGTTATGGTCATCGCCATCGACCAGCACCGTAAACAGTCCGGTGATCGATCCCTGCCCCGGCCCACCCGGGCCGGCACGCTCCAACAGGCGCGGCAATTCAGCAAAGACCGTCGGCGTATACCCCTTGGATGCCGGCGGTTCCCCCACCGAAAGGCTGATTTCACGCTGCGCCATTGCAAAGCGCGTTACAGAGTCCATCATGCAGAGTACATCACGCCCAACATCGCGGAAATATTCCGAAAGCGCCATCGTCATATAGGCCGCCTGACGGCGCATCAGTGGCGGCTCGTCCGAGGTTGCAACAACCACAACGGATCGACGCAGGCCTTCTTCGCCCAGATCGTCCTCGATGAATTCGCGTGCTTCGCGGCCACGTTCACCGATCAGACCGACCACGGACACATCCGATGTGGTGTGGCGCGTCATCATCGACAGCAAACTCGATTTACCAACACCTGACCCGGCAAAGATACCCATACGTTGCCCGCGGCAACAGGTCAGAAACGTGTTCATGGCGCGAATGCCAAGATCGATCTTGCCCGCCACACGTTGGCGCGAATGTGCTGATGGGGGCATATTGCGGATCGGATAGGGCCGGCTGCCCTCAGTCAGTGGGCCTTTGCCATCAACCGGCTCGCCAAAGGCATTGACCACGCGCCCGAGCCAACTTTCATCGGGATAGACTTGCGGCTGGGTATCGCCAAGTTCGACTTCGCAACCAATACCGATGCCATCAAGAATGCCAAACGGCATCAAAAGCGCGCGTTCATTGCGAAAACCGACGACCTCGCAAATCACCGGTTTGCCGTCGCGGCGCTTGACCTTGCAGCGGTCACCGACTGAAAGCGCGCCTTCTACCCCGCCAATCTCGACCAGCAAACCCAAAACAGCCGTCACCCGCCCGACGACGCGATAGTCGGGAATGCGGCGGAGTTCTGCGACAATGTTGCGGCCAATCTGAAACACGGGCGGTTCTTTTCAGCAAAATCGGTGGAAACAACTCTTATGACACGGAAATTTACCCCATGGATCGGTCAAAGGGGTGGCAAATCGCACCGCGTCGTACCAAATATATTGTCATAATCGTCGTTAAAAAGCCGTGTAAACGATAATTGCACATTTTTTTCTGTGCATAAGGTTTTTGCGATTAACGCCGCAAACCGTTGGGAAAACTCGCATTCCGGTCCCGAGTCGCTTCTTTGAATGAAAAAAAGTTAACAACTTGCGACTCGCCTGCTTGCCACGAGTCGCAAAGCAACGTATCGTTAACGGAATGGGGAAAAAATTTCCTAATACGCGACAATCGTTGGGGCGATTGTCGACTAACCGGATCAACACGGACTTATTGCGGAACACGGTAACGGAGCAGAAACATGCGGGTGCTGCTTGTTGAGGATGACAACACCTATGCTGACAGCATCGAATTGATGCTGAAATCAGAAGGCATGGTGATTGACACCACCGACCTTGGGGAAGACGGCCTCGAGATCGGCAAGCTATACGATTATGACATCATTCTTCTGGATCTCATGCTGCCAGACATTGACGGCTATGAGGTCCTGAGACGTTTGCGCGACGCACGCGTCGAAACACCGGTCCTGATCCTGTCGGGTCTGACCGAAACCGAAGACAAGGTCAAAGGCCTTGGCTTTGGCGCAGATGACTATCTGACCAAGCCTTTCGAAAAGACCGAGCTTCTAGCACGCGTACAGGCAATCGTTCGCCGTTCGCGCGGCCATGCCCAGTCGATGATTTCGACCGGCAAGCTTAACGTCAATCTGGATGCACGTACCGTCGATGTTGACGGCAAGCCGCTGCATCTGACCGGCAAGGAATATGGCATCCTTGAACTTCTGTCGCTGCGCAAAGGCACGACACTGACCAAGGAAATGTTCCTCAACCACCTTTATGGCGGTATGGACGAGCCGGAACTCAAGATTATTGACGTCTTTGTCTGCAAATTGCGCAAGAAAATCCAGTCTGCGACCAAGGGCGACAACTACATCCACACGGTTTGGGGCCGGGGCTATGTCCTGCGCGATCCCGACACCAACAGCGCTGCGGCCTGATACCCGGATTTCGGTCTCAGGCCTGCCTGACGCCGCTCCTACAGTGCCCGCTATACGAAAAACGCCCCGGACTGCACCGGGGCGTTTTTCGTTTCTGGTTATGGCAAGTAGACCATCGGAATGATCAGCCCGATTACCTGCAACCGGTCAATCAGCTCAAAGATCGGGATCACCATCAAAAACACCAGCCCGTCGCGCAAGGTCCGCACCAGAAGCTTTGGGCGAACTTCCAGCATTTCCGCATCCTGCCAGACAGTAACCCGTGGCCCGAAACGCGGCACGCGCGCTTTATATTCCGAAAACGACGCACCGAACATTTCGCCCAAGGCGCGCTCTTCACGCAGGATCACCGGCAAGAAAACGGCAAACGCCCCCAGTCCGAACAGCAGAGCTACGAGCAAACTTCCGGTTTGTGCCCCGATGCCGGTCGCACCGATAAAGCTGAACATGTAAAGCGGATTGCGGCTGATCGAATAGGGCCCGGTATCGGTCAACTGACGGGCTTTGCGCCCGCCGATATAAAGCGTGCACCAGGCGCGCCCGAAAATGGCGATGAGGATCAGGATAATCCCGCCAATCTCGACACTTTCATGGGTAAACATCCCCACCCGGGCAAACGATTGCATGAGCGGAAGCGCGCAAAGTACGAAAAGCGTGATGCAGGCAATCGCAAGCTTGCGCCGACGCTGAACACGGCGCAGGTCATTACGCTGGGCAGAAAAGGGGATTGATGCGTTTGAGGTCATTGGCCTTCCCGACATTCAGTTCAACAGAACAGTCGGCAAAGCACCAACTGTCAGCTACTTCTTATCGTCCGGCTTACCAAAACGGGACCGATCAAAGGTCGTGGACGGGCGCGTGGTTCCATTTGAACCGCTTGTATTGCTGCTACCTGTCCCCGGCCGCTGTGTCGTGCCCCCCGCGCCGGCACTGGTTCCAGTTCCAGTGCCAAGCGGACGGCGATAGGTCGACCCGGTGGTTCCAGAAGAGCCAGTCGTGCCTGTGGTACCCGGACGCGTGGCTGAACCTGTACCAGTCGAACCTGACGGTCTGCTGAACGCGCTGCCCGTCGTACCCGTCCCCGTCGTCGGACGGGTGGTCGAGGACGTTGTACCGCCCAGCGGTCGCTGGGTTGATTGCGTGCCAAAGCTCGACGTGCCCGGACGGGTCGTTGCCGTGCCAGTTGTGCCGGTTGTTCCAGCCGCCGGACGAGCCGCCGTGCCGGTCGTGGTACCCGCACCGGTTTGCATGTGCTTTGGTTTCGGGAAGGCCAGTCCACCGGGCGCCGCAGCACCGGCGGCACCCCCGGCAGCAGCCCCTGCCTGCACCTTTTCAAGCGCGGTCAGATCGACTTCCGGGGCCCCCGGACGGTTGAGCTGATAGATGCCACGCTGACGGGCAAGCGGTTTGAACTTGTCGGAAATGCCCAGAACCGTTTCGGCACCACCGAGGAACAGGAAGCCGTCATCTGGCATCAGGGCCGAAATTCGTGACAGAACATCGCTTTTGGTCGGCTGATCGAAATAGATCAGCACGTTACGGCAATAGACGACGTCAAACTGCCCCAGCGGGCGGAAATCTTCCAGAAGGTTGAATTCCTTGTATTGCACCTTGCCGCGAATATCGGCCGAGATCTGCCACTGGTCTTCCTTCTTCTGGAAGTATTTGACCAGAAGACCAATCGGAAGGCCCCTTTGGACTTCGAACTGGGAATAAAGCCCTGCGCGTGCCTTGGTCAGGATTTCGCGCGAAATATCCGTGCCGATAATATCGATGCGCCATCCGGCAAGCTGTGACTTGAACTCGTCAAGGATCATGGCCAGCGAATAGGGTTCCTGCCCCGAAGAGGCCGCAGCACACCAGATGCGCAGGTGCTTTTTCGGCGCACGCGCCTTGATCATGTGCGGCAGAACAACATGGCGGAACTGATCGAAAGGTTTGGTATCGCGGAAGAAGAAGCTTTCATTGGTCGTCATCGCATCAACGACTTCTTCGACCAGATTACGGTCGCCGCCGCGCAGCGCGCCAATCAGCTCTGTCAGGTCCTTGAGTCCCCGCTTGCGCGCAATCGGCATCAGCCGGCTTTCGAGCAGATAAGTCTTATCCTGGCTCAAAACGAGCCCGGACTTGGACTTGATCAATCTGCTTACGAACTCGAAGTCATCCGGCTTCATCATTGTGGGTTAACGACCCCCCGCGAATTTTTTGATATAGGCCGCAATACCGCCAACCGGCAGAACCGCGGAACAGATGCCGGCATGTGCTGCTGCACCTGGCATCCCCCATACAACGCTACTTTGCTCGTCCTGTGCGACGACCATGCCCCCCGCATTGACGACGTCGCGACCACCGAGCATACCATCCTGCCCCATTCCGGTAAGGATTGCAGTCAGAATGTTTCCTCCGTAACTCGCCACCAGACTGCGCAACATCGGATCAACCGACGGACGACAGAAATTCTCGGGCGGGTTCTGGTTCAACATCAGATGCCGATTGCCACCACGCCCTTCTACGGTCATGTGGTAATCGCCGGGCGCAAGGTAAACCTGTCCGCCCACAATTGGCATATTGTTTTGCCCTTCCTGGCACTTCAAACCGGTCAAACGGGTGATGTGCTCGGCCAGAATGGTCGTGAAGGTCGACGGCATATGCTGGGTAATAAAGATCGGCTGGCGCACGCCATTCAGACCGCGTAGGACTTCGAACAATGCCTGCGGTCCGCCGGTCGAGCTGCCAATGGCAATGGCTTCGACATTGATGCGTTTCTCGGGCAGAAGCGTCACACCACCGCGCGTCGATGGGCGCTTTGCCGGGGCCGGCGCGCTGCCTGAACGGGCCTGCTGGACACGTGCGCTTTTCTGCGGCGCAGGTGCGGTCGGGCGTTTGGGTGCTGGTGCGATTCTGGCCGCTGGTGCGGCCTGGGCTGGCCGTGACGGCGTTTTTGGCGTTGCCTTGGCCTGTCCGCCTGCGGCAATGGCCGCATCGCGAATAAGTCGGCCCGGATCACGTGACGGGGTCGTCGCACGCGATGCTTGCGCAGTCGGTGCGGCTGCGGCTTTTGCGGCCGAGGCTGCTGCGTCCGGCGTTGCCGGTGCTGCGGGCTGTGCCGTTGGTGCAGGCTGCTGCGGTTGCGGCGTCTGACGCATCTGGACCGGCTGATGGCGCGGTTGCTGCATCGGACGCGGGCGCAGTTCTGCGGTAAATCTTTTGCGCTGGATACGGCCTTGTTTCTGAAGCTGCTGATGTTCGACCGACATTTCCGCCCGGAAAGTCGATGCCTTGCCATCATCCGCATCACCACCCTCGGTTTTTGCTGCGACGTCATCTGCCTCGGATGCGGCAGGGGTGGGTTCTGGCTCCGCTTCAGCGGCTGCTGCGGCAGCAGCGGCTTGTTCGACCTCAAGCATCTTGCGACGCTGTTCAGCCCATGCCTTGACCTTATCAAGAAGCTCTTCGCGGAAGCCTTCGCCGACATTGAGGTCCTTTGACGAGCTTGGCTTGGGGATATAATCCACCGCACCCAGCGTCATCGCCTGGAAACTGATATCGGCATTTCGTTTGGTAAGGGTCGACGCCATGATCACGCGAACGGTCGGGTCAATCTCCAACAGTTTAGGCAAAGCCGTCAGGCCATCCATGACCGGCATTTCGATATCCAGAACGACGACTTCGATGCCGCCGCCTTCCATCACAGCCAGTGCTTCTTCGCCATTATTGACCGATCCGACGACGTCAATTTCCGCGTCTTCGGCCATCATACGTGTCACAAGCCCGCGCACGATGGCGGAGTCATCCACGATCAGGACTTTGTATGGCGAATGGATAGGCGTTTCTTCCACGTAGTAGCGTCCCCGCTTGATGATGGAGATCAGTTGTTAAAGGCGTGCAGGCATCGTTGGCAAGCAGGCCTAAATCAGGCCGACCTGCTCAAACTTGGCCTGGATGATCTCGCTATCGAACGGCTTCATGATGTATTCGTTTGCGCCAGCGGTAATCGCTTCCTGGATGTGTTCAAGGTCGTTCTCAGTTGTACAGAACACAACAACAGGATCATCGCCACCAGGCGTTGCGCGCAGTTCACGCAGGAACTCAATCCCGCTCTTGACCGGCATGTTCCAGTCAAGCAGAACCGCGTCGGGCATGGACTCAAGGCACTTGTCGATCGCCTCCTGTCCGTCCACTGCCTCAACAACCGCAAACCCGATTTCCTCAAGGATGCGGCGTGCTACCATTCGGATGACTTTCGAATCATCGACGACGAGACAACTCTTCATCGACTTCCTTCTCGCTTATTTAGGTCGTTAAGCCACAATGGCAGGAACCGGGCACATTGCGTGCCCGGCATGGGAACTCAGCCTAACCAGCCTGCTTCACAGAAGACGTGAAATCAAGCAGACGGGTCACATCAAGAATCACCAGAAGCTTCTTGTCGAGACGGAAAATACCGTCCGAAAATTCGCGCCAGCGCGGATCAAGCGTTGCCGGGTTCTGTTCGAACGCCTTTTTCGGAACGCTCAGAACTTCTCCGACCTGATCAACCATCAGGCTGTAAAGCTCGCCGCCTTCATCGACAACGATGCTCATGCCCGGTTCATTGTCTTCCTTGTCACGCAGGCCAAGACGCTTGCGAACATCAATCGCGGTCACGATACGACCACGCAGGTTCAGCGACCCGGCCACTTCTGGCGGCGACAACGGAATACGCGTGATACGTTGCGGACCCAAGACATCCTGAACCGTCAGGACCGGAATACCGAAAAGCTGTTTGCCAATATTCGCGGTCACGAAATCCTGGCTGTCACCACCAAGGTCAAGGGCGCCGCCTTTTTCCTGGCTCGGAACGAGTGCGTTTTTATCGCTCATAGGACTTTTCTCCCGCTTACATGCTGCTCAGTGTCTGGATCAGGGTCGAGACAAGCGCATCGCGATCAAATTTGGCCACGTAGTCGCTGAAACCGACCTGACGACCGCGTTCGAAATCTTCTTCGCTGGTGTGCGAAGACAGCGCAATGATCGGAACTTCGCCCCAGGCTGCATCATCCTGCAACGCTTCGGCAAATTCGAAACCGTTCATGCCCGGCATTTCGATGTCACTAATAATCGCATCAAACAGAACGCCACGGTTTTTAAGGTCCATGGCCTGTTCTGCGTTTTCAACCGCAGTGACGTTGAAGCCGGCAACAGACAGCATCGGGGTCAGAAGGTTACGGAAGAACGGGCTGTCATCGATCAACAGAACACGCTTCTTCTCGCCACCATTGTCCTCGGTGCCGAACCAGTCACTGAATGCCAGTTCAAGATAGTAACCGGCATCAATAAGGTCGGTCGCCTTGCCGTCAATCACGGCGGAACCAACCAGACCATCCTGATCCGCTGTCAGTTCAACATTAAGCACGTCATCCACGATATCGACGATCTCGTCGACGACCAGCCCCATGGTGCGTTCACGATCCTGGAACACAAGGGTCGGCTGACGTCCTTCTGCCTTCATCTGGTAGCTACCATCGATAAAGACAAGAGGCATCAGCTTGCCGCGATACTGGACCAGCGGACGGCCGTTTGAATGTTCGATATTCTCGACATCAATTTCTTCAAGGCGGGCAACAAGTGCCAGCGGAACCGCGCGCACTTCGCTGCCACCGGCCCGGAAGACCAGCATGGAAGTGGTTTCGCGATCAGATGCATCCGCCTTGGCTTTGCCTTCCACGCCCTGCGAACCACCAACGGTGATTTCGCCGGTGCGGGTCGCAATGCCGTTCGGATCAAGGATCATGATCACGCTACCATCGCCAAGGATGGTGTTACCCGAGAACAGCGACAGATCGCGCAGGATCGGCGCCACCGGTTTGACAACGATTTCCTCGGTGTCGAATACGCGGTCGACGATGATACCGAACGAATAGGTACCAACCTGGGCAACGACGATGAATGCTTCTTCATCGACGGATTCTTCGGTTGCTTCGCTGCTATCAAGGCCAAGAATTTTCTTGAGCGTCACCAGCGGCAGCAGACGGTTACGCAGGCGCAGGACCGGCGTATCGTGAATGCGTTCGATGGAATGCTCGGAATTGTTCGACGCGCGAACCAGTTCCAGAACGCTGATCTGCGGAATGGCAAAGCGTTCGCCGCCACTTTCAACGATCAGAGCCGAAACGATAGCAAGCGTCAGCGGGATCTTGATGATGAAGGTTGAACCGCGGCCTTCGACCGATTTCAGCTCAACCGTACCACCGATCTTTTCGATGTTGGTACGCACAACGTCCATACCCACACCACGACCGGAAACAGAGGTCACTTTCTCCGCGGTCGAGAAACCGGCTTTGAAAATGAACTGCTGGATCTGCTGGTCGCCCATGCCTTCCAACTCGCCCTCGGTCGCAAGACCATTGGCAATCGCCTTGGCCTTGATGCGCTCAAGGTTCAGACCACGACCGTCATCGGAAATCTCGATGATGATGTGACCACCTTCGTGATACGCGTTCAAGGTGACCGTACCGGTTTCAGGCTTGCCCGCATCACGACGGCCCGGAATGTCTTCCAGACCATGGTCGGCAGAGTTACGCACCATGTGGGTCAGCGGATCCTTGATCAGTTCAAGAACCTGACGATCCAGTTCGGTGTCGGCACCGATCATCTGCAGATCGATCTTCTTGTTCATCTCAAGCGCAAGGTCGCGAACAATACGCGGCAGCTTCGCCCAAGCGTTGCCGATCGGCTGCATACGGGTCTTCATCACACCTTCCTGAAGGTCGGTGGTGATGTGCGACAGGCGCTGCAACGGCACGGTGAATTCACTGTCATCCTTGCCGCGAACCATCTGCAGGAGCTGGTTACGGGTCAGGACAAGCTCGGAAACCAGCGTCATCAGGTTTTCAAGCAGCTCAACATTCACACGAATGGTCTGGGCTGCGACCGAGCTTTCCTTGGTCTCGCCACGCGGTGCTTCGGCCTTTGCCTTTTCGGCAGGCTTCGGAGCCGGTGCGACTTCCTGGGATTTTGCAGCAGCAGGCGGCGCTGCCGGTTTTGCCGGGGCTTCTGGTTCCGGCTCGGCGGCGGCTGCCGGCTCATCAGGCACTTCGAAGTCCGGATCGTATTCTGCGGCGTCAAAGGCAGCCTGCAGTTTTTCGTCATCCGTCATTTCGACTTCTTCAGCGGGTTCTTCTGCGGCCGGGGCTGCTTCTGCAGCTGGCGCACCACCCGGAATTTCGCCGGTATCTGCAAAGTGGTTCAGACGGCCGATCAGTTCGGCGTCATTGCCGTCCGGCTCAGCTTCGTTCTGCTCAAGCTCGCCCAGCAGGTACTTAATCGTGTCAATCGACTCAAGAACCAGCGTCACCGCGTCTGCAGTAACGACCAGTTCGCCGTCACGAATTTTACCCAGTACGTTCTCGCCAGCATGGGCAACAGCTTCAAGGCGCGGCAGGCCAAGGAAGCCGCACGTCCCTTTAATGGTGTGAACCAAGCGGAAAATGTTGGACAAGATGTCCGGATCATTCGGGTTCTGTTCCAGCTTCACAAGCTCGACGTCAAGCGTCGAGAGACTTTCCGAAGTCTCGGTCAGAAATTCACTTAAAAGATCGTCCATATACCCCCTCCAAATCTCCAACAATCAATTGCTTGTCGGAACTGGAACTCCCATTAAAGCGCCAATTGGCACAAACATACTATACTTCGGTATCTAGGTAGAAGCTATTGCGCCCCATTACCAGACCTGTCAGTTAAATTTTTATCCGTAGATCAATGCAATATTTCCGTCCTGTTGCAAGACCGAAAGCGCTCCACCGCCAAGATTGGCCAGTTTCCGCAAGAAAAACGCCTGCACATTGCGCGGATCGAGTGCATCTGCAGAAACGTCCTTTTCCAGCACATTCATGATTTCCGGGCGCAAGGCAGCGCGTTTGCCTTCTCCCAGCACCGTTACTTTGCCGGAGTCGCGTGTCACGGAAAGCGTTCCCCCGAAGGGCAATGCTTCACGTGCCAGCATAACCATGTTCAATACGATTCGTCCGTGCGATGGATCAATCGGAAGATCCGGCCACTCAAGCGTTACCTTGCCTTCGGCGGCATAGGTATGTTTTGCCGCCTCTCGCATGGCGGTGGTATCGGCACTGCTGCCCGCCCGCCCGAAGGCCAATCTGAAAAGTTGCAGCCGGCGCGCGGCCTCAAGACCGCTTTTGCGCATCAGCTCCAGCGCCTCGTCATCGCCAACCCCATCTTCGCCCATAAGCTCCGCCCCGGCATTGACCGCCCCGACCGGGCCGACAAGATCATGACAGATCCGCGAACTGATCAATTCGATCAGGGTCAGTTCAAGGGTGGCATCCTCTAGCATAGCGCCGGCTCTCCAAGGTCTTTGCGTATCGGTGTGGCACCCTGTCCCCAAAACACGGTGCCCATTGCGAACGGCCGTCACAACCAGACAGCCCGCTCGCAGAAGCCACAAGATTGCCCCCGATATATTAAGAGCTTATTTAGCACACTCGAAAATCAGGCCTTTCAGACCCGGCAAATTTTACCCCTTGGTGATCGCGGACCCTTTTTGCCCCGCCGACATGACAGCCGCAAATTGCGCATACCCCGCAAACGGCCTATATTGAACCAAGCTACACAGGATACAGAGTACCCAATGGATTTCTTGCTGACGCCGGGCGCCATTGTGCGCCATCCCGACCAACCGGACTGGGGACTGGGCCGTATTCAGGCGGTCGACGGGGATCGAATCGCTGTCAATTTCGAAGAAGCCGGTCGCCAGATCATCCGTCCGCGCTATGTCGTACTTGAAATTGTCGAAGCAGCCGCTGGCTACGAATAGGCGATCCGATCAGAAAAGGTCAGGAAGACCGACACTTGGCATACAGATTGCTCAGTTCGTTTTGTTAACGACTTGAACATACAAGATGGACTCTATCAGACGTTGGATAGATGAACCTGACACGAGCACAACAGTCTTAAGAAGGTCTCGAAACCCATGATCGCAGCCAACAAACCACCGCGTGACAGCTTTAAACAGCGCCATCATGTCGCGGCGTTCACCGTGCTGGAACAATTTGCCCAGGGGCTTGTGCATTTCGCCCGCAACCATGGCGGTTCCGTTACCGAAGAACAGATCTTCAAGGCCGTTGATGGCCTGCGCGACAAGGAAGAACTGTTTGACAACGCCTGGGCAGTGCTGGAAGCCGATCTGGAATCGATCAAGGCCCGAGAACATGCCGCTGTCCGCCATGATCCGTTTGGCCGTCTGCTGGTGTCACGCTTTGATCATTTGCTGGAAGGCAACGAAGCCGGCGATACCGAACATGGCGCCCTTTCGCGCACCATCCTGCAGCCCTTCTTCAAGGTCATTCGCATGATGGTCGGCATGGACATGCTTCAGGAAATCGACCGCGAAATTCACGAAATCATCGAAGCCCACGCTGATGAGGACGACGAACTGCGCAACCCGGCTGAATATTGGGATCATCTGGCCAAGGCCCCGGAAGTGCGTTCGCGCATCAATCTGGTCTTTGCCCGCATGGCGCTTCATTTCAGCAACTATGAACACCGCAAGAAATGGCTGATCCAGCTGGTCAATGACAACATGGCCCAGGGCGAGGAACGTTGGGAATTCACCGAAACCCACTGCATCCGCCTGCTTGATGCGCTGTTTTCTGATGTGCGCAAAACGCTTGCTGTGCCCGAACATTCCGCCGAACTGGTCGCCAAAATGGGCAGCGAAGATGTCGCGACCATTCGCGAAGTCGTCAAATGCATTGATGCGGATGTCGCGCGCCTCTCGGCCTGACCCAAGACCTGCATGACAAAAATCAAAGCCGCCTGACGGGACACCGGGGCGGCTTTGATCGTTTTCACCTGACGGAAAGGTGAACGGCCAACTTCGAAACAGACTGGTCAAACCCCGACCTGCTGTGCGACAGTTGCCTCAGAACGATTACAAAGAACGACGATAAAAAGCCCCGGAAACTCAAGAACACCGTTTAAACGCCACCATGACCAAGCCACTGATCGACAAATACGGCAGACATGTCTCTTACCTGCGCGTCTCGGTAACCGACCGCTGCGATTTCCGCTGCACCTATTGCATGGCGGAAAACATGACCTTCCTGCCGAAATCCGATGTTCTGTCACTCGAAGAACTCGATCAGCTTTGCACGGCTTTCATTACGCGCGGCGTGCGTAAACTGCGCCTGACGGGGGGCGAACCGCTGGTGCGCCGGGGCATCATGGATCTGATTGCCAATCTGTCGCGCCATCTCAAGACTGGCGCGCTTGATGAACTGACCATGACCACCAATGGCAGCCAGCTTGCCACCTATGCAGATGACCTCGCCCGCCTCGGCGTGAAGCGCCTTAACATCTCGCTTGATAGTCTGGATTCACAGAAATTTACCGAAATCACCCGCCGTGGCCGCCTTGAACAGGTACTGGCCGGGCTCGAGGCCGCCAAACAGGCCGGAATTTCGATCAAGATCAATACGGTTGCGCTGCGTAACTTCAACGAAGATGAAATGTCACGCCTTGTCGCCTGGTGCGGGAAGGAGGGCTTTGACCTTTGCCTGATCGAAACCATGCCGCTTGGCGACATTGATGGCGACCGCACCGATCAATATCTGCCGCTGACCGCTGTGCGTGAACGTCTGGAGCAGGAATACACCCTGATCCCGTCCGACCATGTCACCCCGGGCCCGGCCCGCTATACCACCGTGGCCGAAACCGGCGGACGCCTTGGCTTCATCACGCCACTGACCCATAATTTCTGCGAAGGCTGCAACCGCGTACGCGTGACCTGCACCGGCACGCTTTATATGTGTCTGGGTCAGGAAGACCACGTTGACCTGCGCGCCGCCCTTCGTACCGGTGACCCGCGTGCTCTTGATCAGATGCTTGATGCAGCCATGGACCTCAAACCCAAGGGCCATGACTTCGTCATCGACCGCAAAGGCCAGAAACCGGCCGTCGGTCGCCATATGAGCATGACCGGGGGCTAAACCAATCGACACTTTTATCCACCCTAAATTTCAAGTATAATTGATCCCAGCCCTCACTAGAGGGGGTTGAAGGGATTTCGCAATGCGAAGCTTTTTTCAGCTCCCAATCTCACGGCGGCGTACCTAGTACGTGCGTCGGAGATGCTCCTTAGGGGCGATCAGGCTAAAGGCTGTACAGTTGGCGAGTAAGTACTAGTTGCTCGTTCCATGAACAAACTAGTTAGCCCCTTTCAAAGTCTCAGGAGAGACCGTTGTTTGGCGCTAATCGGGCTTAGAACCCCAGTGGATATGGTCGGAGATGTAACGTTGGAGTGTCTCTAACCTGACGGCGGCCCCTACCATGGGAAAACCCGCAATACGGTTACCTTGTTGAGGACGTTTCATCGTAGCCTTCAATAAGTGCGTCTGACATAAACTGCAATCGCTACTACCAAAGCCAAGGATCGGAACCTGTGTATCCGGTTCCTGCAAAGCTGCACGCAGATCACACTCATTCCCACCCGGCACGACCAGCACCGAAACAACCCTCCCTGCCCCGTTTGAGGTCAGCTCATCGACATGCCAATGAGGTTTCTTGTCTTGCTTGCAGTGGCGTTTGACGCGTGCAGCAATGCCGCCGGGGCCGTTGGCAGAACCGCAATAAAGGTAGGTTCCCTTGGCAAGGGAGGCACCTGCGAAGCGTTTGTTTTGAAGAGTAAGGTCAGCGCTGAGTTCGATCACCAAAACGTAAGCTCCGGCAACTTTTGGAAGCTGCCGGAGGGTTTCGTCATTTATCTCTTTGATAAAGGTGCTCACGCGTCCGGGGACTCTCCAAGCAACAGATCAATCGAAAGACCGGGGCCTGCCATGCCGTTGGTCAGGACCGGTTCGCAATGTTCATTGATCCGTGCACCAATGCGTTGGCGAAAACCGCTGAAGCGTTTTGAGGCCACCACATCGACCGGTTCATCCAGATGCACCTCGACCCGGAACACACCGGGTGTCGGGGTGGCGGTTACACTGCGAATAAGTCCGGTCACGGCATGACCGAGATAGGACCCGGCAAAGCGTTTGCCGATGCCAAGGTCCGACACACTGGTCGGGATATTGCGCCTTGCCATGGCAATGGCGGTGTTCCAGTCGCGATAGCCGTGGCTTTGCGCCAGAAGTTCCAGCGAACCGGTATGCGAAATATTGACGTCACGCGCCGCCAAGGCTTTGCGCAAGCGTTTTGCTTGTGCCTTGAGCGTTTCGGTCGCATCCGTCTGAATATCGCCAGATGCGATATTAAGCGTATTGGAAGTCATTCGTCGTCTCCACGCAGGAGGCCGGGGGTCCGCATTGCCGGGCCGTACCCTGATCGGGAAACGGTTCCGAAAAATTCATTCAACGCACTTTACCAAAGGCATAGACCTTGCGGACGGCAGGTGTGCGCAACCAGAAGAATGCGTATTAGTGCAATATCGCGCCAAACACAAGGCCTAGGCGTTGTCTGTCATCACCGGATAACGGGCGTTTCACAAAAATTGACAGCCCCCGTGACAACAACATATACCAATGAAAACAAGTCATATCGGCGGTCCCGAATACAGCGTCGATCAACCATAAGGAATATGCGCCATGGCCATGGAAGCCTACGAAATCGAAAGCATGATCAAGGAAGCCCTGCCCGATGCACAAGTCCGCATCGAGGATTTGCGCGGCGATGGCGATCATTACGCAGCAATTGTTGTCTCTGAACAGTTCCGTGGCAAAACCCGCGTTGTTCAGCACCAGATGGTCTATTCCGCGCTTAAGGGTAAAATGGGCGGCGATCTGCATGCGCTGGCCCTGCAGACTTCTGCACCGGACTGATCGCCGATCTCACCACCCGCAAGGCACGCGCCACCACGCACCGCCTTGCCGACCGATTTCAGGGGTCGTTTCATTTCGACCCCTGATGACTTTCAGATCGCACTGAGCTGGTCCAACGTTGTCGCGACCGGTCACAGCCCCGTTCACTGACCACCGCTTAACGTTAGGTCTCGCCCCGATGTCCTCTCAGGAAAAACCGGCATTGATCGGCCCAGGCCCCCTCGCCGGTCTTGGTGCCTTTATCTTCTGGGGCTTTTTCGGCCTGTATTTCAAACAGGTCGCCTTTGCCACCCCGTTTGAAATCCTGTCACACCGGATTGTCTGGTCGGCGGCATTGACCTTGTTGCTGGTCTTTGTTCTGGGCCGGCGCAAAAAGCTGTGGGAGCTGATTTCATCAGCACGCACCCTCGGGCTTTTGTTCCTTTCAAGCCTTCTGGTGGCGGGCAACTGGTTGCTTTACATCTGGGCTGTCACCAGCGCGCATGCCCTTGAAGCCAGCCTCGGCTATTACATCATGCCGCTGATCATGCTGATCCTTGGGCGGATTTTCTTTGCCGAAAAACTCAACCGCATCCAGATCCTGTCGGTGGCGATTTGTGCCGCCGGGGTTTTGAACCTTCTGGTGTTTTATGGCGACATGCCGTGGGTGGCCCTTGGGCTTTCGACCCTGTTTGGCTTTTATGGCGTTATTCGCAAATTCGTCCCGGCCGATCCGATTGCCGGGCTGTTTGTCGAATGCATCCTGATCACGCCGATCGCACTTGGATATCTTTTCTGGATTGCCCATACCGGTGACATGACATTCGGGCAGATCGGGTGGGTCGAAGATGCGCTTTTGATCGGGCTTGGGATCTGCACGACCGGTCCGCTGGTGATGTTTGCCTATGCCGCACGGAATATGAAATTCTCGGCCCTTGGGCTGATGCAATATCTCAATCCGACCATCCAGTTCTTTGTTGCTGTTCTGATTTTTGGCGAGGCCTTTACCGAGGCCCACATGATCACCTACGGGCTTGTTTGGGTCGGGCTTGCGATTTTCACCTGGGACAATCTGCGCACCGCGCGGCAAAATCGCGCCAAGAGTTGACAGAACCGCAGGTTCCAGCCATATCTTCGCCCATAAAAGTTTAATCCGAATTTGCGGCACGAACTGTGCTGCCCAAAGCCAAGGACAATCATTATGACCGACAATCCGGTATTCGAGCGCATCCAGAAAGACGTCAATGACAATGACGTCGTCCTGTTCATGAAGGGTACCGCAATGTTCCCGCAGTGCGGCTTCTCCGCTGCTGTTGTTCAGGTCTTGGCCGAGCTTGGCGTTCAGTTCAAGGACATCAACGTTCTGGTCGATCCGGCGATCCGTCAGGGCATCAAGGACTTCTCGAACTGGCCGACCATTCCGCAGCTTTACGTCAAGGGCGAGTTCCTTGGTGGTTGCGATATCGTGCGCGAAATGGCTGCCAGCGGTGAGCTGTCCCAGCACCTTAAAGACAAAGGCGTTGCCGTCGCTGCCTAAGGCGCGATTGCCCGCATTCAAAACGCGCTGCGCAGGGTGCCTGGCAGCGCGTTTTTTTTTATGCCTGCGCCGCCCCCGAACCCTCAACGCATGCGATCATTTCAAAGCGCTCACAAAACTATTTCTTGATGGTTTGACGCCCACCCCCCATCTTTATGGCATGCTGCTATTTGCGCCACAGGGGGAAGGTCACCGGCATGAAACCAGCAATCAAATCAATGGCATGTTTTGCCACCTTGCTGCTTGCGATCGCGTTTGCGCTGCCCACCCTGCCCGCACAGGCACAAATGGCCGCCGTCACCGCCCTAAGCGGCGCTGATACCCTTGAGGCTGATCCACTTCCCCAAGATGACGTGGTCACCGAGACCTTCAGCTATTATGGTTTCCTAGAAGAAGGCGTCACCCGCACCCAGGCCCGCATTGCCGATACCCTAAGCGGGCTTGATGCCTTTCCGGGTGAAATTGATGATACCGCCGAATTCCTTTCGACCGATTTCGGCCAAAGCGGCCTGATGCGCGTGTTCCTGTTTACCGCGATTTTCGTTGGTGTCGGCATCCTGATCGAGGTGATCTATCGCAGGCTTTCGGCCCCGATGTGCGCCTATCTTGAATCCTCCCACCCTCAGAAATTCTCCGACCGGCTTAAAAACATGGTCGGGCTTTGCGTGCTGTCGCTGCTGTCACTCTTTGCCTTTGCCATAGGATCGCTTGGCACCTTCATGATGTTTGACTGGCCCGAAATCATGAAGGCCGCCGTCATGTCGCTTTTGATGGCGTTCTTTGCCCTGCGCGTTCTGATCATTGTCCTGCAGTTCCTGTTTGCCCCCAAGGCCGAGGGGCTGCGCATGATCAATGTCGATCCGGTGGCAGCAGGTGCTCTGACCAAAAGTCTGACTTGGGCGTCGGGGATTTCGCTTTTTGCCTTTGCGCTGGCTGGCGTATTCAGTGCCGCACCGACGATTATAGCTGGCGACATTATCCTGTTTGATCTTGCGGTGGTGATATCGGTGCTGACCTTTTGCACAGCAATCCTGTGGCTGGGCCGGTTCTTTGCCACTCACGAGGGGACTGGCACCGGTGTTGAAAAAATGGCCCTGCCAACATCGATGGCCCGTCTCTGGCCGGTGATCGTCTGTGGCTGGTGCATTCTGGTGGGCGGCGTTGCCATCATCGGTGCCGAGCGGATTCTCAAGGCGCTTCTCGCCATCGGTTTGGCCTGCCTGTTTGATGTCGTCTTGCGCAACATCATCGAAAGCCAGCATCGCAAGAAACTGCAAATCGCCGAAGACGAAGCCGCCGAACAAAACGCTGCGGCCGAGGCCATCGCCCGTGAACAGGACGAGGTGTTCGAACCCGTCAAGCCCAAGGCACCGGTCTTTACCAAGGTGCTTAAACGCGGGGTGCGGCTTCTGGCACTGGTCTTTGTTCTCGCCAGCATGTGGCGCATCTGGGGCTTTGACCGTTTGGCGCAGTCTGACGATGCCGGGATCATTGCCCGGATCATTGATAGCTCAACCGAAATCATCATGATCCTTTTGATCGCCGATCTGATCTGGTCGCTGATCAAGGCGTTTCTTGATGAACGCATGAGTGCGTCCAATCAGGGCAATGCGGGGGATGAAGGTGGTGGGTCAGGCCTGTCGCGGGTTGAAACGCTTCTGCCGTTGCTTAAGAACTTTGCGCTTACGGTGATCATCATCATGGTGGCGATGGTGACACTGTCGGCATTGGGGGTCGATATCGGCCCGCTGATCGCCGGTGCCGGTGTTGTCGGCCTTGCCCTTGGCTTTGGCAGTCAGGCGCTGGTACGTGATGTGGTGGCCGGGGTTTTCTTCCTGCTCGATGATGCCTTCCGGCTCGGCGAGTATATCGAGGTTGATAATCTGCGCGGCCGGGTCGAAAACATCTCGATCCGTTCCATGCAACTGCGCCATCACCGTGGCCCGCTTCAGACCGTCCCGTTTGGCGAGATTAAATCCATCGTCAACCACAGCCGCGACTGGGTCATCGTCAAACTAGAATTCCGTGTTCCGTTTGAAACAGATGTGAACAAGATCAAGAAACTGGTCAAGAAGCTGGCTGCCGAACTGCTTGAAGATCCGCTGATTGGCGACAGCTTCATCGAACCACTGAAATCCCAGGGCGTGCGCCGGATGGAAGAATTCAACATGGTAATCGGGCTGAAATATACCTCAAAGCCCGGCGAACAATTCACCATCCGCAAAACCGTCTATCAACGGGTTCTTGCCATGTTCAAGGAAAACGGCATCCAGATGGCCTCGCGTAACGTCAAGGTCGACGTCCCGCCAGATGCGACGCCGGAACAAAAGCAGGAAGCCGTCGCCGCCGCAGCCCAGCAGTCGTCCGAACAAATAACTCCCCTCAAGCCTTAAGTCTTAACGGAGAGTAGAAATGTTCAGCGATAGCTGGATCATTCGTCCGGCAACAATATTTGGTTCTTACAACCAAATATATATATCCAAACTAACAATCGCTTTTTGCAGGCACAGTGACCCGACCAGAACCTGATGGAAACTTAGTAAAAATTGCTTCTGTGATCTCGTCTATAACTTCCGAGATAACACCGCACGAACCCGAGCTAACAGCAGAACTCTCATATAATTTCTGCTCTGTTTCAGCGTCAAACAGATCAATGAAAACTGTTCTGGTGTATGTGGTCACATCGTAGCTGTAGGTTGACGACCCCACAACGCCATACATCGGAGCCGTATAGCTCGTCCCGGAGTAACTACCGTACCCCCCACCATAAGAAGAGACTGTTCCCGAGTGATATGTCGTGCCTCCACCGGTTTGCCCATAAATGGGTACGCTCCCGATTTCTGTAGAGGTTTGCGGGTCACCTATACCATAAGTCACAAATGCTAGATAATCAGCCTCATTGGGCAACGAAATAACAAACCCTTTTTCCATAAATCTAGCTTCGAAAATTGGTTTGTATGTTTTCCATTCGAGGCTCTCTGCAAGCTCATCGGGGTACCCAATAACCGCTAAAGTCTTGCCCGGGTAATCATTAGGTAAATCTGAAAAGCTTTGTACAGTGGCTTGAATCCGCACGCATGCTGTTAATAGTAACATGCCCAATATGACCATTAAGATACGCATCTCAGGTCCTTCGCGTCGCCGAAATTGTTACAGACGCCTATATTAGCATTGTCCGCACAACTTAATGCAACCCAAAGTGTAAAAACGCAAAATCATTGCGTTCAATGGAATCCCCACGCCGAGTAAAGCAAAATCCAGACAAACAAAAACGCCCGCTGTTTCCAGCGGGCGTCTTCGTATTGGTTGGTCGCGAAATCCGTAAGGATTAACGCGAGTAGAATTCGATGACCAGGTTCGGCTGCATCTGAACCGGGTACGGAATTTCTGCGAATTTCGGTACGCGAACGAAGGTGCCTTTGAAGGCCTTCGCGTCAACGTCGAGATATTCCGGAACGTCACGTTCGTTCAGGTTGGCAGCTTCCATAACCATCGGGATTTCGCGCGAAGCAGATTTCACTTCGACAACGTCACCTTCTTTAACAAGGTAGGACGGGATGGTTACTTTCTTGCCGTTGACAAGAATGTGGCCGTGGTTAACGAACTGACGCGCAGCAAACACGGTCGGAACGAATTTCATGCGGTAGATAACCGCATCGAGGCGCTGTTCAAGAATACCAACCAGATGCTCGGAGGTATCGCCCGGACGACGGGAAGCTTCTTTGTAGTAGCGCAGGAACTGTTTTTCAGAGATCGAGCCGTAGTAGCCTTTGAGCTGCTGTTTAGCAAACAGCTGGGTACCATAGTCGGTTGGCTTCTTACGGCGGGTCGCACCGTGCATGCCCGGTGCATATTCGCGCTTGTTCAGCGGCGATTTTGCACGGCCCCAAAGGTTCACACCAAGGCGGCGGTCAATCTTATGCTTTGCAGCAATACGTTTCGACATTTTGTAACTCTCTTTTTTTAAAGATCACTTATTGTCCCGATAGTTTCCAACTGCCCAAACCTCAGCATGCGGAACGGGGACGAAACCACATGTTTCGACCCACTTTCTCGGAAGTGAGGCGCAATATAGAGATCACGGCCCGAGAGTCAAACGAAAATGGCCGTTTTCATGACCTGCCAACGCAAGCACTGCCTGCAGTTTTCGCAAGGCTTGCCATGCCAGCGCAAGTCCTTTCCCAACCAGCACAGATTATCTGGCGGCATTCCAAGGCCTTAGCCCTGTTTTCACGCCACATTGACGATTGTCATGTCATTCAGACACGCTCCAAAATTAAAATATTATCATTGATTAATTATCCCGAATTTGGAGCGCCTCCATGGATAAATCCACCATCACGCCAGTCCGCTTTGCCTTCATGTTCCTTCTGATGGCCATCCTTCTTGTTTTGAATGTCGCCATTGCCAAGGCCGATGACAAAATTGACAAGGCCCTGATCATCCTGACCAGCCCGTCCCTGCAGACCCAGGGCATGGCGATGGTTCTTGGCAACACCATGCAGGCGCAAGGTGTCCGGGTCGATGTTCTTCTGTGTGACAAGGCAGGCGACCTGGCACTCAGTGCCACCCAAAGCCCCGCCCTTGAGCCGAAAAAGGTCACCCCTGAGCAGCTTCTGGCCAAATTGATGAGCGGCGGTGCCTCGGTCAATGTTTGCGCGCTTTATCTGCCAAACAGTTCACAAGATCAAACTGCGCTTCGCGATGGCGTTGGTGTCGCAACCCCGCCGGCCATGGCCAAGATGATGGTTGATGAAGATACCCGCGTCTTTTCGTTCTAAGCCCCAAGGACCCAACGATGATGAATATGCTTAAAATGCGCCCCGTTATGGCCAGTCTGGCTTTGCTTGCGGCCATCGCCTTTTCCACCACTGTTCCGGCATCCGCCAAGGCAGATGAGCTTGGTATTTCCACCCAGAAGGCCTTCGAACTCTCGTCCAAGCAGAACAACGTGCTGTTTGTCGATGTCCGTGATCCGGTGGAAATCCTGTTTATCGGCTTCACCGATGCGGTGGATATCAACATCCCCTTTCTGATGGTGGATCGCACCAAGTGGGACGCAGAAAAGGGCCGTTTCCGGCTTTATCGCAATCCAAACTTTGCCACCGAGATTGAAGCAGCCCTTAAGGCACGCGGCATGGACAAGGACGCCACCATAATCACCATGTGCCGGTCCGGCAGCGAACGTGGCAAGCCAAGTGCCGCCTTCCTGCAGGAAAGCGGCTTTGCCAATGCCCGTTATGTCGTTCATGGTTTTCAAGGAAGTGCGATCAAGGAAGGCCCGCAAAAAGGCCTTCGCCTGCTCAATGGCTGGCAGAATGACGGCCTGCCCTGGCAAAGCAAACCGAACCCGGACAAGATCTATCGCATAGATCGGCCATAACACCGTCCAGCTTGGCACTTCCTGCAGACAAACAACAAGGGCTCCCTGGCCAAGATCGGGGAGCCCTTTATTTTCGATATTAAACCGCGCAAGCGTTACGGCTTGTGCTTGCCGCCACGCATGGCAACGATCATACCGCGCAGCGTCTGGACTTCCTGATGGGTCAGGTTCGCGCGGTTAAAGATATTGCGAATATTGCGCGCCATGCCCGGGCGTTTTTCGGCCACCCGGAAGAAACCGGACTCATCAAGTTCGTTTTCAAGATGCACAAACAGACGTTCCATATCATCCTTGGTCGCCGGGAAGGTGTCGGCCATCATCAATTGATAATCGGGCACATCAACGCCCGCCTGCCACCATTCATAGCCGATCAACAAAACCGCCTGCGCCAGATTGAGCGAGGTAAAACCGGGATTAAGAGGCACGGTGACCACCGCATCGCCCATGGCGATATGTTCGTTACGCACACCGGTGCGCTCCGGGCCAAACATCACGCCAACTTTCTCGCCACGCGCAACGACGCTTCGCATCTCCGGTGCCAAACCCTTAGGGGTAAAGACAGGCTTGATGGCATCGCGCGTGCGGGCCGTGGTGACATACACCCGGTTGAGATCAGCCAGCGCATCTTCTTCGCGCTCGAACACCTTGGTATTATCAATGACGATATCGGCACCCGATGCATTGGCGGTTGCCCGCTCATTCGGCCAGCCATCCCGCGGACGCACCAGACGCAAATCCACCAACCCGCAATTCAGCATCGCGCGCGCGGCCTTGCCGATATTATCGCCAAGCTGCGGTTCGATCAGAATGATCACGGGTGGATTGGCAATCCCGCCTGTTTCAGGCTTGGCACTGCCGATGGGCTCGCTCATCGCGGTATTCTCCGGTCGTCAAAGAAAGGGTGACGGGCATTCCCGTCCATATTGGCGCTTACTTAGCAAAAGCCAACCGTTCGCGCCAGCCTCCTTGTCCAAACGAAAACAGCCGGACCTTGATGTGGCCCGGCTGTATCTAAAACTTGATCCGTTGATCAGGCGTGCTGGCTGCGCACGCCCGACTTGAAAAGCTTATAGGTGATGGAATCACGAAGCGCATTATAGGACGCCTCGATGATGTTGGTTGAAACCCCCACCGTCGCCCAGTTATTGCCTTCGGCATCCCGGCTTTCGATCATGACGCGTGTCACCGCACGCGTGCCATCGCCACGGGTTATGATCCGGACCTTATAGTCGATCAGTTCGATCTGCTCGACCGCCTCGCGGTATTCCGGCACGGTCAGAAGAACCTTACGAAGTGCAGCATCAAGGGCGTTGACCGGGCCATTCCCCTCGGCAACCGACATGAACTGGTCATCGCCAACCACGACCTTGACAGTGGCCTCACTCATGGTGATGACCTGCTCGTCCTGTTCATCGACCCAGCGACGTTCGTCAATCACGCGGAACGAGGTCACACGGAAATAGCGATCCAGCTCGCCCATGGCTTTGCGCGCCAGCAATTCAAAGCTGGCCTCGGCCCCGTCATAGGCAAAGCCATCAAATTCACGTTGCTTGACAGTCTCGACCAGCTTGCCGACGGCTTCCGATTTCGGATCAACATCGACGCCGATTTCGCGGAAACGCGCCAGAATGTTGGATCGGCCCGCCTGATCCGAAACAAGGATATGACGCTGATTGCCAACCAGATGCGGTTCGACATGTTCGTAACAGGTCGGGTTCTTTTCGACAGCTGAAACATGCAAGCCGCCCTTATGGGCAAAGGCGCTGTCACCAACATAGGCGGCTTGGCGCAGCGGTTCACGGTTCAGGCGCTCATCGAGGATGTGCGAGATGCGGCGAAGACTGGTCAGCTGATCATGGGAAATGCCAACGTCATAACCCATTTTGAGCATCAGGGTCGGGATGATCGAAATCAGGTTGGCATTGCCACAGCGCTCGCCAAGGCCATTCAAGGTGCCCTGTACCTGACGCGCGCCGGCGCGGACCGCGGCCAATGAGTTCGCGACCGCGTTTTCCGTATCATTATGGCAATGAATACCAACATGCGTACCGGGGATCTGGCTGCAGACATCGGTGACGATGTCAAAAATCTCGTCGGGCAGCGTGCCGCCATTGGTGTCACACAAAACAACCCAGCGCGCACCGGCATCATATGCCGCCTTGATCGCCGAAAGCGCGTATTCCCGATTGGCCTTGTAGCCGTCAAAGAAATGCTCGGCATCGAACATGACTTCGGAAACCTTGGTTTTCAGGTGCGCAATAGAATCCGAAATCATCGCAAGGTTTTCATCAAGCTCGATCCCGAGCGCCTCGGTCACCTGAAAATCCCAGCTTTTGCCGACCATGCACACGATCGGCGCATTCTGCGCCAGACTGGTCAGCCCCGGATCGTTGGATGCAGAACGCCCGGCACGGCGCGTCATGCCAAAGGCCGTCAGTTTGGAATTCTTGAGCTTCGGCGGGTTGGCAAAAAATGCGTCATCGGTCGGGTTCGCCCCGGGCCAGCCGCCCTCAATATAGTCAATCGACAATTCGTCCAGCGCCTTGGCAATCGCGGTTTTATCCGCGGCCGAAAAATCCACGCCCTGGGTCTGCTGCCCGTCGCGCAGGGTACTGTCATAGAGATAGACGCGCTTGTCTGACATTTTCATTCCAACTGATCGATAGTCTTTCTTGGGGCGGCGCTGTTATGACCGCCTCTGTTCTTCCCGCGCGGGGGATATACCCATATCCGCTGCGGGTCTGGCAAATTGCCGCAAAACAGCCCTTAGCGCAACAGCATTGCTAAATTTGAAGCATTCAGGGCAATTTCCACTCTATTTCAAGAAATTACCCACCTTTAGGATAGCAAGCCTGTCCCCTTGAATGATTGTAACCCCCACCTCCCGATGATTAACTTTACTAAATCATAGGCTGCGTGATCGCCCTCTTGCCCAAAAACAAATACACACACTGATCGCGCGACGTCCGGGAACAATAACAATGGTAAATGACGCCACCACCAGCGTTGACATCATGATGCTTGCCGGTCTGACATGGGAACGTACCGGTCGGAATTGCTGGACAGCATCGGATCGCTTCGCCCGCTACACCATTTTCCGCGATATTGACGAACGCTGGTACGGCGATTGGGAACGCGACGGTGAATTGACCCGTGCGGAATGGTCTTGCCCGATCCTTGAAACTTTTGCCGAATACATGGTCGATAACGCCCGTCGGCAATCGAACTGACCGACACGCCCGGCTCACCCCGGAAAAATCAGAAAAAACTGATAAAAGGACCGTTTGGGACGCGAGAGGCCAGTCTTTTCCTTGTGTTTGACGTCATGTCGATTATGTGTTGGGGTAGCGTAACGTTACATAACCCAAGGCAATTCTATCCAATGACTAAAGCCATTCCCATGCAGATCGACATTGTTTCGGACGTTGTCTGTCCGTGGTGCATCATCGGTTACAAGAACCTCGAAGATGCCATCAGCCGTCTCGACGGTGAAATTGACGTCACCCTGCGCTGGCACCCGTTTGAACTGAACCGTGATATGCCGCCCGAAGGACAGGACCTCTCAGAGCATATCAACGAAAAATACGGCCTGACCGCCGACCAGAGTGCCGATAACCGCGCACGCATCACCATGATGGGTGAAAATGTCGGCTTCCCGATCCATTTCAGTTCGGATTCACGCATCTATAACACCTTCGATGCGCACCGCCTGCTTTACTGGGCTGGCAAGGAAGGCGAATACGGTCAGCAGACCGCGCTGAAACTCAACCTGTTTGCTGCCTATTTCCAGGGCGGGGACAACACCGCCGATCACGGTGTCCTGAAACGCGCGGCCGAGGAAGTCGGTCTTTCCCCGGAACGCGCGGCCGAAATCCTCGCCAGCGACGAATTCGCCAAGGAAGTCCGGGCCGAAGAAGATGAATTTGGTGATGCCGGCATCAGTTCGGTGCCGACCTATGTCGTGAATGGCAAATTCGCCATTTCCGGCGGCCACCCGCCAGAGGTCTTTGAACAGGCCCTTTCGGAAATCGCCCGTCAGGGGGATGAAATCCTGGCCGAAGCCCAGAACGACGCCTGATTATCGGCACTCACCAGACAATCGATCAAAGCCCGGTCCATTTGGATCGGGCTTTTTCGTTCCGCTCGACAGAATTCAACCACTGATCTAGGCTGACTTTGCCACCACCAAAGGAAACGCCCCATGATCAGTTTCACCGAAATCGGGCAGTATCTGCCCGGAATATTGCTGTCTTATGCTGCCTTGCTTGTCGGGCTCATTAGCCCCGGCCCCGCCCTTTTGGGTTTGATGGGCGTTTCCCTTGATCAGGGCCGCCGTGCCGGACAGCATTTTGCCCTTGGCATTGGAACCGGATCGTTCTCAATCGGTCTTCTGACCCTAACTGGCTTGTCGGCTGTGTTGGCGACCTACGCCGATGCCATGACCGCCATCCGGATTTTTGGCGGGCTTTATTTGCTGTGGATGTCTTACCGCGCGTTTCGCACTGCCTTTCGCAAGGCCCCGAACAGTGCAGATGTCCAGAACGCCGTTGATCCCCGGCAAATCTCGGGACGTGGCTATTACTTTCGCGGTCTTGGCCTGCACCTGACCAACCCGAAGGCCATCCTGACCTGGATCGCCATTATTTCCATCGGGTTTCAGGAAGGTGCTCCGCTTTGGGTCGGGGCTGCAATTGTCATTGGCTGCGGGCTGATTTCGACCAGCACGCATTTGCTTTATGCAACCGCGTTTTCCACCGCACCGGCCATTTCGATCTATCGCCGGGCGGCAAGCTGGATCAATGGCTTGCTTGGTGTGTTCTTTGCCGCTGTCGGGCTGCGTTTGCTGTTTAACCGCTGAGCCCGCCAACTGACCTAGGCTTTGGGTGTTTCATCCTTGGTGGTATCGCCCTCTGCCTCGGCTGCAGTTTCTTCAGCTGCAGCTTCCTCGGCGGCGGCTTCTTCCGCGGCTGCTTCGGCTTCTGCCTCAGCCTGTTCGGCGGCCCACACACCGGCGGTTTCAACTGCCATCGGTGATGCCGTCGGCAGGACGCTGACATAGCTTTCGGTTTCTTCAACCGGCAGGGCTTCACGGCGTGTCATCCGATAAAGCGCATAAACCGCAATCACGGCAAATGTCATCGCCAGCACCAGCCAGAACGATTGCGCACCAAGATGCTCCATCGACCAACCAGCGATAAGCGGGCCCAAAATTGCGCCCACCCCGAAGGTCAGCACCAAACCGCCTGAGGCAGCCGGCATATCTTCAAGCGGCAGGAAATCGTTGGTATAGGCCAGAAACAGCGCATAAAGCGGGGTGGTCATGCCGCCCGCGACAAAGGCCGCCGACATCATAAACATCAGGTTGTTGCCCGATATCCAGCCCAGCGTACAGGCCGCCATCGCCACCATCGAGGCACCAAAAATCAATTTGCGGCGATCCATGCGATCTGAAAGCCAGCCAATCGGGAACTGAAACACCAAGGCGCCAGCAAACAGCATCGCAACAAAGGTCGCGATCTGTACCGTCGTCATTTCGATCTGGGTGCCATAAACCGCCGCCATACCGGTCTGGGTGGCATAGACACAGCCCAGCAGGAAGATCCCCACAGTACTCAGCGGCGATCCCGAAAACAGCTCCTTAAGCCCCATAGGACGGGCGGCTTCGGTCACCGGCACGGAAGATGCCGACAGCAGGATCGGTGCAAAGGAGATTGAAACCAGGATGGAAGCGACAATAAACAGTGCCGAGGTCCCCGCATCCCCCAGGGTCAAAAGACCCTGCGCACCAATAATGCCAAGCGTCTGGGCAATCATATAGGCCGACAGGACCTTGCCACGGGTTTCGTTGGTCGAAGAATCATTCAGCCAGCTTTCTGCCGTGACATAAATGCCCGACATGCAAAAGCCCAGGATCACGCGCAAAGCCGTCCAGGCCCAAGGCTCGGCAATCAGCGGAAAGGCAATTAACCCGGCGGAGGTAAAGCTGCCAAGGGCGGCAAAAACCCGGACATGGCCAACACGCTTGATCATGCGTGGCGTCAGACGCGCCCCGGACAGGAAGCCCGCAAAATACCCCGATGTCACAATCGCAAGCTCGGCCGAGGAAAAACCTTCGATGCCGCCGCGCAGACCAATCAGCGTGAAATGCATGCCATTGCCCAGCATGATCAGGACAACACCAATAAGAAGTGCCCAGACACTGGTTAAAACCTGGATCATGGCTCGCCCTTTCACGCTTGGGGATTACCGAAAAGTCATTCTTGTCTGTGCTCACTGCGTCTTGGCCTGATGCAGGATTGGTTCAGACAAACGACTTGTTTCAGCAAAAAGTACGAAACCACCGATTGACGGTGGTTTCCAGACTTTTTTGTCCATGAAGGGAATTTTTTGGCCTAGGCCGCCGGGTCTCTGATTTCCGCCTCTGTCAGGCGCTTGGTGGTCACCCCGTTTTTAAGATCAAGCCAGCCGCAGAAAACCGTGATCCAGACAGCCGCCAGCATCACTATCGCAACCTGCTGATCCATCACCCAAAGTGTTCCGGCTGAAATCACGCACCAGATCAAAGGCACTGGCAAAAGAACCCAGCGCCACGTCCCGCGCGACAGCAACACAAACCCCAGGGAGCCAAGTGCGGTCGGATCGGCCGCGCTGCCAAACAGTTCCGCCTGCAGCAAATCGCGCCCTTCGATCAATCCGATAAACGGATAAGCAATCAGGGCAAAGGCCACCAGTGTCAGCCCGACATAACTGGAAAGATCGCCGCGCCAACCAAAGCGCAGCGGCAATGGCCGTGCCGCAAAGATGGCAAACAAAACAACCTGAAGGCCAAAGCCCGGCAACAGATAGGGAATAGCCCAGTTGATCGGCTGATAATATTGCCAAAGGAAACCATACCCACACCACGCCCAAACCAGCGCCAACAGCACCAGAATAACCCGGTTGCCGCGAAACCCGTGCCGCAGTGCCAGGCCCGATGCGATCAGGCCGGCAACAACCGCACTGGCAACCACCAGCCACCAGGTGCTGTTCATGGTTTCAAACAGCCGGTAATAGACACGCGGCGAAAACAGCAACAAGTCCGCCAGTCCGTAATCCCACCATTCACTCATGCTGGTTGCCCCGCATTTGCATTGCTCACACCAGAACGCCGATCACGGCTGCGATCTGTTCGCGCATTTTATCATCGGGCAACGGCCCGGTTGCTGCTGCCATGTTTTCCGCCGCATGGGCCGGTTTGGTCGTGGCCGGGATCGGGCAGGTCACTGCCGGATGGGCGATCAGATATTTCAAAATCAGCTGCGCCCAGCTTTTGACTTCAAGCTCGCGGGCAAATTCCGGCAAGGGTTGCCCTTCAAGGCGCTCCGTCAGGCTCCCCCCGCGAAACGGCCGATTAACAATGACCGCAATCCCGCGATCATAGGCCATCGGCAGTAGATATTCCTCAACCTTGCGATCAACCGGGTTATAGGTCACCTGCACGAAATCAAGCCGTTCATTCTTCATCACAGCCATTAGGTCATCGGTCCGTCGCCCATGTGACGTCGTCACACCGACATAGCGCAACTGCCCGGCATCCTTCATGCGAAACAGAAGGGGTAAATTGTCATTGATGCCCAGCAGATTATGAACCTGCAAAAGATCAAACTGCTCGACCTTCCAGCGATCTGAGGTTTCGGCGATCTGATCCGCCCCGTCGCCCGATGTCCAGACCTTGTCGGTCGAGAACACCTTGTCGTGCGCGCCCAGCGCATCAAGGCCATAGCCAATCACATCCTGCGCGGAACCATACATAGGTGAACTGTCAATCATGCGCCCGCCCGCCTTGAAAAAGGCCGACATCACATCCGCACACTGATCGCGCAATTCCATGTCATTACCGACATTGAACGTGATCCAGCTGCCCAACCCGACAGCGGGAATGGCCTCGCCAGTTGACGGGATCTGCTTTTGCAGTACTTCGGGTAAGGCCGCGTCTTTGGCACCCTGCGCGCGGGCAGGCATACCCGATGCCATCAGGCCGGTTGCGCCCACAGCACCAATTGCGCCCAGTGCGCCAAACGACGCTGACGCTTTCAAAAACCTGCGGCGGTCAAGTTCAGACATGGCTTACAGCACCTTTTCGTTGCTTCGGACCAATCTGCACACATGATCCATCAAGATTTGGGCAAAAATCTGCCCGTCTGCAACTTTTGGTACTGATACGTAAATTGCCCCGCCCCGGAACAAAAAAAGGGACTGCAAGCATCTGGCCTGCAGTCCCTTTCCGGAAAGATTTCAACGTGTCTTAGACACGCTTCCAGCTGGTACCTTCCTTGAAGTCTTCAAGGATGATACCGCGTGCCAGAAGGTCATCACGGATCTTATCGGCTGTTGCGAAATCCTTGTTCTTCTTGGCGTCCGCACGCTGGGCGATCAGGCCTTCGATTTCGGCGGCCTCGTCTTCATCTGCCGACCCGGTAAACCAGGCTTCCGGATCGCATTCCAGAATGCCAAGAAGCTTGGCCGCAGCGAGGATTTCACCCTTGGCTTCCGCGCGTTCGAATTTCTTTTCCGCCTTGTTGAATTTGGTCACAAGGTTGTGGAATTCCGAAATCGCAAGCGGCGTATTAAGGTCGTCACACAGCGCATCGAGCACCGCACGCGGCACCGGCATGGCTTCGGGCGTGACATCTGCACTCTGACGAAGCGCCGTGTAGAAACGATCAAGTGCCTCTTTGGCCTGACGCAGGTTTTCTTCCGTCCAGTTGATCGGCTGATGATAATGGGTTCCCATCATCGCCAGACGGATCGCTTCACCCGGCCATTTTTCCAAAAGCTCATGCACGGTGACGAAATTGCCAAGCGACTTGGACATCTTTTCGCCTTCGACCATCAGATGGCCGTTATGCATCCAGTATTTGGCGTAGCTTGAACCCTTATTGGCGCAGCAGCTTTGCGCCAGTTCATTTTCATGGTGCGGGAACACCAGATCCGAACCACCGCCATGGATGTCAAAGTTTTCACCGAGATAACGCGTCGACATGGCAGAGCATTCAATATGCCAGCCCGGGCGGCCCCGGCCCCACGGGCTATCCCATCCCGGAATGTCATCGCTTGACGGTTTCCACAGAACGAAATCGGCCGGGTCCTTTTTATAGGGCGCGACTTCAACACGTGCACCCGCAATCATTTCCTTGCGGTCACGGCGCGACAGTTTGCCATACTCATCGAACTTCTCGACCGAAAACAGCACGTGTCCTTCGGCGGCATAGGCAAAGCCCTGTTCGATCAGGCTTTCGCACATGGCGATCATCTCGGCGATATGTTCGGTCGCGCGCGGCTCGATATCGGGCTTGGCGGCATTAAGCGCGCCCATATCATCGAGATAGGCCTGATGCGTGCGCTTGGTGATTTCCGAGATCGGCTCACCACTTTCCTTGGCGCGCGCGTTGATCTTGTCATCAACATCCGTGACGTTCCGAACGTAGGTCACTTTCGGATAGATATGGCGCAACACGCGTACCAGCGTATCAAACACCACCACGGGCCGCGCATTGCCGACATGGGCATAGTCATAGACCGTCGGGCCGCAGACATAGAGGCGCACGTGATCGGGATCGATCGGCTCAAACACCTGCTTTTCGCGGGTCAGCGTGTCAAAAATACGAATGGTCTTGGTCATTTCAAACGTCCGTTTGGCTGTGGTATCGGGTCAAATGCGTACATTTTCCGGCGATCAAAGCAGATGCTTAGACCGCCTTCCCACACAACCGTTCGCGCGCCTTTTCAGCCCCGATCAGAACCAGCATCGTCGACATTTCCGGACCGTGTTCGCGCGCTGTCAGCGCCTTGCGAAGCGGCATGAAAAGCTGCTTGCCCTTGCGCCCGGTTTCATCCTTGAGCGCTGTGGTCCAGGTTTTCCAGCTCGTACCATCAAGCTCGCCTTCAGGCAGCATGCTTGCCGCCTGTTTGAGGAACTCGGCATCTTCTGCATCGATTTCCGGAATGACATTTTTGTGGATTACATCCCACCATTCCAGTGCCTCGGCCACGCGCCAGCAATTGCCACGCACCGCATTCCAGAACATCTCGTCGGCATCCGCCATGCCTGCAGCTTCAAGCTTCGGCTTGGCCGCCTCAAACGACATGTCGTGAATGACTTTTTCATTGAGGCTTGCCAGTTCCGCCGGATCAAATTTAGGCGTGGAGCGGCCATAATGATCAAGATCGAACTTCTCAAGCACCTGCGAAAGGTTCGCTGGCTCGATCTTGTCCGATGCGCCAAGGCCGGTCAAAAGACCGACAAGTGCCTCGACCTCAAACCCGTCATTGCGCAGCTCGCGGAGCGAAAGACTGCCCAGACGTTTTGAAAGCTGCGAACCACCCGGCCCAGCCAAAAGTGGCATGTGGGCAAATTCAAGCGCGCCCGGTTTCCCGCCAAGCGCGAGATAGAGCAGGATCTGCGACACGGTATTGGTCACGTGATCTTCACCGCGGATGATGTGGGTAACACCCATCTCAAGATCATCAACGACTGATCCCAGCATATAAAGCAGCGATCCGTCTTCACGGATCAGAACCGGATCAGACACGTGTTCGGTATCGAACGAGCATACACCACGCGTCAGGTCATCCCACTCAACCAACCCGTCGGTCAGAAGGAAACGCCAATGCGGCTTGCGGCCTTCGGCTTCAAGGGCGGCTATTTCTTCATCGCTAAGGGTCAATGCCTTGCGGTCATAGATGAACGGCTGATGGCGCTGGCGGGCGGCCTTGCGCTTCCAGTTCAGCTCACCTTCGGTCTCGTAGCACGGATACAGCATTTCGCGCTTTTTCAGGTCCGCAATTGCTGCGTCATATTTGTCCAGACGCAGGCTTTGACGTTCTTCCTGATCCCAGTCGATGCCAAGCCATGTCAGGTCTTCACGGATCGCATCGACATATTCGTCTTTGGAACGCGCCGGATCGGTATCGTCAAAGCGCAGGATGAATTTCCCGCCTGATTTCCGGGCATAAAGCCAGTTCATCAGTGCTACACGGGCGTTACCGACGTGAAGAAGCCCGGTCGGACTGGGGGCAAATCGCAGAACAGGTTTTGTCATTTCAAACTTTTCAATCACGTAACAAGGTTCGTGAAGCCATTGGTAATCGGATAGCGACGGTCACGGCCAAAGGCACGCGGGGTGATCTTGACCCCCGGGGGTGCCTGACGGCGTTTATATTCCGCCCGATCAAGCAACCGCCAGACCCGGCGTACTGTTGCCTCGTCATGACCACTATCAACGATATCGCGTACAGACCGCTCACCTTCAATCATCTGATGAAGAATATCATCGAGAACATCATAAGGCGGCAGACTATCTTCGTCTTTCTGATCCGGGCGAAGTTCGGCAGAGGGCGGCTTGGTAATGATCCGTTCGGGGATCACCATGCCATCCGGGCCCATCGCGCCCATCGGTTTGTGTTCATTGCGCCAGTGGCACAAATTGAACACGGTCGTTTTATAAAGGTCTTTCAAAACCGAATAGCCACCGCACATGTCACCATAAAGCGTGGCATAGCCGACTGACATTTCTGACTTGTTGCCCGTGGTCAGCACCATGTGGCCAAACTTGTTTGAAAGCCCCATCAGGATGATCCCGCGCGAACGGGCCTGAATGTTTTCTTCGGTGATATCGGCATCACGGCCCTCAAAAGCCGGGGCCAGCATCTGCTCGAACGCGGCCATGGCCGGACCGATATTGATACTTTCAATCCCGGTCTTGAGCATACCTGCGCACAGCTCCGCATCCTCAAGGCTCTCGGCCGAGGTATAAGGCGATGGCATCATCACCAGACGCACGCGCGCCTCACCCAGCGCATCAACCGCAACAGCAGCCGAAAGCGCGCTATCGATCCCCCCCGACATGCCGATCACGACACCGGGGAACCCGTTCTTGTTGACATAATCCCGCAGGCCCAGAACCAGCGCCTGATAAATCGCATCAAGCCCGTTGGGATATTCCGCCTTTGGCGCACCATCGCCACAACGCCATTTACCGTTATCAGCCTTCTGCCATGTGGTTACCACCACGTCCTCGGCAAAGGCCGGAAGGGCAACGGCAAGCGATCCATCGCCATTCAGGCCAAATGATCCGCCGTCAAAGACCAGCTCATCCTGACCGCCGACTTCGTTGCAATAGATCATCGGCACATGGCTTTCGCGCACACGATCTTCGATCAGCTTGCGGCGCAGCCCACTTTTATCGGCTTCAAACGGTGAGCCATTCGGCACAAGGAAAATCTCCGCCCCGGCATCCGCCAGATGGGCAACCACATGCGGCGTCCAGACATCCTCGCAGATCGGAACCCCAAGCGTGACACCCTTGAACGAAATCGGGGTTGGCATCGGGCCGGCGGCAAAGACGCGCTTTTCATCAAACACGCCATAGTTAGGCAGATCATTTTTGGCGCGCACATCAACAATCTTGCCCTGATCAATCAGCAGGACCGCATTATGACGCGTGCCTTCAACTTCCCATGGTGTGGTCAACAGCAAGGCCGGACCACTATCACGCTTCGCCGTATGCTCGCAGATAAACTGAACGGCATCATGCAGATGCCGCATGAAGGCCGGCTTCATCACCAGATCTTCGGGCGGATAGCCCGACAGAACCAGTTCGGAATACAGCACAATCTCCGCGCCCTTCTCGGCCGCAGTTTCCCAGGCAGCCACAACCTTGTCCCGGTTTCCGGTGACATCACCGACAATCGGGTTCAGTTGGGCAATCGCAATGGCAAGCGTGTTTGTCATGATGTTGGAATAGGATTGCCCCCACGCGCTGTCAATTGCGGAATGCGCAATATCCCATGTTTCGACCAAGATCACCATTCTTGCATGGCAGAATTGCGTGCCTTTGAAACGTGCCAACACACTGGTTTTCAGGTCGATTTTCGTTTTATCCGCGACACATCGTGTTGATAATGACTTGCAAAACCAAACCTGTCCCGGTCTATTTCACGCGACCGTGAAAACACGGCAATAAAGACAACATAAAATACGAGCAAACAAGATGACCGATAGCCCCAAGACTGCCGCCCAAATGGCGGTGGTAACCATTTCCCATATTCCGGGTCGTGAAATTAGCGAAAACATCGGCATTGTCTTTGGCAGTTCCGTGCGCAGCCGCAATTTCCTTTTTGACATCTTTGCGATGCTAAAAAACCTGTTTGGTAGCGAAGTGCGTTCCTATACCCGGCTTTTGGAAGACGCCCAGCAGGAAGCCACCACTCGCCTGATGGCACAGGCCGAAAAGCTCGACGCCGACGCAGTGGTTGATGTGCATTTCGCAACCTCGCAGGTGGCCTATAAGGCAGCGGAAATTTTTGCATATGGTACAGCTGTAAGACTGAAATAACGGGGCAAGGACAAAACCATGGAAGATCTGTTTCTTCCGGGAATTGCCCTGACCATCCTGATCGGAATCGCTTATATCACCGGCCGTCTGGCCGATGGGGCACATGAACGCACGCTAAAGCTCGACGAGGCGTTGTTGCCCCACCAGTATCTTGATTCCGGGGATGCAGTTCCCGACAATATCACGTTACGCGACAGCAAACTTGTGACCGGCAAGGTCGTCATTGCTGAGGACCGTTTTCGCAACCTTTTGGCGCGTCTGCGGATTTTTGTCGGTGGCCGACTGGCCGCACACGAAGCCACAGTCACAAGGGCAAAACGCGAAGCCATCTTGCGCCTTCGCACCAATGCCAAGGGTGCAAGTCACATTATTGGCCTGCGCTTTGACTCTGCCGAGCTTGGCCGTGGCATGATCGAGGTGATCGTTTCCGGCACGGCACTTTACACCGATCATCGCCCGACCGGTGGCAGGCCATGTGCCCTGCCCGATGACGGAGTGAATATTTCCCATCGCAATCTTCTGGCCGAACTTGCGTCTGGCAGTGTTGCGTTCCTTCTGATTTGCTGGGGGATTTACACCGCAAGCGGCCTTGCCGTCGAATGGGCAGCAGACAGCATTTCAGTTCAGGACGAAGTCGCCATCTGGTCAGAACTTGAACCTGAACTTATTGGGGATCATCGTGTCAGTTCCCAACGAAGTGTGTTTGAGAACTATCTGGTCGATCTGATCAATTCCATCCCGAAGGACGCCATAGGTCCGGCAAGGGACTATGACTTTGACGTTCTGATCATCCCCGATGAAAGTCCGAATGCCGCCGCCTTGCCGGGTGGCTTGATCCTGGTGAATGTAGGGATGCTTGAACTGGTTGAAAGTGAGAACGAGCTGCTCGCAATCCTTGGCCACGAGATCGGCCACTATAACGGCCGCGATCACCTTGAAGGATTGGGTCGCGAAGTTGTTGGGGTTGCATTGTCAGCCATGCTGTTTCAAACCGACGCAGTTCTAACCACATGGGCGGCAAGCTGGCCGAAACTTCTTGCTGATCGGGACTATTCCCGAAGTCAGGAACTCGATGCCGATGACTGGAGCATCAAGATCCTGATGGCCAAATACGGTCATGTCGCAGGACTGTCGCGTACCTTTGAAAAGCTGGCAACCATGCAGGGCGATCACAGTCTGATGGATTATCTTTCAACCCATCCTCATCCGATGGACCGTGTCAAACGGCTCAACGATATGGCTCGCGAACAAGAACTTCCTGTCGGCGAGACCATTAGTCTTCAAACTGCATTTGACGACTTTCTCAAGAAATTCGACGAAATCCCGGCCCAAAGCCTGGAATTTCAATAGAACTCCGCTTCTACCAAAACAGGACAGTACCCCATGCGCGGACTTTTCGCCCCGTTCCGCTTTCTTAGCGTAAGCGGCCAACCCAACACCGAGTTCTGGCTGACCCAGTGCATCATTCTCGCATCAACCGTTCTCGGTGTTTATCTGGCAAGCTTTGCCGGTTTTGAAATTGCTGTAGATTTCGATCGCTACCAAAGCACTTCTGATGTCTATAACCTCGAAAGATCGTTGGAAGCAGAGTTCGTCGACAATATCGAAAAGGTCGAAACCTGGATTGCCGACTATCCCGAAGGCCCGATGACCTGGCATGCGGCAAACCTCGCCCCGCGCGAGCGCCACAAGCTTGATGATATGGTTTGGGAAACCATGCGTTATTCCCAACGCACCTTTGAAGTCGATCCTGCTATCATCACGGGCGTACGTCGGTTCTATTCCGATATCGAAGCGCAGATGACGATCATGTTCATGCAGCAAAATGCCAACGGCATGGCGCGCAATGCTCTTAAGAATATGCAGGAAATCGTCACCACCGCGCGCACCGATATTGTGCCGCTGCTACAGGCCGAGATTAAGCGCCTTGATGGCGAACTCGTCAAAATGACGAACTGATCAGAGTCAGTTTGGCAAACAGATCAAAAAAAAGCCGGGGCTGTTTTCAGTCCCGGTTTTGTTTTTGTCTGCGCGCAGACATGAATTCAGTATGGATCAAAGTGCCAAGGCAGCGTCGATCTCGTCCTGGCTCATGGTTTTGGCCGAACCGTGGATAATCCCACTGGCCACATCCATGAATTTCTGAAGCGAAGTCGTTACCGCACTTGCCGTAACGCGCAGAAGATCCTCATCACCGGTCTCGATAATGGATTCAAGCTGCGAAACCGCGTGGCGCACAATGGTATTAAGATGCTCGATGGTTTCTTCGAACGGGCGGCGGAATTTCGGCGGCACATGCTCATAGGCCTCGATCGCCAGTTCCTTGTCGGAAAAGGCACTATCGCGGAAATGCTCCTGATAGCTTTTGGGCGCCCATTCCTTGCAGTCCTCGATCATGTCGGGCATGTCGGGCACCATTTCGAGCAACATGACGATCTCGTTGAAATGGTTCAGATAATCGGTCGCCAAAAGCGTGGTCGAGGAAATATTGGTTCCCTCTACCTTCTTTTGCCATGCGCTGAATTCAGCGTCGTCCACCATACCCGTTGCGACCCCTCGCCCTTATTCGATTTGTCAGGAACATCCCGCAATTACCCATACTTAAGAATATTTGATGGTCATTGGTAGATGTTTTTTCGTCAAATCGTACTGATTGTGTAACAAAATGCGACAAAATCTAATTTAGAAAGCCCTTTTGGCAAACTTGTACCCCCATAAAAAAAGGTGCCCGGCAGTTTACCGGGCACCTTTGATCAACCAATTTGCTGAACCTGCGATCAGGCAGAAGCAGCCATCTGCTCTGCGCGGACGCTGTCGCGTTCCTTTTTGATCATTTCAGCCATCAGGAAGGCAAGCTCAAGCGCCTGTCCACCATTGAGGCGCGGGTCGCAATGGGTGTGGTAGCGATCCGAAAGAGCCTCTTCGGTGACTTCGCGCGCACCACCGATGCACTCGGTGACGTCCGTACCGGTCATCTCGAAGTGGACGCCACCGGCATGGGTGCCTTCGGCCTTGTGCACGTCAAAGAAGTTTTTGACTTCGGACAGGATCGCGTCGAACGGGCGGGTTTTGTAACCCGTCGATGCCTTGATCGTGTTGCCATGCATCGGGTCACAGGACCAGACGACCTTGCGGCCTTCGGCCTTAACCCGTTTCACCAGACGCGGCAGGTTATCAAACACCTTGTCTGCGCCCATACGTGCGATCAGGGTCAGACGACCGGCTTCGTTTTCCGGGTTGAGGATATCAATCAGACGGATCAGGTCATCCTCATCCATGGTCGGGCCGCATTTCATGCCGATCGGGTTTTTAACCCCACGCAGGAATTCAACATGGGCATGATCGGCCTGACGGGTACGATCGCCAATCCACAGCATATGCGAAGAACAGTCATACCATTCGCCTGTCAGACTGTCCTGACGGGTGAGCGCCTGCTCATAACCAAGCAACAGCGCTTCGTGCGAGGTATAGAAATCCGTCTCGCGCAGTTGCGGCGCGCTTTCCGCCGTTATGCCACAGGCCTGCATGAAGGCGACTGCCTCATCAATCTGTGTGGTCAGCTTGCTGTAACGCTCTGCCGCCGGGCTGCCATCGACAAAGGACAGGTTCCAGCGATGGATCTTGGTCAGATCGGCAAAACCGCCCTGCGCGAAGGCACGCAACAGGTTAAGGGTCGCAGCCGACTGGTTATAGGCGCGGATCTGGCGCTGCGGGTCAGGGATACGGGCTTCTTCGGTGAACTCGATGCCGTTGACCACATCGCCGCGATAGCTTGGCAGCTCAACACCATTGATGGTTTCGGTATCAGATGAGCGCGGCTTGGCGAACTGGCCAGCCATACGACCAACCTTGACCACCGGGCAGGACGCACCATAGGTCAGGACAACCGCCATCTGCAGCATCACCTTGAAGGTGTCGCGAATATTGTTCGGATGAAATTCCTTGAAGCTTTCAGCGCAGTCGC
This sequence comes from Thalassospira sp. HJ, assembly GCF_000948415.1. Lineage (GTDB taxonomy): Bacteria > Pseudomonadota > Alphaproteobacteria > Rhodospirillales > Thalassospiraceae > Thalassospira. The sequence goes on along the minus strand of NZ_JYII01000008.1, from coordinate 51,120 downwards.
CGCCCTGCAGCAGGAAGGCCTTGCCTTCTGCGACTTCACCAAGCTTTTCCTTGAGCGCACGCGCCTCGCCAGCAAACACCAAAGGAGGATAGCTGCCGAGCTCTTGCTCTACGGCCTTTAAGGCCTGTGCATCAGGATAAGATGGCACCTGTTTGATCGGCAGGTTACGCCAGCTTTCAATGCTCCAGCTCTTGCTCATTTGCTTCCTCTCAATCCGGCATGTTCATCATCATGCCGCCATTATATCACATATCCAGGTATCTGGCGGAATCCCGCCCGCTTGACCGGTCATTGAACCGGGCCAGACTTGATACGGGTTTTGCACACGCATTTCCACCCCTTGTCGACATGTGCAGGTGATTTTTCCGCAAATTTTTACCAAACCGTCAAAATTTGGCGCAAAATTCCACCCACAACTACCGCATTATACAAGTCTGCCGTTCGATGACCGTATGGTCATACTTAGTATCGCGATGCGAATCCGGCCAGCCCATTCATCAGATCATTTGCGCGGGGCAACATTTGCGGGCACACTGCGCACGCCATCCCCAAAGCCCCGGAACCTCCATGACCCTTGAAACGATTGCCATCATTGCCTGCGCCTATTTCGTCGCGGCCTTCGTCAAAGGGGCAACGGGGCTGGGGTTTTCGACATCGGCCCTGCCGATCCTGGCCCTCGGATTGGGGCTTAAGGCCGGGATGCCGCTGGTGATCATTCCGTCGCTGGTCAGCAACTCCATCATCATGGCCCAAGCCGGCCATTTTCGCGAAACCGTCAGCCGTTTCTGGCCGATGTTTCTTGCGACCATTCCCGGCATCCTGATCGGGCTTGCCGTGCTGGAGCTGGTCGATAGCATCTTGGCGGGAGCCGTACTGGGGCTGGTTCTGATGAATTACGGCGCGATCACGCTGTTTCGTCATGGCAAGCCGCTGTCTGACAGGCTTGCCAAGGTCCTCGCCCCCGTGTCGGGCTTCGCCACCGGTCTGATCAACGGCATCACCGGATCACAGGTCATGCCGGTCCTGCCCTTCCTGCTTTCCTTGCGCCTTGAGCCCAAACGCTTCCTGACGGCCATCAATATCTCGTTCAGCCTTTCAAGCATCGTGATGGCGCTTGGTCTGGCGCGGCTTGGGATGTTCACGCTTGATACGCTCTGGATCTCGTTAGCCGGGCTGGTGCCGGTCTATCTTGGCACCAAACTGGGCACGCTGGTGCGCGATCGCATGGATGCAGAAACCTTCCGCAAGGTCGTCCTGATCATGCTGATCATTTTTGGCGTCATTTTGGTTGGCAAACTGTTTACGGCAGGATGACCAAAGCCAATCGGCGCACAAGATGTCGTCTGGCACTTCAAGCTGCTTTCTGATAGCAAACCATCATGAAAACCATCTCCCACCCCGCCTTTGCAGAGACCGAAGAAAAGAAATCGCGTTTTCTGGCCGAACTCGTTTTTCATGACGATCTCGCCAGGCGGATTGATGAATTGCGCGCCCTTCATCCCAAGGCCAATCACCATGTGAACGCCTATCGCTATCTTAATGACGAAGATCAGCTGATCGAGCATGGCAAGGATGACGGGGAACCATCAGGCACGTCAGGCATTCCATGCCTCAAAGTCCTTCAGGGGCGTGATCTGATTAATGTGGCTGTCATCGTGACGCGCTATTTTGGTGGCACGAAGCTTGGCACCGGCGGGTTGGTCCGCGCCTATAGCGGGGCAGCCAATGCCGTTTGTGATGTGGCCGAGATCATTGACTATATCCCGCAAGGCGAAGCGGAACTGTTTGCCGGGTTTTCCGATGCTGGAACGCTCGAGCAGGCCTGCGCACAGGATGGCATCACCATTCTGGATCGTCAGTTTGATACCGATGGCACGCGTATCAAGATCACAGGACCACGGGCTGAGCTGGCAGAGCTCGCAGAACGGTTTCCGTTGCCTGAAACTGAGTAAGGTTAAGTCCTGACAAGGCTCTAGCGCTTGCGCGACGTGCTTTCACGCTGCTGCAATTCAAATCCGACATCAATGATCTTCTGATCAGGCATTTCGCCTTCAAGCGCACTTTGAATCATGGCGACCGCGTGCTTACCAATCGCATAGCGGTCTGTCCGGATCGAAGTCAAAGACGGGTAGCTTGCCGCCATCATCTCAAGATCGTTAAAGCCGATAATTCCCATATCGTCGGGGACGGAAATCCCCGCCTTCTGACAGCCAAACAGCGCACCAAGGGCCAAGTCATCGTTGTTGCAGAACACGGCATCAAGGTCCGGGCGACGTGCGCGCAGTTGCCCGATCAGTTCGGCACCAAGTGTGACGCTGGAAGATGTGGTGGTTGTCATGATCAGGTCGGGGTCATAACGCCCACCTGATCGCATCGCTTCCTTGAAGCCTTCCATGCGGCGGTGTGAGCGCGGATCCATGCGCGCGCCCAAAAACCCGATACGTTTATAGCCCTTTTGCACCAGATGCATGCCCGCGGCACGGCCGCCTTCGAAATGCGAAAAGCCGACCATCATGTCGATCGGGTCATCGCCGATTTCCATGATCTGCACCACCGGGCAGGGCGCGTTTTCAAGAAGTTCGCGGGTGACATCGGTCTGATCCGTACCGGCGATGATCATGGCCGATGGCCCCTGACCGAGGAAGGTGCGCACAAGGCGTTCTTCCTCTTTCGCGACATAGCGCGAATTACCAAGCTGCACCTGATAAGCGCCCTGATCAAAGGCGTCATAGATCGCGCGCAGCGTATCAGCAAAAACGTTGTTGGTGAGTGACGGCACGATCACGCCGATGATGTTGGAGCGAGTCGATGCCAGCGCGCTGGCATGGGAATGCGGCACATAATTGAGCTTTTTCACCGCGTTATCGATCTTGCGGCGTAGGTGATCGGACACCTTTGACGGATCACGCAAGGCACGTGAAACGGTGATGGTGCTGACCCCGGCCTTTTCGGCAACGTCAGAAATGGTTGGCCGCCCGGCCCCTTTGCGCTTCCTCATACCCTTACATTTATTACGTCTTTTCCGTAGCGACAAGCACCTTGTGCCTTCATGTGAAATAGGGTGTTGACGTGATGTTAGCGCTAACATTATGTTAGCGCTAACATCATAACACAACAGGGCTGTCCAAGAGTAAAACCAAGCCCTGAAAACCAGTGAGAACGAAGAACCTTATGAATCGGCAGACCAGATATGTTGTCGTCATGGGTGTGTGCGGATCGGGCAAAACCGAAACGGCACGGCGCCTTGCAGCAGCCACGGACAATGCGTGGCTGGATGCTGACGACCATCACCCAAAGGCCAATGTTGAACATATGAGCCGTGGGCTGCCGCTTAATGATGAAATGCGCTGGCCGTGGCTGGATGCCGTTTCCACCGCAGCCGAGCATGTTGGCCAATCCACCGATCCGACGACACCGCGCGGCAATCCGTTTCCCGGAACCGTTTTTATCGCCTGCTCGGCGCTCAAGCGTCGCTATCGCGATTATCTACGTACGCGTCTGGGAGAGGTCAGCTTCGTTTTCCTCAATGGTCCCCGTGACTTGATATTCGAGCGCATGAACAGCCGTGCCGGCCACTTCATGCCCTCGCAACTTCTTGACAGTCAGCTTCACGATCTTGAACCGCCGGGCCCCGATGAAGACCCGCTGGCTGTCTCAATCGAAGGCCCGCTTGAAGACATCGTCCAAACCGCTGTTTCGGGTTTGAAGCAGCGTTACGCAGCATCCGATGTCAGATTGGCACCCGGCACTGACGTAAAATAATCAACCCAGGGAGAAAACAGATGAAAATGTCCTTGAAAACACTGGCTGGCGCAGCGCTTGCCATCACCATGACCACCACCGCACCCTTTGCGGCAAATGCCCAGGATTATGCCCTTAAATTCCAGTCGAGTGACCCGGCTGGCAACCCGAACTTCATCATTCAGCAGGAATGGGCAGAACGTGTTGGAACCCTGACCGGTGGCCGCATTTCGATCGAGATGCTGCCGGTTGGTTCGGTTGTCGAACATAACGAAACCCAGGATGCGATTGCCGCGGGCATTCTTGATGGTCACATCACCGATACCAGCTATTTCTCGGGCAAGGATCCGGCATTCGGGCTGATCGCGAACCCGGTTGGCGCATGGTCCGATCCGCAGGAAATGTTCCGTTTCATGGAATATGGCGGCGGTAAGGAGCTGATGAATTCGCTGGTCGAGCCGTATGGCCTGCACTTCATTGGTGCCACCACCCCGGGCCTGGAAGCATTCGTTTCCGCCGTCCCGCTTGATGGCGTTGATGACCTTAAGGGGCTCAAAATGCGTGCCCCGGAAGGCATGGTGAACGAAGTGTTTGCCGCAGCCGGTGCGACCCCGGTCAACATTCCGGGCTCGGAAGTCTTTACCTCGCTCGATAAAAAAGTGATCGAGGCTGCCGACTATACCGTGTTCTCGACCAACCAGGCACAAGGCCTGCACGACATTGCCAAGCATCCGGTCTATCCGGGCTTCCATTCCATGCCGCTGGTTGAAGTTTCGATGAATAAGACCAAGTGGGACAGCATGCCGGCCGACCTTCAGGAAATCCTGACCGTTTCGGTGCGCGACCTTGCACAGGATGAAGTTTCCCAGCTGGTTGCCAAGGACATGAAGGCGGTTGCCGAAGCCCGCGCAAAAGGTGACATCACCATTCACAACTGGTCGCAAGAAGAGCGCAACAAGTTCCGCGCCATTGCCACCAAACAGTGGGAAAAGGCTGCTGAGCGTTCCGAGAATGCCAAAAAGGTTTATGATACCCTGATGGAATATCTGACCTCGCAGGGCATGATCTAAGACCCGAAGCACCTGATCCGGGCAAGAAACCCTGATCCCTTGCCCGGATCACAGCAGCCTGCGGGGATGACGGTTGTGCGAACTCGAATTTGTCACCCCGATGCAATCTGGCATCTCATCACGTTTTGAGACGACGTGATTGGAACGCGGCCTCCCCCGCTGCCAGATTGCGGGCTGTTTCTTTCTTGGTCCCAAGGATAATTAAAATGACCCATCCCGCGGAACAGAACACACCGATCCTGCCAGAACCGGAAACGGCAACCGTCCCGGCGGTCTCGGGCCTTTTTGGCAAAATGGTCGATAAAACCGGTACTATCTTTGCCATCGGCTTTCTGGGCTCGATGAGTGTTCTGATCATTGAAATCGTCATGCGGCACGTCTTTGACAGCCCGACACTCTGGGCCCATGAAACCACGACCTTCCTGTGCGGAATCGGTTTTGTGTTTGGTGGCCTTTTCTGTGCATCGCGTGACAAGCATATCCGCGTGGTCATTATTTATGACATTGCCGGCCCGAAGCTGCGCCGCTTCCTTGATATTGCGATCTCGCTGATCTGTGCGGTGGCATCGGGCTTCTTTGCCTGGGCGGCATGGCTGATGGTCGGTCGGGCGGCCTTTGCGCCGGATGGCTCCGTTCGCCTGGAAACCAGCGGATCGGCATGGAACCCGCCGTTTCCGTCGCTGCTTAAGATCTTTTTGCTGATCGTAATGATCGCGCTCACCGTGCAGTTCATCATTCTTGCGATCAATTACATGCGCGGCCTTGGCGGCAAAGACGCCACCGAGTAACGCGGCAATCCCGAAATCATTTGAAATTCGACATGCGAACACGCGCATTCAGGAACCGGCTTGATGTTTGATTTACAATCCCTTGGCATTGAATACGGCACGCTTGCCATGTTCGTCATGCTGCTTGGTTTTCTTATTACCGGGATGCCGCTGGCGTTTGTCACGCTGCTGATCGCACTGATTTTCACGCTGGGCTGGTTTGGCCCGATGGCCGTGCCGCTGATTACCAGCCGCGTCTATTCATTCGTTTCATCCTTTGTCTTTGTTTCCGTCCCGATGTTCGTCCTGATGGCCGCCATCCTGGACCGGTCAGGGATTGCCCGCGATCTGTTTGATGCCATGCGGCTCTTTGGCGGCAGGCTTAGGGGTGGTGTTGCCGTTCAGACGATCTTTGTTGCCGTCATCCTGGCCGCCATGAGCGGCATTATCGGCGGCGAGATTGTGCTGCTTGGCCTGATCGCCCTGCCCCAGATGCTCCGTCAGGGCTATGACAAGAACCTTGCCATCGGTGTTGTCTGTGCCGGCGGGTCGCTGGGTACCATGGTGCCGCCCTCGATCGTTCTGATCATTTATGGCCTGACCGCCAATGTTTCGATCGGCGATCTGTTTACCTCGGCCTTTTTGCCGGGCTTCATGCTGGCCGGTTTTTACGTCGCCTATATCCTGTTTCGGTCCTACACCGGCAACAATATCGCCCCGCCGCCCCAGACCGAGAAAATCCCGCATGCGGAAAAGATGCGCCTTCTCAAGGGCCTGTTCCTGCCGATTTTGGTCGTGTTCTGTGTGCTGGGATCGATCTATGGCGGAATTGCATCGGTGACAGAGGCATCAGCCGTTGGTGTCGCGGGTGTCATTGCATCCACCATCCTGCGCCGTGAATTTTCAGTCTCGATGCTTAAAGCCGCCGCCATTCAGACGCTGTCGACTTGCGGCATGATTGTCTGGATCGGCATCGGGGCATCGGCCCTGGTTGGCGTGTTTAACCTGATGGGCGGGATCAATTTCGTGTCAGGCCTCATTACCGGCATTTCCGATGACCCGACCATCATCATCCTGTTCATGATGCTGATCCTGTTTGTGCTGGGCATGTTCCTTGATTGGGTCGGTATCGCACTTCTGACCATGCCCATCTTTGTGCCGATCGTAAAACAGCTTGGCTTTGACCCGGTCTGGTTCGGGGTGCTGTTTGCCATGAACATGCAGGTCAGCTTCCTGTCGCCACCATTCGGGCCTGCGGCGTTTTACCTGAAATCGGTAGCACCTCCGGACATATCACTGGGCGATATTTTCAAGGCGCTTCTGCCCTTCATCTGCCTGCAGATTTTGGCGGTTGCCCTGTTGATCATCTTCCCGGGCATAACCGGACGCTGACAGCCGACATTGTTCAGGACGGAGCCAAACGGCTCCGTCTTTTGCGTTTTGAGGTTTGACATGAAAATCACCGCAATTGAAACCGTGCGCATCGCCGAACGCCCCAACCTGCTTTGGGTCGAAGTTCACACCGATGAAGGCATTACCGGCCTTGGCGAGACATTCTTTATGTCTGAAACCGTCGAGGCCTATTTGCATGAATATGTCGCACCGCGCGTAATCGGGCGCGATCCGCTGCAGATTGATCTGCTGTCTGCGGATCTGGTGGGGTATGTCGGATTTCGATCATCAGGTGCCGAGGTGCGCGGCAATTCGGCATTTGACATCGCGCTTTGGGATATTTTCGGCAAGGCGACCAACCTTCCGATCACCCAGCTTCTGGGTGGTTTCTCGCGATCTGAAATTCGCACCTACAACACCTGTGCGGGCACAGAATACATCAAAAAAGCCACCGGCCAGACCACAGCCAATTATGACCTTAATGCCAAATCGGCCAAGGATTATGACGACTTGAACGGGTTTCTCTATCGCGCGGATGAGCTTGCCGAATCCCTTTTGGCGGATGGCATCACGGCGATGAAAATCTGGCCGTTTGATATCGCGGCCGAGAAAACCCGCGGGCAATATATCTCGCTGCCCGATCTCAAATCCTGTCTTGAGCCGTTTGAGAAAATCCGCAAAGCCGTCGGCGACAAGATCGACATCATGGTCGAGTTTCATTCGATGTGGCAGCTTCTGCCCGCCCAGCAAATCGCCAAGGCACTCACGCCCTATCAGACCTTCTGGCACGAAGACCCGATCAAGATGGATAGCCTTTCAAGCCTGAAACGCTATGCCGAAGTCTCCCCCGCCCCGATCTGCGCCTCGGAAACGCTGGGATCACGTTGGGCATTCCGGGACTTGCTTGAAACCAACGCCGCTGGCGTGGTCATGCTGGACCTCAGCTGGTGTGGCGGCCTGTCCGAGGCCCGCAAGATTGCCGCCATGGCAGAAGCCTGGCACCTGCCCGTCGCCCCGCATGATTGCACCGGCCCGATTGTCCTGACAGCCTCGACGCACCTGTCACTGAATGCACCCAATGCAATGGTGCAGGAAAGCGTGCGGGCATTTTACAACACCTGGTATCGCGATCTGGTGACCAACCTGCCCACCGTCAAAAACGGCATGATCACCATCCCCGAAGGACCGGGTCTTGGCACCGAACTCAATCCAGACCTTGGCAAGGTATTTACGGTTTCACGCCGGAAATCTGTCGTGGACTGATTCCAACAAAAAATGGCCGAGCCATCTGGTTAGGCATTTTTTTGTTGGGCACGCCCCATACGCCCCACACCTGCAAAAAACCGCATCAAAAACGGCAATCTTCGCCCACAAGAAATTTCTGCCACTTTTGAGGCCAAGCACAACTAATTGAAATAAAACAACTATTGTAACTCTTCAACAGAGATATCCACAGAGTCAGTGGATAACGCAGAGAGAGACGTTTAAAAATCCATTCCGAGAAAAGATCTAAATCTAAAAATATTCATTAATTTCAGCACTTTACCATAAAATAGAGAAATACATAAAAGTTAATACGCCTAAAAGAACGTCGACTTCATGCAAAATCACGTACTGGTACGTTGATCGAACCGAAAAATAGTGATATTAAGAGAGGGAATTCTACTCAGCCAAGGGCAAGTTGATGGCGCGAAAAAAGAGTCCCAGATACCCTTCGATGGATTTGCAGGAATCCCTTGAAAAGGCAGTTAGCCTCTATAAAGAGAATCATTTGCACGCCATTCCAAACGATGCGGCGGCGCAAAGTATGGGGTACAGCAACGCCAACAATGGATCAGCGCTCTCAGCGATGGCATCCCTACGCTACTTTGGCTTAGTAGAACGCGCAGGGCCTGGAATGCTAGCCGCTTCTAAAGACGTTGAGATATTTGAGTACGCTCCAAGCCTAAAAGCCAAGAAAGAACTTTTGAGAAAATGGCTACTTACCCCGCCTGTCTTCCAAAAGCTCTTTGATAAGTATGGCTCACACCTACCTTCTGACGCGGCGATCAAATATGACTTGATACAGATGGAGTTCTTGCCTGCAGCAGCACAAAGCTGCCTAACGTCATTCAAAAACTCTTTAGCCTTTGCATCGCCAGAGAGCAAAGAAGAGACAACTGCGGCAACAGAAAACTCTGCGCCTTTATCGTCTCAAGACACAGACACCGAAAATGACATTGATGAAGTAATTGATACCAGCGAAAAGATAGCGAGCCCCGTTAGAGAAACCCTCGTAAAAAGGCCCCTTTCGCCGACAACAAGTAGCGAGCCAGAACAGTCTGATAGCCAGTCGAAACAATTAGGTAACGACCGAATACCAGTTCGGCTTCGCCACGGGCGCAAAGCTTGGCTGGAGATACCCACACCATTTTTTGAAGAAGATAAGCAACAGCTCATCAATCAAATTAAGCTGATAATGACTGATGAGGATGAACATTAGAGAAATGCCCTGCAGTTGGCGCTGCAGGGCAAAATTCCTCCTGAGGTACAGGATTTGCCCACGGGAGGGCTGGGAAAGCTCCAGCACGATTAAGTTTCGCAAACTCAACGTGCATTATCCGGGGCTCCAGTGTCAAGTAAATCCCAGTTATTGGAGTTTGAAGTATGACCACTTCAAGTGACATCGCCCCGCCGGGCTACCGTTACGTTTACACAAAGTACGTTACGGACCCACGCACTGGGCAGCGCCGGTATGCCAAGAACGGAAAATGCTTCCGTTTCTTGGTTAAAGACTAGTCTAGAAGGGCGGTATCACGTGATACCGCCCTTCCTAACCCAACTCAATCGCCAACCGGCGTCCGCATAGTGACAAATTCCTCGGCGGCAGACGGATGGACCGCGACGGTCTGATCGAACTGGGCCTTGGTCGCGCCCATGCGAACAGCAATACCGATGCCCTGAATGATTTCAGCGGCATCCGGGCCAACCATATGCGCACCAAGCACCACGTCGGTGGTTTTATCGACGATCAGCTTCATCAGCGTTTTTTCATCGCGGCCCGACAGGGTGTGGCGCATCGGTTTGAAGGTCGATTTGTAGATATCGATATCCTTGCCTTTTGCGTGTGCCTCTTCCTCAGAAAGACCGACGGTGCCCACCGGCGGCTGGCTGAAGACGGCGGTCGGGATGGCCTGATAGGCCATCGACCAAGGCTTGCCGCCATAAACGGTATCGGCAAATGACATGCCTTCCTTGATCGCGACCGGGGTCAGTTGCACGTGATCGCGGACATCGCCAACGGCATAGATGTTGGGAACACTGGTTTGCAGACCGGCATTGGTCAGGATCGCGCCCTTGTCATTCAGCTCGACACCAGCCTGCTCAAGACCCAGACCATGGGTTTTCGGTTCACGGCCCGTGGCGAACATGATGGCATCGACTTCCTGATGACCACCACCGGTCAGCGTCAGGGTGAGCGAGCCGTCATCGTTCTTGGCAATCGCCGTAACATTGGTGTGCAAGCGCAGATCAATACCCTTTTTGACGATCTCTTCGGCCAGATGGTTGCGGATATCGTTATCAAAGCCACGCAGGATCTGATCACCGCGATAGAACTGGGTCACATTTGCGCCAAGGCCAGCAAATATACCGGCGAACTCAACCGCGATATATCCACCACCAACGACTGCGATGCGTTCGGGCAGGTCTTCCAAATGGAAAGCCTGATTGGAGGAGATCGCATGTTCGATGCCCGGAATATCGGGCATGACCGGCGTGCCACCAACCGCAATCAGGATGCGCTCGGCCGTAACGGCTTTGCCACCAACATCAAGAGTATGGGCATCTTTCAGCACCGCACGGCTTTCAAACAGTTCGACGTTTGATCCGGCCAGAAGCTTTTTATAGATGCCGTTCAGACGATCAATCTCGGCATCCTTGTTGGCGATCAGGGTCTGCCAGCTAAAGCTTGGCTCGCCCGGAAGGGTCCAGCCATAAGCCGATGCATCTTCGAAATCCTCGGCAAAATGCGCGCCGTAGACCAGAAGCTTTTTGGGCACACAACCCCGGATGACACAGGTGCCGCCAACCTGGCTTTCTTCGGCGATGGCGACCTTTGCGCCATATCCCGATGCTACGCGCGCTGCGCGCACGCCACCCGAACCGGCACCGACAACAAACAAATCAAAATCATAGTCCGACATGCGGAAATTCCTGTTTTTTCTCAGTGAGACAACATGGCGCCAAATGTAGGGCGAAATTACCAAGAGTCGAGGTAAAACAAGGTCAATTGACCGTAAAATTTATGTGAGCAGACGCTAACATAAGGATCAAACAGGCTTTGGTGATAAAGACACCAAGGGGGAATAGCTTTTCTAGGGTCACAACCCTTTCACATAATCGCCCCGGTCTCCCGGATTTGTGCGGATATGCGAAGCATAATCACAGGAAGATCTATATCTTTCAAGATTTTGCGACAAAATAGCCCGTGCAAATCCGGGTGATCCGAAGGACAACTGATATGAGAGAAAGCCTCTGCGTCAAAGCCCTTGAACGGGGAATGCCCCGCCCTGCGGGCTTTTCCTAACTTTTTCTCTCATATCAGTTGCCGGGACGGTCATGTGAAAGGGTTGTGGCCCTTGACTTTTAGGCTATATCCTCAGACAGACGCGATGGGGATTGCGACAACTTTGATAGGATTTTATCCATGAACGACCATATCCACGGTCAGGATGCGTCTTTTGACAGTGCACCGCGCTACGTTGACGAGCGCGGCGGGAATACGGCCCTTGTCTGTTACGGGCTGATGATCGCAACCCTGTTTACCGCATTTGCCACTGGCTTTATCGCGCTGATCGTTTCCTATATCGCGCGCGAAAACGACAATCACTGGACCAACAGCCACTACACATTCGTGATCCGCACATTCTGGATCAGTATCCTTTATGCCATCATTTTGGGCTTCTTTACCTTTGTGATTGGCTGGATCCCGCTTCTGGGCTGGGCTGTTGTCGGCTTGATGGCGCTTTACACCACCGCCTGGTTTGTCGGGCGCAATGTGATTGGTCTTCTGCGCGCGCTCAACGGGCGCCCGATCGACAATCCGAAAAGCTGGTTCTTTGGCTAATTGCCCGTAAATTTGGTGCAATCGGCTTAACACTGTTTTGTCCGATTGCACCGGACTCCCCGGCCCGTTAAAGTTGCCAAAGAACAACATCTGAAAAGAACATTCGATACGGACAGGGGTAAAAAGTGGCGTCGTCTGCACAAGGGTCTGGCGATAAAATGCGCTGGGAAGATCTTCTTTCTTCTCATCGGCTTGAATTCAAGGATGGCAAGGTGCGCCTGCCCGAAGGTGCGCCCTATCCCACGCCCGATGGCCGAAGCCCCTTTCAGATTGATGTGGATCGGGTAATCTTCTCATCCTCGTTCCGGCGCCTGCAAAACAAAACGCAGGTCCATCCGCTTTCCGACAATGATCATGTCCATACCCGCCTGACCCACACGATAGAGGTCGGCTCGGTCGGGCAATCGCTGGGTCTGATGGCGGGTGCGCATATTGTCAAAAACCTGCCAAAGGGTTCGGAAACCACGGTTGCAGATATCGGCTATATGGTGCAGGCCGCCTGCCTTGCGCATGATATCGGCAATCCGCCGTTTGGGCATTCCGGCGAAGACGCGATCAATGAATGGTTCACCACATCGCGCCTTGCCAAGGATGAACTGACATCGCGCCTGTCTGGGCCGGAGCTTGAAGACCTGCGCCATTTCGAAGGCAACGCCCAAGGACTTCGCATCATCAGCCAGCTTGAAATGAAGCGCTTTGATGGTGGGCTTAACCTGACCTACGGCACGCTGGGCAGCTTCATCAAATATCCGCGCAGCACGTCCGTGCCCGACGCACGCCGCAAGGAATATACCGGCCTAAAAAAGCCCGGCTACTATCAGGCAGAGCGTGACATTGCGCAGGCCATCGCCAAGGTTTGCGGCCTGTCCCCGCTTGAAGGATTTGACGGGGCATGGCGGCGTCATCCGCTGGTCTATCTGGTCGAGGCGGCTGATGACATCTGCTATTCCGTTGTTGATCTGGAAGATGGCTGGGAATTGGGTTGTGTCAGTTTCGAGGAAGTCGAACGCGCACTTGCCCCGATCGCACGCCACCCGGAAAAATATGACGGCGATGCCGAACAACGCTGGAACGACCTGCGTTCTGAGGGCTGGTATGCCGAGAAATCCGAAGATGACCGGATCGGCTTCCTGCGCGGCAAGGCGATTGGCAATCTGGTCAAGGCCGCGGTTGATGCCTTTATCGAGAATGAAGACGCGTTGCTTGCTGGTACGATAGAAGGCGATCTTCTCTCCAACACGCAGCTTGGCCCCTATGCCAAGGCCTGCAAGAAGCTGGCTGTGCAAAAGATCTATAACGCGCCGCATGTCCTGCCGATCGAGATGGCCGGGTTCGAGGTCATCAATGGCCTACTGGACAGCTTTGTGCGGGCTGCCATCGACATTGACGAACATAAAAATCACGGCAAGCGCCTGCCGCCGCAGGCCGACCGTATCGACAAGCTTTTGTCGGGCAAACTGATGGCGGCCCCCGATCTTTACAGCCGCCTGATGCGGGTGATGGATTATATTTCCGGCATGACGGACCGCTATGCGGTGACCCTGTTCAGGAAGCTTCAGGGCATTACCATCTGAAACACAAAAACCCGGCCAGATGGCCGGGTTTTTCGTGAAAGCCTGATCGGGCTTAGATGATGTAGTGAATACCGCACTCGGTCTTGTCCTGCCCGGCCCAGCGTCCAGCACGGACGTCAGTCGTGTTGGGATCAACACGTTCGGTGCAGGGCATGCAGCCAATCGACAGGAAGCCTTCGGCCTCAAGCGGATGACGCGGCAGCGCGCGATGTTCAAAGATGTCTTCGATATCTTCGCGCTTGTAACCCGCCAGCGGATTGATCTTGATCCGCGTGCCAGCCGGTTCGATCACCGGCAAAGCATCACGTTCGCCACCATGGAAACGTTTGCGACCGGTCAACCAGGCGTCATAGCCCTCAAGCGCACGTTGAAGCGGCTCCACCTTGCGCAGGTAGCAGCATTTCGCCGTGTCGGAGGCAAACAGCATGCCGTTGGGATCATCGGCCTTCAGCTTTTCCTCGTCCGGACGCATGATCTTGATATTGGTCAGGCCCAGCTGATCGACCAGCTGTTCGCGATAGGTATGGGTTTCACCGAAAAGCTTGCGGGTATCGAGAAAAATCACCGGCAGGTCACGGTCAACTTCGGCCACCAGTGCCAGAAGCGCTGCGGCCTCTGTCCCAAACGACGAGGTCATGGTGATGCGGCCATTGAATTCCTCATGTACCATCGGTTCGATCAGTGACACACCCTGAAGATGGCCATATTGATCCAGCAAACGGGCTGCACGATCGGTGGCTTCCTCAACCGACATGGAACCGCCGGTAACGATGTCTTCTTCGCGCATGACATTCATGGCAGCCACCTCCGCTGATCGATATATTCATCGGTCTTGCGCAGAAGGGTCTGCATGTCTGCCCCGTCGGCCTTCCATTTTTCGCGCTGCTTGGACAGCTCTTGCAGGCGTTTGTCCCAGCTTGGCACCAGCCATTTTTCAAGGGCACGGCGAATACGCCCGGCAAGCCGCGGGCTGTGCCCGTTGGTCGATACCGTGATCATCAAATCGCCGCGCTGAATGCGCGCGGGTGAGGAAAAATCACAATATTGTTTTACGTCCTCGACATTGGCAATTGTGCCGACCGCCTTGGCGATGGATGCCAGTTCAGCAGCCTTTTTGAGATCAATGTCGATGATAAACATGATGGAAGCAGCATTCACATCCGCCGAATTCGGCAGATAGCGCTGCAACCGGTCACCGGCCTGTTCGGCCAGTTCGGGTATCGGGTCTTCGGAGTAGACGGTGACGTATTTTGCCCCATCACCGTCAAACTGGCGCAGACGGTTCAGGGTAGCCTGACCGTTGCCGACCAAAGCGACCGAAAGTCGCGTCAGGTCCAGATTGATGGGAAACATCGTCGATCCTCTAGTGCGGGTTTCTCTCTATTACCCATCACTATGAGTGTGGATATGAATTTATTCAATACATTTTTTATGTGTTTTATATACAAACAACACTAATAAAAAGTAATTAATAGCAACACTAGGACTGATCCAGACGCCCGGACTTTTCCGTAAAGCTTTTCCTGCAATTTTTGCAAAATCGCCCTATATTGGGCCAAATTTCAAAACACGTCCGCCAGAAGATACCGTCAAGAGAGCGTCCAGATGTCCAGCAGTGCCTCCCCCGCCCTGTCCGAAGTCAGCCTTGCGCAACCACAAGCCAACAGAAATGTCGCCATCTGGCTGTTTTCCTGTGCAGCGATGGTGTTCATCATGGTGGTGATCGGGGGCCTGACGCGCCTGACCGAGTCCGGGCTTTCGATTGTCGAATGGCGGCCCTTCACCGGCATCATCCCGCCGATGAATGAAGCGGACTGGCAGGCGCTTTACATCAAATACAGCCAGTATCCCGAGTTTCAGAAAATCAATGCCTGGATGTCGGTCGAGGATTTCAAATCGATCTTCTGGCTGGAATTCATCCACCGCCTTTGGGGCCGCCTGATCGGGGTCGTGTTCTTCGTGCCCTTCGTCTGGTTCCTGGCCAAGAAATCGATTGATCGTGCCACCAAATGGAAGCTTTGGGGGCTGTTCATCCTTGGGGGTCTGCAGGGCCTTATGGGTTGGTACATGGTGATGAGCGGTCTGGTCGATCGCCCCGATGTCAGCCAGTATCGCCTGACCGCCCATTTCGGACTGGCACTGGTGATTTTCATTGCCCTTCTGTGGGTCGGCCTGCAACAACTTAGCCCGCGGACCACGACGACCAACTCGTCAACCCGTGCCTGGCAGTTGCTTGGCCTGATCGTATTCACGGCCCTGTCGGGTGGTTTTGTTGCCGGTCTCAATGCCGGGCATGTTTACAACACCTTCCCGCTAATGGACGGGCAATTGATCCCGGATGGGCTTTATGTCTTTGATCCGGCCTGGCTGGCGCCATTTGAAGACCATATGACCGTGCAGTGGGATCACCGCTGGCTCGCGAAACTGACGTTCGTCATGGTGCTGATTTTCTGGTGGCGGGCCGGAAAATGGGACCTTGGCCCTGATCAGCGCTTTGCCACCCACCTCGTCCTTGCGGCAGCCTGCCTTCAGGTTACCCTTGGCATTTCAACGCTTCTGAGCGTTGTCTGGCTACCACTTGGTGTCGCGCATCAGGCCGGTGCCGTTGTTCTGGTCGGCACCGCAACTTATGCGGCCTATCGGCTTCGAAGCTAGTCGTCCGCCTTGTGCAGGGCCTTGCGGATGCGGTGCATGGAAAACCAGATCGCACCCAGCACAAGCGGCACGGCAACACCCGTTGCGACCCGGTCATTGATCGGAACGCCGGTATCCTTGATCGCCTTGAACAGATAGCCCAGAAGCCCGACCGCGTAATAGGTGATGGCAGCGACCGACAGCCCTTCAACGGTTTGCTGCAGACGCAGTTGAAGCTTCACACGACGATCCATACTGGCCAGAAGGTCGCGGTTTTGCGCCTCAAGCAGGATATCTACACGGGTCCGCAGCAGGTTGTTGGCGCGCGCGACACGTTTCGAAAGAACCTCCAACCGGTCACCAATATTCTGGCAGGTGCGCATGGCTGGTGCCAATCGGCGTTCGAGAAACTCGGCAATGGTCTGCATACCCTCGATCCGTTCTTCACGAAGCTCGTTCAGGCGCGCCTGCACGATGCGGTAATAGGCGCGTGCTGCACTGAACCGATAATTCAGCGATGCGGCCATTTCCTCGGTCTGGGCCGCCAGATCGGTCAGTTTTGCCAGTGTTTCTTCATCATTGGTTTGCGTCTTGCTGGCCATTTCTGCGGTGATTTCCGACAGGCGTGTATCGATTTCAGACACCTTTGGCGTTGCGCTATGGGCCAATGGAAAGGCCAGCAACGCCATCATGCGATAGACTTCAATTTCCTTGAGACGCTGCACCAGACGCCCGGCCTGAAGATACTCAAGACCGCAGTCCTTGACCAGAATGCGCCCAAACCCGTCGCCATGCAGACGAAAATCCGTCCAGACCTGCGCAGTCCCGCCGAGGATCCGGCTGCCTGTCAGGCCGTTGTGATTAAACAACCGCGATAGTTCGTCATCACTGCGATCTGTTTTCTCGACAACGATATGCAGCCCGACAATCAATTGACCTGGGGTTTCATCAAGCCAGTCAAGCGGCACAAGATTGATCACCGGGTCTTCGAACGGATTGTTGAACGGCTCGGTGCGTTTAAAAACATAGACCGTGAATTCTGCATGGCGTTCCCAGATCACCGAAAAGCCGTCACAGGCGGCCTCGAAATATTTTTGATCCGGCGCGGGTGGTGTCAGGCTATAGCGATTGCAAAATGTGGTGAAATGGTCGCGCACGGCCTGATCAAGGTCTTCGCCCGTCTGGAAGGCAAGGCAGGAACAGCGCGCAGGACTGGTCACGCCGCCAAAGGGTCGGGCGTGAATTTCATTATGAAGGGCGACGCGCTGGGGATGTTCGACAAACATTGCCACGGGCTTTCATAATTGGTTATTGCAGTCTATATAAACCACTCGGGCCATGGCTTTGTCCTTTGCCCGAACAAGTACCTGTATAGTCGAAAGTTGAAGGCACCAAAAACCCTAAATTGAGTAAGGGATAATACTGCCTCAACCGAGATATCATGCAGGGAAAGACATTTTCTCTGGCCGAATAATCCCGGCCCCAAGGAGGTTCCATGACCGATCTTCGCACCACCGACAATCTGTTTTTCGCCAAGGGTGATCTTGATCGCGACCGGCTTGAATCACAGGTCAATGATGCGCTTGGCGCGGCTGAAGACGGGGAACTGTTCCTTGAATACCGCCAATCGGAAAGCCTTGTCTGGGATGATGGCCGTCTGCGCAGTGCGAACTTTGACACCGCACAGGGCTTTGGCCTGCGTGCTGTTGCCGATGAAGCCACCGCCTTCTCCCATTCAAACGAGCTTTCCAATGACGCAGTTGCGCGCGCGGCAGAAACCGTCAAGGCAGTCGGATCGGGCCGTTCTGGCAAGGTCGATCTCGGATCGATCGGCACAAACATTTCGCTTTATTCCGACGTGAACCCGTTAGGTGAGGCAACCTTTGAAGCCAAGGTCGATCTGCTGGCACAGATTGATGCCTATGCCCGCTCGCGCGATCCGCGTGTTGTGCAGGTATCGGCATCGATTTCCGGCAACTGGCAGGCGGTGCAGATCTGGCGTTCCGGCGGACAGCGAATTGGCGATATTCGCCCGCTTGTGCGGTTCAATGTTTCGGTCGTTGTTAAACAGGGCGACCGCATGGAAACCGGTTCACATGGCGAAGGTGGCCGCATCGGTTATGACGGTTTCTTTGATGAAAAGACCTGGAAGAAGGCGGTTGATGAATCACTGCGTCAGGCGGTTGTAAACCTTGATTCGGTGGCAGCCCCCGCCGGTGAAATGACCGTGGTGCTTGGTCCGGGCTGGCCCGGCATTCTTTTGCACGAAGCTATTGGTCACGGTCTTGAAGGCGATTTTAACCGCAAGGGCACCTCTGCCTTTGCCGGACTTCTGGGCCAGCGGATTGCATCGCCAGGTGTAACGGTTGTCGATGACGGCACCATTCATGACCGCCGCGGATCGCTTTCGATTGATGATGAAGGCACGCCGACCCAGCAAACTGTCCTGATCGAGGACGGTATCCTCAAGGGCTTTATGCAGGACCGCTTGAACGCACGCCTGACCGGGGTTAAATCCACCGGTAACGGGCGCCGCCAATCTTATGCCCATGCCCCAATGCCGCGCATGACCAACACCTATATGCTGGGCGGCGACAAGGAGCCGGAAGAAGTTCTGGCATCCGTCAAAAAGGGTATTTACGCCGTCAACTTTGGCGGTGGTCAGGTTGATATCACGTCAGGCAAGTTCGTGTTCTCGGCCTCTGAAGCCTACCTGATTGAAGACGGCAAGCTTGGCGCACCGGTCAAGGGTGCCACCCTGATTGGTAATGGCCCGGACAGCCTGACCAAGGTTTCCATGATCGGCAATGACATGGAACTTGATAACGGCATCGGGACCTGCGGCAAGGACGGGCAAGGTGTGCCGGTTGGCGTCGGACAGCCGACGCTTCGCATCGATGGTCTGACGGTCGGCGGCACCGCCGTATAACCGAGGATGGACCTATGGATAAATACTATACTACCTTCCGGTAATTTTATTATCCACAAGAATGAAAAACCTATCCCTCAGCAGGCAACCACACCAACCTGCCGAATGGCTATCCCTCGGTTTTCAAAGACCATAATCTGATTTGACAGGTTCCAAACAGGTTATGGTCGCCAATCGGGTTTCGTCACCAATCTTTGCCCGTGACATTCCTTGGACAGCGCGACTGCGATGGCCTGCCAATGGTAGGAAAGCAGTTTGAAGACAGGCATATGGCAGTACGTGACCGCGTCGATGATGACGGGTGTAACGGTGCTTGCAATCGGAATGGCCGAAGCCCGCGCACAGCAAAGTATTGATGTGCGAACAGATGAGGCACGCCAGTTCTCCGAAGATTTCGAACGGCTGACCGATGTAACCGCGCGGGCGAATTTCCTGCTGCGGACAGATGATGGCGGTGACATCACCTATGCCGATATTCTCGCCAACCCTGACGACATTGTTCTGAACTTCCGCTGGGCCAAGGCCCAATTGGCGCGCGGGGAAGTCCGGGGTGCGTCGGCAACGCTTGAACGTATTCTTGTGCTTGATCCCGATCTTGCGCCGGTACGGCTGTATTACGCGATTGTGCTTTATCGCCTTGATAGCCTGGACGAGGCCCGCACCCAGTTTGATCGTCTGTTGCAAATGGACATCTCGCCCGAGGTCGAAGCCAACATCCAGCAATATGTCAGCGCGATCGAACGCCGCCGCAAGCGCCTGTCGCAAAGCGTAACCCTGACACTGGGTAGTCAGATCGACAGCAACCGAAATTCGGCCCCGAACGACAAGATACAGCTCCTGACGGGCACGCCCACCGCCATTACCTCAAGCGCTGACAAGCCGAACAACGATATCGCCTATATCGGTGCGCTTCGCTATGACGTCAGCTATGACCTGGGTTATCAGGAAGGCCACGAGATTTTTGCCAGTGTGACTGGCTATGGCAGTGATCAGGTTCAGTTGGATGCGCTGGACCTTGGGTCATTTTCTGCTGAAATCGGCACACGTATTCGTGGCGGCTACTGGATGCTGACCCCGACACTCAGCCAGACTGCACAGTCGCTTTCGCGTGAAAAGTATCTGACGGCCAGAACTGGGCGCCTCCGTCTGGACTGGAACGTTCGTCCGTTCTTCAACCTCAATGGTGCAGTCAGCTATTCCGACGAGCATTATCAGAACACCTCTGAATCGAGCGCCCTTCGCCTGCATTCCGGCCAAAGGTATGGCGCACGCGTTGGCGGAAACTATAGCTGGTCACCAAACAACCGCACGACGGTGAACCTGTCTGCCGGGATGAAGGATGCTGCCAGAAACTATTACAGTTACAATAGCTTGAGCGGCGAGCTGATCCATGCTTATCTGTTTGGTGGGGGAAGTTACATCAGCGGCAGCATCCGCTACGGCATGGACCAGTACCGTGATCCGGATTTTTTGACGACCGGCAATTCGCCGCAACATCGAACGGACCGAAGTACAAGAACACGCCTGACCTATGGTGCGCCACTGTCAACGATATTGCCGACCGAATTGTTTGGGGATAGCGCAACGGCAAATCAGATATTTGACTTTCTGGCACCGATCAACTGGTCGATCACGGGCGAGTATCTGAACACAAAATCAAACATTCCCAACTACGAATACCATAACGCACGTGCGCAGGTATTTCTGACACGCCGCTGGGAGTTCTAGTGATGTACAAGGCCAAGACTTCGCCCCTGACCTGCAAGAAATCGATCCGACGACTTGCGACAACAGCCTTGCTGTGCGCGCCGTTCCTAGGTGCCACGTCGCTTGTCACAACGCAACCGGCACAGGCAGAGGTCCAGGCTGAGATGGCTGGTGTATCTGCCGCTGTGACAGGAGAAATCACGCTGGCAAAAGTTACCGGCGAAGTCGGTATTCTGGTTGAAAGCGGCATGCCGGTTTATCTTGGTGATCGCATCACGACATCCGCGGGTGCAGGCATGCAGGTTCTGTTGCTTGATGAAACCGTCTTTACCATCGGTCCGAACAGCGACATCGCGATTGATGAGTTCGTCTATGACCCGGCAACGGGCGACGGACGGATTGTTGCCGACATGGCCAAGGGCGTTATGCGCTTTGTCACGGGCAAAATTCCACTGAACAATCCATCAAGCATGGATGTAAACCTGCCGGTTGGCTCAATCGGTATTCGCGGGACTATCGGCCTGATCCGTTCGATGACGGCAGAGCAGGCAAACCAGATCGTGCCGGGAAGCTTTGACACATCAAGCCTCGATGCGGCCAATCAACAGGTCTTCATGGCAGTGAACCAGGGCCCTGGCCTGTCACGTAATGATACAACCTCGCGCCCAGGGGCTTTTGCCGCCTTTAACCAGAATGGCGGATCCCAAAGCGTAACCGGCGAGAACTTTGGTGTGTTTGTATCGAACAACAACGTAACGCCGCCTACCCGTTTTCCAACCGATGCAGCGACCTTTGACTTCTCGACGAATGTCGTCCGTACCGCTTCAGGTGGAGGCAGTAACGGTGACGGTTCAGGAAGTGGTAATGGTTCGTCTTCTACCTCTTCTGGTGGACAGCAACCAGTTGTAACCCAACAGCAAACCGGACAGGCCCAAAACCAGACCGGATCGACCAGTGCGCAAGCGATCAACGTCGCAATGGCGCAAATGGGATCTGTTAATAGTGCCTCAAACGTCGCTGAAACCACTTCGATCCTGAACAATAATACACAAAACACATCATCCGTCGGGTTTACCTACGATGGCCTCAGACAAATCGCAGAGGGGTCAGCATCAATAACAAAATCTATAGACGGCACTAATGTTGACTACACTTTCAAATCAACTGTCGACTTCGGAAATCGCGGCATTAGCGTCTACTTTTACAACATTCAGGTAGACGATCAGGGCTTCATAGGCTCAGCTGATCTAGTTGACGTGAGCAGCCCCGAGCAATTTGAGTATTATTCGGGTGCGACAGGAAATGTAGAGTTCACGCACACTGATTTTGTTTACGATAGCAACTGTCAAGATATGAGTTGCAAGGCCACAGCAACATTTAAAGATGCCTATAATGTAGACTTCAACGTCTCGACCGGTGAATTTCCCGAAGGCACAGACGGCAGCGCTACACTTGAATAAGCCTACCGATCAAACGGAAACATAAAATCTGATGCGCCTTAGCAAATCCGGGATACTGACCGGGCTGCAATATATTGTTCCACTGGGCATTCTGTTCACCTGCATCGTTTTGCGCTGGCAGAATGTGCCGGTGATCGATCAGTTGCGTTTGACGGTTTTCGATCTTTATCAACAGATTTCCCCGCGAGAATTTGAAGACGTTGGCGTTCGGATTGTCGATATCGACGAGCGCAGTTTGCAGGAAGAAGGCCAGTGGCCCTGGCCACGGACGAAGCTTTCGGAACTTCTATATCGCCTTCGCTCCAACGGGGCGGTCGTTGTCGGCTTTGATATGGTTTTTGCCGAACCGGATCGCACATCACCGTCACGCGTGATCAAGGATTGGCCGCAAGGCCCGGAGAATGAGCGCATTGCGGAAATGGCCGAAGCGCTGCCGGACCATGACCAGCTTTTTGCCCGGTTCATTGAAGGCACCGGTAATGTGATCACCGCCGTCCAGCTGCGCAACGGTACGTTTGAAGCCCTGCCCCGTCAGGTGGGTAATTTCAGTGCTGCTGGCGAAGCTGGCCGCAAGCTTTCGGATTTTGTCCCGGTCTTGCCAAGTGCGGCCAAGAACCTTGATGTGATTGAGGCGGCCGCAACCGGCAATGCGTTGGTGAATGTTTCGCCAGGTCAGGACGGGGTTGTGCGCCGTGTTCCGTTGCTGGCCGCGATCGACCATGAGCAGCCCGTCATTGGCAAACCTGTCTACCCGACGCTGACCCTTGAAATGCTGCGTGTTTTGCAAAACGCCCCCAAGACCATGCTGGTGCGCATGTCAGGTGCCAGTGGCAGCACGCGCTGGACCAGTTCGGAAGGTATTGCATCGGTTCGCGTTGGTGCCGTGACCATCCCGACAGATCATGCAGGCAATATGTGGGTGCATTTTACCGGTCATCAGAATGATCGCTACTTGTCGGCAACCGATGTCCTTGAAGGCACAGTTGGCCGCCACATTTTGCAAAACAAGATGGTTCTTCTGGGAACCAGTGCTGCCGGTTTGCTTGATTTGCGATCAACCCCGCTTGACCGGATTATCCCCGGGGTCGAAATCCATGCCGAAATGCTTGAACAGATGCTTTTGGAGCATTTCCTGACCCGTCCCTATTGGGCGGCAGAGGTCGAGATGCTCGTTCTTCTGATCGTTGGCATATTCTTTGTTCTGACCGTTCCGCGTCTTGGCGCGGTCTGGCCGGCTGTTATCGGTTTTGCAATCGCGGCCAGTGCGCTTGGTGTTTCGTGGTGGGCCTATACACACGAACTTATCCTGATTGATCCGCTTTACCCAATTGTCGGGTTGGCGGCTGTCTATCTTGCGACCAGTTCCCTTGGGTTCATGCGGACAGAGGGCGAACGCCGTCAGGTCCGTGCAGCCTTTGCCAACTATCTGTCCCCCGCGCTTGTCGCGCAACTGGCCGAACATCCCGAGCGCCTCAAGCTTGGTGGCGAAACCCGCGACTTGACCTTGATGTTCTGCGATGTTCGCGGATTTACGGCGATCTCGGAGGGCTTCAAATCCAATCCGCAAGGCCTGACCCGACTGATCAACCGGCTTCTGACACCATTGACCGAGTGCATCCTCGACCGCGAAGGCACGATCGACAAATATATGGGCGATTGCATCATGGCGTTCTGGAACGCGCCGTTGGATGTTGAAAACCATGCCCACCATGCATGCGACAGCGCCCTTGCCATGCGAAGCGCCCTGAAACAATTGAACGATGTCCGCAGACTTGAAGCCGACGAGGCCAATGAGACCTTCCTGCCGCTTAATGTCGGTATCGGGATCAATTGCGGCGATTGCCTTGTCGGCAATATGGGCTCTGATCAGCGCTTTGACTATTCTGTACTGGGCGACGCAGTCAATCTTGCCTCGCGCCTTGAAGGCCAGTCAAAGAACTATGGCGTCGATGTCGTGTTGGGCGAAGATGTCGCCAAACGGGTTGGCGATGACTTCGCGGTCATTGAGCTCGACCTGATTGCGGTGAAAGGCAAAAGCGAGGCCGTGCATATCTTTGCCCTGCTGGGCGATAAGGCGATGGCCGCGACAGATCCGTTCAAAACCTTTGCTGATCTGCATGCAACGATGCTTGTGGCCTATCGCGCCCAACGCTGGGAAGATGCCCTTGGCTTGACCGAACAATGCCGGGAAGCATCGCACGAATTCGCGTCGCTTGATGGCCTTTATGATCTTTATGCTGAGCGCATTGCGCTGTTTAAAGACACACCACCACCGGCTGATTGGGATGGCGTCTTTGTCGCCACCAGCAAATAGCGAACTTGCCAAGCGGGTAAAATCCAAACACTCTTGGCCCACCACCAAGCATGATTTTCTTGAATCGAAGTGCGCTTTTGCCCGATCCCGTTGAGGCCCCAATGAACTTTTCATCTGACAATGTCACACCAATCTGCCCGGAAATCCTTGCCGCCATTGCCGCCGAAAGCGACGCAAGCGCCCTGCCCTATGGCGCGGATGACAAAAGCCGTCAGCTTGATGACGCATTTTCAAGATTGTTTGGGACGGAGGTTTGCGTTGCTCCGGTTGCAACCGGAACTGCTGCAAATGTTATCGGGCTTTCGGGGCTGGTGTCGCCGTTTGGTGGTGTGGTGTGCCATCATCACGCCCATATCAATGTCACGGAATCAACCGGCGTTGCGTTTTACGGTGGCGGGGCGAAATTGCTGGAGATGGATGGCCCGTCGGCAAAGATCGAGGCTGATGCGCTAGATGCCTATTTGACCAGCCATGTGCCAAACGGCATGCATTCCGTTGATCCCGAATGTGTTGCAATCACGCAAAGCACCGAATTTGGAACGGTTTACAGCGTTGACGAAATTCAGGCGATTGGATCGGTTTGCCAGAAACATCAATTGCGGCTTTTTATGGATGGTGCACGCTTTGCCAATGCGGTTGCAGCGCTTGATTGCCATCCGTCCGACATCACCTCGAAGGCCGGTGTCGACGTCCTGAGCTTCGGCGCGACCAAAAACGGCGCGCTCGCAGTTGATGCCATCATTCTGTTTGATCCGGAACTCCGGCGGAAAACGGAACAGAACCGCAAGCGCGGCGGCCATCTGTTTTCCAAGCATCGCTACCTTGCCGCACAGCTTCTGGCCTATCTTAAGGACGATCTGTGGCTGCGCAATGCCCGCCATGCCAACGCGGCAGCAACGGCCCTTGCCAAATCGCTATCAAGTTTGGGGGCAACGCCGGCCTTTGCACCTCAGGGCAATGAGCTGTTTATTCACATGGATGATCGACTGGCTGCAAAGCTGCGCGACGCCGGTATCGTGTTTCGTCCATGGCCGTCGCTTGGCCCGGATGCCTATCGATTTGTCTGCGCCTGGAACAGCCCGATTGAAATGATCAAGGCCCTGCCAGATACCATTGGTGTTTAGCCCCACCTTGCAACATTGCGCGGTTACGTGTGATATCACCGCCCGAATGCCACTGAAAAATAACGAGATTAAAGATGAATTTTGCCTCGGACAATGTATCGCCCTTTTGCCCGGAAGTACTTGAAGCCCTGACAAAGGACGCATTGGCCAACGCCCCGGCCTATGGTAGCGACGATATCAGCCAGAAACTTGATGTTGCCTTTTCCGAGCTGTTTGACAAGGACGTTGCCGTCATCCCTGTGGCGACTGGCACCGCGGCAAACTGCATCAGCCTATCCGCACTTGTGTCGCCCTATGGCGGGGTCGTCTGTCACCACGAAGCGCACATCAATGAAGATGAAAGCACCGGTGTTGCCTTCTTTACCGGCGGCGCGAAGCTTTTGCCTATGGACGGCCCGGCCGCCAAGCTGGAAGCAGGCGACCTTGATGCCTTTATCTCCGGCCTTGTTGATCGGGGCGTGCATTCTGTCGCGCCGGAATGTGTGGCAATTACCCAGGCAACCGAACTGGGTGCGGTTTACACTGTTGATGAGGTCACAGCGATCGGCGATGTCTGTCGCAAGCATGACCTGCGCCTGTTCATGGATGGTGCGCGTTTTGCCAATGCGATGGCCCATCTGAAATGTCCTCCGGCCGATATCACCTGGAAGGCCGGCGTTGATGCCATCAGCTTTGGCGCGACCAAAAACGGCGCCATGGCGGTCGATGCGATTGTTCTGTTTGACACCAGCCTGAAAGCCCGGATGGAACAGGCCCGCAAACGCAGTGGCCATCTGCATTCCAAGCATCGTTATCTGGCAACCCAGCTTCTGGCCTATATCAAGGATGATGTCTGGCTGAAAAATGCAGCCCATGCCAATGACGCCGCACAGGCACTTGCCGACGTTCTCGTTTCACAAGGCGCGGAATTGGCCCATGCGGCAGAAGGGAACGAGCTGTTTGTCAAAGTGCCCCCGGAACTGGCGGGCAAGTTGCGTGATGCTGGCCTGATGTTCCACGGATGGCCATCTCTTGGTGCCGATGTTTATCGTTTTGTCGCCGCCTGGAACACGGATATCGTGCAAATCAGCAAACTCAAAACCACCCTAGGGTAGAAATTCGTTCAAAAAGCCGGGGTGAAATCAAACGAATCATTATGTTTCAATAAGATATGAATCGTTTGAAAGCACATTTCAAACACGTGATTTAACGGTTTCACCCGCCGAGCTTTGAAAAAAATGCACAGCTGCCCCGACGAAAGTGGACAGTGAATTTCATAAAAATAACAAACACTTGACTTAAATTCATCATTTCCGCCCCTGCTCAGGCTACGTAAAATCCCGCAGGAACCGTTGACGATACGTAGAAACCCTGATTACTTTCCCTCGTCGATTGCCAACATTCATACCTGTTGGATCGGGTAAACCCCGTCCGTTGCAAGATGCACCGTCAAGCGTGACCAAAAAACGTCACGCAGACAGCATCGATTTGTTCGGACCAGCCTTGAGGGAGGCATTTAATGAAAGCGAATTTAGTCAAAGTGGCACTTGGTGCAGGCCTGCTTGCAGCCACCGCACTTGCTGCTCCGACTGCCGCTTCGGCAAAAACTCTGGTATATTGCTCGGAAGGTAGCCCGGAAGGCTTCAACCCGTCGCTTTACACCGCAGGCACGACCTTTGATGCGTCCTCGCGTCAGGTATTCAACCGCCTGGTACAGTTCAAGCGCGGCACCACCACCATCGTTCCGGGTCTTGCGACCAGCTGGGACGTTTCGGCTGATGGTCTGGAATATACCTTCAACCTGCGCAAAGGTGTGAAGTTCCACACCACCGAAGATTTCACCCCGACCCGTGATTTCAATGCTGATGACGTGATCTTCACCTTCATGCGTCAGTTTGACAAAGAGCATCCGTATCACGGCGTTTCCGGTGGCTCGTACGAGTACTTCAACGGCATGTCCATGCCGGACCTGATCAAGGACATCGTCAAGGTTGACGACTACACCGTCAAGTTCGTCCTGAACCGCCCGGAAGCTCCGTTCATTGCTAACATGGCGATGGACTTTGCATCGGTTCTGTCGGCTGAATACGCCGACGCGATGATGGAAGCCGGCACCCCGGAAAATGTTGACCTGAACCCGGTCGGCACTGGTCCGTTCCAGCTGGTCGCTTATCAGAAAGATGCGGTTATCCGTTACAAAGCATTCCCGGAATACTGGGAAGGCAAAGCAGCGATCGACAACCTGATCTTCGCGATCACCCCGGACAGCACCGTTCGCTACCAGAAGCTTAAAGCTGGCGAATGCCATGTCATGCCGTACCCGAACCCGGCTGATCTGGAAGAAATGGATGCAGACGCAGATGTCAACCTGCTGAGCCAGGAAGGTCTGAACGTTGGTTACCTCGGTTACAACACCGAGAAAGAACCGTTCACCGATCCGAAGGTTCGTAAAGCACTGAACATGGCGATCAACAAAGACGCCATCATCGAAGGTGTATACCAGGGTGCAGGTTCTGCTGCGAAAAACCCGATCCCGCCGACCATCTGGTCTTACAACAACGACACCGTTGATGACCCGTATGATCCGGAAGCCGCCAAAGCCATGCTGGCAGAAGCTGGTTATCCGGACGGCTTCACCACCGACATCTGGGCCATGCCGGTTCAGCGTCCTTACAACCCGAATGCTCGCCGTATGGCAGAGCTGATTCAGGCTGACTGGGCCGCGATTGGCGTCAATGCCGAGATCGTTTCCTACGAGTGGGGTGAATACCTTGATCGCACCAAAAAAGGTGAACAGGGTACCTTCATGCTCGGTTGGACTGGTGATAACGGCGACCCCGATAACTTCCTCGCAGTTCTTCTCGGCTGTGACGGTGTTGGCGGTTCGAACCGCGCTCGTTTCTGCAACGACGAATTCGAACAGCTGATCCAGCAGGCGAAAACCACCTCGGACGTTCTCGAGCGTACCCGTCTGTACGAAGAAGCACAGCTGGTCTTCAAACGCGAAGCACCGTGGGCAACCATTGCACACTCGATCGTGTTTGAGCCGGTCCGTAACGAAGTTGTTGACTACAAAATCGATCCGTTCGGTGGTCACATCTTCTACGGTGTAGATCTCGCTGAGTAATCGCACCAAAATCTAGTCAGAGAGGCCCGGTTTTCCGGGCCTCTTTGCAATTTCGTAAAAGAGAGAGACATCCGGACGGACAAACCGCCCGGAGATAAAAAGGCCCGATGGCATGCTAGGATTCCTGTTTCGCCGTTTGGGGGACATCATCCCGACCTTCTTCGGTGTCACCCTTCTGGTATTTTTCCTGATCCGCCTTATTCCCGGCGACCCAATCTTGATGTTGGCCGGTGAACGTGGTGTCGATGCAGAACGATACGCTGAACTTCAGGCACAATACGGCTTTGATCAGCCGATTATTGTCCAGTATTTCGATTACCTGGTGGGTGTCTTCCAAGGCGATCTTGGTAAATCCTTTGTGACCAAAAGGCCTGTCCTTGATGAATTCCTGACCCTGTTCCCGGCAACGGTAGAACTGGCCATCATGGGTATCCTGTTTGCAGTGATACTCGGGGTTCCATTCGGGGTTCTGGCTGCAATCCATCGCGGAAAATGGATTGATCACCTGACGATGTCGTTATCGCTTACGGGCTATTCGATGCCGATCTTCTGGTGGGCCCTTCTTCTGATCATGTTCTTTTCGACCACACTGGGCTGGACGCCGGTTTCCGGGCGCATCTCGGTCATGTTCTTCTTTGAACCGGTGACCGGTTTCATGCTGATCGATAGCCTGCTGAGTGGCGAAAAAGGTGCTTTTTCAAGTGCAGTAAGTCACCTGATCCTGCCAACCGTGGCCTTGGGGACGATCCCGATGGCGGTGATTGCGCGAATGACGCGCTCCTCCATGTTGGAAGTCCTTGGCGAGGAATACATCCGTGTTGCCCGCGCCAAAGGCCTGGCGCCGATCCGTGTTATCATGGTCCATGCCCTGCGCAACGCCCTGATCCCGGTGATTACGGTGATCGGTCTGCAGGTTGGCGTGCTGCTGGCTGGTGCAATCCTGACCGAGACGATCTTCTCCTGGCCGGGCATCGGAAAATGGATCATTGAGGCCATGAACCGTCGCGACTATCCGACCATTCAGGGCGGCATTCTGATGATTGCGTTCCTTGTCATGGCCGTGAACCTGATCGTTGACCTGCTATACGGGGTCGTGAATCCCCGTATCCGGCACAAGCGTTAAGGGAGCTGCGAAAAATGAGCGAGAATACCACCCCGTCCGCAGCGCACGCCTCAAACGTTGCAGAAGCAGCAGTTGAGCCGGTCGGCGCACCGCCGAGCCCGCTGCGCGAGACATGGGACTATTTCAAAAAGAACCGTGGTGCCCTGGCCGGTTTGATCGTCATTGCGATCATCCTGTTCCTGGCCCTGGCCGCCCAGTGGGTCGCCCCGTTTGATCCGGTGGCACAGGACCGTACCGCGTTTCTCAAACCGCCGATCTGGATGGAAGGTGCCGACCCGCGCTACATCCTTGGCACCGATGCCGTTGGCCGTGACATCCTGTCGCGCCTGATCCACGGTGCGCAGCTGTCGGTTTCCATCGGTGTGGTTGTTGTGATCCTGTCGATGATTGCCGGTATCGCACTTGGCATGGTTGCCGGCTACTTCCGGGGTTGGGTTGAAGTTGGTGTCATGCGCCTGATGGATATCATGCTGGCCCTGCCCAGCCTGATCATGGCGCTTGCGATTGTTGCCATCCTCGGCCCGGGCCTTGAAAACGCCATGCTGGCCATCGCGATTGTTCAGTTGCCGCACTATGTGCGCCTGACCCGTGCGTCGGTCGTATCGGAACTTAACAAGGAATATGTCATCGCATCGCAGATTGCCGGTGCCGGTCACGTCCGTCAGATGTTTGTTAACATCCTGCCGAACTGCATGGCACCGCTGATCGTCCAAGGCACGCTTGGTATTTCGAGTGCGATCCTTGATGCTGCGGCCCTTGGCTTCCTTGGCCTTGGTGCGCAGCCGCCGCTGCCGGAATGGGGCACAATGCTGTCCGAGGCCCGTGAATTCGTGGGTTCGGCTTGGTGGGTGATCACCTTCCCCGGCCTTTGCATCCTTGTCACCGTTCTTGCCTTCAACCTGATGGGTGATGGCCTGCGCGATGCCCTTGATCCCAAGATGAAACGGTAAGTCATGGCTCTTCTCGAAGTAAAAAACCTGACAGTCGAGTTCGGCTCCGAAGACAAGCCGTTTCGCGCTGTTGACTCTGTTAGCTATTCCGTTGATCGCGGCGAAGTCCTTGGCATCGTCGGTGAATCGGGTTCGGGCAAGTCGGTGTCATCACTTGCCGTGATGGGCCTGATCGATTTTCCCGGTCGTGTTTCGGCAGATTCCCTGACCTTTGATGGTCAGGATCTGCTTACCATGCCTGCCAAGCGTCGCCGTGAAATCACCGGTAAAGACATCGCCATGATCTTCCAGGATCCGATGTCGGCCCTTAATCCGTGCTTCACGGTCGAAGCCCAGATCATGGAAGCCCTTAAGGTCCATGAGGGCGGAAACAAGAAGCAGCGTCGCGAACGCACGCTTGAACTTCTCAACCAGGTCGGCATTCCCGATCCGAAGTCACGCATGACCGCCTATCCGCATCAGCTTTCCGGCGGCATGAGCCAGCGTATCGTCATTGCCATGGCGATTGCCTGCAAACCGCGCCTGCTGATTGCCGATGAACCGACCACGGCCCTTGATGTCACCATTCAGGCCCAGATCATCGACCTGCTGCTGAAGCTTCAGGAAGACAGCGACATGGGCCTGATCCTGATCACCCATGATCTGGCACTGGTGTCCGAAGCCGCCAACCGCATTCAGGTCATGTATGCCGGTCAGCTGTTTGAAAGTGGCCCGGCCGACAGCATCTTTGCCGCACCGCGCCATCCCTATACCCAGGCGCTGCTCGAAGCGCTGCCGGAACGATCCGAAGGCCATGACAGGCTTCGGACCATTCCGGGTGTTGTTCCCGGTCAGTATGACCGCCCGGCGGGTTGCCTGTTGGCACCGCGTTGCCGTTATGCCAATGAAAGCTGCGTCAAAGCGCGCCCGGAAGTTTCCGACTTCAATGGCCGCGATGTGCGTTGCTTCTATCCGCTAAATGATCAGGGCCAGCCGACTGGCATGGCCACCGGGGAGACTGTGTAATGAGTTTTCTGGATGCCAAACCCGGTGTTCCGCTTCTGGAATCCGATGATCTTGTCCGTCACTACGAAGTTAATCGTGGCCTGGGTAAACCCAATGCCACGGTCAAGGCACTTGATGGCGTTTCCTTTTCGCTCGAAGCGCAAAAGACCCTTGCGGTTGTTGGTGAATCAGGCTGCGGCAAGTCGACGCTTGGGCGTCAGCTGACTCTGATTGAAAAGCCGACCTCTGGCGCGCTGAAACTGAACGGCACCGAAGTTGGTCACCTGTCGGACAAGGAAGCCAAGCAGTTCCGCCGCACGGTCCAGATGATTTTTCAGAACCCCTATGGTTCGCTGAACCCGCGTAAAAAGGTCGGTCAGATCCTGGCTGAGCCGGTTCTTCTGAACATGGATAATCTTGGCCGCAAGGAACGTGAAGAACGCGTGCGTGCGACCATGGCAAAGGTTGGCCTGCGCCCGGAATTCTATCAGCGCTATCCGCACATGTTTTCCGGTGGTCAGCGTCAGCGTATCGCCATTGCGCGCGCCCTGATCCTTGAGCCGAAAGTCATCGTCGCGGACGAACCGGTTTCTGCCCTTGATGTATCGGTTCAGGCACAGGTTCTGAACCTGATGATGGACCTGCAGGAAGAGATGAATGTCGCCTATGTTTTCATCTCGCATGATCTTTCTGTCGTCAGACATATTGCAGATGACGTCATGGTGATGTATCTCGGTCGCGTCGCTGAAAAGGGACCGACTGAAGAGATCTTTGCCAAGCCGCTGCATCCTTACACACGGGCGCTTCTGGCATCGGCACCAAAGATCGATCCGACACAACGTGTGAAGGCAGAACCGCTGACCGGCGAATTGCCATCACCGATCAACCCGCCATCGGGCTGTGCGTTCCATAAACGCTGCCCGTTCGCGACCGAAGAATGCGCAAAAGTTCGCCCGGAACTGCGCAATTTCGAGGGCCGCGAAGTGGCGTGTCATCGGGTCGAAGAAATCGCCTGACAACAGGCGATCGCCCGGAGGGCCTAACAGGTTTTCCAGGTAGACAAGGGAGCAAGGGGGCGCGCTTTGAAAAAAGCTGCGCCCCTGCGCATTTCTAAATGGTTGTTTGCGGACCCTAGGCCGCTGTGCGCGACCGGTCGGTCAGGGCCAGCAATACACCGGCTCCCACCAGAAGCGTTCCCGAAATACGGTTGAGAATACGCATATGGCGGGCCGATTTGATCAGCCCTTTGACCTGCCCACCCAATAGGCCATAGCCCAGCAAAACGCTAACTTCCATGGTGATAAAGGTCACGCCCATGATCAGGAATTGCTGGCCATAGGCCTCCGCCGGATCAAGGAACTGCGGGAAAAACGCCGTAAAAATCAGGATGGCCTTCGGGTTGCCTATCGCTGTCAGAAACTCGGTCTTGGCGAGTTTGAAGGGCCCCGGATTAACCATCAGGGCTGCCTGGCCCAGATCACCGGTATCCTCATTGACCTTGGCGAACCAGCTTTTGATGCCAAGCCACACCAGATAGACCGCCCCACCCCATTTGATGATCAGGAAGGCGGTTTCACTGGCCGCCAGAACCACGCCAAGCCCGGCTGCAGTCACGGCAATCATAAGCACAAACGCCACGACACGGCCGATACCGCCCACCGCTGCAGACGACACGCCATAGCGCGCGCCATTAAAGATCGCGAGAAGGTTATTCGGGCCGGGTGCCATCGCCAACGCGATTGCCGCCCCGGCAAACAGAAGCCAGGTATCGAACTGCATGGGGCAAATCCTGTATTTCGTGGTAGCGCAAGAATTGGCATTGCCAGCCCCTGGTTGGCATCACGATGATATCGCCCGAAATTCAGTAACGCGTCAATGCCGTAATCATTTCGCATGCCGCCGGCCACTTTGCCTTAAGGGCGGCACGTTTCCCCATCGAGAAATCGGCAAAATCAAAGCCCGGTGCCACGGTACATCCCAAAAGTGCAAACTTGCCACCGGGTTTAAGACGCGCACCCTGCCAGACGTTTTTGGGCACGACCATCTGCGGCTTTTGCCCCGCCAGCAGGTCCTTGCCAATTTCCACCTTCCGATGCGTGCCATCTTCAAACAACTGAAGCTGTTCGACAGCATCGCCGATGTAGTGATGGAAAACCTCGTCACTGGTCAGGATATGCATGCCCGAAAAGGTATCAGGCGTCAGAAGGTAATAGATCGCGGTCCCCGTGCTGCGCACACCAAGATACCGGTTGCCGGGATTACAGGTTTCAAACGCCCGGAAAGTCTCGGCGTAGTAGCCGCCCTCCGGGTGCGGTTGCAGGCCAAGCTTGGCGATCAAATCGTCAATGGTGATGTCGTCTGACATGATGGGCTCCCTGTAACCAAGTATCTCGTTTAGGCCATCATGACGAAAAAAGGGGGACGGCGCAAACCATCCCCCTTTGGATATTCCCAAACAGCAAATCCTAGTTGCTGTTCATTTGCATCTTGTTCTGCTTTTGGCCATGGCCCATGCCGTGCCCCATGCCCGCACCGCCGTTCGGGCCCATGGACATGGTATTAAGGACATCAATGGTTACCGGAACGTCGCCAGCCTTTTCGAATTCAAGGGTGATGTCGATTTTCTGGCCTTCCTCAAGCGCCTTGTTCAGACCAATGAACATGACGTGATAGCTGCCCGGTTTGAAATGAACGCTGCCGTGCATCGGCACTTCGACGCCGCCCTGCACTTCACGCATCTTCATGACATTGTTTTCCATGATATGCGTGTGCAGTTCGGTGCGCTCGGCAATGTTACTGTGGGCTGCAACGACGCGGTCTGCCGCACCATGATTGACGATATCAAAAAAGGCAGCGCCATTGCGCACCATGCCCTTGGATGCCTTGGCCCAGGCATCCTTGACTTCGATATTAGCGGCAAAGGCATTGGTAACGATGAACAGCGACGCAACGGTCGCAACAATTGCAAAAAGCTTTTTCATGATATTCCATCCATTTTGCAGCCTGCATCTGCAGGTCTGAGATTTCAGTAATTGTGTTTTGATCAGTCTGTGAAATCAGATGGAAACCGGGGGTGCCCGGGAATGGCGAATACGCAGAACGTCATTGCCCGTGGCAAAAACGGTTGCCTTGGCGTAGCTGACGTCATGGGTAATCGGCTTGGGCGCGTTATAAGGCAGGGCAATCGCTGCCATCGCGCCATGATGGTTGGCACATAGCGGGCAAAACGCGTGGGCCGGCATTTCATCCGTCGCATCGGATGATCCCGATGTGACCACACCTTCAAGCGTATCAACCGATACCACCTTGATGCCCGCAGGCGTACAAATCAGAAGATATTCACCACCCGGTGCGATTTCGGCCGCCGACGCGGTTGAAATGCCGCTTGACTGTCCGCTCAGCAATGCCGGAACCAGTCCGGATTGGGTGACGCCTGCAAACAGGACAACAAACGCCACCAGCCATGTCTGAACGACACGGCGAAGTGAAAGCCCGCCTGCCCGGCGGTTATGGCGCTTGTGCGTAATCATAGGTTGGATATGCCCGATTTAAACCATGGCTGCAATGACATTGATCATTGCATTCGACCTATTTCGCATTAACTTCAACGCGAATTCCACCATGCGGAAATGAGCGCAAAGACCTAATGAAAAACCACGCGACCGCGCAAAATGTGCTGCTTCCGCACCCGGCCCTGCCCGATGCCGATTGGGGAGATGCCTTTGCCATCACAGTCAATGAACCGGATCTCACGGCAAGCAAGGCCGCACGGCATATCATCAATTCTGCACCGGCCTGGTATCATCGCCTGCTAGCGCTGCGTAACATTCTGGTCAAGCCGTTCGGCCTTAAAACCGAAGCAAAGGCAATGGATGGTGATACGATGGAAGCTGATACACTGGGTGCCATCGGCGTCTTTCCGGTCATCAGCGAAACCGGCAACACCGTCATCGTCGGGCTTGATGACCTTCATCTGAATTTCCGCATCGTATTTGAGACGGAAACCCTTGATAGCGATCGCACTCGCGTGCGCTGCATGACGCTTGTTCGGCGCAACAATGCGCTGGGAAGGGCATATCTTGCGGTGGTCATGCCATTTCACAATTGCATTGTGCCCGCGATGCTAAACGCGGCATACACGCGCTAACCCAAAAGGCCGGGCAATCATACCCGGCCTTTGTTCATGGTTGCTCAGATCAGCGCGTCAGATCATGTCGCGTGCCTGAACCAATTCATCGAAGCGATCGCCATCAAGGAAGCCAAGGACGATGCAAGCTTCTTTCAGGCTGCTGCGTTCCTTGTGCGCCTTTTTGGCGACCGCAGCGGCGTTGTCGTAACCGATATGCGGTGCCAGAGCGGTCACCAGCATCAGGCTTTGTTCGACATAGTGATCGATTTTTTCCTGATCGGCTTCAAGCCCGGCAATGCAGTTATCAGCAAAGCTGACAGCCGCATCAGAAATCAGGCGCACCGATTGCAGCAGGTTATAAATAATCACCGGCTTGAAGACATTAAGGTCAAGATGCCCGTTTGATCCGCCAACCGTGACGGCAACATGATTGCCCATCACCTGCGCGCAGACCATGGTCAATGCCTCTGCCTGGGTCGGGTTGACCTTGCCCGGCATGATTGATGATCCCGGCTCATTGGCCGGCAGGACGAGTTCGCCCAGACCACAACGCGGCCCGGAACCCAGCAGGCGAATATCGTTGCCGATCTTCATCAGCGACGCCGCCAGCACATTCATCACCCCCGACATCTCAACGCAGGCATCATGCGCGGCAAGCGCCTCGAACTTGTTTTCAGCGGTTTGAAACTCAAGACCGGTGATTTTCGAGACCTGCTTAGCGAATTCAACATCAAAGCCATCAGGCGCATTCAAACCGGTGCCAAGGGCAGTGCCACCCTGTGCCAGCTTGCGAAGGCGCTTAAGCGCATCTTCGATCCGATCAAGGCCAAGTGCGATTTGCGCAGCATAGCCAGAAAACTCTTGCCCAAGTGTCAAGGGAACCGCGTCCTGCATGTGGGTACGGCCGATTTTGACGATATCGCCAAATGCCTCGACCTTGGCATCAAGCGTTGCGCGCAGATGCTTAAGGGCTGGCTTCAGCTTTTCCTCGATCTCGACCACGGCAGCGATATGCATGGCGGCCGGGAAGCTGTCATTAGATGACTGGCCACGATTGACGTGATCGTTGGGATGCACCGGTTCGCGCTTGCCCATCGGCTTGCCAAGGATCTCGCACGCCCGGTTGGCGATCACTTCGTTGGTATTCATGTTGGTCTGGGTGCCCGATCCGGTTTGCCAGACAACCAGCGGGAAATGATCAAGAAGCTTGCCCTCGGCCACTTCGGTGGCGGCAGCTTCAATCGCCTTGGCCAATTCGGGATCAAGATTATCTAGGGCGGCATTGGCGCGTGCAGCAGCCAGTTTCTGAACCCCGAACGCCTTGATCAGGGCATCAGGCATGCGTTCGCCACCAATGCGGAAATTCTGTCTGGATCGCTGGGTTTGCGCCCCCCAATACCGGTCTCCGGGCACATCAATTTCGCCCATGGTGTCCTGTTCGGTACGGGTGGTCACTGGATTGGTCACGATCAAAATCCTCCGTGTCAGAAACAATACTGACCGGGGCGGGAACCCGGCATACAACACAATAACGCGCTGCGACGGGGAATATGGTTTGGAATCAGGGGGAACGCAAACTCAATTGCGAACAAATCTTATTTTCAACAATTCGCTGGTGCGTTAACCCGCACACTGCCTGTCATCGCGCCATGCCAAAAGCCGTATGCCGGCCCGTTCAAGCTGGGATGCGAATTCCGGTTCCGGCTGACGGTCTGTGATAATGCCGGTCAGCATTTCAAGCGGGGCGACATTTTCCAGATAGCGTTGATCAAACTTCGTATGATCGACCATCAGCCATGTTTCGTCCGAGCGTTCCATCATCGCGCGCTTGACCGCAACCGCGCGCCGGTTGACGTCGCTAAAGCCCTGCCGGGAAATGCCCGATGCACCGATAAAGGCGATATTGGCGTGGAACCGGCGCAGATATTCAATGGTGTCATTGCCATAGACCGCATTCTCGCGCCGATCAAACTGCCCCGGACACATCAGGACATCGTCATGATCGGCAAGCTCGGCCATACCATGTACCACCGCATAGCAATTGGTCAGAAAGGTGCGCGGCAGTTTCGTTGTACGGGCCGCCAGAAACGGCGCAATCTGTGCCACGGTTGATCCGGCATCGATCATCGCAACATCACCGGACCGCACCATATCAGCCGCCAGCATGCCAATCCGTTCAAATCCGGCGACAGCAGAAAGCTGGCGTTCAGCCAGATCGGGCTGATGGCCCATCGGGCGCGCGGATGCGCCACCAAATTCACGTTTGATCAATCCATCACTGCTCAGCGCATCCAGATCGCGACGGATGGTTTCAGTTGCAACATCGAATCGTTCTGCAAGTGTGGCAACTCTCACATGAGGGTGGACTTGTAACTCTTGCAAAATACGTTGCTGGCGCTCTTTTTTTCCCAAACGCAAAGCCACATCCCCCTCAATTATGGCCGGTTTTGTGCCGAAGACAGCCATCTTAGCAACACTGACTGAAACCTTTTGTTACAGTTTTGTGTTGATTTTCCAACTTTTTCAAATTCATAATGTTGGTTAAAGCAACAATAAAAACAACAAAACCACACTCAAAACGGCGGAAAACCGTCAGTCACAGGGAAGAAAGGTTCGAAAACAGTGTTTTCATATCCGAAAAAAACCGACAGTTTAAAACTCACCACCCTCCTTGCCGCAATCGGCATGGTCGGCATGGCATCCACCCCGGCCGCTGCAGCAGATGACTGCATCGCGCGCGGCGATCTTGACCCGATGTATTGCGACATGGACGGCGATCTGGTTGCCGACGCACCGGCAGCCGACCAGTTGGTCGACCCGGACACCCTTGTCTTTGCCTACACCCCGGTTGAAGATCCGGCGGTTTATGCCGATATCTGGGATCCGTTCCTGCAGCATCTCGAAAAAGTAACTGGCAAGGACGTTCACTTCTTTGCTGTTCAGTCGAACTCGGCAGAAGTTGAAGCGATGCGTTCAGGTCGCCTGCACGTTGCCGGCTTCTCGACCGGCCCGACCCCGTTTGCCGTGAACCTTGCCGGTGCGGTTCCGTTCGCCCTGATGGGTGCGGATGACGGTCGTTTTGGTTACACCCTGCAGCTTTACACCCGCGTTGATAGCGGCATTAACACCCCTGCGGACCTCAAAGGCAAACGCGTTGCCCACACCTCGCCGACTTCGAACTCGGGCAACCTTGCACCGCGTGCACTGCTTCCGGGTCAGGGCATCGTTCCGGAACAGGATTACGAAGTTGTCTATTCAGGTTCGCACGACCAGTCGATCCTCGGCGTTGTTGCCGGTGACTATGACGCAGCCCCGGTTGCCTCCGAAGTTGTCGAACGTATGGCCCAGCGTGATCTGTATGATCCGAACGAAGTTAAAATCATCTATGAAAGCAAGCCTTTCCCGACCACTTCGTTCAACTATGCCTACAACCTGAAGCCGGAACTGATCGAAAAGATCAAGGAAGCCTTCTTTACCTTTGACATGAAGGGCACCGCCCTTGGTGAAGAATTCAAGGGTGTGTCGAAGTTCCTGCCGGTCACCTATCAGGACGACTGGGCTGTTATCCGTGAAATTCAGGCCGCAAACGGCGTGAAATACACCCCGGACAACCTGAAGTAATTTCTGACTTTCCAATCGATCCGAACTTTGCAGGGCCTGCCTTGGCAGGCCCTGTGCCACCCATTTTATTCGGGGTAACGCAATGCTGCGTATCAAAGAACTTGTAAAACGCTATGGCGACGAAAAGGCAGTGTTGAAGAACCTGAACCTTGAAGTGCCGGGCGAGAGTGTTGTTTCCATCATCGGTGCGTCGGGCGCGGGTAAAAGTACCCTGCTGCGCTGTATCAACCGTCTGGTGGAACCGTCTTCGGGCTCCATCGAACTCAATGGCACTGAACTGACCAAACTTGAAGGCAAGGCGCTGCGTCTGGCACGTCGCCGCATCGGCATGGTGTTTCAGGGCTTCAACCTGATTGACCGCCTGACGGTCATGGAAAATGTCCAGTCGGGCCGTCTGGGCTATCTTCCGGCGTGGCGCGCCGTGACGCGCAAATATCCGCAGGAAGATATCGACCGCGCCTTCCACCTGATGGAACGCGTTGGCATCGCCCATTATGCCGACAAACGCGCCGATGAACTTTCCGGCGGTGAACGCCAGCGTGTTGGTGTGGTGCGCGCCCTGATGCAGGAACCTGAAATCCTGCTGGCCGATGAACCGACCGCATCGCTTGATCCGAAAACATCGCGTCAGATCATGGAACTGCTGCGCGCGCTCGCATCCGAGCTGCACCTGCCGGTTCTGATCAACATCCACAACGTCAACGAAGCCAAAGAATACACCCAGCGTATCGTTGGCATGCGCTTTGGCCGCATCATTTTCGACGGAGAACCCGTTGATCTGAACAATGACGCGATGGATGAAATTTATGCCGGCGTCCCGGCTGAAGAACGTGGCGGCGCCGAAAGCAACAACCACCTGCGCGAGGTCGCCGCACGATGAGCAGCACCGTTCAATCAACGGGCCGCACATGGAAGAAGCCCCCCTTTATAGCCAACCCTGTGTTGCGCTGGGGTCTTCTGATTGCTGTGTTTGCCTATGTCTGGTGGGCCATAACAACCCTGCCATTCGACTGGGATCGCATCCAGGACGGTGTGCCGCGCGCGATCCGTATCTTCAAGGGCGCCTTCCCGCCGAGCTTCATCCGTGGTGAGTTGCTGTTTGACGGCTTTATGGAAAGCATCAAGATCGCCATCGTCTCGACCCTGCTGGGTCTGGCGCTGAGCGTTCCGATTGCCTTTGCATCCGCCTCAAACATCGCGCCCAAATGGCTTTATACCATCGGGCGTGGCGTCATCATCGTTGCCCGTTCCTTCCATCCGGTCATTGTCGCCATCCTGTTTGTCAAAGCTGTCGGCTTTGGCCCGCTGGCTGGCATTCTGACGCTTACGGTCTATTCCATCGGTTTCGTTGCCAAAATGCTGGCCGAACGGATCGAGGAAATCGACTGGGGCCAGGTCGAGGCGATCCGTGCTGCCGGCGGGGCGACGTTTGTCACCCTTCTCTATGCCGTGATCCCGCAGATCATGCCCCGTCAGATCGGTCTTTCGATCTATCAGCTTGATAGTAACCTGCGCGCATCTGCCATTGTTGGCATCGTTGGTGCGGGCGGTATCGGATCGACCCTTCTTAATGCCTTTGGGCGTTATGACTATGACTTTGCGCTGGCGATTACCCTTTGCATCATAGGTGTGATCCTTGTCAGCGAGGCCATCAGCGGCCGGATCAGGAGGAACCTATGGTAGCCACTACCCAACCTACCGGACCGGAAGCAATCGCCCATCGCGAATGGTCCCGCTACACCACCAAGGAACGCTGGCGGCGTTACGGCCTGACCGCACTGGTCGCGTTGGCTGTTGTCTGGTCGCTTTCGACCATCAACATCATCTGGCCGTGGCTTTGGGACGCCCCCGAACAGATGGGCGATCTGTTTGCCCGCATGTTCCCGCCATCCCTTGAAGGCTGGCAGGAAATCGGCTGGACGCTGCTTGAAACGGTTAATATAGCAACGATCGCGACCTTCTTTGCCGTGTTCCTGTCCCTGCCGATTGCCTTGATCGCAGCACAGAACACCACGCCGAACCGCTTCACGCTGTGGCTTGGCCGTTTCATTCTGGTGTCGTCGCGTTCGGTCAACACCATCATCTGGGCGCTGCTGTTTGTTGCCGTGTTCGGACCGGGTGTTCTGGCCGGTATCCTTGCGATCATTTTCAGATCACTTGGCTTCCTTGGCAAATTGCTGGGCGAGGCGATCGAGGAAATCGACCGTGCCCCGATTGAGGCCCTTGAATCTGTTGGCGCATCGCGCTTCAAGATTCTGGTCTATGGCGTCATTCCGCAAGTCATGCCGACCTTCTTTGCCGTCTCCATTCTGCGCTGGGACATCAACCTGCGTGAAAGTACGGTTCTGGGTCTGGTTGGTGCAGGCGGTATCGGTATCATCCTTCAAGGGGCGATTGATACCTTTGCCTGGCAGACGGTTGCCACCATCCTTCTTGCAATCATTGGTCTGG
Source organism: Thalassospira sp. HJ (assembly GCF_000948415.1). Classification (GTDB taxonomy): domain Bacteria; phylum Pseudomonadota; class Alphaproteobacteria; order Rhodospirillales; family Thalassospiraceae; genus Thalassospira. The sequence goes on along the minus strand of NZ_JYII01000008.1, from coordinate 8,937 downwards.
TCATTGTCGGTGAAGCCATTTCAGCTTACCTGCGCAAAAAGGTGATCTGACGTGACCAAAACATACGACCTTCTTGTCGTAGGCGGCGGCATCAACGGGGCAGGTATTGCCCGTGATGCCGCCGGTCGCGGTCTTTCTGTTCTTTTGGTCGAACAGCGTGACCTGGCCTCGGCAACGTCTTCCTCCTCGACCAAACTCATCCATGGCGGCCTTCGATATCTTGAACATTACGAGTTCCGACTGGTGCGTGAAGCGCTTCAGGAACGCGAAGTTCTGTTGGCCGCCGCCCCGCATATCATCTGGCCTTTGACGTTCGTCCTGCCCCATCACAAGGGGTTGCGTCCGAAATGGATGCTGCGGGCCGGATTGTTCCTCTATGACCATCTGGCGAAACGCAGACGCCTGCCGGGATCACGTGCCGTTTCGTTTAAGGACACGCCGGAAGGCGAACCGCTCAAAGCCGACTTTGCCGGCGGTTTTTCCTATTCCGATTGCTGGGTCGATGATGCCAGGCTTGTGGTTCTGAATGCTCAGGATGCACAGGCACGTGGTGCTGAAATCCGCACGCAGACCAAATGTGCATCGCTGGTGCGTCATCATGATCACTGGAATGCGGAACTGGTCGGTGCGGATGGCACGCCGCAATCTGTCCGCGCCAAGGCCGTGGTCAATGCCGCGGGTCCTTGGGTGACTGAGATGGTCGAGAATGCCGGACTTGGCCAAAAGTCCGCCGGTCTTCGACTGGTCAAGGGCAGCCACATCGTGGTGCCGCGCATTCACGACCATGATCATTGCTATATCTTCCAGAATGGCGACGGCCGCATTGCCTTTGCCATCCCCTATCAGCAGGACTACACCTTGATCGGGACCACCGATGTTGCCTATACCGGCGATCCGGCACAGGTCAAAATCAGCGATCAGGAAGTCGACTATCTGCTGGATCTGGTGAATGGCTATCTCGCCAAACCGCTTGGCCGCAAGGACGTGGTTTGGGACTATTCCGGTGTGCGTCCGCTTTATGACGACAAGAACGCCAATGCGTCCGCAGTCACCCGTGATTACGTCTTTGATCTTGATACGGGGGATAGTGGAAACGCCGCCCCGATACTGTCGATCTATGGCGGCAAGATCACGACCTATCGCAGGCTGGCTGAACATGCGATGCAAAAGCTGGCTCCGGTTCTGGGCAGCGACGCCAAGGATTGGACAGCCAATGCGGTTCTGCCCGGCGGCGACATGCAAGATGGCAACTTTGACGCCTTCCTTGCCAAGGTCCAGGCGACCTATGATTGGTTACCCAACGCATTGCTGCGTCGCCTTGTGCGCAGCTATGGCACGGCAATCCGTCAGATCATCGGTACGGCGGTGTCACTTGGTGATTTGGGCTCGGAAGTCGCCCCGAACCTGTATGAAGCTGAACTCCACTACCTGATGGCCAATGAATGGGCCCGCAACGCAGATGATGTTCTGTGGCGCAGGACCAAGCTTGGCATCAGGATGCAGCCTGATCAGGTCGAAGCCATCGAAAAATGGTTTGCCGCCCAAACCCGGCTTGATCGGGCTGCACAGTAATCTTCGGGAACCCGTATCCCGTTGCAAAGAAAAAGAGCAGTACCGCCAATAGGCATTGCCCCGAAAACGAAAATTGCGCGCGATACAATCTCTGTGTCGCGCGCAATTTTTTGAAGGTTTATCGTTCTCCGCTCAACCCTATTTGAGAGCAGAGAAGAAAGGAGTAGGTGTCAGAATTTTGTTTACTTGGCTGACAAGGTAGCCAGCTTCAGCTGACTTCTTGAGATATTCCTGCCATTCCGGATCGGCTTTAAGGTTTGCACGCTTTTCGGCACGATCTGCAGCACTGTCATATTGCCAGATATGCACATAAGAATTCACATCACCGGTTTCGGTGGCAGCATAAACTGCCGGATCGCCAAGATGTTTTTTCTGAATCTGCCAGCCCTCGGCTTCATAGAGCTTGAGGTGTTTACCGATGGTACCGGGACGGCAGGTATAAGTGCGATGGTCGTAAATCATGTTCAGATTCCCTGACTTTGTTGAGGACTAGATGTCGTCGATGGTTTCAATTTCGGCGGCGTGCCGAGGTGAATGTCTGAAAAGATCAATGATGGCGTATAGCAACATGATCGCTGCGCTGACCGGAATGCAGACATAGAGGACTGCAACCGGAAAACCGATAATCGGGGTTAAGGCACTGCTGCGTTCTGTCAGGTTCCAGCCTTCGACAAAGAGGAACCCCAAAAACAGGATATTGATTACAGAAATCAGTGCAGTGTGGATCCGACGCTTTGCCCATGGCAGCGCGTAATAAAGCCAATCAATTCGGAAATGCTGGTTTTCGCGCCAGAGCTCGGCAGCACCAAAGAAAACCATCCATGCGAAGCACAGCTCGATGATTTCGTCGTACCAGCCCATCGAAAACCAGCCCGTCACGCGCGAAACCACGTTCGCACCAAGGATAAACATCAAGATGACAAGGCACGAAATCGCGATAAACCGCAGCAGGACGCCAATGATTTGATCAAGTCGGTAGAGGGTTTGCATTACCGGCCTCCCCCCATTACGAATTCAGGCAGCCAGGTAGACACTTGAGGAATGCAGATCACCAGGAGCAAGACCACAAAGATACCAATCAGGTAAGGCCACAATTCGCGGATCAGCGCGCCCACCGGAACCTTTGTGACACTCGAGATTGCAAACAGCACCATACCGACTGGCGGAGTGAGGAGCCCGATCATCGAGCACATGATCATGATCACGCCAAACTGAACCGGATCAACGCCGATTGCCGCCATGACAGGCATAAAGATCGGAACCGTAATTACGATGACAGCGATGCCCTCAAGGAACATTCCAAGGACGAGCAGGATCAAAACAATCAACGACATGATTACAGCGGGATTGTCTGAAATTGCGAGAAGTCCCGTAATGACACTGTTGGGCACGCGTTGATGGATCAACAGCCACCCAAAGAAGCCAGCAGCAGCAATCACAAACAGCACACGAATGGTGTGAAGAAGCGTATCCCAGAGGATAGCCGGCAGCGACGAAAGTGAAATTTCGCGATAGACCACGAGGCCAAGGAAGGCCGCATAGAAGCTCGCCGTAACACCGGCTTCAGTGGGCGTAAAAATGCCGGTCAGAATGCCCGCAATGATAATGAACGGTGTGCCTAGTGGAAGTAGCGCACCTTTAAGCGACACCCATAGCTCATGATAGCTTGCGCGCATTTCGCGCGGAAACTTGCGAATTACAGCAACAACATAGACAGCCGCCATCAAGGCACCCGCCATGAGAAGGCCTGGCACAACCCCCGCCAGGAACAGCTTAACAACCGATATCCCGGTGAGACTTGCGAAAATCACGAATGGGATACTGGGGGGAAATACAGGACCGATGGTCGAGGACGCGGCAGTAATCGCAGCGGAAAACCGCTCGTCATAGCCGCGATCGCGCATGGCTTTGAATTCGACCTGCCCCAAACCAGCCGCATCTGCCACAGCAGCACCTGACATGCCTGAAAAAATAAGACTGGCGACAACGTTAACCTGGCCAAGCCCGCCTCTGATATGCCCAACAAGAGCCGCAGCAAATCGGAAAATGCGCTCTGTTACGCCACCTGTATTCATCAGATTACCGGCCAGAATAAAGAACGGGATGGCAAGAAGTGTAAATGAAGTTGTCGACGAATACATGCGTTGCGGCAACATGGTCAGAATTGCCGGTTCGCCCAGCGCGAGATAGGTGCCAACGGCAGTAACGCCCAATGCAATTGCAATCGGAACGCCAAGAACGATCAGCCCCACAAGTGCGCACAGAACAATCAGTGCAAGCATGGTCACAGACTTTCAGAAAATGTATTTCGAAGAGAGGTGAGAGAGGGAAAAAAACATTGCTCCCTCTCTCTGAAAAAGGTCACACGTCCGCTCTTTGCGGTTTCGTGCTTATTTCCCGATAAAGCTGAGAAACTTCTTCATGTTCTCTTCGCCGGAATATTCGCTGACGCGCTCATATGCCGGACCCATTTGAGCCTTGAATTTCTCGAGGTCGGGTTCGGTAACCTGAACACCGGCTTCCTTGATTTTGGCAAGCTCGTCAGCTTCTTGCTCCTGCACCAACTCACGCATGAGGTTGCCCGCAGAAATGCTCTCTTCGCGGACGATCGTTTGCTCATCCGGTGTCAGGGAATCCCATTTGCTTTTGTTCATCACGTGGACCATGGAATTGTAGACGTGACGCGTAAGGGCAAGGTTTTCCTGAAGTTCGTACATCTTGTAGTGATAGATGACACCGATCGGGTTTTCCTGACCATCAACCACGCCTGCTGTAAGTGCGCCAGGTAACTCGGGGAAGGCAATCTGGGTGGTCTGCGCTCCGGCCGCCTCAAGTGCTGCGACGATCTGCAACTCTGGCGGGGTCCGGAGTTTCAGGCCCGCAAGATCTTCCGGGCTGTTGATCGGGCGAACCGAGTTGGTCACGTTGCGGAAACCGTATTCCCAGTTCGACAGCATCACCAAACCTTGTTCCTCAAGCTTCGGCGCCGCCCAATCCATGAATGGACCATCAAGAACTTCGTGCGCCTGCTCATAGCTGCCAAACGCAAACGGTGTCATCACCGTGCCAAAAGCTTTTTCATATTTGTCGAGCGCACCCTGTGTCGGCAGGTTCATGTCAATGATGCCAAGAACAGTCTGCTCAAGCTGTTCGGGCGGCGATCCGAGTTCGTTGGCCGGATACAATTCGACAACAACATCGCCATTGGTTCGTGCTTCGACGCGTTCCTTGAACTGCTTTGCTGCGATATGTCCCGGATGCGTTTCCGCAGCAAAGTGGGACAGTCGCAGTGCCGTCTCTGCGTTTGCTGATGACACGGTCATCATTGCTGACGTTGATACAAGGGTTGCGCAGACAGACAGTGCTGCCTTTGTCATTTTAAAGTTTTTCAAGATGTTTCCTCCGTTGGAATGAAGACGTGTTGTCCACGTTTGTTTTTGTTAGGGGGCAAAACGCCCCCGCCATAGATTTCGGGATGTATGCTCTTGCCCCTTGAGGGGTCAGGATTCTTTGGGGAAAGCGGCTTCTACGCCTGAAAGCTGTTCATATGCTTTGATAACGGCTGTGCATCCTTCCTGGCCAAAGCCCATGATTGATGCCAGCGAGTACGTCTGATGGACCGAACTTGCCATGAAGCCCGGGAGGCCGGCTTTTTCCAGCCAGCGTACATAATAGCCAACGTCTTTTTCAGCCCACTCCAGCGCCATATAAGGCGTAAAGTCTCGTTCGAGAGTTTTGCGACCATAAAGGTCCATCATGCCGCTTTTGCCACCAGCTGCAGAGATGATGTCGATGACCTTGGTCATATCGAGCCCTTCCTTTGCAGCAAGGGCGAAGCCCTCACAGAAAGAAGCTACGTTTGCAAAGGCAATGAAATTGTGGATGAGCTTCAAACGAATGGCGTGCCCGCTTGGACCGACATGGAAAATGTTCTCAGCGTAGGTATCAAATAGCGGTCTCAGATCTTCCAGAAGTTCGGAGTCACCGCCATAGAGGACATTTACACATCCTTGTTCCGCATGGATCGGAGTGCGAGTCATCGGAGCTTCGCAATAACGAACACCGATTTTCTTGCAAGCCGCGCTCATAATATCTACGTGATCAGGACTGGTCGTCGTGTGATCAAGCAGTATCTGCCCCGGCTTCATATCCTGGAGGCAACCGCTTTCAGTATCAATTGTCAGCTTCTGAACATCTTCTGCCTTACCGATGCAAAATGCCAGAACGTCACAGTCACGTGCCATCTCTCGAACAGAGTTCGCGACAACTGCACCCCGGCTTTTTGCAAGATCAACTTTCTCTTGATCAAGATCGAGGACGTGAACCTTTACGCCCTTGAGCAGCATGTTCTTAACAAGGCCACTGCCCATTCCACCCAAACCAACAAAGCCAACGGTTTTTTCAAACGCCACGTTTTCCTCCATTTTCCGTGTTTGCCGCTGCTTTTCGATCACAGGGCTTTTATTCATTAAAAATCGACATAGCATGTCTCCATGTTGTCTGACAACCTGTTTTTATGTTGACAAAATAAATGCTACCCATGCATAAGGTCGCAACATTAAGATCAGTGAGAGCTGATTGTTATTCACCAACCAAAGGGCAATTTCGGTGGACTCTTTTACGCGACTAAGCAGACGTCCAAGTCTGGCCGATGACGTTTCGCAGAAGCTTTCCCGTATGATTCTCGAAGGTGACCTCGCCGCTGGCGAACAGTTACCGACGGAGCAAAGTCTTGCAGAAAGTTTTGGAGTGGCGCGCACTGTAGTTCGCGAAGCTGTTTCACGCCTGAAACATGACGGGCTGGTTGACTCACGCCAAGGTGTTGGCGCATTTGTTGCGGAACCAAGTGCGCGAAGCGCGTTTCGCATTAGCCCCGCCTGCTTCGAAAAACGGCAGAAACTTCTTGAAATCCTTCAGCTTCGGACTGGCATTACCTCCGAAGCAGCCGGACTTGCCGCCCTTCACCGGTCAGACGCGGATATAGGTTTCATGGAGAAATCCTACCGAAACATGGAAAGTTCCCTGCTGGCTGGCGACGAAGGTACAGAAAAGCACCTTCTGGCGGAACGCGCCTTTTATCAGCGGATCGCCGAGGCGTCAGGCAATCAGTACATCAAAGAATTCCTTTCGATGCTTGATACCCGCATCGACATGGAATTGCGCTCCGTCGCGATCAAGAATGCCCGTGTGACAGAATGGAGCTCGGAAGTCCTTTCAGAACACATGGCGGTTCTTGAAGCTATTCGACGACAGGATGAAAATGCAGCATCGCAAGCTGTGCGATACCATTACACACTTGCTGCGCAGCGTCTTGCGGATCGTGCTGATCTCGCAGACACATAACTAGTTGGGGCACGCAGCCCCACACCAAACCAATCAGAAACAGTCTAGTGGAGGCACCGATGCAATGCACGGGAGGTCAAGTGATCGCTAATGTCTTGGTTCAACAAGGCGTTGATCGAATTTTTGGTGTACCAGGGGAGAGTTTCCTTGCCGTTCTTGACGCGTTGGTCGATACGCCAGAAATCGAATTTGTTGCGACCAAACATGAAGGTGCAGCCTCTTTCATGGCTGATGCTGATGGCAAGCTGACAGGACGCCCCGGAATTGTCCTGGTCACGCGGGGGCCCGGCGCATCAAACGCTTATGCCGGAGTCCATGTTGCGTATCAGGATTCCACCCCGTTGATCATGATGGTTGGACTAATCAGCCGTGACGACGAAGAGCGTGAGGCTTTTCAGGAATTTGATCTCAAGGCGATCTTTGGCACACAAACCAAATGGACCGCTGTCATTGATAATGCCGCGCGGATTCCAGAACTTCTGACACGGGCATTTCAGGTTGCCACTTCGGGGCGCCCGGGACCGGTCGTCCTTGGCCTGCCAGAGGATATGTTACGCGACATCGTCGATGTTGATCAGCTTCCGGCACGAGTTACTCCTGTTCAGGCTGCACCGGCTGCGGCACAGCTTGAGAAGATCAAAGATCTCCTCACTACCGCAAAATCACCGCTGATTATTGCCGGTGGAGAAACCTGGGATGAACAGGCATGTTCAGATTTAGCAGAGTTTTCCGAGGCGTGGAACTTGCCTGTAACGTGCAGTTTCCGTAGCCAGGACCGTATGTCGGCGCTTCATTCGTCTTATATCGGTGACGCAGGCCTCGGGATTAATCCGGCACTGGCAAAACGCATACGTGAAGCTGACCTTCTTCTGGTTCTAGGTGCCCGTCTCGGCGATTGCACGACATCTGGCTATACCTTGCTTGATGTTCCCGTCCCCAAACAGAAAATCATTCATATCCATCCCGATGCAGACGAGATTGGACGGGTTTATGCCCCGGCGCTCGGCATCTGCGGCGGCATGAAAAACATGCTTTCTGCGCTGACTACTTTGGATGCACCGACAAGAAAACCGGTCTGGTCCGATTGGACGCAGGCGGCGAGAAGCGATTACCTCTCATGGTCGACGCCAAATCCGACATCGCATGGCCCGGTTAACCTCGCTGCTGTGATCAAACACTTGAATGAAAACCTGCCGGAAAACGCCATTCTGACGAATGGCGCAGGCAACTACACCGTCTGGGTACACCGCTTCTACCAGCATCGCCGCTTCAGAACCCAAGTAGCTCCGACATCGGGAACGATGGGATATGGTCTGCCCGCTGCGATTGCAGCGAGCCTACGTCACCCAGACCGTCTGAGTATTTGCTTTGCTGGTGACGGGTGCTTCCAAATGACCCTGCAGGAACTGGCAACCGCCCAACAGTTTGGTGCTCGCGTCATTGTTATTCTGTGCAACAACGGCATGTACGGCACTATCCGTATGCATCAGGAAAAGAACTACCCCGGACGTGTCAGCGGCACAGACATTGTAAATCCTGATTTTGTAAAACTTGCCGAGGCATACGGACTTGCAACTGCCCGGGTCGAAAGCACGGATCAGTTCGGACCGGCATTTGATGCCATTGCCGCTTCTGGAAAATCTGCCGTGATCGAGGTGATCACCGATCCTGAAGACCTGACTCCCAAATTTTCCTTGTCCGAGTTACGTGCGAGCGCTCAGTAAAATCGACTTTGCTTCTCACCTCACCACCCACTGAAAAAGAGAAACATCATGCCTTATAGCCTGACAGGAAAACATCTGATTGCTGGCGAATGGGTCGCTGGCGAGACGACCTTCCAGTCCGAACCGGCCCACGGCCCGGCCAATACCTTCCCGGTTGGAACGCCGGCCCTCGTTGATCAGGCCGCCAAGGCGGCTGAGGAAGCCTTCTGGACCTTTGGCTATTCCACCCGCGAAGAACGCGCGAAATTCATCAACACCATTGCCGATGAAATCGATGCACGCGGCGATGAAATCACCG
>NZ_JYII01000002.1 GCF_000948415.1 Thalassospira sp. HJ | reverse complement strand
CATGTTCAATCCAAGCTTGTCTCATAGACAAACTCTTCAAAATTAACGTCTGCACATTTTGGTGGTTACCACAAATCAATCTGAATAAATCCAAATCGATCCGTCGTCTCCAGGATGCACAGACTTTAGCGCCATAACGCTGCCCGCGCATCCCTTCCTTCTGATCTACAATGTCAAAGAACTCAAAGGCCGAAGCCCCGAACCGTCCGTTCCGCGTCGCCGTCTCGTTGGCGCCGCACCCCGTCGGTGGAGGCGGGTTATAGGGCCCCAATACAAACCTGTAAACACCTTTTTCGGAAAAAAGTGCATTTAATCGGCATTTTTATAAATACTGTTGTTTTTCAAGGTGATAGCCAAACGGCCATATCCAACCATAACAGTCAGACTGCATTACACCGAAGACCCATGGTTGAAAAATCCAGCAAAGGCCCTGAAAACAGCCCACAAAGCCTAGGCTTTTAGAAGCCAAAAAACATTGCGCCGGATCAAAATGATTCGAAAAAGACCTGATCGCAACAGCCATGTTTCCTCGTAGATCGTCCAATCAGGGGCAAAACCGTTTGATTTGGTGCAATGCGCAACGTCATATTACCCCTGATAGTTCAAAGCGCGCTTTGCCCTTTTGGGCATCGGATCCGTACAAGGCCGCAAAATGCCGCAAAAGCGAATATGTGAACCTTTCCTTTACATTATCGCCCGATGATAAGGCGAGATAAAGATACCCCTCACCAGGCTCACGACATGTTAATTTGGCTCGAATGGCAGGTATTATATTTGTGAAACCCTAGGAAAAGCCCGCAGTTCGGGTCGGCATCCCTAGCAAGGGGTTTGACGCAGGAGTTCACAAATATAATACCTGTCCTTATGGATCTCCCGGATTTGCACGGGCTATTTTGTCGCAAAATCTTGAAAGATATCGATCTTCCTGTGATTTTGCTTCGCATATCCGCACAAATCCGGGAGACCATTCGAACCAAATTAACATGTCGTGAGCCTGAAAGACGGGCATCAGGGGACCGAAGGAAGATGATGAGACTGCGACAATATCTTATATGTGCCGCCGCCATTGCGGGGCTCTCTCTTGCCGGGTGCTCTGGCACCAACCTTGTGCCCAACACGGGTACGGGCAGTAGTGATGGCAAAGGTGGCCAGCCGGGTCCGTCCTTCACACAGTTTACCGATATTCCGATGCCATCCAATTCGTCACTGGATATGGATAGAAGCATCATCTTTGGCGCATCCGACGCCTGGCACGGACGCCTTGTCCTGAATGCCGGTGGCTCACAGGCGCAGATGTATGATTTCTATGAGCGCGAAATGCCCAATTTCGGCTGGAGCAAGGTGACCGTGGTGCGTGCCGATATTTCGGTTCTGGTCTATGACCGCGAAAACCGGGTGGCGACCATCAAGCTTACCGGCGGTTCCTTTGCCGGATCGGTGGTCGATATTACGGTGTCGCCAAAAGGCTGATCGCAAACCCGATCAGATCAAAAAACAAAAAGGGTGCCAAACGGCACCCTTTTTTTTTTAATGCAAAAGCATCGGCTTCGATCACGTGGTTTAGCGCGTCCCGAACAGACGGTCACCGGCATCGCCAAGGCCCGGCACGATATAGGCCTTTTCATTGAGCTTCTCATCAAGGCCGGCGGTAAAGATCGGCACATCCGGGTGCGCGTCCTGGAAGACTTTGACACCTTCAGGTGCTGCAACCAGCGCCATGAAGCGGATGTCCTTGTCTGCGACACCATATTTATTGAGCGTATCAATCGCAGCCACCGCCGAGTTGCCGGTTGCCAGCATCGGGTCAACCAGAATGAAGGTACGGCCTTCGACTTCCGGCAGTTTAACGAGATATTCGACCGGCATGTGGGTTTCCGGATCACGATAGAGGCCAATATGGCCGATGCGGGCTGAGGGCATCAGTTCAATCAGGCCATCGGCCATGCCCGAACCGGCGCGCAGGATCGGCACGACCGCCAGTTTGCGGCCCTGAATGACCGGCGCCTTCATCGGGCAGATCGGGGTTTCGATGTCTTCGAAGCTAACAGGAAGCTCGCGGGTGATTTCATAGCCCATCAGAAGGGCAATTTCCTTGAGCAGCTGACGGAAGGTCTTGGTCGAGGTGCTGACCTTGCGCATGTGGCTCAGCTTATGCTGGATCAGCGGATGATCAAGAATATGAAGGTTCGGGAAATCCTTGTGCGTGCTCATGTGCTTTCGGCCATCCTGTCTTGCTTTGCAGCCGTCCGAAACATGCGGCTGCCCATCTGATGTTTGCGAACCTAGCGCGTAGCGCCTTTGTCCGAGGATGGCAAGTAGAATGCCCCAATCAGATGACAAAAACAAACCCGATGAGATGAATTTGGCAATTGAAGGTGCCATACCCAACAGAAAAGCGGGGCGGCCCATATGACCACCCCGCTCTGCATTCTGACATCACTATATATAAAGTGTGTGCGTTAGCCGTTCCCACGCATCAATTCACCACGCGGTCGTTCGGCTCGGCCCGGACCGGGAAACCGTCAAGCGAATGATCGGCCTTGATCTTTGCCGCGTCATCTCGCGCTGCCGCAAGCGTGGCGTAAGATCCGATGCGGACATAGTACCAGGCACCTTCATCTTCCGGACCACGAACGACGACCGCGACTTCAAGTCCCTCACCGCGCAGTTCCTCTGCCCGCTGGCTGGCATTTTCGTGCACCTTGAAGGCGCCGACCTGAACGGAGAAGGGCTTGTCGGCGTTTGCAGCAGACTCAGTCGCCGGGGCCGATGGGGCCAGTTCCGGTGCAGCAGCGGTTTCGGTTTCTTGTGCTACCGGTTCTTCCGCTTCTGCCTCGGCTGCTTCGGTTGCGGTGCTATCCTGTGCGCTATCAACGGCTGGTGCTTCCGGGGCTGCCGGTGCGGCGGGCGCATCATCGGTGGTACCGGTCACGTCGCGGATTTCCGGTGCTGCGATTTCGGTTGAATCGGTTGCGTCGGCCGCGGTTTCTTCTGCGGTCTCGGTCGCTTCAGTTGCCGCCTCTTCGCTGTTGGTGGCATCATCTGCAAGGGCCTCGGTGCGCTGGGCAATCAGATCGCCGACCGGATCGTCGCTATCCTCGGCTATTTCCGGAGTGGCGACCGGTTCGGATGCCTCCGGGGTTGCTTTTTCGATTACCTCGGGCTCTTCCGGGGCGGAGGCCAGCATTTCGACTTGCGTCTGTTCGGTTTGCGTGGTGCGGGCCGCATCATCAGAATCCATAAACAGTCCTGCGCCGACCAGCATGCCAGCAAAGAACAAGACAAGGCCCAGCATGCCGGCGCCCGTGACCAGGCCAAGAAGGGTTTTGCGATCCATATCCGCTATCCGTGCATTAAGGTTTTGCCGATCACCGGGGTGCTTTCCCCCGCTTGCGTTACCATCACCCTGCCCGTCCCGGCCATAGATAAAGGCCGGAAGTGGTGCATCCTTTTGCCCGGCATCCGGATCACCTTGCGGTTCCGGGGTTGCGCGCAAATCAGGTTTATTGGTGTGGTCTTCGCCAGCCATGGATTTGGCCATCCTTCACGACATCAAAGTTACCCTACGTTTTTAACCGCCAGCACCTTTATAAAACGCTAAAGCCATGCGCAGACCTGCAACCGCACCGCTCGTGCCCTGCCGTGCGAGGGTCGCTATGGATCGTTCGTTTTGGATAAAAAAAGGGGGACTGGTATGTTCCCCGGCATTGTCCCGCACAATGATCCGGATACCAGCCCCCTCGAGTGAGAGAGATCGACCTTCGGGGAGAGAGAGTCCCGAAGATAGAAGCCATCAGGCACGCCATGTCAGCCTGATGGCCGGTCACAAACGACGTTGTCGTCTGCATTTGACAAACACAGTCATAGAGCATCGAATTTGCAAATGCAAACGATTATCACACACATTCGCAGAAAAAATTTTAGTGCGTCGAAAACGCGCTCGCAAATCGGGGCTAAGCCCCCCAACCAAAACGAGAATTTCGAAATTGTAGACAATTTTAAACCAGCTGTAAGCCGCAGCTATCCTCAAGGACAGCGCACTAAGGGATTGTTTTACAGATCAAGCTCTGTTTGGATCAGGGAAACTACTCATAAAAGTAGCGGTGTGAATGGGAGCGATGCGAGCCAACTGAACCAATACAAAAATAAACACGGTTTGCTCTGGAGTGACGAATATGACGGGAGACAAGGCCGCGAAGACGGCTATTACAGGGGGCGCTACCAGCCTTCTGACGTTACGGCGAATCTTACTCGTAACGGGGTTACTGGTTTCGGGTGCTGTTACATGGATGCTGCTTTGGACCGGTGACACCTATCGCAACTTTGCGATTGAGACGCTGAACAATTCAGTCAGTGGCACAGTCAATTTCTTTGTCGGGTCGCGTATTGCCACCGACTATGCCGACAAAATCACCCCCATCGCCAATGAATGGTCTCGGCTTGGCAGTCTGGTCAAAAGCTATCAGGAAAATGACCAGACCCGCATGAAGGCCGAGCTCAATATCCTGTCGAATGCGCGTGAAGTGGTTCAGGGGGATGTGAACCTTCTTGATGCGGTTTCCTATGATCAGGAATTCAATCAACTGGCAATATCGGATGCCAATCTTGGCGCCAGCGTTACCGATAATCCCGACGTCAAAGCCTTTCTGACCGGTCGCGAAAAGGCCGAAGCACGCAAACCGGCAAGCTTTATGTGGGCCACCCCGGACGGACGCCCGGTCTTTAGCCTGATCCTGCCAGTGGGTGGGTTCCGTGCGGTTGGCTTCCTTGAAGTCATTACCGATCCCCTGCCCCAGCTTGAAGGCATTGGTAAGGTTCTGGGCGGCAACTTCCAGATTCTCGATAGTTCCGGCACGGTTCTGTTTGAAAGCCTTGAGGCCCCGGCAGAAGCACAAGCCGGAGCAGCCCCCGCCGGTGATGCCACCGCAGAAAATGCCGATGCTGCAGCACCGGCGGAAAACCCCGAGGCACCTGAGACCGAAGCCAAACCGGCCGATACCGGCGGGACGCACCGTACCGCTGTAGATGTCGTCATCAGCGATGGTCGCGGCGGGGTCTGGGCCGAGGCCAGCTTTGACCGCGATGTGTCGGACTTCTATGCCCAGACCGATAGTTTGCGACTGCTGTCGATCGAGATTCTGGTCGGCGTGCTGCTGGCGGGCTGGATCGTCGGCTGGATCCTGTTGCGGACAACGGTCTTGCGCAACCTGCGGGCCTTTGCCCGTGCGATGACCTCGATCTCGAACGGGGATACGAACGTGACCCTGCCCGATGTCGGCAAAGACGAAATCGGCGAGATGAAAAAGGCGCTGATTGCGCTGCGTGAATCGGTGCGTCAGGCCATGATCCTGCAAAACATGGTCGAAAACACACCGACCATGACGGCGATGATCCTGCCTGATGGCAAGCTGAGCTACCTTAATGCCAGTGCGCAGGACTATCTTGGCGGCACGACGGAAACGATTTCGGGTGATTTCCTGCATCTTGGTGCGGAGTTCCAGACCAAGCTTGCCAATCCGAACAACCTGCCGTTCACAGAGATCATCCAGACCGAACGTGGCTATCTTGATGTTCTGGCAGCCCCTGTGCGCGACAAGGACAATGTCCTTCTGGGCACCATGCTGGCCTGGAACGATGTCAGTGAGCGCGAGGAAAGCAAGATCGCGGTCACCGAGATGATGGCCGAGGTTGCCCGTGTTGCCCAATCGGTGACCGAACAGTCCGAAGGGTTGCTCAGCCTTGCCAACGAACTGACAAGCCAGTCGGAAAACACCGTGCAGCAATCTGGCAGTGCTTTGGAGGTATCGCGCGATGCGGCATCCAACACCCAGAACGTTGCCACGGCAGTCGAAGAACTTTCATCCTCGATTGCCGAGATCAACCGTCAGGCAACCGAGGCATCCAACGTGACCGGACGGGCACGCGAGGAAGCCGAGGAAAGCCAGCGCAATATCGGGTCGCTTGAAAAGGCCAGTGCCGAGATCGGATCGATCATCGATCTGATCAACGATATTGCCCACCGCACCAAGCTTCTTTCGCTTAACGCAACGATTGAAGCCGAACGTGCCGGTGAACTTGGCAAGGGCTTTGCCGTGGTGGCGAACGAGGTCAAATCGCTTGCCGATCAGACCGCGAATGCCACCGGTCAGATCGGTGATCTGACCGCAGCCATTCAGCAGGAAGTGCAAAAGGCCGCCCAGTCGATCAGCACGGTTGGCGAGGTCATTCATCAGGTCAACGACATCCAGTTGACGATCACTCATTCGGTGGATGAGCAGCGCCGGGCAACCGGCGAGATTTCCGAAAACGTGCAGCGCATTGCGGCCGGTGCCGGATCGATGGATGAAATGATCACGTTTGTGAATGATGGGGCGCAGGGAACGGGCCGTAACGCCCATGACCTGAACACAGCCAGCCACAACCTTTCGGAAGTGGCGCACAACCTGTCAGAAAAAATGCGTGAGTTTAGCGAGCGGATGAAGCTGACCTGATCTGCTTTTCGATCACAATGCCCAACAATAAAGGGCGGCACTTTGCGGTGCCGCCCTTTTCATGTGATCAACTGGTCCCGTGATCAGCTTGCAACCGACTTCGATGCGATTTCATAAAGATCGCGCGAGAGTTCCGGTTTGGCGAGGATGCGGTTCAGGGCGGCCTTCATCTTGTCTGCCCGATCCGCATCGTATTTCGCCCATTTACCAAGCGGCGAGCACAGGCGTGCGGCAACCTGCGGGTTGATGTCATCAAGCTCGATCAGGCGATCGGCATAGAATTCATAGCCCGAGCCATCCTTGGCATGGAAATGACGCGGATTGGCCATGGCAAAGGCACCGATCAATGCGCGCACCTTGTTGGGGTTGCGCATGGTAAAGGCTGGATGGCTCATCAGGTCTTTGACGCGCGCCAGAGTATCTTCACGCGATGACATGGCCTGCAGCGAGAACCATTTATCGAGCACGACGGCATCACTGGCAAAGCGTTCCTCGAAATCGGACAGTGCAGTTCCACGGCCCGGATGATCAAGGTTATTCAGCACAGAAAGGGCTGCCATCTGATCGGTCATGTTATCTGCCGTGCCGTATTGCGCGGCGGCGATATCGGCATATTCATCCACCCCGCTTGCCACCAGATAGGCCAATGCCGTTGCGCGCAAGGCGCGTTGGCCTGCCGATGCCGCATCCGGGGTAAAGGCCGCATTTGATGCATTCTGGTGATAGGTATTGGCGAAATCGTCGCCAAGCACCTGCCCGATGCGTTTGCGAAGGGCCGTGCGGACCTGATAGATCGCCTCGGGATTGGCGGGACTGCGCTGTTCGGACAGGAAGGCCTCGCCCGGTAGAACAAGCGCATCGGCACGAAACGCCTTATCAAGATCGTCATTCACAAGTGTCGTGCGCATCGCCGCGATAAAGGCGTCTACCCGGGCCTGTTCGCCCGCAAAGGCCGCATCGACATCGCCGCCATTTGCTTCATAGGCCGCAATGGCAGAAAGCATCAGCCGGGTTGCGTATTTCTGCCCGGCTTCCCAGTGGTTAAAAGCATCACTGTCGTTACCCATCAGGAAGACAAGTTCGTCATCTGGCTGATCGGTTGTGATGTTGACCGGTGCGGAGAATCCCCGGTTAAAGGACAGAACCGGCTTTTCAGAAACGCCGTCAAAGATGAATTCCTGGCTTGCCTCGGTGAGTTCGACCGTCTTGGCAACCAGATCCGAACCATCCGCGCCCAGAAGCCCGATTGAAATCGGCATATGCAGCGGTTTCTTGTCTGGCTGCCCCGGGGTCGGGTCGGTTTTCTGGGTGATGGTCAAACGGTATTGTTTGGCATCCGCATCATATTCGCCCTGCCAGCCGAGTTTCGGTGTACCGGCCTGCGAATACCAGAGTTTGAGCTGCGTGAAGTCCGCACCATTGGCATCTTCCATTGCCTTGGCGAAGTCATCACAGGTCACCGCCTGCCCGTCATGGCGATCAAAGTAAAGGTCGATGCCCTTGCGATAGCCATCCGCGCCCAGCAGCGTATGCATCATGCGGATCAGTTCCGCACCCTTTTCATAGACCGTGGCTGTATAGAAGTTGTTGATTTCCATATAGCTGTCCGGGCGTACCGGATGGGCCAGCGGCCCGCCATCTTCAGGGAACTGGGCCGCGCGAAGGGCGTTGACGTCCTTGATGCGCTGCACCGGGCGGGAGCGCTGATCAGCCGAGAATTCCTGATCACGGAAAACAGTCAGGCCTTCTTTCAGGGACAGCTGGAACCAGTCACGGCAGGTAACACGGTTGCCCGACCAGTTATGGAAATATTCGTGTGCCACGATGGATTCGATGCGTTCATAATCAACATCGGTCGCCGTATCAGGCCGTGCGAGAACGAACTTGGCATTGAAAACATTGAGGCTCTTGTTTTCCATCGCGCCCATATTGAAGTCGGACACCGCGACAATGTTAAACAGATCAAGATCGTATTCGAGGCCATAGACCTCCTCATCCCACTTCATCGACCGCTTGAGACTGTCCATCGCATAGTCGCAACGATCTTCATTGCCATGTTCGACAAAAATACGAAGCGCCACATCGCGGCCCGACATGGTTTTGAAACTGTCTTCAACACAGGCCAGATCACCGGCCACCAGCGCAAACAGATAGGACGGCTTGGGGAACGGATCTTCCCACACCGCGAAATGACGCCCACCCTCAAGATCGCCGCTATCGATCAGGTTGCCGTTTGACAGCAGAACCGGGCAGCTTTCCTTGTTGGCATTGATCGTGACCTTATAGGTCGCCATTACATCCGGGCGATCCGGGAAATAGGTGATGCGACGGAAACCTTCGGCCTCGCACTGAGTGCAAAAGGCGCTTTGCGAAACATAAAGCCCCTCAAGGCGGGTGTTGTTGGCCGGTGAAATTTGGGTTTCAAGCTCGGCGATAAAGGTTTCGCTTGGTGCCATGAAACGCAGGCCTTCCTGATCGACACTGAAATCACTTGAAGCCAGACGCGCACCATCGAGTGTGACGGAAAGCAGCTTCATATCCTCGCCATGCAGGAAAACTTCGTCCCCCTTTCCGGTACCGCGCACAGGATTCGCAGCCATAAACAGGCGCGATTTGACATTTGTGACGTCACGATCAAGGTCAAAAACCAGTTCGACCTTTTCGACAATAAAGTCAGGTTCCTTATAGTCTTCGCGACGGATCACTTGCGGCTGTTCAGACATTGAGGTGTCCTTTTTTCCTTGGGCTGCGCGGTTTTGGAACGGATTGTATAAATTCGCCAATTTCGCAATGCAGTGTGGTGTTTCAGTACTGAATTTCGGTCAGTGATATCACTGATAGGATAAATTTCATTTTTCCTCAAATGCGGAGTTTACGGCACCGATTTTAATGGGCATACTCTCAAACGGTGGCGCGAGGGGGGCCAAAGTTTCACATTTCGTGGGGCGAGAGTGATCTTTGGTTTCCCTCAACCTTTCTGCCCGTTTTTCCAGACAAAACCTTCCATGCAGATTGGCGCCAACCGGGTCGCATCCACACCCAAATCAAAATATCCCAACATTTTCTCACCTATTTCTTTGTGAGTTCCGATTGATCGGGATAGAATAATTGCGACCTGTCGGGGAACGATAACTTTCAGGGGAACATGGCCAATGTCCGATAACTTCCAGATTCTGATCGCCGATGACCATCCGCTCGTACGCGGAGCACTCAAACAGGCCTTAAGCTCAGAACTGGAAAATGTATCGGTCCTTGAAGCCGGAAGCCTTTTTGAAGCCATCGATCAGGTCGAAGCACATAAGGGCGATATCGACCTTGTCCTGCTGGATCTGCATATGCCCGGCATGAACGGCTTTACTGGCCTGTTTACCCTGCGTGCATCCTATCCCGACATTCCGGTTTCCATCGTTTCGGCCAGCCAGGAACTTCCGGTTGTGCGGCGTTCCATCGAATACGGCGCGTCGGCCTTTGTACCGAAATCAGCCCCGGTCGATCAGATCGGCCTTGCGGTCAAAACCGTGCTTGATGGTGGCATGTGGATGCCTGATTGGGCACGCGAAGCCATGGAAAACGGCCCGGCAGATGACGAGGCCACCGGTTTGGCCGAAAAGATCGGCCAGCTCACCCCGCAGCAATTGCGTGTTCTTAACATGCTGACCGAAGGCAAGCTCAACAAGCAGATCGCCTATGAGCTTGACGTGACCGAGGCGACCGTCAAGGCCCACGTATCGGCCATCCTGCGCAAACTTTCGGTCCATAGCCGCACCCAGGCCGTGATCATCGCCCGCGAATTGCAGTTGCAGGAACCGGCGATTGATGCCTGAGGCACCCTGCCCCGAGAGCGGATGCAAGCCTGATCTGACAATGATCCTCTATACATACCTGACGGAACCTTGTTCCGATCAGAACGTTTAACGCAGATAGACCTTTATCTGCGGGCCTTGTCCCGTCCAAGCAGGAGCTTCTGCATGACAACGCCCGTGGCCGGGAACGATCCCGCCAGCACCGACACCAGCACCAACGAAAACGCGAACGACACCGCAAAGCCAAGCCGCCCCGGCGCGCCATCCGAAGACCGGATGCGGACATCGCGCGCGCTTGTTTATCGTCGGGCGCGGACGATCTCGGTGATCGGGACGTTTGGCATTCTGTTTCTCGGCTGTCTTTACATTGCGCAAAGCCTGCTTTTGCCGGTTGTGCTGGCCTTTTTGCTGTCACTCGTCTTCTCACCACTGGTGCGCACCCTTGCGCGGTTTCGCATCCCCCGCGCGATCAGTGCGCTTGCGATTGCACTGACCCTGAGTGCCTCGGTTATTGCCGGGATTTACGGGTTAAGCGGGCCGGTATCGGGCTGGATCGAGGAAGCCCCGCAGATAGAGCAACGCCTGCGTTTGCGTCTGGCTGATCTGAGCGAGCCGCTTGATAAGCTCCGCGATGCCCAGCAGCAGGTAACAGAAGCCACCGAACAGGATGATGGTGATGAGGATGTGCAAAAGGTCGTCGTCACCGAGCCCAACCTGATCAGTCAGGCCGCACAGGGCGCGCCCGATATCCTGGCCGGGATCGCGATGATGCTGGTGCTGTTGCTGTTTATCCTGACCGCCGGCGATCTGGTTTACGAGAAACTGGTGCGTGCCCTGCCGACCTTTGGCGACCGGCGCAAGGGTTTGCGCATCGCCCATGATATCGAACGCGAAGTCTCGCGCTATCTTGCCACCATCTCGGCGATCAATATTGTGCTGGGCATTGTTATCGGCACGCTGATGGCGGTGATTGGCCTGCCCAACCCGGTGCTGTGGGGCATTGTTGCCGCGGTTCTGAATTATGTGCCGGTTCTGGGGGCGCTGACCGGGGTTGCGATTGTTGCCGTTGTCGGGCTTGTTTCGATGCAAACCACGGCCGAGGCGCTTTTGGCCCCCGCGCTTTATTTCGCCTTTACCGCCCTTGAAGGGCAGATCATTACCCCGGCCCTTGTTGGCAACCGGCTTCGCATCAACTCGATCGCGATTGTGCTTGGTGTTGCCTTCTGGGGCTGGATGTGGGGTGTGATGGGCATTCTGGTTGCCGTCCCGCTTCTTATCGTGACCCGTGTGATTGCCAATCATGTTGATGGCCTTGGTGGATTGCGTGAATTGCTGGGGCCGCATGCTATGGGCAGCGGGCCGGAGCGAAGCCTTCCCGAACGCATGCCGCCACAGCGATCATCATAACCCGCACGATCACGCATCACGCCATTGCCAAATGAGCCAAACACTGCCACCTTTGGCCGATGAACAAGGTCGAAATCATTGCCCATGATTGTCTGGGTGTTGAATCCGTCATGGCCGAAACACGCCATTCCTTTGCCAAACACACCCATGAGGCGTTTGGCATCGGCTTCATGTATTCAGGGGCGCAAAAATCGGCCTCCGGGCGTGGCATGGTCGAAGCCGGGGCTGGCAATATCATCACAGTCAATCCGCGTGAAGTGCATGATGGGCATCCGATCGGCGATGCGCCGCGCGGCTGGAACATGCTGTATTTCGACCCGGCCCTGATTGCGCAGGCAGCACACGACCTTAGTGACGCTGCCACCGATCAATATGAGTTCACCCGTCCCGTGATGGATAGCCCGGAAGTCCGGCAATGCTTTGGCGCACTATTTGATGCCATCACCAATGGATCGGAAGAAAGTGCACGGCTGCGACGTGAAGAAATGCTGTTGCTATTGCTTCATCACGCCATGATTTCACCGGGCGAGCCCGAACCGAAATCAACCGTGGGCACCGCCGTTGCACATGCCCGGATCAAACGCGCCAAGGCGCTGCTTGATGACAGCCCAAAACTTAGCCACAGCCTTGATGATCTTGCCGACGCGGCAGGACTCAGCAAATTTCAAACGCTGCGCAATTTTACCCAGGCCACCGGCCTGACCCCGCACGCCTATCTGATCCAACGCCGTATTGATCTGGCGCGCGCCATGATCAAATCGGGCGAAACCCTTGCCGATATCGCCAGTGCCGCGGGCTTTGCCGATCAAAGCCACCTCAACCGCCACTTTGTCCGGGCCTTCGGCCTGACACCCGGCCGTTATGCACGGGCGATCGGCTCGAACTAACCCACCACCAAAGAAACGGCTCCCAAACCAAACGTCATTCCCGCGCCGGCGGGAATCCATCTTTGCCGCGATTGCCCATGGATTCCGGGTCTGCGCTCCGCCCGGAATGACGGTTTGGGGCAAATCATCAGATCCTGCAATTCCGTTCAAGAATGTGCTGCCGTCCATCCGTAAATTGAGGGCAACACAGTCAAACGAACGGATGCACCATGATCAGCCTCGACTTCCTGATAACCTCCCTCATCATCGTCGCCCTGCCCGGCACCGGCGTGATCTATACCCTAGCCCTCGGTCTGGGTCGCGGCATGAAAGCCAGCATCTGGGCCACCTTTGGCTGCACGCTTGGCATCGTCCCGCACATGACCGCCAGCATCCTTGGCCTCGCCGCCCTGCTCCATGCCAGCGCGGTCGCCTTTGAAATTGTGCGCTATCTCGGCGTGGCCTGGTTGCTTTATATGGCCTGGGGGATGTGGCACGGGACCGGTGCGATGAAAGTCACCGCCAATGAAAGTGCCACCGGCGTTCTTAAAATCATCCGCGACGGGATATTGCTCAATCTGCTCAACCCGAAGCTATCGGTCTTCTTCCTTGCCTTCCTGCCGCAGTTCGTCAGCCCCAACACGCCCGATACAACACTTGAAATGACCCTGCTCGGCCTGATCTTCATGGCAATGACGTTTGCCGTGTTTGTGGTCTATGGCTGCTTTGCAGGCGCCCTCCGCAGTCACATTATCGAACGCCCCAAGGTCATGGCATGGATGGGTAAGGGTTTTGCCGTCGCCTTTATTGCGATGGGTGCCAAACTTGTGTTCTCAAGCCGCTAGAACAACATTGTGCCCCAACCACTGCCTTATGGTATTCTACCCATGACTGAAGGAAGCCTTACCATGCAAACGCCCGATACCATAAAGCCCATCAAGACCGAAGCTGACTATGACGCAGCAATGGAACAGCTCAAAAACCTTTGGGATGTCAAACCCGGCACGCCAGAGGCTGATCAGTTGGAAGTGCTTGGTATACTGATTGACCAGTACGAAGCGCAACAATTCCCGATTGCCGCCCTCGACGCCGTTTAGGCCGCCCTGTTTTACAGGGAGCAAAACGGAAAAGCTTGGAATATTCTAGCGGATATCTTGATTCAGCAGGCTCGACAAAGCGCGTAAGACAGAAAATAAATCTGTCCGTGTCCCCTTTTCCGGTCCATGGGGTTGATTTCAATGTGACTTTTTCCAATATTTTTTTGCCAAACCTCTCCTATCCGCAAAGGCAACTTCACACCAAAAATCATTTGTAGCAAATGTCGTGCTGGTAATTGGCCGCAAAGCTTCGAATATATTTTCCGCGCGGGTTAAGAGATAAGATAATTGACCAAAATCTAGCCAAAAAACATTATGTAAATATGAGTGAAAGTCATACTTATCTTCACGAATTGGCGCCACTAATTTTAGCTTTTTATATAATTTATCTAGCTCTTTATTGAAGTCGTTCACAATATTTTTGTGATTCTTTAATTCATCAATCACTCCAAGCTTCATAGAAACTAGAGCGTTAACAATACCCGTAGTCATTATTCTACTTGTAACTGGACCAAATGACGTTGGATTCACCGCCAGTTTTATAATTTTATTTGGAAATTTTTTCTCATTATCTAGCCAACTTTCTAACCATCCCTCCCGAAGATGCAGTTCCCTGTCGGCCAACTGACCAAGCATTTTGATGTAGGTTTGCCCATAATCCTGATAGAATTTTATCATTTCCAAAGATTTTGCCTTCGAGGTCAACACCTTTGATTTTACTTCTGAAACGAAAACAAAATCATCGACCTTTCCTATGACATCTATGTCATAGGGAGTTTTTCCGACAGAATATCTAACCCCTCGCTCAATACGGGTAACGCCTTTACTAATTAATTGCTCAACCGCTCTTTCATAGATATCAGCTATTAAACGGCTAGAATCTTCGAACATGCTTCTAATTTTTGAAACGATCAACGGACACAACGCTGCGCAACTTATCGTTGTTGGCATGCAGATCAATCTACCCTTTTGCCCCGCATCGAATAGAGGACTTCTTAATTCCCAACCTACCGTGTCTGTTGGCAAACCACGATAGTCCTTTGTTCCAGATGCCTTTAGAATACACATATCTGAAATTATAGGGAAACGTCGCCTAACATCTGTTTCCAAGCAAACAGATACACTTTCCGGATTCAGAGTGTTCGCAAAATCCAATATTTCCTGCAATAGCTGCTCAAGATTAGATGCAATCCTATCTTTTTGAGGAATGATATACTTGATTGCGTCAATTAAATTATCCACAGCAGCTTTCGGGACCTGAGATACACTAAAAGTTGTATCCCACAACATAGATCGCATCATCACGTCGGGTACACTAAACGGGTCAATTTGAATTTGTTCAAATGTGCTGTAGCGCTCACAATCCAAGTGCGCAGCATAATCTGTAGATAATTGAACTAATTGTCTCCAAACAACATCAGGTTTCCTTAACATTACTCCTTTACTCGAATTCCTAACTGCCATCCCAAGCAGCCAACCAAAGGGCAAAGTAGGCTCCTTACTAGGCCAGACCTGTTGTACAAAGTTTCCAAACAACCATATCTGGTCGTGGTAGCGATTAGCATGTCGCATTTCAGAAAAAACTTTTGAAACAACCGCTTCGGTGCCTAACAGGCATAGTAGTGACCTGATCTTGGATATTACTGCAGAACTTGACGAAGGCTGTAATCTTGGTCCAAGCGTTAGGAATTCAAACTTATAGCCGCAATTTCTTAACCGCAAACAGGCCATAGCCACTTGAAAGTTACGCCAGTTAGTCGACTTCTCCTCGCAATGTTTTTCACTCTCCAGCACAGTATGAATCGCTTCAAGCCAAGCCTCTTTATCATCAAACCCCACACACTTTTTGCTATGTAGCTCGCGCGATATCTGTCTAACGACCCCCACTGGGTCTAGGGGAATGTCATGAAAGTGACAATATATCTCTAGCGAGTCAGCTAAACGCCAAAGATCTCCGCCATAGAAATCCTCGCCATGGAGAGTTTCTGCTAAGTCTAAGGGTTCTTTTCGACTTTGGTATTCAGATGCTTGGCCGTATAATTCAAGGAACGTTGCCAGATCGTCATATTTTAACATCCTTTACTCCGCCGCATCACTTCCCAACCGGTTCAGTGCACGCGTCATCAGCGCGCGCAGCTTGGCCGGGCGGAGCGGTTTGTTGAGTAGCGAGTAGCCTTGGGCGGCGATCAGGTCGGCGGTCTCGGACGCGCGGTCGGCGGTGATGATGACGCCGGGCACGTTAACGCCGTGAACATCGCGAAGCCGGATCAAGACATCAAGGCCCGTCTGGCCGGAATCCAAGTGGTAATCGGCAAGGATGATGTCCGGGGAGAACGGCTTTTTGCCATCAACTTCCTGGGTCAGCAGGTTTTCGGCAGCCGTGCCCGATTGGGCAGTCACCACGACGCAATCCCAGTTTTCCAGCATGGCGCGCATACCATCAAGGATATTGGGTTCGTTATCAAGGCACAGCACACGCAAGCCACCCAGCTCGCCCGCCATGCGGCGTTTGGGTTTTGGTGTGACGGTTGTGTCGGCAACACCAAGCGGCACTTCTACCGAGAAGACCGTGCCGCGACCGGGGCGCGAGCGCACCGAAACCGGATGGCCAAGCGACTTGCCAAGGCGATCGACGATGGCAAGGCCAAGGCCAAGCCCCTTCACGTCGGTGGTTTCCGGACCTTCAAGGCGATGGAATTCGCGGAAGATGATTTTCAGTTTGTCTTCGGGGATGCCCGGCCCGCTATCCCAGACTTCGAGTTTCAGCTTATCCCCACGTACACGGCAGCCGACCACCGCCCCGCCGGTGCGGGTATAGCGCATGGCGTTGGAAATGAAGTTCTGCAAGATACGCCTAAGCAAACGACTGTCACTGCGCACCCAAAGATCGCGTTTATGAACCTTGAAGCTAAGCCCCGCATTTTCGGCAATCGGCCCAAATTCGGTTTCAAGCGCGCCCAGCACATCATTGATGGCAAAGTCCCGCACGGTGGGCTGCATCGCGCCAGCATCAAGCTTGCAGATATCAAGGAGTTCATTCAGCAACTCCTCAACGCCCTTAAGCGACAGGTCGACCTTGCCGACCAGATCCAGCACGTCTTCGGCCAGCCCCTGCTTGCCGCCCAGTGCCACGGTAAACAGTCGCGCGGCATTAAGCGGTTGCAGAAGGTCGTGGCTGGCTGCGGCAAAGAAGCGGGTTTTGGTATCGTTGGCGGTTTCGGCCTGTTCCTTGGCGTCCGAGAGTTCGGAGTTCAGGACCTCCAACGCGTGCGTTCGCTCGGTCACGCGGGCTTCAAGGCCCTCGTTGGCTTCCTTGAGGGCCTGTTCAGCGGTCTTGCGTTCGGTAATGTCGTGATAGATGCAGAAATAGCCCAGCACTTCGCCGGTTTCATCAAAGTGCGGGATATAGGTGCCCTCGGCATAGCGGCCTTCGCGCACGCCAAGGGTGGCGCGTTCGTCATTGCGGTTGCGCGTGATGGCGGGGAATTCGATCTCGAAACTTTGGCGATATCCCTGCAGCACAAGCTCGATCATGGGGGCGAGATGGACATAGCGTTCCTCGCCCACGGCTTCACGGACCGACATGCCGTGGGCCTCAACCCGACGCAGGCCAAACATCCGCTCATAGGGCCGGTTGGTAAAGCGCAGGCGCTGATTTTTATCGGCATAGGCAATCATGACCGGAATGTTGTCGGTATAGATCCGGATGTTGCGTTCGCTATCGCGCAGGGCTTCTTCGGTGCGCACGCGGGCGGTGATATCGGCGATGGTAGCAACAAAGCCGCCATCGGGCATCGGGTTGGTGCGGACTTCAAGCACCATGCCGTCCGCGCGCTTACGCTCATAGGTGTGCGGTAAACGGCGCATCTGCGGGGCGGCGTTCCGGCCAAGTAGGATATCAATGTCGACCGCCCGGTTACCGTTATCGCGGCAGATATGAACAAGTTCGGACAGCGGCAGTGTTACCTGAATATCACTGGTCGAAATGCCCAGCAGATCAATGAAACGGTGGTTCCATGTCGCAAGGCGCAAGTTCTGGTCAAACACCCCTACCCCTTGCGAGATGTTTTCAAGCGTGTTGAGCAGAAGATCGCGGTTGAACTTGATGGCCTCGGACGCTTCATCAAGCAGCTCCATCGCATCACGGCGCGAAACGGCCTTATCAGGCAGCAACAACGCCATCACCACGCGCGAGGATGCAGCCCCGACCGCGCCCGACAGCAGATGTTCGGTATAGTTCGCGGCATCGACATCGGCAATGTCGGACCGCTTGGTTTCGCCGTCGCGCGCTTGCAGATAATTGCGAAAGGCACGCTGTGCCCAATGCTTACCCAGGAAGCGCGCAGCCAAGTCTTCGAGATCGCCCAGCGTCACCCGGCCCGGCCAGGTATCATTGCGTGCCCGGGTATCCTTGCGCCAGACATCGACAAAGACCTGTGCCTGACGGCGTTGGGTGACACCCTGCACACCAACAGCAGAGCCGACAAACATCAGAACGAAGTTGACCCCAAGCGACCAGACAACCCCGTGGGTCAGATGGTCTTCAATCCCGACCCCCAGAAGCGCTTGCGGATGCAGGATACCAATACCAAACGGCCCGTCGGTCAGGATCGAGGATGGCAGCAAGCCACCCTGCACAAAGGCCGGCATTAAAAGCGTATAGGCCCAAAGCCCGAAGCCCGACAGAAGCCCCAGCCACACCCCGGTCCGGTTGATGTTTTTAAGATAGATCGCGGCCAGAACCGCCGGGCCGAACTGCGCCATGGCGGCAAAGGACAGGATGCCGATATCGGCCAGTGCGTAGTTTTCCGCCAGGAACCGATAGAAACCATAGGCCAGAAACAGGATGACAATGATGGCCGCACGCCGGATTTTCAGAAGCACCTGACTGACATCGCCAGACATGCGTTTCTGAAGACGTTCGGAACGCAGCAAAAGCGGCATAACCAGATCGTTACAGACCATGGTCGACACCGCGACACAGGACACAATCACCATGCCGGTACTGGCCGAAAGCCCACCGATAAAGGCAAACACCGCCAGCCAGTTCTGCCCGCCCAGCAACGGTAAGGTCAGAACAAAGGTATCGGGATTGACCGCCGGGTTATGGCCAAACATGAACAGACCCGCAATCGCAATCGGCACAACAAAGATGTTGATCGCAATCAGATAGGCCGGAAACAGCCAGCGCGCGCTGGTCAGGTTGCGGCTGTCATCATTTTCAACAAAGGTGACGTGGAACTGGCGCGGCAGACAGAAAATGGCAAAGCCCGCCAGCATGGTGGCGATAAAGAAGTTCGATGTCAGCCAGGTATCGGGCAGGAAGAGTTGCCGTACCGTTGGATCGGCCAACGCCCGTTTATTGATATCGGCAAAGCCATCAAACATCCCGTAGACAACAAAGAAGCCGACCATCAAAAGGGCGGCCAGCTTGATCAGGCTTTCAAACGCCACTGCCAGAATAAGCCCGTCATGATGTTCTGATGCATGGATATAGCGCACGCCAAACAGGATCGCGAAGACCGCCATCAGGATGGTGACATAAAACGCGGTGTCCTTGGAAAAATGGCCTTCGGAATGGCGGACGACCTGTTCGCCCAGATCGCCGATCAGCACATCAAAGGACATCGAAACGGCTTTGAGCTGCAGCGAAATATAGGCAAGCACACCCACAACCGCGATGAGTGCTACAAGGGCGGCCAGGCTCTGGCTTTTGCCATAGCGCGAACCCAGAAAATCGGCGATGGAGGTGATGTTTTGTTTATGACAGACGCGGGCGATCTTGGTCATGATGCCAAAGCCGACAATCATCACCACAATCGGGCCGATATAGATCGGCAAGAACGCCCAACCGTCTGTCGCAGCCGAGCCCACCGACCCAAAAAACGTCCAGCTTGTGCAATAGACCGCCATTGAGAGGGCATAGATCGATGGTTTGAGTTTGGATGAGCGCCACTTATCGGCGTATTTGTCACCATAATGGGCAATGGCAAACAACAACCCGATATAGGTCATGGCAACAATAAAGATCAGTCCGCCCTGGATCATCCGCGCGTAGCCCTGTGTGTCATTCTGTAACCGGCTTCTATTCCGGCCGCCAATTCAGGCGGTTAGGATAAACTCTGATCGGGGACTATACCACGGGGGTGTTATTGTCTAAAACGGCGCAAATCGATTTGAGACCAAAGATCAAGGAAAGCGTGGTTCAGATGGCTTCTGATTATGGCTTTTACGCCGGTATCCTGCGGTTCGTTGCCAAGAAAACCGAAACCGATGACGCCGAAATTCGCATCATGATGGGTCATCTGGCCGGGATTTCCGATGCGATTGAACAGACCGGCCGCTTCATGATGGAGCGCAACAATTGCGAAAGTGCCGCACGCGCCTTTGCCGGTGTCGCCAAATTCCTGCAGGAACGCATTCTGCCAGAGGCGCTTAATGCCGGGAATGAAGGCGCTGTCGAACAGCTAAAATGGGCGATTGAAACATCGCTGGTGCTGGCCGCTGAATTGGTCAAACGTGCGGCCAATGAGGAGCTTAAGGATCAGGACAGGTTCACGTTCGATTTGCCCGCCACCCCGAACGCACCCACCGTGCACTAAGCACAGACGAACGCCGATTTTGACGACTTCAGATCAGGGTGCCTTGGCACCCTTTTCTTTTATCTGCGTTCAGGATGAGGCGGCTTCTTCGGCCACCACGCGCAGATAGGCATCTTGAAGTTCTTCAAGGACTGATTTGGCCGGTTTGGGCGCACCAAGATGGATATGGCGCAGCTCATCCATGAAACACTGCCACATGATTGGTCCGCCCTCTTCGAGCAATTGGGCACGGATCGACAGTTCTTTTGACACCGGCGTATGCCGCCTTCCCCACGCCCCCATTTGAACCAAAAGCGGGACAAGCTCGATTGCCGGTTCACTCAGGCTATAGATCGATTTTTGCGCGTGGCTTGGATCAGGAGATTTGAACAACAAACCTTCTGCGACCAGTCGTTTCAAACGGGTCGAAAGGATGTTTGAGGCAATGCCTTCTTCAGACTGGCCAAGCAGTTCGCGGAAATGGCGGCGATTGCCAAACATCACGTCGCGAATGACGATCAGGCTCCAGCGATCACCAAGAACTTCCAATGTCAGATTAATAGGGCATCCCGAACGGTGCTGATCCATTCCCAAAGCATCCTTTTTCACACTGATTGCAAAATAGGATCGGTTTTGTTAAAAGGCAACTGATTGCATTATGCAATCAGATTTCATCATAACGGGAGGCCACCATGCCCATTACATTCTATGGCCATCACTTTTCTGCCTATTGCCAAAAGGCCTTGATCGCGTTTCACGAACACAGCGTTGACCACGACCTGCGTAAGATTGACTTCGAAGACCCTGAAATCATGGCGGAGTTTGAGGAAATCTGGCGTCTCAAACGCATGCCGGTCATCATCGATAGCGGCCATACCATCATGGAAAGCAGCATCATCATCGAACATATCGACCTGCATCATAACAGCGGGCATGACCTTGTGCCGCGCGATCGGGCCCTGGCGCTTGAAGCACGCTTTATGGATCGGTTCTTTGACAATTACATCTCAACCCCGCAAATGACTGTCGTATTCGACGTTCTGCGTGATGCAAAGGACCGGGATGCTTATGGGGTTAACAAGGCGATTGACCTGCTTGAAACATCCTATGGCTGGCTTAATGACAGGGTGGCTGATCGCACTTGGGCTGCGGGTGAGGATTTCAGTCTTGCCGATTGTGCGGCGGGACCCGCCCTGTTTTATGCGCACTGGACCCATCCGATTGATCGCAAATATCGCCATGTCCACGCGCTGCGTGACCGGCTGATGGAACGCCCATCCTTTGCCCGGTGCATCGCGGATGCCAAGCCCTATCGCCATCTGTTCCCGCTTGAGGTCGAACATATGGACTAGGCCCGCCCAAAATAAAAGGCCGGCATCATGTGACGCCGGCCTTTTTCTTTCAAAACCTGATGGCTTAGTAAGTGCCGTTGGCAAAAACATTGGCGCGCTGGTTAAGCGCGGTTGCCTCGAATTCCTTGCCGTATGGCGCGGCTTTCTTGGCGAAATCCATCACGGACGCATAAATGCGACCGGTGAGTTCATTCTTCGCAGCAATTTCTTCAAGCGCCTCTTTGGAGGCCTTGGCAAAGGCATTGATCAGATCGTCATTGAAGTGACGGATCTCGGTGCCTTTTTCAAGGATCGCCTGATAGGACTGAACGTTGTTAAACGTGAAGTCCGACAGGGTCTGTTCGACATTGGCCTGTGCCGCAACAGCAACGATTTCCTGCAGGTCTTCAGGCAGTTCAGCGAACTTGTCCTTGTTGATGAAGACTTCGATGCCCGAACCCGGTTCGGCGAATGCCGGGGTGTAGTAGTATTTGGCAACCGATGCGAGGCCAAAGGCATAATCGTTCCACGGACCAACCCACTCGGCCGCGTCAATTGCACCTGACTGCAAGCTCGGCAGGATGTCTGCAGCCGGAAGCAGCGACGGGGTCGCACCCAGACGGCGCATGGCTTCGCCACCGATACCGGCATAACGGACTTTAAGGCCCTGCAGGTCTTCGACCGAGTTGATTTCCTTGTTGAACCAGCCACCGGCCTGAAGGCCCGTGTTACCAGCGAGGAACGGCTTGACGTTGAACTGGGCATAAAGCTCGTCCCAAAGCGCCTGACCACCGCCAAAACGCAGCCAACCGGAAAGTTCCCACGCCATCAGACCGAACGGAATGGTGGTGAAGAACGAAACAGCCGGGTCCTTGCCAAACCAGTAATACGGGGTGGCATGTGCCAGATCGGCAACGCCCTGCTCGACCGCATCCATGCATTCAAGCGCCGGAACCAGTTCGCCCGCACCATAAACGGTGATGTTCAGGCGACCACCCGACATCTTGTTAACACGCTCGGCAAACAGTTCGCCATTGGCACCCAGACCCGGGGTCCCTTTCGGCCAAGGCATAACCATACGCCAGTTGATGGTGTCATTGGCTTTGACGATCGATGGTGCGGCGGCAGTGGCGGCAAATGCGCCTGCGGCAACGCCAGCGCCGCCCAGAAACGCGCGACGTTTCATTGTGGGGCTCCCAATATTGGTAAAATTTTGCGCAAAAAGTTCATGAAGCTAATTTCGTAACCTTGTTTGCGGCCAAAGTTACGGTTTTTGGCGCAGGCAACAATTAACGATTGCGGGATGCTGCATCGCACTGAGCGCATGACATCGACATTTCATCGATAAATCTTCAACCATGGAGACAAACAAAAAGGGACTGCCAAGCTGGCAGTCCCTGATCGGGGATCGAACCGCGAGGTTCGACAAAGATTTAAAATCGGGTCTTAGTAGCCCCAGACCTTTGCGCGGTGCAGAAGTCCGGTCGCTTCGAACTCCTTGCCATAGCGTGCAGCCTTCTTGGTGAAATCGAGGTAGCTGGTTGCAATACGGCCCGACAGATCGTTCTGAGCGGCGATTTCATCAACAGCAGCCTTGGAATGTTCGGCCAGCGTCATGATGACTTCATCAGGGAACTGACGCACTTCAACACCCTTGTCGATCAGCGGCTGATAGGACTGGATGTTGTTGAAGGTGAAGTCGGCAAAGGTGTTTTCGGCAATCGCCTGTGCGGCAAAGCGAATGATCGCCTGCAGATCAGCGCCAAGTTCGTTGAACTTGTCCTTGCCAACGAAGATCTCAAGACCCGGGCCAGGCTCATGGAAGGCCGGGGTGTAGTAGTATTTGGCAACCTGATACAGGCCAAAGGCCATATCGTTCCACGGGCCAACCCACTCGGCCGCGTCAATTGCGCCAGACTGCATGGCCGGCAGGATTTCACCCGGCGGGATCATGGTGGCGTTGGCACCGGCACGGCGCATTGCTTCGCCGCCAAGACCGGCATAACGCATCTTCAGGCCCTGCAGGTCATCAAGGGAATTGATTTCCTTGTTGAACCAGCCACCGGCCTGCATGCCGGAGTTGCCGGCATAGAACGGAACGACATTGAATTCGTTGTAAGCTTCTTCCCAAAGCTTCTGGCCATCGCCAAAGCGGATCCAGCTTGAAAGCTCCCACGCGGTCAGACCGAACGGAATGGTCGAGAAGAAGTTGAGAGCCGGGTTTTTGCCCTGCCAGTAATAAGGGGTACCGTGCGCCATTTCGACCACGCCCTGTTCGACCGCATCCATGCATTCGAACGGCGGCACCAGTTCGCCAGCACCATAGATGGTGATGTTCAGGCGACCACCCGACATCTCCTTGACTATGGCGGCAAATTTTTCAGCATTGGTGCCAAGCCCCGGCGTGCCTTTCGGCCATGGCATAACCATGCGCCAATTCAGCGTTTCCTGCGCGGATACGACAGCCGGTGCTGCAACAGAAGCAGCAACCGCACCTGCACCCAATCCCGCCCCTTTAAGGAACTGACGACGTTTCATTTCGATCCCCCTAGATTCTTGTGTTTTGGTGGTTTTTTGCGCAACCACCGGCCTGCGGAGGGGGATTTTGGCTAAAATGGTCTCCGTTTTCCACTATTTTTGCGGAAAATGGGAAATATTTTTCCGTGACGCTACGGAAATAAGGCTTCCGGACCGTCTTGGTACTTTTACGACCCAAGGTAGCGATTGTAATCGGCGACAAACTGTTCAACCGTCCCGGCGCCTTGGGGGGTGTTGTAGTACTGCTTCCAATAGGCAGCCAGCCCGTTGACGTCATTCGGATCGGTCGGCATCGCGGTCGGTGCGCGGTAATAACGAATGCGGCACAGGGCGGTCGCGTAGGCCAGATTGGTCGCCAATTGTGCGTCCTTGTCCGGTGTGCCGTCCGACTGTGCCGGTTGGGCTGCAAGAAAACCATCGACCTTGGCTTTCAGATCAGCACGGTAATCAAGGTAATTTTCATAGCAATCATGAAGGGTTGCCGGCTCCATCTGAAAAATGCCGAGTGCGGGACCACCGCCGACCTGTTCGATGTAATCGCCCAGATGGCTCTCATGGGCGGCCGTCCCCATGATCAGGTTTTCCGCGACATCAGGTGCAGGCAATCCAAGGGCGGCCAGAACCGGTTTGACGACAAGGGTACGCAGCTGCGTGGCATTGATAGGCATGGGGGCCTCCATTCAACCAAAGGTATACACACCCCTATGACGTCGCAGCGTTGGAAATGAGAAATTTTTTCAATATTTTCGCGCTATCCGTGAAAATTTATCGAAAAAACCGCATCCAACCCCCCTTAAAAACACAAAAACATAACCTTATGTATAGTTACACTATTCATCTTTAGACCAACCTAAAGTTAGATCGCCCCGTTTGAAGTGTTCCAAGTTATTCGCCGTTTGTGGGGGACCAAAAGTGATGCATCCAGAGCTAAGACGCCGTCTTGACTTCATTGGACTGGACGAACCGAAGATCAAGCAGCTCATTCGAGCCTGGCCGGTGATCGAGAAAAACCTGCCCGCCATGCTTGATGAGTTCTATCGAAAAGTGATGGGTAATGCCGAACTCGCAAAAATCGTTGGCGACCCGTCCAATATCGACGGCCTCAAGAATGCTCAGCGCAAGCACTGGGCAAAACTCTTTGACGGCACTTTTGACGAGGAGTTCTATGAAGAGGTCCGCCGCATCGGCAAGGCCCATGAACGCATCGGATTGACGCCGGAATCCTATGTATCGGCCTATAATTTCATGCTGGGCGAAATCACACTCGTCCTGTGCAAAAACTTCCACCGCGATGCCCAACTCCCCACGATGGTCATCGCTTGCACCAATGCCCTGTTGGTCGATGTTGAAATGGCCATCACGGTCTATTACGAAGAGACCGAAAAAACCTATTACAAGAAGCTGCAGGAAATGTCCGATGAGTTTGAAAAAACCATCGGCACTGTCGTGTCTGCTGTTTCCAGCTCGGCCTCGGATATGTCACAGGCATCTGAAACCCTGATGACCAGCATGCAGGAAACCCAGGGCGAGGTAGAAAAGGCCCGCGGTGCGGCTGAGATATCAGCCGACAATGCGACCACGGTTGCCGGCGCAGCCGAGGAACTTGATAGCTCCATTCGTGAAATCTCAAGCCAGGTCTCGCGCGCATCAACCATTTCCAGTGATGTCGAAGATTCTGTACGCCAGACATCGGATACGATTGAGGCCCTTAATACCGCCGCAGAGCAAATCGGAACGGTCGTCGATCTGATCGACAAGATCGCAAGCCAGACCAACCTGCTTGCCCTTAACGCAACAATCGAAGCCGCACGCGCCGGCGAAGCCGGCAAAGGCTTTGCCGTTGTCGCAAGCGAGGTCAAAAACCTTGCCAATCAGACAGCCAAGGCCACCGGCGACATTACCGAGCAAATCAACAATGTGCAGCAAAGCACGGTGGCGGCAGTTAATGCCATTCACGGGGTTGCCGGTCAGATCAGCAGTATTGTTGATTCTGTTACCGCCATCTCGGCCGCCGTCGAACAACAGGCCGCGGCAACCACGGAAATCAGTGGCAACATCAACGCGGTATCGTCAGCCAACCGCGAGGTCAACAGCAGCCTTGAGACCGTCAATGGCACGGCAACCCGGACCAGTTCGGTCGCCTTGAACGTTTCAGAAGTATCACAGACACTAAAACAGAATTCCGAGCAACTGCGCAAAGATGTCGATGCCTTCATTACCAAACTGACATCTTAAACCACCCCTGTTCCGAGGTTCCGCGACCCTAGCGGTCGCGCGCCTCGGACGGCGTAATGCCAAACACCCGCTTGAAAGCGGTCGCGAAATTGGCCGGGCTTTTATAGCCCGCAGCCCAGGCGGCCTGCGCAATCGTCAGGCCGTCTTTTTCCATCGCATCGCGGGCCGCGACCAAGCGGCTTTCACGGATGAAATCCTTTACCGTCATGCCGTAGGCATCCTTGAAGATGCGCTGCATGCTGGCCACACTGATCCCGATAGCCGCTGCAATGGCAGACAGGGTTTGCTGTTCCGGATCACTTGCCAGAATGTAGTCGCGGATTTCCTGTGCGCGGTGATGACGGTCCAGTGCGTCTGGTTCTGCGCCTTGGGCGCGTTTGGCAACACTCCCCGCTTCCCCCTGAATGGCAGACAGTGCCTCGGCCAGGATTTCCAATCCCCGACTTTCTTTATAAAGCTCGCGCACGATCGGGTCGGTCGCGTGTGGATAGATCAGCTGATCGGCAAGGGCAAGAACCCGGCGCGACGGTTTCCAGCTGCGCACGGAGATACCGTTTTTGAAGAACTCGGTGATGTCCTGATACCGTTCCGGGGATTTGCCAAGCAGTTGCTGGACAACCCAGTCATACTGGGCCGAAATCATTACCTTGCTCAGTTCACTTCCCTTGTGAATGAAACGCCGGACCGAGGATGGCTTGGGCACCGCCCAGATAAAGCCCACCGGATGATCGCGCGCATCAAGGTCAATCGGCACCCCGTCAAATTCGGCCTGTAGACGACCTTTGAGGATCACCGCGACCTTGACGGCTGCCTTCACGTCATACTTGGCGATGGCATCCTTCATATCGACCGTATCGGACGTATGGATATTCAGAAAGGACGGCGAGTTACTAAAAGACATGCGCCCGCTCATCAAGGAGCCGCTGTCAGGTGTTGAACCCTCTGTCGCCTTGATACGCGTACCCAATTCTTCCAGTTGGCGGCTGGTAATAGAGTCACGCCGCGTTATCTGCCGGTGCGATGTTACCCCCACAAACCTCTCCTACATTCGGAATTCACAAAGCGTCTTTGAGCATATGCAAACGGCGCTGAACGGCCTTTGCGCAAACATGCTGACGATTTCGCAAACATGTCCGGCGATTTGGCAAACACCATTCCTGTTGCGCTCCCGCCTGCGAAAATAATATTCACAATCATTCGCATTTGCAAATCTATTTCTCAGGGAATGAACATGCCACAGTCACCCTCGTCAATCTCCTCACCCCGGATCAGTGCCCTTTTGCGCACGACCATTCTTGCCGGTGTTGCGCTTACGGTTTTGCCCTCCATCGGTTTCGCCCAAGAGGCAACCAAAGATGAAACCGAAACCGTGACCCAGCCGCTTGAAGTCACAGCATCCGCCAAATCGGCACAGGGACTTCCCGGTGGTGTTTCGATTGGTCAGGAAGAACTGGATCGCAAAAACCCGCAAAGCATGAAGGATGTCTTTTCCTCGGATGCCTCGGTCGAGGTTGGCGGCCCCACCGCCATTGTCCAGAAGGTCTATGTACAGGGCATCGAAAACACCAAGCTTAACGTGCAGATCGATGGCGCACGGCAGGTGGATTCAAGTTTCCACCATATCGGAACCGCTATCATTGATCCGGCAATGCTGAAATCGGTGGATGTTGAATCCGGTGTTGCGCCGGCTGATGCCGGGCCGCATGCCCTTGGCGGGTCGATGTCCTATGAAACCCGCGATGCCCGTGATGTTCTTGATGCGAATGAGACATTCGGTGGCTGGGGCAAGCTTCAGTATAATTCAAACACCAAGGGCTTTGCCGAATGGCTTACCGTGGCTGGCCAGTCTGGTGGCTTTGAAGCGCTGGCCTATCTGAAAAACAGCAACCAGGGCAATTACAAGGACGGCGACGGCGATGAAGCCATTGGCACCGCCGACGGCAGCGAAAGCGGACTGGGCAAGTTTGCCTTTACCGGCAATGATGGTGGCCGTTTCGAAGCATTCGCAAGCCATCTTGAAGATGAAGGTGTGCGCCCGTCCCGACCGAACTATGCGGTTCTGGCAAACGGCGCTTCGCCGCAATGGCTGTCTTATCGTGACACGTCGGTCGGTGTCAGTTATGTTGATGAAATGCCTTCTGGCCAGCTTGCCCCGGAGCTCAGCCTTGCCTATAGCCGCACGGTTCTGAACATTCCGGCCCTTCAGGGCGGACCGAGCTTCTATCACGTCAAATCCGACATCCAGTCGATCAACGGCAAGGCCGCCAACAATTTCGAAGTCGATAACGGCGTCATCACTGCCGGTATTGATTTCTATCGCGACGAAGCCACCGGCTATCACAACCGGTCTCCGCGCAATGGCAGCTATTCGGAAACCTCAACCGATATTGGCGCCTTTTCACAAGCCCGCCTGTCGCTGACAGATCGCTGGCGCGTATCATTCGGCGGCCGTGCTGATCAGCAATGGTTTGAAGCACTGACCGGCGAGGATTTCTCTGAATTCGGACTAAGCGGCAATGCCAATACAGAATATGACCTGACGGAACAGGTCATGGTTTATGGTGGTGCCGGAACGAGTTTTGGTGGCTTGCCGCTTGGTGAATCGGCAATTTATGAATTCAGCGACAACTGGAACTACAATGGCTTTGCGCCGTCACGCTCCTATAACGCCAAGATCGGTTCGCGCTTTGCGCTTGATGACTGGACACTCGATGGGAACCTTTTCTACAACCTGATTGATGAATCCCACGATCTTTCGAGCGCGACGCGTCAATCCACCGTCGATCTTGATACCCGTGGCGTCAATCTGTCCGCCAAGTACAGCTATGGCCCGGGCTTCGCCCGCCTGACCTATTCGCATACCAATGTCAAAACCGATGGCGGGGTCCCCCTCAGCACCGAGGCTTCATTTCAGGGCGTGATCATGGGTGACATGTTCAACTTTGATGCCGGTCACAGTTTTGATGACTATGGTCTGCGTGTTGGTGGCAATGCCGAATTCGCCCCTTCCGATGACAGCCCGGAAGAACGCGGCAATGAAAAACTCGACACCTACTTTGTTGCCAACCTTTATGCCGAATGGGTGCCCGCAGTCCTGAATGATGCCGTCACCCTGCGTGTCGATGCGCTTAACATTCTTGATCGCGACTATGTTGACCGCGCGACAACCGGCTATGACAGCACACGCATCAGCGAAACGTTCCACGAACCGGGTCGCACCTTCCTGATCTCGGCAAAAGTCGATTTCTAGGACGAT
This sequence comes from Thalassospira sp. HJ, assembly GCF_000948415.1. Classification (GTDB taxonomy): domain Bacteria; phylum Pseudomonadota; class Alphaproteobacteria; order Rhodospirillales; family Thalassospiraceae; genus Thalassospira. The sequence continues at coordinate 99,024 of NZ_JYII01000002.1, read as the reverse complement.
AAAAAACAAGGACACGAGACCGAAATGGGGAGCACATAACGTGCTGCCCGTTTTGGCGTTTAAACGCCCCACACGATAACCTCTCAGGATAACCTGATATGAAAATGCGCAATTTAGTCTACCTTGCCGCCGCAACATTGATCTGGGGTACGCATGCCTCTGCCGGTGAAACGGTGACGCTGACCGATGTTTCCGGACGCGAAGTGACCGTGGAAGTCCCGGTCAAACACATGATCCTGGGCGAAGGGCGCTTTCTGCCGTCGATTGGCATTCTTGATCCGGAAAACCCAGTGCGCTGGATCGCCGGGATGATGGGTGAATTCAAATCGCTAGATCCGGCATCCTTCGCGCAATACCAGAACAAATTCCCCGAGATTGACGACATCCCGCTGATTGGGCGGCGCAACGAGGAAACCTTTTCTGTCGAAAAGGCCGTCACGGTTGAACCCGATGTTGCGATTTTCGGCATGTCGGGCGGACATGGCCCCGGCTCCACCAGCCACGAGGTCCTGTCTGTGATGGGGGCTGCGCATATTCCAGTGGTGATGATCGATTTTCGCGCCAAGCCGTTTGAAAACACGCCCAAAAGCATCCGCCTTCTCGGCAAACTGATGGGCAAGGAAGAACAGGCAGAAGCGTTCGTGAAGTTCTATGAAGAGAACCTGTCAAAGGTGACCTCGCGCGCCTCCGAGATCACTGAGAAACCCAGTGTCTTCCTTGAAAGCCGGGTCGGCCTTGCCGAGAATTGCTGCGAAGCCATGGGCAATGAAATGATTGGCAAGTTCGTAACCCTTGCAGGTGGCGACAATATCTTTGGTGATACCATCCCCGGTGTGATCAGCCAGGTCTCCGTTGAACAGGTCATCGTCACTGACCCCGACGTCTATATCACCACCGCCATCGGATCGGCCGGGCTGGATTCGGAAACAAATGCACGACGTATTGTGCTGGGGGCGAACACCAGTGCCGATCAGGCGCGGGCATCCCTGGCGCATAGCATGGAACGGACTGGCTTGCCGCTTCTAAGTGCTGTCAGAAGCAAGCAGGTCTATTCGGTCTGGCATCACATCTACAACAACCCGATCAATGTCTTTGCCCTGCAGGCCAAGGCAAAATGGTTGCATCCCGACATCTATGCCGACCTTGATCCCGACGCCGAACTGGCAGCATTTTTCGAACGTTTTCAGGCGGTCGATCTTGATGGTGTCTATTGGGTGGGCCTGAACGACGCACCATCGCAATAAGCCCTGCAAAGAACGCCAAAACCACCAACCAAGAGAGATCGCCAGATGTTCACCACCAAGGGATCGGTCAAAACCGAAAAGGCCGCCAAATACCTTGTCCAGCTGTGCAAGCATTTCGCCCATAAGGTCGAGGTTGATCTGGGGGAGACACAAGCCAATGTCGCCTTCCCGATGGGGCCATGCATTATCACCGCCGATGACGACCGCCTGACCTTTGACGGACAGTCACACAAGCCCGAGGGGATCGAGAGCATGAAGGGTGTGATCATCTCCCACCTCGATAAATTCGCCTGGCGCGAAGTGCCGCTGGACTATCATTGGGAAGACGGCGAAACGCCGGACTAGAAAGCCATTCACACAAACAAAAACGCCAGCCCCGAAAGGCTGGCGTTTTTTATTTCTAATGCAGCTGATAGGCCACCGGCACGGTCCAGGTGACCTGTTGCTCGGTCATTTCATCGGGGAATGGCGGGAATTTCCGCACCCGTTCGATCAGCCGTTCGGTTTCGCGATCAAGGATGCTCGATCCGCTCGATGTCACCATGGTTGCTTCAAGCACCGTGCCGTCACGTGCAATGACAAGACGAATGCGGTTCTCGCCCTCGATCCGGCGGCGCATGGCGCGTTCGGGATATTCGCGGAAGCGCGCCAGTGTCTCCAGAACCGATGACTGGTAATCGACCATCATCGCCTGACTTGCGGCACCGCCACCGCTGCCCTTAGAGGAACTTGCTGACTGACTTTCCGATGTCTCGCCAACCGTCCCCTCAGACTTGACCGAGTTCGTCAGCCCAGAGGGCTGCGGCGTTGGCTGAGCGGCCTGTTCGACAGGTTCGGGAAGCTTGGGGGCTTCTGGCTGTTCCACGGGCGGTTTCGGCTTCATCCGCACCGGCAGGACTTCGGCCAGCTCCTGTTCGACAACCGGCTCGGGCTCCGGTTCCGGTTCGACGACCTCTTTGACAACCGGTTCGGGTTCCGGGATCGGCTCGGGCTGTTCTTCGACGATTTCGGGTTCCGGCTCAGGTTCCGGGATCACTTCGGGCTCTGGTTCCGGTTCAGGCTCGGGCTCGACCACTTCTTCCGGGACCGGCTCGGGTTCAGTCTCTTGCTCGGGATCGGGCTCGACTATTTCCTCGGGAACCTCGGCAGCGGTGCTGTCGACCGCCTCGGCACTTTCGGCATCGGTTTGGGCCTCGCCCGTTTCGGACTGCCCGGCACCAAGCGAAATGCTGATGCTTTGCACGGCCCCTGCCCCGCCCCAGCCAGATGGCTGCGCGTCTGGTATGGCAAGCACAATCCCGCCGGTCAACACAAGGCCGGTCAGAACGGTTGCAATCAAAAGGTCAACGCGTTTGGACATTCTATTCCTGACCCGGCTGCATTGCAGTCATCAACTGGACCTTATCGATGCCAAGTTCCTGCAGACGTGCCAGAAGGGTCACGACCTTGGCCCCTTCAACTTCACGGTCGGCACGGATTTCAACCGGACGGCCGATATAATCAGCGGGCAACATCGACGACAGGCGATCAAGTCCGCCCGTCAGATCATCAATCCCGATTTCGCCATTGCTGCCGAACCACAAAACAATCGTGTCTTCGGGTTGGCCCTCGGCGGTCTGGCTGGCTGGCGGATCGACTTCAAAGGGGCCAAGCTTTTGCAGGCTGCCGGCAATCATGAAAAAGATCAAAAGCAGAAAGACGATGTTGATCAAAGGCAACATCGGTTCCTGAACCGGTCCGTCCTCGGCAATCTGGATGCGGCGCTTCATTCGATGAACTCCACATCCGTCACACCGCCACGCCCCAGTGTATCCATGACTTCGACCAGTCGCTGCAGATTGGCACCATTGACCGGGCGCAGACGCACCGGTGCGCCGTCATGATCGCGCAGCAGTGTTGGCGCCAGGTTGGATAGCGCAATCGCATTGCCATTGATCGACAGGCCGCCATTCACATCGACCTCGACCGTGACCGGGCGGGTATCGCTTTGGCTGGTGGATCTGCCATCGGTGATGCTGACCGACATCTCGAAGCCCTTCCAGTCAAGGAAGCTTGAGGCCAGCATGAAAAAGATCAGCAGGATAAAGACAACATCAATCAGCGGGGTCAGACCGATCATCGGTGATGAACCGCTGTTGCGTTCGCGCAGCTGCATGGGGCGACTTCCGGAAACGGGGGTTATTCGGCGGCGTGGCGCAATTCGGAAACGTTGGAAACGCGGTGCAGCGCCTTCTGGGCCAGTTCACCACGGTTTACCACCAGCGTGCAGACATCTTCCATGGTGGCCGCAGCACGGCTAATCACGCCTTGCATCCACATATGAAACGCGGTTGCCGGGATCGCGACGACAAGGCCAATGGCCGTTGTCAGAAGCGCTAGCCAGATACCACCAGACAGCACAGACGGATCAATGCGGCTGCCTGCCCCTTCCATGCGCTGGAAGGCCTCGATCATGCCCATAACCGTGCCCAGAAGGCCCAGAAGCGGGCTGAGCACCGCAATCGCAGACATAATGCGCAGTCCACCATTCAGCCCATCGATTTCCTTGCGCGCACGGGCGGCAATCAAATCAGATGCCGCTTCACGGTCATCAGCAGAACTTACCGGCAGCGTCATGCCCGAAAGACCGATACGGGCCGCTGGGTGGCGACGACGCGCCAAAACCTCGGCCGCCTGTTCTTCGTCGCCTGAGCTCAGGTGACGTTCGACATCCTTTACAAAGCCATCGGCAAAAACACCGCGCCGCAGGAAACCCACCAGCTTGTAAAAGAAAACCACCAGGCCGATGAGCGCCATCGCAGCCAGCACCCAGCCAACCACACCGGCCCGGTCGACCTGTTCGATCACCGGCAGGCCGACAAAGCCGTCAAGCATGCCGTTTGACTGGGTCGTTGCGCTTGCATCAACGGCAAGCCCGGTATTCGGGTCCACCATGACAGAGCCGTCCGCATTCAGGTTTCCGGTCGCAGTGTCAGCGCCCACCGGGGCCAGTGCGCCATCGGAAGAAAGCGGGGTTTGCGCATCCGTGGACGCGGCTGATGAATTTACAGGGTCAGACATGTAACTTTCCCGATCACAAAATTGATCATCACCAGAAGTCCTGCTCTGGTGCATTTGAAACTGATTTGCATTCTTTACAGGAAACGGCATTGCGATGCAATCGCAACCAACAAGCCCAACAAGATTTTCATGATATCGCCCCCTGCCCCAAACGGGTCGTGCAGGGACGTACCACACAAGGCGGCGCTGGCGTTTTCGGATCGGGAAACAGGGTGGCAAAAGCCGGATATGCAAAACCCCCGGAACTTCTGGGTTCCAAGGGTTTTGAATTGGTGAGCCCGACAGGATTCGAACCTGTGGCCAACTGATTAAAAGTCAGTTGCTCTACCAACTGAGCTACGGGCCCTCAACGTTGGTGAGCGGCGTTTTAATGGGCTGGGCGGCATCGGTCAACCCCCCTTTTTATGCGAAGATGCACATCAGCCATGAAAAGATAGAAAATGCCGAAAAATCACCCTCAAAAATCATTCCGGAATGTCTTCGCAAGGATCGGGATTGCATCCCTTGCAAACCATCGCCGGGCAATCAGGATCGGGAAATTCAGAAGGGAAATTTTGAACAAATAAAAAGCCCCCGAAACCGGTTAGGTTTCAGGGGCTTATTGGTGAGCCCGACAGGATTCGAACCTGTGGCCAACTGATTAAAAGTCAGTTGCTCTACCAACTGAGCTACGGGCCCTCAAGGTTGGTGAAGCGCGTTTTAATGGCACAGGCGGCATCGGTCAACACCTGTTTTCCATATTTTGGCTCTTTTTGCGCATTCAACCCCAAAAACGCGAAAGCCGCCCCACAAAGGGACGGCTTTCGGTTGCAATGATTTGATATCTGCGATTATTGCGCGTCAGCAGCAACCTGCATTTTGACGATCTGATCCGGGTCGGCAACGCTGCCATTGGCCCAGGGCGCACCCTTTTTGATCATGTCGACATATTCCATGCCCTCGGTTACTTCGCCCCAGATGGTGTACTGGCCATCAAGGTGCGGCGCATCGGCAAAGACGATGAAGAACTGGGAATCCGCACTGTTCGGATTGGCCGAGCGCGCCATGGAAACCGTGCCACGCACGTGACGTTCGTTGGAGAACTCGGCATCGAGTTTCTGCCCGGAACCGCCGGTGCCATTGCCCTTGGGATCGCCGGTCTGGGCCATGAAGCCTTCGATCACGCGATGGAATTTCAGACCATCGTAAAAGCCTTCACGGGTGAGTTCCTTGATCCGGGCAACATGGTTCGGTGCCAGATCCGGGCGAAGCTGGATCACAACGCGGCCATCTTTCAGGTCAAGATAAAGCGTGTTCTCCAGATCCTGTGCGACAGCGTCGTTTCCAGTGGACATGGTGATAAATCCTAGTACGAGTGCGATAATTGAAAATAGACGAAAAAGACGCATGGCCTGCGTTATTCCTTTTCTTCTGCCAGCTTTTCGTGCAGGCGTTTCAGCACGTTGGCGGGCACAAATTCAGTGACATCCCCACCCAGACGGGCGATTTCCTTCACAAAGCGCGAAGAGACAAACTGCTGTTTGTCCGATGCCATCAAAAACACGGTTTCGACTTCCGGCGACAGTCGGGCGTTCATCCCGGCCATCTGGAATTCATATTCAAAGTCCGACACGGCGCGTAGACCACGGATAATGGTGCTCGATCCGTTTTCCTGCGCAAACTGCATCAGAAGCGAAGAAAATGGCTTTACTGAGGTACGGGCGGCAACTTCACCGCCCGCAGCCTTGAGTGCACCTTCAACCAGTGCACAGCGTTCCTCGACCCCGAACATCGGGCCTTTGCCGGCATTGATCGCAACACCGACAATCAGCTGATCGACGATCCGGGTCGCCCGACGAATAATGTCCATATGCCCCTGGGTTACCGGGTCAAAGGTGCCCGGATAAATCCCGATACGCGATACGGTAGAAGACGTTTCAGTCATCAGACTTTCCGTTATTCGTCGCGGTCCGCTTCATCAGATGCCGTTGCCTCAGCGACATCTTCATCAGATGCCTCTGCTGCCGGGTCGGCGCTTTCAACGGCACCTTCGGCACCCTCGATCACACCTTCCTCGCCATCGATGATCTCATCATCTTCATCGCCAAGGTTTGACAGACGTTCGACTGCGACGACCTGTTCGTCCTCGGCCGTACGGAACAGCGTCACACCCTGCGTCTTGCGCCCGGCAATACGGATGTCATGGGTCGGCATACGGATGACCTTGCCACCATTGGTGACCATCATCAGCTCGTCGCCTTCTTCGATCACAAACGAAGCGGCAACCTGACCGTTGCGTTCAGACATCTCGATATTGGCAAAGCCCTGACCGCCACGGCCCGTCACACGGTATTCATAGGCAGACGTACGTTTGCCATAACCGTTTTCGGTAACCGAGAGGATCAGCTGATCGCCATCATAGATTTCCTGATAACGATCGGCTGTCAGAATTTCGAGCGGCAGGCTGTCTTCGGTGACTTCCTCGCGGCGCAGCTTGCCCGCGATCGAGAGGTATTCGTCACGCTCTTCCATGGTGACATGGTTGCCAAACAGAACCGACATCGCGATGACATCGTCCTTATCGGCCAGACGAATGCCACGCACACCGACCGAGTTACGGCCGGTAAAGACGCGCACGTCACCGACACGGAAACGAATGCACTTGCCCTGACGGGTTGTCAGAAGGATGTCGTCATCATCAGTACAGGTCTGAACCGCAATCAGCTTGTCGCCACGTTCTTCTTCAAGCTTCATGGCGATCTTGCCGTTTGATTTCACATTCACGAAATCAGCAAGGCTGTTACGACGCACGTTACCGGTCGAGGTGGCAAACATCACATGCAGGTTCGGCCATTCTTCTTCATCCGGAAGCGGCAGAACGGTTGTGATATATTCGCCTTCTGACAGCGGCAACAGGTTCACAAGCGCTTTGCCGCGTGATTGCGGCGTACCCATCGGCAGGCGCCAGACCTTCATCTTATAGACCATGCCCTCGGAGCTGAAGAACAGAACCGGGGTGTGGGTGTTGGCAACGAACAGCTTGGAAACGAAATCTTCCTCGCGGGTTGCCATGCCCGAACGGCCTTTGCCACCGCGACGCTGTGCACGATAGGTCGACAACGGAACACGTTGGATATAGCCGCTATGGGACACGGTCACGACCATGTCTTCGCGGGCAATCAGGTCTTCGATGTCATGTTCGAATTCTGCTTCCTGAATTTCGCTGCGACGCGGGTCGGCGAATTCATTGCGCATTTCGGTCAGTTCGTCCTTGAGAATCGTAAGCTTGCGCTCTCGCGAGGCAAGGATATCAAGGAAGTCTTTGATCTTCTCACCCAACTCGGTCAATTCGGCCGCGATCTTGTCACGTTCGAGACCGGTCAGGCGATGCAGGCGGAGTTCAAGGATCGCACGCGCCTGCGCTTCGGACAGGCGATACATGCCATCGGATGATCCAACCTGGTTCGGATCGGCAATCAGTTCGATCAGCGGAACGATATCGCCCGCCGCCCAATCGCGTTCCATCAGCTGTTCACGTGCAACGGTCGGATCGGCCGCATTGCGGATCAGCTTGATGACTTCGTCGATGTTGGAAACCGCAATACCCAGACCAACCACGACATGGGCACGATCACGTGCCTTTTTCAGAAGATGGATGGTACGGCGGGTAATGACTTCTTCGCGGAACTCGACAAAGGCCTGAATGATGTCTTTGAGGTTCATCAGTTCCGGCTTGCCGCGGTTAAGGGCCAGCATATTCACACCAAACGAGGTCTGAAGCGCTGTGAAACGGAACAGCTGGTTCAGGACAACGTCGGAATTGGCATCACGCTTGAGCTCGATCACCATGCGGACACCCGAACGGTCGGACTCGTCACGCAGATCGGAAATGCCTTCAAGCTTCTTGTCGCGGACCAGTTCAGCAATCTTTTCCATCAGGGTGGCCTTGTTCACCTGATAGGGAACTTCGGTCACGATGATGGCTTCGCGGTTGGCACGGATTTCCTCGACATGGGTACGTGCCCGCATGACGACAGAACCGCGACCGGTCTTGAAGGCCGAATGAATGCCGGAACGGCCAAGAATAAGCGCACCGGTCGGGAAGTCCGGACCGTGAACGTATTCCATCAGGCCTTCGACGGAAATATTGGGATCATCGACATATGCCATGCAGCCATCAATGACTTCGCCAAGGTTATGCGGCGGAATGTTGGTCGCCATACCGACCGCAATACCACCGGCACCATTGACCAGCATGTTCGGGAAACGCGCCGGGATAACAGACGGTTCCTTGGTGGTCTCGTCATAGTTATCGCGAAAATCAATCGTGTCTTTGTCGATATCATCAAGCAGGTAGTGCGCGGATTTCGCCATGCGTGCTTCGGTGTAACGCATGGCGGCGGCTTTATCGCCATCCATGGACCCGAAGTTCCCCTGCCCGTCAATCAGCGGCAGGCGCATGGAGAAATTCTGGGCCATACGGACCATTGCGTCGTAAATCGCGCTGTCGCCGTGCGGGTGATATTTACCCATCACATCCCCGACCACACGGGCCGATTTGCGGAACGGTTTGTTATATTCAAACCCGTTCTCGTGCATGGCATACAGGATACGACGATGTACCGGTTTCAAGCCGTCTCGGACGTCAGGCAGTGCGCGGCTCACGATCACGCTCATCGCGTAATCAAGGTAGCTCCGACGCATTTCTTGTTCGATGGAAACCGGGAAGATATCGCGGTTCTCAGGATTGGTCTCTTCGGTAGACAAAGGCCGTAACCTCTTAAACGCTTGATCAGAAATGATTCAATCGGCGTGACATGCCCCTGTTTTCAGGCGCATGCCGGACCAGAAAGCGGGAAAGTATCAGGTTTGTCGCGCACAAACAATATTGACAAATCCTATCCTTCACGGTTGGGCGAGAAAGTTCGAAATTTATCGCGAATTCAGGGATTTCCGAGCCCCTAAAACCGTCATTTTTCCGCTGAATTTTTGCTCTTGGAAACTTCCATAACCGGCGTCATTGGATCAGCCTTTGTCGCTGCTGCCTCGGTGCTGGCCGATTTGCGCCCGAAACGCATCTGCGACGCGGCAATCCCACCCAGAATAATCGCAAGGGCCAGCAACGCATTTGGCTGCGGCACCTCGCCCAGGACAAAGAAGCTGATCAAAACGCCGACGGCTGGCACCAGATAGTTGTTAAACACAAGGAAGCTGGCCCCTGCCATCGCGATAATTTGCAGGATCAGGAACATGGCAATGCCGGTCGGAAACATGCCGAGATACATGATCGAAAGCGCACCTTCCAGATCCCAGTCCATCGTCCATGGCTGATCAATGATCAGAGTAAAGGGCATCAGCATCAATGTTGCGAATGTCAAGATGACGGCGGTCGATCCTATGCGCGGCTGATCACGCAGGTTGCGCGCAACAAGGGATGAGATCGCATAGCCAATGGCAGCAACCAGAATGGCCAACTGGAACAGGAATTCGCCCCCCAGCCCCGAAAGCGTTTCCGGCCCGACCAGAACAACAACCCCGATCGTACCCAAAACAATCCCGATAACCTTGCCAGTCGAAAGCTTTTCATCATGGGTAAAGAAGTGTGCAAGCACGACAGTGGTGAGCGGCACGGTCGACATCAGGATTGCAGCCAGACCGGCATCGACCTTGGTCTCGCCAAAGCTGATCAAGAAGAACGGAATGGCATTGCCGATCAGAGCGATCATAAAGGTCGAGATCCAGGCGCGCTTTCCCTTGGGCAATTCGGATTTGCGGATCGCCGCAAGGCCCCAAAGTACAAGGGCAGCAAAGGCCAAACGCCCGCTTGCAACCACCAGCGGCGAATAGGCATGCACACCGATCTTGATGAAGGTGAACGAACTCCCCCACATCAATGCCAGCAGCACAAGCAGGACATATTCGCATATTCCCGGACGTTTCATTTTGTCAGCCTATTTTTGCCATACTTGTTGGGCCTGATCGCCTGTACGAAAAGACCAGTTCTCTGCGTTAAAACCCACAGGGTTTTTATGCAAGCAAATAGAGTTTACGCCGTTTTACCCGGACACCCCGAACGGAAATTACCATGTACCGCAGTTTGCGAAAATCTCGCACAAATGCCCCTGCCTTAAGGCAGATCAAAGCGTTACAGGGTGGAAAATGAAAAAAGTCACCATCGACATAGAATAGTTGTTGCGAATGAATGTCAATTGCATTATATTGCACACAACAAAAAAACCGGGATATGAGATGATGAGTTATGTTGATCAGGAATTGACGGTCGAAGACATGCTTGCCGACCCGATCGTTCAGACATTAATGCGCTATGACGGCGTTTCTGCCAGTGACGTCCGTCACACCATCGACCAGGTAAATCAGAATCGCCCGGAAAATGCGATTGATGATCTGGCAAGCAATGTCTGGGCAACCGGCCCTGACGCGGCAAAACCGACCGCACAGGTCGCGTCTCACCCCCGCCTGCACGACACAGCTGCCTGAACGCACCGCCTGCCTGTGCAGGTGTTACCGCGCGTTCAGCGCCCAGTCATACTCATAATCGGCTATATCAAGTTCCGTGGTATCGTCCAGAATGGCCATCAATTCCGGCCCGGCAAACGCCATCAGATGCGCGATAAAATCCGCATCACTTTTCCCGAAATCACCCCGATACCAGTCATACAGGCTTGAAAGCACAAGCCCGCCATCTGCGCCCACGCGCACCGCACGCGAATGGTTGATGAAGCCTTTTGCTGCCTGATCAAGCTGGTCATCAAGCTTGCTTGCTTCATACGCCTCGGGCGCCAGCGCCGGACAGCCGATCGACGCACAATTCACCGCATAATGAATGCGTGCATCACGCCAGATCGGGCGCAGGATGCGGTGTTCGATATCATTAAGGCTAAGTGTCCTGCCCTCGACCGTGATCAGCTTTTTGCCCCATGGACCAGATGAAAACAGCCCGGGCGAGATATCAATATCTCGGATGCTATCCACCGGATAATGATCCAGAACCACTTTGACGGTCAGCGCATTATAAAGGTTCACCCAATAGGCAAATTGCTGATCACGGTTAAGCTGATCGACCGCGACCTTGGTCATGGCCATAACATACGCGTCCACCATGGCAGTCCCACCGTCCTGACTGGCCGCTGCATAATCAAAGCTGGTCACACCGGGTTCTTGCACCGTCACGTAACGGTCGAGCACCACTTGCCATGCACCATGATCAACCTCAAGCGTGCTTTGCGGGTCATAGGCCTGCCAGTCCGGCCACAAATCGGCATCCGGCGCCGCCAGTGCCGGTTGCCGCGGCACAACCAGCCACACAACCATCAGGAAAAGGGACAAAACAACAATTGGCGCACGCATGATCAACAAACCATCTGAAACATTTGCGCCCACCTTACCCGCCACGCGCCAAACCACCGCATCAAACCGGCGTGATCAGGGCTGTGAACGCCCCTTCATCCCCTTGATCTGCTTATGTACATTTAACCCTGAGTTGGGCTATAATGACCGTCATGATACAGGCAGGTGCAATACAGGTTATCCCCGGAAGTGGTGGGCAACTTGGCCAGATTATAGCCACACGCGCCCTGCCCGGCTCCGGGAGCCAACCGCCGACCAACGGGTCGGGCGGAATGGCTGTGTCTGCGCCGCAAACATTGCCAGCCGCCGTGGCGCTGGTCCCGCTTTCAAGCACGCTTTCCGCTCAACAAGCCCCCGCAAACCCGCCCAGTTCGCGCAGTGAGCCTGCGACGTCACCGCAAACGGCGGGCAACACAGGTTCGGGAGAACAAGCCCCGCCACCGCCACCACAACCAGCACAAACCGCACCGGTCAATAGTGCGGCATCTGTGGTCACCATCATCCAGCAGCTTGATCCGCGCGACATTAACGGCGGCGCGCCGGAAGAACCGGACACCCAAAGCCCGACACAGCGTCAGCAGCAAGAACGCGAAGCCACCCCTGAAAGCGCGCGTCAGCCGACATCCAACCCGGCCCTTCTGACCGCGACCGAACGTGAAATCGTGCAGGAACTGCGCGCGCGTGACGCCACTGTCCGGACAGAGGAAGAAAGCCATCAGGCACTTGCCGGTGCCAATGCCGGCATGATCAGCTATAGCTACACCGCCGGCCCCGACGGTCGGCTTTACGCCACCGGCGGCAAGGTCAGCATCCGGCCCATTCAGGGCCTTGATGGTGTGGCGGCCATCGCCAATCAGGCCGCCATTTCCCGCGCGGCCTCCGTGCCCGGAAGTTCGGCTGCTGATTATAACGTCGCCAAGGGCGCATCGATGAATATCTCGGCGATGATTTCAGCACAGGCCTATGCGGCAGCTGAAAGCTATCGCATGACGCTGGGTCTGAATGCCGCGCCGGGCACTGTCGATCTGAGCGGCTAGGCAGAACAACCTGCCCCGTCATTCCCGCGCAGGCGGGAATCCATTATCGGCCACGGCATAAAGCTTCCGGCCCGACACTCTGCGCCGTCCGGAATGACGAACACCCGACAAAAAAGCGGCCCCGATGGAGCCGCTTTTACTTTGTCTTCGGAGATCCGCTTAGGCGTAATGCCAGAACACGTCAAAGCCCGGATTAAATACGGTCACCGGACCTTCGCCGGTTTCGATTTTATCCGCGAACTTGGCCGGCTCGCTGCGTTTTTCCAGCGTGATCTGATCACCATTAAGCGGCAGGCCGTAATATTGCGGCCCATGCAGCGAGGCAAAGCCTTCAAGCTTGTCCAGCGCCCCTTCTTCCTCAAACACGTGGGCCAGAAGCTGCACAGTGTTATTGGCGGTAAAGATACCGGCACAACCGCACGGGCTTTCCTTGCGCTCATCAGTATGCGGTGCTGAATCGGTGCCAAGGAAGAACCGTGCATCGCCGGACGTTGCGGCGGCACGCAGGGCCAAACGATGCTTTTCACGCTTGGCAACCGGCAGGCAATACATATGCGGATGAATGCCGCCAACCAGAATGGCGTTGCGGTTAATGATCAGGTGATGCGTCGTGATCGTCGCACCCAAATTCTTGTCATTGGCTTTGACATACTCAACGCCGTCTTCGGTGGTGATATGCTCGAGAATCACGCGCAGCTCCGGCAGACGCTTGCGCAGCGGCTCAAGAACCAGGTCGATAAACACCGCTTCACGGTCAAAGATATCGATTTCCGGATCGGTGACTTCCCCATGAATACAGAGCGGAATGCCAAGCTCCGCCATCCGCTCAAGCGCAGGCATCGCGTTATCGAAATTGCGTACACCACTATCCGAGTTGGTGGTCGCACCCGCCGGATAAAGTTTGAGTGCCGTGATCACCCCGGCCTTGTAGCCTTCCTCGATATCATCGGGATTGCTGCCCTCGGTCAGATACAGCGTCATCAGCGGCGTAAAGTCATGCCCCGACGGGATGGCCGCCGTAATGCGGTCGCGATAGGCCACGGCATCGGCGGTCTTGACCACTGGCGGCACCAGATTGGGCATGATGATCGCACGGGCAAAATGCTCGGACGTCTCGCCAATCACACCTTTGAGCATCTCGCCATCACGCAGATGCAAATGCCAGTCATCAGGACGGCGAAGAGTAATGCGGTTGGTCGACATGCGGAGATCTCCTGGCAAGCAATGAACCCGTTTGGGAAATATGGAGCGTTACCTAGCAGATTGGTACAGAATTGGGAATGTTAAAGCAGGCACTCATAGCAAACAAAACGCGCAAAAAATCTTAAGCCAATTAGGTTAGCTAGTGCTTTCTACATTCGTTGACTTAGTACACTCATTGATTGAAGGTTGATGCAAACGTATGCCTGAGGAGAAGGAATGGAGCAAATTCGCGAACTGCTAAGTGGTCTTCCACTTTTGGGCATCGTACTCATTGCCTTCTTGGTTGGAGCATTGTACGGCAGCAACTTTGACGGTGAGGATTGGGAAACATTGACGGCTGGCACGCTTGGGCTACTTGCTGGCGCTTTCGCATTACTTGCCGCAAAAGCTCAAATTTCCGCACAAAAAGAGCAGTCGGAGGAGAATAGGCGAATAGAAGCCAAACTCGCCAACACTCGTTACTACCTTCTTGGTAGAGAGGTTGGGGATTTATGTATGCAATTTGCAAACGCAACATCTGAGCGGCTTGAAACAGCTGCGATAGGTAAACGAGAATTTTCGACAATCTATGACGCGTTAATCGCAACGGAAATTCCAGACGCGCCGCTCACCTGCCCCGAAGAGGTTACTTCTGCCTCGATTAATCTCAGATTTCTGCGCTCTCGCTTACTCATATTCTTTTCAACTATTGTCCGAGAAATGGACAACACTCCAGAGGATCACGGAGCGAGAATCATTCCTGACGAAAACCCGAACGGCATACACCAATCACTGACTGACATGGCTGTCATGGGGAAGTATTTTCGTGACTGCTGCGAGACCGAATTAGACAAAGTTACTATCGACTAGCATTGCCAGCTCAACTACCCGAAGAACTAAGTAACAATTGTCAATGATTTGGCCTCTTGGAGAAAAGTCGACATTTCTGCCTTATTCTACGCCTCCCCCCCCCTTTTTACATGCACTTTACCGCTGCCATCAGGCCAGTGAACGTACCGGCCCCTCAAGCAGATCCATCAAATCCCCAAAATATCCGCCTGATCGTGCCGGCGACATCGGATCAGAGGTGATGGCCACCGCCAGGTCCTTTTCTGGATGGGCCGCAATGATCTGGCCGCCATAGCCGCGCGCGATGATAAAGCCGCTGCTGCTCAGGAACCAGCCATAGCCATAGGCAAGGCCGGAATAAGGGGAGCGGGTGTGGGCCTTGGTTGATTGATCTATCCAATCGGCCTGAATGATCTGGTCGCCGTCGAACCGGCCCTGATCGCGCATCAGCGCCCCGATGCGCAACATCCCGCGCGGTGTCAGCGCCATCTCGTTGCCGCCGAAATAATAGCCTTGCGGATCCTGTGTCCAAGCCGGGATTTGAATACCGAGCGGCTGGCCAAGGGCAGCGCGCGCCTGTTCCAGCAGGCTTTTTCCAGTCGCAACTGCAAGCACCGCACCGAGGATATGCGTCGTACCGGTGGAATAGATCATGCGCCCGCCGGGGGTTGCGACCATCGGGCGACGCAGCGCAAAGGAAACCCAGTTGTCGGAATTGACCCAAGCGCCGTAG
Source organism: Thalassospira sp. HJ (assembly GCF_000948415.1). Lineage (GTDB taxonomy): Bacteria > Pseudomonadota > Alphaproteobacteria > Rhodospirillales > Thalassospiraceae > Thalassospira. Next base: position 83,572 of record NZ_JYII01000002.1, on the reverse strand, counting down.
TTGCGCCCGGATGTGCCCTCAAGCCCGGCCCTGAGCGTTACCAGATCTTCGATGGTCAGATCTTCCACACCGGGGGTGGCGTTCGAGGGAATGATAGATGGCGCGATCTCGCCGATGGTGGCTTTGACCGAGGGGATCGCGCCTTCTGCAATCGCGTTGCCCGTCAGCAGTCCAATGATGCTTTTCGAGCAGGACTTGATGTTCGCAACCCGATCCAGACCCGGCCCGCGCGGTGCTTCGGCAACGATGACCTCTTCACCGCGCTGAACCATGATCGCATGAAGCTGGGACATGCCCGCAATTCGCGACCGGATGCCGCTTGGTGTTTGCGCGAAGGCCCGACCCACAAAGGGAACGGCCGCAGCCCCCAAAAGGGTCGCTGAAAAGGCACGACGGGTCAGCATCGGAAGGGGGCGGTCGCTGGGCATATCCATCAGTCCTTGCAGTTTGGGATCATGTGCGTATTCAACCCGTTCGCAGTCCAAATGCCCGCGGTCGGCAACGAACAGTCTTCCGGCCCATCGCGCCGGAAGATAAATCCTTTATCTGGAAGTAATTCGTCAGGAATGTGACATCAGATCACAATAGCCCCTGCCCCTAAACACTCACCGCAATATCCGAAAGTGCTTCACCTGCCAGTCTTTGAGCAAAAGCACGCTCGAGCCCCTGCTCAAACCCGCGTGTATAGCCCTCCGTATCAAAGAGCGGCTTGGTCTCACGGTTCGCGGCAAGTTTGGTGCGAAGATCTGCCAGCATGTCCGGGTTTTGCGCCAGTTTGAGGATGAGCTCCTCATAGGCCTCCGGCGTTTCGGTGATCAGCTCCGGCAGGCCGATGGCCGAAAGCAGGCTGGCGGCAACGCGGGCGGCAAACTGTTTGCCCGCCAGTGTCACCACCGGCAATCCGGCCCACAGCGCGTCGCTTGCGGTCGTATGCGCGTTGACATTAAAGGTATCGATAAACAGATCGGCCTGGCGCAGGCGCGCGAGATGTTCCGATTGCGGCATGTAACCGGCAAAGATCAGGCGGTCGCCCGAAATACCATGCTTTTCCGCCGCAGCCCGCAGGTTGGCCTTGGCGATATCATGGTTGCACCAAAGCCAGAGCACACTGCCTTCGACCTTTGCCATCACGCGCATCCAGATCGCAAATTCCTGCGGCATGATTTTGTAATTGTTGTTGAGACAACAGAAAACAAAACCGTCTTCGGGCAGATCAAGCTCGGCCCGCGTCAACGGCTTGGCCGAGATTTCGCGTGTGTTGTCATTGGGCTGATAGCAACCGGGAAGATAAATGATCTTCTCATGATAACCGCCGCGCTGTTCGGGCGGAACAACCACCGGGTCGGCAACGATATAATCGATGAAATCTGCACCCAGTGTGCCGGGATAGCCAAGGTAGCTGATCTGAAGCGGCGCCATGCGCCCGGTAAACGGCTCCAGCCGGGCATCGCGGGTATAGCCCTTGAGATCAATCGCGATATCAAGGTTTTGCTCGCGGGCAAGCTTAGTCAACTCGCCATCAGGCATGTCCTGCACATCAAAGAACCGATCAACATTTTCAAGCACCTGATCGCGGTTCGCATCGGCTTTGCTTTTGCCATAACTGAACACGAAGATTTCGAATTTTGACCGGTCATGATGGCGCAAAATGCCCGCCATCAGGAACATGGTCGCATGATCATGAAAATCGGCCGAGAAATAGCCAAGCCGGATTTTTCGCCCGTCGGCAGGCGCCGGCTCAATCGTCGAAATCGGCGCGGCTGGCGAGAAATGGCTTTGCGCCCAATTGCGCGCGCGGGCCAGTTGGTGCGCCGGATTATCTTCAAACGGCAACAGCGGAAATGGCACGGCCGCCTCGCCCCTCACACCAAGCTGATCAGCGTATTGATCAAACAGGCCACATGCCCGCCAGTCGCATAGTTGGCTTTGTTGACGCAGTTGCTCGACAATCGCCGGGACGTAGCCGGGCTTTACCGCCAAGGCCCGCTGATAGGCCTCAATCGCTTCGGGCGCGGATTTAAGTGCGGCCATGGTTTGGCCAAGCCCGTACCATGCCTCCGCCAGTTTTGGCTGCAGCTTGAGCGTCTTGAAATATTGCTGTTTGGCGTCCTCAAGCAGTTCACGTTCGCGCAGCGTATTGGCAAGGTTATAGTGCGCATCGACATAGTCAGCCTTACGCGCAATCGCATTCAGATAGCAGCCTTGGGCTTCTTCAAGCTTGCCTGCACCCTTAAGGAGATTGCCAAGGTTATTATGCGCCTCAGGGAATTCCGGCGAGGCCGCAATCACCGCGCGATAGCATTCCTCTGCCTCTGAAAGCTTGCCCAGACGTTCAAGAATGACCCCAAGGTTGCTTTTGGCGGCAACCATATTGGGCTGCAGACGAACGACCTGACGCAAGGCCTGCTCGGCATCGTCAAGCAGGTTGAGGTTGCTGCTGACCGCTGCACGGAAATTCCACAGCTTGGCCGAATTGCCATATTGGCCCAAAAGCTGCCCGGTCATGGCATAGACGTCTTGCAGACGCCTAGCCTGATAGGCTTGCGAAAGCTTGGCAAACACCTCGGCTGGCGGCTCGCCAGCGGCACCAGAACCAGCCTTCGCCGCCGCCCCCGGTTTGACAGGGCCGCTGAGCTCGGCTAGGGCCGTTTTGACGCGTTCATTCTTGGGGTAATCGGCAAGGATGGCTTGGTAAAGTGCACGCGCCTCGGCCATTTCGCCTTTGCGCATATGCGCCTTCGCGCGCTTCATTGCCTGATCAACTTTAAGCTTCGCCATACGACCCCGAACCTTGATATTTTTGGGCAGTCTAGATGATAAACCGCCAAAGGCAACCGGGGCGCGGTAAAAAGCACCGCGAAAAGACAAAAGGCCAGGCATTTCTGCCTGACCTTTTCACATGGGGCGAGTGATGGGACTTGAACCCACGGCCCCCAGTGCCACAAACTGGTGCTCTAACCACCTGAGCTACACCCGCCATCGTGTGGCGCGGTTTATATGGCCCGAGGCCGTCAACGTCAAGCGCATAATTTCACTTTTTTCCCACCAAAAACGGCAAGTCGTTCAAAGCACCGAATTTTGCGGGCTTTGGCATTCTGGACCTGTTTCTAACGCGCAATTCATAACACAAATCACCCCACCTACCCGTCAGGGCATCTTGCATGTGAAGGCAAATGCCTTAATTACTTCAATTCAATAACAGGCCCGGATAGCAGAAAGCCGCCCCCTGCCACCCCATATGAACATTACGGGTTGGATGAAACAGGCAAGACTTACCGCGATCAACGGGCCGTATAAGACCAACAGACGGAGTATCGGAATGAAGTGGGGCGTCCTTAGCACCGCCAAGATCGGCACGGAAAAGGTCATTCCGGCCATGCAGGAAAGCGATGCGCTTGAAATTCTGGCAATCGCCGGTCGCGATCATGAAAAGACGCGTGAGGTCGCAGAAAACATGCGCATCCCGCGTGCATATGGCTCCTACGAGGAACTGCTGGCAGATCCGTCGATTGAGGCGATCTACAATCCCCTGCCCAACCATTTGCATGTCGAGTGGACGATCAAGGCGCTTGAGGCCGGCAAACATGTGCTATGCGAAAAGCCGATCGGCCTTCATACCGAAGATGCCAAACGACTGATCGAGGCGCGCGACAAAAGCGGCAAGCAGGTGCTTGAGGCCTTTATGGTCCGCCACCATCCGCAATGGCTTGAAGCCCGAAAGATTGTTGAAAGCGGTCAGATCGGCCAGCTTACGACCGTGCAAAGCATCTTTACCTATTTCAATGCCGACCCGAACAATGTTCGCAATAAAAAGGACATTGGCGGCGGCGGGTTGCTTGATATCGGTTGTTACTGCGTCGTTGGCCCGCGCTTTATCACGGGCAAGGAACCCGTGCGCGTGGTGTCGCTGATGGACAAGGACCCGAAATTCGGCACTGACCGCCTGGTATCGGGCATGCTTGATTTCGGATCGGGCCTGCAGGCAAGCTTTACCTGCGGCACGCAATCAGCCGCCGTGCAGCGCGTTCATATTCTCGGCACTGAGGGTCGTATTGAAATCCTGATGCCGTTCAATGCCGTGCCGGAAAACGAAGCGATCATTCGCGTGGCCGGCCAGAAACAACCGGGCTTTGATGAAGCCCGTGAAATCAAATTCCCGGTCTGCAACCAATACACCCTGCAAGGTGAAGTCGCGACTGCGATCTTCAAGGGCGACAGCCCGGTCGATTACCCGATTGAAGACGCCATTGCCAACATGCAAATCCTGGATGCCCTGACCCGCTCCGCCAAGACCGGCAGCTGGGAAATGGTCAAATCCTGATCGGGGCCTAAAACGGAAACAATAAAAAGGGGCGCCAATCACATGCTGGCGCCCCTTTTTCATTTTGATCGCTGATTGGCGCCCAAATTACCTGGCAAACGCCTTTTTCATCCGCGCAATCGCTTCATCCATCTTGGCTTCGTCCTTACAGAAGCAGAAGCGGACAAAATGGCGCACGCCGCCATCTTCGCCCTGATAGAAGGCCGAAACCGGAATGGCGACCACGCCGGCTTCTTTGATCATGATCTGACAAAATTCGACATCATCACAATCATAACCGAGCGGGCGGAAATCACAGGTGATGAAGTAGGTACCCTGGGAATCCAGCACATCAAACCCGACTTCCTTCAAGCCCTTCATCAGATAGTCGCGCTTGGCTTCCATCTCTGCGGTGAAGTTCTCGAAATAGGCGTCATCCTTGTTCAGCCCGAACGCCACACCATGCTGAAGCGCGGGTGAAACGGTAAAGACAAGGAACTGGTGGGCCTTCTTGATCGGCTCCATCAGTTTCGCACAGGCCGTGATATAGCCGATCTTCCAGCCCGTCAGCGAAAAGGTCTTGCCCGCCGACCCGATCCGCACGGTGCGTTCATGCATACCTGGGAACGTCATCAGCGGCGTGTGCTTGCGCCCATCAAAGACCAGATGCTCATAAACCTCGTCACACAGCGCGATCACATCATGCTTGATGCAAAGATCGGCGATGAATTGCAGCTCGTCCTCGCGGTAAACCTTCGAGCACGGATTTTGCGGCGAGTTCAGCAGGATCAGCTTGGTTTTTTCCGAAAAGGCGGCTTCAAGCTCTTCACGCGGCAATTCCCACTCCGGCGGGGTGACGCGCACCAGCTTGGGAATGCCACCGGCCAGCTTCACCATCGGAAGGTAGCTGTCATAAAGTGGCTCGATCAGGATGACTTCATCACCCGGCGCAACCAGCCCAAGAATAACGTCCGCCAGACCTTCCGTCGCACCGACAGACACCAGCACTTCTTTTTTCGGATCGACCTCGATGCCATAGAACCGCTTGTTATGATCGGCAACGGCCTGAAGCAATTCGGGCACGCCGGCCAGCGGCGGGTACTGGTTGGACAGATCGGTCAGTGATTTGGCCGCGGCCTCGCGAATATCGGCCGGACCATCTTCATCCGGCGCACCCTGCCCCAGATTGATGGCCTTGTGCTTGATGGCCAGTTCGTTCATCACTTCAAAGATCGTGATCCCGCCCGAAGCGAAAAGCGGATTGCCGACAAATTCGGTCATGAGGCGTCCTTTATATAATGGTCAATCACCGGATGGTGGCCTCCGGTCGAGTCCCGTTCATCGTGCATATTTTCACGCCTGATAGAACCCTTGCATAGCAAATCCTGTCGCATGAAGACCCTCGAATGGCAAGTCCGGAACGGTTTGAAGCGGCGTGCCCGGCTTCTAAACAGTGCGTTTGCATAATTTTTGAACATCTTGCCTAAAACGCAGTCAGCAACAAGTCGGAAAATCGTAAAAAACTCATGGGTTTTGCTGGGTTTTCGCAACGAGAATCCTTAGAATGCCGTGGCCGGTGAAAACTGGCATGGTCCGTGCAATAGTCAGCGGGCGAAGCATTACGCTTTATAGAGTTCAACGCAACTCTCGCCAAAAAGCAGAGGGCGCTAATGAAAAAAATTGAAGCCATCATCAAGCCGTTCAAGCTTGACGAGGTAAAAGAGGCCCTTCAAGAGATCGGTCTCAAAGGGATTACCGTCACCGAAGCCAAAGGTTTCGGACGTCAGAAAGGTCATACGGAGCTGTATCGCGGCGCCGAGTACGTTGTGGACTTTCTGCCGAAGGTAAAGCTGGAAATCGTCGTCGAGGACACGCTTGTCGAGCGTGCGATTGAGGCAATCCAGCAAGCCGCTCATACCGGGCGTATCGGCGACGGTAAAATTTTCGTTTCCTCACTCGAGGACGCGATCCGTATTCGTACTGGTGAACGGGGCAACGACGCGATCTGATCGGTCACGCTTTCGAAAGAACACCGTACGGTAACTGTTTATGAGTTTTAAAGGGTTGCATCATGTCTGACGCTGCTTCTGTACTTAATCTGATCAAAGAAAAAGGCATCCAGTTTGTCGATCTGCGCTTTACCGATACCAAAGGTAAATGGCAGCACACCGCGCAGGATATCTGCACGATCGACGAAGACGTCTTTGTTGACGGCATCATGTTCGACGGTTCGTCGATCTCCGGTTGGAAAGAAATCAACGAATCTGACATGATTCTGATGCCGGATCCGTCGACCGCTGTCGTTGATCCGTTCTCGGCACAGCCGACCCTCATCATTGTTTGCGACGTTATCGAACCGGCTACCGGCCAGGGTTACGAGCGTTGCCCGCGTTCGACCGCGAAACGCGCGCTTGCTTACATGAAATCTGCCGGCATCGGCGACACCGCATATTTCGGCGCAGAACCGGAATTCTTCCTGTTCGACGACGTTCGTTGGAGCACCTCGCAGGAAAGCATGGCTTACGCGCTTGACTCCGAAGAAGGTCCGTACAACACCGGCACCGAATTCGAAGGCGGCAACCGCGGCCACCGTCCGGGTCCGAAGGGTGGTTACTTCCCGGTACCGCCGGTTGACTCGGCAAACGACATCCGTGCTGAAATGGTCAACTACATCAACGAAATGGGCGTGCGTTGCGAAAAGCACCACCACGAAGTTGCTCCGTCGCAGCACGAACTGGGTATCGCATTTGGCACCCTGATCGAACATGCTGACGCCGTTCAGACCTACAAGTACTGCATCCACATGGTTGCACACCAGTATGGCAAAACCGCGACCTTCATGCCGAAGCCGATCTTCGGTGACAACGGCTCGGGCATGCACGTGCACCAGTCGATCTGGCACGAAGGCAAGCCGCTGTTCGCAGGTAACGGCTATGCGGACCTTTCTGACACCGCTCTGTACTACATCGGCGGTATCATCAAGCACGCGAAAGCCCTGAACGCTTTCACCAACCCGACGACCAACTCTTACAAGCGTCTGGTCCCGGGCTTCGAAGCACCGGTTCTGCTGGCATACTCTGCTCGTAACCGTTCTGCTTCCTGCCGTATCCCGTACACCGCGTCTCCGAAAGGCAAACGCGTCGAGATCCGCTTCCCGGATCCGCTTGCCAACCCGTATCTCGCATTCACCGCAATGTTGATGGCTGGCCTTGACGGTATCGAGAACAAGATCCATCCGGGTGAAGCAATGGACAAAAACCTCTATGACCTTCCGCCGGAAGAGCTCAAAGAAGTTCCGACCGTTTGCCGTTCGCTGCACGAAGCTCTCGACAGCCTCGATGCAGACCGCGACTTCCTGAAAAAAGGCGATGTTATGACCGACGATCTGATCGACGCATACATCTCCCTGAAAATGGAAGAAGTCATTCGCTTCGAACAGTCGCCGCATCCGGTCGAATTCGACATGTACTACAGCGGCTAATCTTCCATCCGGAAGACCATGTTTACGGGAAACGCCCGGCCGATTGGCCGGGCGTTTTTCGTTTCCGCTTAAACCGTTTGATCACCCCTTGCCGATAGGGTTGACCCAGCCGTTCGTATCGGGATTTAATCAGCTTCATGAGCAAGGCAGCCGTACCGCCCAGTTTCGCGCAAAAGCGCAATCGTCAGAAGGCCGACAAACTGATCCGAAGCGCAGAAAACGCGCTGGCATCGGGCAAGGCTTCTGATGCGCAGGCACAGGCGCAACAGGCGCTCTCGCTTGCAGCTGACTATGGCCCGGCGCTTATGATGATGGCCACAATTCACCGCGCGACCGGCAATCTGAACGAGGCAGCAAAACTGTTGCAGACCGCCTGCAATCTGCCCGATACAAAGATCGACTATTTTCGCGAACTGGCCGGCTTGTTTGCCGGGGCTGGCAAGTATGATCTGGTGCAGCGAATCCTGTTTGCCGCCGTTCGCAAATTCCCGACAGACGGACAGACCTATAGCGACCTTGGTGTTTACCTTATTCAAGGCGAACACATTAACCAGGGCATCACCATCCTTGAAAAGGCCGTGCAATTCAGCCCCGATAACTGGCGTGCCTTGAACAACCTTGGCTCCGCCCTGCTCAAGGTCGGGCGCGAGGCAGAGGCCTTGGAATACCTCGCCCGCGCAGAGGAACTCGCTCCGGACGAACCGGAACGCAGGGTCAACAACCTGCTTCAGATCGGTGAAGCAAAACGTCATACAGGCGATCTTGAGAGTGCATCGGACTATTTCCGCAAGGCCATCGCCGAAAACCCGAAATCAGGTCGTGCATGGCATGACCTTGCCGATGTTACAAAGTTCACCGCCGACAGCCCCGACATTCCAACCATGGAAAGTATCCTGAGTAAGGATACTGGCAACCTGCCAAAGGTCGATCGGGAAATGATCGGCTTTGCCCTTGGCAAGGCCTATATCGACAGCAAGAATCCCAAGCAGGCGATATTTCACCTTGATGCCGCCAATGCCCTGCGCCGTCAGGACTTCGCCGAAGATACCCCGACACACAAGGCCTATGATTCAAAAACCGCCTGCGGGCGTGTGCGTGCGATTGCCGAATACTTTCCGGCCTCAATGTTTGAGAACCTACCGGAAAAAACCGTTGACGGCCCCGATCATGCTTTCATCGTCGGCATGCCACGGTGTGGCAGTACCCTGACCGAGCAAATTCTCGGCAGTCATCCTGATACGCTCGCGACCGGCGAATTACGCAGCTTCCCTAAATTCAAGGACCGACTGTTCGGTACTCTTTTCCCCAGTCAGCCCGAAGATCACGACAAGATCCAAAACCCGGCCTTGCTGACAGAACTTGCGAAATCCTATCGCGAGGAAGTCCTGGCGATGTATCCGCCGGAACCAGCGACCAAAGTTGTCATCGACAAGATGCTGGGGAACTTCTCTTGGGCTGGCCTCATTTTGCTTTCGGTCCCGGGCGCCAAGATCATTCATTGCCGCCGCAATCCGGTCGATACCTGCCTGTCATGCTACTCCAAGAGGTTCGCCAATCTGCAGGTCTATACCTGCAACCAGACGGAACTTGGCGAGTTCTATCGCGCCTATGAAGACTTGATGGAGCATTGGCGTGCGGTCCTGCCCAAGGACCGGTTTATCGAGATCAATTACGAAGACCTTGTTTCCGATATCGAACCCGAAGCCCGCCGCCTGATTGATTTCCTGGGCCTGTCTTGGGATGAGTCCGTGCTGGAGTTCCACAAGACGGAACGCTCCGTCCGCACCGCCAGCGCCGCACAAGTCCGCCAAGGCCTTTATCAGACCAGCGTCGAACGCTGGAAGCCCTACGCCCCCTACATCCAACCTCTTCTAAAGGCTCTGGACATCATCCCGGACCGATCAGAATAAAACCGACCGAAGCGCCAGTTTCTTATAGCTGATCCGTGTTTGCTCTAGACGGTTTCCCGTCGCACGAACTGCAAAAACCATCGAGCAAACAGGATCCCCGTTGATGATTGATGATCAGCTTGTCGGACCAGCCAAAACGCCTGCGACGAATGTCAAAACGAACGCCAGTTTCGTACCTGCCCAAACTCGTAAATTGAATGCTGGCCTGACTGAAATCCGCAAGCAATGGTCATCAGGACACCGCCGTACCGCCCGCAAGATATGCGATAAACTGATTGCGGAACATCCTGAAAACGGTGAATTGATGCAGCTGAATGGTTTGATTCTATACGAAACCGGCCAAACAGACAAAGCGATCAGAAGTCTTGAAAGCGCGTGCAATAGTGCCGAAACCAGACCAGCTTATTTTACCGATCTTGCGGCAATTCTGAGCAATTCGGGATATGGCGATCAGGCCCGTAACGTTTTGTTAGCAGCACAAAAGCGCTACCCGGTTGAGGCAAAAGTCCATCTGCAATTGGGTCTTCTTGAAGCACGCCTCGCAGGGGTCCATCGGGCGGTCCAGCACCTTAAGCACGCCATTTCCCTAGCCCCCAAGGACTGGAATACGTGGAATGCAATGGGGGCAGTTCTTTTATCACTCGACGACATTCAGGCTGCCATGCAGCACTTTGGCAATGCCTTCGCGCTGGCCCAGCAAAACGGTGAAACCAGGGCCCTGAACGATATCCAAATCAGCTTGGGCGAATGCCACAAGGAACTTGGCAATTTCGAGGAAGCGCAAAAAATATTCGAGAACGTTCTTAAAGCCGAACCGCGTAACATTCGCGCATGGCACTGTCTGAGCCTGATCTCGAAAATCCCGCAAAACCACCCGACCCAGTCTGCTATGCAGCAAGTTTATTCATCTGGTAGGCATCAGAACCTACCTGCTAAAGACCGCGAGATGTTCCTGTTTTCGATTGGCAAGACGGAAATGGATGGAAACAATTACGGGTCCGCGATGAAGGCGCTTGACGAGGCCAACCGTATCAAGCGCGAGAGCATCACTTATTCGCCCACAGCAATCGAGAACATGCTTGACGATATGCAATTGGCATTTCCGGCAGAGCGTTTTGCGCAATTGGCCCCTGTTGGCAACCAGGATGATGAACCGCAACATGTCTTCATTGTCGGTATGCCGCGTTCAGGAACGACGCTGATTGAGCAAATTCTGAGTTCGCACCCTGAGATTTTTGGCGCAGGCGAACTTGATGTTATGGCTCGTCACCACCACGGATTAATTGAACACAGGTCGAAATCCAGCACCAATCACGAAAGGCTCGAAAAGTACGACGACGAATTTGTTCACCTGATCGGCCAGGCATATCGCAAAGAGACACTAGCGCGCATTTCGCGCATTGCGGCAAACAACGCTAGCTCTGACAAAACACGCCGTATCATTGACAAGCTTCCCGCAAACTTTGTTCGGGCGGGTATGATCGCACTGATGTTACCGAACACCCGGATCATTCATTGCCGTCGCAACCCGGTCGCGACCTGCTTTTCAATTTATAACCGCCGTTTCGGTGGCATTCAGAACTTTGCCTATGACCAGAAAGAACTTGGCCATTATTACAATACTTATATGAAGTTCATGCATCATTGGCGTCAGGTACTACCAGCAGATCGCTTTATCGAAGTCGATTATGAAAATGTGATAGATGATCTGGGAACCGAAGCACGACGTTTGATCGATTTCGTCGGCCTTGAATGGGATGACGCCTGCATGGAATTCCATAAGACAAAACGGCAAATCCGCACCCACAGCGCAATGCAGGTGCGAAATCCGATCTATCGTGACGGCCTGAAAAACTGGGAGCCCTACGCAAACTATCTGCAGCCGCTGCTCGACACGCTCGGTCTGGATAAATCAGGACTGCCTTTAAACTCTTAGGCTCCGGACCCGGTACAAAAAACCAAAGGACTTATTATGCCTCGTCTTATGCCTCGTCCTGATGCAGATCCGGTTCCAGATCGGGGGTATAGAGGCAATATTGGGCTTTTCCGGCCGCCTTGGCTTCATACATTGCCTTGTCGGCACGGCGGAGCTGTTCGCTCATATCACAGCTACCGCCATCAAAGACTGCCAAACCGATCGAAGCTGAAATACCGCAATCCTGTCCTTCCCAGACAAAAGGCTGGCTCATTTCGGCAATAATCGCATCAGCTGCCTCGCTCATTTCCTTCTCACCGCCCTTGTTCAGGAACAGCAGCGTAAACTCGTCCCCGCCAAGTCGCGCGACTTCCTCTGCCCGGCGCGCGGCACGTTTCAAACGCTTACCGGTTTCAATCAGAACCCAATCGCCCGCGGCATGGCCCTGTGTATCGTTAAGCTTTTTAAACCCGTCCAGATCAAGGATAAAGATCGCTGCCGGCGTATCAGTACCGCGCAGGACGTTTTCACACTGATCTAGCTTCTGCATGAAGCGCGCCCGGTTGGCGAGCCCGGTCAGCTCGTCATTATTGGCCTTGTTTTGCAATTCACGCGCGGCGTGCTTTTGCTTGGTGATGTCACTCGTCCACCACAGCACGCTCTCTTCGCCCTGAAACGATAGCGGCTCGATCGAGGTTTTAAGCCAGCGTGCCTCGGACATTTCCGGGCGGCGCAGACGGATTTCGACATCCTGCAACTCACCCAGCTCATCCATATCCTTGAGCGATTGCTCGCGATACCGCTCGGAAAGCAGGATCGAGTCCGAAGGCTCCTTCTCGTCCGCAAGACCGAGCATTTTGGCAAATGTGCTGTTAAAGAACCGGAATACACCATTTTCGCGGCTGGAAATCCCGACCCCGATCGGTGCACTTTCCAATAGTCCTGTCAGGCGCTCGGAGGCCTCCGCGACTTCTGCCTGCGCTTGCTTGAGGCTGGTGACATCGATCAGCGAGCCAATGGTCCCGGCAATCGCACCGCTAGGCCCGCGAAGCGTGGAGGCTGCAAACAAGGTGGTGCATTCATGGTCAGTCAGGGCAAAACTAATTTCATCGCGCACCTGCCCGTCGCTTTCAAGCAAAGGAGCTTCGAGTTCCCCGATGGTTTTCGCCAGTGACTTTGGCATAAAATCTGCCATCTGCTTGCCGATCGCGGCTTCGGTATCAAGATCGAAGAGTTCGGCAAAAGCACCATTACAGCGCGTCAGAACCCCTTCGCGGTTTTTCAGATAAACCGGGGTTGGCAGAACGTCAATCAGGTGCTGTATAAAGGTTTTATGGTCTGCCAGTGCCTTGGCCAGTTCCAGTGCCCGACCAGCATCGCGCAATACAAGCGCAAGCGTGCCTGACGGACCAACATCGCAATGCCAAAGAAACGGAGTCTTGCCCAGACGAAAACCAGGAAGTTCGGCAAACTTGCCCGACGAAATCGATGCAAGAGCGGTACGCACCGCCGTTACGGCGTCGCCCTCGGTAAATTCACCATTCTTAGCAAGATAGGCGAGAAGCTGTTTGACCTCGGTACCCGGCCGCAAGACCGACTTGGCATCGCCAAGCTGTTTTTCCGCTGCCGCATTGACATACACGACCTTCAGGTCGTTCGGATCAAGAAAAACAAGACTGTCGCGTGACAACGCCGCAGTTGCCACAACATCCGCACTGATTGACAAGACACCTGGCGCGCTGCAAAGCAGCGCCCTCCCTTTTATTCATGTTTTATGTGATGTCCCAGATCAGACCTTTTAAGACGGCCCTGTATATTTATATGCGTAACCCATTGCATATACTGAAGGATAAGTCATTATTTTTCTTATGGCTGGGACCATCAAAGCACGGTGCTTGTCAGGATTGGGCTATTTTTTGACCGGAAGATCGATATAGCCGCGATCAATGCAATGTTCGAGTTCCTTGGCCACCGCCAGCATTTCCTGGAAGCTCTCGCGAAGGTGTTTGAGCTTTGCCAATTCCTCGGCCGTCGGGTGATCCTCGTTGCGATCATCGCAGAGATGGAAGGCAAATTTCAGATATTCAGCCCGCAGGCGCGCGACCGTAATCATCAGGGGAACAGCGTTTTCCACCGACATATCCGGGATGGCCGGGCTGATGACTTCGTGATTGATCTCACGCAGGACATGTTCCATGCCCATCATGAAACGGCTTTTGCTGCGCGTTGGGTCCTGTGTCATGGCCGTAACTCCTGCACCATAGGTATCTGAATAATCGCTTCAGTATCCGCCTGGAAAGTAAAAACTCCTATAACAACTTACCACTCATAGTCGCATTTCTCATCCTGCTTCACGCCAATGTCACCGATCTCACCTTGCAGCCCCGCCCAAGGCGGGCTAGAGGTTAGGGTAACAACTCTTCACAGATGGGAATGCGATTATGGAAGCGCGTGTAAAATGGCTTGAAAACCTGACCTTTACCGGCACCAGCGGCACTGGCCACGGTGTTGTCATGGATGGTGACAAGGATAACGGTTTTGGTCCGAGCCCGATGGAAATGCTTCTGCTTGGTATCGGTGGCTGTTCGTCGATTGACGTTGTTCATATCCTGAAAAAAGGCCGCGAAAACGTCCTTGATGTTGAAACCGACGTCAAAGCCGAGCGCGCGGAAACCGATCCCAAGGTCTTCACCAAAATCCACCTGCACTTCAAGGTAAAGGGTGAAAACCTTAATGAAACCAAGGTCGGTCGTGCGGTCGAACTTTCGGCAGAAAAATACTGCTCCGCCTCGATCATGCTGTCAAAGGCCGCAGAAGTCACCCATAGCTGGGAACTGATCGAGTAACGATTTTCACCAGTTCAAACAGCCCCAAAAAGCGATCTGTTCACAGGTCGCTTTTTTGTTGCTCGCACCATGCCACCGCGCGCGTTAACATCCGTGCCAACACATTCAAAAGAAACGACACATCAGCGAAACTGAACGGAGCAAACATCATGGGCACGCCCCGCATCTTCAGAACAGGTCTGGCATCGCTTGCCCTGTGCAGCCTGCTAGCAACCGGCGCCTGCGCAAAGAATGACGCGGCTCTTGAACCATCGGGTGCTCCTATTATGGTACCGGCTGCCGGAATGTCCTTTGATGATTATGTCCAATCCACGCGCCAACAATTGCGCGACGTGCTTTCAAAAACGCGCTTTTCCGAGGAAGAAAAGCCGTTCGGCGAACACACCCTTGATCAGGTTGTCGACATGCGCGCGCCCTACGCACTTGGGCCGCTTGGCGCGGCATGCAACAGCGATGATAGCAGCTTACAGGGCAATGGCGTTGGCTTCCTGGTGGTTCATGGCCTGACGGACAGTCCCTATTGGCTGAGCGACATTCGCGATGATTTGCGGGGTCGCTTCCCTTGCGCGGTGTTCCATGGCGTCCTTCTTCCGGGCCATGGCACTGTCCCGGGTGATTTGCTTGATGTGGACTATGAAGACTGGCTTGAAACAGTTCGCTTCGGCATGAACAGCTTTGGTGATGAGGTTCAACACATCATTCCGATGGGCTTCTCTACCGGTGCGGCCCTGATCGGTCGGGTTTATAGCGAACAGCATAATAAGGACCGAACCAGCGCGCTTATCATGCTTTCGCCGGGGTTAGCTGCCAAAAGCGAACAGGCTTGGCTGACCCCCTATGTCCGCTATGTCAAAGACTGGGTCGGTCAGGGTGAAAACAGTGATCCGGGAAAATATGGCTCCATGGCGATGAATGCCGCGGCGGAGTTTTATCTGCTGACCAAGCCTTACGGCGACGGCAGCCTGCCCGACTTTGATGTACCCGTCTTCGGCGTTGTCAGCTCGGACGATCAGACGATCAATCCTGAGCTGGTCGGTGACTTCTTCTGTCACAAGGTCACAAGCGTTCAAAAGCACCTGATCTGGTATCAGGGTGAGATGCCCGCCCCCAATGGCACCGCATCCTGCGACGACATTGATATCGTGCGCTCTGAAAATCGTGAGCTGCGCACACTCAACCACGCCCACACAGCGATTACCATGAGCCCCGAGGACCCGTTTTACGGGCTGGAGGGTGCCGTTCCCGATTGCGGGCATTATGACGCGGGCGATGCGCTAACCCGGTGCCAAACCGGTACGGATGTTCTTTATGGCGAGCGCAATCTTTTTGATACTGCCCCTGACGGCAGCTTGCGCCGTGGGACATTCAATCCGGATTTCGCGGGTATGATGGATAAAATGACGGCCTTCATCACAACCGCACTCGCAAACGAGTAATCAGGACCTGAAAGCCATCCGATGACCTTTGCGATCAACACCCTCACAACACCGGACGGCATCAGCCTGCGCTATGGCGTGCAGACACCAGATCATACGCGACAGCATATTCTTATCCTGCAAGGGCGTGGGGAGTATATCGAGCGCTATCAGGAAACCGCAGACGAGCTTTCTGAACGTGGCTTTGGCTGCGTCACCTTTGATTTTCGCGGCCATGGCGGCTCATCGCGTGAAACCAGCGATCCAGTGATGGGATATATCCATGACGTTGCGCACTATATCGCCGATACGCGCCACGTTATCGACCATGTCTGCGATAATCACGGGATCACCTGCCCGATTGTGCTGACCCACTCGACCGGCGGTCTGGTGGCCATGGTGATGATGCTTGATCAACCGAATTTGTGGGAAAGTGCCGTAATGGTCGCCCCGTTCTTTGGTCTGGGCGGCCATGACTGGTTGTCGCTCGCGGCACAGTTCGTTGCTGACAGCATGTGCCGTTACGGCTTTGACAAGCAATACCTGCCTGGCCAAAGCAAACTCAGCCCGCTGACCAAATTTGTGCCCGATAACATCCTGACTTCGGACGTCGCCCGCCATGCCCGAAATGTCGCGATCCTGCAAAAGCATCCGAACCTTGTGGTCGGCGGTGTTTCTGCTGGTTGGCTGGATGCCTGTTTCAAGGCACAGGCATCGGTTTCAGACCGCATAGAGCAGATGAAATCGGGCGCATGGTCCCTACCCCCCATCACCATGGTTCTGGCCGGCAATGATCAGGTTGTTTCCAACCAGACCACCGAAGATCTGTTTGGCAATGTGCCCTCCATCACCATCACGGAAATCCCCGAAGCCCGTCATGAGATACTTCAAGAACGCGATCTCTATCGCAACAAGTTCTGGCAGGCTTTTGATGCGCATATCGCGCGCTGCAAGTCCACTTGACGCTTAAAGCTTAGACAAAAGCTTTGCTTTGGTGTCTTCGTCAACAAAGGCGGCTTCGATGGCCGTGCGGGTCAGCCCTGTCAACTCTTCCGGGCTAAAACCAAACAACTCTTCAGCGCGCTGATATTCGTCCGCCAGAGAGGTAAAGAAAAACGGCGGATCATCCGATCCAAGGGTCACCTTGACCCCGGCCTCGTAGAACTTGCGCAATGGATGGGATGCATAATCCCGGAACACTGAAAGCGCGATATTTGACCCCGGACAGACTTCCAGCACGATCTCACGCTTGGCCAATGTTTCAACCAGTTTCTGATCTTCGATGGACCGCACCCCATGACCGATCCGGGTTACAGGAAGTTTTTCAATCGCATCCCAGACGCTTTGCGGTCCTTCAACTTCGCCAGCATGGGTCGTACAGCCAAGGCCTGCGTCCCGGGCGATCTTGAAGGCCGGATAGAAATCTTCCTGCGTGAACATGCTTTCATTGCCGCCCATACCAAACCCGACAATATATGGGTGCCCGCAGGCAACCGTTTCACGCGCAACCTTGACCGCAATATCCGGCCCGACATGGCGCACACAGGTCATGATGATCCGGCCAATGATCCCGGTTTCCTTTTCGGCGCGATCAATTCCCGCGACCACGGCTTCAAGGTGATCGTCAAAGGACAAGCCGCAATTGGCCGCATGAGTTGGAGAACAGAAAATCTCGACATAAAGGGTTCCGACCTTTGCCTGCTCGATCAGATAGGTGGACGTCAGGTCGGCATAGTCCTGCTTGGTACGGATCGCCGCACTGGCCTTGTCAAAGCTGTTGAGGAATTCCGGAAAGTCATCCCAGAGATAGCGATCCTGATCATCATAGATGTCATCAGGCAGGGTCAGGCCATTACGCTTGGCAAAACGGCGCACAAGTGCAGGCGTCATCGCACCTTCAAGATGTAAATGCAGTTCGGCCTTGGGAATGGTGCTGGTCATCGCGGTGCTCCGGATTTCTCGGTATCGTTTTCCTTCTGATACCTTCTAACCCGAAGCACGCCTGAAGGTCACGCGGCAACCGCACGCCGCGATGATTTGACCGCCGCCCGCCATTGACGAATTTCCGGATCGTCGGCCAGCGCTGCCAACGGCCCGATATAGGGCTCAAACCGCTGCCATTTCTGAACAGAATCCCGATTGATAGGACGGCGCACCTGGATCATGCTGGCCGTCGCAGCAGCCTTGCCCGCGCGATAGAACTCCAGACATTCCGGCCGCCAATCCAGTCCGCAATGAGCCAGATAATCGCGTGCTACCGCTTCGGGATCAGATACCAGATCTTCGTATGACAAATCATAAATCTGTCCGTTCTGATCGGTTTCAAAACAGGCATTCATCAGATCGACATAGCCGCGATAATATTGTGCGAACTCTCCCAGATCGTCGGAATAGCGCATCGGCATGGCAAATGGCGTTGTGTAAATCGACAGACATGTCGCCAAAGGATGACGGTGTGTATGAATAATCGGCGCATCCGGGAAGACACGCCGGATCATCTCAATGCGCAGGAAGTTCGCCGGTGTTTTGTTGGTAACAAATCGCTTGTCCGGCGCATAGGCCTTCATTGCTTCCAGATACTGCTTGCGAATTTTGTCAGCCGCCTTGGTATCGATGCGTGCTGTCTGTTCTGAAATCTGCCCCGGCCCAACGACATCAGTAACAGCCTTCGAAAGATCACCAATCTCACCAGCAGCATGCACATCCGGGTGCGCGCCAAGAATACGTTCGGTAAGCGTGGTCCCAGATCGCGGCATGCCGACAACAAAGATGGGCTTTGGTCCTGCGGGATCATCTGCATCGGCTGACACCATGGTCGATTGTCGCGGAGCACTCACCAGATCACGCAGTTTTTGCAGCTCACCAAGTTCACGCTTGATGTCAAAGGGACGCCCCGAACGATCAGCAACGTGCCCTTTCTGATAATATTCAAAGGCCGCCTGCATATTACCTTTAACTTCCTCAATCTTGGCCAACGCAAATGCCGCCTTGTAGCGTTCTCCACTGTCTGCCCCGGCATTATTCACGATGCCGTCAAGTACCGTCTTCGCCCCGTCCGGCATGGCCTGTGGGCGCATAAAGGAAATGATCAGGTAAGGCTGCGCACTATAGTCCGGTTTGTTTTTGATAATTGCGAGGCTGTTTGAAACCGCATCCTCATCCCTGCCTGCAATCGCATAAGACGACGCCAAAAGCATTCGGACTGAAATGTCCCCTGGGGCACGCGCGAGTAATTCTTCGAGCACACTGGATGCCAACTGATATTCTTCCTGGTGAAGATAAATGCGTGCCAGAAGCTTTTGACTGTCCTCGAACTTCGTACTTTTTTCGGGAATATTGCGCAAAATCTGAACGGCTTCCGCCAAACGAGGCGCATGGCACAGTCCGGGACTTGAAACGATTTCACGCCGAAAAATGACGTCGGCGAGCATCGCTGACAACATATCGTTGTGCGGCGCCGCACGAAGGCGTTTACGGATTGAAGACTCTAATGATCCGTAGTCATTAAATGCTTCTGCGTATTGCAGAAAATTCTTTGTAACAGCCGGGAAATAACTGTCGCCAAAGGGCAAGGAAGCAAACAGCTTCTTCAGTCTTCTTGCCCCATTATCTGGCAAACCAGCCTGTAGCTCGCTGACAGCTGTCATGATCTGGAGGTCGGTTCGTTTTGGGTGCAGACGCACGAGCTGGGCGCCGAATTTGGCGGCCTGCCTAAACTGCGCGGCTGACATTGCCTGCTTCATTTCGAGCGCAATGTCTTTTTTTGGCTGCGTCATTCATCTGTCCCTGGATGCGTAAACTGTTTACTACGCCCCCTCCCCAAGCACAGACCGACTATAAGTCATTTAAATATTGCCGCACAGCACAAATATTGCGGAAATTGCGTATAATCACGTAAATGTGACCGATATGTAACAGGGGCCGGTTTCGTGAACCTATTCCGCAGAAAGTGAACGCCCTCGCTTGCCAGACAAAAAATTCGCAGACGCCAGAACAGCACCACCGACAATCAGGATACAGCCAACAATGATTGCAGACGTTGCAAGCGCCTTTCCGAAGGCAATCAGCAAACAGGTACTGAGAAGCGGCGCGCCATAGGCGGCAACCCCGAGGATTTGAATGTCACCGTGTTTGGTCCCGTGATCCCAGACAAAGAAGGCTGCTCCAACAGGCCCGAGCCCAAGGCCGAGGATGGCCAGCCATTGTATCGCGTCTGGCATCACCCAAGTTTCGAGCAAACCGTGTGTGACAAAGCCGAGCAACGACGCGCCTGCGCAAAAGCCGCACACCGCCCCCACCGGAACGTTGCGATAGCGTCGGTTAAGCACAGAATAGCCCGACCAGAGCAAAGAACAGATAACAGCCGCACCATAGCCCAACGTAAATGCCGGATCGAACGACAGGCTTTTCCCCCTGCTGACCAGAAGGACTGCACCAAACAATCCCAAAGCAGCCCCCACGAGATGCTGCCATTTAAGGCGTTCACCGGGCAGAAGTGCCGAGAACAACACAATCAGAAGCGGCCAGAGATAGGCTATCAGGCTCGCCTCAACCGCGGGCGCGTTTGCCAGTGCTACGAAATAGAAGAAGTGATAGCCAAACAGTCCACCAACCCCGAGCACCCAAGCGCCAAGTGGCTGACGCAAAGCGTGCACGACACTGCCACCGCGCAAAGTGATCCAGAGTGCACTAAAAATACTGGCAACGGCAAAGCACAGGCTCACCAGTTGAAAAGGCGGAATGGATGCCAGTTCGGTGGTAAACAAGGCAAGCAAGGCCCAAAGGACCACAGCAATCACTCCGATCAGCGTTGCCTTGCGTTTTTCATCAACCGTTTTCATGGAGCTATCCGTTCTTGCCATTTTACAAGAACGGAAGATGCACCCGTTCGGGCATCAGGTCTTTGCCCAAACTCCAGAAGTTCTCGACATGAACGAAACGGTATGAGTTGCGCGTTTGGCTTTAAAGAACGGCCGCATCCGGACGTATCGTCCTTGGCGCACAGCCAAAGCGACGTGAAAAGGCACGGGAAAATGCGCTTTGGTCGGCGAAGCCGACGGCGTTTGACAGATCAGACATCGAAAGATAGACCTCGGGATCGCGCAAAAGCGCCATGGCCATCTGCAGGCGTTGCTCGGTTAGCCAGCGCATCGGGCTTGTCCCGACATGCTTTTGAAAGGCAGCAAACAGGCTGCTTTCCGATTGCGCGGCAATGGTTGCGAGCTCGGTGATTGTGATCTCCTCGCCCAATCTGGCCTCGGCCCAGGCCATGGTGCGGACAAGGCGCGATGGCAGATCCGTCTTGCCATACGCAAGACCGCCGCTTGTCTGACGACTGCGCAGAAGCAGCGTTTTCAAACCATCCAGCATCCCTGCCCCGGCACTACTTTCGTGCGGATCGGCGGTCGCCAGACCACCCAAAAGACCGATCAACCCGCGCTGATGACCAAGGCCGACTTCAAGATAGGTCGCAGAACTGCCATGGCGATGCCAGAGCGCCTCAAGACCGGTGCGATGGGCCAGATCCGCATTGACATCAAGGACAAGGAAGCGGTTAAGCCCCTCCGCCCGATAGGCATGGGTTTTACCCGCCTCGACAAAGGCCAGTTGCCGACCGCAAACCTCACCACCGCGTCCTTCGACCTCCATCTCGAGTTTGCCGAGCTCGGAGATGATGATCTGATGGAAATCGCTGTGACTGTGGCTTTGCGCTTCGGCGCGGTATTGCCGCATGCTGTACTGCATTTGGTCCTCTGAGGGGCAAGTGGATTGGCCCAGAATAGCAGCGCACCGCCCTTTGACCAATCGTTTCGCGCTCTTCGATGTGTGAGCGAATTGGCAAGCCACACCGTATCAGAGTGAACAGGGCCGCTATCGCCTTGAATGATAAAACTTCTAGGCTGGATTTTTTATCTCCGCGCGGCACATGCTAGGCTGACGACACAACAACAAAGCGATTGGCCAAAGCCAGCAGCGCGACGGTCGGAATGGAGATCTTGAGGTGACCTATTGTGAAAAATGTGATTCGGTTCCCGAAATCGCACCCGCCAACGGCACGCTCTATCTCTGGCCGCCGGTCGCCCACACCACCGGAAAGATCCTTGCTGGTGCAAAATCCATCGGTGTTGAGGTTGAAAAATCGGCCTCTGTCGCGACTCTTTCCGTTCATTACAAACGTCCCGGCCTGCGCGCCTTGATCGACACCATCACAGCCCATCTTCTTCCCGAAGAACTTGCCGATACCAAGGCCCTGATCATGCCCGGCGAAAAGCGCCCGGAAATTGATGATATCGCACAAATCACGAGCCTTGGCGCAATTCGGGCTGCCATCGGCGCGGAATGGCTGGGCGACTTGTTGCGTGACAACCGGCTGAATTCTGTCTTCCAGCCGATTTTTGCCGTCGACGACCTTGGCAAACCTTTTGCCCATGAATGCCTTGTGCGCGGGGAAAGCGTGTCTGGCGAAGTCATCAATCCCGGTCAGTTGTTTGACGCGGCCCAATCGGCAACCCTTCTGTTTCAGCTGGATCGGGCGGCACGCGCAGCCAATGTCCGAAACGCCCACAAGGCCGGGATCAATGGCAACCTGTTCATCAACTTCACGCCCAGTTCGATCTACGATCCGGATTCCTGCCTGCGTTCGACCATCGATGTGGTCGAGGAATGCAATCTGGATCGCAGCAATGTGGTGTTTGAGGTCATTGAGACCGAAAAGGTCCGCAGCACCGCCCATCTGAGCGCCATTCTGGAAAGCTATCGCGCATCAGGGTTCAGGGTGGCACTTGATGATGTCGGATCGGGTTATTCAACCCTGAACCTGTTGCCGGAATTGCGCCCTGACATCATCAAGATCGACCGCGAACTGGTCGATCATGTTGATCATGACAAGTTCAAACAAGCCATCGTCAGTAAGCTGATCGCGCTAGCCAAGCAACTTGATATCGAAGTCGTCGCCGAGGGGATCGAGCGCGAGGAAGAACTTGAGTTCCTGCGCAATCATGACGTTGATTACGTGCAGGGCTTCCTGCTGGCCCTTCCCGCCCCGACACCGTTTACCGCCAAAGCGGGCTAACCAAGCCTGATCAGCCTAAACCCGGGCCATCTCGGACAATTCGCGACCGACCATCCGCTTGTAGCTTGCGACGATCTCGCGCCCTTCACTGCGCGGAACAGCGATGGCAAGCCGCATGGTCGATTCCCCGGAATACATAATCAAAAGACAGCGTGCGGCGATGGTTTTGAAATCACCGTCATTGCCGCGCACGCGCAAGATCGCCTTGGCCAGAAGGCTGGCATTGGCCCGGCTGACCTCCATTTCCATATCGCGCAGGGTCTTGTCGGCCTGCGTACCGGTCCAGATATCGCAAATAACGGGCTCGGCCAGAAACAGCTCGTAATAGGTGTCAATCAGCTTATCAAACGCTGCCAGCAGGGCATCCGCTGAGTTTACCTCCGCCAATGCTTCCTCGATGCAATGGACTGATTCGGCATTATAGCGATCAGCAAGCGCATGAATGATCGACGCCTTGTCGGGGAAATACTGATAGAGAGACCCGATGGAGACTCCCGCCTTTTCGGCGACTTCACCCATCCGTATCGCGTCGCTGCCGTGCGCTGAAATCAGCTCGCACGCGACTTTTAGGATGGTGTCGACCCGTTCACGGCTTCTTTTTTGGGTCGGCGCGCGGCGCATTTTTTTCACGTTATCAGTCAACGCGTTAGATCCTTTTTCCTCGAAACAACCCGGCATTACGAGCCCGGTTTCACAGGCTTGTGATGGGTCACAACTCTTGACGATCAAAATATGAGGATTTATCACATTTGGCAAATGTGAGGATTCCTCACATTTTGAAAACCCTTGTCAGGAGCCAATATGATGTTGACCAATCCCCGCTTTCTTGTGCTTGGCGCAACGGCCAAAACCGGCCGTCGCGTTGCTGAAAAACTGATCTCTTTGGGGCATGATGTGCGTGCGGTATCGCGCAGCACCACCCCCGCCTTTGACTGGACCGCCCCCAAAACATGGGATGATGTTTTGCGCGATCGCGATGCGGTCTATGTCACCTTCCAGCCCGATCTCGCCGTTCCGGGATCGGATGAAATCATTGCGAGCTTTGCCAAGCTTGCCCTGATGCACGGCGTAAAACGCATTGCGATGCTATCTGGCCGCGGTGAAGAAGCCGCCCATCAGGCAGAACATGCCCTGCATCTTTCCGGTGCGGATGCGACGGTACTGCGAGCCAACTGGTTCTTCCAGAATTTCAACGAAGACCTTTTCCTACCTTACATCCAGCAGGGCACGCTGGCCCTGCCGGCCGGGGATACGCCAGAGCCGTTTGTTGATGCCGATGATATCGCCGAATGTGCGGTTGCCTGCCTGTTTGATGATCGTCATATCGGCAAGACCTACGAGCTTTCCGGGCCGAATGCCGTGACCTTTGCCGAAGTCACCAAGATCATCTCGGACGTCACTAACCACCCGGTCAATTTCGTGCCCATCACCCTTGATGAGCTTGATCACGGACTGGCCGCCGATGGCATGCCCGATGAGGTGCGCGGACTAATCCGCTATCTGTTTTCCGAAGTGCTCGATGGCCGCAACAGCCAACCGACCAATGACGTGCATGAAATTCTGGGCCGTCAGCCTAACAGCCTCCGCTGCTTTGCCGAAGAAGCGGCAAGAACCGGCGTCTGGGATATTGCCAAACGGGCGTAATCTGAAACGCAAACGGCGCGCAGCATTTATTGCAGCGCGCCGTTTGGTTTACTTTTTGACGCGGGTCCGTGCGAGGCACCTCCCGCCTGATGATCAGGAAAACAGGGTTTTGTTTTCTTCGATGATCTGCGGCAGACGTTCCATGGTACCCGAAAGGTGCTGCCGCATTTCAGCACTGGCGGCATTTCCGTCACCCGACTGGATGGCATCAATGATCGCCTTGTGGCCTTCAAGGACGGAAACCATCTTACCGGCGCGCGGCAGATCAAGGGTCCGTACACGCGCCAGATGGCCGCTGCGGGCCGTGATCTGAAGATGCAAGTTTGACTGGCTCACACCATTAAACAGGGCAGCGTGGAACGTTTCATCAAGCTGCTTGAAAAGGTCGATCTGTTCGATATCGCCGACCAGCGCTTCCTGCATTTTGACAATGCCCTTGGCTTTCACCACCGCGGCAGACTCTTCTGCCTCTGCCAATTGACGCACCACTTCGCATTCGGCGGCAACGCGGAGGAAATGTTCCTCGCGGATGCGGGCAACATCAATCTTGGTCACCACCGTGCGCGACTGCGGATAGGAAACCACCAAGCCATCCTGTTCAAGGCGCAGGATAGCTTCGCGCACCGGTGACTGACTGACATTGAAGCTGTCGGCAAGTTCGGCCCGCACAAGCGTTGTTTCAGGCAAAAGCGACAGCGAGATGATCCGGTTGCGGACTTCTTCATACACCAGTGCCGATGCCGGAACATGCGCACTGGTTTTTGCCGCCCCGTCATACATCGCAAGCAATCCGCCCGTCGAACTATTCATCTTCATCTGTCTCCCCGGCATTTTGCATATGCCTGTCTTCGTCTGAAACTGTCATTACATCAATGTATTGGGCAACAACAATGTCAAACTTGGCACCGCTGCCATCAGAATGAAAAACAGCACCATGGCAATAAAGAACGGAATGGATGCCTTGGTATAGGACCCGGTTTTGACATCGAGAATGCCGCAGACCGTAAACATGATCACACCCACCGGCGGCGTCAGACCGCCAAAGTTGATCAGGGTGACAATCAGAATGCCCATATGCACCGGATCGTAGCCGGCATTGACCAGAACCGGCATGACAATCGGGGTCACAAGCAGGATGTTCGCCGCCCCCTCAAGGAACATGCCGCTCACCACCAACACACCGACCACAAGAATCAGGATCGCTGTTTTGTTTTCCGTCAGGGTGGTGACAAATTCCGTGATCTGCTGCGGGGCACGCTCAATCGTCATGGCATAGCCAAGAACGGCGGCCATAATGATCAGCAACATAACCATGCCAAGATCCGAGATCGAACCGAAAATGGCTTCTTTCAGCCGCGCAAAATCAAGCTCGCGATAGATAAACAAACCAACACCGAGCGCATAGAACACCAGAAACGCCCCGGCCTCGGTCGCGGTAAAGATGCCAAAGCGGAAGCCGACGATCAGAATGACCGGAAAGGCCAGCGCCCAGATGCTTTCAAAGAAACTCGCCGTCAGGTCCTTAGCCTTGGGCAGTTCCGGCAGATCTGGCGTATAGCCGTTTTTACGCGCGACAATCCATGACGTGATCATCAAAACAATGGTCAGGAAAATACCCGGCAGAACGCCCGCCAAAAACAGACGCCCGATCGACACTTCATTGACAAAGCCAAACAGGATCAGACCGATACTGGGCGGGATGGTTGCGGTAATCACCGACCCGAATGCCAGTACTGCTGCCGTATTGGCCTTGGAATAGCCCTTCTTGATCATGCTGGGACCAAGCAGGCGCGCCTCCATCGAGGCGTCAGCTACGGCCGATCCGGAAATACCGCCCATCATGAAGCTCAGCACGACGGAAACCTGTGCCAGCCCGCCGGCCATCCAGCCGGTCAGAAGGCTTGCGAATTTGACAAGGCGATGGGTAATGCCAGTCACATTCATCAGGTTACCGGCAAGAATAAAGAACGGCACCGCCAAAAGCGGGAAGCTTTGGGTGGCCGTGACCATTTTCTGGATCACAACCGTCGGCGGCATGGCACCGGTCATGACAAAGACCGGGATGGAGGCAAGCCCGAGCGCAAAAGCCACCGGCAAGCCACACACAAGAAATAGCGTAAAAAGCCCTGCAATCAGCAACAGCATCAGTTGACCTCCCTGTTGCGGATACGGCGGATCAGTTGGGAAACCATGGTGCGGATCATCAAAAGAATGCCGACCACCATGGAGGCATGGATATAGGACGCATTAATCTGTGCAGCCCCGACAAGACGCGGATGCATCAGGATCATGTTGGTCCAGGCGTAATTGAGCAGAAACACAAGGAAGCCGATAATCACCAGAATATTGATGATCTCGATCCAGGCGCAGACCTTGGCCGGGAAGATTTCACCCAAAATCTGAAGGCCGAAATGCCGGTCTTCCTGCATGGCAATGTCGGCTGCCAGCATGCACAGCCATGCAAAAATCAGCTGGGCCATTTCGACCGACCAGATAATCGGCGATCCCATGGCGCGCGCGACAGAGGCCACTGCGACAAGAATAACCACGCCGACAAGCAACATGCCCCCAAAGGCAAACTCAATCCGCTTGAGCATCAATTCAATTTCCGTTGTGAAGTTTGAAGTGCGTTGCCAGGCAATCCGGGCAACGCACATTCATAGGCAGGGAGACCTAGTTATGGCTTAGCGGCCAAGAACCTTGTTAACCACAGCAGCCTCGGCTTCGAGGTCAAGCATCTGATAAACCGGTGCAACCGCTTCCTTGAACGGTGCCAGATCAACTTCGCTGACGGTAACGCCGCTTGCCGCAACGTCTTCAAGCGCCTTTTCACCAAGCTCGATGGTCAGTTGCGATGCATAGCGACCATCTTCGACAGCCAGATCACGCACGATTTTCTGATTTTCCGGTGAAATCTCGTCCCATGCGTCGGCGCCAACCACAAGGGCGGTTACCAGCTGGATGTGGCCAGTTTTGGTGACATTCTTGATGACTTCATAAAGCTTGGCATTCCAGATCGCCGTCGGCTGTGCTTCGGCGGCATCGATCGTGCCAAGCTGAAGGGCGCTGTATACTTCGCCCCAGGCAATCGGGGTCGGCTCGGCACCCATGGCGCGGATGGTTTCAATCCAGACCGGAGCACCGATGGTGCGCATCCGAACGCCCGAAAGATCAGCCGGGCTCGAAACCGGCTTTTGCGTCAGGGCATGACGCGCGCCCTGATACCAGTTCGATGCAATCATCACGAGGCCGGATTTCTCGCGAAGCTCCTCACCCCAGGAAATATATTCGTCTGACAGGGCGAATTTATCGGCCTGCTCATAGGTATCAAACAGGAACGGTGCCGACATGATGGCAAGTGACGGCACAAAACTTGAAAGGCGGGCGACGTCGGTCACGGTGCCTACAGCCGCACCTGCGCGGGCCTGATCGATCATTTCGGTGGTATCGCCAAGCTGCGAGTTGTGGAACACCTCGATCACCACATCGCCATTGGTGGCCTTTTCCACATCCGCCTTGAACTTTTCAAGGCCCTGCCCCATCGGATCATTGGGTGCCAAAACGGTCCCGATCCGAAGTGTTGTTGCCGCTGTTGCCGGCATGGTTGCCGCCAGTGCCCCCGCCAGAACGGCGCATAGCCCGAACGTTTTCCCGAGTGATTTGATAGTGAGCTTCATTTGGATGTCCTCCCGATGGATTGGCTCTTGCCAAAATTGATATTTTAGTTTCTTTGAAATTCTAGATATCACCGATCAATCTTGTCAACGGATTTCTCACGCCTGTAAAATTTTTTATTATCAATAATTTAATCTGGATCTACTTGCTTGTGCGGCGCAACTTGTCATCAACCTGTACACGATTTCGACAGGGATGCTGTTCGCGAAACCTGTCACCAGAGGCACATCACGGCAGCCAAAAAGACAGGAGCACGGACATGCCAAAACTGTCCGATGACCACAAGGCAATCGGCAGCATGGTTTGAAATTCAGACAGGATTAGCTGGAAATATTGCGATACTTCGCAGGCGTCAGGCCGGTGAAGTGGCTGAACCGGGTTGTCAGGTGCGCCTGACTGGAAAAACCGGTCGCAATTGCAATTTCGGCAACCGGCGTATTGCCATCGCGCAGCATATGCATGGCCCGTTCGATCCGGCGGCGCAGAACGAATTTATGCGGCGCCTCGCCCACGGTTTTGCGGAACATCCGGGCAAAGTGATAGGCGGACAGATCAGCGACCTCTGCCAGTTCTTCGATGGTAAGCGGCTGATCCAAATTGGCGTCGACAAAGTCAAACACCCGGCGCTTGATCGCAGGTGACAGTCCGCCGCGAACCTTGAAGCCAAGATCGCGGCGCGTTGAATAGCTGCGCAACATATGGCCCATCAAAAGCTGCCCGGCATTGGACATTGCCATGCGATCGGCCGGTACATTCCAATCAAGGGGCAGCATCGCCTGACGCACAGTTTGTTCGATCAGCGGATCAAGAAAGAAGGTCTTTTCCGGAACTTCGACGGCATTGGGCTCAATATCAAATGCCTCGACCACGGCGCGTTCCCACGATGTATGCGGGATATAAAGGTGAAACAACTCCACCTCGCCATGAACGACCCAGTCCGATGTCAGATAGGCCGGCATCAAACAACACCGACCGGGGCCACCGCCACTCATCGGGTCGGCACCGATCTTGCGCTGAATACCCGTACCACCATTCACATAGAGACTGATGGTATGATGGTCGGGATCAGTATAGCGCGTCAGGACATCGGCATTGCGCCGCCAGTGTGCGACCGAAATGCTTTCGCCGAAATCACCCGCGCGCAACAGGTTTGCATCCCCAATCAACTGATTGAAGACTTCAAACTTCTGATAGCGCCCGTTGGGCTGAAAGGCTGACCCGGTCTCTGCCATTTCCTGTTCCTGACATTAAGTGCTCATCATCGCACCGCGATCGCCTTTTGCAAAGCAACGCGAATGCAAAGCTGCCCTGTTTTGCGCAATAATGTGAAAATCCCGTCGCCCGGTCAGACACTTATCGCCCGAAATAATCCTGCCAAATCCGTGTTCGGTCCGCATCGCGCGCTTCATAAGCAGCGAGGGCATGGTCGAGGTCATCAAATTCCGGAAATTCCTTGCCTTCAGCCAATGCAGTCAGGCGCATTGTGTACCAAGCAGTAATCCCACCTGCCGGTGCGCTTTCGAACCGCGGAAACACCGGATCCTTGGGGTCCGACAATTGCCAGATATTTGGCAATGCGGGTTCAATCACAAGCGCCCGGGCCAAACCGACAATATCAATGGCACCACTTGCCACCGCATCTTCTGCCTGTGCGTAGGTTTTAAAGCCCCCGGTCAGCATCAATGGCTTGGACGTATGCTTGCGGGCCTTTCTAACGAATTCAAGAAAATATGGACCACCGCCAGTCCCGTCAGATGCCGCCTTGGCGCCGGGGAAATAGGTCCCGCCGCTGATATCGATCAGATCAATGGAGCTGCTATCAAGTGCGGCGACAACGGCAAGCGCGTCATCCTGGCTCAAACCACCTTCAAGCTGGTCGGTGGCATTCAGCTTGATCGCGACAACAAATTCCGGCCCAACAGCAGCGCGCACAGCATCCACCGTTTCAAGCAGCAAGCGCATACGATTGGCGATCGCGCCGCCATACTCATCACGGCGCTTGTTAAAAAGCGGCGAGAGAAACTGGCTTAACAGAAAGCCGTGCGCAGCATGAATCTGCACCCCGCCAAACCCGGCTCGTTTCGCAAGTTCGGCGGTCTTTGCAAAACGTTTGGGGATGTCATGGATTTCATCAACTGTCAGGGCTGCACATGTCAGGCCCGACAGATCAAGGGCGCTTGGTCCTTTTGGCGTGCTGGTCGGAGCGTAGGCGAGCGCCCCGGCATGACCAAGCTGCGGCCAAAAACTGCTGCCATTTACCGATCCTTCCCGGGCAAGGGCACGAAACCTTTCCAGATCGGCCGCCGTATCAAGCACAAGATTGCCGGGCTTTTCCGCATATCCCGGATGCCCCTGCACTTCGCCGATAATTGAAACCGCAACGCCACCCTCGGCCCATTGGCGATAAAGCCGATTTTGCGCCCTCGTCGGGTGGCCGGTGCCATCCCCAAGAGAGTCCGACATCGCCGATTTGGCAATCCGGTTCTTGAGGATGACACCGCTTGGCAGTTCAAGTGGCCTGAACAACGGATTTTCAATAGTCATTGATCATTCCGCCGCGGCTGTGTGTGAACAGAACCCATCAGTGATGCTTGCGCGACGGCGATGGCCAATTCAGGACCGGCCCTGACAACACATCGGCTGTGTCGGCAAACGTCCCGATTTGCTTCTGGCGGTTTTCATAAAGCTCTGCCGCTGTCAGATGCGATGCGGTTTGGGCAACCGGGGCATCGTTGGCAGATTTCGCCTCAATGGCCTTCTGGATTGACCGTTCATGTTGCCAGGCTTCCAGGGCGGCACGCAGATGACCAACAAGGCCCAGCGGGGCAGTCTCGAATGATGTGATCGCTTTCATGATGAGAAACTCCAATCTGTGTTTTTCCCAGATTGAGGATTCCTCATTGATTAATCAAACGAGAAGATTTAACTTTACCTATCAGAAAAACTCACAGATATGCTGTTTGGCTGTTTCAGCCGTGCAATCCGGCAACAACAGCGTTCAACCCCGGAGCAGGCCATGAATTCCCCAACAAGTGCCATTCATAATCTTGATCTTGATTTGGCCCGGACCTTTGTTGCGATCTGTGAAACCGGGAACTTTTCACGCGCGGCCGAGAAGGTTCATCGTAGTGCCTCGGCGATCAGCCTTCAGGTCAAAAAGCTTGAAACCATGGTCGGACGAGAACTTTTCAAACGTGAGACCCGCAAGGTCACCATGACCGAGGATGGCGAGGTTTTGCTGGGCTATGCGCGGCGTTTGCTCAAACTCAATGACGAGGCGATGTCGCATTTTCATGCCCCGGATTTCTCTGGCACGGTGCGCCTTGGTGTGCCCAACGATACCGGTGTGGTCGTCATTCCCGAAATCCTCAAACGGTTTGCGCAAAGCCACCCGCATGTTGATATCGATGTAAATCTTGGCGCGACCCGCACCCTGCGCGAGCGCGTCGAGACCGGCGATCTTGATATCGCCGTCTTCAGCTATAATGCCGAACTGGACCACCAGCCACCAATTCATACCGAACCGCTGGTCTGGCTTGGCGCGCGCCATGGCAGTGCAATTGACAAGCGCCCCGTGCCCGTTTCCATGGCCGAACAGGGTTGTTATTGGCGGACCATGGCGCTCAAGGCGCTTGATGATGCCGGGGTGGATTACCGCATCGCCTATACCAGCGAGTTTTGTCAGGCCCAGATTGCAGCCGTGCGGGCCGATCTGGCGATTGCAGCCGTGCCGATCAGCGTCATTTCAGATGATCTGGTGCATTTGGGTGCGGCACACGGCCTGCCTGAAATCGGTGAATATCGCATGACCCTTGCCAAACGCGATGGCCATGGCCCGGTGGAAGATGCGCTTGCCGAACATGTTATTGCCGGCTTCCGCAAAAGTTCGGAACGCGGCATGCGGGTCTTTGCCTGAGCACACGCCTCCTGCACCCAAAACCCTTGGAAACTGGCGAAAACCCAACGTTTCCCCCGGAGTTTTGAGGATTCGGCTCTGATTGCCGTTTTCGGACCAATTTCCGTAACAAACCGACCATTGCACGCTGCAAAACGGCGCACGAAACACAATCAAAGGGTGTGAATTGAACCACACCCGTGAAACGCCCGAAAACCGCGGAAACCGCGGAAACCGGTGGCGCGCGAGGTGTTTAAGGGTTTTCCACAGTAACCTCCGGTTAAGAAACTGGAAACATGTAGCGTTTTCTGTATACTGCCCGACGAATATAAAGGCCCAATAAAACAGGGAAGGCTACACTATGGGAAAACTCTCTACCCTCCTCTTTTCGGCAGCACTTTCGACGGCTGTCGTCGCAGGCGCATCTGCACAGGAACAGGTAAAGATCGGCATGCTGCAAGGCTTCACCGGCCCGACGGAATCTCTCGTCAAGCCGATGGCACTTGGTGGCGAATTGGCCATTCAGGAAGTCTCCGACAGCGGCCTGCTGCTTGGCGGGCGTGAAGTTGTTTCGGTACGTGGTGACAGCACCTGTATTGATGCAGCAGCAGCCACTGCGGCAGCTGATCGTCTGGTAACGTCTGATGGCGTCCACGGCATCAACGGCGCGACCTGCTCGGGTGCGACCACAGCCATCCTGAACAACGTTGTCCGCGCAAACGGCGTGGTCATGATCTCGCCGTCGGCAACCTCGCCGGCACTGTCGTCAATCGAAGATGACGGCTACTTCTTCCGTACCGCACCGTCCGATGCGCGTCAGGGCCAGATCATCGCTGAAATCCTTGATCGTCGCGGCATCAAAACGGCTGCTCTGACCTACACCAACAACGACTATGGTAAAGGTCTTGCAGACGCCATCCAGGCAGCATACGAAGCAAAAGGCGGCAAAATCACCGCTGTTGCCGCCCATGAAGATGGCAAAGCCGACTATTCTGCTGAAATCGGTACCCTTGCTTCGGCTGGTGGTGACGTGCTGATCGTTGCTGGTTACCTTGACCAGGGCGGCAAAGGCATCATTCAGGCATCGCTTGATACCGGTGCGTTCGAAACCTTCGTTCTTCCGGACGGCATGGTTGGTGAAGCACTGACCGACAACTTCGGCGATATGCTTGATGGTTCCATCGGGACCAACCCGGGCACCGACAGCCCGGGCGCATCCATGCTGGCTGAGCTGGCATCGGGCAAAGGCTTCAAGGGTGATGACCCGTATGTCCCGGAAGCTTATGACGCATCTGCAATTCTGCTGCTTGCCATGCAGTCTGCCGGTTCGACCGACAGTGCTGTCTACAAAGACCACATCATGAAAGTTGCCAATGCACCGGGCGAGAAAATCTATCCGGGTGAACTCGCAAAGGCACTTCAGATCCTCGCTGATGGTGGTGAAATCGACTATGTCGGTGGTACCGCGCTTGAATTCATCGAGCCGGGCGAGTCCGCTGGTAGCTTCCGTGAAACGGAAATCAAAGGCGGCAAGTGGGAAACGGAGATGTACCACTAAGCCGATCATCCTTTGATCGCTAACGACGCTGGAACTGTCAGGGACTTCGGTCTCTGGCAGTTCCTCTATTACCGGGCCCTTGTTGCTGTATGGCACATCGATGCCCGGGACTGATTGAATGACAGGGTCAAAAACTCCCCATGATACGGGTCGAAAACATCGCCAAGAATTTCGGCGGCATTCAGGCGGTCGATGGCGTGACGCTATCGATCGAAAAGGGTTCCATCACCGGCCTGATCGGGCCGAATGGTGCCGGAAAAACAACGCTGTTTAATATTATCGCGGGCGTTTTTCCGCCGTCTTCGGGAAAAATCTTCCTTGATGACGAAGATGTCACCCACCTGGAACCGCACCAATTATTCCACAAGGGTTTGCTGCGTACTTTCCAGATCGCACATGAATTCTCGACATTGAGTGTGCTTGATAATCTGATGGTGGTACCGGGCGAACAACCGGGCGAACAATTACGCCATAGCTGGTTTAACTATTCCCGCGTCAAGGAAATCGAAGCGCAAAACTACGAGCGCGCGCTTGAAGTGATTGATTTCCTTGAGATCGACCACATCAAACATGAATTGGCAGGCAACCTTTCCGGCGGGCAGAAAAAGCTTCTGGAACTGGGCCGTACCATGATGGTCGAGCCGAAAATCGTCTTCCTTGACGAAGTCGGTGCCGGGGTGAACCGCACGCTGCTTAACACCATTGCGACCTCGATCAAGCGCCTCAACGAGGAACGCGGCTATACCTTCTGTCTGATCGAACACGACATGGATTTCATCGCGCGCCTGTGTGACCCGGTGATCGTCATGGCCGAGGGTAAGCTTCTTACCCAGGGCACGATCGAAGAGGTCAAGAATAACGAGGAGGTCATCGAGGCCTATCTCGGAACAGGTCGCAAGCATGAACGGAAGGTACCGTCATGAGTTTCTTGAGCGCAACCGGTATGACCGGCGGATATGGCGGGTCCGATATCCTCCATGACTGTACGATTAATGTCGAAAAAGGTGAGATCGCGGTTGTCGTCGGCCCGAACGGTGCTGGCAAATCAACGGCGATGAAGGCTGTTTTCGGGATGCTGAACCTGCGCGAAGGATCGGTGGTCCTTGATGGCAAGGACATCACCAATCTGGCACCGCAGGAACGTGTCCCCCAGGGCATGGGTTTTGTTCCGCAGAACCGCAACGTCTTTGTCTCGATGACGGTGGAAGAAAACCTCGATATGGGAGCCTTCATCCGCAACGATGACAAGATCGAAGAAACCAAGGAACAGATTTTCAACCTGTTCCCGATCCTTGGTGAAAAGCGCAATCAGCCAGCAGGCGAGCTTTCCGGTGGTCAGCGCCAGCAGGTCGCTGTCGGTCGTGCGTTGATGACCCAGCCAAAGCTTCTCATGCTTGATGAGCCGACCGCTGGTGTGTCGCCAATCGTGATGGATGAACTGTTTGACAAGATCGTGGAAGTAGCCAGAACCGGCGTCGCGATCCTGATGGTTGAACAGAATGCCCGTCAGGCATTGGAAATCGCCGACCACGGTTTTGTCCTTGTACAGGGACGCAACCGGTTCACCGATACGGGCGAAGCCCTTCTCGCCAACGAAGAAGTCCGCCGGTCCTTCCTGGGCGGATAAATGGGGTATTGAATGGAAATCCTTAACGCACTTGCGCTGTTTGCCAATTTCGTGGTCGTTCCGGCGACCGCTTATGGCGCGCAGCTCGCCCTTGGGGCGCTTGGCGTCACACTCATTTTCGGAATCCTGCGCTTTGCGAACTTCGCCCATGGCGAGTTGATGTCGTTTGGCGCCATGATCACTATCCTGATCACCTGGTTCCTGCAGAATATGGGCGTCTCTATTGCGCCCTTCCCGACCGCCCTTCTGGCTTTACCAATTGGTGTGCTGGCCACGATCAGCTTGGCACTTGTCACCGACCGGATGGTTTTCCGGTTCTATCGTAAGCAACGCTCCAACCCGATTGTGTTTGCCATCGTATCGGTTGGCGTCATGTTCCTGATTGCGGGCATCATCCGTATCGTGATCGGCCCGGCGGACCAAAGCTTTGCCGATGGAGAGCGCTTCATCATTGGTGCAGTTCAGTCTCGCAAGGCACTTGGCCTTGACGAGGGGATCGCGATCAAGCAAAGCCAGCTGATCACGGTTGTTGTCACCGCCATCGTCGTCGCATGGCTGTTCTGGTTCTTGCAGAAAACCCGTTCGGGCAAGGCCATGCGTGCCTATTCCGATGATGAAGATCTGGCACTGCTTTCGGGAATCAACCCGGAACGTGTCGTCATGATCTGCTGGGTTATTGCCGCGGCATTGGCGGCCATCGCCGGCACGCTTTATGGCCTTGATAAGACCTATAAGCCGTTCATCTTCTTGCAGATCCTGCTGCCGATCTTTGCCGCCACCATTCTGGGTGGTATCGGACAACCGGTCGGCGCGATTTTGGGTGCGTTCATTGTGGCCTTCTCCGAAGTCACGGTGACCTATGCGTTCAAGAAGTTTCTCGCCTATCTCGGCCCCACGGACTGGGCGCCCGAAGGGCTCGTGCAGCTGTTGTCGACTGACTACAAGTTTGCGGTCTCCTTCATCATTCTGGTCGCGGTTCTTCTGATCCGGCCAACCGGTATTATTCGTGGGAAAGTGATATGACGAAGAGAGTTGCGCTCCTATACGGCCTTATGTGCCTGGTGTTGATCGCGATCGGCTTTCTTCAAAGCTGGAACGTCGCCTTTGGCATCTTCAATCTTTGTGTGATCTCTGCTGTGATGGCGCTCGGCGTCAACATGCAGTGGGGATATGCCGGCCTGTTCAATGTCGGTGTGATGGGCTTTACCGCCCTGGGCGGCCTGACCGCTGTTCTGGTCTCAATGCCCCCGGTGGGTGAGGCATGGGCGGCTGCAGGCGGGGATATTGCCCTGTCGCTGCTAAGCCTTGCAGGGACCATCGCTGCGGTGATTTACGCCCGTCGTGTTGTGCCAGCCGCACTGAAACTTCCGGTCACGCTTGTTCTTTTGCTGGTCGGTTACTTCGTGATCGGTGCCTTCTTTGGTCCGGCCAAAGAGACAATCGAAAGCATCGACCCGGCACTCAGCGGCTATCTTGGTGGTGCTGGCCTGCCGGTTCTGATCGCCTGGCCGCTTGCCGGTCTGGTAGCAGCTGGTGCTGGCTGGCTGATCGGACGTATCGCGCTTGGTCTGCGGGCGGATTATCTGGCGATTGCCACACTTGGTATTTCCGAGATCATCATTGCGATCATCAAGTACGAAGAATGGCTGTCGCGCGGCGTTAAAAACGTCACCGGCATCCCGCGCCCTGTGCCTTATGAGGTTGACCTGATCGAAAGCGAATGGTTCATCAGCCTTGCGAACTTCTTCGGCGCGACCGAGATGTCCGATGCGGCCAGCCTGTTCGTCAAGCTGTGCTATGCGGTGCTGTTTGTTGCCGTGCTTGCGATCATCATGTGGTTTGCCGAACGCGCACTCAAATCCCCGTGGGGCCGCATGATGCGTGCCATTCGTGACAACCGCGATGCGGCTGCTGCGATGGGCAAGGATGTTAAACACCGTCACCTGCAGACCTTTGTTCTGGGCTGTGCGGTGTGCGGTATTGCCGGTGCGATGCTGACCACCCTTGACGGTCAGCTGACCCCGACCAGCTACATCCCGCTGCGTTACACCTTCCTGA
Organism: Thalassospira sp. HJ; assembly: GCF_000948415.1. Classification (GTDB taxonomy): domain Bacteria; phylum Pseudomonadota; class Alphaproteobacteria; order Rhodospirillales; family Thalassospiraceae; genus Thalassospira. The sequence goes on along the minus strand of NZ_JYII01000002.1, from coordinate 46,176 downwards.
TCTGGGTGATGGTGATCCTGGGCGGCTCGGGCAACAACTGGGGCTCGATCCTGGGCGGCTTTATCATCTGGTTCCTGTGGGTCGAAGCAGAGCCGTTTGGCAACTGGTTCATGTCGACAATCACCGCACCGCTTGGTGAAGAGTCAGAACTTGCTCAACACCTCGTCGCGGGGGCTGCCTATATGCGCTACCTGATGATGGGGGCGATCCTGCTGGTCGTGATGCGGTTTGCGCCAAAGGGCTTGATCCCTGAGGCCACCAACCGGTCAACGGCAATGGCCAAGTAATGATCAGGTCATTCTGACCAGACATATTAAAACAAATGGGGCGGATACCTTGCAGTATCCGCCCCAAGTTTTTTTACCCGCCACATCCTTAACATACCGGAGCCCTTCTAATACCCACAATACTCGGACGGTTTACAATCGTCCCTAGAAGGCGGCGTTCCTAAATATAAATAAATACGGAATAACTTCTCCAGATTAACATCCAACCTTATTATCTTATGCAACTACATCCTTAATTCTTCTTTGTTTTCGACAAAATCAGAATATGCCATCTCAAGCCCCGACATTAAACTTGTAGACGCCTCAAATCCCAACCGTTTCAGCCTTCCCACATCCATCAATTTTCTAGGTGTCCCGTCAAATCTAGAGGTATCAAAGCTGATCTTTCCAGTGAAACCTACTACATTCTTAATTGTTTCCGCCAATTCTCTAATTGTAACATCTGTGCCAGTGCCGATATTTAAATGCGATAGCATTGGCTGTGTATGCACTGCGAATTCGTCTTGATCGAGGTTATGCACAAAGAGGCTCGCTTCGGCCATATCGTCCACGTAGAGGAACTCCCGTTTGGGCGTGCCAGATCCCCAAACCACGACCTCGTCAATTTTATTTTCTTTAGCCTCGTGGAATCGACGAATAAGCGCGGGCACAACATGACTATTTTCTGGGTGATAGTTATCTCCTGGCCCGTAAAGGTTCGTTGGCATAACTGATCGATAGTCTCTTCGATACTGGCGGTTATAACTCTCGCACATTTTTATGCCTGCAATTTTCGCAATCGCATAAGGTTCATTTGTTGGCTCGAGCACACCTGTGAGTAGAGCATCTTCGCGCATTGGTTGCTGCACTTGTCTGGGATAAATACATGACGAACCCAGAAACAAGAGCTTTTGAACGTCGTTCAAATGCGCAGCATGAATAACGTTATTCTGGATTTGCAGGTTCTGATAAATAAATTCGGCCGGATAGGCACTATTCGCATGAATGCCCCCGACCTTTGCCGCGGCAAGAATAACCTCGTCAGGTCGCTCTGTCTTTATGAAATCCATAACCGCTGACTGATTGCATAAATCTAACTCAGCGCGTGTTCTCGTAATAACTTCAACATCAGAATACTTTGTTAGCTGCCGACAAATAGCGCCGCCAACCATTCCGTTGTGACCTGCAACAAAGACCTTTTTCATATCGATGACCTAATTTTCAATCGAAAGAGGAAGCTCGAGATTATGCTCTTTAAGAAGTGCCGACCTACGTGCAGCTTTGTGGTCTTCTTCCACCATTTCTTTACACATTTCTTGGGCTGTGATTTGCGGTTCCCACCCCAATTCAGCTTTTGCTTTCGATGGATCCCCCAACAGCGTCTCAACTTCTGCCGGTCTAAAATAGCGCGGATCAATTTTCAAAATCTCTTGCCCAACAGTTATCTTTGGAGCCATATCCCCAGATATTCCAGCCACAATGCCAATCTCGTCAACTCCTGCGCCTCTAAACTCAATGTCAATCCCAAGCGCATTGGCCGTCCATGTTATGAACTCTCTGACAGAATATTGTTTACCAGTAGCAATAACATAGTCTCGTGCTTCTTCCTGCTGGAGCATCATCCATTGCATGCGAACATAATCTTTAGCATGTCCCCAATCGCGGAGCGCATCAATATTGCCCATATGCAAACAGCTTTCTAAGCCCAATGCAATGTTGGCCAACCCACGCGTAATTTTTCGCGTTACAAACGTTTCTCCCCTGCGTGGGCTTTCATGGTTAAATAAGATACCGTTACATGCATACATGCCATATGCCTCACGATAATTTACACAGATCCAATATGAATACAGCTTAGCTACTGCGTAGGGAGAGCGGGGGTAAAAGGGGGTCGTCTCCTTTTGCGGTGTTTCTTGAACCAGACCATAAAGCTCAGACGTTGAAGCTTGATAAAACTTTGTTCTCTTTTCCAAACCTAGAAAACGTATAGCTTCTAACAACCGAAGAGTTCCAACAGCATCTACGTCTGCTGTATATTCAGGACTTTCAAAACTCACGGCAACGTGGGACTGAGCTCCCAAGTTATACACTTCATCAGGCTCGATATCTCGAAGTATTCGGGTCAAGTTAGATGTATCAGTTAAGTCACCGTAATGAAGTTTAAAACGGTTATTTTCAACGTGAGGATCTTGATAAATATGATCGATCCGTTGCGTGTTAAAAAGAGACGAACGGCGCTTAATACCATGGACCTCATAACCTTTTTCCAACAGAAACTCAGCAAGGTAAGATCCGTCTTGGCCTGTAATCCCTGTAATCAATGCTTTTTTCACAATAATTGTCCTTTTCTGCTAATTTTTGGTTGGTCACAACTGGATATTAATTGACAACAAACCAATAACTAATTCCGCGCATACATTTTTTCAGCCTCTTCGTGGAGAGAATATTTACGCATTAGCTATGTTTCCCAAAACATTTTTCATGTGAATATCTAATCTGCTCATAAAGTAGAAAATAACATATAAAAACAGGTACAATCCATCTACTTAATAAGAAAAACTCTGATACAACAACCGCTGACATTGCGAGCGCCGCGAAAAGGGAATGCTGATAACCTTTGATCAGGTAATTTTTAACATTGTAACATATTGCTATTACAAAACATAAAACACCAACAACCCCAAAATTATAAAGTAAAAATGTGATTACTCCATCAAAATAATATATTTCAGCAGCAAACAGCCCCCTCCCAACAAAATAAAAGCTTTGGTCTAAACCAGTAAACACATTCAATAAGCGATCTATTCTCTTTGCTTCAGATGGGCTCTGCAAACTAAACTGCAGGGAGCGCAGGTCGCTGAAATTATACTCAAAGGCACCCCCAACAAATAATATGGAAATCACACCTACAACGAGGAATAAAACACTTAAATTCTGCCACTTACCTTGAAGTGTCATGCGCAAAGTCACAAAAAGTGACCATAGCAAAAATACAAGTACCACAGAGCGCGACCCTGTCGTAAAAATCGCCCCAAAAATCACCATCAAACAAAAAGAAATCAAGATATTCTTGCAGCCACTTTGACGTTCAAGAGCCATCGCAAAATAAATAAACAACAAACTTAGTAGAGATCCCAAAACATGGGAATCTACATCTTCAACCGATGAATAAGGAAATCCGACCCGGCTAAGAGGTGCTAACGAAAATTGTACAATACACCAAATGCACAAAGCGCCGGTTACAAACAAGAATAGATAAAAAACTTTTTCTAACTGGTGATACTTTAAATTTTGAAAGATGTTTTTCATTACAATGAATGCAAACATTATGATCAATATTTTTGAAAAAAGGAAAAATCCTTCAATCTTTACCGAAAACCCAAATATCTGTATAAATATAACGTTAAAAGAAACCAACAAAAAAAACAAAAGAATAAATAATATAAAATTATTACTCAATTGAATATTAGTAAAAGAATAAACAACAACAATTAATGTAAGAAAAATATCTAGTGTCTGCACACCAGTTGCGATCCTGCTTGAGATTGGGTACAATAATAAAAAACAGAATAAAACACCCATATCAAAAATATGATTATCTTCTTTCAAAAAAAACACCCTTTATGTAGCTTACAATGACACCTCCAAACGGCAGCTTGTATAATAATTTTTTGCAATACATCTGAATTAACATAGATCGCGAGACTTTATTGAAATGAGTTAACTGAATAAATCTCAGTTCATCTCTACATATATCTATATTCTTTTTTTGGGCTGATTTTCCTTGTGAATTGTAATTGGATATATATATTCCTTTGTGAAATATGAATTTTTTTCCTTCTTTATAAAACCTTACAAACAAATCATAATCTGCCAATATTTTGTATTTAGTATTAAATCCAATAAAATCCATGATTGTTGACTTTTTTGTAAAAACACTTTGGTGCTGTATACACGGCCAAGTAGATATCTCATGTACGCTTCGTGGAAATTTTCTTACATGAACAAATTCTCCTCGATTGTTTGTTACCTCACAATTGAAGTGAACAACATCAAAATCATCGTCCAATAAGTTTTCAATTTCCGATAAAGTTGTATCCTTTAATAAATAGTCATTGCTATTCAAGAAGTATATCCATTTACCATTCGATAATTTTATTCCTTTGTTCATGGCATCATACAAACCGTCATCCGGTTCGCTTATTATAACATCGATATGAGCAGCATAATTTTTTATGATATCGACTGTGCCATCGTTCGAGTTTCCATCCACAACAATGAACTCATAATTCTTACTGCTTTGATTGATTACTGATAAAATTGTGCGTTCTAAACCCGAGACGTCATTATAAACAACTGTAACGATACTTATGAGAGGTGTGATGCTCATTTCACTTGCTAAATTTCTTCATCTGATAATCGCACATCATCTCGATCGATTGATCAAGCGTTACATCAGCCGTCCAGTTCAATATCCGTTGAGCTTTTGAAGGATCAGACTTGCTAAAGGTGATATCTTGGGGACGGATAAAACTGGGATCGCTACTAACGTACTGTTTGTAATCAAGCGAAAAGTAATCAAATACCTTCTTTACAAACTTTTCCAAACTAGTTGCTACACCCGTTCCGATTACGAAATCCTCAGGATCTGTCAACCGTAACATGAGCTGCATGACATCAACAAATTCGGGTGCCCATCCCCAATCCCTTGATATATTCAAATTTCCTAATTTTAGGTGATTCGTTTTCCCAAATTTAATTGCAGCAGCTCCAGCAATAATTTTTTGAGTAACAAACTTGTCAGAGCGAAGAAACGACTCATGATTAAATAAAATTCCGTTTACCGCATAAATTCCATAATTCTCGCGATAATACTTTACTGTATTCATTGCAAATATTTTGGATATCGCATACGGGCTTAACGGATTGTATTTTGTCGTTTCACTAGCACCACCAGAGGAGGTATTACCAAATATTTCACTCGATCCGGCATTATAGAACTTACACTTCAACTTTAAATTTTTAATAGTTTCAAGAATAGATAATACCGCTAAAGTATTTGCCTGAATAGTGAAAACTGGTGTTGAAAACGATTCACCAACAGAGGTTTGACCACTGAGAAAATAAATCTCATCAGGACAAACCTGTGTAACGATACTCTTTATGCTCTCATCATCGGCAATGTTACATTGGTATAGCGAAATGTGCTCAACGATGTTCAATATACTTAAATTTTTTACATTCTGAATATTCCGCGTAGTTCCGTGTACCTGTTTACCTTTTTTGACCAAATTCTTGGCCAGAAACGCGCCATCTTGTCCGGTCACGCCAAAAATTAAGACTTTTGTCATTGAAGGAGTTTCCGATAGACATCTAAAGTCACTTGGGTATTTTTTTTCCAAGTATATTTTTTAACCTGTTGATATCCCGAGTAGATATATTTTTCACGTACTTTGGCACTAGCTATCATATTATCAATTTTTTGGCTGATATCGGAGACATCCTTTGGATCAAAAAGCAATGCAGCCTGGCCAAGAACCTCGCCAATTGAACTAGTTTTGGAAGCCACAACAGGACAACCATTTGCCATGGCTTCTAGTGGAGGAATACCAAAACCTTCGTAAATTGAGGGGTAAACAAACGCTAACGCTCTCGAATACAGATCTTTCAGAACAGAATCTGATCCTGACATTTGAAAAACACTATCATCAGGAATATTGAGAGATTTGATCAGAGCTTTTTCATCATCTGACAATCTTCCCCCACCAAATGCAATTAACTGTAAATTCTTATTTTCTCTAAAGATATCCGCAAATGCGATGACTAGATTTTGGAAATTTTTGTACCCTCCTCTCGGGCCCACATAAAGAAGGAAATTCTCTTTTTCTACGACTTCCTGTTTTTGAACCTTAAAATGATCGACACCGAGATATGTGACAGTAATTTTATCGGGTGAAATTTGATATATATTAATTAGGTCATTTTTTGTATTTTCAGAAATTGCCAAAATATGATCGGCTTTAATTATTGAGGACGCTTTTAGTTCCGCTGTCTTGTCATTACCCTTAAAATAAGATGGATATAATTCGTGGATCATATCATATACCGTAATCACCTTTTTAACATTTGGTGAGAGGCCTTCAGGAATTCTATAGTAAGTTGCGTGGTAGATATCTGTAACGGTATCGCTAAATATTGTGTTAAAAAATGAATTGAACTTCGATAGAAGGTACCCAGCCCCTTTAAAATTCGGTACATAGAAAAGACCTGAACTTAAATCTTTGCTTGCACACGTCAAATAATCATTTCTATGCAATCCATTTAATATTTTAGGGTTCGCATATTGTGAGTGCTCCTGATAAATTTGGCTAATCAACTCAATATAATAGCGAGAAATCCCCCCAAATCTTTGAATTGTAAATATATCATTGTCATAAATTATCTTCACAGTTCTGATTTCTTCCCTGCTAGCCAATTTTTGGAGTATATGTCACCTAGTGATCGAAGTGAAACAGTCTTACTTTTTGACTTAGACAAATCAATGAAAGCACAATCTTGTATTGGTGACACCCGATCTATACCTCTGCTAAATGATAATGCTCCCCTAGAATTTCGTGCCTCACGTAATTTGGAAGGGTATGCTACCACTGCATCCATCTTATCAAGAACGGGTTGAGCGCAATCGGATCGAACGAAAAATGCATTTACACCGTTTGAGTTTGTCCCAATAAACGTATAACCTTTTTCAGCTGCGAGATCGCACATCGCTCTTACAGAGCCACCAAAATAAACATGTGAAAAATGTTTTTTTCCTCGGACAAATGCTGGGTCATATGGGGTTGAAATGCATTTTTGATCCCCCAGTAGCGCGTTGTACTCAATTATGACGATTATGGGATCCACACAGCTTATAGCTTTCCAAACCCAATAGTCATTACCGTCAATATCAATACTTAGAACACCAATTTCCCCATTAAAACCGCTATCCAAGATAATTTGGTCAATGTTTTCTGCCGTAATAAATTCTTGTTTAGCTTGTAGGTCGTATCTCCAAAAATAATTTGCTGCTTTAATCTCTGAGATATTGCGCAAACTTCCGTCGATAACTAGACCACTCCAGTTCCTTTTTGATAGCAAGTATCGTGTATTCGCTTCAGTGTAATTTTCCACTCCGAACTCAATAAAGCTTTCCGGAACCACTTCTAGTTTATCAATAATCCAGGATAAAATTCCATCTTCCCCCCATTGGGAAAAAACCGAAAATTCCACGTCAGAAAGATCATTTATTTTTTTCAGTGAATTATTTTGACGCACGAGGATATCAGAACATAAAAGCAAATTCTTCTGCTGACCAGAGATTACTGGACGCATAAGCACATCGAGGATTTTTTTGATGATAGTTTTAGATTTCCTGAACACTGTCACTTGATACTTTCATTTATATTCACAAGCATTCTACAAATATGATCTTTAGATACGCGTACATATTCTTCAAGCTTGCCATCATTTAGATCGCAATCATCATATATACGCTGGTCTTTAAGCTTTAGATTCAATTCATGAAGTTCGCAAATCCTACAAGGATCAAAACAATCAAGTATCGGCCCCTGCAAGCGCGACATTACAATATCGGATTTAACCAGCACGAACGGTGTTTTTGTCATTAGCGCCATTATTACGCCGTGGAATGTATCCGTGATCAGAATTTTTGACTTTTCAACTTCGTCAAGTACGCCAAAGATTCCAAGAAACTGTTTCGTTATATTTGTATAAAAATTTGGAAAATACCCGAGGTAAACTAGACTTGGAAATTCCAAACTTAAGCTTTTATCTAATATTTCTAGCTGGACTTTAATATTTGCGCACGAATTTGCGTAAATGCTTAATTGTTTTCTGCCAACTGAAGATTGGGTTTTCTTTGCGCTTTTCCGTTTTATAAAAAATGCCGGATCACAAACAACTGTCACATGCTTTTGGATTAAGTCTTCAACAAATTCTGCTGTATGCCTATCTCGAACCCCAACGAATTTGAACCTTTGCAATAGCGAATGTATTATATTACTTTGAGGGTACGGCGAACCTGCGTTTGATGGGCAAACAGCAACAAGCTGACCAGTTTTCACATCCGCCCCAAAGAAGTAGTCATCATTGGGAGCAATCGGGTGGTTATACATCCATATTGTATCGGCACCAAAAACCGTCAGGTCTCGCTTACTAAAATGTAATGCATATCTACAGCTTACAACCCAATTAGTTAAAAGAGTAATGCATTTGACAAAAGACAACTTTCTTACTTGAGAGACTATCTCTTTAAATAAGTGATTATGGTACAAATCCAACTTCACTAATGCGTCGGGAAAAGTTTCAGATAGTAGATCTGACATTCCTTTTGCTTGAAGCAACTGTCCGTGATTTATTCCCAAAACAAAAGTTCGTATTCTAATTTTTTTTCGTTGCAACATGTCAAATTTCTCTGAAAACCAACTTTTCCGCTAGTCATTTCTTACAATCAAGTTGACGCCACGAATAAAGAATCCATTTTTTACTTATCTTATCTACTCATTGGTTTGCGTAATTGTGTTGAATATCATGTTATGGTCCTTTGACCTCTGAATATACCATGTGATATAATTGCGGTATCCTTCCTCTAAAGGCCACTGCGGCTCAAATCCTATTAAATTCCGAGCTTTATCATTGAGAAGTGTCCCCCTGAGTGGCGTTGCCTGGTTACGCTCTTTGACCTTAACTTCTATATTTGGGAAGTAATCCTTTAATATTTCTGTTAACTTAAGAACCCTCTGAGCATTTCCAAAAGTTATATTAAAAATTTCGCCGCGAGCGTTAGGATGCAGACCTGCTAACATAAGTCCCTGTATTAGATCTTGGATGTAAGTGAAATCTAGTTTCTCATCTTGATCTCCCAAAAACACTAACTCGCGACCTGCAAATGCGTTTTCGAGGAAAATCTGAGAGACGCGGCGACTGATACAGCGCTCTCCATATAGGGCTGATGGACGGACAACTGAAAAATTCAGGTCTGTATGTTGAGCTGTTTCATCAAGTATGCGCTCCCCTACGTGCTTTAACAGCGCGTACATACCAAATGGCCGACAGGTATCAGTTTCATCAACTGAATCCTTAGTGAAATTCCCATACACTGTTGACGAAGACAAATACACTAGGCGCGTCTCAGGTTTCGTTGAGAGCTCTGTGATGACATTAACAAACGGGATTAAACCGTTATCAATTGCACTTACAGGCTGGGAATTGGAACGTGAGGCATGAGAGACCGCTGCCAACAAATACACGACGTCAAAACCTTGGTCTAAAGTCTTTGCAATCGCGTAGCGGCTAGAAGCATCCAAGATTGATAATTTAATCTTCGCGGCCCTTAATAAAGACAATCTTTCATTTAGGAAGTCTTGATACACTCCAACATCTTTGGTCTCATCGGACTCAGTTGCCAAATTCAAAAGACTATTCACCCTGAATCCGTCGGCAACTGTCACGTCTGCGCCTTGCCTTTTCAACTCCAACGCAAGATTGTGACCGATAAACCCGGCTCCCCCAATTAAAAGAATTTTCTTGCCCGTTACGTTTACTGGAAGAGTATTCATTAAATAAGGCCCTTCAGAATGCTAGAAATGGTATCCATGTCAGTTTCGTTGAGGTGTGGTGCTACCGGGAATGCTATACAGTGGTCCGCGAAATCCACAGCGTTTGGATATTGTCCTGCATCATAACCATAACGCTCGGAATAGTACTTTAGCCGCGGTAAAGGATGAGGATAGTAGATACTTGTCTGAACACCTGCTTTTTTTAACTCATTGCTCAAGTGATTGCGATCATCTACAGAGAAGTTGTCAAGCTTCGCGATTAAACAATAGTAAGATCGATCATCCGTGATTTCGCCGCCCTTCACGGTTAAACCATCGATCCTCTCGAAATTAGAATGCAGAGTTGCATAATTTCTTTTTCGTTGATCGTGAAATTGGTCAAACTTTTTTAGTTGCGCAACCCCCATAGCTGCTGGCATTTCAGCCATGCGGTAGTTGAAGCCTAGCATTGTGACATCGTACAATCCGGCGATTGTGCGATCATTAAAGTTACGATCGACACCAAATGCTCGCTCCAAAGCTAATTCATCTCTAAGTGACTGACTGTTCATCACAACCATACCACCCTCACCGGTAGTCAGTTGCTTTACAGGGTGGAACGAAAAAGCACCTGCTTGGCCAAATGTCCCAACCGGTTGACCGTCTACTTTTGCGCCTAATGATATTGCACAATCTTCAACGACATATAGATCATGAGCAACAGCTAAAGCCATGATTTGTTTTATGTCACACGGAACGCCATTGAAATGCATTGCGGCGATGCCGATAGTTTTATCTGTGACATGAGCCTTCATTTGCTCAATATCAATATTCCCATCTTCTGCGTAACAATCGATAAAAACAGGCTTTAAACCAGCCAACTCAATTGCATGAGCAGTAGCGACGTGTGTCATAGCCGGACACAAAACTTCATGTTGTTTTTTTACTTCCGGCTCGATTGTTTTGGTCAAGGAATGGTGAGCTAGGTGCAGTCCGGCTGTACAGTTGGCCACACTGAGTGCATGGTCATATCCAAACTGCTGGCAAAAAGACTCTTCAAACTCTCGCGTCTTAGGGCCATGCACATAAATTCCTGACTCCATGACCTCCTGAACATTCTCTATTTCAGCAGCGTCAACTAACGGCTTTCCAAATGTAATCACATTTCACCTTTTATTTTAATGTCTTGTCCCAAGGGTCGCAGCAGGACTTCCCCCAACAATACTAAAGTCGGAAACATCTTTATTGACCAGCGAGTTAGCCCCCACAACTACGCCAGCACCTAATTTGACCCCCGGTAAAACAAAAGCCCCCCCACCAAGCCAACAATCATCACTTATGTGAATTGGATGATGAGAATACCCCTGCGATTTGATGGTTTGTCCTCGTGCTATATTGTGATTTGATGTTTGTAAATAGCAAAATCCCGCCATCAAAACATCCCTACCTATATGTACATCTGCCCCACAATTAAAAATTGAATTACAGCCAATATCTGCGTTTTCGCCAAAAGTTACTCTTGCTCCATTGGTAGCTACAATTCTGACATCTTTGTCTAAATTCACACCATGCTCTAAGATCAAAACGGCGCCTTTGGTGGCGCGCAAGTCAACTTGGTCTTTCAAGAACACATTACTACCGATAATAATTTTAGAAGACCTGTCCTTAACCAAAATCGGCAAAGCTCGTGCTGTGAAATTTTGGCCAACTTCAACTCCGCGTAGCTGTAACAACAACCGCACCCAGTAGGAGTATACTCGTAAAACCCAAGATGCGTTTAACAAGCTAATTATGGCTGTCATCACAAATAATCCTGTCCAACCACATCAAAACAGTTTGATTCTCAGCTTTGCAATACGCGTTAAACCCATCCATTTTCTCTGCTTCGACAACAAATATGTATACGTGCCCTTTGGCGTTCTGCACGAGCGCTGTATGGAACCCAAAATGCTTGAGCCGACGGTTAATTGACGGCGTAGCATAATACCCCCATTGTTTGCGCACAAAATCGAATTCAGAACCATTCTCGGTCAGAAATGTGACCTGCTCGTCCGATGAAAGAGTTATATCCGCTGTATGCGAAATTTCGATATCTTTTTTCGAGCCAACGATGAATGTACGCGGCTGTTCTTTTCGATCAATTTTCATCAATCCAAACCTTATCACCAAATAAGAAATTTGGTATTTGCCAGGTTCCTTTTCGTTTTTCCCAAATATTTAAATTTCGAAACTTTTCGGCAATTTCGAAAAATCTATTTCGCGTAATACAAGTATACTCGCAAAACATCTCAATTTCTTTGTGCGGCGTTTCGTCGCCTAGCGCTTTTAAATGTTCAATAGCTTCAGTCCGCGTCATCCGACCAGCTCGAATCTCCAGAGACAAATTATCCCAAGTCCGCGTAAAACCAAACTTGTACCATTTCAACCAATGATGGACTGACATTAAAAAGGCATCATCGACATCTGCGAAATCAAAAATACCAACCACTGCATCACTGGCAGCCTGAAATCCATGTTCACTGACAAATTTGGCGGTCAATTTCGGGTCCCAGCTAAAATATTGTCCTAGAAAAACCGCCCTGACGTTTTTAGCTCTTAATTCTGCTTCCTCTGGCCAGTGATAAGGGGCTAATTCGCTCATGCTAATATCATTACCCACCCAATCCTGGGCGGTCGTGCCGTGTGTGACACCATATTGCATTAGCCACGAACGGGTAATTTCCATACCTTTAAGCTTCTCATCATCACCACCATATTCCACAGCAGAGTTTTCCCCCCACAAAATTAGTGGAATGTTTTTCTCGATTGCCAATTGCATTGGCAATGCATGTATTGCCATATGCATGGGAATAACAGGTGAGCCAAAGCGCTCAAAAGCCTTCAGAGTAAACTTTCTCTCCAGCTTAGGATTTACAGAAAAATCCAGGTGATCAACTCCTAGGGAAATTAAATTATCAAGATTTTTCTGACCTAAGCCATTTCGAGCAGGCGTTCGCCAAGTCACACATATTGGTTTCAACCCATATTCTAAGGCTTTGACAACTTGCCAAGTACTATCTTTCCCACCGCTGACTGGAATAACACAGTCATAATTTCTTTTTTGCTCTTTAACCTCATCAACCAAATCTTGAAACATCGCTTCACGATTAACCCAATCCACTTTAGGTTTTTCATTTGAAGACATGCAGGCAGTGCAAATACCATCATCGTTAACAGTTAAGTTAGGACGCGAGTCAGGCAAAACGCATTTTTTACAGTATCTCAATTTACGCCTCCATGAAATCGACAGTGATTTTTGCATTAATTAAATTAAATAAGAATTTGCTGTCACTATTCAAACTCAAATCACGGCCAAGGAATTCTTCAACTTTTCCTCGATCTACCACATCATAAAAGGGGCTATCATCCAATATTACCTGCCTTAGATGATCAGACTTTATATCAGCAACTTCAAAAAGTGATGAATTGAACCCAATTTTACGGCGCTCGTATAATATCTGATCAGGCACAAGACCAGCCATCGCTTCACGTAAAATTGACTTCGCATAACCATCTTTGATTAATTCAGCATCCGGGATCGTCATGCTCATTTCCAAAAGTTCGCGAGATAAGAATGGAGATCTATTTTCAATTGAATACGCCATAGCATTTTTGTCATCTTCCGCTAGGATTACAGGCACCGCTTCATGAAATAATTCATTCAACATTCGGTTGCGCATCAATGATCCACAATAGATGGTTTCGACGAAGGGCTCATGCCATGCGTCGCGCAAAAAGTCTGCATAGTAGGTATTTTTGTAATAAACGTGTTCCCGAGCTCCAGGTGTTCTAAGATACTTGTCTGGATCTTGTAATAAGGGATTTCGCGTTTGAGGTTTTGTGTATTTCTCCCAATTCTCAAGAGCATGCGCTCTGGTCAAGGGTTCCTCAAAATTCGTTCCAAGGTATAGTAAATGATGATCATAATATCCCGTAAATAACTCATCAGCGCCTGTACCACTTATCGCAACTTTATAACCTCGATCACTAATAGCTTTGTGTAAAAAGTTTTGTGTGTAATACGAAATAGTCGAAACTGGACCATGACGGTTCTTAATCATAGCCTCAAGTGCAGGTAAAAAGTTTGTAGTTTGTAAAACTATTTTTTCGTTTTGAACGTCGAGTTCACGGGAAGATAAATCTACTAATTTTTGTTCATCGTAGCGCCCGTCTTTATTCATAATTGTAAAGCCGCAAACGTCCATCCCCAAGTGTTGGGATGCAATCGCTATTATGGAATTACTGTCAATCCCACCACTCATGCAAAAAGCCAGAGGCACATCTGCCCTCATACGCTTTGCAACACTACTTATGAGAGTTTCCCGGACCGATGCGACTAAGTCTGCGCGTTTTTGAGTTCTATCTGGCCTATAATCGGGGACTTTCCAGTAAGGCGATATGTTAATGCCGCGCGTCGACACCTCCATAACTTTATTTCCAGGCAGGCGCCGAACGTGTTCCACATAAGAATCATCTGTTTTATGGATTGATTTATATCCATTGACTAAATAACGCTTCAAGTGCTGCCAATTAGGTCGCGCTTTAATATTTGCTAATGTTAACGCACAGTCAATTTGAGATCCAAAAAAAACAGAATTATCGGGCCCTACAATATAATAAATTGGCTTTTCACCAAAGGGATCTGTCGCCAGTGTTAACTGCTCAGCCTTTGCATCCCAGACAGCGATGGCCCACATCCCGTCAAATTTGTTCAGCGCATCTTTACCCCAAGCAGCCCAAGCAATAGCCATCACTTCCGTATCGCCATTTGTCCGGAAGCTATATCCTAAATCTTCGAGCTCTGCCCTCAATTCCAGATAATTGTATATTTCACCATTATAAGAGAATACATAATGCTGGAAATGAAAGGGCTGCGCAGAACGAGGATCAAGGTCTAAAATTGACAATCGCGTGTGAACTAGACCAACCTTTACTGATGCATCCCTATTCTCATAGAGCCCGTTATCATCAGGGCCTCTTAACCGCATTTGCTTCAAGCACTTATAAAGACGATCTGTTGGAACTATATTATTACTTACATATCCAGCCACGCCGCACATTCGTTTAACCCTTGTTGAAATGACGTTCTGATAGCGGTTCACCCTTACTGATACTAACCGCTACACGCCTACACAAAACCGCATCTGGATTTTTTAGCGCGCTGGTATCAAGTGACCTTAGCCATGTCAAATCTGATGCCTGTATTACAGTCCCAACGGCAATATCCCTAGCTGCCACCGCGACTCTGCGAACGCCATGCATATCGCGATCCGGGCGAATATCTGACGGTTTTCCCAAATAGTCCATGACAGCACGACACTCTTGAACAAGCTTCGCCATTTCTTGTGGGTCAGCCGAAAGCTGATGATCACGAAAATCAGATTGATTTTTATCCAAGGTGAAATGTTTTTCTAGTACTCGAGCGCCCAATGTAACGGCGATTTTACAAGCTTCGATACCTAAAGTGTGGTCCGAATAACCAACGGTAATTCCGTTAAAATGATCATTTAACCATTTTATACGCCAAAGTTGTGCGTCAACTGGGCATGTTGGATATAGGCTAATGCAATGTAATAGGATCAACTCTGCAGGTGTAATCGCGGCGTTCAAAAAGAATTGATGTAGCTGAATTATTTCATCATGTGTCATTCCGCCTGTAGAGATTAAGGTTGGCTTTCCTCGCTGTGCGATTTCTTGCACCAAGTCACTGAATGTATTATCTCCAGAAGAGATTTTAAAAATCTTTTGTAATTTATCTAACCTATCCACAGCTTCTACATCAAAAGGTGTACTGAAGAATACTACACCTTTCTTGTCTGCCAATTCGGAAAGCTCGGCGAATTGCTCCCAATTTAAGCTAAATTTTCGCAGCTTTTCAATTCGGTCCACTTGATCAGAAGTTACAAGTTTCTGCGGCGTGATTGATTGAAATTTTACAGCATCTACCCCTGCCTCAGCAGCCGCTATTAGAAGTTCCTTAGCTCGAACAAAATCTCCTTCATGGTTGTTTCCAATTTCAGCAATAATAAAGGGTTGCATTTCTCTTGAAAAAGTGAATTTTGCTACTGTTTTCATAAAACTCTCTCACGATAAAAGTGGTAAACTTTTTTAGTATCCACGTTTCTAAAACCAGCTGAAGCGTATAGCTTTCGGGCAACATGATTGTCATGCTGCGTTCCTACTATAATCACTTGATTTTTTTTGATTGATTTTTGCAAATGCAACAATAGTTGTCGGCCGATCTTCTGACCGCGATAGCTAGGGTCAACAACAATCAGGTCAATTATTGTACGGCTAACGTATTTTCGTAATACGATAAACCCCGCAATATCTTTGCCTATCTGTGCCAAAAGAATTTGTCTATTTTCGTCTGGCGAAAGGATCCAATTAGTCTTAACCCTCACCGACCAATCAGAAGGAAGACGAGAGTCTGTTCTAAATCTATCTGTAACAAATAAGTCCGCAAAGCCAACCAGGGATGATCTTAACTCCTTACTTGAAGAGTAACGAAATTCAAGATCATTAACGGGTTTAACAGGTGTCAGCTTGTCCGGCTTCCAGCTAAAAGTGATCTGCTGGTTTATCTCGACAAACCCCATACTTTCGATAGCATCTATAGATTGAAAGTCGTTTTCATGTAATTTACAGGAGACAAACAATCTGTTGTTGCCAAACAAAACTTGATTCAAGTCTTCTTTGCCAGCTTCGCTCACGACAAAGCACGGAAAATCAAGACATTCACTTAACCACACGTCGGCTGTAGCACAAAAATTGGTCATTCGCGGCAAGCCAGTGTATCTACAGCAATAGAAGCGCGCATAATACTTTCGACATGCTCAAAATCAATATCTAAACTTGTATTATGTATAATTGCTGAAATAAATTCTGGCAATAAATCCCCTTTGTTACTGGATGGGAAAGGATCATTTTCTATCTCGCGCAGTACATTGGGTTCACTCCCAAAAAAGTATGTCGATACGCCGCAATCGTGGATAAAGCTGCCTTTTGTGCCATAAACTTTTATTTGGTGAAAATGGGCAGTTTGAGAACCAAAGTTAGCACTAATCTTACCTAATATTTCGTCACCGAACTTTCCAATGGAAAGTATATGATCATAAGGTCGGAATTTGGTCCCTAGCGTGACAGTTTTGTTCGCTAATGCCGCGTGTGGTAAAAAATTATATCCAGTTAACCACTTAAAAAAATCAAGAATATGTATGCCACCACCGTGCATTACAGAGTATTTTGGCGTCTGCGCTCGCCATCCATCAATTAATTTAGAGACTCTACCATAATCGTAACTGCCTTCGACCGCATAAATATCACCGAGTTTGCCAAGCTCGATATTCTTTTTGAGTTTCATAAACCTTAATTCTCGACGCAGTATGAAATTGGAAGAAACGTAGAGATTTTCTCCCCTAATTTTTGCATGTGCATATGCCTCACATATTTCATCTAACTCCATCTCAGTAAGGCACAAAGGTTTCTCGACAAACACATGCTTTCCTGCGTCCAATGCCATTACTATCTGCTTCGCGTGGTATTCATCGAAGCTCGCAATTGACACTACGTCTATTTCTGGGTCTAGAAGGATATCTTCCGCGTTAGTGGTTACATCGCTAATACCACTACGATCTGCAACATCAGCTAACTTTCTCGGGTTAATGTCACAAATACGGGTGACTGTTGCATAAGGGCTACCATTGAAACCATGTATATGCCTTTCTCCGACACCAAGGCCGACGACGCCAACTCTAAGCATTTTTGATACCACTCTTGTGAATTGCGATAATAGGAGTTCCAAATGACTTTGGACCTTCTGGATTGTTTATTATCCAATTCGAAATTGTTTGCAGATCTTCATAGGTATCAACAGCCCAAGTCTCCAACTTTGGTGTCTGAAGCTCAGAACATCTAAAGTTCAAAATATTGAAGTGATCAGAGTGAGAATAAAAACCTTGTGTAACATGCTCATGTGAAAACCCGTTCAAAGCAACATAATCAGGTGACAAGAATGTTCTTGTCCTTACAACCTCGACAGATTGCCCTTTGGGATAGCTGCGAGGAAAAACATTTGTTACAAGATCTACATACTGATTGCTAAACTGATTAAGTGCATGTTCAATTAATTCTGGTTGTAGAAATGGACTATCTCCACACACTCTGACGAACTGATCTATCCCAAACTTAGAAACTGCCCCCACAAAACGTTCATAGACGTTGTCCAGCGGGCCGCGATAGTATTGATAATTGTGTGTGTCAGCAAACTCAACAATGGGATCATCACTGGGTTCCGTTGAGGTAATAATCGCTACATTCTCTCTGCCGACGACACTTGCGCAACGATGAAAGAGATGATCAAGAATTCTTCGCCCACCAATTTCCATCAATACCTTGCCAGGTAGACGGTTAGAAGACATTCTGGCTTGAATCAATATCATGAGCATAACCGGAAAATTTAATCATCATTAGGGGTGAATCTATCGTATAGGTCAAAACTGTGTTCATCTTGCCTACAATTTCACATAATGATATTGAAGTTAAGTTTCGAATTATTGGTGGCAGGTTCTCTCGCGTAATTATTTTCGTAGTGTATAGTGTCACATTTTCCCAGACGAGTAGCTGTCTGATTTTTCGCATCCAAGTTGGTCCACTATTTTCAATTGCAATTTTCGCAATCTAGGATCCACGACTGTTTCCACATTTCCTGTATAAATTTCGTTCTCTAGTTTAATAGTCCCGCCAGCGTCTTCGCGTAATTGCAAAAAATATTCCAATATTGTGAGCGTGGAATAATTTTTGTTGGAAAACGTGTTAACTGTTGTTTTTGACGCTACTTCAGAGTTGTATGTTTTTATTTTCAACATCTTCAGCAATTCAAAGGGAAGGTTGAAGCTTGGAAATGATCTCCTGAATATAAAGAGTGGCTTGAAAAACCAAACTTTAAACAAAATAAAATAAAGGTACTTTAAAAAAAATCTTCGACCTGTATGAATTTCACGCATATTTTGATTTATATTTAGACCCGGCACAATATAAATACTACCTAAATTAGGATACACCCACTCCTGATATTGATGTCTACTAATATGAAACTTTCTGGTCATTTTCTCTATTTGAGAATGGGTTCCTTTTTTTAAATTAAATTTTGCACGTACAATGATCTTACCCTGTAGTGTGGGTATAGATCGGTTCACAATTTTCATTTCAGATTTCCAGATAGTCCTGACTTCCCCGTTTACATCGATAACATCTACACTTAGTAGGTTGTCTGAGATCGAATATCCGTATGCGCCTGCATTCATGACAAGCGCTCCGCCGATTGTCCCAGGAATGCCCTCTAATCCCTCAAAACCTTCAATACTGCGCATTGAAACATCACGTACAAAATCACTAACGGCCCTACCGCAACCAACAATGGCATGATTTTCATGGAAATCATATTCGGTTAGCATTGTCGTATAAACGAAGCACTGATAAATTTGGGACTCTAAAAATAAAATATTTGTCGTGCTTCCTATTATTTTAAAATCAATATTTTGATTTTTGAATTCTTGGATCAAATAGATCAATTTCTCAGATGTATTTGGAAATATCGCAATACGCACCTTAAGTCCTGTACGTGAATAGCTATATTTTCCTATTTCATAATCAATCTTATAGGGGATATCGTGCTTTTCACATAAAGCACCGGTTTTACTTTTCATATGCAATAACCTCTTCAAAGTTATTGTTTAATTTTGAAATGTTTAGTTTCGCACTTTGATTTAATTTATATTCTGCATCAGGATTATTATCTAAGAATTCCTTTAACCAATTTTCTATTTCTGATGTCTCCAAATCCTTAGGAATTAAATCTGAAAATATAATATTCCCATATAAATCCACATTAAAAAAATTATGGATATAAATATACCTATATATTGAATGTATCTCTGATTTTGTAAATGCAGTAAAGGCAAGCCAGCGGTCCAGTTTTTCCTGCAACTCGTCAGCGTCTTCTAGTATTTCAACAAACTTGTCTTGTTCTGAAAATTGAGAATTTTTCCCAACAAGGCTTAAATGCCCCAAATGCGCACATTCTGCTGCAACAGAACCATGTTGGGTGACACACAAAAAACTTGGGAATTTTTTACTTAGCTCTTTTACCGAAAGTTTTTCGCTTACAAATATCAGCTTATTATTTAGACTCGATCTCTTGACATACTCATCATCATCTTGCGCATCCCATTTGCGAAGCAGACTCCGGTAATACGAACGATCTTTTTCGGCATAATCTTTATTTTTCATCATTGCTGGATGCGGTTTCACAACAACATTCATATCTTTCGCTAAGAAAAACTCCAACAAGGACTCTTGGAACGTGTCGAGAGACGGATAAGGTCCTACACCGTACAAGTACTGAGCGTCACTCAATGTGGCCAGAAAAATCACAACTGTCGTTTTAGGTGCCTTCGGAGAACAGCTTAACGTAACGTTCAAGTCAACATCGACAGATTTCAGATAAGCATATTGAACAGTTCTATCCACCAACGAACTTAGTTTCTCCTTAGCCACTTGTATTTCTGCTTCCTCAATTGCTTGTCCTGCCTGTAAATTGAATTTTTCCTGTTTTCTCAGTGCCACTCCATCGAAACCTGAAAACAATCTAAAACCCTTATGATGCTTCGAATAACGAATTTCGATCATACCTCGTACTATGCAGTAACGTCTGAGAGTTTCTTCAATTCCCGTAGTTTCATGACAGAAGAAATATTTTGCTCCACCATCTTTTTTTATTTCTACCGCCAAGCGTCTAATATTTACTATAATGGAAAAATACGACGCCACTACAAACAAAAATAATTCAATATTTCTTCCTAAAGTTACTCTAGTTTTATTATTCCTCTGGTATGCACTTAATATGCAGTCACCGATTACAATTTCTTCTTTAGTCAAGGATAACAGAGAAAATATTAGACGTTTCCTATTCAGAGCAAATAGCGGGGCTATTTTTAAAGAAAATATAAACATTCTGAACAAATCTAAAACATTCAGAACGAAGTCAAAAAAACTGTTGAATTTAATTAATCTTTGAAATGAACCCCTTGTCCCAGCCACCGGACTTTGCCTAAATTCAAGAGATATTCCTTTATCTTTCGCTGCACCTAATACTGCATACTTCAAAAAATATGAAACGCCACTGTTAGGGGTCAGATCAACTACCGCATTAAGCATTTTTGCTCCATTTGTTAATTTTTCCATCGAACATTTCATAAACTTCATTACACATCTCGAGATTTGAATATCGATGTGTGATCATAACAATTGTTAAGTTCTCAGAAAATTTCGATATGGAGTCCAAAACTAATTTCTCGGTATTGGGATCTAATCCACTTGTCGCCTCATCTAAAACTAATAGCTTTGGGTTCTTGTATAAAGCTCGGGCAATTCCAATTCTCTGCTTCTGCCCACCTGAGAGTTTTGCCCCACCTTCACCAACGTTTTTATCGCGACTGTTATTTAGCAGCCCCTCATCAACAAGTGCCGCTCGAGCACAATGTTCGGCAAATTCCAAATCAATGTCATCCAAGCCAAGGCCAAATGCGATGTTTTCATAGATCGAAGCATCAACCAAAGTTACATCTTGTGGTACGTAACCAATCAGCTGACGCCATGCTCCCATGTTCGAGTCAGTTATTTCTACTCCATCAACGAGAATCTGACCGTCACTTGGGTGCAACAAACCCAAAACTAGATTTATTAACGTCGATTTTCCTGATCCAGTTTTCCCGACGACACCAATTCTAGAATTTGCTCCAACAATCAAATTGACATCATCTAATACATTTACATTCCGGTTAGCGTAACGAAAACTAAGGTTCTTTAATTGCAAATATTTGTTAAAATTGACCTTAATGCTATCAGATTTATCCTTGGCACGGGGAAAGTCCGGGGAAATTTCGCTCAAAGATTTAAATAAATTATCAAGTGCTACGCGACCATAACGCAAGCTTACAATACCGTTAAATATTGCTTGGATAGCAGGTTGTAGCTTGTATGCACTTAAAGCATAAGCACCGAGTATGGGAAAAATTGTGCCCGCTGCCTGTTCACCAGCCCCTAACCTGGAAATTAAAGTCACTATTGAAATTAAGATAATTCCCCCAAAAGCGACTAGCTCAACAATGTGTTTCGGTATTTGGTTAAATACGAACTGCAAAGCGACTGAGTTGGAAAACCTGTACGATTCTTCCTCAAATTTTTGAGTATAATAGTGTTCTAATCCACTAAATTTCAGGTATTTTATACTTGTGAACGCTTCCATAGTCACAGCGAAACGTCCCTTGTTTGCGCTAACAGTTTGCTCACCAAGTTCTTTTATTTTTTGTCTAATGCCTACATATAAGACTAAATACAGCAGACCAAACACACCAATTATTAGTCCCGTAACCAGAGGATTTATAAAAAATAAAAACGTTAGAACAAAAACTAACAAAAACACATAAGAAATCATATTTATGATAGGCCGGATTAGCTGCGCAACAATCCGGTCAACTTCTGACAAAATTGTTTTTGTCAAATCTGAAGTACTTGAATTTATGAAAAACTGATAATCATTTCTCAAGTACCCTGACAATAATTTCTTACTAAGAGAATGACGCCTCAATTCTATAAACTTAGTCGTTAAATATATTCCCACTGATTTAAGTGCAGTTGATAAGGCTATCATAGTGAATGAAGTTATGGCCAACACAGCTAATACTTCTGATGTTTTCTCAATCCCCACATTAAGCAAAAACTGCTTATAAATGAAAAGATATTTATTATCTTCCAATACTTGTGGATCATCCATGACTGAGATAATCGGAATGATAGAGGCTATTCCAACAATTTCAAATACACCAATCACAAACACTATAAACAAAACTGCATACAATGCTTTTCGCTCAGGACCATCTAAAATTTCATAAAGTTTTTTTAAAACTTGGAACATTGCTCTCTCAAATTTTTATTTTCAATGAAATATCAAAAATCCATACCCAGAATAGGCCTGAACATTTTACTGAAAAATTGGAAACCGTCTACATCTCCGACAAATACGAGAATAAATTAGGCGCGTATACAGACAACAACGATATTTAAACACCTTGATTTATCATTTTTGATCATTTTATTTATTAAAAATCAAAATCCCGTACTTAATATAATATTTACATTAATATTGCACCTTATTACTTATCTGAGGTAATTTATGAAGCACTTTCCTGCAACAGTAATAAATTCCAATAACACCGAATAGCTCCACGTATACTCGCAATGATTCTTTCCAGCCGCGTATGAATGCTAAAATACCATCGGTACTTTTACCACCAAGGCGCATATTTACTAAAATTTCACGGGCAAGCATCCCTGTCCGGTTGTCAATATGTATCAACTCCAGCTGCTGCTTCAGATCCGCTGCAATTTGTAACGTTGTATCAAAAAGACGTTTATTTTCAATGATGTGCTCACGCCTGATAAACACACCAGGGTGCGGTATCTGCAACTTTTTATGTTTTATGGTAGTAAAATTTTCTGGCATCCACGTTCTTGCACCTTTTTGATTCTCAGAGAAATATCTGATGCCACCATAGATAAAATCCGGTAGGCTTGAAGAAATTAAATCAACTTTCTGAAGCACATACTCGTCTGCGAAAAAATCATCTGAATTCAAAAACACAATATATTCGCCGTTAGCCTTTAATATTCCTTTGTTCATAGCATCGTAAAGACCATTATCTTTCTCTGACACAAACGCTATCTTGTTGTCTTTGTGTGCATCGACAATTTTTCCAGTATTATCCGAAGATAGACCATCTACAATTAAATGCTCATAATCCTTAAAGGATTGTTTTTTAACAGATTGAATCGTTTCTGCTATTGTCTTTTCAGAATTATAACAAACGGTTATTACGCTAAATTTTGTCATTATATTTCGTTGCTCAACATAAAAGATGCTTCTATTAGAATCACGATCAACAAATCCTCTCCCTAAATTCGTCTTATAGGCATCGAAAAGTGGAGATGGCGATAGAAATCCGTCGAAATTGGTTCATTCTGACGCTAGTTAAACGACCAATCCGTAAAAACCGAAGTTGAGCCAGACGGCTCATCCCATGATGCAAACTCCCGGCGGTAGGCGGACAGGCCACAATTAATGGGGGAACCGCGTGCGATCGATACCCGATATGTTCTTAGTCCAGCTTAAGGTGTTTTTTCGCCCCAAACCTGTGGCCCCATTAATGCTTTAATTAGCTGCGGCAAGGGCGTGGCTTGCTCCACGTCGATCAAAACCGATGACAGTGGATTTAGCTCTGAGTTTGTGCGCGACTGCACGGCCAATGAAGTGGGAAATGCTCTCACCGAGATTAACGCCAATATCTCTATGAGTATCGCCCATTTTAAAGCATGTTAGTTCATTCACTACTTGCATCCGAGGGGCAATGCCGTGCTTCACCCACAAGTCCCGCCTCTTCTTCGAGCGCTTCAATCTCAGCCTGTAACACTTCAAACTCTTGGCGTTTGCGTTCAATAAAACTGTGTGTGAGCAGAGATTTTTCGCGAATACCCTTAGGGGTCAAAAGGTATGCATACTGACCTTTGCGTGGGCTCTTCTTAAAATTACCAAGCTTCACAAAGCCTTTTTCAACTAATGCCGTGAGCACGTAGTAAGCTGAGCCATTGGAAATACCCACTTCATCAGCAACCTGTCGCGTAGACATTTCAGGGTTCTGCGATATCAGCCGCATCACCCTCAAACGGATCTCCTCCTGGTGCTCTTCGCGACGGCTAGCCATGCTTTCCCTCAACCATAGCTACCGCACTGAGCCTCGCGCTGCCTGCACGCTCAAATGATGAGATATCACAATGTAGGTCAAGAATTCTCATGAATGTTCAAAGATGACTAATAGATCAAACCCGTTGAGAGATCAACCTGAAAACATTAAGAAGTGACTAATTTTGATGTGTGCACAAATTTTACAGGGAGGATAAAAATATGTTATATTTCTGTAAGTTAGTTGGTTTTTGATTGCTGCCTTATGCTTGACTCGGATGCAGGTAAGATCGCCCTCCATAAGATAAGATCAGTTTACCGCGCCCCATACTTTTGTTACAACTGCTCAATAATGAACGATATACAATGAAGAATTACGATAATGAACCATTGGTATTTGATACAGTTCAAACCCAATAGCCATCGGCTTGCTGAACGCAACCTGAACCGTCAGGGATTCGAGACTTTCCTTCCCATGCAGAGAATCACACGAAAGAGAGCCACCCGCTTTGTTAGCGACCTAAAACCTCTCTTCCCTGGATACATGTTCGTTAGCGTCGATACGGAGCAGGCACCATGGCGTAAAATCAATAGCACAATTGGGGTGTCCAGGCTTGTAAGCTTTGAAGACAAACCAAAGCCACTTCCGCAACAACTGGTATCAGAATTGATGCTCAGATGCGATGCGTTCGGTACAATCTTACCTCCTAAATGCTTGAACGCGGGGGACAGCGTAGAACTGCGGACTGGACCGTTTGCGAACTTTGTTGCAACCGTTGACGCTATCGAACCACAGCAACGCATTTGGGTGCTCATAGACTTCATGGGCCAACAAACACGTATGCAGGTTTCTACAGATCAGCTGCAATTGGCTAAGTAGCACGTGTCCTCTAAACTCTTAGCGATGGACACAGAAAACTCGCGATCCAGTTTGTTCGGCCTGATCCCCGAGGCCACCAACCGGTCAACGGCCATGGCCAAGTAACGATCAGGTCATTCTGACCAGACATCTGAACAAGAAACGGGGCGGATACTACATGGTATCCGCCCCGTTCTTTATTGGCGTGACTGACCGCATACACGTAACCGCAAGAATGTGAAAAACAGCGCAAGAAAGTGAAAGCCGCGCGGCATTGATTGTGGCTTATTGGCGTTACAGGATATGCCCCACATATTCGGGATTCCCTGATTGGTCCCCGCGCGCCACCAACCCGCGTGACCAGATTTGCGTCACCCTTCGTGCCACCAAATGCCTTGCACGTGCTGTTTTGAAAGCCCCGATGATGACAGCCTTTTTATTCGTGATCGTCACCGCCTGCTGGGGATTTACCTGGTATGCGATCAAACTTCAGATCGGACCGATCCCGGTCGAAATTTCGATCTTCTATCGCTTTGCGCTGGCAGCAGTTGTTCTCTGCGGCTTCCTGTTGCTGACGCGTAAATGGCGCCCGGTGCCCTGGCGCGCACATCCATGGATCGTACTGCTGGGTTGCGGGCTGTTTGGCATCAACTTTATCCTGATGTATTCGGCGACCGGCTATATCGCGAGCGGCATTGTCGCGGTCATCTTTACCACCTCGACCATTTTCAATGCGCTGGGGAACTGGGCCTTTTATGGCAACCGACCGGGTTTGCGCTTTGTCTTTGGTGCGGCATTCGGCCTGGGCGGGATTGCCTGCCTGTTTGCCAACCAGATCTATGCCCTGTCACACAATCCGCACGCCATCACCGGCATGATTTTCGCCCTGTGCGGCACGGCGGTGTTTAGCTGCGGCAACATGGTATCGGTAAAACTGCATGCCATGGGCATCCCCAACCGTGATGCGGTTGCACGCGGTATGATCTATGGCACGGTGCTGCTGTTCATCTTTGCCATGTTCAAGGGCCAGACACCGGTCATGCCAACCGATCCGATATATATCGGCGGATTGCTCTATCTCGCCATTCCGGGCTCGGTCGTGGCCTTCATTGCCTATCTGGCACTCGTCAACCGCGTTGGTGCGGGCCGCGCGGCCTATGTCACCGTCCTGTTCCCGGTGGTCGCACTTACCGTCTCAACCTTCCTTGAAGGTTATGTCTGGACACCGATTGGCGCAACTGGCCTTGCGATGGTGCTACTTGGCAACATCACGATCTTTGCCAAGTTACCGAAATTCATTGGTGTGAAAACTGAAACGGTCACAGCCAAATAGCATACTTACCCTCATACAATTTTAACAGGCGCAGAAATCCGGGTCTCTGCGCCTGTTTTGTTTCCAGAACCGCCGCCCGTTTCATGAGCAGCCCGCATAAGTATTTTCAGATTTGCCCGACTACCCGCCTTCTGACGGAACACTATATCGGTGATGACCCACCGAGTATCCGAGAAGGAGAATACCATGCGGAAGTTACTTGAAGGCAAAACAGCCATCGTTACCGGGGCCAGCAAGGGTATCGGCCTTGCCATTGCCGAACTTTATGCCGAAGAAGGAGCCAATGTCGTTCTGACCGCACGCGGCAAGGACTTGCTCGATGAAGTGGTCGAGAAAATCCGCAAGAATGGTGGCAATGCGATTGGCGTCATTGCCGACTCATCCGATCCCAAAGCCCCGGCAGACGTCTTTGCCAAGGCGATTGAGACCTATGGTCAGGTCGATATCATGGTCAATAATGCCGGGTCGGGCGACATGGTCGCGATTGAAGAAGCCACTGACGAGCACTTTGCCAAGATCGTCGAGCTGAACCTGACCGGTGTGTTCCGCTATTGCCGCGAAGCGGTCAATCACTTCCTGCCGCGCAATGAAGGACGGATCATCAATGTATCCTCGGTCAACGGCACGCTGCCGATTTGCGGCGTTGCCTATACTTCAACCAAGGGCGGGGTCAACACCATGACCAAAAACATCGCCATTCGCCTGTCGGGCACGAAAATCCGCTGCAACGCGATTGCACCGGGTGTGACCGATACCGAAGCTGCCGCCGCATGGGCCGCCGGCGAACAGGAAGGCGGCGATGTGATCGCTGGAATTCTCGGATAAATACGTCAACACCACCGTGCCGATGACTGAACCGATCGATCAGGCCTATGCTGCCCTTTACCTCGCAAGCGAGATGGGCAAGGCCGTCACCGGGCAGGTCATCCAGGTCGATAATGGTGCGTTTCTCTGAAACACATTGTGACTAACACCGACAAAAGCGGGGCCAATGTCGCCCCGCTTTTTTGTCCCCACGTTCAAGTCCGAAACTGGCGAGCAGCTTTTGCGCGATCAGCCTAACCTTCGTCCGTCACCAACTGATGGATGGAGCCGGCGATGCTGCCCCACGAAAACACCACACGTCTTTTATCGCTTGAGAACGAGATTGCCGCGCGCCCGGCAGGTCGTGGGATTGATGCCCTTCCCCATTCCCGGGCGCGCTCTACCCACACCTCACGGCCGAATGCGCCTGCCCCGCTGATGGATCGCACCAGTTGGTTGATGCTGATTGCGCTGTCGGTTCTGTGGGGTGGGTCGTTCTTCTTTACTGAAATCGCACTTGCCGATTTGCCACCGCTAACCTTGGTGCTTTGCCGGGTGTTGATTGCCACCATCGTACTGTGGTGGGTGGTGTTGCTGCGCGACGTATCGATCCCGCGGGACCCGAAATTCTGGGGTGCGATTGCTGTGATGGGGGCGCTTAACAATCTTGTACCGTTCTGCTTGATTGTCTGGAGCCAGACCCATATCACAAGCGGCCTTGCCGCAATCCTCAATGCCACCACCCCGCTTTTCACGCTTCTGATCGCCCATATCGCCACGGATAGCGAAAAGCTTTCCTTGCGCAAAGCCATCGGCGTTCTGATCGGTTTTGGCGGTGTGATCGTGATTTTCGGTGTGCCGACATCCCGCACAGAGTTTGGTCTTCTTGCCCCGGCAGCGGTTCTGTTGGCGGCGTTCAGTTATGGCTGTGCAGGGGTGTTTGGCCGTCGTTTTGCGACCACCCCGCCGATCCTGACAGCGGCCGGGATGACAAGTGCTTCAAGCCTGATGTTGCTGCCGCTTTCAATCATGATTGATCAGCCTTGGCACCTGCCCGTTCCGACAACCAGCACGATCCTTGCGGTTCTGGGCTTTGCAACGCTCAGCACAGCACTCGCCTATATCCTCTATTTCGCCATCCTCAAGCGGGCGGGCGCATCCAACCTGCTGCTGGTTACCTTCCTGATCCCGGTCAGTGCAATCTTGCTGGGTGTGGGGTTTCTTGGCGAGATCCTGATGACGCAGCATATTATCGGCATGGTCGTTATCGGGCTTGGGTTGATGGTCATTGACGGGCGGATCTTGTCCAGCCTTGGCCATCATCAGCAGCGAACATCTCGCTGACAAGGAAGACCGGAGCTTTCCGGCCTTCCTGATTGCGTCATTCATCAAAGTATCCGGCGTTTTGCATATCCTCAATTAGGCCGATTTCACGCGGCACCCAACCGAGCGTTTGCTGGGTCCGCCCGCTTGATGCGCAGCAATCGATGGCCGCGAAATGGCTAAACCATCCGAAATAATCCTTGGCCTGCTCAAGCGTCAGGGACTTGAACGGAACATCAAGTCCGACACTGATCGCATGGGCGATATCGGCGAAGGCAACACCTTCTTCGGCCACGGCATGATAAGCGGTTTGGCTACCTTTATCCTCGATGGCGAGGCGATAGGCCCGTGCCGCATCAAAGCGGTGCACGGCGGGCCAAAGGTTCTCGCCATCCTCGATACAGGCGGCAAATCCCTTTTCCCGCGCCAGGTTGATCAAAAGCGGTATAAAGCCATGATCGCCCGCCCCGTGCACTGACGGCGGCAACCGCATAACCGAGACATTCACGCCATCTGCTGCTATTTCGGCTGCCGCCTCTTCTGAAGCCTTGCGCGGGATATCTCCGCTGACCGTATCGCTTTCAACCAAAGGCCGATCAGCACGCAGAAGCGCGATACCCGATGTCACAATCATCGGGCGATCCGATCCGGCCAGAACCGCCCCCATGGCCCTGATCACGCGGCGATCCTTTTCGCAATTTTCGACATAGCGGGAAAAATCATGATCAAAGGCAGTATGGATCACCGCATTACAGGAAGCCGCCCCGCTTTGAAGTTTGCCCACGTCTTCAAGATCACCGTGAAAGGCGGTCGCCCCAAGCGCGGCAAGCTTTTCGGCCCCCGCATCAGAACGCGTCAGGCCTAATACCGAATGTCCGTGATCAAGAAGTTCCTGCACCACAGCTGATCCGACAAACCCCGTCGCACCTGTTACAAACACACGCATCGTCACTCCGTCCTTACATCACATCTGGAAAAAACCGGAACACATCATGTTCCCGTCCCAAGCACGATATCGCTTGCGATCTGGACGATCTATGCGTATCAGTCCAATATATATTTTCATTCGTCCACAGACAGGCACCCCATGGATCCGCTTTCCGATATCCTCGCCCTGCTCCGCCCGGAAAACTACCTTTCGGCCGGGTTCGACATCGGCGCGCCCTGGGCGATCCAGTTTCCCGATCAGGGGCAAAACATCAAAACGGCTGCAGTGGTAAAAGGGGACTGCTGGATTTCGGTTGAGGGCGAGAGGGAGCCGGTGCACCTACAAACCGGGGATTGCGTCTTGCTGCCACATGGCAAGGCGTTCTTGATGGCAAGCGACCTTGATGTCGCACCACTGCAAGCAGGCACCACCTTTAAACCCGCCGGGTTTGGCACCATCAAAACACTTAATGGCGGCGGGGATTGCGTGGTGGCAAGCAGCCGGTTTGGGCTGCAAGGGCCGCAGGCCGACTTGTTGCTTGCGATGTTGCCGCCACTTGTGGTTATCCGCAATCGGGATGAAAGCAACGAGTTGCGCCATTGCATCGAACGCACCATGGCCGAAATGCGCAAAAACGATCCCGGCAGCAAACTGGTTTTGCAGCATCTGGCCCATATGATGCTGATCCAGGTGTTGCGCATGTACATGAATGATGATGCCAAGGGGGTTGGCTGGTTTTTTGCCCTTGCCGACCCGCAAATCAGCAAAGCGATATCAGCAATCCATGCCGATCCGGCACAAAACTGGACGGTGGAGACCCTTGCACGATGTTCGGGCATGTCGCGGTCCGCGTTTGCCGCCCGCTTCAAGGACAAGGTCGGACAAAGCCCAATGGCTTATCTGACCCACTGGCGCATGATGCTGGCTGGCGAAAAGCTGCTGCATTCGCGCGAGCCACTTTCACAAATTTCGCTGTCACTGGGCTATGAGTCTGAAAGCGCCTTCAGCACAGCATTCAAACGGGTGATGGGTTGTGCCCCACGCGGCTATGGCAAGGAAGCCCAAAACATTCCGTCACGCGGCCTTTCATAACTCAATCCCCAAGCATCTGCTCATAAACCACCCAGTCTGAGGCATCTGTGATCTGGTCATAAAGCCTGCGGGCGGTTGCGTTGTCTTCTGCGGTGATCCAGGTCAGTTTGAACCATCCCCTGTCGCGAGCGATCTCACTCAGCTTTGTCATCAGGGCCTGCGCAACACCCGCGCTGCGGGCCTTAGGCGCGACGAAAAGATCGTCGAGATGGCCGAACCAAACACCGGTCAGGGTTTCGGGTACCGCGCGGTATTGCGCAAGGCCGACGACCTGCCCGTCCTTGACGGCCAGCAGACATTCCATGGGACCGTCGGGGTCAATGATCCAGCCCCAAGTGGTGGCAAGTGCGGCTTCAGAAACATCGCAGCCATAAAACAGCATATAGTCGCGAAACAGAGTTTCCCAGGCATCACGATCATTGCGGGTGGCGGGGCGTATTTCGATGTGATCAACCATCAATCTGCCATCTCCCAACCGATGTGATAATGGTTCGTGCCCTCTGCCTTGGCGGCATACATTGCCTGATCAGCGATATGGATCAGGGTATCAAGCGTTCTGGCATGCTCGGGATAGATCGCAATGCCAAGGCTGGCCCCGACGCGATAGCTGCCCTCGCCCAATTCCATCGGCGCGGCGATTGCGCCAAGGATCTTGTCGGCAATGCCATGGACCTCTGCATCGGTTTCAAGGTCCTCGAGAATGACGGTAAACTCATCCCCGCCGATGCGGGCGACGGTGTCAGAGGCCCGGACGGAATTCATCAAGCGCTGCCCGGTATTGATCAGAATGTGATCACCCGCGACATGGCCAAGCTCATCATTGATCTGCTTGAACCCGTCGAGATCGATAAACACCACCGCAACCCGCTTCTTGTTGCGCTTGGCGCGGTCCATCGCCTTGCGCAGCCGGTCTTCAAAAATGATCCGGTTGGGCAAGCGGGTCAGCGGGTCATGGAAGGCAAGGTCACGGATTTGATCGGTTTCGGCGCGTTCCTCGGTAATGTCGCGCACAACCCCCATCATCTTGATGGTTTGGCCCGCCTCGTTCTTGGTGACATTGCCGGTTTCACGCAGCCAGCGGATGGTGCCGTCCGGCCAAACCACGCGGTATTCCTCGTCATGATTTTCGCCGGTCTCGATGCAGCGGATTTCACCTGCGCGGACGTGCTCCTTGTCATCGGGATGCACGGCATCACAAAACAGCGAATAGGTCGGCGTTACCTCGCCCAGCTTATAGCCAAACATGCCATAAATCGCGTCAGACCAATAAAGCTCGTCGGTATCAATCCGCCAGTCCCAGGTCCCGATGCGCGCGAAATACTGGCTTTGCTTGAAGCGTTGCTCTTCCTCGGTCACCCCCGGCCGAATACGCGAAAGATCGCGGATAATCAGCACGGTTTCACTCCGGTCGGTCAGCGCCAAAAGCGTCACCGTAACCGGGAAAATCGAACCGTCCGCGCGAACCGCATCGGCCCGGTATTCGATTTGCGGCATTGCGTCGCCAGCACCGGGAAAACCCCTTAGCAGATCGGCGAGATTCCGACCTGAAACCTCCCGGCCAAACATCGCTTTGGCGGCTGCATTCAGGTGCTTAACAGAACCATCTGCACCAAGCGTCACGATACCGTCGGAAATCGTCGCCATCACGGCATCAGACAGGTCCTGACGCGCAGTTTCCCGCCTGTGCAAACGGACCGCATAGGCCGCTGCAACAACGGCAATGACGGCAAGAAACAGGGAGATAAACAAATAAACGGGGTCAGGCATCGGTGGGCGCGGGCTTCCCAAACAGAAGGGTTTCTCAGACTATAGCTATACGTTGGTAGGATGAAAAGTGTGCAAAACGATGAAGTTGAAGGAATGCATTCCTATGCACATTATGCGCATAGGAATTGACAATTTCATCGTAATGCGCATAATGCGTATATCAATAATGAAAGGGGGCCATGGATAGCAGATTAATACTCAAACGGCTGAAAGATGATGGCTGGGAAATCGTTCGTACAAAAGGCAGTCACCATCAGCTAGTGCACCCAACCAAAACGGGTCGCGTGACAGTGCCGCATCCCAAGCGGGATATCCCAAAGGGCACCGTCAAAAGCATTGAAAGGCAATCGGGTATAAAGCTGCTGTAAATGGCTTTCCGGTTCCTTACGGGAAATGGGAAACAGGATTACAACAGAATGAAACAGACCTATTGGGGTTTGGTCCACACCGACGATGACGGCAGCTTCGGGATTTCCTTTCCGGACTTCCCGGGTTGCGTCAGCGCGGCAGATACGATGACAGATTTGGTGGAGTTGGGCACAGAGGCCCTTAACTTCCATATCGAAGGCATGCATGCCGATGGCGAAGACATCCCCGCCCCCTCGCCAGTTGTCGAACTTGAAGACGGTGCCGTCGGAATTGTCGCCATTACCGCGACCATTCCGGGTAAAAAGCGCCGGATCAACCTGACACTAGACGCCAACTTGATTGATTTAATCGAGGCGAAATACGGCAAGCGGGCAGTTTCGAGCTTCCTTGAGGAAGCTGGGCGGAAGGCGCTTTAAGCGCTGCGTCCGAACTTCGGCAAATCTGGGGCAAGTTGCACAGACTGGACCAGCGAGCACGACGGCGCTGCCGGTGCATGCCAACTCCATCTTGGACTCTATGGCGGATCGTGGGCTACAACCATGCAGCCAGTTGGTCAGAAGTCGATACAGACCCGGTTATGGGACGACTGGAATTATCTGCATTAAGGATAGCTCTACTTGCTATAAAGCAAATTTAATCCTGCATTCTGCCCGGTTGATCTCCCTTCTCTCTTAACCGCCAAGCCTTTTCAGACCTCAACCATACGACATCTGTTTTACTTATCGCATTAAACTCCTTTAGGACTCCCTTATCAATTGATTGACCACCACCTTCATTATCGTAAATGAAGTCCGAGCCAAATTTACTCTCTATATCAGAGACAGCGACGTCATGATAAAGGTAGTCCCCCTGTTTCACCTGTTTATGTAGCCATTCAGCTACATCTTTAGTCGTTGCGGTTGCCATCCCCACCTTCCACTTCAATCAAGACCAAAGTTACGCCATTAAATAACTCTTTGTTTCTCTTTTTGCCTGCCCACCAACTACACCAATAATGAATATCGTCCTCTGGCTTAATTACTGCCGGAGTGTGCTGACTTTCCACCACCATTTTTGGTCCGTCTGGCAGTTGCCTAACTTGGTCACCAGCTTTGAATTTCGTCATTGCCTAGTCCCTCACTTACAGAATTGATACTGAATTAACGATACTTGCACTAACAGGAGCAATCCACCCCCCCCCATCAGAGTAGGCTGTTATTCAGGATATACTCGGGAACCGTGCAGACAGAAAACCATTCCGGCAAGTACCACTTGCACCCTGAAAAACCGGGCATTTCAGTGCTTCAGAATTTCTGGAAATTTTCTGGAGATTGACAGGGAGTGTCTGGAAGTAATTGATTTAAACGGAAACCTTTAGGCCATTTCCGGACTATATTTCCCAATTCTCGGCAAAGAAAATCCGCTACGCCATTGACTTAACAAGCTTTTCAATTGGTAGCGGAGAAACGAAACCACCAACGCAGTGCAACGGTAAAATTTCAATGCTGATTCTTGAAAATAAAAACCTCGCCAGACTTTCGTCGGCGAGGTCGCAGTCCAAAGGACTGTCTCGTTGGTAGCGGAGGAGGGACTTGAACCCCCGACACGCGGATTATGATTCCGCTGCTCTAACCAGCTGAGCT
Organism: Thalassospira sp. HJ; assembly: GCF_000948415.1. GTDB lineage: Bacteria > Pseudomonadota > Alphaproteobacteria > Rhodospirillales > Thalassospiraceae > Thalassospira. The sequence continues at coordinate 11,381 of NZ_JYII01000002.1, read as the reverse complement.
ACTCCGCCACAAGCAATTTTGTGGTGTTCCGTACGGTGCGGAACGAGGCGGTTTTTAAGTCAGGGAGCCGTCCCCGTCAAGCGCCTTTTTGACGATTTTGTCAAAAAAGATTTCCGCAAATCCGCCAAACAAAACCGACGGGCGAGGATCATCTGCCCTCGCCCGTGGCTATCGGTGATCAGGCAGCGCTTGCGGTGTTGCTGATCAGCTCTTCGCGGGTGATCCAGCCACCACCAAGGACGCGTTCGCCCTGATAGAATACTCCAGCCTGCCCCGGCGCGATGCCGAACTGGGCATCGTGCAGTTCAATGCGGGCTTCACCGGATGCTTCCGGGTAAACGGTCGCGGTTGTCGGCTGCATGGCCGAGCGCAGTTTGACTTCGACCTCAACCCCGTTTTCATCAATCCCGTCGCCATCAAGCCAGTTAAGCTCGCGGACATAGACCAGTTTCTTGGCAAGTGCGGCCTTGGGGCCAACAATCACCTGACGCTTTTCCGGCGAGAGCTTGACGACATAAAGCGGTTCGGCCGTGCCACCGATATTAAGCCCACGGCGCTGCCCGACCGTGTAATGGATAAGCCCGCGATGATCGCCCAGCACATTGCCATCAAGATCAACGATCTCGCCAGGTTCGCCCGCCTCGGGACGGAGGCGTTCGACCAGACGGGCATATTTGCCATCCGGGACAAAGCAGATGTCCTGACTGTCGGGCTTATCAGCAACTTCGAGGCCGTATTTGGCGGCCAGTGCGCGGGTTTCCGCCTTGCTCATCAGATGGCCCAGCGGGAAGCGCAGGAAATCGAGCTGTTCCTGGGTCGTGGTGAACAGAAAGTAGCTTTGATCGCGGTTGGGATCGGCCGCGCGGTGCAGTTCGGCACGGCCATTGGCACCCAGTTTCCGCTGCACGTAATGGCCGGTCGCCATGCAATCAGCGCCCAGGTCATAAGACGTTTCAAGCAGATCGCGGAACTTGACGGTCTGGTTGCATTTCACGCAGGGGATCGGGGTTTCGCCGCGCATGTAGCTGTCGGCAAAATCGTCGATCACTTCTTCGCGGAAGCGTGATTCGTAATCGAGCACGTAATAGGGAATGTCGATATCCTCGGCCACCTTGCGCGCATCATAAATATCGCGCCCGGCACAACAGGATTTCGCACGGTTCGGGGCATTGGCCCCCATATCATAAAGCTGAAGCGTGATGCCCACCACGTCATAACCTTCTGATTTCAGAAGGGCCGCAACGGCAGAGCTATCAACCCCGCCCGACATGGCAACAACCACGCGGGTATCTTCCGGGGCTTTATCAAAGCCAAGAGAGTTCATTTTTCCCACCCATCTGCGGGTCAAGGCCGCAGCGACAAGAAGTTAATCCAAAAAGCTAACGGGCGGCATTTCCGCCACCCGCACGTCATCTTTCGAGCTTATATAGGCGATATCGGCCTATTTTGCCAGATCAAGTCCCATCTGCCAAAAATCGGCTTCAAGGCGGCTTGCCATCGTAAAGGTCTCGACCAGCCCTTCAAGGCGGCGATGACCGCCACGGGTTGCGGATGTATGTTCAAGCAACTCGATCTCGGCCTTTGCCACGTCCTGGAATTCATCGGACGCATACATTTCAATCCATGCCCGGTACGGATTGCCGTCAAGCTTTGTATCAGAACTTGCCATCAGGCGGTTTGCGATTTCGGCATAGCCCACCATACAGGGCATCAGGGCCACCTGCAGGTCGACCACATCACCCTGATGTCCACGATCAAGCACATAGCGGGTATAGGCAATGCATGCGCGTGCCTCGGGCTGGGCGACGATATCGGCCTCGGAAAGGCCCCAACCTTTGCAGAAGTCGAGATGCAGGCTCATTTCCATATCAAGGATGGCGTGCACGGTGCCAGAAAACTGGCGCATGGCATGCAGGTCTTCGGCCTTATAGACCGCAAGCGCATAGGCGCGCGAAAACTGGATCAGGAACAGGTAATCCTGAATGAGGTAATGCTTGAAAGCGGCTTCGGACAGCGTGCCATTGCCAAGCTGTTTGACGAAGTCATGGCAGACATAGCTTTGCCAGGCTTCGGGCGCGCAGGTGCGCAATTTGCCAAACAGGCTGTCGGCCGGGATGATGTCGGTGAAGGTGGCGGCTTTGCTCATGGTGTCCTGCCCTGCACTTTTGGTTACGGATATAAAAAGGCCAGCCTGCGGAGAAATTCCGGGCTGGCCCACTAATATCAAGTCGCATGACCGGTGGCGGGATGGGCTCCCGCCTTCGCGGGAGTGACGTTAAGTTTCGTCGTCATGCCCGCGTAGGCGGGCATCCATGCCAACCGCATCAATCAGTCTTCGCGTTCGTCGATCCAGGCCATCTGGATGGCTTCGAGAATTTTCTCGTTCGATTTCGCGGGATCGTCTTCGAACCCTTCAAGCTCGGTGACCCATTTATGCAGGTCGGTGAAGCGAAGGTTGAGGTTATCCTTGTCAGGATGGGCTTCCTCAAGCTCGATCGCGATGTCCTGAATATCTGTCCAACGCATATCCGTCTCCTTTGATGCCAAGGCGGTCAAACCGCCTGGCAGGCAGAAGGTGAAACTTACTTGTCGACCATCATGTTGCGCGTCGCAGCCGGCAGCTTGACACGCAAGCCGTCGAGCTCGTCGCTCATGATGATCTGGCAGCCAAGACGCGAGGTCTCGGTCAGGCCAAAGGCAAGATCAAGCATGTCTTCTTCGTCTTCGGACGGCTCGTCAAGTTTGTCGAACCAGTCATCTTCCAGAATGACGTGGCAGGTTGAGCAAGCCAGCGAACCTTCGCATGCGCCTTCAAGGTCAATGCCATTCTTGTGGGCAGCTTCCAGAACGGACAGGCCGTCGGCAACTTCGAATTCCTTTTCGGTGCCATCCGGCTCAACAAAAACGATCTTAGGCATCTGTGCCTTTCTCCTCGGTAATACTTTTCGTTCGATCTCTGTTTATACGAAGCAGTGCTTCGCACTTGTCCGGCCCTGACCTTGGCGGTTGTCGGGGACAATCGCCGCAGTTCGCCGGTTTGTCAATTCTACCGGTGTCGATTAATTCACTTCCTAGTTCACTTCATCGACATTTTGCCCGGCAAGTGCCTGGCGGATCCGGCTATCCATGCGGGCCTCGGCAAACGGGCGCGATGCATTTTCAAGCGCCTCGGCGGCGTCATTGATTGCATCGCGGTCCTCGCCGGCCATGGCCGTTTCAAGGTTGCCAATCGCCTGATTGATATTGGTTTCGTCTTCTGCGGTCAGTAGCGCCTTGTCCGCTGCCATCGCGGCATTGACCGCCAGAATGTTGCGGCGGGCTTCAACGCGGGCCTCGGTCAGGACGCGCATTTCCATGTCTTCGCGGGCATGCATCATGCTATCGCGCAACATGGTCGCCATATCGGTCTCATTGATGCCATAGGTCGGCTTGACCGCGACTTCCTGTTCCGTGCCGGTGGTTTCTTCACGGGCCGAGACGGTCAGAAGACCATCGGCATCGACATTGAACTGCACACGAATGCGCGCGGCCCCTGCGGCCATTGACGGAATACCGGTCAGAACAAAGCGCGCAAGCGAGCGGCACTGATCAACCATTTCACGTTCGCCCTGCACCACATGGATCATCATGGCCGACTGGCCATCCTGATAGGTGGTGAATTCCTGTGCCTTGGCGACCGGGATCGGCGTATTGCGGTCAATGACCTTTTCAACAATCCCGCCCATGGTTTCAAGCCCAAGCGACAGCGGCGTGACATCAAGCAGAAGGTTGTCAGACCCGCCGGTAAGGGCTTCGGCCTGAAGGGCCGCACCAAGGGCAACGACCTCGTCCGGGTCGATGTCAGACAGCGGTTCCTGTTCAAACAGGTCGGCGACTGCCTTGCGCACGGCCGGCACACGGGTCGAACCGCCGACCAGAACCACACCCTTGACGTCTTCGGGCAGGATATCGGCGTCATCAAGGACCTGTTCGGTGATCGCGGTCGTGCGTGCGACCAGCTTGGTGATCATCGCATCGAACTGTTCACGGGTGACGGTGTGTTTGGTTTCCGTGCCAGTGAGCGCCACGGTGACTTCGATACTGTCCTGATCGGTCAGGCTTTCCTTGACCGTGCGGGCCGCCTTCAGCAGGCGTTTGGCATCAGATGCATCCAAATCATCGGTCGCCCCGCCATCCTTGCGTTCCGCCAGAAGATGTTCGGCAATGGCGTGATCGAAATCATCACCACCAAGGGCCGCGTCACCGCCGGTTGCCTTCACCTGGAAGACGCCCTTCTGCATCTTGAGCAGCGAGATATCAAACGTTCCGCCACCAAGGTCATAAACGGCATAAAGCCCCTCTGCCCCGTTATCGAGGCCATAGGCAAGGGCAGCGGCCGTCGGTTCATTGACCAGACGCAGGACTTCGATCCCCGCAAGCTTGGCGGCATCCTTGGTCGCGGTACGTGCGCCATCATCGAAATAGGCCGGTACGGTGATCACGGCCTTTTCGACCGGCTGATCAAGGCTTTCTTCGGCGCGCGTGCGCAAGGAGCGCAGGATATCGGCAGAAACTTCGACCGGGGTCAGAACCCGTTTGCCGACATTAAGGCGCACCATCATCGGTTCGCCGTTTTCAGTCTCGGAATTTTCGGGCACTTCGACGTGATAAGGAAGCGTGCCTGCCACCGATTTAACGTCTTCAAGCCCACGGCCCATCAGGCGTTTGACCGATGACACCACGCGGCTGGCATCCGAATTGATCTGATCGCGCGCGGCCTCACCCACCACCGGGGCATCATCGCCGTAATAAACAACCGACGGCACAATCGCATTGCCACCGGATTTATCGCGCAGCACTTCGGGTTTTTCCGAGTTCGAGATCGCGACGACCGAGTTGGTCGTGCCAAGGTCGATGCCGACAGCGATCTGGCGTTCTTCCTCATGCGGGAGCGGGGTTTCGCCCGGTTCGTGGATTTTTAGCAAAGCCATCTTTACGTCCAGTCTTTTTCTATGATCAGGCAGCGGCAAGGCGCGATTTCTTCGCGCGCGCTTCCTCGGTCATTTTCATCAGGTATCTCAGGCGGGTGGCCAGCTTTTTGGCCGCGTCATAGGAATGGCCATCAAAGGCCACCTCAAGGTCCTTTTCACAGGCGCGTGCCTGTTTGCGGGTGTCCTTGATCATGGCATCGATGGTGCTTTTATCTGCGGCATCATCAAGGGCCTCGCGCATTTCCATCGCTTCCATCAGAAGTTCCGGATCATTGACCGTGTGGCCTTCGCCGCCTTCGGGTTCGTGACCGGCCTGACGGAGCATGTAATGCGCGCGTGCGACCGGGTTTTTAAGCGTCTCGAAAGCCTCGTTCAGGCTTGCGGCCTGTTGCGATGACAGGGCCTGCTCACGACCGGACTTTGAGGCAAACCGGTCGGGATGAAGCAATTGCTGCTGCTTGAGATAGGTCGCTTCCATCGCATCGACATCAACCGCAAAGGATTTTTCCAGGCCAAAGCGGGTAAAATGATCCAGCTGGCCCGGGGCCTGAATGGCGTTGCAGGTTTCGCAAAACAGTGCGCTTGCTTCGACCGGCCCCTTGCAGGACCAGCAAACCTTGTGCGCAGATTGTTCGGTGTTGCTCACGCGATGCACTTCCGAGGATTAAAAAACAAATCAGTTCAACAAGGCGAAAGCTGACCGGCATTCGGTCACATCACCCTTTTCAGGCGATGGCCCCGGCGATGTCGCCAGGGCCATAACCATTCAGAAAGCAGGGAAAGCCCGGCCTGATCAGACGTGGAAGGATTCCCCGCAACCACAACGACCTTTTTCGTTGGGGTTCCGGAAAACAAAGCCTTCTTCCATCTTGTTGACCTCGTAATCCATCTCTGTGCCAAGCACGAACATGATGGCTTTCGGGTCGATCAGGATGCGCACGCCGTCTTCAAGCTCGACAACTTCTTCGAAGCCATCGGCACCATCCGCATATTCCAGCGTGTAGGACAGGCCCGAGCACCCTTTGCTGCGCACACCAAGCCGGATGCCGTGTGACGGTTTCCCGCGGCTATCAAGCAGTGCCTTGATGTGATCAAGGGCAACCGGTGTGACAGAAATCGGTGACGGTAGAGCCATTGTATTCTCCCAAAATTCCGAAAACGGTGGGGAGTGGGCGCTGCTTATTCAGCAGCGTCCACGTCCGCTGCGCCGTTTTTGGTTTTATAGTCGCTGATTGCAGCCTTGATCGCGTCTTCGGCCAGGATCGAGCAGTGAACCTTAACCGGCGGAAGTGCGAGTTCTTCGGCAATCTGCGAGTTCTTGATCGAACCGGCTTCGTCAAGCGACTTGCCCTTGACCCATTCGGTGATCAGCGAGCTCGACGCAATTGCCGAACCGCAACCAAAGGTCTTGAACTTCGCATCTTCAATGATGCCTTCCGGGGTCACCTTGATCTGCAGCTTCATAACGTCGCCGCAAGCAGGTGCGCCAACAAGGCCGGTACCGACAGAAGATTCGTTCTTGTCCATGGAACCGACGTTGCGCGGGTTTTCGTAATGGTCGATCAGTTTTTCACTATAAGCCATGGTTCTTCTCCAATAATCTTTTGGTCTCTCTCACGAGACGATGACGTTAATTCAGGCGCTTCTTAGTGCTCAGCCCATTCAATCGACTTGATGTCGATGCCTTCCTGGGCCATTTCCCAAAGCGGGCTCATCTCGCGAAGGCGCTCAACGGCAGTGCAGATCGCGTCTACCGCTTCGTCGAGTTCTTCCTTGGTGGTGTAGCGGCCAATGCCAATACGCAGCGAGGTGTGTGCGAGTTCCTCGTCAACACCAAGAGCACGCAGAACATAAGACGGTTCCAGCGACGCCGAGGTGCAGGCAGAGCCCGAAGATACGGCGATATTCTTGATGTCCATCAGAAGGCTTTCACCTTCGACATAGGCAAACGAGATGTTCAGGTTGCCGCAAACACGTTCATGTTCGTCACCATTGACATAGATATCTTCAAGACGGTCACGGAAACGCTGAAGCGTGTAGTCACGCAGTTTCTCGATGCGGGCGTTTTCTTCGGCCATTTCATTCGACAGAATGTCACACGCCTTGCCAAGACCCACGATCAGCGGGGTCGGCAGCGTACCCGAACGCATGCCGCGCTCCTGACCACCACCGGTGATCTGTGCAATCACACGCACACGCGGACGACGGCGAACATAAAGAGCACCAACGCCTTTCGGACCATAGATCTTGTGACCAGAAATCGACATCAGGTCGATTTTCATGTCATCAACATCAAGGTCGATCTTGCCAACCGCCTGCGCACAGTCGGTGTGGAAGAAGACTTTGCGTTCACGGCAGATTTCACCGATTTCCTTGAGCGGCTGAATAACACCGATTTCGTTGTTCACACCCATGACAGACACAAGGGCGGTTTCGTCGGTGATGGCAGCCTTGAGTTCTTCAAGGTCGATCAGGCCGTTTTCCTTAACGCCAAGATAGGTCACTTTGTAACCTTCCTGCTCAAGGTGGCGGGCACTGTCGAGCACGCATTTATGTTCGGTCACGACCGTGATCAGATGCGGCTTCTTCTTGCCGTAGAACTTCATCACGCCCTTGAGTGCAAGGTTGTTTGACTCAGTCGCACCCGAGGTAAAGATGATTTCTTTGGCCGATGCGCCGATGATCTTGGCAACCTGGCCACGTGCCACTTCGACCGCGTCTTCCGCTTCCCAGCCAAAGCTGTGGTTGCGCGAATGCGGGTTACCGAATTTCTCGGTGAAATACGGCAGCATTGCCTCGACAACCCGCGGGTCGGTCGGCGTCGTCGCCTGGTAGTCCAGATAGATCGGCTTTGCTTTAAGCTCGTTCATTTTAAAGGCTTCCTCACTCACTCTTTCTCAGGCAGCGTGACGCGCTTTCTTACGCGCTGCGTTACCCCTCATCCGGCTCCAAACTCGGACAAATGTATCAACATCTTCGTTGGTGCTTTCCAGACCAAGGCTCACCCGAATGGCCGAGCCCGGTTCGTCAACACCCATTTCCTTAAGCACGTGGCTTTCACGTACCTTGCCTGATGAACAGGCTGATCCCGAACTGATGGCCACACCTGCCAGATCCAGTGCCATGACCTGGGTTTCCCCGGGCATTCCTGGCAGGATCAGGCAACTTGTATTCACCAGTCGCTCCGTTCCCTTACCGGCAATCAGAAGCTCAGGCGCCTCTGATGCCAATTCCGTTTCAAGGCGATCGCGCAATTTCGCGACATCCGCCATTTTTGCCATGTTGGCTTCAGAACGTTTGGCCGCGGCCTCAAAGCCTGCGATCCCGATAACGTTTTCCGTGCCACCACGGCGGTATTTTTCCTGCCCGCCGCCCCTAATCTGGGGGACCAGCATCACACCCGGCGCAATCGCCAGTGCACCAACACCTTTCGGACCGCCGATCTTATGGGCCGAGATCGACACCATATCAACCAACAAGCGGCCCATATCCACCGGCAAACGGCCCAACGCCTGAACGGCATCACAATGGACTTTGGCACCATATTCACGGGCCAGCAGACCGACCTTGGCGACCGGCTGAATGACGCCGGTTTCGTTGTTGGCCAGCATGACCGACACCAGAACCTTCTGCCCCGCGTCAGATGCGTCTTTGAGCATCGCTTCAAGGGCGGCCAGATCAGTCACGCCATTGGCATCCACCGGGATGCGTTTGGCGTCGGGTCTTGCTTCGATCACCGAAGGATGTTCGACCGCACTGGTAAATACGGTGACATCTTCCAAACCGTTCAGCGCCAGATTGTTGGCCTCTGTCCCGCCGCTGGTGAAAACGATCCGTTCTGAATCGCCGCCCACCAGATCGGCAATGGTGCGACGTGCATGATCAACGATCTTGCGGGCCGCACGGCCACTGGCATGAACCGAAGACGGATTACCTGCAACATCCATCGCAGCGAGCATGGCCTGCTTTGCTTCATCGCAAAGCGGCGCGCTGGCGTTGTAGTCGAGATAAACCTGGTCGGCCATCAGTTTAAAATCATCCTTATTCGCATCTGCCCTCGATATAGAGGAGCATTTACTGTGCCGCAACCTGTGACGGCTCTTCAATTTGGGTTGTTTTACCCGGGAAAGTCCGAAGCGTGCCGGCAACATTGCGATCCACGACATCGGCCAAGCTTACAGAGGCCAGATACAAGTAAATCTGGTTGCCAAGCTCTTCCCAAAGTTCGTGGGTCTGACAGCGGCCGCGATTGGCCTTGCAGCCCTTGGGGGATCCGGACTTGCAACGGGTTGCACGGATCGGTTCATCAACAGCCAGAATGACATCGGCAACACGGGTTTCCGTGGCATTGCGCGCCAGCAGATAACCACCACCCGGGCCGCGCACTGAACGGACCAGACCGCCCTTGCGCAATTTGCCAAACAGCTGTTCAAGATATGAAAGTGAAATTTCCTGGCGGTCCGCAATATCTGCAAGTGCGACCGGTCGGTCCTTGCTGCTTTCAGCGAGATCGACCATCGCCATAACGGCATAGCGGCCTTTGGTACTCAGCTTCACGGTGCGTCCTCCTGCCTTGCTTTCGGGTTACCCCACAAGCGGGCTTTTTCGTTCACATTGCGCGATGAATGCGCAAATTCTATTCCGATGATGCGACGATGCGCGGTTTCTCGGGCGTGCTGTCTTCGCCGGCCTTTTCGGCCTCAAGCGCAACAACCTTGTCGCGCAGCGTCTGAACTTCACGGCCGAGTTCATCAAGGGCACGTGCCACCGGATCTGGCAGATCGCCAAGCGGCGTACCATACGCGCAGAACCGGTCATCCTGTTCGCGGCGAACCATCTTGGCCGGGATACCGACCACAGTGGCCCCTTCAGGCACTTCACCCAGAACAACAGCATTGCCGCCGACACGGGCATTCTTGCGCACGGTGAACGGGCCAAGAATTTGCGCGCCAGACCCGACAATCACACCGTCCTCAAGGGTCGGGTGACGTTTCAGGCCACGCTGGCCGTCACTATTCACACTGGGCGACGTCCCGCCAAGGGTAACCCCTTGATAAAGGGTCACATCATCGCCGATCTCGGCCGTCTCGCCGATCACGACACCCATGCCATGGTCAATAAAGAAGCGTTTGCCGATCTTGGCACCCGGGTGAATTTCAATCCCGGTCAGCCAGCGCAAAATCTGCGACAGGAAACGCGCTGTCAGGCGGAAACCGCGCTGCCACAGCCAATGTGTCCCGCGATAGCCCATGATCGCATGAAACGCCGGATAGCTGATCACGACTTCCCAACGGGATCGCGCCGCAGGGTCACGGGCAATCATCGCGTCAATTTCCTGACGAATTAGCTTGAACATGGGGCAGTCCACTGTGTAATTAGTACCTTCGATTCCCGGCAACCGCACCTACCCCCGGCCTCGCGCATTTCGCGAAACGGGTGAGACAGGCACCAACGGGTTAGCCGGAATATAGGATAACCGAGTAACTTGGTCAAGTATTTGCCCAGCGCAATTTATGCACAAAGTCGAAAAAACTTACAAAAACACTCGGATATTTTTGTTGCACACATCTTTCCATTCGTGGACAGGAGCAGTCTGATCCATGCCTGAGGTCATTTTTAACGGCCCCGAAGGTCGCCTTGAAGGTCGCTACCATCATAACGGCGCTGACGATTCGCCCATCGCACTCATCCTCCATCCGAACCCGCAGCAGGGTGGCACAATGAATAACAAATTGTGCTTCAACATGTTCAACATGTTCAAGGATCGCGGCTATTCCGTCATGCGGTTCAACTTCCGTGGCGTCGGCCGTTCGCAGGGCGTGTTTGATCAGGGCATCGGCGAACTGTCGGATGCGGCATCCGCCCTTGACTGGATGCAGACCTATAATGCCAATGCGCGCGCCACCTGGGTTGCCGGTTATTCGTTCGGTTCCTGGATCGCCATGCAGCTTCTGATGCGTCGTCCGGAAATTGACGGCTTCATTTCTGTTGCCGCCCCGGCAAGCGAGCAGGACTTCACGTTCCTCGCCCCCTGCCCGTCATCCGGCATTCTGATCCACGGCACCCAGGACACCAACATTCCGGTCGCATCCGTCAACAAGCTTGCAGACAAGCTCAATGCCCAGAAAGGCATCGAAGTTGACATGTGCGCGATTGACGGTGCCGATCACTATTTTGCCAAACAGCAAGATGAAGTGATCAAGCAATCGGCAGCCTATCTCGACAAGCGCGGCGCCTAAGAGCTGCCAGCTTGCAAAAGCCAAACGAAAGGCCGCCTGATCAGGCGGCCTTATACATTGAGAGGCACGAACATTTGCTATGATGTTCGTGCCTCTTTTCACTTGGGAGCCTGCGTATACGCAGGCTCCCGGATCCGTGAGGTGTTGATGCGGCCTTGGACTTTTACGTCCG
>NZ_JYII01000012.1 GCF_000948415.1 Thalassospira sp. HJ | reverse complement strand
ATTCCAAGGCAAAAGAATGATTGGCGGCGGACGTTTGGAAGTGCGCAATGCTCTTTACTATGCTGCATTACCGGCAATACGCTTCGATCCTCTGCTACGCGACTTCTACAAACGCCTGACTGAAAACGGAAAACCCGGCAAGGTTGCTATCATTGCCGTCGTCAGAAAAATGGTCACCATCCTCAATGCGAGAATGCGTGACCATTATGCTTTAATACTTGACGGCTAATACCGCTGCTTTTTTTGTTCGTGCGCAGGTGCGGCTTTATTCAGCCGCCTGCTGCATCGCGCTGCGATAGGCAACAATATCTTCGATACTGACCACCACCATATCGTGGGTCTTGGCATATTCGATCAGTTCCGGCAGACGCGTCATGGTGCCATCCGGGTTGGTGACTTCACACAACACACCAGCGGGCTTGAAGCCGGCCAGGCGCATCAGATCAACCGTGCCTTCGGTATGGCCACGACGTTCAAGAACCCCACCCGGACGTGCACGCAGCGGGAATACATGCCCCGGACGCGCCAGATCACTTGGCTTGGTGTCATCGGCAATCGCCGTTTTCACTGTGGTCACACGGTCTGCGGCAGAAACGCCGGTGGTGACACCCACCTTGGCTTCGATGGTGACGGTAAATCCGGTCCCCATGCTTGATGTGTTGTCCGTGACCATGGGCGGCAGTTCAAGTTCTGTTGCCTTTTCATCGGTCAGGCACAGACAGACGATACCGCTGCAATCGCGGATCAACATCGCCATCTGTTCATTGGTCAGATTTTCTGCGGAAAAAATCAGATCGCCTTCATTTTCGCGATCTTCATCATCAACAACCAGAACGCCCTTGCCCTGACGCAGGTCCTCAAGCGCACGTTCCATGCGCGCATGCGGATCGCCAAAGATCGACAGATCGGATTGTTTTTCAATACTCTGATTCATAACCGTCCTCTACGGATGGGGCTTACGAACCAGGGCAACAAAGAAAGGCCCGCTTTGCGGCAAAAGCCACATTGCGGTCGCAGGCAGACGGCAAAGCAGTCACGCAAAGGCGTTCCTGTCATCACCGTCACGCTTTATCCTCTCCCATCCGGACTATTACCGTCGGCTCCGGAATCTCACCAGATCTGCTGACCCCAAAAGTCTTGCGACCTTTGGGCGCTCGCGGGCTTACCAGAAAACTGGTTTACCGCCGGTCGGGATTTGCACCCTGCCCTGAGAATAAGCGCCGTGTTTCAACGACAAACGTTGATCACGATTGATCAACAAGCGCACTTTATGAAAGCGCACCTGCGTTGTCAAACACCTTAAAACCATTGAAAATTTGTGGTTTAAATTTCCGAAAGAAGCTTGCCCGCGCGGAAGTGGAAATCACACCCGTTCTTGCGGGCTTCACGCGGTGCCCACTGGCAAACAGCGCATTTCTTGTCCGATGACCGGCTTTGTGTTTTGCATTCCCGATGCAGATACCCACCAAGCATCGCATCGATATAGCTGCCCTCAAAGACGTCCACGCCAAGGCTTCTGCCCATGCGCAGAGCGGTCCGGCTGTCACAGCGCGTCAGGATCAGGCTCTGGTCGGCAAACAGGGCTGCAAATTCACGCAGCCGTTCTGCCACTTCGGTACGACGGGACCCGACGATGTTCTGATCCCAGATGACTTTGATGAAATCGACATTCATTTTGCGCGGCGATAGGAATTCAAGTGCCGGCAACGTGATGCGGTCCAGACCGACCTGAATGCCAAGCGAATGCAGGAATTCGCAGGCATCCTCGAATTCCCACCAGTTCGCAATGGCGTTTTCCATCGAAAACTCGATTGCCATGTTTTCGATCAGCTTGCCGTCATGCTCGGCAATGAAATCGGTGAACGTGTCGCTGTGCACCGTCTGGATCTGCATGTTGAGGTGTATTCTGTCCGGCAATATGGAGGACGCCATCGATGCCGTCACCTCCATGATCTTCTCATCCAGAACACGCGACAGGATTTCAATCTCCCCCGGTCCTTCCAGCAGGAAACTGGCGAGGTGGTGCTGGCGCAGGTAATCAAGCGAACAATAGATTTCATGGCCCAGAACTTCGCGGCGACTGTCATCAAAGCAGACAATCGCCTGGCGTCGGCAGGAATCAAACACAGCCTCGGTGGTGATTGCGCCGCGCAGCATTTCGGCCATATCAAAACGGACGGATGCGTCACTGCTTTGACGCTCGGCCACGGAAATGCCAAGCAGATCAGCAAGCTTTTCCTCGTCCTTGGGCCATTCGAAGCGGTTCCAGAGGTTCGTTGGAATATGCCCAAGACCCTGCCGGTCAATAACGTCGGTCAGGATTTCATGGATATGCTCGACAAAGGTGTTGTCGTCATTATTCCAGCTACCGGCACGCACAAACGCCACCATGCCATTTTCAAGGCGATAGACCTTGGTGTTCTCGGGGAGATTGTGAAAGGCGTCGCGTGTAATGGCCTGATAATCCTCAGTGCCAAGACGCAGGTCAGCCGGGATGTTGAGGATCCCCAATAGCGGCGCCTTGCCGTTTGCCGCGTGTTTGCGCAGGCTTTCGACAAAGCGGTTGATCGTCAGTGCAGATTTGGTGGCGTGCGCGTTCATAGGCATTCCCGTTTGAATTGTACGGGACAATACCCCACGAAAGGGGTAATTTCAACCTAAATCACTATACCATCGCATAGATCCGCCTCTACCATTAGGGCAAGTTTGGTGAAGAAGGTTTTTGCTGGTACCCCGACCACGTATCCATCGACGCGATCTACAACGCGCAAGCCCTGCAGCGCGTTTGCCGTAAACACCGCATCGAACTCCTTGAGTTCTTCGGGTGCCTTTGGCTCGAAACTGACTTCGACCTCTGCTTCTTCGGCCCATTGCAGGATAAAGTCGCGCGCAAGTCCGCACAAAATCCCGGTGTCTTCATCGGGCGTCCAGAGGGTTTCGCCATCAATAGCAAACAGGTTGGCGACCGTGGTTTCGGCCACGTGCCCCTCAGCCGACAGAATGATGGCGTCCTGCGCGCCGTATTTCTGCACTTCCTGCTTGGCTGCGATATTGTCCATGTAGTTGGTGCTTTTGATGCTACCTGCGACCGAATTCGGATTACGTCGCACTTTCTGCGAGGTCGCCAACGTCAGACCAATATTAGGATCAACCGGCTCAAACGGTTCTGCGGTAATCAGGATGGTCGGATCCGGCGAACCAGGTGGCAGCAAGCCACGTTCGCCCGAGCCACGCGATACCGTCATGCGCACAACCGCATCCTTGCGATGAATTTGCTCAAACAGTTTTGCGACGACTTCTTCGACTTCTTCTGTTTCCGGCAACAGGTCGAGCGGGAATTCGATCAGTTCGGCGTGGTAATCGAGGCGCCCCATATGGGCATCAATCCAGGCAATCTTGCCTTCATGGGCACGCATGGTTTCAAAAAAGCCGTCCCCCAGAAGAAATCCACGATCCGTTACCGGAATGGACGCTTCATCAAGATCACGAAAACTGCCGTTCATCCAAACCTGCATTGCCCGGTCCCTTTAGTCGTTGTCGGCTCCCTCCCGGAAGCGCGTTTCAGAAAATTGGCCAACAGCGCATGGCCCTGTTCAGTCAAAACAGCCTCGGGATGGAACTGAACGCCATAAATCGGCAAGGTCGCATGGGCGAATGCCATGACTTCACCGTCCGGTCCCGTTGCTGTTTCGATTAAACTGCCATCATTTGGCAAATCAACAATTAACGAGTGATAGCGTGTGACTTGCAAAGGATTGTTTAACCCGGCGAACAAATCTGTCCCCGTATGGCTGATGTGCGATGTCATGCCATGTACCGGCCGCTTTGCCCGCTTTACCGAGCCGCCAAACGCCTGGGCAATCGATTGATGTCCCAGACAGACACCCAGCATCGGGAACTCTGCCTTCAAACCATTGATCAGATCAAGACTGTTGCCCGCTTCATCCGGGCCACAAGGCCCTGGCGAAAACACGATGGCCTCTGGCGACAAATCTCGGACACCCTCGCCCGTAATCTCGTCATTTCGTACCACCTTGACCGCATGTCCAAGTTCTTCAAGATAGCGCGCAAGATTGAAAACGAACGAATCATAGTTATCAATCAACAGGATCATGACAGATCCCCGGCATTGATCCCGAACAACTCGAACATCTTGGCCGCTTTCACAAGGGTTTCCTCGTATTCGAGTGCCGGGTCGCTATCAGCAACAATGCCGCCGCCCACATTGAACGCCATCTTGCCGCCATTCACACTCAGCGTGCGGATCACGATGTTGGTATCCATGGTTCCGTCAAACCCGACATAACCGATCGCCCCGCAATAAGCACCGCGCGTGGTTTCTTCGAGTTCGGTGATAATTTCCATCGCCCGGATTTTCGGAGCACCGGTAATAGATCCCCCGGGGAAACAGGCACGCAATGCATCAATCGCTGTTTTATCCGCCTGAAGTTCACCCGTCACGGTCGAGACCAGATGGTGGACATTGGCATAACTTTCCAAGGCACAGATCGCTGGTGTTTGCACAGTGTGAGGATTGCTCACCTTTGAAAGGTCGTTGCGCAAAAGATCAACGATCATAACGTTTTCTGCACGATCCTTGCTCGACAACATTAATTCCTGTGCCAGTTCGGCATCACTTAACGGGGTTTCGCCGCGCGGCCTTGTCCCCTTGATCGGTTTGGTTTCGATCTGTCCGTTTGTGACCTTTAGAAACCGTTCCGGCGAGTTTGACAGGACGGCAACATCCCCGAAATTCAGAAACGCCCCGAACGGCGCCGAACTGATGTCACGCAAACGGCGATAAAGATCAAACCGTATGGGAATGTCGTTTGGTGCGAATTCCGCCCGGAAGCTTTGTGACAGGTTGGCCTGGAAAATGTCGCCAGCGAAAATGTAATCAATCACCCGCTTTACAGCTGCTTGATATCCGGCTCGGTCAAAGTTCGATTGCCACGGCGATATGCTTGGCGCGTGCGGAGTATCGGGTGTGTCGATCAACGGACGGGCAAGTTTCAGATACTTGCGGATCAACATCATCCGATCATGGGCGCGTTGATCCCGTTTCGGCCCAGCCGCCTCTGGAATGCCGGTCGAGATCAGCCACATCCGGCGATCATGCTGATCAAAGGCGATCACCAGATCATAGATCCCGACCGCCATGTCAGGCATGGAAAGCCAGTCATCAGCGGCAACAGGCAGGACTTCGGTTTGATGCGCCAGCTCATAGCCGAAATAGCCCACAGCCCCGCCTTGGAATGGGGGCAGATCAGGATCTGTTTCGATCTGATATCGCTGCAACAGATCGCCGAGCACATCAAACGGATTGCCCGGCACGTCAAAGCCATCGAGCACCACCTGCGCGTTCTTGGCTGTTAGCTTATGAAGCGGTGAAACCACGATGTAGGAGAACCGGTCACGATCACCGGAATCCAGAAAGTGACTATCGGCAAAAATGGCAAAGGCGCCATAGGCGTCGACAGGCTCAATATAGGGGCATTCTTCAATCAGCATTCGGCAGAGGCAATCTTGCGGGAAAAGGATCAAAACCGCAGCAACGTGCGGGTTACAGCCACATCAAGGATCCGGCACGCCAATCTAAGCGATTCTTTTGTCATCTGGCGAAGGTTTTTATGCGCGGGTGAGCGTTTCACAGAGTGGCAAAAAGAAAAGGCCAACCTTTATGGGTTGGCCTTTTGCTCAAGATATCAATTTCGGATCACATCGAACCGATACGCTCGAACGCCTCGTTGAGTTTTGCCAGGGTATCCTTGGCTTCTTCCAACTTGGCTTTTTCGGCGGTGACGATGTGTTCCGGTGCGCGGCTGACGAACTTCTCGTTCGAAAGTTTGCCTTCCTGCGCCTTGATGTATTTCGTCTTGTCCTGGATTTCCTTTTCAAGACGGGCCTTTTCGGCCGCCACATCAATGAAATCGGCAACCGAAACGAAGACGGTCACGCCATCAACCACGGTCTGGATTGCACCCTTGGCAATGGCTTCAACGTCGCCCTGCCCCTTGAAGGCAATATCGGCAACACGTGCTAGACGTTTGACCTGTGCTTCCTGTGCGCTTACCGCTGCCTTCATCGCATCGGTCGCATCGACAAGGTAGATCGGAACTTCTGCCGCAGGCGGCACATTCATTTCCGAACGGACACCACGGATGTCGCCAATCAGGCGAATGGCCAGATCGACCTCGGCTTCGGCGTCACGGTCAATCAGGGACTCGTCAAACTGCGGATATCCCTCGGCGATCAGCATTTTCGAACGGCTATCGGCGGTTTTATCCCAAAGTTCTTCGGTAATGAACGGCATGACCGGATGCAGGATCAACAGGATCTGATCAAGAACCCATGCGGTAACCGCACGGATTTCGGCCTTGGCTTCCTCGTCACTGCCCATCAGGACCGGCTTGGCCAATTCCAGATACCAGTCACAGAATGAACCCCAGACGAACTGATAGGCGCTGCTGGCCGCGTCATTGAAACGATAGGTTTCAATACCGGTGCCAACTGCCTTTGCTGCCTCAGCCGTTTTGCCAACGATCCAGCGTCCAAGGGTCGACTTGACACTTGCCGGGTCAAAGCCATCGACCGGCTTGCATTCGTTCATTTCGGCAAAGCGTGCCGCGTTCCAAAGCTTGGTCGCAAAGTTGCGATAACCTTCAACACGCGATGCGGCAAGCTTGATGTCGCGTCCCTGCGCAGCAAGGGCAGTCAGGGTAAAGCGCAGCGCATCACAGCCATATTCATCAATGATCTCGAGCGGATCGATGACGTTGCCCTTGGATTTGGACATCTTCTGACCGTGTTCGTCACGGACCAGCGCATGAATATAGACATCACGGAACGGTACTTTGCCATCCATGAAATACATGCTCATCATGATCATCCGGGCAACCCAGAAGAAGATGATGTCAAAACCGGTGACCAGAACATCGCCCGGATAGTATTTGGCCAGTTCCGGGGTCTTGTCCGGCCAGCCCAGCGTCGAATACGGCCACAGACCAGACGAGAACCAGGTATCGAGAACGTCGGTTTCCTGGGTCAGTTCGACGTCCTTACCGTAATGCGCCTTGGCGGCTGCGATGGCTTCTTCTTCGGTTTCTTCAACAAAGAACTCGCCATCCGGGCCAAACCAGGCAGGGATACGATGGCCCCACCAAAGCTGACGGGAGATACACCACGGCTGGATGTTGCGCATCCATTCAAAATAGGTGTTTTCCCAGTTCTTCGGCACAAAGCGGATACGACCGTCTTCAACCGCCTCGGTCGCCGGCTTGGCAAGAACTTCGGCATTCACAAACCACTGGTCGGTCAGATATGGCTCGATCACGACGTTTGAACGGTCGCCATACGGGACCATGTGAACGGTGTCTTCGATCTTCTCAAGCAAACCAAGCTCGTCCATCTTGGCCACGATCTGCTTACGGGCTTCAAAGCGATCCAGACCACGGTATTCCTCAGGCGCTTCGTCATTGATGCGCGCGTGATCATCCATGATGTTGATCTTTTCAAGACCAGCACGTTTGCCGACTTCAAAGTCATTGAAATCGTGGGCCGGCGTAATCTTGACCGCGCCCGATCCTTTTTCAGGATCGGCATACTCGTCGGCCACAATCTTGATGCGACGGCCGACAATCGGAAGAATGCAGTACTGCCCGATCAGGTCCTTGTAACGTTCGTCTTCGGGATGAACGGCAATACCGGTATCGCCCAGCATGGTTTCCGGACGGGTGGTTGCGACCGTCACGAACTCGCCATCGCGGCCTTCGATCGGATATTTGAAGTGCCAGTAATGACCTTTGACTTCTTTCTGGACGACTTCAAGGTCGGAAATCGCGGTCAGAAGCTTCGGATCCCAGTTGACCAGACGCTTGTCACGATAGATCAGGCCATCCTTGTGCAACTTGACGAACACCTTGCGGACAGCGGCCGACAGACCATCATCCATGGTGAAGCGTTCACGCGGCCAGTCCGGCGATGCACCGAGACGACGCAGCTGGTTGGTGATCGTCCCGCCGGAATGCTCTTTCCATTCCCACACTTTCGCGACGAATTTTTCACGGCCAAGGTCATGGCGCGTGACGTTCTGTTCACCAAGCTGGCGTTCAACGACCATCTGGGTCGCGATACCGGCATGGTCAGTACCTGGCTGCCAAAGGGTGTCTTTGCCCTTCATGCGGTTATAACGGATCAGGATATCCTGAAGCGTAAAGGTCAATGCATGCCCCATGTGGAGGCTGCCGGTCACGTTGGGCGGCGGCATCATGATGACATAGGGATCGGCACTTGATGCCGGATCAGCGGAAAACGCCCCTGATTTCTCCCATTTATCGTAAAGTCTGCCTTCAACATCGGCCGGGTTGTAGGTCTTCTCCAACATGGTCTTTTGATCCGCTGCGGGTTTCATCATTCATACAAAGAAAAAGCGGCGCACCGTTGGCGCGCCGCTCAAATGTCGATATCGGCTCGCCTACAGGTCTTCGGCGCGGTTCACAATCCGCTCGATTTCCTTTTTCACAAGGCGTTCGATCATATAGGGAAGGTTTTCGTCAAGCCATTCCTTAAGCAACGGACGCAGCATATCGCGCACCAGATCCTCAAGGGTTGCATGACCCGCGTTGATACCAAGGGCAACTGCGCGTTTCTTTGCAACAGCTTGCGCCAATTCCGAGATGGTGCCGGTGGCCGTCGATTCCGTCATATTCGAAATCAGCGGTTCGTCATCATCCTCGTCATCATAGAGCGCTGGCATAGCCGGTTCCGGTTCTGGTTCCGGCTCTTCGAATTCTTCTTCCAGAGGCGTCTCGTCGAAATCGAGCATATCGTCGAGTTCGAGTTCTTCCTCTTCTTCCGGCTCGTCAAGCTCAAGCTCTTCGGGTTCGTCATCGAACTCGAGTTCCTCGGGCTCTTCGTCCAGAACGAGTTCGTCGATTTCTTCTTCTGGTTCGGGTTCGGGCTCAGGTTCCGGTTCCGGCTCAGGTTCTGGCTCGGGTTCCGGTTCTGGTTCTGGTTCTGGCGTCGGTTCGGGTTCAGGAGCAGCTTCCTGTTTTTCTTCATCCCCCTCATCGGCAAGAATCTTGCGGATGGACTGGAGGATATCCTCCATGGAAGGTTCTTGTTGCCCGTCACTCATAATTAAACTTCCGCACTAGTGTCATTTAACCAGACCGATCCGACCCAAGTCCGAAGGCCGGGTGTCATCACCCTGCCCCGACCATCAACAAATCAATCCGTTCCCCACCACTGGCCCTTGACCTTATTATAGTTGGACTCAGTGTCATAAATTTCGACTGGCAGACCGAGGACCTGCGCATTGAGCGCGCCCATGGCAGCCTTCACCTGGAATTCGGCAACCGCGGCATCACGACGTGAACCCACAAGGTCCACACGTGCCTGCAGCAGTTCCTGTTCCTGATCAAGCACATCAAGAACGGTACGCGAACCAACCGATGCTTCGCGCTGAACACCGTCAAGGGCCACTTCGGCCGATGAAACCTGTGCTTGCTGCGATTCGATGCTTGCACGCGCCGTTACGAGCGTTTCCCAAGCACTGGTTGCGTTCTCGATCACTGCACGGCGTGCTTCATCAATCTGAATGCGCGCCTGACCGGCAGTCTGTTTGGCCGAACGCACGTTCGAGAAAACAGCACCCTGCTGATAAAGCGGGATCGAAACCGACGCGATAATGTCTGCACTGTCTGCAGTGAAATCCTCGGTCGAGGATTCGTGTGCACGTTCAACACCAGCCGCCAGATTGACTTCCGGATACAGCGAACCTTCGCTCAGGCGAATGTCAGACTGTGCTGCTTCTTCGGTGTAAACCGCCTGCAGAACGTCCGGATGCTGACCCTGTGCGATCGACAGGACATCAGAAATGCTGGTCGGCAGACCCGCAAGCGGGTTCGGAATTTCAAGATCGCTCGGCGGGTTGCCAACAAGGCGCTCATACTGCGCACGGGTATTGGCCAAGGCACCCTGTGCCGAAATCAGATCAGCCTTTGCACCGGCAAGTCGGGCTTCGGCCTGGGAGACGTCGGTACGGGTCACTTCACCAACCGCAAAGCGATCACGCGTTGCTTCAAGCTGACGTTCCAGAACGCGAACGTTGTTCTGGTTAAGCTCGACAACCGCCGTATCCCGCAGAACGTTGAAATAGGCCGTTGAAACCTGCAGCATCACGTCTTGCTCGGTCGAGCGCAGCGACGCGCGCGCTGCCTTGATGCGGGATTCTGCACGTTCGGTTTCTGCAGTCGTACGGCCACCACGATAAAGCGGCTGGGTAACATCCAGACCAACCGTATAAGGGGTCAGGCTGTTATCGGTTTTGGTGCCGTTGACTTCAGTTTCGTAGTCACGGACGCCAGCACTACCGGAAAGGCTGACACTCGGCCGCCAGTTTGACAGGGCCGAGGAAATTTCTTCGTCGGTCGAGCGCAGGGATGCGCGACCGGCTTCAAGTGTCGGGTTGCTCTGGTACGCCTTGATAAGTGCGTCTTCCAGACTTTCTGCAGATGCGCCGCCGGCAACCATGCCTCCGGTCGCCAGAATACTGCAGGTCAGCAAGAACCGTTTGATCATTTATCTACCCTTGTAAAATCCTACACCAAGTCCCGACCCCGGCGCAGTTTCACGTATGGTAACGACGGAAGGAAAATTTTCCAAGAAAAGAGGCATTTGCATCAAAAAAAAGTAATGTGCCCCGTTTCGCCGTCATTGCCATTCTCAATCGTAGCGGCTCATATCGCGCTCAACTTCAAGCGCCCATGCATCTATACCGCCGCGAACATTAAAAACCTCTTTAAATCCACGGTCCTCAAGGAACCTGCCAGCATGGCGACTGCGAACGCCGTGATGACAAATAATGGCCAGAGGCACATCAGGCGCCAGTTCATCCACCCTGCCCGACAACTCGGAAAGCGGAATATGAAGCGCCTGACGGATCGCACAGATTTCCAGTTCCCAGTCTTCACGGACATCAAGCAAGGCAATCGGTGTTGAGTCATCAAGTCGCGATGCAAGTTCTTCACAACTGATATCGAACACCATCAACCCTCAATCCGCGCCCATTTAGACTCCGAAAGCAAAATCAGAAGACAAAGCTTTCGGCCGGCTCGAAGCCCGGAAGATACGGAATGTTCGCATCAAACAGATCACGATGACCAATGACACCGTTTTCACGTTCATAAAGGCGTGCCACACCAACCTTGCCCGGCTCACGGACAACCGCTAGCAAACGACCGCCTTCGGAAACCTGTTCAAGGATCGCTGCCGGAACTTCGGCAACAGCACCATCAAAAACAATCACATTATAAGGTGCCTGTTTGGCATAGCCCGCCGCCAGATCACCTTCAACGACGATAACGTTGTCGAAGTTCTGGGCCTGGAAAGTCGCTTCGGCAGCAGCAGCCATTTCCTTGTCGCTTTCAACGGCCACGACCGTTTCCGCAACGCGCGAAATCAGCGCACTGGAATATCCGTAGCCAGCGCCAATCACCAAAGCCACACCCGTCTCGGCGATTTCGGCATTCTGCATAAGACGCGCGATTACCATCGGCTCCATGGCGAAACGACCGCCGCCAACTGCGATATCTTCGTCAATATAGGCGACACCCCGCTTGCCTTCGGGCAGGAACAGTTCGCGCGGAACCCCTTCCATCGCTGCGATGACCAGCGGATCGGTAACCTTGTTGGTCCGAACCTGATTTTCCACCATGTTATGGCGCGCGATTTGGTAATCCATGATTATCTGACCTGAAAATTCTCGCGAGAAACAGACCGCAGTCCCCTTAGTTGTCCCCAAAGACGGCTACGGCAATTGCCCTGTTTATAGTTGGCACTTAAGCACCTGACAACCACGGATCAAGCGCAAACCCCTCTTTGAGCGTGGATTTTCTGTTCTTTTGACCTGCGCGCGATGTCGCGACGAAGCAATTTCACCCGGTTTGCAGCAGATCAATGACAACTTTGTCAAAATCAGGGAGTTAGAACTTACAACAAAAAGCATTTTATACGACCACAATACGAGACTATACCTATGTATATATTCACAATCTAAACACAAGCATCACTTGAATAAAACGCTTTGCCTTCTTGCTTGGCGTCCATGCACCACGATTTGACGCAATACGATACAATTTAGGGGAACACCTGTCATGCGTGATAATGGTCCTGTCACCAATCGCGAAGTTGAAATGGACGACAAGGATATCCTTGTCTCGAAAACGGACACTGGGGGACGTATCGAGTTTTCGAATAAAGCCTTCGTCGATATTAGCGGCTTTAGCGATGAGGAGTTAGTCGGCTCTCCGCACAATCTGGTGCGTCATCCAGATATGCCGAAGGAAGCCTTTGCCAATTTATGGCAGACCATTAAAAGCGGTGTGCCTTGGCAAGGACTTGTTAAGAACCGAGCCAAAAATGGCGACCATTACTGGGTCCGAGCGAATGTAACACCGACAATCGAAGACGGCGAGGTTACTGGCTACATCTCAATCCGAACCAAACCAACAGCGGCAGAAAAGAAACACGCTGAGAGAGTTTATGCTGACATTCGCAAGGGTGAAGCGAAAGATATAGGTCTTGAGTTTGGTGAGATCATTGACACTAGTGCAATTTCCAAGATCAAGGGCTTCTTTGCCAGCATCAAGGGATCTCTCGCGCTTGCGTTCGGCACACTGCTCGCCCTCATGTTTCTGATTGGTGGCTACGCGCTATATAGTGAGTTTCAGACTGAGAAAGCACTAGAGAGTGTTTATGAAAACCGGGTCAAACCGCTAAACCTTCTCAAGCAGGTGTCCGATGATTATGCCGTCTTTGTCGTTGATGCATCGCATAAGGTGCGTAATGGCAACTTCACTTGGCAAGAGGGTATCGATAGCATTGACCTTGCGGAAAAACGCATCAAAGAGAACCTCGAAATATATTTTGCGCGCGACATCGATCCAGAAGAAGCCGATATAATCCAGAAAGTGCAGGATCTTATCCCTCCAGCAGACGAGTTGATCGGCCGGCTGCGTGCTATATTTGCAGCCAAAGATACATCTGCACTTGATGCCTTGGTAAAGGACGAACTCTATCAGACGATCGATCCCTTAACCGAACAGATCGGCAACCTTTCGGTCGTTCAAAACGCGATTGTCGGGGATCAAGTCACCAATGCCCGTAGCGCGTTCTACATTGCTGCCACGGTTACAGCTGCAATCCTTCTTGCTGCCGCGGTTCTGACATTGGCCTACGGGGTCCTATTGATCCGCAAGTTCCGCCGCCCGCTTGATGAAATGGGCAATCACTTTGAAGCGATGGCACGAAATGATTCTGCCTACCTAATCCCACTTCCCAAAATGCCGGACTTCAAGCCCCTGACCCAGCAGCTTCGCGCCCTGCATGCGAAACTGGCCTATAACCGTCTGGAACGTGATGAAAACGAAGCCAAGGCTAATACCCAGCGTATCGGCGCCTTGCGTGGACTGGCCGAAACTGTCGAGAAAGAACTGCAAAAGGTTGTTCAGTCGATCATTGATCAGACGCGTCGCCTGAACGAAGCGGCTGGTGACATGGCCGGATCGTCCGAACGTGTGTCGGAGAACTCTGAAAGTGTTGCGGCTGCCGCCCACGAAGCCTTGGCAAACGCCGAAACCGTATCCGGCGCATCCGAAGAACTGGCCGCATCGATCCGCGAAATCAGCCGCCAGATCGAGGAAGCAACGACCCTGACAGCAGAAGCCAATCAGGCTGGCCAGAGTGCCGAACAGACTGTGACGTCGCTTAAGGATAGCGTTGATCGCATTGGTGAAGTCGCAGAACTTATCGGCGACATCGCAGCCCAGACCAACCTTCTGGCCCTGAACGCCACCATTGAAGCGGCCCGTGCCGGCGATGCGGGCAAAGGCTTTGCCGTGGTTGCGCAGGAGGTTAAAAACCTTGCCAACCAGACCGCAAAATCGACCGAGGAAATCACCCGTCAGCTTGGAGAAATCCAGAATGTTACCGGCTCGGTGGTTTCCACCGTGCAGCAAATGACAGCAAGCATCCGCAAGGTTGACGAGGTTGCCTCAAACGTTGCGGTCAATGTCCGTCAACAGGATGACGCGACACAGGAAATTGCCCGTAACGTTGTCCAGACGGCCGAAGCATCCAACGAAGTGACCGAAAAGATTGGTCATGTTGCATCCGAAGCACAAGACAACCTTACCCGCGCGGCCGACATGAACCGGATCGCCGAAGAAGTCGATGCAAGCATCGCTGAACTGCGCACCAGCCTTGTTAGAATCGTTCGCACGGCAACTCCGGAGGTCAACCGCCGCAAAGACCCACGTTTTGATGCACAGCTTGCAGTGACGGTAAAAGTTGGCGGGAAATCGATCCGCGGTCAGACCATCGACATTTCAGCCGGTGGGACCAAGGTTTCACTCAACGAGCCAGTGGCCAAGGGCGTCAAGGGTGAAATTACCATTGAAGGGCCAAACACGACCATCCCGTTCGAGGTCGAGCACGCTCTTGATACCATCGCCAACCTCGATTTCGCGCCAAGTAATATCCGTGAGGAACGCTTGAAACTTTGGCTTGAAAAACGCTTTGGTAAAACGAGCACTTAACTCATTTGGCGACCATCGACAGCCAAAACGTCTAAGCCATTACAACCGTCCGGGAGAATTTCCCGGACGGTTTTTTCTTTTTCATGCGCCTAATCTTCGGGCCTTCGGAAAAATGTAAAATTGGGTGCTTGACGGGCTATGTTTGTTGAGGCTATACACCGCTCCAGCCAACGCGAAGGCGCGATGGCGGAGTGGTTACGCAGAGGACTGCAAATCCTTGCACGCCGGTTCGATTCCGGCTCGCGCCTCCACTGATCCGGCATAGCTCAGTTGGTAGAGCAAATGACTGTTAATCATTGGGTCGCAGGTTCGAGTCCTGCTGCCGGAGCCATAAACCCCTGGAACTCAGTTCCGGGGGTTTTTGCTTTTGGGGCAGAATTTTATTCCCACACATTCAACAGTGCGTGCAGCCCTCCCCGGTCATCAATGGCAACGTGTTAACCGTAGTGAAATTCAACCATTTGGAAAATGCCCCAGGGCACTATTCCGCCTGTCGATAGCAGGAGGTGACCATGTTGAAAAAAGACGCGATTTTGGCCGGATTTTCGCAAAAAAGGTCTTGCGGCCTTCGGACTGTTTGATTATACACCTGCCACGCGCATCGGAAGACGCGCAACGCCTGATCCGGCATAGCTCAGTTGGTAGAGCAAATGACTGTTAATCATTGGGTCGCAGGTTCGAGTCCTGCTGCCGGAGCCAATTAAAAAGGGACCGAACGTGATGTTCGGTCCCTTTTGCTTTTGAACGTCAGATAACGGATGTTTGCGCCATGAAAACCGTCAAGATCGAACTGCGCGAAGTCGAACTCGCCACCCTGTCCGGATCCACCCTTGGCTGGCTGATTGTTGGTGACAGCGGCGCCATTCATGGGATGGTCCATCCGATTGACGGTGAACTGTTTACGATTTCATCAAACACAGATCCGCGCATTCAGGCCTTTGGCTGGTGTCCGATGTTTGACAGCCTTGCCCATGTGAAGGGTGATCTTGAAATTGCGCTGGCCATGTCATCCCAGTCCGAGGTTGAAGCCTGGCTCGAGGAATCGGAGCGCTTTGACGAGGAAGGCCATCACGGGCACGTCCACTGATCAAGGCCGCCTGCCCGGTTCTGCCAACTATCCCCAAATTTTGCCGCATAGCACTGCCATAAAAACTTCGTGGTGGCAGTGCTTTATTGATGCACAACAAATCAATATAATTGGCATCGCTCTAAAATACCGCACTGCATCATGAATGCTGTGCTGACAAACCGGCGCATGCATCACCATATAGGGCGAATTGGCCAAACCCCGGCCCCGCCCACACAGGACAAGGCGCAATTTGGCGATGAGTACAATCAACCTCGATCATCTCTTTAAACCGAAATCGGTAGCCGTGATTGGCGCGTCCAATCGCCCGCATTCTGTTGGCTGTGTCCTGATGAAAAACCTGCTGGCAGGTGGATTTGATGGCCCGATCATGCCGGTGAACCCGCGCAGTCAGTCGATTGGCGGCGTTTTGGCCTATCCGGACGTCAACAGCCTTCCGGTGGTTCCGGAACTTGCCGTGATCTGTGTGCCGCCCAAGGGCGTTGTCCCGGTCATGGAATGTCTGGCGGAAAAAGGATGCCTTGCCGCGATCGTTCTGACCGCGGGCCTTAGTGCCGAACAATATGACGAAGAACGCAATGTTAAACAGGCGATGCTTGATATTGCGGCCTCGAAAAAGATCCGCCTGCTTGGCCCGAACTGTCTGGGTCTGATGGTGCCGGGCATTGGCCTTAATGCCAGCTTCAGTCATCAAAGCATCGGGCCTGGCAAGATTGCGTTTGTTTCTCAGTCCGGCGCGCTATGCACCGCTGTTCTTGACTGGGCTGCTGCACGCGGAATCGGGTTTTCGCACTTCATTTCGCTGGGTGAATGCGATGACGTCGATTTCGGCGATGTGATCGACTATCTCGGGTCCGATCCTGATACCCGCGCGATCATGCTTTATATTGAGTCGATCCACGAACGCAGAAGCTTCATCTCTGCCGCCCGTGCTGCGTCACGCAACAAGCCGATCCTGTGCATCAAGTCCGGTCGCTTTGCCGAGGGTGCCGCAGCGGCAGCTTCGCATACTGGCGCCCTTGCCGGGGCCGATGATGTCTTTGACGCCGCGATCAAACGGGCCGGTGTTCTACGCGTGTATACCGTCAGTGAAATGTTTTCGGCCGCCGAAACGCTGTCGCGCATGCGGCCGTTCCGTGGTGACAAGCTTGGCATCGTGACCAATGGCGGCGGGATTGGTGTTTTGGCGGTTGATGCCCTGATCGAACGTCAGGGCCAATTGGCACACCTTGAAGACGAAACCATCGCAGCACTGGACGAAGTCCTTCCGCCGACCTGGTCGCATGCCAATCCGGTCGACATCATTGGTGATGCACCGGGTGAACGCTATGCCAAGACCATTGATGCGGTCCTGAAAGACAAAAACATCGACAGCCTGCTGGTCATGCATGCCCCGACTGCGATTACCGATCCGGTTGAAGTCGCGCAAGGCGTGATTGACACCATCAAGGGCAGCAAAAAGAACATCCTGACCAACTGGGTTGGTGAAGCCACCGTGGCCGAAGCCCGCAACATGTTCTATGCCGCAGGTATTCCGACATATCGTACGCCGGAAAACGCGGTTGCAGCTTTCCAGCACATGGTCAATTTCCGCAAGCTGCAAGATCTGTTGATGGAAACACCGCCATCGGTACCGCACGATTTCACCCCGGATATCGACAAGGCGCGCAGCATCATTCATTCGGCCATCCATGTCGGCCGCCACATGCTGACCGAACCGGAAGCGAAATCGGTTCTTGAATGCTTTGGCATCAACACGGTCAAGACCTTTGCCGCCCTTGATGTGCAGGATGCAGTGACCAAGGCCGAAAAGATCGGCCGTCCGGTGGCACTCAAGATCCTGTCTGATGACATCAGCCACAAATCCGATGTCGGTGGCGTGATCCTGAACCTTGAAAACGGTGAAGAAGTCCGGGCTGCGGCCGAGAAGATGCAACGCATCATCCGTGAAAAGTTCCCGGAAGCCCGCCTGCGCGGCTTTACCGTACAGGAAATGGTCAAACGCGCCGGCGCACGTGAACTGATCGTCGGCATGACCACAGACCCGATCTTTGGCCCGGTCATTCTGTTCGGCCATGGCGGTGTCGAGGTCGAGGTTGTCCGCGACCGTGCCATGGCCCTGCCGCCGCTTAACATGAAGCTGGCCCGCGAACTGGTCGAAGGCACACGCATTCATAAACTTCTGCAAGGATACCGCGATGTACCGGCGGTCAACCTTGAAGAGCTTTACATGACACTGGTGCGCCTGTCGCAGCTGGTTGTGCAGCTTGGCGAAGTTCTTGAACTTGATATGAACCCACTTCTGGCCGACCGCGAAGGCGTGATTGCCCTTGATGCCCGCATCAAGGTAACGCCGAAGGTGATCAGCGATGAAAACCGTCTGGCCATTCATCCGTACCCGCGCCACCTGAAAGAAAAAGTGGTGATGGATGATGGCACGACCTATCTGCTGCGTCCGATCAAACCGGAAGATGAGCCGGCCCACTACGAGTTCATGTCACGCCTGACGCCCGAAGACATCCATTTCCGCTTCTTTGGTTCCGTTCGTGAATTGCCGCATTCGGAAATGGCCCGTCAGACGCAACTTGATTACGACCGCGACATGGCGTTCCTCGCCATTCTCATGAATGGGGACGAAGAAGTCGAATTCCACGGCATTGTTCAGGTCGTGATTGATCCAAACAACGAGAAGGCTGAATACGCCATCATGGTGCGTTCGGACATCAAGGGTCGCGGTCTTGGCCGTATCCTGATGGAAAAAATGATCGAATTCTGCCGTCGCAAAGGCACCGAGACCTTTATTGGTCAGGTTCTGCCGAACAACCGTCGGATGCTAACGCTGTGCGAAAGCCTTGGCTTCAGCCGGAAGTTCATCGCTGATGAGGATGTATTCGAAGTCACCCTGCCCTTGCAGCGTGATCTGGAATAGACCGCGTCATCACCGTCAGACAACAAAAGCCCGGCATATCGCCGGGCTTTTTGCATTCTGACGGGTCTGTCTTTGAAGTCTAGGCGGTTTCTGCGACCAGCTTGGCCTTGATATCGGAAACGGCCTTTTCGGGGTCAATCCCCTTTTCACGCAGCGAATCAATCGCTTCATTCTCGATCGCGCGTAGTTCCCGCAAGGTGGTCTGCACGTCTTCAAGCTGCTGTTCAAGCTCCTCGATCCGACGGCGCCCGACCAGCATCAGGTGCGCGAGCTGTTCTGTCCGGCTGCGATCGGCGTCGTAAAGGTCGATATATTCCTTGATATCCTCAAGCGAGAAGCCAAGACGTTTGCCGCGCAGGACCAGCATCAGCCGCGCCCGATCACGGTAATTATAAACGCGTGTTGCCCCGGCACGCTGCGGTGCCAACAGGTTTTTGGTTTCATAAAACCGGATTGCACGCGGCGTGATATCAAATTCTTCGGCCAGCTCGGTGATGCTATAAAGCTTGTTGTTCATGGTTTTTCTTGTTTGTTGAATGCGGTGCGTCACCATCGCAACATTCCGACAGCCCAGTCAACAACTTTACGCATACGTAAGGTCATAACAGCGGGTGTGGTGCGTTACGATGGCGTCGCTTTAGTCATCACAACTCGGCAGACCGCGAATGTAACCCAGATCAACCGGCACATAATCCGGGCCAGCAAAGATGTCCCCGTCTGTGATGGCACCGGGCCAGAATGTGCGATCACATTTCCATGTGCTGCCATCTGGCATCGGAATGCGCAACTTTTCGCAATACCCCTCGCGATGTTCCGGGCGAAGATCAAAACGCCCACCCAGCCCATCTTCAAATAGCGGAATGCTTGATGCCCGTGGATCGCTCAAAACACCGTTATAAGGATCAAACACATCCGGATATGTCGGATGGTTGACGAGATCGCCTTTAAACAGAACCGGCAACGACCCATCAGAAGACAAGTCAAGCTTGTCTGCCGGGCCAAAGAAGGTCTGATCAAGTGGCATCAGGTCTTCGGGCAATTTGGTGGGATCAGCATGTTCAATCGCGTTGCGCGCATTGGTGAGCCCGCGCGTTGTCCCCTTCTTGATATATTTCTGGCGCAGGAAGAAGCTGTTGTGGAAACAGTTTGAAACGTAATCAGGCTGGGGAACCGAACCACCCTTGCCCAGTTTGAAAACGGCTCCGCCGTTATATTCATCGCCCTCCGGGCCCGGGCGGCTATCAAACCAGCAGATATTGCCGAAATAATACCAAAACCCGCCGCGTACCCCGTCCTGAGAAAACAGCTTGTGGCAATTGTAAAACCGGTTGCGGCCGATCCACCAACCGACCGCTGTGGCTTCCGGTTCAACTGGATTGTCGCGGATATATCTGAACCGGTTGTCAAATATCCGGACATCGCGGTTAAAGCTACCGACTGGTGCATCCAAATTGTGACTGGAAACGTCCATCCGAATGCCGTTATAGCAGTCACAGATATCGTTCCGGATGATCTCGACATCGCCGATAATGTCATCCGATCCAAAGAAGGCACCGTTCAGATAACGATATTTGACCTTGATAACGTTGCCGTCTTCATCCTTGCCGTCGTGAATTTCATCCCAGCGAATCTGACGCCAGATATTCGGGTCCTGTACCCAGCGGCAATCGGAGATCGAGATGCCCCATGTCTGTTCGCCGTTGGCGTAAAAGGCATAGGTGCCCTCGGCAATATCAAGATCGCGAAACGTCAGGTCATGGCTGTTTTCGATATAAACTGCACTTGGCCAGGCCCGCTTGATGGTAAACAGTTCCAGGCGGATATGCGCAACATCAATCAACTGAAAAACCGCGTATCCGTCACGACCCGGATTGCTGGCGGAAACGGTTGGATCGGGGAGTTTTCCGGCATCAAACACCGCATCAGGTTCACCGCGCACAATGATCGGCTGATCTGCCGTCCCACTGCGCGGGAAGCGAAGCGGGTTCGCAAAGCAATAGTCGCCCGCAATCATACGGATCATCTGACCCGGTTGGCTTTGCGCAATCGCCTGATCAAGGGTCAGGGTCGAACGCAATTTTGCGTCAATCCA
This sequence comes from Thalassospira sp. HJ, assembly GCF_000948415.1. Classification (GTDB taxonomy): domain Bacteria; phylum Pseudomonadota; class Alphaproteobacteria; order Rhodospirillales; family Thalassospiraceae; genus Thalassospira. Next base: position 838,049 of record NZ_JYII01000012.1, on the reverse strand, counting down.
GTGGTCCTGCCCGTCACTTGATACGTAAACAAGTTCCATAACCCGCCTTCCCTGTTTTTGATTGCAAAACCATAACGCAAAACAACCAGCGGCCAAGTCTGTTGTTTTGAAAAGGCCATTTCTGGAGCCCCAGTGGGACGGATCACATAAAAAGATTCATACCTTTTGCACTTTTGTATGAAGTGTTTTAAATCATAGCGATGTCACAAACCTTTGCGGCATCCGCGTAAAAAGATTACCCAACAAAGGACCCTTTCATGTCCCTCGCCTCCGGACTATTTTCCAAGCTGTCCCTGTCATTGATCATTGCTGCGACCAGCACCAGCATGTCGCACGCGCATTTCCAGAAGATGATCCCCTCGACCAATGTGGTTGATCAGGAAACCGGTCGTACGGTCACGTTTGATCTGACCTTCACCCATCCGATGACCAATGGCCTGGCAATGGAAATGGAAAAGCCGCTACAGTTCGGCATGCAGTTCAATGGCACCAAGACGGACCTGCTTGATCGCCTGACTGCCAAGGAAGTCGATGGGATGTCGGCCTTTGATGCTGAAGTACAATTAAAGGCCCCGGGTGGTTACGCCTTCTTCGTCGAGCCGGTACCCTATTACGAACCCGCCGAAGGCAAGTTCATCATCCAGTACACCAAGACGATCATTGACGCATATGACGCGGGCGAAGATTGGGATCAGATGGTCGGCTTCCCGGTCGAGATCGAGCCACTCACCCGTCCCTATGGCATTTGGGCGGGCAATGTCTTTTCGGGCATGGTGCGTCACAATGGTGAACCTGTCCCGTTTGCCGAAGTTGAAGTCGAATATGCCAATGACGGCAGTATCGAACTTCCCAACGCGACCTTTGCCACCCAGGTGATCAAGGCCGACGCCAATGGCATCTTCCACTACGCCATGCCAAAGGACGGCTGGTGGGTGTTTGCCGCCCTGATTGAGGATGGCACCATGGCCGCGCCTGATACCAACAATCAGGTTCCCGTTGAACGCGGCGGTGTCCTGTGGGTCAAGACCGATCTGATGGACTGAGTTTGCCGGGCAGGTGCGCACCACCTGCCCGTTCCTTTACCCCTGTTTTCCCTGATGCCCGGTTTTGACATGACTTTTGTTCGTACCCTGTTTTTCGTGTTCCTGTTTGCCTTTGCCCTGCCCGTCAGCACGGCCACGGCGCACAATCTGAATGTGTTTGCCATGAGCAACGGCGACACGATTGAGGGATATGTCTATTTCAGTGGTGGTACCCGTGCGCGGCAGGCACTGATCGAACTGCATGGTACGGATGATCGCATCCTGTTCACCACCAAAACCGACGACCAGGGCAGCTTTGCCTTCACTGTAAGTCATCGTGCAAACTATACCGTTTTCACCAACACCGGTGATGGCCATGTCGCGTCCTTTGCCCTGCGAACTGACGAGTTTGCCGAACATTTGCCGATTGCAGGTTCAGAAACAGATGTGACCGTCACACAGGTCAGCAGAACTGGTCCCGACAGCACGGTCGAAACCGACGCGACAGCAACCGAACCGCAATCCTCATACATTTCGAAAAATGACCTTCAGGCCCTATCGCATGACGAGCTCAGCACACTGATCAATCACGCGGTCGCCCGCCAGATCGGCCCGCTTCGAGAAGAGGTCAATGCCTATCGCAATGATGTCCGGCTGTCGGATATTCTGGGCGGGATCGGCATGATCATGGGAATCTTTGGCGTATGTGCGTGGCTCATGGCACGTCGCCAGACCGGAAAGTGAGGGTTCCTCACTTTCGCCTCAAACCCGATCCCCGCTTTCCATCGGCCATTTGGTGTGATGGCTGTCGATGACAAAGCGATGCTGGTGCGTGACCGGCGGGTGGTAGTGCCGATGGCGGTGTTTTTCGCCGTCCCCTTCGTGCTCATGTACATGGACATGATGCGGATCGTTATGATCATGCGGATGTTCATGCCAGAATCCGGGATGACTGTGGCGGATTTCCTGCCTGTCTTCCTTGGGCCAAAGGGTTAAGGCAACGACAGTAGCCACGAACGCCAAACCACCCGATGCCAGAAACGCTACCGCAAGATCGGCCAGACTGCCAAGCCACCCGACAATGCCATAGGCAAACAACCAGCCACCGTGTGAAAGTGCGAAGTTAGCAGCAAAGAACGCAGAGCGGTCCCCGTCGCCAGCAGAACGCTGCACAAGTCGACCGCCCGGCGTCTGGGCAAATGTGGTTCCAGCCCCGGCAACCGCCCAAAGCATGGCGTAAACGACGACCGATGCGCCACCGACTATCATGAAGGCACCGCCCAGTATCATCGCAGTAGCAGCAGCGACAATCCCCGTGAGCATCAAGGGTCGTTCACCAATCCGTTCGATCAGACGCGGGATCATGAATGCAGCACACATCGATCCGGCCCCGGCACAGGCCAAAAAGCTTGTGGTCAACAATTCCGTGCCGCCAAGAACACCGCGGGTCAGAACCACTGTATTGACGATGATCATCGCACCAACGGATGACACGGCGAAATACACCGCCAGAAGCCCTCGCAGACGAGGCGTTTTCAGATACGACGCGATGCCAAAAATCGTATTGGCGTAAACGCCGCCAACCCGATCCGTTGGTGCTGCTTGTGGAACTTGGACGGTCACGATCAAAAGTCCGGAGATCGCGAAAGTCAGGCTGTTGGCCATGAACAAACTATCAAAAGACCAAACCACCAAGAGTGCTGCCGCCAGTGCCGGACTGGCCAGATTTTCAAGATCATAGGCCAACCGGGCATATGACAGGCCCTTGGTATATGCCTTTTCGTCGGGCAGAATTTCCGGAATGATCGCCTGAAATACCGGCGTGAAGGCGGCAGAGGCCGCATTGACGACAAAGACGAGAACAAAAATCTGCCAGACCTGATCAACGAATGGCAGGCAAAGGACAACCGCGGCCCGCAACACATCCAGCCCGACCAGCCATAGCCGGCGCGGCAGCAAGTGTGCCATGCCACCTGCGACCGGGGCGATCACAAGATAGGCCACCATTTTCAGAACAAGGATAGAACCCAGTACCCGACCTGCATCGTCGCCTGCAAGATCATAGGCCAAAAGCGAAAGCGCCACCGTCGTAAGCCCCGTCCCGATCAGAGACGTAATCTGGGCTGCGAACAAATGGCGAAAGGCCGGTTGAGAAAACGGGGATATGCTTGACGTCATCACCGCCCTTTCATGCTCACATGCGGGATTTGGCCGCTCAGGATGCGTCCTCGGCCTGTTTGGCGCGCTCACCAGCAGTACATTTCTTTTGCGGCAATTCAAGCATCTTACCCGTGCGTAGTTCGATGATACGTGTGGCAAGTTTACGCCGGAAATGCGGATCATGCGAAACCAGGATCATGGCTTGCGGCAACCCCAGCAAGATTTCTTCAAGCCGGCGCATGTTTTCTTCATCAAGCGCATTGGTCGGCTCATCGAGCAACAAGACATCGGGCTTCATCGCAAGGACCGCTGCCACCGAAACAAGACGCTTCTCGCCCCCCGAAAGTTCATGGGTGATGCGTTCACGTAAGTGTTTGAGATGCAGCTGATCAAGAACCTCGTCAACGATCGCAAGCGCTTCTTCGCGGCTGGCACCGAGGTTTAGCGGGCCAAAGGCGATATCCTCGATCACGGTCGGGCAGAACAGCTGGTCATCGGGGTCCTGAACAATAAAGCCAACCCGGCAACGCAAGTCATGAAATTCGGCATCCGTAACGCGTGGCGTCCCAAAAGCGCGGATTTCACCAGCATGCGGTTTGATCAGACCAACCAGAATACGAAGCAGCGTGCTTTTACCAGCGCCGTTCGGTCCGGCCAAAAACAGCCGTTCGCCCGAATCAAGCGTGAGACTGACTCGATCTAGCACGTTCTGGCCTACCCGATAGCCATAGGAAATATTATTCAGCTCAATAAGCGAAGACATAAGTTCGATCCAGAATGACCAGAGCAGTAATCAGAACAAGGAAGAAAACGGCAAACACACCATCGCGACCACGAAACGCCATATCATCAATCATCGGAAAATGACCGCTAAACCCGCGGCATTTCATGGCTTCCAACACGCGTTCGGCCCGCTCAAGCGAGCGCACCACCAGCATGCCAAACAGATAGCCGAATGACCGGTATGTATGGGCATTGTTGCGTGCCTTGAACCCGCGCAGTTTCATCGCCATGCGCAGACGGTGATATTCATCATGCAACACCGAAATATAGCGCACCGTGAACATCATCAGATGCACAAGCACGGGCGGGCATTTCAAACGATAAAGCGTATGCCCCAGTGCAACCGGCGTCATCCCCGACAGCAAGCTTAACATCATCAGAACAACCGCATTGGCACGAATACCGACCAGAATGGCATGCATCAGACCTTCCTGGCTGGCCTCCGCCCCAAGGATGGTGACCATCGGTGTGCCGGGTGTCGTAAAGGGCAGCATCACCAACATGACGATGATAAAGCCATCCATTGCTGCCATGCGTTTCAATGTAACGCGCAGCGGCAGATCAGTCAGGCTCATGGTGATGGCAGCAAGACCCAGTGCAGCCAGGGCAAACTCGATCTGATGCAGGGCCACCACGATAATAGCAAAAACACAGGCCGCGACCACCCGAACCCTTGGGTCGAACGCCCCGACAAATGACGGTGTTTGTCCGCCACCTGCCCTGACGTTCAAGGGTTGGTCATGTCCGAAAAGATGGCTCATGCTTTGGGTACTTTTGCTCTTAACCGTCGGGCTGCGATGTAATAGATGATCCCGAAGGCACCGAATATATAGCCAATGCCGCCAAGAATCGATTGAAGATCATTCTTTTCCTTGTAGGCCGTGATTTCACGGCGCAGCGGACGCAATTCATCCCGGACAATGGTGGCAATGATCTCTTCCTGTTCACGGGTAATAGCGGATCCAGTGCCAGAACCACCGGCCGACGCAACTGGCGCCTGCGAAGATGCGGCTGTCTTGGTGCTATCAATGCCTGATAACTCCGCGATGGCAAAAGCAGCCTCGGCCACATGCCCTGCGCCGAGATCCGCGCGAAAACGCAAATCGACCTGCTGGCTTGGCGTATAGACAAAGAAGCCATCGCCATCGGTGGTGACTTCGTCGATCTTGTTGCCTTGCGGATCAAAGATTTCAACCAGCGTATTCTCGGCCATGACGCCGTTGGAAAAGCCGATTTCGCCTTCGACGTTCGCACCACTGGGAAACACAGACGCAATCACCTTGTGCGCCTGTGCTTGGGTACCGCCAAGCACAAGCATGCCCAGCGCCACCATCATCGTAAGAGCCTTAGCCATTGGATGCCTCACCGGCCTGTTTGGCGCGCAAGGCCGCCGCCTGCATCTGGAAGTCCGATATTGAATCTGCCGGTTGCAGCAAGGACGGTTTGACCTTTGCGATCAGATAGACAGCGGCTGCAGATACCAGCCCCTCGACCACCATGATCGGGATATGGGCAAAGAACACCAGCTTGGCGGCCGGAACAAAGCCATCACCGGAAAGCGCCAGAGAAATCGCGACAAACACAGTCGTGAGCGCAATGGAAAATGCACCGGCACATCCGCCAAGCACGGCGGCCGTGACCGGATTGCTGCGTGACACCATGCCCCGGAACAAAAGCCCCGCGAGCACGGCTGGAAACGCGATATTGACCGTATTGACGCCAAGAACCGTCAAGCCGCCAAAACCAAAGAAGATCGCCTGTAGCAGAAGACCGACGAAAAGTGCGGGAAATGCGGTCCAGCCAAGCACCAGCCCGGCAAGACCGCTCATGATCAGATGCACACTGGATGGTCCCACCGGCACATGAATGAGCGAGGCAACAAAGAATGTTGCCGACAAAACCCCGGTTGCGGGAATTTTATCGATTGGCAGTTTGCGCAAACCAAGGCCAAGCCCGGCAACCGCAAGAACACCCCCGCCAATCAAAACTTCCGGTGCCAGCGCACCATCAACAATATGCATCTGTTTTGTCCCTCGCCTATTTCACATCATAGGCGCGAACCCACAGGACTGCATCCTGTGAAAGTTCCTTACCCTGAAATTCTTTTTCAGGGCCGCTGCCAAGTGCTGCAAATCCCCAAAACCCTGCTTTGGGGACACCAAAGGTGAAATACCCGTTTTCATCAGAAATCACCACCACGGCACCGCCCGGCATCGGAGATGCCGTCGGCCCCTTGGGCGCGTTGCTGGCCATATCAGGTTCTGCGGCCATATATTCGACTTCAACCTCAACCCCGGCAACAGGTTGCCCTTCGCTCAGCACACGGCCGGTAAAGGTCGAACCGGCAATGATATTGGTCGGTCGGTTAAGCGGCAGGATTTCGGTCTTAAGACCTTGCGGCTCCATCCAGTCGGTCGGGATTTCGTTGCGGTTCACATAGGATTTCGTGATCTGCTGGATGAAGATATCTTCGCTTTCTTCGTAATACGGGCTTGGCACAACAACCATCACGTAATCGCCACTGCGGCGAAGCGTCAAGGTCGCGTCATAAGCCGCGGCCGAGTTCGCAATTCCGGTGAAGGTAATTGGTGAAAGCGTTGATTTCAAATCGAGTTTCTCGCCGCGATTAACCGCATAGAACTCAAGCGGTTCTGCCATATCCATGACATGGCCATTTTCGAAAGGATGCCAGAAAATCAGCTTAACGGGCTGATCCCCGGCCTTGGTCACGTTTACTTCCGGCGTGTAAGCCAACTGAAAATGTGCTTGTGCCGGCATGGCTGCCGACAGCACGCAGGCGCTTGCAACAGCAAGCCTGCCAAGGGTCTTAAACATGTAATCGTCTCTTTCTCAAACGATGCACGCAGGCCAAAAGCCCAACGCGCAGGGTCAGGACAAAGAACGATAGGATGGCTGGAAGCAAGATTGCGGATCTTTTTGAGACCGTTTGTACCCCTGCAACCTGACGCTCACCCCGGCGTCCAACAGTTTGATACCAAGCGCACAGCACCCGGCAGTCAAAGGCAGGTCTCCTGGCTCGCGGTTTGAAAAGCACTACGCCTTCCCGGTTTGCACCAGTGGCATATGCAGTGCTCTGACCGCTTACAGTTGCGGGGGCAGCCGTGGCCTTGTCATGCATGACGCACCACGTTCCCTTTTAAGTTGATCCATTCAGATCAACACCAAAGACAGGGTAATAATCCACGGGCGACGGATCGCTGTCAACTCTTTGCCCAAGTTGCTGAGGATAATCTTTTAAGCGGATGGCTTGACGCCTTTCAAACCGGGCGCAAAGATCGTGGATAACTTTTCTGACGGGTTAACAAACCTGCATTTTGATGGGCGGAAACATCATGACACCTGAGACAGTTCTTGTTTTCTGGTTCAAGGAACTCGAAGAAAAACAGTGGTTTATCAAGGATACCTCCCTTGATCGCCATATCACGGAACGCTTTGCCGATTTTCATGCTGCTGCCAGCGCCGGAGAACTTTATGGCTGGCGCAAAACTGCCCATGGCCGTCTTGCCGAGATCATCGTTCTAGATCAGTTTTCCCGGAACATGTACCGCGATCAACCGCAATCCTTTGCCTCTGACCCGATGGCCTTGGTGCTGGCACAAGAAGCGGTTTCATTGGGGCTGGATCGCAAACTGGTAACCCCGCAGGAACAGGCATTTCTGTATATGCCCTATATGCATTCAGAATCCGAAATCATCCACGAAGTGGCGATCGATCTGTTTTCCAAACCGGGTCTTGAACACACTTACGAGTTCGAGCTGAAACACAAAAAGATCATTGATAGATTTGGCCGCTATCCCCATCGCAACGAAATATTGGGGCGTTCATTAACGCCCGAAGAACTGGCGTTTCTCAAGGAACCCGGATCGTCGTTCTGAGCACGAAAAAAGGGACGATTTCCCGTCCCTTTTGAGTTCCACCTGTCTTAGGCTAACAATCAGCCGACATCGCTGTCCCGATTGTCCCACCAGCCTTGAACAAGGCTTTCGGCCTCATCCATGTAATCGGCCTTACCGGCAAGGAAGACGGCCATCGCGGCACTGCCTTTGATCTTGGCTTCTGCTGGCGCATCTTCGACGTCACCACGCCAGACCCCCAGAAAATGTTTGAGCGTTACCGGACTTTGATCGTCGCCGTCTTTTTCGGTCTTTGACAGCATGGCTGGCCAGCGAACATCATTGAGCTCGCCATTATCAAGCATCCGCAGATCGACATGCTTGAACGGCGTTCTTTCAGCTTCGCCGCCACCACCCTTGATCACCCCGATGCGCGGCAATTCCAGAAGTCTGCCGGTTTCGCGATGAACATCGAGAAACGCCGGGTGGAACACCCCCAGAAAGGCAGCGCGTGCCTGCAAGGGATTAAGCAACCGCAGCAACGTATTGACCGGGCTTCGCAAGCCCAGAAGCGGACGCAAGCCAATCAGTTCCTGAAGTTTGGGATGCATGTGGCGCAGCGGCAGATAGGCAAACCCCTTTGATCCGATATCAGACCGGGCTTCTTCGGCTGACATCGCGATCGGTAGCTTGAGTGCCTTGATCGCGGCTTCTGTGCCAACACCGTTTACCAGATGCGAATTATAGCCATGCATCAGAACCGGCACGCCGTTCTGCGACAGCAACAGGGCTGAAAGCACGAACCAGGGCAAGCCACGGGTGCGCCCTGCGGCATAGGACGGCCAATCAATTGCTGGACGGATCAAGGCATCATCATCGCCATCTTCATCGGGCTCAAGGCGGGCGGCCTTGCGCACCGCTTCGATCATGCCTGCGAGTTCTTCGGGCGTTTCGGCGCGATAGCGCAGCATCAGAAGGAACGCGCCAAGCTGGATCGGTTCAACCTCGTCCTGCAGGATCATGGTGAAGGCCTTGAACGCTTCTTCGCGGGTCAGGCTGCGCGAACGCCCCGGCCCACGATAAAAGGTCCGCAAAAAGCCCGAAAACGGGTGCGATTCTGGTAAGGCATTCTCATCCTCGAGCTGTTCAAGATGCTCGTCGGTCATAAAACTTCACCGGAATAGTTGTCGTTACTGATCGTGGATGCGCGTAAAGACCCACTCGTTTTCCGTCGAGAGGTCGTCCTGATAGCGATAGCCATCCACGTTAAATTTCTTGAGCTCTTGCGGGTCTTCGAGCCGATTGTCAATCATATAGCGCGCCATCATGCCACGCGCACGCTTCGCCGAGAAGCCGACAACCTTGGCCGTACCACCCTTCACTTCCTTGAAGACAGGCGTGATCACAGGGCCATCAAGGACCTTGGTCTTGATCGATTTGAAATACTCGTTCGAAGCCAGATTGATCAGGCTGCGATTTTTATGGCCCTTGGTAATTTCATTGATTTCTTTCGAAAGCTTGTCGTCCCAGAACGCATAAAGGTCCTTGCCACGCGGATTAGCAAGACGCGTTCCCATTTCAAGACGATAAGGCTGCATCAAGTCTCGTGGCTTCAGCAGGCCATAGAGGCCCGAAAGCATGCGAAAATGATCTTCGGCCCAGTCAATGTCTTTGGCTTTCATGGTATCGGCATCGAGACCGACATAGGTATCACCACGGAATGCGAAGATGGCCGGTTTGGCGTTATTGCGGTCAAACGGGCGTGAAAAATGCTGAAACCGCTGATAGTTCAGATCGGCAAGGTTTTCGCTGATGCCCATGAGCTTCATCAAATCGCTGCGGCTTTTTTTGCGCGCGACATCAACAAGTTCTTCGGTGTCATCGAGAAATGCCGGTTGGGAAACAGACATTTCCGGGACATCTGTTTCGAAATCCAGCTTCTTGGCCGGGGACACAACAGCAAGCATCAATCTGCCTCTTCTCTTTCATCTCGGTTCGATTTGTCGTAACAAGCCACAAGGCATGGGCAATGTCTAGGGCCCAACCCCATGTACAGGAGTATACGGCTGTACATGGATTTGGACCCTTGGCGTTAACCATAAACTTCTAATTTTGCAGAAAATCCGTCTGGTGCAAGCTTTGACGGAAGAAAGGACCCATTATGAGTGAACAAGTTCGCGCGTCGCACATTCTTCTGATGTATGCCGGTTCGGCCCGTTCGACCGCCACCCGCACCAAGGACGAAGCTCTGACCGAAATCAACGCCCTCAAGGATCAGGTTGCAAACGGTGCAGATTTCGCAGAACTGGCAAAAGCCAACTCTGATTGCCCGTCCGGCCAGCAGGGCGGCGACCTTGGTTTCTTTGGCCGCGGGATGATGGTTCCGGAATTTGATGCCGCAGCATTCAGCATGGACGTTGGTGCAACCTCTGACGTTGTTGAAACCGATTTCGGTTACCACCTGCTGCAGCGCACCGCCTAAGCAACCGCTTACGCGTCATGCAAAAAGAAAAGGCTGGCGATTTGATTGCCAGCCTTTTTTTCGTTTTCAGTCGCACCTGTCAGAAATCAACGATCGGTGCGTCAAGTTCGTACTGCGCCTTGTGATCTTCGATCTCAAGCACCCAGACATCAGGATCAAAACCGACCTGCTTGCGCCAGTATTCGTCGCAGGCAAATTCCGTCTCCCTGTCCCCGTCCGGACCACCGGCCACCAGCATCCAGCCCAGATCCCCGTCAAACGTCGTGACACGGGAATAGACAAAGCACCCGCCTTCAAACCGGTTGAGTTTCAAGAGCACAGCACCGGCATCTTCGTTGCCCTTATGGGCCACCATTGCTGTGATCAGGTTGGACTGGCAAATCGCGATCTGCCCGCGCACCCACAGACCGGCTTTAAGACGCGGCTGCATTTAAATCCCTTCCCGCGTTGCTGTCACGTTTTCCGGTATTTGCAGGATCAGATTAGCGTTGGGACAGATATTCTCCCAGATATCCCATTCAGATGGCTTGGCAGCACCAAAGAAGTCGCCTTCGCGGCCCAGCATGTCAAAAATGATCTGGAAATGCAGATGCGGAATCCAGTCGCCATTGATCGGGAAATCCCCAAAGCGACACAACAAATCACCCGCGCTGATTTCCTTGCCCTTGTAAAGCCCATCAAGGGATTCGCGGCTCAGGTGACCATATAGGGTATAGAACTTGATCCCGGCAGCCGGTTCATGCTGCAGGATAATGGTCGGGCCGTAATCAAGATGCAGATTGTTATCGGCGAAGCTGTGCACGACGCCGTCAAGTGGTGCGAAAACCGGGGTATATGCCGGTGCGAACAAATCAATGCCAAGATGCTGACTGCGGGCTTCGCCGTCGTTTTTGAACTGCTCGGACTGATAACAAATCCGGTCTTCGCGATAACGGCCAATGCCAACCGGCGCATTGGCATCTTCGAGTTGCTGCCACATGATTTCGGTCTGGCGTGCCGGATCGCTTTCCCCGCCAATGACGACATCACCGTTCGAAGAAAAGTCGTAGACAATCTTCGCACAGGTTTTGAGGTCGCATTCCATGACCGAGCGGAAGACAGCGCTGTTTTCTTCGAGCCAGGCCCGTAGGCTTGCTGCTTCGGGCATCGGCTCCTGCCCTTGTGCGGAGCGGTCCTGATAGGTTTGAAGACGTTGGGCTGCGGCAGTCGATCGCAAAGCGGTCACGGTGATGGCTCCGAAACAGAAAAAGGCAGGGACGATGCCCTGCCTTTAGCTACATTAATATCTGCCCGATCGGCAAGCCCTGGCTTACCAGTTGGTCACTTCGTACTCGCAGGACACGTCATCATCATCAGTGTCGGTCAGCGCAACCGTCAGACGACGCATCTGCGGGTTAAAGCGTTTGATGAAGTTCAAAAGCAGCAGTGCTTCTTCGGAAAGCTCGCCTGCGTCTTCGTCATCTTCATCAAGTTCGCAAAGCTCAACCAGTTCAAGGAACAGCGCACCAAGCGCACGTTTGACGTCTTCGCCGCCCTTAAGGCCGCCCGTCAGTTCGCCAAGCGGTCCGAGGTCGATTTCAAGCTTCCGCAGGTTTGCGCTCATCTGGTCGATGGCATCTTCATCCAGCACCATCTCGGCCGCGATCATATGCGTGCCGACTTCGTTGATGTTCATGAAACCGACGAACTCGAACAGGTCGTCCTTGGTGCGGCCTTCTTCCAGCAGCTTCTCGGTATGTGCTTCGAACTCTTCGAAGTCGATATCTTCGCCAAGATCGTTTTCAAGATCGCTCATGTCGCTCTCCAATCAAAATTTGCGCTGCTGATACTCTGGATTGCGGGAAAACTCAACCCGGACTGGTGACATGGCCATCTGCTATGCATCCATCACATTGCATGCCAAACAATATTGCGAACGATAACCCATTATCACTAGGATTAGAATTAATCTGATCGACCGGCTTTGAATGGAACCCGCTATGCCCGCCTTTACGCTTCTCGATATCATCGCATTTTGCTGGGCCTTTGCCTGGTGGGTTGGCTACACGCTGTTTGCCGATGCCAGTTCCCGGCGTCGCAATTCCATCTCGGCCCATATGGCGCGCAATCGCCATCGCTGGATGGAACAGATGCTTAAACGTGACATCCGGATGGTGGATACATCCATTGCCAGCAACCTGATTACCGGCATCAGTTTCTTTTCTTCAACCACCATTCTGGTTCTGATCGGTCTGGTCGCGTTGCTCGGCTATACAGACAAGGCGATTGAAACCGTCTCTGCCCTGCCCTTTGCCGCCGTCACCACGGCTGGCGTTTGGGAATGCAAGGTGGTGTTGCTGATCGTGATCTTTATCTATGCCTTCTTCAAATTCACCTGGGCGTTCCGACTGTCAAACTATTGCTCCATCCTGATCGGCGCGGCACCCGGGGCCGATGCGCCAGACGCCGCCCGTGCAGCTGCCCGTGCATCGCGGATGAGCATGATGTCGGCTCATAACTTCAACCGCGGTATTCGTGCCTATTTCTTTGCTCTGTCAGCATTGGCATGGTTCTACCACCCGGTTGCCTTCATCATCTGCGCCACATGGGTGACGCTGGTGCTGTTTAACCGCGAATTCCGATCACATGCACTTGATATCTTAAGCGGTCATCACTGATCGCCGTACCAACGAAAAAGGGCCGCGTTTGCGGCCCTTTTCTTGTTCATAAACAGTGCACTCAAGCGGCCTGCGCCCGACGACGGATCGCAAAGGTCGCAACGATCAGCAACACCATGCCGACCGGAAGTGCGGCACTATAAAGCAGCGTCACCCAACCTGATCCGGCATAGATCGTGCCAGCCGACAGCGATGCGATTGCGACGGTACCAAACACACAAAACTCGTTGATGGCTTGAACACGCGCCTGTTCGGACGGACGATAGTTTTCCGTCAGGAACGTGGTGGCACCGACGAACATGAAGTTCCACCCAACACCGAGCAGCACCAACGACACCCAGAAATTACCCATCAGGTCCTGCCCGGAAAGGCCAACAGCCAAACAAACGAAATTCAGGATCGCACCGGCTTGAATGACCTTAAGCGCCCCAAACCGTTTGATCAGGTTGCCGGTAAAGAAGCCCGGCGCATACATGCCGACAACATGCCATTGGATGATAAAGGCGGCATCGCCGAAGGCATAATTGCAATCAAGGATCGCTAGTGGTGTTGCCGTCATTACAAAGCTCATGACCGCATAGCCAAGCGCACCTGCAATGATCGCAACAATCACAGCTGGCTGGCCCATCACGGTCTTAAGCGGACGTGCCGGTTCCGGATGCTTGTGCCCGCGCATATCGGGCAAGCGCAGCTGGCCAATCGCAATCACCAACAGGAATTGCAATCCGATCAGGGCGACGAAGGTTCCAAGGAACGGCACCGTGTCAAACCAGTCACGCGCAAAGCTTGCCAGGTTCGGCCCGATGAAGGCCGAGGCCAGCCCACCCAACATGGTGTAGGAAATCGCACGTGCGCGGAATTCCGCCGGTGCGGCTTCGGCTGCGGCAAAACGATACTGCATGGCAATGGCGTTACCCGCCCCGATGCAGGCACAGGCCATGCAAAGCAGCCAGAAATTGGCGTAGTAAACCGCGCCCATTCCCGACACCGCGCCCATCATGGCAATGGCAGCGCCCATCCAGAACCCAAAACGACGCCCCTTCTTGGCCATGATCACGGCCGACGGGGCCGTCATTGCCATCATGGCAATCATCATGCAGGCGACCGGCAGGGTTGAGAGGGATTTGTCACTGGCGAGTGAAAAGCCGATCACGGCCGCGACAGTAAAGATCAGCGACATCGCACTGGCAGATAGCGCGACGCACAGACTTAAAATCATAATGTTCCGGCGGACTTCCGGGCTCGACATTTGGGGCTCCCTGTTTTGGCGTTGGTGGCGCCAATTTCATGTTTTTGACAAAACGCGCCTTTGGCAACGGCTTGCGTCTTGCTCTACAAGTTTGTCCTGTTATATTGGCTCTTCACCTTACGGGATAGTGTCAATGCACGGCTTTGCCGACAAAAAGTTGAAGATCGCAGAAAACACTGCACGCCAGATTGGCGTTGCGGCGGTCCGTGCTGTCCCGAAAGTCGCTTTTTTCAAAGAGCGAACTTGACCTCATCCTTAAATTCCTTTTCTTGTGCATTTACCCCGCGTAAACATGCGGGTCGTATATGTGCATTACTGAATTATGCCCGCAGATAAAGCAGAGTTGAGCCAACCATGATTGCCCTGACCCTTCCCGATGGTGCCGTGCGCGAATTCGACGGCCCGGTATCGGGTTTCGATGTCGCCAAAAGCATCAGTTCTTCGCTGGCAAAGAAGTCCTTTGCCATCATCGTCAACGGTGAAGTGCGCGACCTCGCGCGCGAGATTGACACTGACGCGACTATCGAAATCGTGACCAAGGGCCATGCAGAGGTTCTGCCGCTGATCCGTCACGATTGCGCACACGTCATGGCTGAAGCCGTTCAGGAACTTTATCCCGATACGCAGGTCACGATTGGCCCGTCCATCGAAAACGGTTTCTATTACGATTTCGCCCGTGAAACGCCGTTCACGCCTGATGACCTGGTCAAGATCGAAAAGCAGATGCACAAGATCATCGAACGCAACGAGCCGATCGTGCGTGAGGTCTGGGACCGTGATGAAGCAATCAAGTTCTTCCTGGACAAGGGTGAAAAGTACAAGGCCGAGATCATCCGTGATCTGCCGGAAACCGAAACCATCACCTGCTATCGCCAGGGCGATTTCATCGACCTGTGCCGTGGCCCGCATGCGCCGTCGACCGGCAAGATCGGCAAGGCCTTCAAGCTGATGAAGGTTGCCGGCGCCTATTGGCGTGGCAATTCCGACAATGAAATGCTGCAGCGTATCTATGGCACCTGCTGGGAAAGCAAGGAAGACCTTGATGCGTATCTGCACATGCTTGAAGAAGCTGAAAAGCGCGATCATCGCCGTCTTGGCCGTGAAATGGACCTCTTCCACATGCAGGAAGAAGCCCAAGGATCGGTCTTCTGGCATGACAAGGGTCTGAAGCTTTATCGCAAGGTTGAAACCTATATCCGTGACCGCCTTGATGCGGCCGGATACCAGGAAGTGCGCACGCCGCAGCTTGTTGACCGCGTGCTTTGGGAAAAATCCGGTCACTGGGAAAAGTTCCGCGAGAACATGTTCACCACGACCCCGGATGAAGATGATCCGGAACGTGTTCTGGCGCTTAAGCCGATGAACTGCCCGTGCCACGTGCAGATCTTCCGTCTTGGCAGCAAGTCCTATCGTGACCTGCCGCTGCGTATGGCGGAATTTGGCTGCTGTCACCGCAATGAGCCGTCCGGCGGCCTGCACGGCATCATGCGCGTGCGCCAGTTCATTCAGGATGATGCGCATATCTTCTGCACCGAAGATCAGATCGTCTCGGAAACCAAGATTTTCTGTGACCTTCTGAAGTCGGTTTACAAGGATTTCGGCTTTACCGACATTCTTGTGAAGTTCTCCGACCGTCCGGAAGTGCGTGCCGGTTCTGACGAGATTTGGGACAAGGCCGAGGCGGCCCTTCGTGAAGCAGCCGAGGAGGCTGGCCTTGCCCTTGAAGTCAACCCGGGTGAAGGCGCGTTTTATGGGCCGAAGCTTGAGTTTGTGCTGCGTGACGCGATTGGTCGTGACTGGCAGTGCGGCACCCTTCAGGCCGACTTCGTTCTGCCGGAACGTCTTGATGCGTCCTATATGGGCGAAGATGGTGAGAAACACCGTCCTGTGATGCTGCACCGTGCGATCCTTGGGTCGCTCGAACGTTTCATTGGCATTCTGATCGAAAACTATGCCGGTCGCCTGCCGCTGTGGCTTTCGCCAGTTCATGCGGTTGTCTGCACCATTACCAATGACGCCGACGATTATGCCCATGAAGTCAAGGCGGCGCTCGAAGCCAAGGGCCTCAATGTTGAGCTCGATACCCGTAACGAGAAAATCAACTACAAGGTCCGCGAGCACAGCCACGCCAAGGTTCCGATGATCCTTGCGCTTGGCAAACGCGAAGCCGAAGAAAAAACTGCTTCGGTTCGCCGCATTGGCTTCAAGCACCAGAAGACCTACGGCATTGATGAACTGGGTGATGCGATGGCGGCTGACATCCGTGATCGCGTGATCGAAGCCGAGTTCTGATCAAGCGAACATAAACAAATAAAAAGCCCGCAAGTCATATGCTTGCGGGCTTTTCTTTTATCAAAACGTCTCTTTATTCAGGTGGCAGCTTCGGATTTTCCGAAGGCGGCAAGGTTCCGCCGCCTGCCCCGGACAGATTGATTTTTGTAATGCCTGCACCGGGGCCTGCTTGGTGCGCGCGGGTTTGGGCATAGGCCACGGATGGATGGCGGGCATTGCCAAACACCTGGCCGATAAACCGCCAGATCTTTGGCACGAGCCAAACCAGAAACAGGATAAAAACAGCAAGCAGCACGAAGAAGACCACAGGGTGGAACGCAACGGTGTAAAGCGCGCCAAACACCGCGACATCTTCTGCCACTGAGGCCACGCTGTTGCTAAACGGTTCAGGGGATGTGTTGATCGCAGCCCGACTACCCGCCTTGGTGAAATGGCTTCCGGCTGCAACAGTGCCGCCGACCAGCAATGCAATGGCGGTTTGCACACCATCCCCCAAACCAACATCAAGGCCTCCCAATGCACCAGCAGCAAGCAAAGCACCCGCAGGAATACGGATAAAGGTGTGGATGGCGTCCCAGACGCTATCAACAATCGGAATTTTGTCTGCGACGAATTCGATCAGATACAGGAAAATGGCTAGCGCCAGTACCCACCAGCTTCCCAAAACCTGCAGTTCGGGCGGCAAATCAAGCAAACCAAAATTGTTCATTAAACCCAGAACAACCACGGTGCCATAAAGATTTACACCGCTGGCCCAGGCCCCGCCCATCCCCAAAGCAAGAGTTTCGATTACTCCCACGAATAACGCCCTTTCAAAGACACAATTCTCACCAACAAGTGACTAGGCAAAACTTCCAGTTGTGATAAATCACACTTTCAGAGCGTCCCAACGCACGCATTAATGCCAAACAAGATCGAAGAAAGGTACGACGATGAACCGTGATGGTGAAACCCTAAAAATGATCAAGGCATGTGCTGTGGTGATGATGCTTGCCACCCCGCTTCTGGCAGGCAACGCATTTGCGATGGGAAGCTCGGATAGCTGGAGCTCCGAGGGAACCGATCTTTCGGCTGTGACCGAACTGGTTGATACCGAAATGTACGAGATGGCGATCGACAAGATCGAAACCATGCTCGAAGACGATTCCGAAAACGCCGATCTGTATAATTACCTTGCCTATAGCCAGCGCAAGATGGGCGATTTTGACAGTGCCGCGCAGAATTATGAACGCGCCCTGATGATCAACCCGGAACATGTCGGCGCACTTGAATATCAGGGTGAATTGTTCCTGCAGACAGGCAAGCCGCAAATGGCCCAGGAAAACCTTGCAAGGCTTGAGCAGCTTTGCGGCACTGACTGTGAAGAATACAAGCAGCTCGCCAGCAGAATGACCAACTAGGCGCCTATTACACGACACATTTGCCTATTCGTCCGAATAGGTTCCTTTTTTCGCGTAAAGACGCCATATCTCTGCAGAGGTTGGAACACGAAAACGGGAAAAATTGATGTCAAACGCCGTCATGAGCAAAAGCTATACAGTCGTATGCATGCGCACTTCAGGGCAGCAAATGGAACTGGAACCCGTTTCGGACTATAGTTCTGCCCTGAATTCCGCCAAGGAAGCCATCGGCAACAAGAACACCACCGAAGTTCGCATCGTTGAAAACAAATACGATCAGGCGACCCGCAAGGACAAAAAACAGGTCATAAAAATCCTGACACCGGAAAGTGCCGGTGTAGCTGGTGGCTCCACACGTCGTAGGGCTCAAAACCCCGGCATGACCCGCGAAACAGCAAACCGGGCCACCAAAGGCATCATCAATATCGTGATTGCGGTGACTGTTTTGATCCTTCTGGCTGGCATCATGATCCCCCTGGCAATGCGATAAACTCTCGTCGGCCTGCCCTGTCTCTCAACGCTCTTTATCCCACTGACTTTCAAGTAAACCTGATCGCAATTGGTCTGTTTGCAGTAGTTGTGTTTGCCCGAAAGGAAAGATATAACTTTCGGTAATACAGTGACGATCAGGTGAAGCGTGAAAATCAGGTCTGCGACAACCAAAAACAGCCCCCGCAAGATCCGGGGATGGATAAGCGCCGCAGCATTTCTGCCGCTTCTGGCTGCTTGCAGTACCGATGATCTGTCCGGGCTCTGGTTTGGGTCCTCCTCGTCCTCGCAAGAAATCACCCCTGCTTCGACCCATCAGGTATCCGCATCGGAAAAGGCAAGCTTTGACCGCGCAGCTTGCGGTTTGTTTTTTGGCAACCCTGCTGCCCAAAGCAGTTCTCAAAGCGCTGGTGCGACAAACGGCCCCATTTCGCTTGATGGCAGTCCACAGGACAACCTGCTGCAGGCGATTTCCTATGACATGGACGGCAATTATGAAAATGCGCGCAAGCTCTATGTCTGGTTGACGGCTACCCCACCTGACATGAAGGTCGATCTTGATTGCGGTCAGGGTGTGCGCCTTTCGGGCAGCATCAACAGCCTCGCACAGCGCCGTCTGGTTGCCCTTGATGCCGCCTCACCTGAGTATGCGCGCTCCGAAGAAATTGAAACTGTGGTTGCTTCTGCCACGGTGGCACCCGGACCGGAACTGCCCGATCCACCGCAGGTGGAACGTGACCGGCGTTTTTATGAAACCGGTGGCGTTGTTGAAGCCGAACCGGAAGACAGAACCAGTCCCGTCACCCGCATGGATATGCCGGTCAGCGAAAACACAGCAAAACTGACGCGCGTTGAACGGCGTGAAGCAGTACCTGCATCTACACCTGCACCAACGCCCGCACCACGCTCAACCGCGACAAGTACAGCACCGGCAGCATCAGCAGATGTTGTTCCGAGATTGGCACCCGTGCCAGCACCGACGCCAGCGACACCAGCTATACAAGCCGAAACACCGCGCTCTACGCCGGTGGTTGACGCCCCGACCATTGCCGGCGATGTCGCGCCGACCGAACATAGCGGCGCAATTGTCGCATCAAACTCCCGGCCGACGGAACAGGGTGAGTTGGATGTTGTTGACCAGCCGCCTACGCCGGCACCAATGATCGAACTCCCGATCACCTCAACGCAACCCGCGTCTGATGCCCCTGTCCAAGAAATGGCGCAGTCGGCAGCTGTACCCGAGCCACAAGCTGCCCCTGCACCGACAGCAGCACAGACAAGCAGCCCCTACTACGCCGTGCAGCTTGCCGCTTACCGCTCACGCGGGCGGGCCGAAAGTGCCTGGTCGAAGTTTCAGAGTGCACCGCACGGCATGCTTGCCGCTGCCGATCATGAGGTCGTAAGTATCTCGATTGAGGGCAAAGGATTGTTCTTCCGCTTGCTCACCGGGTCCTATGGCACGTCAGCCGCCGCAACAGAGGCCTGCAATACACTTAAGTCTGCCGGAACGGACTGTCTGGTGCGCCGGGTCGCCCCTTAAGCCGTTCTTTGGCCGATACCGCCATTTTGTGGGACCGCATCAGGCCGTCTGGTCTGGTTTTATGACCATGACGCCTCACAAATCCCGGCATCCTTGCCAAAAGATACTCGACCTTTTCGTTATGCCGGTAGTAGCGCCAGCGCAGATGCTGGATGAAACGCCGTGTGCGTTTTGATCCAGATGCCAGCATCGGGACACCAAGTGCTATAAAGACCATACCAAAAAACGGCGGCGGCAATGGCAGAAACACCAACCCGATCAGCAGACAAAATGCGCCTGCCAGCATCAAGGCCATTGATTTCAAATGCTTTAGTTTGCGCAAAGGCCTTCTCAGCACACCGTTCCACGGAATTCATGTGTGGATTATCTGGTGGAACGAAACCCCTGCCAAAAGAATGTTCAAAGACATTTGATCAAGAGGGGAATTGCTATTGTCTCTGTCTGGAGTACATTGCACGCATGAACGCGAAATACTCTTCGGGAAAAATGACATGTTCTCCGTGCTGAAATCCGACAAGCCCAAAATGCCAACCGCAGAAACCGCCCTTCCGGGACGTGATCAGGAGCTTCCGGTTGCTGACGCCAATATCGTGACCGGTAACCCGATGAAGGGTCCCTTCCCTGCACATTTGGAAGTGGCGATTTTCGGTATGGGATGCTTCTGGGGTGCAGAGCGCCTTTTCTGGAAGGCACCGGGGATCTATAGCACCGCCGTCGGTTACGCGGGTGGCCTTACCAAAAACCCGACCTACCGCGAAGTTTGCAGCGGCATGACCGGCCATGCCGAGGTCGTTCTGGTCGTCTTTGATCCGGCTGTGACGACCTATTCGGCCCTTCTGAAACTGTTTTGGGAAAACCATGACCCGACCCAGGGAATGCGCCAGGGCAATGATGTGGGCACCCAGTATCGCTCCGTGCTGTTTGCGCGCACGCCAGAGCAGCTGGAAACTGCAAAACACTCCCGTGAAGAATACAATGCCGCGCTAAAAGCTGCCGGTCAGGCCTCGGTAACCACCGAGATCACCGAGGCGCCGGAGTTCTTCTATGCCGAAGATTTCCACCAGCAATATCTGCAGAAAAATCCCGACGGGTATTGCGGTCTGGGTGGAACCGGCGTGTCCTGCCCGGGCATGTAACCCGGATCAAAATCACACGGGCTTGCCGCCGTATTCCCTGCTAAGATCCGCACAAACCCTGCGGATCTTGAGGCCCAGCTGTTCAATGTGTTCGTTGGGTATACGCGCCGCTGGCCCGGAAAGCGACAGTGCTGCAATCGGTTGCCCGGTTTCATCACGGACAACACCCGCCACACAACGCAAGCCAACCGCGTGTTCTTCATCATCAAGCGCATAGCCGCGCTGACGGGATTTTTCGAGATCTTTCTCAAGCGCTGTTTGGGTGACAAGCGTGCGCTCGGTAATCTTGGGCAAGCCGTGCTTGGCAACGACGGAATGTAGCTCTTCTTCTGGCAGGAAAGCCAACAAGGCCTTGCCGACGCCAGAGCAATGCATCAGGGCACGACGACCTGGCGTGACAAGGGCGCGCATCATCTTGCGGCATTCGACCTGCGACAGAAAAATGACCTCCCCACCGTCTGCGACGGCAAGATTGACCGTCTCGCCGCTGTCTTCCATCAGGGCCCGCATGTAAGGCCGGGCAATCTGGCTGAGGTTGCGGTTCTTGGTAAAGGAATTGCCGACACTGAATGCCTGCACCCCCACGAACCAGAGCGTCCGTTCCCCATCGAACGACACGTAGCGTTCGTGTTGCATGGTTGTCAGCAACCTGTGTGCCGTGGATGGCGGCAACTTCACCTGTTGTGCAATTTCGGTCAAGGTCATCCCGTCTTCGCTTTCGGCAAGCGCATTAAGGATGCTTAACGCCCTGACCAGCGACTGGACCTGCTGCATTCAGCGACTACTCCCTGCAAGTGGTCGATTTGCCGACCATCATTGTCGTATTCTCTGAATGTTAGGAGATCAGCGTGCTGCTTGCACGGACTTTTGACGGAACCAGACGAAAGTGGAGTAACTGACCAGATAAACAGTCGCAGCGGCAAATGCGCAAAGCGTCCCCAAGCCAAGCCCAAGCACAGGATAACCAAGGGTCACCGCAAGGATGTATACCCACAATGCCCCCATACCCCGCGGGAAATTTCGGATGACGGTATGAACAGGCGCCGCCCCGTATGAGAAATGCAGGATCAGCATCATCGGATAAAGCGTGACCGGGAAGCCCGACAGCAACCCTGACCAACGCGACCCGATCCATGCCGCCATACCACTGATGACCAGCACAATGATCGCAGCCAGGGTCGCGCGGAGCATCACAACGCCCTTGGTCAGACGAACTCGGTTAAGAATACGGACATTCTCGATCTTGCGGAACAGGATCAGCGCCACGAATATCGCCACCAGCAGGATCACGGCTGCCTGCGTCAAACTCATCGGGGCAAGCTGAAACAGCCATGAAACGCCCAGATAGGTTGCGAATGCGCCAAGCGAGCTTAGGAATATCTGCGGGATAACCGGCAAGTGCGTGCATTTTCTCGACACCAGATAGTAGGCATAAAGAAACGTCAAAGTCGCAATCAGCCCGGGCAATGCGTAGACCGCACTTTCACTGGCAAAACCGATACCTTGTTCAATCGCAATGAAATAGAGAAGGATGGCCGTTCCAAGCGGATATCCAGACAGAACGCCGGCAACACGCGGCCCTGCCCGTTCGGCGAGGACAGAAAGCCCAAGAACCGTTCCAATCGATACTGCAATCTTCGCAAGGATCAGTTCCAAATGCGTTTATCCCTCTAACGGATCATCAATGACATTTTATCAACAAAGTGACAACATCCGTATCCGGTTTCCCGGAATTGGGCAAGCGCTATTGCGCTCCGCATAGACCATGAAAAAACGGGCACCTCCTCTGAGGCACCCGTTTCTGGTCGTTTTTATATGGCTCGCCCGCTTGATCTGGAAACTATGCGACGACGACGCTTTCCGATCTGGGCGCCTGCACGATCACACCACGCCAACCAAGCCCCTCATAGGTTTCATATCCCGGGGTCAGGGCGTAGGCCACAAGTGCGCCGTCATCAAGCAAATATGCTCCGCGTGCAGGATCATCGACCCGAAGCGTGAACTTCTCGCTCAGAATACCTTTATCGTCTGATGCTGCCAGAACGCGGTTGTTGGCATCAATCAGCATGACACGCGTGCGTTCCCGTTCCTCCGGGCTGAAGTTGAGCGACTTGACAATCATCGGTGCCTGGCTTTCCCAATCAAAGAAGACACCCATCACACCGATAACCTCGCCATTCACATCCCCGCCTTTACGCACGGCTGTGGCATAGGTAGGTGTTGCGGCGTTGTTTAGCATCGGGTTCTGTTCGACATCGGCCACGGCATAGTGCCCGCCATCGCGGCAGCGCAAGGCTTCGTGGAACCAAGCCTGATCTGAAATATTCTGGCCCTTAAGGCGATAAGACTCCGGCCGACCATTGGCGATGACATTGCCATTCTTATCGGCCACCCAAAGATCAAGATAGACCGTATAGGAATCCAGAATGACACCCAGCCGATTACACGCCCGCTGGGCAATGGCTTCGTCATGCGGGTTTTCACAAACATCAACGACGGCTGCGTCAGTTGCCCACCACCGGACATCGCAGGACCGCTCAAACAGGTTTCGGTCCATCAATTCGACTGCATAGCGGGCCAGATCGGAAAATCGATCACCACGGGCCATTTGCGCTGTTTCTTCCAGATCCGATGCCAGCTTCAAAAACATGTTTTCGAGCTCTTCGGTGATCACGGTAACGCGCTGCGAGATTTCCTTGACCTCATTGGCCACCACGCCGAAGCCACGGCCGACTTCACCGGCCCGTGCGGCTTCGATCAGTGCGTTAAGCGCAAGCGTACGTGTCGCGCGCGTAACTGCCTTGATTTCAGTGATTTTATCGTTGGCCTGCCCGGACATTGCCGTCGCAACCTGCAGGATTCTTTCTGGCATTTAAGTAAAGCTCCCATATGCACACCAAGTCTCCTCCGGCTGCAGATGGCTTATTATTTTTTAAGTGCCATCAATTCTGCTTTTTCTTGCAGCAACGATATCTCTTAAGTCACTTCTATCTGGAGGTAAACACGGGATTATACTTCTTCCGTGACGCACCGTATCGAGAGAAGACGACCTCGCATAAAACAACGCCAATGCGGCCGATCACGCATTGATACAGGTCAGGTGGCGGGAAGTTATACTTCGTACTTTAAGCGTCAAAAGCCTTGTGTCAGGCCGTGAACTCAAGAATCGAGTCTGTCAGCAGCTTTATCCCCGTCAGAAACAGCAGGCTGTAGCAAACGCGGTAGAACAACTTGACGCTGACCTTGTCATGCGCCCAAAGGCCAAGCCAGGTCCCGAACAAGGCCACCGGCACGAACAAAAGCGAAGTTCCAAGGTTTGACGCATCAAACTGCCCAAGCATGGCATAGGGGATCAGTTTGACGTAGTTCACGACGATAAAGAACATCACCGTCGTACCGACAAAGATCGACTTATCCATTCTTTGTGGCAACAGATACACCGAAACTGGCGGACCGCCAGCATGGGCGACAAAACTGGTGAAACCGGCAAGTGTGCCAAGGATGGTGCCCTTGCCCACCGTTGCTGATCCCGGCGCCCCACTGGCATTGCGACCACGCAACCAGTGATCAAGCGTAAAGATGATGGCGATTAGCGCGATGATCATCTTGACCGCCGCTTCGTTGAGATAGCTAAACGACAAGGTCCCGATCAAAATGCCCACCAAGGCGGCGGGAACCAGGATCTTCATATTCCGCCGATCCCAGCGATTGCGATAGGCCCACACATTGGCAACATCCATCAGACACAGGATGGGCAACATGATGGCAGCCGCCGCCTGCGGCGAGACGGCCAGCGCCATCAAGGGCACGGCAACAACCCCAAGCCCGCCGCCAAAACCGCTTTTCGATACGCCGGCAATCAGAACGGCCGGAATGCCGACGACATAGAAAAACGGATCCGTGATGAATTCCATCGAACGTCCTTATCTGGGTGGAAAATCCCGGATCACGGGAAAGACAGGTTGGCTTCGGCCTTATTGCTCAAGAAGGCGCGGCATCAGTTCGACGAAGTTGCACGGGCGATGCCGGATATCAAGCTGGTAGGTCAGGATTTCATCCCAGGCATCCTTGCACGCCCCTGTCGATCCAGGCAGCGCAAACAGATAGGTTCCCATGCATACACCTGCTGTGGCGCGCGACTGGACGGTGGATGTGCCGATCTTCTGATATGAAACCCAGCGGAACAGCTCGCCAAAACCCGGAATTTCCTTTTCATAGAGCGCACGATGGGCTTCGACTGTAACATCGCGTCCGGTCACACCCGTCCCGCCTGTCGTAATGATCACATCGATATTGTGGTCAGCGCACCAGGCACCCAGCTGCTTGCGCAAGGCTCCTTGATCGTCAGGCAGAATCTGACGGTCATAAACCCGATGCCCCTTTTCGATGATCCGCTCACACAGGACTTCGCCCGAGGTATCATTATGGAGATCACGTGTATCGCTGACCGTCAGGACAGCAATGTTGATCGACACAAAAGGTTGGCTTTCGTCAATACCCGCCACGGCTATCTCCATATCTTTCCAGTTCGCTGCATCAACCTAATATGCCCTGAGACGGGTGCAAGCGTTTTCACGTGCATCACACCCCACCATCGCAACCAAACGAATCACGATAGAATAAAAACCCTAACGGATTTGATATTTTATTAGCTTTTAACGCAAGAAAAGCGGTCATCCGCCAAACAATTTTTCGCCCCTATTTTGACAAACAGTCGCTATATACATCAATTGATTAACTGGTTGTCATGACGTCATACATAATGAAAAATTAGCAAATTGGTATTACCAATATTACACATCTGCGTGACTTCGCTTGCCGGTGCGGATTTTTACGCTTAAAAAAGCGGTAAAGGACTACCAATTTGGCGCCCCGAAACGAAGCGTCGAGCACAGCAAAACATTCGGCAGGAAACAGAGGACCCATCATGAGCGACTTGCTTTGGCAACCGACGAAAGAACGCGTTGAAAATGCAAACGTCACCCGGTTTCGCGAGTGGGTGAATGAAAAGTACGCGCTAAAGCTCGAGAACTTTACCGAGCTCTATGATTGGTCTGTTGCCGAGATTGAACGTTTCTGGCCTGCTGTCATTGAATATGCTGACCTCAAAGCACAAAGCTGGGGTGAGCGCGTCCTGATCGACGGCAACAAAATGCCTGGCGCCCAGTTCTTTCCTGATGCGCGCCTGAACTTTGCTAAAAACCTGCTGGTCCGTGATGACGATACCGATGCCCTGATCTTCTGGGGCGAGGACAAGGTCAAGACCCGCCTGTCCTGGGCAGAACTTAATATTGCCGTATCAAAATTCTCGCAGGCCCTGCGTGCCGAGGGTGTTGGCAAAGGCGATCGTGTCTGTGGCTATATGCCCAACATGTCGGAAACCGTGATCGCAATGCTTGCGACGGCGGCCATCGGCGCCACATGGTCATCCGCCTCCCCCGATTTCGGGGTGCAGGGTGTTGTTGACCGCTTTGGTCAGATTGAACCAACCGTCATGATCACGGTTGATGGCTATCATTATAATGGCAAGCAACATGACATCCGCGAAAAGGTTCACGATGTTGTTGAACGCATCGACAGCCTGAAAAAGGTCGTCATCGTGCCCTATGCCTTTGATGGTGCCAACACCACGGCTATCCGCAATGCCGTCACCTATGACGACTTCATCGCACCGTTCCGCACCGAGAAAATCGCCTTTGAGCAGGTCGAGTTCAATCACCCGCTTTATGTCATGTTTTCGTCTGGTACGACGGGCAAGCCGAAATGCATCGTCCACGGCACTGGCGGAACACTTCTGAAACAGGTTTCCGAACATATCCTTCACTGTGATGTGGCACCCGGTGATCGCGTTTTCTATTTCACCACATGTGGCTGGATGATGTGGAACTGGCTGATGGCAGGACTGGCGGCCGGTGCGACCCTTCTGCTTTATGATGGTTCACCGTTCTATCCGAACGGCAACATCCTGTTTGACTATGCCGATGCAGAAGGCATGACCCTGTTTGGCACCTCGGCCAAATATATCGACGCCCTTGCCAAGGCTGAGCTTAAACCGCGCGAAACCCACGATCTGTCTACCGTGCGCGCCATGACATCCACTGGATCGCCGCTGGCGCCGGAAAGCTTTGATTACGTTTATCGCGACATCAAGGAAGACATCCATCTCGCTTCGATTTCGGGCGGGACAGACATCCTTGGCTGCTTCGTGCTTGCCTCCCCGGTCCTGCCGGTGAAGCGCGGTGTTATTCAGACCCGTGCTCTTGGGGTTGCAGTTGATGTCTTTGACGATGATGGCAAACCGGTTCGCAATGAAAAAGGCGAACTTGTTTGCACCAAGCCCTTCCCGTCTATGCCGGTCGGCTTCTGGAATGATCCGGATGGATCACGCTATCACAGTGCCTATTTCGACCGGTTCGAGAACATCTGGTGCCATGGGGACTATGTCGAACTTGATGACGAAGGCGGCATGGTGATCTATGGCCGGTCAGACGCGACACTTAATCCGGGTGGCGTTCGCATTGGCACGGCAGAGATCTATCGTCAGGTCGAAAAGCTGCCGGAAATTCAGGAATCGATTGTCATCGGTCAGGACTGGGATAATGACGTTCGGGTGATCCTGTTTGTTGTGCTGCGCGATAATTACGTGTTGGATACCGCACTGATCGAAAAGATCAAGAAGCAGATCCGCAGCAATTGCACACCACGCCATGTGCCGGCCAAGGTCCTTGCCGTTGCCGATATTCCGCGCACGAAATCAGGTAAGATTACAGAGCTTGCCGTTCGCGACGTTGTCCACGGCAGACCCGTCAAAAATCAGGAAGCATTGGCAAACCCTACCGCGCTGGAGCTGTTCTCCAACCTTTCGGAACTGAAAACCTGATGTTCCAAAGCCCCGCCAAATAGTGCGGGGCTTTTTTTGAGGCACGATACAGCTCCGGTCCGAACACGGCCGTTTCACGATATGCCCGCCATCGATTCCGCAGCGCAGCGATGCATGCTTTTTAAACAGCGTGAACTTGTGCACTTTTTTTAACCATCAACCTCGATTTGATGAAAAAAAGTTCGTGCAATTCTTAACCGTGCTTGCGACACCACCAAAATTCCCACTAGAGCATTGAATAAATAAGGAAAACGGAATTTTGTATAATTTATCTAAGTGAAATTACGCAGTCTACAACTGCGGAAAAAGTCTCAATTTTCCGCCGAATTCATAGCTCCCCAACCTGCCCGAAATTTTTCACACTTGACACATAGCGGCCTAAAATTTCTTAATTTGGCCGTCCGATCTCTTTCGGGCGGATGGATATGCGGCTGTGCATATCCAGGGTGGCACAAAAGCTAAAAACAATGCTTTGCTAACAAGGGAGCTATCTTATGAAAATTCAAACGATCCTTGCCGCTGGCGCAATGACCGTTGCAGCCGTTGCCGCACAGAACGCACAGGCAGGTGCCGTGCTTGACGGCATCAAGGCAAAAGGTTTCGTTCAGTGCGGCGTGAACGTTGGCCTTCCGGGCTTCTCCGCTGCCAATGCAGAAGGTAAATGGGAAGGTATCGACGTTGACGTCTGCCGTGCAGTGGCAGCTGCATTGCTCGGCGATTCAAACGCCGTTCAGTACACTCCGCTGACCGCACCGCAACGCTTCACAGCACTGCAGTCTGGTGAAATCGACATCCTGTCGCGTAACACCACTGCAACCACCACCCGTGATGCGAAACTGGGTCTGACCTTTGTTGGCATCAACTACTATGACGGTCAGGGCTTCCTGATCCCGAAAGCTCTTGGCGTTTCCAGCGCAACCGAGCTTGACGGTGCAACCGTCTGCGTTGAGCCGGGTACCACGACCGAGCTGAACCTTGCTGATTACTTCCGCGCTAAAGGCATGTCTTTCGAGCCGGTCGTTATTGAAAACATCAACGAAGCAACCACAGCCTTCTTCTCTGGCCGTTGCGACGTTTACACGACCGATGCTTCAGGCTTGGCTTCTGTACGTACAACCATGGCCGAAAACCCAGATGACTACGTTATTCTTCCGGAAATCATTTCCAAAGAGCCGCTCGGCCCGGTTGTTGCCCAGGGTGACGAACAGTGGTCGGACGTTGCTCGCTGGGCTTTCACTGCAATGGTTGAAGCAGAAGAATATGGCGTCACCATGGAGAATGTTGACGACATGAAAGCAAACAGCACCAACCCGGGCATCCAACGTCTGCTGGGCGTGACTCCTGGCATGGGTGAAGCTCTTGGTCTTGACGAAGCTTGGGCATACAACATCATCAAGCAGGTTGGTAACTATGGCGAAAGCTATGAGAAAAACGTTACCGCCAAGCTTGGTCTTGAGCGTGGTCTGAACGCTCTGTGGACCGATGGTGGCCTGCAGTATGCATGGCCGATTCGCTAATCACTAGCCTATCGTCTGCCTAAAAACTAAGAAGCTCCGCCCCACTGCCTGAACGCATGGGCGGAGCTTTTCGTTAGGCGCTTACTGGTTTTGTATACAATCTACACCTGAGGGTCATAATGAGTAAGCCTCAAAATGCCCCGGGGGATGTTCGTTCCAAGGGCCTCGTTGATTATCTCAATGACGAAAACGTTCGTGCGGTACTTTATCAAATCATCGCGATTGGACTGATCGTTTTTGCGGGCTGGTACCTGGTATCCAACACCTTGTACAACCTTGAACAACAGAACATTTCTACCGGTTACGGCTTCCTTGATCTAGAAGCTGGCTTTGGCATCAGCGAAAGCATGATTCAGTACTCCCCGCAGAGCGATTATGCATCGGCTCTGGTTGTCGGCTTACTGAATACTGTCAAAGTTTCTTTACTCGGTATCGTATTATGCACGATTATCGGTATTATTTTCGGCGTAGCGCGACTTTCGTCAAACTGGATTGTTCGTAAACTTGCAACCGTTTACGTCGAAACGTTCCGGAATATTCCGGTCCTTTTGCAGCTGTTCTTCTGGTACGCACTCATTCCAAGCGCGTTTCCGCATCCGCGTGACGCGCTAGAACCTTTGCCCGGCGTTCTGCTAACCTCGCGTGGAATGTATATGCCGGTTCCGGTATCTGACAATGCCTACACCTTGATGGGGATTGCGGCGGTTATTGCCTGTGTAGTAATCTATTTCGTCAAGAAATGGGCTAAAAAACGCCAGGATGCCACCGGTCAACCTTTCCCCATCGTCCTTGCTGGCCTTGGCATTTTTGTTGGCCTTGTTCTGGCTGCCTATCTGGCAGGTGGCGCACCGACTGAAATGAGTATTCCGGCCCTTAAAGGGTTCAACATTCAGGGTGGCTATAACATTTCTCCGGAATTTCTAGCGGTTCTGATCGGCCTTACGGTATATACCTCGACCTATGTCGCCGAGGTTGTCCGTTCCGGTATCCAGGCCGTTCCGAATGGCCAGTGGGAAGCCGCTGACAGTCTTGGCATCAAACGGTCTGTCGCCCTTCGCAAGGTGATCCTGCCGCAATCCATGCGCGTTGCGATCCCGCCGCTGACCAACCAGTATCTGAACCTGACCAAAAACAGCTCACTTGCTGTTGCTGTCGGCTATCCGGATCTGGTGTCTGTTTCCAACACGACCATGAACCAGACAGGTCAGGCGATCGAGGCCATCTCGATCTTCATGTCGATCTATCTTGGTTTGTCCTTGTTGACCTCGCTCTTCATGAACTGGTTCAACAAGAAAATGGCGCTGGTGGAGAGGTAACATGTCAGAAAACGCAAAATTACCTCCTATGGCAACCGGCTCCTTTGCCGAACGTGCGGTTGCATGGTCGAAAAAGAACCTGTTCGACGGTTGGTTCAACACCATCCTGACTCTTGGTTCGATCGCATTCCTGCTCTGGCTGATCCCGCCGATCGTTGAATGGGCCATCGTTAATGCGACGTTGTCTCCGACGATTGAGGGATGTGCTGAAGTCACGGGTGCGTGCTGGGGCTTTGTGAACGCCAACTTGCGGCTGATCCTGTTCGGGACCTATCCGTTTGACGAACAGTGGCGTCCGCTGCTGGCTATGATTGTTCTCATGGGCATCATTTGCGGTAGCCTCGGTGCGGTTAAATATCCGGGCCTGCGCAAAGCGATCATTCCGATGTGGGTGATCGGTGTTCCGGTCATTTCGGTCCTGATGTGGGGCGGTGTCTTTGGTCTGACCTATGTGCAGAACAGCTATTGGGGTGGCTTGCCGCTGACCCTGATCCTGTCCTCGATCGGTGTGATCTTTGCCTTCCCGTTCGGTTTGCTTCTGGCGCTTGGCCGTCAGTCACACATGCCGGCGATCAAAACCGTTTCCGTGGTCTATATCGAAGTTATTCGTGGTGTACCGCTGATTACGGTTCTGTTCATGGCATCGGTCATGTTCCCGCTGTTCCTGCCTGATGGGGTAACCATCGACAAGCTGCTGCGTGCACAGATCGGTATCATCCTGTTTACCGCCGCATACCTCGCCGAGGTATTCCGTGGTGGTCTGCAGGCCGTACCGCGTGGCCAGTTTGAAGCTGGTGACAGCCTTGCACTGTCCTATTGGCAGTCCATGCGTCTGATCATTCTGCCGCAGGCACTGCGTCTGGTGATCCCGCCGACTGTGAACAGCTTTATCTCGATGTTCAAGGATACCACGCTGGTCGTGATTATCGGCCTGTTTGACTTCCTTGGCACGGTGAAGCTGGCACTTCGCAGTGACCCGGCCTGGACCAAATATTACGTCGAAGGCTATGCCTTCGCTGCGGCAATATTCTTCCTGATCTGTTTCTCGATGGCGAAATATTCCGCCTATCTTGAAAAAGAGCTTCGCAAAGGCGAACGCAGGTAAGGAGTGAGGAAAAAAACAATGACTGTAGCAACTGAAACCACTACCGGCGCTGTGCCTCCTCCGTCCAAAGAGGATGTCATCGTCGTCAACAAGATGAACAAATGGTACGGCAATTTCCATGTTCTTCAGGATATTGACCTGTCCGTTCGCAAAGGTGAGCGTATCGTTATCTGTGGCCCGTCGGGCTCTGGTAAGTCGACGCTGATCCGCACCATGAACCGCCTTGAGACCTATCAGAGCGGTGAAATCTATGTCGACGGCATTCTGCTTGGCGACGATGTCAAAAACATCGAAGCCGTGCGCCGCGAAGTCTGCATGGTGTTCCAGCACTTCAACCTTTTCCCGCACATGACCGTGCTGGAAAACCTTACGCTGGCACCGATCTGGGTTCGCAAGATGCCCAAGAAAGAAGCCAACGATCTCGCCATGCACTATCTTGAGCGTGTGCGGATTGCCGAGCAGGCCCACAAATATCCGGGTCAGCTTTCCGGTGGTCAGCAGCAGCGTGTAGCAATTGCCCGTTCGCTCTGCATGCAGCCGAAAATCATGCTGTTTGATGAGCCGACCTCGGCTCTTGACCCGGAAATGGTCAAGGAAGTTCTCGACGTTATGGTCGAGCTCGCCAAGGAAGGTATGACCATGCTTTGCGTGACCCACGAGATGGGCTTCGCCAAAGAGGTCGCTGACCGCGTGATCTTCATGGATGCCGGCCAGATCGTCGAAATGGCAGGTCCGCAGGAGTTCTTTGATAACCCGAAAAGCGATCGTACCAAGCTGTTCCTCAGCCAGATCCTGTCGCACTAACCGGTTATCAAACCATCCGATCTTTGCAAAACGGCCCCAGATACGGGGCCGTTTTCGTTTTTGTGAAAATGATCCTTGCCCCGGCCCGCGCAATTGCCGAAACTCGGCCCCATCATGTTTATCATCCGGAATGCCAATGACCACGCCTGAAACCAGTTCCGCGACCCATTCGGCCTTTATTTCTGTCGATCACCTTAGCAAGCGGTTCGGTAACAAGCTTGCCCTTGATGATGTCAGTCTGCATCTGCCCAAGGGCGAAACGCTGGCAATCATTGGCCCATCGGCGGCAGGAAAAAGTGTCCTGATGAAGTGCCTGGTCGGCATATATGGCGCGGACGGAGGCAAAATCATTCTTGATGGCGATGACGTCAGTCAGACCAACGCACCCAAACGCGCTGAATGGGCTGAACGCATCGGCATGCTGTTTCAGCAAAACGCCCTGTTTGACAGCCTCAAGGTCTGGGAAAATATCTGCTTTCGCCAGATTGAGCTTGGCACGCTAAGCCGCAAGGACGCCAAGGCGCATGCCATTCACCTGCTTGGTCTTGTCGGCCTGGCATCGGAAAGTGCGGACCTGACGCCAAGTGACCTTTCCGGTGGCATGCAAAAGCGCGTTGGTGTGGCACGCGCCATTTCAACCGACCCTTCGATTTTGTTGCTGGATAACCCGACGGCTGGCCTCGACCCGGTTCTATCGAACCATATCGAACGCATGATCGGCAAAATCGCCGAACAACGTGGCACAACCGTGATATCGATCACCAACGACATGCAGATCGCACGCACGCGCTATCAGAACCTGATGATGATGCATGATGGCAAGGTCTATTGGTCCGGGAAAACTGCGGACATCGATGACGCCCACAATGCGCATCTGACCCAGATGCTCAATGGCTCGTCACAGGGCCCGATCACGATGCGAACCGGCAAACGCGAAGACCACGTTTACAGCTAAAGACTGATACACTCAGGCCCCAGAAATCGGGCCTGACCGCACCTAGTTGGCGGTATAAACCGATACGTCTGCTTCGCGGATAACATCCGACCAGATCGGTCCCGGATGACGATCGGTAAACAGGGCATCAATTTCAGAAAGATGCCCAAGACGTACCATCGCACGACGGCCGAATTTTGATGCGTCCGTGCACAGGAAGGTCTGTCGCGCGTTTGAGATAATCGCACGGGCAACGCGCACCTCGCGATAATCAAAATCCATCAGACTGCCGTCTTCATCGACACCCGATATCCCGACGATCGCGTAATCCACCTTGAATTGGTTAATGAAATCAATGGTGGCTTCCCCGATCACCCCAAAATCACGCTGTCGGACAACGCCACCGGCAATGATGACTTCAAAGCCCTGGTTGGCGGCACAGATTTCGGCGACATGCAGGTTGTTTGTGATGATCTTCAGGCTCTTATGGCCTAGAAGCGCGTGGGCTACTTCTTCGTTGGTCGTGCCTATATTGATGAAAAGAGATGCGCCTTCCGGGATGTGTTGCGCGACCAGTTTTGCGATCTCACGCTTGCTGCCGAGGTTCAGAACCTGACGGTCGGTATAGGCGGTGTTTTCCGTGGTTGAAACGCTGGCCGCACCGCCGTGATAACGCGCAATCAGGCCCTCTTCGGCCATTTCATTAATATCGCGGCGGATGGTTTGCGGCGTGACAGAAAAGTGCTCGGCAAGAGTATCAATGGTCATAAAGCTGTTGGAAGCGACCAGTTCCAAAATCTCTCTACGACGACGATCCAGTTTCCCCATGCCTCTCTCCTGCTGTTTCTGTTTTCAATTTTCATCTTTAGCGGAAAATTTTCATTCCTGATCAAAATGCTTTCTCTTGAGCCATTTGGCAAGCCTTGTCCGCCCTGTTCACCAATAGCTGTCGATATCCAAGTCCGCATAACCACCATAAAAATGACTTAAGCGGCAATAACAAGCTAAACGCCCAACGAAAAAAGCCGGGCATCAACCCGGCTTTCATTCGTCTTCTTGGACGTGGATATCAGGCCTTCTTGCGCGCAACGATCCGCTCACGCACCGCCGGTTCATTGCCCGTCGGGGCGACATCACCCTCACCAATCACGATCGCCTCGCGCAGCAAAGCGGTTGCTTCTTCAAGCTGTGCCGCGTCACGCGTATGGGCCATGCAAATCGGTGTTTCAGCCGAAACGGGCTGGCCAACCTTGATGAAATCGGTAAAGCCGACGGCAAAATCGATCTTCTGATCTGCGCGCGTCCGTCCGCCCTTAAGCGATACCAGCGCCAGACCAACCTTGCGGGCATCCATCGACAGCACGCGACCGGTTTTGGCCGCAGTGACTGTATTAATCATCGGGGCGGCTTCAAGGTACTTGCTGGTGTTTTCAACAAAGTCCGCCGGACCACCAAGACTTGATACCATCTTGCCAAACGTTTCGGCGGCCTTACCGCTTTCTAGCGCCTCTGTCGCCATGCGCAGACCATCAGAAACATCAGCAGCCACACCACTCACGGCCAGCATTTCTGCCGCCAGTGCCATCGTTACGTCATAGACGCGCTGCTCCTGATGTTTACCGGTCAGGAAGTAGATAGCTTCCTGCATTTCAAGCGCATTACCAACCGTGTCGCCCAGCACCTGCTCCATATCAGTCAGAAGGGCGACGGTTGGCACACCATTGCGGGTGGCGACTTCGGTAATGCTTTCGGCCAGTTCGCGGGCGCGTTCATATTCGGCCATGAAGGCACCGGAGCCAAACTTCACATCCATCACAAGGCTATCAAGCCCAGCTGCCAGCTTCTTTGACAGGATGGATGCCGTAATCAGCGGAATACTTTCAACCGTCGCCGTAACATCACGAATGCCATAGAACCGCTTGTCGGCGGGAGCCAGATCGGAAGTCTGACCGATAATCGCACAGCCCACTTCGCGGGTGACCTTGGCGAATTCCTCAAGTGTCGGCGTGGTACGATATCCCGGAATGGAATCAAACTTGTCCAGCGTCCCACCAGTATGGCCCAGACCACGACCGGAAATCATCGGCACAAAGGCCCCGCAGGCGCCAACAATCGGCCCCAGCATTAAGCTGACCTTGTCACCGACCCCGCCGGTCGAATGTTTGTCCACCACGGGTCCATCAAGGCCAAGCGCCTTCCAGTCCAGAACCGTTCCGCTGTCGCGCATATTGCGCGTGAGTGCGGCGCGTTCATCCATGGTCATTCCGTTAAAGAAGACTGCCATCGCAAGGGCGGCAACCTGCCCTTCGCTGATGCTGTTATCCGTGATGCCTTTAACGAAAAAGGCAATCTCGGCATCTGTCAGAACTTCGCCTTCGCGTTTGCGGCGAATGATTTCCTGGGGCAGCATATGCTGTCTCCTGCACACGTGTCGTTAAATCAAATCAGCAGCTTTGAAGTCAGCCGACTTCAGGAAGCGCTTGAAAAATACTGCAGCAATATCTTGATAAGATTGGCAGAGCCGGTTTTTGACATTTCCAATGTCTGCTCGTGGCTAAGTGGCGTGGCACTCATGCCCGCGGCCAGATTGGTGATGTTTGAAACCGCTGCAACCTTGAAGCCGAGCCGACGCGCAAGGATGTTTTCGGGCACGGTCGACATGCCAACCGCATCGGCACCAAGCACCTTAAGCGCGCGGATTTCAGCCGGTGTTTCAAAACTTGGACCGGTGCACCAGCAATAGGTCCCCTCAAACAGCTTGATACCAAGCTTTGCCGCAGCATCATGCAGGCCCGATCCGATTTCCGGATCATAGGGCACATCCATGCCGACAAACCGGTCATTGCCGTGATAGCCAATCAACGGGTTCGGGCCAAACAGGCTGATATGATCGGTAATCAGCATCAGGCTGCCCGGTACTGCATCGGGGATCAGGGACCCGGCGGCATTGGTCAGAAGCAACCGCTCTGCGCCCAATTCACGCAGTGTTTCAAGTGGTTCTGCCATCAGATCGGAACGGCCATGCTCGTAGTAATGCGCGCGTCCCTGCATCACCGCAACAGACACCCCGCCGATGCGGCCAAGCACAAGCGTTCCACCATGACCAACCACAGTTGGACGCGGGAAACCCGGCAAGTCTTCATAGGCAATCCTGATCGCGTCACTGACGGCGTCCACAACACCGCCCAATCCGCTACCAAGAACCAATGCGACTTCTGCCTTAAAGCCGGGTGCCTTGCTGGCAATGACGTCAAGAGCTGCTTTTACATTGCTCATTTGAGGTTCTCCGGCCCGAAGGAATGGGGAATAAGTTCTTCACGGCTCAGCGTCAAAAGCGTCTCACCTGCATCATTGATGATGAAGATCGTCGCATCGGGCCCGGTGAATTCGCGGATTTTCTGACGGCAACCGCCACACGGTGTGCAGGCGATATCGCCAAGCCCGACAACGACGATCTCGTCAAACCGGGTTTCACCCGATAGCACCATTGCCGAAATCGCCCCGCCCTCTGCACAGACACCTTCCGGATAAGCTGCATTTTCAACGTTGCAGCCCGAAATGACCTTGCCGTCTACCGTGCGCAAAGCTGCACCGACAAAGAAGTTCGAATAAGGCGCATAGGCCTTGTCACGGGCCGCAAGGGCCGCGTCAATGAGATCGCGCGGAGCCTGTTTCTGAGCAACCATTTGTTTGATCCTGTTTTGATTACCTATCGCGCCTGACCAAAGCGCAAGACGTCGTAAAAATGTGGTTCGGGCCTGCCTGCATCATATGCCCTGCCCCGAACCACGAAAAGCTTAGCGTTCCTTGACATAGGCGCGACCAAGCGCCTTTGGCGGAATGGCCCGGCCAATAAAGCCCGCCAGAAGAATGACCGTCAGGATGTATGGCAATGCCTGTACCAACTGGACAGGCACTTCGCCAATACCTGGCAGGACAACACCTTGAAGGCGAGTTGCCGCAGCATCAAGGAAACCGAACAGAAGGCACGCTGCCAAGGCCGGGAACGGACGCCATTTACCAAACACCATTGCGGCCAGTGCGATATAGCCCTTACCCGCGGTCATGTCCTGAAGGAAGGATGCACCTTGCGCTGTTGAGAGATACGCACCGGACATACCAACAAGCACACCACTACAAATCACCGCCCGATAGCGCATGGCGACAACACCGATACCGGCGGTATCAACCGCCCCCGGATTTTCACCAACCGCACGCAGACGCAAACCAAAGCGCGTGCGATACATTACCCACCAAGCAGCCGGAACCGCTATGAAGGCGACATAGACCAGAATGTTGTGGCCACTCAGCAATTCGGAATAGATCGGCCCTAGAACCGGTACATCCTTAACCGCCTCTGCGCCCGGGAAAGTAATCGGCTGGAAACGGGATCCTTTATCAAGGGCTGGCGTTTTACCACCTTGAGCAAACAGGGCAATCCCGACAAGCGCGGTCAGCCCCGACATCAGGATATTGATCGCCATGCCGGAAACAACCTGATTGCCCTTATGCGTAATGCAGGCAAAACCATGCAAAAGCGAGAGCGCAATCGTCGTTGCAATCGCGGCCAGAAGGCCGACCCACGGGCTACCAACGTAAAAGGCAACAGCAGCAGCCGAAAACGCACCGCCCAGCATCATGCCTTCAAGGGCGAGGTTAATCGTCCCGGATCGTTCAGAAAACATCCCGGCAAGGGCTGCAAGGATAAGCGGGGTCGAGGTCCGAAGTGTTGCGTCCAGCAACAGGATAATCAGCTGAAATGTATCCATTACGCGGCCTCCCCGGCATCCTGGCGCAGGCGCCAGGCCGTATAGATCTTTGTCACGCGCGGACGGAACATATGTTCCATCGCGCCGGTAAACAGGATGACAAGACCCTGAATAACAACAACCATGTCATTGGAGATGGTAGGAATTTCAAACGACAGCTCTGCGCCGCCCTGATACAGCATCCCGAACAGCAGTGCCGCAAGGAAGATACCAAACGGATGGTTGCGCCCCATCAGTGCGACAGCAATACCGACAAAGCCATATCCCGCTGTGAAATCGATCAGCAAGCGATGCTGAACGCCCATGACTTCATTGAGCGCCATAAAGGATGACAGCGCGCCAGAGATCATCATCGCAATAATGATGAACCGGCCGGGCTCAAGCCCGGCATAGGTCGCGGCCACCGCGTTGGCCCCCACTGTGCGGATCGCATAGCCCCAACGGGTGTGCCAGATGAACAGCCAAACCATCACACTGATGACGATGGCATACACAAATGAAAGGTTAAGCGGACTTGATGCCATCTCAATACCGAGTGCACCCGCAATATCATGGATGAACGGCAAACGCAGATGTTCAGCGATTTGTTCGCTTTCCGGCGTCATGGAGCCTTCCGGGCGAAGCACATTCACCAAAAGATACACCATCAACGAAGACGCAATGAAGTTGAACATGATGGTCGTGATCACGACGTGTGATCCGCGACGGGCCTGCAGATAGGCCGGAATATAGGCCCAGGCTGCACCGAAAATCATCGCAGCCAACATCGCCACGACCAGCATAATCGGGAATGGCAGGAAATCGAGATAAAGCGCGGCCAGCGTGACGCCAAGGCCACCAACATAAGCCTGCCCCTCGGCACCGATGTTAAACAGCCCGCAATGGAACGCCACTGCAAAGGCCAGACCGGTAAAGATGAAGTTGGTGGTGTAATACAGCGTATAACCCCAAGCTTCTTCATATCCGAATGCGCCGTAGAGCAGGATTTCAACCACTTCGACCGGGTTTTCACCGATCGCCAGAACCACAAGCCCGGAAACGACAAGAGCGAGCAGCAAATTGAGGAGCGGTAACGCGCCGACATCAATCCAGCGCGGCAGTTCGACAGTTTTGCTCATGCCTGCCCCTCCGCTGCCTTGGCTTCGTTGGGATCAACCCCGGCCATCATCAGGCCAAGCACGCGTTCATTTGCCTCGGATGCGGCGACTTCGCCAACGATGGCACCATCGCACATCACCACAATGCGGTCGGCAAGCGACATGATTTCGTCAAGCTCCACAGACACCAGAAGGACGGCTTTGCCCGCATCCCTCATGGCGACAATACGTTTGTGAATGAATTCAATGGCGCCGATATCAACACCACGGGTCGGCTGGCCAACCAGAAGCAGCTCCGGGTCGCGCATGATTTCACGCGCCAGCACCAGCTTTTGCTGGTTACCGCCCGAGAAATTGGCAGCTTTCAAATCCGGATTATCCGGACGCACATCGAATTCCGACATCATATTGGCTGTGGCTGCCGAAATAGCGTTCCAGTCAAGCAACACGCCCTTCTGATAGGCCGGGTCATCCTCGTAGCCAAGTATGGCGGCCTCTTTGGCGCTAAAGGCCGTAACCATCGCCATGCGATGACGGTCTTCCGGCACATGGGCAACGCCACGACGACGCAGCTCGGCGGCATCCACCCCCTTCCCCGGCGTGACATCCTGACCATTCAGTTCCACTTTACCTTCGCTGGCAGAGCGGATCCCACCAAGCGCTTCAAGCAGTTCGCTTTGTCCATTGCCGGAAACCCCGGCAATACCGACAATCTCACCTGCACGCACATTGAAAGTCGCGTTTTTGACCTTGCGCACACCCTGCGCATTATCAACACACAGGTTCTCGACATTCAGCACGGTCGCCGCTGGATTAGCCTCGTCTTTTTCAAGTCGTAACAACACCTTACGACCAACCATTAATTCAGAAAGTTCTTCCGGGCTGGTTTCAGCTGTCTTGCGATGCGCCACCATTGCGCCCTGGCGCATCACGGAAACATTGTCCGTTGCAGCCATGATTTCGCGCAATTTGTGGGTAATCAGGACGACCGTTTTGCCCTGCTCTTTGAGCGTAT
Source organism: Thalassospira sp. HJ (assembly GCF_000948415.1). Lineage (GTDB taxonomy): Bacteria > Pseudomonadota > Alphaproteobacteria > Rhodospirillales > Thalassospiraceae > Thalassospira. The sequence continues at coordinate 797,548 of NZ_JYII01000012.1, read as the reverse complement.
CAAGAATTCTGAAAAGGTGATCGGCTTCCTGCGGTGTCAAAACACCGGTCGGCTCATCAAGAATAAGAATTTCTGCCCCACGATAAAGGGCCTTGAGGATCTCTACGCGTTGCTGAAGACCAACCGAAAGGTCCCCAACTTTCGCATCCGGGTCGATATTGAGCGAATATTCGCGCTCAAGACGTTTGAGTTCTTCGCGGGCCTTATCTACACCCTCGCGCAGGACAGCACCGCCTTCGACACCCAGTATAACGTTTTCAAGCACCGAGAACGTCTCTACCAACATGAAATGCTGGTGAACCATCCCGATCCCCACGGCAATCGCGTCTTCTGATCCCTTGATGTCACAAAGCTTGCCATCGACATGGATGGTCCCTGCGTCGGCCTGATAAAAGCCGTACAGGATACTCATCAGGGTCGATTTACCAGCCCCATTCTCCCCCACGATCCCGTGGATTGTTCCCTTGTCGACCTTAAGGTCGATTTCTTTATTGGCATGTACCGCACCGAACCGCTTGTCTATACCGCGCAGTTCAATAGCGGGTTGCACGGCACCGGTTTCCCCGGCGCCGTGCATTTGATGCATCGTATCCGACACGACAAATCCCCAATTTGCTTTGACGACTGCCTTACATCGGGCAGGCGCTATCGCTCATGTAATCGTGTACTTCAAGGCTACCGGAAATGATTGCTTCCTTGGCCTTGGCAACGGCTGCTTTCATATCGTCGGTGATCAGACTTTCGTTGTTTTCATCAAGCGCCCAATCAACACCACCTTCGGCAAGACCAAGAACGGTCAGGCCCGGTGCCCAAGTATCATTGGCAGCGCCATCGAAAGCTTCGTAAACAGCAACGTCAACGCGTTTCAGCATCGAGGTCAGGACTGATCCCGGATGCAGGCCGTTCTGGTTGGAGTCAACACCAATGCCAAGTTTTCCAGCATCTGCTGCAGCCTGCAGCACACCAACGCCAGTACCGCCAGCGGCATGGTAAACAACGTCTGCACCACGGTCGAACTGGGATTTCGCCAGTTCACCACCCTTAACCGGGTCGTTCCACGCAGCACCAGTGGTACCGGTCATGTTCTGGAAGATTTCGGCATCGCCATTGGAATACTTAACGCCCTGTGCGTAACCGCAGGCGAATTTGCGGATCAACGGAATGTCCATACCGCCAACAAAGCCGACCTTACCGGTTTCCGACGCCATTGCAGCCAGAACACCAACAAGGAACGAACCTTCGTGTTCCTTGAAGACAACCGACTGAACGTTCGGCAGGTCTACGACCATGTCAACAATGGTGAACTTGGTTTCAGGGAATTCCTTTGCCACTTTTTCAAGTGCGGATGCCTGAGAAAAACCGATCGCAACAATCGGATCCATACCGCGGCGCGCAAAGTTGCGCATGGCCTGCTCACGCTGGGAATCGTTCTGGATTTCGAAGTCACGATATTCGGTGCCGGTGTCTTCCTTGTATTTCTCCGCACCCGTATATGCCGCTTGGTTGAACGAGCGGTCAAAACGGCCACCAAGGTCGTAAACGACAGCCGGTTTAATTTCTGCAGCCGAAGCAACACCTGCATAGCAAGCGACAGCCGCGACCACCGAGGTCAGAAGCTTTTTCATTCCGATGCCCTTCATTGTTTGAATTCTGATTATGCCTTCCGCCAATTCCCTTGATCGGCGGAACTCCCTCATCGAAAAAACGTGGCTCACAGCACGATGAAACGCGGGCTTCGGTCCCTCAACCAATGTAGCGCGGGTGATCATGCTGCGAACGCTAATGGTAACTACAAAATATAGTGCCCTGTAAATAGCCGAGCACGCAAGACTTCGACAAAACCTGTCCGTTTGGTCAAAATCTGCCTAACGCAGTTATAGCTGAATATCGCCCATCTGCGGGGTTTCCCTTAGTTTTATGCCTATCAGCGCGAAGATAGTGCTTCAATCCTGAGTGCTGAATTTTCTTGAGCGTAATGAACGCAACGGGCACCAAATCGGATCAAACACACCAGCGAAAGTTGAAATTGGTCCACCACCGATTCTGACGAACTCCGTCGGATCGGACAGCCCAGCACCTTCAAGGCAAAGTGTAATTTTCACCACACCTTCAACAACCGGACATACCGTTGTTCGAAAATTGGTGCTAGCATCTCGCGGGGCAAAAATTTTCCGACCCACAGATTAGATTTTTCAAAACATCCCTTCCCGATCGGGTCAGGACGGGCTGATTATTGTTGGAGAACAGGAATGAAAAGAACAATTGCGGGGCTGCTATCGGCTTGCACCATGCTGAGCCTTGGTGCCGGAAGCGCATTGGCCGATTATGATTTGCGTCTGATCCATACCAATGATGTGCATGATCGCGTTGAATCCGTCACGAAATATAACAATACTTGCAGTGCAAAGGACGACGCCGAAGGCAAATGCTTTGGCGGCTATGGTCGTCTTGCCACGGCCATTCGCGATGCCCGTGCTGCGGGTGGTAATGTTCTTGTTGTTGACGCCGGCGATCAGTTCCAGGGATCCCTTTTCTATTCGACCTACAAGGGTTCCTTGACGGCTGAATTGATGAACCTTGTTGATTATGATGCGATGGCAGTCGGCAACCACGAATTTGATGATGGCCCCGACGTTCTGGCAAGTTTCATCAAATCGAGCCTGACACCGATCCTGTCGGCCAATATCGAAGCAACCACCGATGGTCTCAATGAACTGATCAAACCGGAAACCATCATCACGGTGGGTGGTGAACGCATTGGCATCGTTGGCCTGACCACTCCGGAAACCGCTGATATCTCGAGTGCCGGTCCGAACGTCAAGTTCAACGACCTTGCACAATCGCTACAGGCGTCTGTAGACCGCCTGACGGCACAAGGTATCAACAAGATCGTCGTGTTGAGCCATTCGGGTTCCTATGCCGATTTTGACTATGTCAGCGACGTCACTGGTGTTGATGTGATTGTTGGCGGCCATGACCATCTTCTGTTCTCCAACAGCAATGACAAGGCGTCTCATCCCTACCCGGTCGTCAAGAATGGCGCGGATGGCAAGCCGGTGCTGATCGTTCAGGCATATGCCTATAGCCGCTATCTTGGTGATTTGAACGTCACCTTTGATGATGCTGGTGTTGCAACTGCTTGGTCGGGTGACCCGATTGCCCTGGATGCAAGCATCCCCCCGGCTGAAGACGTTCTTGCAGTCATCGAAAAGGCCAGTGGTCAGGTTGATGCGGTTCGAACCCTTGAAGTTGGTAGCTTCACCGCGCCGGCCGACGGCTCACGTGAAACCTGCCGCGCAATGGAATGCTCCATGGGATCACTTGTTGCCGATGCGATGCTGTGGAAAGCCGGTGAAGGTTATCAGATCGCCATCCAGAATGGCGGCGGTGTACGTGCAAGCATTGATGAAGGCACCGTCACGATGGGTGAAGTCCTGACCGTTCTGCCGTTCCAGAATGCGCTGGCAACCTTCAAGCTTTCAGGTGCGGATATCGTTGCATCGCTTGAACATGGTGTCTCGCTTGTTGAAGAAGGCAAAGGCCAGTTCCCGCAGGTTGCTGGTCTGAAGTTTGACCTCGATCTATCAAAGCCTGCCGGATCGCGCGTTTCCAATGTCATGGTCGCCGAGGGCGATGGCTTTGCCCCGATTGATGCAGGCAAAATGTATGGCGTTGTTTCCAACGACTTCATGCGCAATGGCGGTGATGGTTATGCCCTGTTCCGTGACAATGCCACGGATGTCTATGATTTCGGCCCGAACCTTGAACAGGCAGTTGCCGACTATATCGGGCTTAACTCCCCGGTGACGCCAACAACCAAAGGCCGTATCAATCTTCAGTAAGCAAGTTGCGGATTGAACCCGACCAACAGAAGGCAGCCCTTATCCGGGCTGCCTTTTTGTTTTTCTTGCCTTGATACGCGCTTGAGGCTTATGAACGTCGCTTGTCGTAACTGACCCGTCACGCGTGTGACGTCCCACTATAATGAGCACCCGTTCTCTATGACGCCTACTCCCAACATCTTTTGTTTTGGTGCCGCCCATTTCGACCGCACCTTGCAATGTACCGAGACTTTTGTTCCCGCGGCCTCCAATCCGGTTCGGACCTTGCATCGCAAACCCGGCGGTGTCAGTCGCAACATTGCCGTGCATCTGAGACTTCTGGGCAACAATGTCGCCATGTTAGGGGCAGTCGGCGATGATGGTGATGGTGATCAGGTCATGGAGGCCCTGTCGGAAATCGGAATTGATACCCGCCATCTGATGAAAATCGATGGTATGGCCACAGCCGGTTACACAGCGCTCCTAGATGAAACCGGTGAACTTGCGCTTGGCATGATGAATGCCGAGGTCTATGACCTGCTGACCATTGACCGGCTGGAACCAAGCCTTGCGAACCTTCAGGCGCGTCCCTGGTGGTTGATTGATGCCAACCTGCCGACCGAGAGCATTCAGTGGCTGGCAGCGAACAAGGCAAGCAGCAAGTTCTGCGCAGCCACCGTATCGCCGAGCAAAGCCGCACGGTTCAAACCGGTGCTTGATAAACTCGACCTTCTGATTGCCAACCGCGCCGAGACACGGGTTTTGACGGGTATCGAGATCAATGACCTGACGCAAGCCAAAGTGGCGATCGAACTTCTGCGCGGTAAAGGCATCCCGGATGTTGTTATTACCCTGGGTGCGCAAGGCGTTGTATCGTCGACATCGACCGGAACGGCGTTCTGGCACCCCCTGCCGACGAAGGTGAAGGATGTTAATGGCGCTGGCGATGCTTTCTATTCCGGTTTCCTGTCTGCCTACTCAAAGCCACAGACAAGTTTTGAAGACGCCATGGCGTCGGGCCTTGCGATGGCCAGCCTGACGGCAGAAACCGAGGGCACAACTGTCTGGGATCTGTCGCAGGATGCCGTCACAGCACGCGCGGCAAACGCCGAAAGCAAACCTCTTTAAGCCACTGATGGCTTGCAACAGCCTGCTTGATGATTGCATGCATCATTTAACGAAGGTAGCTTGTGATGAATTCAAACTCAAACCGGAGCCGATCCGATGCATCCATTTTTCATCTTTGTGAAATGTGAACTTGGCAAAGCCTATGACGTCGCGGCAGAACTTGTCGAAGAAGTAGAAGGCGTGTCTGAAGTTTATTCGATCTCCGGCCCGTTTGAACTGCTGGTCAAGGTCTATGTCGAAGACGAACAGGATATCGGGCGCTATGTGAACGAACAGATCCACAAGCTGCCCTTTATCAAGGATACCCAGACCATCATTACCTTCAACGCCTTCACCTAATTCAAGAAAGCGTTCAAGAACGGAACACGAAAAAAGCGGTGCCCGTTGGACGCCGCTTTTTCTATTGGCCAGAGGTTGCCGGGCTTAATTCCCTGCGACATCCCGGATCACATCCAGAATGATCTCGGTCCCCTTCTCGATCAGGACAACATCATCGCCAACAATCTGGCGCAATGCACCATCGGCACGTGCTGGAAGCCGGGAGATCAGGTCGTCGGGCAAATCACGCTTTGCAATGCCTGGCGGCAAGGTGCCACCACGTTCAAGCTTCATGGCAATCCCGGGTGGCAAACCTTTATTCCCTTTGCCCTTATTGTCCTTGCCGTTGTTCGCCTTGCTCTTTTTGTTGCCGTCACGGTCTGACTTGTCGTCCGTCTGTCCGGTCGCGACATCAAGCACATCGCGAATGATCCGACGTTCTTCGTCACTGAAAATGCCGCCGCTTCGCGCTACTTCGACCACATTGTGATCGTGGGTCGATTGCGCTGGATGTGACTGCACAGGTGTCGTCAGTACAACAGTGGCACCAGCGAAAACAAAGCCGGTCGTTATGGCTTTGACCCAGTTGGTTATGAACGGCATGGCGACCTCTTCTTCGTGAAAACATCGAATTTAATGTGGGCATGGCGTATGAAATTGCGACACGCCCATTTAAGACAACGTTTTCTGAATCCCATTCATGCCATTCATCTCAAAATATTGCGGGAAACGACATAGAACGGCCACTATCTTATTGTTTTCATAGACTGTTCGTTATGTGGTATAGGCTATCACTTGGTCGTTTAACCCGCGCAATCCACGCTTTATCAGAACAACAGAATATAGTTTTCTATGGCCTCTGGTAGATATTCCGTTCATCTCGCCAATACTGAAAACGATCTGAAGGCAGCACAAAAACTGCGCTTTGAGGTCTTCTTTGGCGAGTTTCATGCCAAAGCCTTGACCGAACAACACACGGCCGGTCTCGACAGCGACAAGTTCGACCCGTTCTGCAAACACCTGCTTGTTGTCGACAACGACAATGACCAGAAAGTCATTGCGACGACGCGCCTGTTACTTTCGGCGCAAAAGCCTGCAGACCTGAACTATATTGCGCAGGAGGAGTTTTCCATTCCCCTGCTTGATGCTGTGCAGGACAACTGCATGGAGGTCGGACGGTCCTGTGTTCACAAGTACTACCGTGACGGCAAGGCGATTCAACTTCTGTGGCGAGGAATTACCAAACTGATCTTCACGCACGACATTCGATATCTGTTCGGCTGTGCAAGCTTCCACGGGACAGATATCGACAAGATTGCCACTGAACTGTCGTACCTGCATCACTATCAGCTGGACGACACGCCGCATGTGGCGCGTGCACTCGATTATCAGTCGATGAATCGCATACCAAAAGCCGAAATCAACCCCGAAGACGCCCTTGGGCAACTACCACCATTAATCAAGGCTTACCTCTCGCTTGGTGGGGTTGTCGGCGATGGGATCGCTCGTGATCCCGATTTCAAGACACTTGACATCCTGATCACCGTCGACGTCGACAAGGTCCCAGACCAATATTATCGGTTCTATAAGAAGCAAGCCGATCGACTTGATCTTGAACCTCTAGATGCATGATTCTCTTTTCATGTTGCACCTAGACCTGCTTTGCAACATGAAAAGAAAAACCTCACCCTGGCATTCATCAAGGACTTCTGAGCGTTTTGGACCAGACTGTTACATCGAACGACATCGCACCGATTACCCCTGCCCAACATGTAAAGGCCGGCATCAAGTTCACGGTGCTTATGATCTGGTTGTTTGTGTTGTTGATACCTTTCCTGATCCTTGAGGGCCTTAAAATCCGCGCCAGCGCGGAGATTGTACGCCTGTGGCATATCGGTGCGCGCAAGATCACTGGCATTCGGGTCGAGCAAAGCGGGTCTCCTTGCGGAACCTTGCCGCTGCTTCTTCTGGGGAACCACACGTCCTATCTTGATATTCCAGTGATCAATTCGTTGTTCACCGTCAATTTCATTGCGAAGTCCGAAGTTCGCAGTTGGCCTGGTATCGGTTTTCTCGCGCGCTGTTGCCAGACGATTTTCGTTGAACGCCGTGCAATCAAATCCCACGAACAGATCAAGATCCTGCGAGAAAAGATTTTGCCGGATCGTCGACTGGTTCTGTTTGCCGAGGGAACCAGCACCGATGGCAGCGTCGTCCTGCCATTCAAATCGTCACTGATGGAATTTGTCTTTGACGAAAAGATCGCCGAAGTCTGCCACGTTCAGCCGATCACGGTGCTTTGTCTGAAAGACGAATCACAGGACGATGAAGCATCCCCGGAACCCGAACGTGTGCTTTACCCATGGTTTGATGACACGTCGCTTGCGTTTCACTTCTGGCGGTTCATGGCAACAAAGGGCTGTACTGTCAAAGTGCATTTCAGTCCAAGCCGCCCGGTTTCCGAATTCGCAAACCGCAAGGAACTAACCCAGTGGGCCCATGCGGGCGTTCAGAAAGGCTATGACATCATCCTGAAAAAGGACTGACGTCTCCTACGCCTTGCGGGCGCGGGCCTGCGCCCAGTCTTCCTTCATCTGATACCACTTCTTCTCGCCAATCATCCTGCCGAGATACTGGTCGATCACCTTGAGCTTGATAATGCTGGCAAGTCCGGCCACACGTGCAGGCCAGGTTTCTGGCAAAGCGCGCAAGGTCAGGCTGATACCCGCCGTGCTGTATTCGATGAAGTGCCACCAGCGGCTCGGGATAAAAATGGTATCACCTGGCTCGAGGATGCATTCGTACCCGGTAATGTCTTTCAGCTTCGGGTAGCGTTCCAGATCCGGGTTGCGGAAATCAACATTGCACGACACTGTTAGCGGATGCCGATAAAGCTGCCGCTCATTTTCACTGCCATACAGAATAACCCGCTTGGTGCCGGTCATTTGCGTCAGGAAAACGTGGCTGTGATCAAGGTCATAATGAATATCGACATAGGCGTCCTGCCCACCGACAAACAGGAACGGATGGTTCTTAAGGAAAGTCACACCGAGATCGGGGTATGAAAAATCTTCGCGCAATTGCGGCATGTATTTGAACACATTGAACAAAAACATTCGAAGCGGCGTCGGGCCGGCCTGAATCAGATCAAGATACTCGCCAAACGGCATGTTCTGGGTCACATCCAGATAATCATTGTCCGAATTGGCAAATGCTTCGCTGTAAAGCGGCACTACCACATCGCCACAGCCCTGCTTGAGATAGTCATAGGTCCATTTTTGCGATGCCGGCCAATTGGCTGCGAAGCTGCGCATGATGACGGGGCGTTTTGGCTTAAGATACCGCTCGATAAAATCTTCACGGCTCAGATCATCTTGTCGGTCAATAGTCAGATAACTTAAGTCATGCTTCATTTTGGGCCCGTCGGTTTTCTTATCTTCCGCCTTATATTCGGATCAATGAACGTGTTTCAGATACATCATAGCCATCAGATGAAATCAAGCTTGTGACACCAACCAGGAAACACGCTAACCGTTTGTAACTTCAAACGTCATGGTACGCGAGAAGGTCTTAACAAGACGTCTTTCGCAACCGCCCTAGCTCAGCCGGCCGATGTTGGTAAAATGTCATGGCCCGAAACGAAAAAAGCACCCCGTCTTGGGGTGCTTTTTCACTGGCGGGCAAGGAGGGATTCGAACCCTCGATAGGGCTTGTCACCCTATACTCCCTTAGCAGGGGAGCGCCTTCAGCCACTCGGCCACTTGCCCTCTATCTCCTTGGTGTTCCCTGCGGAACGACGCCTTTCTTAAACATCGCCATGGCGCATGTCAATGCCCGAAACCGGCGATAAGGACGTTTTCTTTTTAACAGTCCTGACAAATAAAACCAGCAGCTTTTTGCCGGCTTTGTTCAGTGCATTTCCCGGTTGAAGGACAAAAGAGTCTTCAAACCATCACACGGCTGTCATCGGTTGGCAAAAAACAGATGTCATAAAGCGATGGTCGATTGGTTTTTCACCGTCTTATGACGTAAATGCTGGTTGGAGAAAGATGCGTACGATCTATCAAAGCACCGACGATTTCGGTCACACCCTCCGCGCCCTGAAAATGACCAAGGAAGGTCACAACGATCCGGTTTACATGGGTCTTGTCATTCAGGATCGCGAAGTTCTGTTCCGTACCCGTGAAAACAGCTCACGCGATTTCGTTTTGCAGAAGATCAAGGAATTTGTTGCTGGCAACGCGGCAACACTGGCACCCCAACCGGCCTGATGGCCGGTTTTTTATTGCCATAAACATGCGGCCTTTCCCGTTTGGCCCGTCATGCGCAGAAAGGCATTGCGGCCATTTCAGTCGCGCCGGGGCGACACTCCCCGTTCGCCCTGTAACTTCACCGCCGGTCAGAACGACCGGCGGTTTCTTTTATCTTCATACCTGCGCGGTTTCCTGCCGCGCTACATAGGCCCGCCACATCAAAAGCAATGCAACGGCCAGCACCGGTAAAACTCCATAGTTTACCGGAACCCAGCCTGCCCCAGCGATCAATGCGCCACTCGCAATTGATGCCAGTGTGGCGGTAATGCTGTTGCCAAGCTCCATCAAACTCTGCGCATGCCCGCGTTCGGAAATATCATGCCCCTCGCCCAGCAATGTTGTACCGGCCAGCAGCATCATGTTCCAACCAAACCCAAGCAGGAATGAACTGATAAGAAACGCGGCAACCGAAATTCCCGAAACTGCAACCGCTACATTTGCCGCCAGAATAAGCGCCCCCGCCGATGCCACCCGGCGCGGGCCGATCCAGTCAATCAATGGTCCCGCGATAAAAGCCGGCAAGAACATACCGATCATGTGCCAACGAATGACATTGGCGGAGACATCGACATCATAGCCGCAATACTTCATCGCGAGCGGTGTCGCGGTCATGACCAAAACCATAATCCCCTGCCCGGCGGCACTGATGGCGATCGCCCCGCGAATGACCGGACGACGCAGTAGTTTCGCCATCACTGTTCTGCTTGGCCCGCTACGCTCCGGAATACCTCCATCAGGCAACATGGTCATCAGGATGGCACCAATCGCTGCCAAACCGGCCAAGGCGACATAAGCCCCGGAAAATGGTACCGGCAGCATATCGCGGCTGGCCGCTGCAACTTCAGGCGCGATCAGTGCGGCCAACACGCCCCCACCAACGACGAGTGCTGCAGCACGGCCCTTTTGAGCCGGCTCGACGGTTTCCAGTGCAGCGTAGCGGTAATACATGGCGGAAGCCTGATAGGTGCCAATCAGCGCTGGCGCCAATGCGACAATCCAGAACGCCCCGATATAGATCCCGTAGGCCACCAGAAACCCGCCAACAACGCCAAACACCGCCCCGATGGAAAGCCCGACACGCCGACCATGGCGCTGCATCAACATCGCCAGCGGGTGGACAGAAACCAGATTACCAAGCATGAGAACGCCAAGCGGCAAAGTCGCCAGTGCCGGTAGCGGCGCAAGCGAGACACCAACAATCGATGTCAGCGTAATCCCGATCAATGAACAGGACCAATAAAGCGCCTGGGCGATAAAAAGCAGACGCAATGGTCCATTGGCCAGCAACAACATGTTCCCAACTCCCAATTCGTAAACCGTGATGAAGAATGAAGGTCTTTAGGCCTCTGTCAGGTTGTCGCCATCAATGATTTGCGGGCAAAGCGCTCTGCATATTCCTGTGGGCTGACAGACAGATGACGCTGAAACGCGCGCCGCAACGTTTCGGGATGGCGAAACCCGCAGAGTTCCGCCACCTGACCAACTGCCAGCGCCTCGTCCTGCAACAGAGCCCTAGCGGCTTCAACGCGAACACGTTCGACATAGCGCGCCGGGCTCATGCCGAGATCGCGGGTAAAGACACGCGAAAAGGTGCGTGGTGTCATGCCGGCACGCTCGGCAAGCTTTTCAAGCGAGAGATCACTGGCGATATTGCCCGGCAACCATTCAAGCAAGCTGGTCAGACGCGCTGTGGTTCCGGTTTCCGGGATCAGATAGGCACTGAACTGCGCCTGCCCGCCGGGTCGCTTAAGGAACATCACCAGCCTGCGCGCCACAGACAGGGCGAGGCTCCGGCCAAAATCCGCCTCGACGATTGCCAGAGCCAGATCAATTCCCGCCGTTACACCGGCCGATGTAAAAACATGCGGATCGCCATCCAGCCCAGCCGGGTCATAGCTGTGCAGCCGATCACCCATCATCTGAATGGCCGGGTATTCCCGCGCCATCTGATCACAGCGCGACCAATGGGTGGTCGCCATTTTGCCATCAAGTACCCCGGCCTCGGCCAGAATAAGGGCACCTGAACAAATCGAACCCAATCGCGGCACATTGGTGTTTGCCTTGCGCACCCAATCGACAATCTCGGGATTGTCGCGGACCGCCCAGACACCCGTGCCGCCCGGAATGAACAATGTGTCGACCGTGCCAAGATCAAGGTCACGCCACCCAATATCGGCATAGAACCGCACGCCACATGACGTACTTACAGCTCCGATCCCCTCGGCGACGACGATCCCTTCGTAACCCTGCGGTCGCCCCAATGCAGCCAATTCGTCATTTGCCGAGCCAAACACCTGCAGCGGACCAATGACGTCAAGGCTCATGACATCTTCAAAGGCATAGCAGGCGATTTTTCTTGGGGTTTGGGTTGGTTTCGACATCACGGCATCTCCTTGTCACAGATACAGGATGCCGGAGATTGATTTTGGCAACAATGACAAACACCCCACGCCTTTTGCCAGTTGGCTTTCGCGGGGTGTTCAAATCAATCGGTATTACGAAAGGTTTTCGGGTCAGAACCCGCTTCGTTGCAGCAACGCATAGAAGTCACGTATTGTGCCTTCCTTGGTTGTCATATCCTTGATGTCATCGACCAGCTTGTCGGTGAAATTGGGCTGTTTGAGATACCCCACCACCCTTTTTCGGGCCATGGCTGCTGATTTACCTTCGATCAGCACGCCGCTTGAACAGAACTGAACAAGCATATAGGCGCGCTTGCGCAAATGCAGTGACGGATTATCGATCCGTTCGATAACCTTTTCACGGACCAGATACTCCGCCAGCCCATCATCAAGCTTGCTGGCAATTTCCGTTTTCTGCTCGTCCGGTACATTCGATGCGGCAAGCACATCATTCATATGCTTGACGGTTGCCATCTTGTCGCGTGGCTTGGCTTCCGGATCACAGAATGCGCGCAGTGCACGCATATCTTTTACCGAATCCAGCATCATGGTGTAGAGCTCATCGGAAAAGTCTTCGACAATGCCGCTATTCGCAACCGCGATCAGCCAAGTCAGTTTACGGAAGTTCGGGAGCAGACGGCTGTTGATTTCCGCCACACCTTCAATCAGTGCACGCGGACCGCCAACATTGCGCAAACGCGCACCGCGTTCGGCAATCGCGCTTACCATTGGCGTACCATAAACCACGCCCTGCTCGGTAATCAGTCGCTCAAGGATACCATCAAGTGGATCCGGGTCGCTTTCATGACGCTGCAAGCTGTTTGCGCTTTTGAGTTCACGTACGATGTAATCAAACATCGCTTCCTGACTGTTCGCCAGAAGGCCCGACCCAAACAGCGGGTTCAGAAGCTCGAGGATATCATCGGCAGCACCGCGATTGCCCTTGGCGCGACCAAGCGCAAGGTCGATATGCAGGGTCACTGCTTCGCCAAAGCTGCGCGAACTGCCAAGCAGTTCCTTAAGTGCGACGGGAGAGCCAAGAATATCGGCAATCACGTCATCAATCATCTTGCGCGCGGCTTCGTCTTTCTCATCGCCCTTGACCTTGAGCGCCAGGTCAAGCTTGCCAACCCAGTTGCGGGTAGAAGAAAGAACGCGCGTCAGCGCAACCATAGTCAGGAAGTCGGTATCTTCGGCAAGATTCAGGCGACGGATTTCATCGCGCACTTCGGTGATGGTGGCATCTTCGAATGCCGGGAGATCGACTTTTTCCACTTCGCGGGCGCGCGCAGAAAGCTGCTCAATCGCGCCGTGAAGATTGTTCATCGCCTCGATATGATCACCTTCGGTCGCCTTGGCATGAAGCCCGGCAACCTTGTCGACCGCAGTCGGCATCAAGGTGTCATGGAACATCAGCTTGCGCAGGTTCTGGTAATTATACATTACCTCGCAAGGTGTCAGAATTTCCTGTTCGAAATACTTGCGCAGCAACCGGTTGATGGTCGCGCGGCTTTCTTTCTGCAAAAGGTCGTTATCGGTTTCGCATAGTGGCGCTTCTTCGATGGATGAAACGCGAACGTCATCATCCTGATCCTCGCCAGCTCCTTCTTTTTCGAGAAGTACCTTTTCGATATGACGACCGTCGCCGCGTTCCCAGTTACGAATAACGCGCACGGCAGAGATCTTCGTTTTCACAAGCTTTTCAGCTTCTGTAACCGCTTCCTTTTCGACATCAAATGTCGAATGGATTATCCAGCGATCCCCACGCTGGACCATAACTTCAAATGTCGTATCCGACATAACGCGCTCTGGCTCCCTAACTTCCTGTTTGGGCGGCATGTGATTGCCGTATAACTAGTCAGGCGCGTGTCCCAAATTTTTATATTTATTCTTCTTTATAAAGCCAATCGGCATATTAAAACAATAGTTGGATGCAGTAGCTTTATATACTTTCGGTTATTTCTTTAGATTTTTCTGAATTTTTATCCCTTTTGCGGTTGAATCGCAAAAGCCAATCAACTGTGCATAGATGTGACGGACCGCCTTTCCGGCACAATCACGGAATCCGCATCGCAATTTCGCTGGTCAAATCAGCAAGCAGACTGCTCATGCCAATCACTGTGCCCTCAATGCTCGAATCACCGGGCGCACTCACCTTGTTGTATTTTGCTGCTGCGACGATCTCACCAGTTGAGAAATGAACAAGTTTCCAGCGTGCTGTCAGATTGACATTGCCATCCGCCTGACGCTCGAACGCATCAATATCAACAACGACCTGCCATTCGACCATATCCCGGGAATTCCACGGAAACACTTCCAATCGCGATGCGACACCTGCCCTGTCCAGGTTATCCATCAAAACACGATTGATGTTCTCAGCAAGCGGCTCGGCCCAGCGGTAGCCGGACTTGACCTCTGGCCGGTTGGCAGCACTTCGCGTAACAATGGTTGATCGATCCAGATAGCTCGGAATGCTCACTGGCCCGACTCCGATAACCCGCGTTGCACCGCTTGAAGATGCCGGTTGCGCCATCGGCGACAGCAAATAGTACTGATCCGGAACCGAAGGCGATGCACAGGCGACCAACACGGGTGCAATCAGCAGAACCAGGTATCGCGAGATCATTTTTCGAACTGTCTGTCGCATCATTCATCCTCCTCCGGCCCGCTTTTGCCAAGGATCAGGGCACTCGGGTTCTGTTCAAGAAAATCAGTTAGTTCGCGCAAGGAACGCGCCGTTGCGCCAAGCTCTTTCAGCGCCTGCTCCAGATTATAGCGCACGGGTGATGTCGGTGCGGTTACATCACGCACCCCGCCCAATGCCTCACGCGCGGCATCAAGTGCAGTCTGGGTCGCAGGCAGGACACTGGCATCAAGATTGGTGACAAGGGTACTGATCCCCGCAGCGGCCTGTTGCAGGCTGACCATTCCGTTATTGAGTGCGGGGGATGTAACGATATTTTCCATGCCCTCAACAGTGCCCAGCAGCCGAATGCCGATCTCTTCAATCGGGAATGTTTCGACCTTCTCAAGCAGGCTGGTCAGCGAATTGGCAATCTCGTCCAGTTTTTGCGGCAATGTCGGCAATTCCGGCAAATCGCCCTGCCCGTCGCCAAGATAGCGCGCCGGTGACACCGGATGCATCGACAGATCAACAAACAACTGACCTGTGATGAAGCTTCCTGTTTTCAGACGCGCACGCAGGCCATTATCAATCAGGGTTTCGATGGTTTCCTGCGGATCGACATCGCCCAACCGGCCACCAACGATACTGACCCGTTCGGGTTCGAGTTTGACTTCCACCGGCACACGGAAGGCATGTTGTGTCACGACATATTCAAGATCGACACTTTCAACGGTGCCGACACGGATGCCGTTGAATTCCACTGGCGCACCGCGCGACAGACCGCGCACGGAAGAATCGAAATACAGCATGTAACGCTGGCTATAGCCTTCGGCGAGCAGCTCGGCCTTTTCCAGGCTTTCATGCAGACGGAACACGGTATCGGCATCCGCCATTGCGTCATCTTCATGTCCGGGTGGCGTATAGAAATTGATCCCGCCTGCCAGGACCGAGCGTACCGACTGCGCACGTACCGAAAAGCCTTCGGCATTCAGATCAAGTGCAATCCCGCTTGAATCCCAGAAACGGGTTTGCCGTTTGACCAGCGCATCGAACGGTTTGCGCACAAAGACCGGTATCGAGACCTCTTTGGCATTTGCATCAAGTTCAGTATCAAGCACCTCGCCGACTTCGATCCCGCGCAGCAGGACCGGTGTACCCTCGCCCAAAGAGCCAAGCTCCTCAGCGGTCAGGACAAAGCGTGTACCGTCCTCTTCATTCGGAATGAATTGCGGTTCTTCTTCCCCAACAAAGCTCCGGGCCTTTTCGCCGGACTTGTCAGGAACCACTTCGATATAGGCGCCCGAAACGATGGTTTCCAAGCCGGTGATGCCCCGGGCACTTACGCGCGGGCGCACGATCCAGAACTGCGTTTTGTCGGTCAGGTAATCTGCAAGATCGGCGTTCATACGGATCGTCAGGAGAACGTGTTGCAGATCGTCGGCAAGGGTAATGGCGGTCACCTGGCCAACATCGACATCGCGGTATCGCACGGCAGTCTTGCCCGCAGACAATCCCTCGGCGGCCTCAAAGCTCACGGTGATTTCAGGGCCTTTTGACACGATATCGCGCCACAAAAGCCACCCGCCAACTATCAATGCCACCAGAGGCACAAGCCAGATGATCGAAAAACGGCCCCAGCCTTTTTTGACGTCAGGTTTTTCCGGATGCTGTTCCGGTTCAGAACTGTTCACCTCACTCATGACGGGACCCCCTGTTTTTCACCGCGGTCTTGTTTTGAATTTGTGCCACCCAACATCGCTCCCCTGCCAGATTGCATTCCGGCCCGATCCCAAATCAGACGTGGATCGAATGCCATGGCCGATAACATGGTCAGAATGACCACTCCGCAAAATGCCACAGCCCCGAAACCCGGTTGAACCGTTGCGATATCGCCAAGCTTCACCAGTGCGGCAAGGATCGAGACCATAAATACATCGACCATCGACCAGCGCCCGACAAGTTCAGTAACGCGGTAGATCAGGGTACGTTCCCGGAGCGGCCCGGAAAGGCCAAGAGCGGTTGCCAGATACACCCAGCCCAGCAGCACGATTTTCACAATCGGCACCAGAATGCTGGCGGCAAAGACAACAATCGCGATCGGCCATTCCCCGGCATTGATCAGGGCACTGACGCCTGACAGTATTGTATCGGCTTCACCCCGGCCAAGATAGGTCACCGTCATGATCGGAAAGACATTGGCCGGAACATACAAAATGACCGCCGCCAACAATAATGCCCACGCGCGTGACAAGCTTCTTGGTTTACGAAGATGCACCAAATCACCGCAACGTGGACAGCGGACATCTTGGCGCCCATTTCCCAGCACAACCATCGCACAGGTATGACACGTCAGAAGCGGTTCTTTCTGATGGTCCGCGTCGGCAATGTCGTCTGACGTTGGATATCGTAGGGTGCCTGGCGCCAACCGCCGCCAGACATAGCGTGAATCCAGTGTGACATTCATCAGAAGCACGGTCGGGATCAGGCAGCAAATGGCAAAGAACGCCGGTCCGGCGATCACCTCGGCAAAATCGGTGAGTTTGGTCAGCGCCACCAGCAACCCGATCAGGAAGACATCAAGCATCGACCATGGCCGGATCATTGCAAGAATGCGCCAGACCTGCTGCATACCGGGTACTTGTTTGTTGAGCGTAATCGGAGCCAAGACATATATGTGCGCAAGGATTAACCCTAGTGGGGCCAGCATCGAGGTCACAGCAACCATGATGGCCAAGAACGGAAATCCTTCGCGCCAGAAGGTCACAACACCGCTGCCCAGTGTGTTGCTTTCAACCCGCCCTTCCATGGCAAAAGTCAGAACCGGATAACTGTTGGCAATCAGGAACAAAAGAAAGGCCGTAATGGCCAGCGCCAAGGGCTTGTCAAAGCGCGCCTGTGCAGCACTGTAAAGCGGCGAACCACATCGAACGCAATATGCGACACTGCCCGCCGGGATGTCCTCCTCGACGTGGAGATAGTCGCAATGTTCACAGGCGATCAGTCGATGAGACATTGTTTTCCTGTTTTTACAATCCGTTATCCGGACTGGCTCACACATCAAAGTAAGCGACACTTTTACCGACAAGTCAAATTGCGCCGCTATGCGGCTATGAATGTCTTTGCCAATTGCGACGAAACAATGTTCAGAAAACTCTGATTTTACATGCCTATTTCAGGCAGATGGCGTCGCGCTTCCGCGAGGACGATCTCATTGGCCTGATCAAGCAACCGGCTGTTGATGGTCTTGTGATGCCAGTAAAGCGGTCGATCAATCTCAAACGGACAAGGGCGAACAAGCTTTCCGGTGCGCAAACCCGCCTCGGCCTGATGCTGCTCAACCACGGCATAGGCCACACCTTGCTCTGCCAAGGTCACAAACCCTTGCGAACTTGGCACTGTGTGGGCTGGGAATTCGCCAGGGTTCAGTCCGAAATACTGATGCAGAAACTGGTTTTGCAGTTCGTCATGTTCGGAAAAGTTCACTGCCGGACAGGCGCGCAACGCATCCGCCGTGACCCCATCCTTGAAATATCGTTCCTGAAACTCTGGCGAAACCACCATGAAATAGCGCATGAAACCAAGCGGCCGAACCCTGCAGCCCTGAATGGGTGTGTCGCGCAAGCTTACCGCACCAACCACGTTGCCTTCTTGTAAGGACTGATGATTAAGCGATTCATCATCGACCACCAGATGCACGAGAAGGCCAAGCTGTTCAAACAGGCGCTTGGGCACATCAACAAACCAGGTCGCAAGACTGTCGGCATTGACTGCCAAGGTGACCTGACCGAAACCGCTTTCCGGCTGCACATCGGGCAATTCACTACCCAGATCCTGCTCAAGCAGGCGAACGCTTTGATAATGCGCAAGCAATCGCTGCCCGGCCGCAGTGGCAGCAATCGGTTTGGCCCGGACAATAAGTGGCTGCCCCAATCGTTCCTCAAGCAGTTTGACACGCTGAGACACCGCTGATTGCGTCAGTCCCAACGCACGTGCTGCCTTTTCGAAACTGCCGAAATGGATAACCTCGGCACAGGCCTGAACCAGTTTGTAATCGAGCATGATCAATCATTATTTTTTCTAATGATTGATAAGTATAATTCGATTTCCTTAACTCTGAAAGCTGTTATCAACGACGCATCACCATCATGGGAACGTCGAAAAATGCTTTTAACCTATCTCACCGGATTTGGCCTTGGCGGCGGGCTGATCATCGCGATTGGCGCCCAGAATGCCTTTGTTCTTGGTCAGGGCTTGCGGCGAAACCATCCAGTGATGGTGGCCTTCGTCTGTGCATTGTGTGATGCGGTCCTGATTGCGGCCGGAGTTGCAGGGCTTGGAACGCTGATTGCCGCCTACCCGCTGCTGACAAGGATTGCGGCATGGGGTGGCGGCGCGTTTCTGATCTGGTACGGGTTTGGTGCGCTCCGGCGCTTGTTTGAGACCGAAACACTGTCAGAGGAAGCAATCTCAAAGACCGGCTGGAAAGCGGTTCTTGGCACCACACTCGCCGTCACGCTTTTAAACCCGCATGTATACCTCGATACCGTTGTCATGCTGGGCGGCATTGGCGGGCAATACCCGGCGGATGAAAGGCTTGGCTTTGCGCTGGGCGCCATGAGCGCCAGTTTTGTCTGGTTCTTTGCGATTGCGCTGGGGGCGGCGTGGCTTGCGCCCTATGTCGCGCGCCCGATCACGTGGAAGATCATTGATGGGCTGACGTGCGGGGTGATGTGGCTGGTAGCCTACAGCCTGCTGGCGCCAGAGATCGGCGCTCTCATGGCCGGTTAGACGTTACGCGCAGCAATGAGAGCCTATTCGCCCATAGCTTCCTTGAAATGGCGGCGGCAGACCGGGACATAACGGTCATTCCCGCCAATTTCGACCTGTGCGCCTTCGCGGACCGGGTTTCCGTTTTCATCAACGCGCAGCACCATGCCGGCCTTGCGTCCACAATGGCAAATGGTTTTAAGCTCATTGAGCTTATCCGCCCACGCCAGCAACCATTTGGAGCCTTCGAAAAGTTGACCCTGGAAGTCGGTGCGGATGCCATAGCACAGCACCGGAATGCCATGAATGTCAGCGATATCGGAAAGCTGCCAGACCTGATCTTTTGACAGGAACTGCGCCTCGTCAATCAGGACGCAATCGACCTTGCCCTTTTCAATCTGTTCAAGGATCAGGGCGGTCATATCGGTGTTGGCGTCAAACAGAAGTGCCGGGGCTTCCAGCCCAATGCGCGAGGCAATCTTGCCTTCCCCGAAGCGGTCATCAAACGCAACTGTCATCAGCAACGTTTCCATGCCGCGTTCACGGTAATTGAAGCTCGCCTGCAGCAGCGTGGTCGATTTCCCCGCATTCATCGACGAGTAGTAGAAAAACAGATTGGCCATGGGTCCCCCGATCAAGTCAGAACGGAAATACCCGATCATTCACGATTGATCAATACAGCGAAGCGGCACTCAGCCGCCATTGCGCGAAATATCAATATCGCGCATGTCGTTACGCATGAATTCCAGCAGCGACTGGATCTTGGCACTGCGTGTCACACCTGCGGCGAAAACAGCATAAATCTCCAAATCCGGAAGCCTGCAATCCGGCAACACCCAAACCAGCCTGCCATCCCTGATTTCATCCTGAATATCGCAAAGCGGCACCACCGAAAGACCGTGCCCACCGCGCATGAACTGCAAACGGGCAGTCGCGTTGTCGACCCGGACATTGCCTTTGACCCGGACTTTCTGTTCCGCGCCATCACACATCAAGGTCAGGGTTTCCGGTACGCGGCTATACATCACCCAGTCATGGCTCGCCAACTCATCGACGGTTTCGGGGGCACCGACCCGTTCAAGATATGCCGGGCTGGCACAGATAATTCGCCGGGTCTGATAAAGCTTGAAGCTTTTGAGGTCCGAACTTTTAAGCGGACCGGACCGAATGCCGATATCAATGCCCAACTTGATCAGATCAACAACCTCGTCGCTTAAATGCACATCGATTGCGACGTCCGGATATGTCTGCCGAAAGCGATTCAGAATGGGAACGATCCGTAAATTGCCGAGGTGTACCGAAGACGTGATGGAAATTTTACCAACGGGCTCGTCACGCAATTCCTCAACCCGTTTGCGGGCTGCTTCGGCTTCGAGCGTGATGGTCCGGCAACTGTCGTAATACCTTGCGCCGGCGTCGGTCAGGCTGAAGGTGCGTGTGCTTCGGCGGAGCAACGGCACGCCAAGTTTAGCCTCAAGCTGGCGGATTTGATGGGATATGGCAGCACGGCTGAGCCCCATTTTGCGGGCTGCTGCGGAAAACCCGCCTTCATCAACCACGCGGGCAAAGATCATCATCGCCCTGACTTCATCAAGTGCTGACATTTTATACGCTCAAATATTTTGACAATCTGTCCAATTATTCACTCTAACGCAAAATTACTCAGCCAGATACCATCGGGGCAAATGAAATCCACACACGGAGGACCTGATGCGTATTCTGATGATTGTTACCTCGCACGATAAAATGGGTGATACCGGTCACAAGACAGGGATCTGGCTTGAAGAGTTTGCCGCCCCCTATTACCGCTTCCTTGATGCTGGTGCCGAGATCACCCTTGCCTCCCCCAAGGGCGGACAGCCGCCGCTTGATCCCAATAGTCAGGTGCCAGACGCCCTGACCGATGCGACCAAACGTTTTGAAAATGATGCAGATGCTCAGGCGGCATTTGCCAACACGGGCACGCTTGATGACCTAAAGGCCGATGACTTTGACGCCCTGTTCTATCCGGGCGGCCATGGCCCGCTTTGGGATCTTGCAAACGACACCAAATCAATTGCCCTGATCGAAGCCTTCACCGCACAGGACAAACCGGTCGCGGCAGTCTGCCATGGCCCGGCTGCCCTTGTTGGCGCCAAGAGCACAGACGGAAAACCATTGGTCGCAGGCAAGAAAGTCACCAGCTTCACCAATGACGAAGAAAAAGCCGTCGGACTTGAAAACTTCGTTCCGATTTCAATCGAAGACGAGTTCAAAAAGCAGGGCGCAACCTTTGAACGCGCCGAAAACTGGGCGTCCTTCACGGTTGTCGATGGCAAACTGGTTACCGGACAGAACCCGGCATCCAGTGAAGAGACAGCAGACGCTGTACTGAAACTGCTTTCTGCTTAAATCGCTTGACCTTCCAGCCACTGGAAGGCGTATGTTCCTTCCATAAAACGAATCCTACGGAGGTGAAACATGCGCCTGAAAGTCGAAAACATGAGCTGCGGTCACTGCGCAAACGCGGTGACCAAGGCATCCCAAAATGTACCCGGCGTCGTTGACGCCAAGGTTGACCTTGAAGCCGGTGAACTGGCTGTCTCAGGCACGCCCGATGAAGCAGCCCTCATCGCTGCCATCGACAAGGCCGGTTACCCGGCACAGGTGATTGAAGGTTAAACTTCCAATCCTCACACAAAAAAAGCCGCCCAATCGGGCGGCTTTTTCTTTGGTCTGATGAATAGGATCAGCCGAGGATCTTGTCACGCAGCAGTTTGTTGACCATGCCCGGGTTGGCCTTGCCGCCCGTGGATTTCATGACCTGACCGACGAACCAGCCAAGCATTTTGTCCTTACCAGCACGAATCTCTTCAACCTTGTCCGGGTTCGCGGCAATGACTTCGTCAATCGCCGTCTCAATGGCACCGGTATCGGTGATCTGTTTAAGACCTTTTTCCTCAACGATCTTTTCCGGATCACCGCCGGTTTCGATCATGATTTCAAAGACATCCTTGGCGATACGGCCAGAAATGGTGTCGTTCGAGATCAAGTCGATCAGCTTGCCAAGGTTTTCGGCCGTTACCGGGCTTTCGGCGATACCGACTTCCGCCTTGTTCAGCGCACCGAACAGGTTGGTGATCACCCAGTTCGCCGCCAGTTTGCCATCACGGCCCTTGGCAACGACTTCGTAGTAATCAGCCTTTTCCTTTTCTGCGACAAGAACACCGGCATCATATGCCGACAGGCCGTTTTCACGCATGAAACGGGCTTTTTTCTCGTCCGGCAGTTCCGGCAGTTCTTTTTCGATTTCCGAAACGAACGCGTCATCAAAGACCAGCGGCAGCAGGTCCGGATCCGGGAAATAGCGATAGTCATGAGCCATTTCCTTGGAACGCATCGAGCGGGTTTCGCCCAGACGCTGATCATAGAGACGGGTTTCCTGCTGGATTTCGCCGCCACCTTCGATCACTTCGATCTGGCGTTTTGCTTCGATCTCGATCGCCTGCATCACGAAACGGATGGAGTTGACGTTCTTGATCTCGCAACGCGTGCCAAAACCTTCACCCGGACGACGGACAGAAACGTTGGCATCGCAACGCATGGAGCCTTCGTTCATGTTGCCATCGCAGGTGCCAAGATAACGCACAATCGCACGCAGCTTGGTCAGATACGCACCGGCTTCTTCCGGCGAACGGATATCAGGCATGGAAACGATTTCCATCAACGCAACACCCGAACGGTTCAGGTCGATATGCGAATATTTCGGGTCCTGATCATGCATCGATTTACCGGCATCCTGTTCAAGATGCAGACGTTCAATGCCAACCGACTTGGTCGAACCATCCGGCATATCAAGAATGATCGTGCCTTCGCCGACAATCGGTTTGTCGAACTGCGAAATCTGGTAGCCCTGCGGCAGATCAGCATAGAAATAGTTTTTGCGGGCAAAAACGCTTTCCTTATTGATCTTTGCCTTAAGGCCAAGACCGGTTTTAACCGCCTGACGCACGCATTCTGCGTTCACGACAGGAAGCATGCCCGGCATGGCCGCGTCAACGAGGCTAACGTTGCTGTTGGGATCATTACCGAACTTCGTCGATGCACCGGAAAACAGCTTGGACTGCGAAATCACCTGGCAGTGGACTTCCAGACCGACAACGATTTCCCAAGGGCCGGTTGAACCTTCAAGAATATAGCTCATGGATCAGCCCTCCTGCCCGGCAGGTTTTGCGGTAAAGTTGGCCGCACCTTCGAGCACGCCACCAACACGCAGAACGGTTTCTTCATCAAACGGTTTGCCAATCAGCTGCAGGCCAAGCGGCAGCCCCGAGGCCGAAAGACCGGTCGGCACCGAAAGGCCCGGAAGACCCGCAAGGCTTGCCGGAACGGTAAAGACGTCATTGAGATACATCTTGACCGGATCACCTTCGTTTTCGCCAATGGCAAAGGCCGCAGACGGTGCGGTCGGCGTCAGGATCGCATCGACCTGACCAAACGCACCTTCGAAATCCTGATAAATGCGACGACGGACTTTAAGCGCCTTGTTGTAGTAGGCGTCATAGTAACCAGCCGACAGGACATAGGTACCGATCATGATACGGCGCTGGACTTCCTTGCCGAAACCGGCCGCGCGCGACTTCATGTACATGTCATCAAGGCTGTCGCCTTCATCCATGACACGCTGGCCATAACGCAGACCGTCATAACGTGCGAGGTTCGAGGACGCCTCTGCCGGGGCAACGATGTAATAGGTACCCAGCGCATATTTGGTGTGCGGCAGGGTTACATCGACCACTTCGGCACCGGCATCGCACAGCATGGCAACACCATCGTCCCAAAGCTTGCTGATTTCTTCGGGCATGCCATCAACGCGATATTCCTTCGGAATACCGATTTTCATGCCACGAATGTCGCCAGTAAGGGCAGCTTCGAAATCAGGCACAGCAATAGGTGCAGACGTGCTGTCCTTGGCGTCGTGACCGGCCATCGAACCCAGCATAATCGCTGCATCGCGCACGGTTTTGGTCATCGGCCCTGCCTGATCAAGCGAGCTTGCAAAGGCAACAATGCCCCAGCGAGAGCAGCGACCATAAGTCGGCTTCAGGCCAACA
This sequence comes from Thalassospira sp. HJ, assembly GCF_000948415.1. Taxonomy (GTDB): domain Bacteria; phylum Pseudomonadota; class Alphaproteobacteria; order Rhodospirillales; family Thalassospiraceae; genus Thalassospira. The sequence goes on along the minus strand of NZ_JYII01000012.1, from coordinate 773,080 downwards.
ATACCGCAATAGGATGCCGGCTGACGGATCGAACCACCGGTATCGGTACCGGTCGCGGCAAGCGCCATGTTGGCAGCAACGGCCGCGGCCGAACCACCAGACGAGCCACCCGGAACCAGATCCTTGCCGGATTTGTCTTTCCAAGGGTTGACCACGTTGCCGTAATAAGACGACGTGTTGGACGAGCCCATGGCGAACTCATCAAGGTTCGCCTTGCCCAGCATCACAGCACCATTACCGAACAGGTTGCTGGTGACGGTGGATTCATATTCCGGTTTGAAACCTTCGAGGATGTGCGATGCCGCCGTGGTCTGGACACCTTCGGTGCAGAACAGGTCTTTGACCGCAATCGGCAGGCCTTCCATCTTGCCAGCACTGCCCTTGGCGCGCTTGGCATCAGATGCCTTGGCCATTTCCATGGCCTTTTCCGGGGTTTCAGTGATGTACGCATTCAGATTGCGATGCGCGTCCATCGATTTCAGGTGTGCTTCGGTCAGTTCGACCGAGGTATAATCACCCTTTGCAAGCCCGTCGCGGGCCTCTGCAAGTGTCAGCTTTGTCAGATCAGTCATTATTCAACCACCTTGGGCACAACAAAACAGCCAGCATCGGTCATCGGTGCGTTTGACAGCACTTTTTGCTGGATATTGCCATCGGTGACTTCGTCCTTGCGCAGCGGCAGGGTCAGATCGGCAACAGATGTCAGCGGCTCACAGCCTTCAACATCGACTTCTTGCAGTTCCTCGACGAAATCGAGGATACGGGTCAGATCTCCCGCCAGTTCGGAAAGGCCTTCTTCGGACACGTTAATACGCGACAGATAGGCGATACGGCGAACTGTTTCCTTATCCAAAGACGACATGGATGAAAGTCTCTCTTAAGGAATGACAAAAACCCGGCAGACAGAACTCTGCCGGAACGTGAATTACAGCGCGGAAACTAGCACCCTGCCGCCCCTGCCGCAAGGGTTGGAAATGATCAAGAACGGCTGTTGTCGGGCTGTCTGGCCGATTAAACGCCCATACGCAAAAATATCGCCTGCCATGATCGGATCGTCGCATATGAAAACAAACAGGCCGACAACGAAAACGTTGCCGGCCTGTTTCGTGTTTTGACCTGCCCCGCATGAGGGGACAGAGAGACTTATCAGCTTAGCCCGGGCTCATACCACGCAGGCGTTCGGAACGACGACGCAGCAGTTCCACGGTCAGCAGCAGCAAGATCGAAACCGACACAAGGATGGTAGCGGCTGCCAGAATAGTCGGTGAAATCTGTTCACGCAGGCCGGTATACATCTGCCATGGCAGGGTCTGCTGACGGGCAGAACCGACGAACAGCACAACAACCACTTCGTCAAACGAAGTGATGAAGGCGAACAGGCCGCCAGAAATCACACCCGGCAGGATCAGAGGCATCTGAACCTTGAAGAAGGTGGTAACCGGGTTTGCACCCATGTTTGCTGCCGCACGGGTCAGTGACTTGTCAAAGCCGACAAGCGTTGCCGTCACCGTGATAATCACGAACGGAATACCCAGAACAGCGTGCGCCAGGATCACCTTCACGTAGCCGACAAAGGCCTGGTTGAGCCCCAGTTGGAGTTCAAGCCAGTTGCCCAGCGGCGCATAGAAGAAGAACATACCCGTCGCCGAGATGATCAGCGGCACGATCATCGGTGAAATCAGAACCGCCATCATCGCCTGACGACCCGGGACGTGCGACTGGCTAAGACCGATCGCAGCGAGCGTACCCAGCGAAACCGAAATCAGCGTCGCAATCGGTGCAATGATCAGCGAGTTCTTGAGCGGCACCATCCATTCGTCGGTACCGAGGAAATCGCGATAATGCTTGAGGCTATAACCCTCTGCCTTGAAGCTCAGCATTTCAGGCGTGAAGGTAAAGAAGTTCTCGGCATTGAAGCTTAGCCAGATCACCGGCAGAAGCGGCGCGATCAGGAAGAAGAACACAAACGCACAGATGAACATGAACGTGTTGTGCCAAAGAACCTGACCCGGCGTGTAATAGATCGGCACACCCGCACGGTATTTACCGCTGCCAACCCAGTTTGCAAACCAGCCCATCGAGATACCGACGAGGAAACCGCCAAACAGGCCACCAAGACCACCAAAAATCAGGCCAACAACACCAAAGACAACGCCGGAACCGAGGGTTTTCGGTTTGCTTTTGATATTGGTGATTTTCGAGAAGAGGAATGCCAGAGCCGCACCAACGATGGCCCCCAGCAGGAACCCGATCCACGGGCTCCCGAAGATGTTGCCGGTCACGAAGCCGAACATCGCACCCAACACAGCCACGATCGGCATGGTGAAGGACATCAATTCAGGCCGTTTCGTATAAGAGATTACTTCATTCATGGCCTTAGCCCCCCAACTTCACGTTATCGATGCCCACAATCTTGTCGTAGCACCAGTACAGGCCAAGAACGACGACAAGAAGAATGGTCCCGAGTGCGGCCGCAAGGCCCCAGTTGAGCGAGCTTGAAATGTGATAGGCAATTCGGTTGGAGATGAAGACACCATCCGTACCACCAACAATTTCCGGCGTGATGTAGTAACCAATCGCAAGAATGAACACGAGGATCGAACCGGCACCAATGCCCGGAACAGACTGCGGGAAATAGACACGCCAGAAGGCAGTCCAGTTCGTCGCACCAAGAGACTTGGCCGCGCGCTGATAGCTTGGCGGGATGGTTTTCATCACAGAATAGAGCGGCAGGATCATGAATGGCAGCAGGATGTGGGTCATGGCGATGACCGTGCCTGTTGCGTTGTTCATCAGGATCAGGCGATCCGCATCATTGACAAATCCAAGCCAGACAAGGATTTCGTTGATCACCCCTTGCTGCTGCAAAAGAACCTTCCAGGCCGATGTACGCACCAGAAGCGACGTCCAGAACGGCAGAAGAACCAAGATCATCAGGATGCTTGCCGTACGCATCGGCAGGTTGGCCAGAAGCCAAGCAACCGGATACCCCAGAAGAATGCAACTGGCGGTAATGATCAGCGCCATCACCAGCGTACGCGTAAACAGCGTCGTGTAGATCTGCTGATTATCAGGCTTGGATTCCACCCCGTCCGGCGTCAAGGTCATATCAACCGCATTCAGGAAGTAGCCGGGCGTCATGTTTGGAGAATAGAGCTTGATCGTGGCCCAGACATCATGAGCGCCCCAGTCCTCGTCTTCTTCCACGAAGGCTTCACGGAAACCAAAGGACGGAAGCTGGTCAATGTTTGCTGCCGCTGCCTGCAAGGCACTTGCACCCGGCCCGCCATAGCTATTGATCGCAGAGATCGTCTCCGGACTGGTCAGATCCATGCCAAGCGCACCATAGACGGATTCCCACGGGTCCTCTTCGGCGACGGTATCCCCGTCACGAATTGCAGCCCACAGTGCAAAGTCGGTATAGGCGCTGGCAGTCCACGGCAGCAAATCAACGATTTCTGCCGACGGCACAAAGCCGACTTCGCCACTCATGTCTTCACCAGACATGGTCGCCATCAGGGCACGGCGCTGTTCAAGGAACCCTTCGCCGCCGGAACCAGACATCATCTCGTACCAGAACGAACCTTCTTCAAAGTTCGGATCGATGTCTTCGAGCGGGTCCTGCCAAAGTTCCCCTATATCATCAAGTGAACGACCAGTGGTCCTAAACAGCGACGAAAGGCCTGTCTTTTCATAGTTCAGGCGGGTACCCAAGCGCGTATGCTGCTTGGCTTCCTCGGCCTTAAACAAATCGATGTAAAGATTACGGTAAACGTCTTCGTGCGGCGGCTCGCTTGTGGAACCGTCCCACTCGGAAAGAGCAACCACGGTTCCCGGAATGGTATTCGCCACGATGTCGTTTTCAACCGAACGGAAAAGCATCGAGAGGATCGGAACGATAAAGGTCACGACCACGAAGATCAAAAGTGGCGCAACCAGCATGAGCGCACGCATCTTCTGGCGCATCAATGCTCGTCTTAAACTCTGTTTTAGCGGTCTGCCATCAGCAGACAGCACTACTTCTTGTGTTGTATCACCCATTACGCCCCCGTAAGCCTGCCCTGATGTTTTCAATCTGTTATGTCGATTGGTAATTTATTTTGTAACGAATTGGTCGGTAAAGGGGGCCGCGAACGGCCCCCTTCCCTTAGCTCTTATTGAGCGAGCCAAGCCTGGAACTTGGCATCGATGTCATCACGGTAGTCAGCCCAGAACTCGTAGTTGTAGAGGAACGTGTTCTTGGCGTTTTCCGGATCGGTCGGCATGTGCGGAGCCATGTCGATACCCAGTTCGGCATGTTTACCAACGAGCGGAGCCGAAGAGAAACGAGCCGGGCCATAAGAGATGTACTTGGCCTGGTCAGCGAGACGCTGGGTGTCGGTTGCGAACTTCACGAAGTCGAGAACGCGGTTCAGACGATCTTCCGGCAGACCGGTCGGGATGATCCAGCCGTCAAGATCGAAGACCTGTGCGTCCCAAAGCATGGCGATCGGCTGATCCTGTTCTTCGATTGCCGAGAACAGACGACCGTTGTAGGTCGAGCCCATGAATACTTCACCGTCAGCCAGAAGCTGCGGGGTATCTGCACCAGCACTCCACCAGATGACGCTGTCTTTGATGGTTGCCAGTTTGTCGAGAGCCTGCTGCTGACCTTCCGGAGTTTCAAGAACGTTATATACTTCGTCCTTGGCAACGCCGTCGCAGAGCAGAGCCCATTCCATGTTGTTGATCGGGCGTTTTTCAAGCGAACGCATGCCCGGATAGGTTTCGGTGTCGAAAAGCGCACAGATATCGGTCGGTGCCGGGGCACCAGCCGGAACCATGTCTTCACGGTAACCGAAGGTGGTCGAATAAACGATCTGCGGGATGAAGCAATCGCTTACGAGGAGATCACCGAAGTCGTCTTCTGCAGAGGTGCCATCCGGCGCTGCTGCAAGAATTTCGTTCGCATCGATTTCCATTGCAAGGCCTTCGTCACAAAGGCGCATTGCGTCAGCAGCAACGACGTCAACCAGATCCCAGGTCACGTTGTTGGCTTCATTCATTGCACGCAGTTTTGCAACGGCTTCGTTCGAGCTTTCGTCCCAAGTGATCGAAACGCCCGGATTGTTTGCCATGTACGGCTCTGCATAGGCTTTGGTCTGGCTGCTCTGATAAGCACCGCCCCAGCTGACCAGCGTCATGTCAGATGCCATGTGGTCATCTGCATAGGCTGCACCAGTCGCGACAACAAGCAAAGCTGTTGATGCTGTAAGGGTTTTAATGAGTTGCATTAATAGACTCCCTGATTGTTTCCCGGACTATTCGCTGAGAACCAGTACCCGGGCGTACCGGTCCTATACCTGCCTGACTACTAGATTGTTACGCGTCGAGCGCGCGGCAATCCTCTGCTAGCCAGCCGATCTCAATTTCCGTACCCGGCGTCAGACGCACTTGGTCAGGTGCGTTCCTGGTTTTGATGATGAACTCATCATTGCCAGCCACACGAAGACGTGTACGGAAGATGTCACCCATATAGATGAATTCCAGGACCTCGGCCTTGAGCGTATGTGCATCTTCATGCAAGCGATCACGGTTATATTCGACACGTTCAGGTCGGATCGAAACGCGCGTGCGTTCACCCACTTCGCTCACATTGACCGGTACAGCATCGATAACTTCGCCTCCATCAAGCTGAACAACACAAGTATTGCCCTTGATTTCCTTTACGACGCCTTCGAGCGTGTTGTTTTCGCCGATGAACTGCGCAACAAAGCTGTTTTCCGGCTCTTCGTAAAGTTTATCCGGCGGTGCAAGCTGCTGAATGCGGCCGTCATCAAACACTGCAACACGGTCAGACATGGTCAATGCCTCGGTCTGGTCATGGGTGACGTAAACCGTGGTAATGCCGAGCTGATGCGCAAGATGTGTAATTTCGAACTGCATCTTTTCGCGAAGCTGCTTGTCAAGTGCGCCAAGCGGTTCATCCATCAGAACCAGTTCCGGCTCGAACACCAGTGCGCGTGCCAATGCAACACGCTGCTGCTGACCACCAGAAAGCTGTGCCGGACGACGTCCACCAAAGCTGCCCATTTCCACCATGTCGAGTGCGCGTTTGACCTTTTCTTCCTGTTCCGCCTTGCCCATTTTGCGGACTTCAAGCGGGAAAGCCAGGTTCTCGGCGATCGTCATGTGCGGGAAGAGTGCGTAGTTCTGGAACACCATGCCGATACCACGCTTATGCGGCGGAATATCGTTGATCGAAACGCCGCCGAGGCGAATATCGCCGTGGGTCGCGGTTTCGAAGCCGGCAAGCATCATAAGGCAAGTGGTCTTGCCCGAACCTGACGGGCCAAGCATCGTCAGGAACTCGCCCTTAGGCATGGTTAGGTTGAGATCTTTAACGACGAGTGATTCGCCGTCATAACTTTTCTGTACACGTTCAAACTCAACGAACGCTTCATTCGATGCACCGTCGGCCAAACCCTATACCCCCTGATATGTCATTGTTTGTTCAGCGTTTTCGCTTTTGGTGATTTTTGTATGCGGAAATCAACTGGAACCTATCCAGAATGAAGGTTCCTACCCCCTATGGATAGAAGCATTGCGACACTACCATGTAACAGGTGCGCTGCTTTTGACTGTTTCGTCTCTCTCAAGATGATCTGCGCATTCGGCCTGCCTGTCTCGCCCTGCATATTTCGATTTCGATCAATTTCTGCAGTGCGACATTAAAACAAACCTCTAGAAGCACTTCAACCCCCCATCATTCATAAAGATTTTTTCGCTAGGAAGCCCGCCACTTTCCACGTTGATTAGTATAAAATGCGCCAACATGCGAAATTCAAGCTCGTTTCTTCCATAAATCGGAAAACGATACAATTTCACGGCCCTGACACGGCGCGCTAAACACACCTAGCAATTTGCCGAAAACACACCTATAAGGTCGCCATGATTTGTAATGATACTCAGGAATTGCTGCGGTTCTTGCCACCGGCAGCACGTGTGTTGGGCCTTGATCTGGGCACCAAGACCATTGGCGTGGCCCTGTCAGATGTCGGGCTGCAGATTGCATCCCCATATGAGCTGATTTCGCGCAAGAAGTTCACGCGCGATATCGCCCAACTTTCTTCGATCATCGATAAACAGAATGTCGGCGGCATTATTATCGGCTTCCCGCGCGAACTTGATGGTTCGATCGGCAAAGCCTGCCATCGCGTTTATGCCTTTGTCGATGAGATGGAGAAATATATCGACCTGCCCGTCCTGATGTGGGACGAGCGCCTGTCAACCAACGCGGTTGAGCGTATTCTGATTGATGAAGTCGACATGACGCGCAAGCGCCGTGCAGAAGTCGTCGACAAAACTGCCGCTGCATACATCCTGCAGGGCGCACTCGATCACTTGAACCGTCACACCGACCCTGGCGAAAACGCCGAGGCCGATGACGACGAAATCGACGGTGATGAAGACTGATTGAATTCAGGACTTCCAGATTGACCTGATCAAAGCTGCCCATGCAAACGGGCAGCTTTTTTTATTTGGTGCGGATCACCATCATCACGCCAAAGAATTTTGATGGCGGCAGGATAAGGGCGCCATTGTTCTCAACCGCGCCCATCTCTGTGGCGGCATCCGATATCTTTGCCATGTCATCGACAATCAGTTCGAACCCGGCGAACCCATCGGTAGGGAACGCTTGATCCTCAACGCCATAGCGCGCAACCAGTTCATTACCATGCAAGGCATCGACAATGCCATCGACTCCAATTTCCTGATAGAAGTCGCGCACGGCTTCTGCCGCCCAATGATCAATATGCACCTTGCCGATCGCAAGCGCCCCATTCTGATGGGTTTGATATGCCGGAAAATAGAAATTCTGAACCGGATGGCGGTGCTGGCAGACGAATGTTACCGCATGGCGAAGCAAGGGATGGTTGGCATACGCAAGCGAGAAAGCAACGCCTACCGTATCCCCCTCGGGCGTTTTGGCATCGCGTTCAAAATGAAATACCGGCGGCACAGCCGCCCCGGCTACCATGAACTTTTCCCGATCTTCCTCGGCATCGTCGGACTGAAGGGCCAGCATAGACATGCCTTCGCGATGACGCAGATAGTCACGATTGTAAATCGGGAAGGAAAATGGCTCGGCAAGATCGGTTTCGGCAATCTTGTCCGGATCAACGACGGAAAGTAGTTCGATATACATGCCATCAAGCTGCACAAGCGCATTACCGGTACCGAAGGGATGAACAGCACGCGGAGTCACAGTGAACCCAAGCCGCGCATAAGCAGAGATGGCGGCATCAAGATCATTCACACACAGAACAATGTGATCAATCGCGCGTGACATGGCGTCCCTTTCCTAGAATATTCAGCGACCCGGACGACTTTGAATTGCAAGCAGTTTATCGACGCCAAAACCCATTGGCTGTGCTGACTATCACATCAGAAATCACCCAGCAAAGGACAAGTCACCACCAAATGAATTTTAGTCATCTGGAATGATTAACGGTCGCGAGTGTGTTTTCCCCTGCGCACAATGGTGGTAACAGTAATCTGGTTTCGCCCATTACTCAGTGCCGTGTGCTGAAAGTCGCCTGATGATCGCCATCCTGTCTGCATTGCTGCCGACCTTTGCCCTGATTGTTGTCGGATATTTGCTGCGTGAACGGAAATTCCTGCCAGACAGCTTTTGGCCGGGCGCGGAAAAGCTGACCTATTTCATTACCTTTCCGGCTCTGCTGTTTTCCAATACCGCCAAGGCGGACCTTGGCAGCCTGCCGCTTCTGGGCATTGCGACCGCCATGCTGGGCACAATTGCCATCTGCACGGTTATGATCCTTGCCGTGCGACCGGTCCTCAAAGTTTCCTCACCAACATTTTCATCCCTGGTACAGGGTGCTATTCGCCCCAATACCTATATCGGGCTTGCGGTTGCTGCCGCCCTGCTTGGCACCCATGGATTGACCGTTACGGTCCTTTGCGTGGCATTGGTCGTACCCACGGTAAATGTCATTTCCGTTCTGGCCTGCGCGCATCTGGGCGACAATGATCGCAATCCCGGCGTGCTGTCACTATTGCGAGATGTGGCGAAAAACCCGCTTTTGATGGCCTGCGTTTTGGGCAGCCTGTTTAACGTTTTTGGCATCGGATTGCCGCCCATCGTTGGCCCATTCCTTGAAGTACTCGGCCGTGCCGCCCTTCCCATTGGTTTGCTTGCGGTTGGTGCGGGGCTTGATCTTTCGGCAGCTAGGCGTGCTGGGTTCCCGGTCGGGGTATCTAGCGTTGGCAAACTGGTCCTGAGCCCGGCGATTGCAGCGGGACTTTGCCTTATGCTGGGATTTCCGGATATCGAGCTAGCGGCTGTGGTGCTGTATGCTGCCCTGCCCTGTTCGGGCAGCGCCTATGTTCTGGCCCGCCTGATGGGTGGCGATGCCCAGATGATGGCCAGTATCATCACGGTTCACACCCTGCTTGCCATCCTGACCATGCCGGTGATTGCCATTCTGACCCAAGCAGTATGAACGCGATCGGCTTATTCTTGCCCCCCGGAAACCTGACCGGTCAGTCAGGAATTTCCATACGAATGCATGGCGGTTACGGGCAATATTTAACTTTTCGTGACAGGGGCAATTCGTTATGCTCCGCCCGAAATTTTTCAAAGACCATCCAAGGGAAATGCGCAACGCCATGAGCGTCATGGGACCAGCGGCGGATCATTATCTGCACCCACACCTCCTCGGGATCGAGGGTCTGACCCCCGGGGAAATCAGCCTTATTCTGGACCGCGCCCAGCACTATGCGGAAAAAAACCGCTCCGCTGACAAGACCAGCAACATTCTGGCCGGCGCGACAGTTGTTAATCTGTTTTATGAAAACTCTACCCGGACGCTGACATCGTTCGAACTTGCCGCCAAACGTTTGGGAGCCGACGTCATCAACATGACGGTCGGCACAAGTTCGGTCAAAAAGGGTGAAACCCTGATTGATACGGCGATGACGCTCAATGCCATGAACCCGGATGCCCTGGTTGTTCGCCATGGTGACAGTGGTGCGGTCAAGCTTCTGAGTGAAAAGGTCAATTGTGCGGTCCTGAACGCCGGCGATGGTCGCCACGAACATCCGACCCAGGCACTTCTTGATGCCCTGACCATCCGCCGCCACAAAGGGCGCCTGCATCGCCTGAATGTTGCGATTTGCGGCGACATTGCCCATTCGCGGGTGGCACGGTCCAACATCCTGCTTTTGAACACCATGGGATCGCGCGTGCGCCTTGTGGCACCACCCACCCTGATCCCGTCGAAAATAGACCGCATGGGTGTTGAAATCTTCCATGACATGGAAGAAGGCCTGAAGGATTGCGACATCGTCATGATGTTGCGCCTGCAGCTGGAACGCATGGAAGGCAGCTTCATCCCCTCGGTGCGTGAATACTTCCATTTCCATGGCCTTGATCGTGCCAAACTGGCCAATGCCAAACCCGACGCGCTGATCATGCATCCCGGCCCGATGAACCGCGGGGTCGAAATCGACAGTGAAGTTGCCGATGACGTTGAACGTTCCGTCATCCGCGAACAGGTCGAAATGGGGGTTGCCGTGCGCATGGCAGCGCTTGAATTGCTCGTGCAGAACCACAGAAAGATGGGAGGTCAGGCATGAGCCCCGCAATCCGCGCCAAGGGCGCAGGTAAAAAGGCCTTCATCAATGCCCGCCTGCTTGATCCGGTCAAACAGACCGAAGAAAAAGGCGGCCTTCTGATCGAAGATGACACTATCCTTAAAAGCGGCCCGGACATCACCGAAAGCACGGTTCCCGATGGTTTTGAGATCATCGACCTTGGTGGCGCGTGTCTGGCACCCGGCCTTGTCGACATGCGCGCACAGCTGCGCGAACCGGGCTTTGAGCATCAGGAAACCATCGAAACGGCTGGCAAGTCGGCTGCAATCGGCGGGGTTACTACCATCATCGCCCTGCCCAATACCGACCCGGTGATTGATGACGTCGCCGGCGTGGAATTCATTGCGCGGCGTGCGCGCAAGGTTGGTCTGGCGAAGGTATTTGTCTATGGCGCAGTGTCCAAGGGCATCGAAGGCCAGGAAATCACCGAAATGGGCCTGCTGCATCAGGCGGGTGCTGTTGCCTTCTGCGATGGCGTCAAAACCATTGCCAGCGCACGTCTGCTACGTCAGGCCTTGGCTTATTCGACATTCTTTGATGGCATGATCATTCAGCACCCCGAAGAGCCAGAGCTTTCCAAGGGTGCGTCGATGAATAGTGGTGAACTCGCAACACGCCTTGGCCTTTCGGGCGTTTCGCCACTGGCTGAAGTTATTCAGATTGAACGCGACCTGCGCCTTGTTGAAATGACGGGCGGGCGTTTACATTTCGCCCATATCTCGACCGGGGAATCGGTTGAGGTCATTCGCAAGGCCAAGAAGCGTGGCCTGAAAGTCACCTGCGATACGGCCCCGCCGTATTTTGCGCTGAATGAAAATGCGGTGTCGGATTACCGAACCTTTGCCAAGCTTTCTCCGCCGCTGCGATCCGAAGATGATCGCCAGGCAATTGTTGCGGGCTTGGCCGATGGCACGATTGATGCCATCGCATCGGATCACAACCCGCAAGATGCCGATTCCAAACGCCTGCCCTTTGCACAGGCCGCTGCGGGTGCTGTCGGGTTTGAAACGCTGCTTCCGATGGCGCTAGAGCTTTATCACAACGGGCATATGTCGCTTCTTGATGTAATCACCAAGCTGACACGCATTCCTGCAGAACTGGTACGCATCAAAGGTGCCGGCACCTTGAGCGAGGGAACAGCAGCCGATCTTGTGATCTTTGATCTGGATCGCCCTTGGAAAGTGGATCCCTACCAGTTCCATTCGAAATCGAAAAACTCACCGTTTGATGGCCGTCTGACGCAGGGCCGCGTCCTGCGCACCTTTATTGACGGTCGCGAAGTCTTCTCGGAAGGTGCCTGAAATGGAACTTGATGCCACCTACAAGGCAATGTTGATGTCGCTTCAGGTCGCAACGGTTTGCGGATACCTGCTGGGTTCCATCCCGTTTGGTCTTGTCCTGACAAGAATGGCCGGACTTGGTGATATTCGTCAGATCGGGTCTGGCAATATCGGTGCGACCAACGTGCTGCGCACCGGCCGCAAGGGGCTCGCCTTTCTGACCCTGATCGGGGATGCGGGCAAAGGTGCCTTTGCTGCCTTGCTGTTCACCCATCTTTATGGCACCGAACAAGGCATCTTTGCCGGTGGTGCCGCAGTACTTGGTCACATGTTCCCGATCTGGCTGCGGTTTAAAGGCGGCAAAGGGGTTGCAACGACCCTTGGCACGCTGGCAGCCGTAAACTGGATTATGGGGCTTTGTGCAGCACTGACCTGGCTCGTCATGGCGCTGATTTTCCGTATTTCATCGCTTTCGGCTTTGATTGCCATGATCGCAGCGCCGTTGGCCGCGTTCTTTATCGCCAATGATCCGGGTGCCGGTTGGCTTGGTGTGTTTCTTGCCGTGATCGTCTGGCTTGCCCATCACGCCAATATCGGTCGCTTGCTGCGCGGTGAAGAACCCAAGATCGGCCAGAAGAAAAAACAGGCTGACGAAGAAACGCCTGCGTCCTAGGCGCTGACCGCCCCTTCGAATAGCTTGACGAAAGAGCGCCCGGACGATCACAATCCGGGCGTTATGCATTTTACCGACCAGCAACCAAAACGATTATCACAATCGGAACGCCTCGCACGGATGCGACTGGCGCGCAGCACCAATGTTGGTCCGGTTACATTCCGCAAAATGCTTGAACGGTTCGGCTCTGGCCGCAATGCGATTGAAGCCCTGCCCGATCTCATCGCCCATACCAAAACAGCCCGACAGATCAAGCTTGCCACACGTGATGAAACAGTTGCAGAAATCGAGACGGCCAAGGCATGCGGTGCAAAACCGATCATATTTGGAGATCCTGAATACCCGGCATTGCTGGCCCGGATTGATGACGCCCCGGCTTATTTTTATGCCATCGGTCGGATCGAGTTGCTGACCAAAACAGCCATTGGGATTGTTGGCGCGCGCAATGCATCGGCAACCGGATGCGGTTTCGCGCGTAAAATCAGCCATGAACTGGTGACTGCTGGCTATGTCGTTGTATCAGGCATGGCACGCGGCATTGATGGCGCGGCGCATAGCGCCGCCCTGCAAACCACAGGCAAAGCGGCTGGCGGGACGATTGCGGTTCAGGGCGGCGGTGTTGATGTGGTGTACCCGCGCGAACATCAGGACCTTTACGAAAAGCTTTGTGATCAGGGCTGCGTGATTTCAGAAATGCCGCCGGGTCTAAAACCGCAGGCACGACATTTTCCAAGGCGCAACCGGATCATTTCCGGGCTGTCTTTCGGCACCGTGGTGATTGAGGCCGGACGCAATTCAGGGTCATTGATCACCGCACGCTTTGCCGCCGAACAGGGTCGTGATGTCTTTGCGGTTCCGGGATCCCCGACCGATCCACGCGCCGCCGGTCCAAACAGTCTGATCCGTGATGGTGCGATCCTGTGCGACTCTGCCGACGTTATTCTTGATGCCGTTCGTGTGGCCGAGCAGAACAGCCATCTGTTTGAACAAATTCACACCTTTAATACAGACGCCCGAACAACAGACCACAAAACGATAGCTGCATCCTATGGCGACATCCTGGCATCGCTCGAACAGGACGCCATCATGCTAGACGGAAAGAAATCAGATCAAACCATTGAATCAAAAGAACTTATAAAAGAAGAAAATGACTGCGGCGACGTCCTCGAAGAGAGCGAAAAACTGTTCGATTTGCTTTCGCCTACCCCCCTGCTGATTGATGAACTCATCCGTACGTCGGACTTGCCCGCCGAGCAGGTTTCGACAATTTTGATTGAACTCGAACTTGCAGGAAGGGTTGAACGTCACCCCGGAAATAGGGTATCGCGTATCGCCAAATGAGAGTCGCGTCGGATATGGATGTGACAAATATTGTTGTGATTTGCCGCAATTTGCGCAATTTGATCTGAAAAACAGCGACACACTATAATATATGTGTGCAGAACTTCAGGTTACTGACCACGCAGCATAATGACCGCCTTCGGGCGCAAGAACCGGACACGAAAAACGTAATGAATCTTGTCATCGTCGAATCCCCGGCCAAAGCCAAGACGATCAACAAATACCTCGGTGACGATTATAAGGTACTGGCCTCATTCGGTCATATCCGCGATCTGCCGTCCAAGGACGGTTCGGTCGATACCGACAACGACTTTTCGATGGTCTGGGAAACAGATGGCCGTTCGGAAAAGCAGATCCGTGAAATTGCCTCTGCGGCGCGTGACTCCGACACCATTTACCTCGCGACTGACCCGGATCGCGAAGGTGAAGCCATTTCCTGGCATATTCTTGAAGTTCTCGAGCAGAAAAAATTGCTCCGCGGTCGTGATGTCCATCGCGTCGTGTTCCACGAGATCACCAAGAAAGCCGTAACCGAAGCAATTGCCAACCCGCGCGAGCTCAATCAGGAACTGGTTGATGCTTACCTCGCCCGTCGTGCGCTCGACTATCTGGTTGGCTTTAACCTGTCACCGGTTCTGTGGCGTAAACTGCCGGGTTCCCGTTCTGCAGGACGTGTACAGTCCGTTGCGCTGCGCCTGATCTGCGAACGTGAAATCGAGATCGAGGCCTTCAAACCTGACGAATACTGGTCGCTTGAGGCCGGATTTGCAGTGCCCGAAGGCCAGTTTTCCGCCCGCCTCACCCATCTGAATGGTGAGAAGCTCGATAAGCTTGCGTTGGGTGACGAAAACGCCGCCAAGGTCGCCAAGGAAAAGGTCGAAAGCCGCAGCTACACCGTTTCCAAGGTCGAGCGCAAAGACGTCAAACGTCGTCCGCAACCGCCTTTCACCACATCGACCCTGCAGCAGGAAGCGTCGCGTAAGCTTGGCTTTGGTGCCAAGCGCACCATGCAACTTGCCCAGCGCCTTTATGAAGGTGTTGATATCGGTGGTGAGACGGTCGGTCTGATCACCTATATGCGTACCGACGCCGTGGTTCTGTCACAGGAAGCACTGGCAGCAGCACGCCGCCTGATTGGCAAGGATTACGGTGACGAATACCTTCCGAGCTCCGCACGCAGCTTTGCCAACAAGGCCAAGAACGCGCAGGAAGCCCACGAGGCTGTCCGCCCGACCGACCTGTTCCGTCGCCCGGAACAGGTTTCGCGTCATCTCGATAAGGACCAGCTGGCCCTTTATACCCTGATCTGGAAACGGACCGTCGCCTGTCAGATGGAAGATGCCCGCTTTGATCAGGTAGCTGTCGATTTGTCATCGAATGACAATCACGTGGTCCTGCGCGCCAATGGTTCGGTTGTTAAGTTTGACGGCTTCCTGAAACTCTATCAGGAAGGCAAGGATGACGAGGCCGAAGACGAGAAGGATCGTCGCCTTCCGCCGCTAAAAGAAGGCCAGAAGCCGGATCTTGGCAAAGTCAGCATCGACCAGCACTTCACCCAGCCCCCGCCCCGCTACACCGAGGCGAGCCTGGTCAAGAAGATGGAAGAGCTCGGAATTGGCCGTCCGTCGACCTATGCATCGATCATTTCGGTCCTTCAGGATCGAAACTATGTCTTGCTCGAACGGCGTCGTTTCGTCGCACAGGATCGTGGTCGTTTGGTCACAGCCTTCCTGTCGAAATTCTTTGAACGCTATGTGCAATACAACTTCACAGCAGATCTGGAAAACCAGCTTGATGAAATCTCGATGGGCAAGCTTGCCTGGAAAGAGGTTCTCAGGGATTTCTGGAAATCGTTCAAAGGAAATGTCGACGAAGCCAAGGAACTCAAGATTACCGATGTCCTTGATGCACTTCAGGTAATGCTGGAAAACTACCTGTTCCCGACGCGCGAAGACGGAACAGACCCGCATAAATGCCCGAAATGCTCGGATGGTCAGCTTAGCCTTAAGCTGGGTAAGTTTGGCGCCTTCCTTGGCTGTTCGAACTATCCGGAATGTAATTATACCCGCCCGCTGGTTGCCAATGAAAACGGCGCAGACTCCGAACTCGACTCTGGACCAAAGGTTCTGGGCATCGACAAGGAGACCGGCAAGGAAATCACCCTTCGCAAAGGTCCGTACGGTGTTTACGTCCAACTTGGCGAAGAAGAGGAAGTCGAAGGCAAAAACGGCAAGCCCAAAAAGGTCAAACCAAAGCGGACCTCCCTGCCCAAGGGGTTGGAGCCGTCTGTTGTTGATTTGACCAAGGCCGAGGAACTCCTGACCTTGCCACGTGTTGTCGGGATATACCCCGAAACCGGCGAGGAAATGAAAGCCAACATTGGCCGTTTTGGCCCCTATGTTCAGGCGGGCAGCATTTTTGCATCGCTCAAGGCCGATGATGATGTTCTGACGATTGGTGAAAACCGCGCGATCACACTGATTGCAGACAAGCGCGAAAAAGCTGGCAAGGAAATCGGCAAGCACCCGGATGACGGTGAACCGATCTTTGTTGCAGTCGGGCGCTGGGGACCGTTCGTCAAACACAAGAAAACCATCGCCAATATCCGCGATGTCGAACGCGATGACATCACTCTTGAAATGGCGATAAAGGCCATCAAGGAAAAAGAAGCCAAATCGGGCAAGACCACGAAGGCTTCTGCGAAAAAGACGGCGACCAAAAAGGCGCCTGCCAAAAAGAAAACCGCTGCCAAGAAACCCGCAGCGAAAAAGACAACCACGAAAAAGGCGGCGGCGAACTAATCGCCGCCTTCCTTTTCTCTGGAATACCGATGAAAGGACGCCGCAAAGTTGGCGAACGACACAGAAGACAAAAAACACTTCCCGACCAAGGAAGAGATTATCGAGTTTATCGATATGAGCCCGACACCTGTCGGCAAGCGTGAGATTGCGCGCGCCTTTAACATCAAGGGCGCAGCCAAGATCGAGCTTAAGAAGATCCTGAAAGACCTGAAAATTGGCGGCGATGTCGTCAAGGGACGCCGGCGCTTTGACAAGCCGGACCGCCTGCCTCCGGTTGAGGTTCTTGAAATCACCGGCATTGATGATGACGGCGAGGTTCTGGCCAAGCCGAATGTCTGGAAGCACGAATATGATCCGCCACTGATCGTGGTGAAATCGATCCGTCGTGGCGGACCGAGTGCACCGGGCATTGGCGACAAGATTTTGGCTAAACTGCGCTATACCGGCAAGCACACCTATGAAGCCAGTATCATGCGGGTCCTTGGAAGCGGGCCACAGCGCGTCTTGGGACTTTATCGCCCCAATGAGCGCGAAGGTCGCGTTGTGCCCACAGACCGCAAGGATAGCGGCGAGATCGCCGTCCCGCTTGATGATCATCCTGATCTTGAAAGCGGTGCGCTGGTTCTGACAGAAATCCTGCCGGGCAAGCATTTCGGATTGCGCAAGGGACGAATCACCGAGGTCCTTGGCAACATCAACGAACCGAAATCGATCAGCCTGGTGTCGATCCATGCACGCGGTATTCCGTTTGAATTCCCGCCGGAAGTCGAACTTCAGGCGCGTGAGTCCAAAGCGACCCCACTGGGTAAACGCACAGATCTGCGCGATATCCCGCTGGTAACCATTGACGGCGCTGATGCGCGCGACTTTGACGATGCCGTCTGGGCCGAAGCCGATCCGGACCCGGCCAACGAAGGCGGTTGGCACATCATGGTCGCGATTGCAGATGTGTCCTGGTATGTGCGTCCGGGCGATGCGCTTGATCGTGAAGCCGTCAAACGCGGCAATAGCTGTTATTTCCCGGATCGCGTCGTACCGATGTTGCCGTTTGAGTTGTCAAACGGTTGGTGCTCGCTGGTTCCGCACGAAGATCGCGGCTGTATGGCGGTCGAGATGTGGCTTGATAAGCATGGCCACAAACTGCGCCACAAATTCTGCCGGGGCATGATGAAATCCGCCGCGCGCCTGACCTATGATCAGGTCCAGCGCGCGATGGATGGCCAGCCCGATGACACCACCGGCCCGTTGGTCGATACGATCATCAAGCCGCTTTACGGCGCCTATAACGCGTTCCTCGAAGCCCGCAAGAAGCGTGGCGTGCTGGAGCTTGATGTTCCTGAACGCAAGATCGAGCTGAATGATCAGGGCCAGATCGTCGCCATTGCACCGCGTGCGCGCTTTGACAGTCATAAACTCATCGAAGAATTCATGATCGCGGCCAACGTCTGTGCGGCCGAGGAACTTGAACGCATCAAGCAACCTTGCATGTATCGTATCCACGATGCACCGAGCGAGGAAAAGCTTGAGGCGCTGCATGAATTCCTTGAAGGCGCAGGTTATAAGCTGAACAAGGCATCGGTTTTGCGTCCGCGTGACTTCAACCGCATTCTTGAGCTTGCCAAGGATACGCCAGAGGCCGAACTGATCAACACCGTGGTGTTGCGCAGTCAGTCACAGGCGATGTACAGCCCCGACAATATCGGGCACTTTGGACTTGCGCTGAAGAAATATGCGCACTTTACCTCCCCGATCCGCCGTTATGCCGACCTTCTGGTCCATCGCGCCCTGATCGCCGGCCTCAAGCTCGGTGAAGGCGGACTGACGCCCGAAGAAGGCGAACGGTTCGAGCAGATTGGCGAGGATATCTCGGGCACCGAACGACGGGCGGCCATGGCCGAACGTGATGCGGTAGACCGCTATGTCGCGGCCTATATGTCCGAAAAGGTCGGTGCAGAGTTCCCCGGCAAGATTTCCGGGGTTACGCATTTCGGTCTGTTCATTTCGCTGAATGAAACCGGTGCGGATGGCTTGGTGCCGATATCCACCCTGCCCGATGACTATTACGTCCATGACGCGGCAAGCCACGCGCTGGTCGGCCAAAACCGGGGCAAGAAGTTCCAGCTGGGTGATTCGGTTGTGGTGCGTATTGCCGATGCTGATGCCGCTACCGGGTCTTTGGCCCTGCGACTGGCTGAGCACGCAGAGATCACCGCACGCGACCTAATCGAACGTCCGCGCGGCCGACGTGGCTCTGGCAAGCGCCGCGGAAGCCCCGGTGATCGCAGTCACCGTCATGGCAGTAAGCCTGGCTTCCGATCCGGTCCGCGCGACGCCAATGGCCCAGGTGGATCATCCGCCACCAAGTCAAAAGGCAAAAAAGCCGGGGCCAAGAAAAAGACCACGCCGAAAAAGCAGCGCAAGCTGGTGGCGTCCAACCGGGCGTCGCGTAACACGACAAAACAAGGGCCAAAGTCGGATTGATCCGGTGGATACCCAAAAACACCAAAGGCGGCCGATCTGGCCGCCTTTTTCATTTCTATACCGAGCTTTCGGCAAATGCTCAGAGCATGGTTTCAATGAACTTCGTAAGATGTTCTGCTGTCTGTTTGCCTCGGTTGCTAATGATCGCAACGTTTTTCGGCAAGCCTTCGAGATCGGGATGAGACGCTTCGAAACTGGTCAAAAGGCCAAGTTTCTTATCTGCCAGCGTTTTCATTGCCGCGAGCGCGCGGATCAACTCGATCCCGCTCAGCCCATCCAGCACGGCTGCGGTGATCACGGCATCGGGGCGAGATTGAACAACCGTTTCGAACGCCTCGACTGCGGATCGGGCCGTAATGGTCCGAAAGCCCTTTTCACGCAGTGCCCGTTGCAAAAAATGCCCCTGCACGGCGGTTGCCGTGACCAGAAGGACTTCCTTATCCTGCGCAACCGCAACTTCGGAAGTATCGTCTTTTTCGTCTGCCTTGGCGCTACGGGTCGGCAGGGATCGCAGGATGCGGGTTTCTTCTTCGGCCTGCGGGTTTGTGCCACTTTCGATGATCTCGCGGATCCAGCTGGTAAAATCGACCAGTGCTGCCGCTTCGAGATCATCAATCTCGCTCAGATCGGCGATATAATCTTCAAGCCGATGGGCAATCGCCCCGACCAACGGGAACCCGAATGATCCTGCAAGACCCTTCACGGTGTGGGCTTCGCGGCGCAACTCAGCAATCCCCGGACCTGCTTCGTCCATGCCGCCAGCGACGCGATCAATCGTTGTTTCAATGCGATCAATGCGTTCGAGCGTGTCCTCAATGAAGTCCTGTTTCAGACCGGCAACGATTGCGTCCGCATTTCCCATTAGGCACTCCCTTGGCAACTGCCCGATCAAGCAAACGTGACCCGAAATGCGCCCCTGAGGTGAATAACAAGGGTCGATTTTACTTGCTTGCGCGATCGAACATCATGATGATGGCTCACCGTCTGAATGCCCGTTTTCGCCACCCGGATCAAGAGGGCCTTGGACGTAACAGGAGTTAATTTTGCCTATGAATGCCCCGCACGATATTTCACCGGAAACAAATGTCACCGCCAGCAAACAAGGCAGCAGCCGACTGATGACCGGCCTGCGCCGCGGATTTCGCCGCAAGTGCCCGAATTGCGGTCATGGCTTTGCCTTTGGCGGTTATCTGAAGCTTCGCTCGGAATGTGATGTGTGCAATCACCCGATCGGGGAATATCGTTGTGATGATGCCCCGCCCTATTTCACGATCTTCCTTGTCGGACATATCGTGGTGCCGGGGGCGCTTGCCATGGAACAGAATTTCAGCCCGTCATTGGCCCTGCAACTTTCGATCTGGCTTCCGGCGACAGTCGCATTATGTCTTGGATTCCTGCCCTTTATCAAAGGGGCCGTTCTTGGCACCCAATGGGCGATGCGGATCAAAGGATAGTCATTGGCAAAACGCCAATTTTTCCAGTAGAATACGCGGGTTATCTAACCTGAATCAAACGGATCCATTAATTGGTCGCACGTCGCGTCTCAGAGACTAAATATCCTAGCACCGACACTGGAATGCGTCGCTTGCAACGCATTTGTGCCGCCGTCGGGTTATGTGTTTCGCTCGCTGCCTGTGCCAGCTCAGACCGGATGGGGGTGACCTCCCCCGACGATCCGCAAACCCGTGAACTGATTTCCCAGACGATCGAACTGGTTGCCACGCGCTATATCGACCCGATCAGCCGCGAACAGATCCTTGTGAACACCCTTGATGGTCTGTCATCGATTGACGAAAACATCCGGGTCGACATCACCCCGATGGATTTGGTTCTGCAATATGATGACCGGACAGTCGACAGGATCGCCCTGCCCGCCACATCTGATGAGACGGTCGACCATGACAACCTTCAGGTCTGGTCGGAAATCACGCTCAATGGTCTTGCCAAATACCGGGCGCATTCTGCCAAACTGCGTATCACCCAAACCAAAGACATCGAGTCTGCCCTGATCAGTGGTGCGATCCGCAATCTGGATCGCTATAGCCGTTATGAAGGCCCGGCACGGGCCGAGAATGCGCGTAACCGTCGCGATGGCTATATCGGAATTGGTGTTCGTGTTGTTGGTGGTTCAGGCTACCCCGTCGTCAAGCTTGTCCATCCGGAAAGCCCGGCCGCACGCGCTGGGCTACATCCCGGTGATCAGATCCTGACGGTCGATGGCGAGGACATGTATGGCAAAGCCAGCCGCTATGCCGCCGACCTGCTGCATGGCGAGGAAGGTACCTCTGTCCTTATTGAGGTCAATGCCGCCAACAGTCCTGCCATCACCCCGATGGAAATCCTGCGCGAACGGGTGATCGACCGGACAGTGTTTGCCGAATACCGTGACAATGTCCTGATCGCGCGGGTCAGCAGCTTCAACTCTGCGACGGCTACTACCCTTGCCGACAGCATCATGAAGGCAAAGCTTTATGATGGCGGCCTTGAGGGCGTCATTCTTGATCTTCGCGGCAATCGTGGCGGTCTTTTGCAACAGGGTGTCGCCGTTGCCGACCTGTTTCTGGCCGATGGTCCGATCGGCAAGACGTTTTCCCGGGTGATGGCCGCGCGTCATATCTTCAAGGCCGAAAGCGGCGATCTGACAAATGGCGTGCCGCTGGTGGTTCTGATTGACGGGCGCACGGCGTCTTCGGCCGAACTGGTCGCAGCAGCCCTTCAGGACCGTCACCGCGCGGTGCTGATCGGCTCTACAAGCTTTGGCAAGGGATCGGTTCAGGCGATCAATGACCTGCCCAACCACGGCACACTGATCTTCACCTGGTCACGCATGACAGCACCATCTGGTTACACCTTTGACAGAATCGGTCTTTTCCCGGCCATCTGCACGCAGTCCGATGCAAACAGCACCGCAATTCATCAGGTCGCACAGGCGCTATCACAGCGAGATCAGATCGCCTCGATGATGATGAAGTGGCGGGCTTTGGACTATCAGGATGAGAAAAGCCATCGCGAACTGCGCAATGTCTGTCCGGCCAGTACCAATGGCGAAACATTTGATGTCGAAGTGGCGCTGGAACTGCTGAAAAATCGCCGTGAATACAAGAATCTGGCCTATGCCGGACAAGAGGAAATCGCCGATACATTTGCCAGCCAATAAATTTGCATTCTTTTTTGCCAAAATGGCTTGACACTCTGCCGATAACCTTTATGTTCCGCCGCCTGAGATACACCTGAACACAGGATGCAGAGACATGGCGAAGCCCGCTTCGATCCTCGTAAAGTTGGTAAGCACCGCAGACACCGGTTACTTCTATGTTGTTAAGAAGAACCCGCGGAATACCACCGAGAAATTCCAGTTTCGCAAGTACGACCCGGTCGTGCGTAAGCACGTCGTGTTCAAAGAAGCGAAAATGAAGTAATCCGGTTCTTCGGAACCTGGTTGCCAAGACTTAAAAAAAGACGTGTCCTTTGGGACACGTCTTTTTTTGTTCTCATCACTGGAAATCGCTCAGCCCCCAGAGATAATCGCTTCGCGGCAGTCAGCCGAACCGCCGATACCCTGCTGCGGCCAGCAACAGCCAGCCACCAATGAACGAAAAGCCACCAATCGGGGCAACGGCACCAAAGCTGGTAATGCCGCTAAAGGCGATGGCATACAAAGACCCACAGAAGAAAAATATCCCGACGAGCATCGCATAGGCGGCAATCCGCAGGAACTTTTCATCAGGCACATAATGTACAAGTCCGGCAATCGCCGCCATGGCGACAGCGTGGATAAGCTGATAATGCGCGCCCTTTTCAACAAGCCCGCGCGCATAGTCCATCTCGCTACCTGCCATGCCATGAGCAGCAAATGCGCCAAGTGCGACGGCCATCGCACCGTTCAGTCCGGCCATAACCACAGAAATACGCATTGAGGGTTCCCTGTTTCAGAAATGCAGTTGTTTCAACCACATTAGACAGGCAACCGCCCCCGCGCCATGCGAAAACGCAAAAAAAATGGCCGTACAAAAATGTACGGCCAGTAACTCTCTTGGGGGAGATGTGCCGGAACATCGAAATGCCCGTCACACGAATATAATTACCCTCTGATTGCCCTATTCTCTGTGACAGCCATCACATGAGGACAAAAAAATCATACAAATACAGTCTAGTGGATAGATTCGCTTAGAAATTCCTCAAGCCTACGCACATCCGGGACCATAAGACCGCCATCCACCTTGGTCACCAACTGACGTCGTCCCAACGTGCTCATGACGCGTGCAACAGTTTCGCGCGATGTGCTTACCCGTCCAGCCACTTCGGAATGAACCGGAACTGGCGACAATAGAGCACACCCACTGCCATCACACACATTGCTGGCCCGACGCAGGATTTCTGCCACGACGCGTTCGTTGGCACCAAGCGTACTTACATCAACAATCCGTCGGGTCGAGTTGCGCACGATGCGGGCCAGTTCCCCGATCACATTCCAGGCGACCGACGGATGGCTTTTGACGACCTTTTCAAAGTTCGCCGGGCTCAGAATGCCGACATTGGTATCATCAACCGCAATCACGCAGGCCGAGCGCGGCTCGCCATCAATGGCGGACAATTGCCCGACGCAACCGCCAGCACCGATTTCTTCGAGCGTGATTTCACGCCCCGAAAGCGAATAATTGACGATCCGAACCCGGCCCGAAAGGATCAGGTAAACGTCGGAGCTGTCAGATTCCGGCTCGATAATTTGCGCCCCGGCCGAAAAAGTCTTTCGGTTAACGTGGCGTTCGACATCTGCTATCGCGCTCTCATCGAGATCCGCGAAAATGCCGACCACTGATAATTTAACCATATCCCCCAAGCTTCTCACTACGGTGTTGTTATTGTCCAGACGCGCTAATTAGCGCGTCCCCTCACGTCTTTTGCTGTCCCGGACGCAATCATAAGCAAACAACTTCAGACTGACAATCATTGCCAAACCAAAGTTGTATTCCCACTTGTGATTGGACAGAATTATGCTGCATGTGCGAACATGAAGAATATCTGATCAGCCAAGGCGTCTATTTGCATTCATCCCGCAACGCGAGGAGACAGGCCATGAGTCCCGAATTGGAGATTTTCCGTCGCAGCCCGACCGGCAAACCCAAAAGCAAACACCCCCTGGTGTTCGTGCATGGGGCCTATACCGGGGCCTGGTGCTGGAACGAGCATTTCCTGAACTGGTTTGCCGATCGCGGCTTTGAAACCGTCGCCTTTTCATTGCGCGGCCATGGCGGAAGCGGCGGTCGCGAGTTGCGCAGCCTCGCCTCAATTGATGATTACGTCGAAGATCTCGAAGAGGTTGTCGAAACCCTTGGCAAAAAGCCGGTGCTGATCGGCCATTCCATGGGAGGCTATATCGTTCAGAAGTATCTTGAACGCCATAGTGCGGAGGCCGCCATCTTGATGGCCTCTGTGCCGCCCGAAGGCCTGCTTGCGAGCAACGCCATGATGGCCATGGCCCAGCCCGATCTCTATTTCCAGATGTTCTGGCTTCAGGCCATCGGCCCGCACACCCTGCTGCGTGAACGGCTGGGCCGGGCAATGCTCTCGCCCGATATCGCCGAAGACGAAGGCATGATCTATTTCGGGCGCCTTGAAACCGAAAGTCAGCGCGCGATCGCCGACATGATGGGCGCAAACCCCATCTTTCTGTCAAAGGACGAAGTCCCGTCCATGCTGGTACTGGGCGCACGCGATGATGAAATCATCCAGAGCGAGCTGATCCACCACACTGCCAAACGCTATGGCGCGGACTATGCCCTGATTGATGACATTCATCACGCCCTGATGCTAGACAAAAACTGGGAAAAGGTGGCTGAAACCATCATGGAATGGTTGCAAGTCAAGCTGGTCAGTCAGCAGCGTAGCAAGGGCAACAAGACGGCTGCCTGAGACACCAACACTAGATTTTTACTGCACATCTGCACCCGCATCTGCCACGATGCGGGTGTTGTCTTTTATGCAAAAAAAGAGGTCTGGAACATGCCCCACAACGCTTCCGTCTCTGCCACCATGATCAAAGCCTTTGTCGCTGCGGGTCTTTTGTCCACCTGCCTGATCCAAGGGGCTATTGCCCAACAAACAACGGACGCCATTGCGCCTGAGACTGGCACAACCGGCGCATCCACCGAGACGCGCAGCTCCATCACGGCCAAGAACTGGATGATCAGTGCTGCCAACCCGCTTGCGGTCAAAGCTGGTGCAAATATCCTGCAGTCTGGAGGCAACGCCATCGATGCCATGGTTGCCATTCAGACCATGCTTGGCCTTGTAGAGCCGCAATCATCGGGCCTTGGCGGCGGTGCGTTTCTTGTTTACTTCGATGCGACGACTGGAAAGCTGACGACCCTTGACGGGCGCGAGACCGCACCACTTAACGCGACACCAACACTGTTTCAGGACGAAAACGGCGAACCGCTGAAGTTCTATGACGCTGTTGTGGGCGGTCGATCAGTCGGCACGCCTGGCACCCCTGCCCTGATGAAAGCCGCACACGAAAATTGGGGCCAGATGCCATGGAACACTCTGTTTGCCCCAGCCATTGAAACCGCCACCAAGGGCTTTGAAGTTTCACCACGCCTTGCCGTACTTATCGCCAATGATCAGGAAAAGCTGTCACGCGATCCTGAAGCCAAGGGATATTTCTTTGACGCGGATGGCGCACCACTTGCCGCTGGAACCGTCCTGCAAAACCCGAAATACGCCAAGACGCTGCAAGATATTGCTGCCAACGGAACGATGAATTTTTATCAGGGACAGATTGCCGAGGACATTGTCGAGAAGGTCAAAGGCGCTGACTGGAATCCCGGCGTACTGTCACTTGCCGATTTCGCCAATTATCAGGTCAAGGAACGCCAACCTGTCTGTGCGGAATATCGTGGTCTTGATGTATGCGGCATGGGGCCACCCTCGTCCGGGGCGCTGACCGTGGGGCAAATACTTGGCCTGTTGGCACCTTACGACATAACCACCATGGGACCCGATTCCGCGCAAAGCTGGCGTTTGATTGGCGATGCATCCCGGTTGGCGTTTGCCGATCGCGGGCGCTACATGGCCGATATCGACTTTGTCCCGATGCCTTTGACCGGCTTACTCGATAAAACCTATCTGGCGGAGCGATCCCGACTTCTTGATCGTGAAACGGCACTCGACACTGTCGCACCAGGCACACCAGGCTTTAGCCACGCCCTGCGCCTGGCGGACGACCAAGCCATTGAACTCCCCAGCACCAGCCATTTCTCGATTGTTGATATCTATGGCAATGCAGTTTCGATGACCACCACCATCGAAAACGGGTTTGGCTCCCGCCTTATGGTCAATGGTTTTATGCTTAATAACGAGCTGACAGATTTCTCGTTCCGCACCCATGTTGATGGCGTACCGATCGCCAATGCCTTGGCTCCGGGCAAACGACCGCGCTCCTCAATGGCGCCGACCATCGTCATGAAAGACGGTAAACCCGTGATCATTACCGGGTCACCGGGTGGATCGCGCATTATCGGCTATGTAGCGCAGTCACTGATCGGCATGATTGATTGGAACATGCCCCCGCAGCAGGCCATTGATATGCCCCATCTGGTCAACCGGTTCGGCACCTTTGACCTTGAGGCCGGAACCGATGCCGAAAAGCTCGCACCGGCCCTTGAGGACATGGGCTTTAAGACCAGCATTCGCGATCTCAACTCCGGCATTCACGCCATCATGGTGACCGAAGACGGCCTGATTGGCGGCGCAGATTCGCGTCGCGAAGGCATCGTTGTTGGTCAGTAACCACGACAGATCGCCAATAGAAACGGGCAGTTCCATCACGGTGCTGCCCGTTCATTTTAGGTGACCTGCTAAGCCGTTATCAGTCGGCCGATACCCAGTCTGCCAACAGGCGATAAAGATCCTTATGATCGGATGCGATATGATGCGCGCCAGCATCGCGTAGATATTCAGCCGGCGTAATATCAACCAGACCAACCGTCGTCGCCCCCGCTGCGACACCGGCTCGCACGCCATTCTGGCTGTCATCCACAACGATACAATCGCTGATATTAAGCCCCAGCTTGTCAGCTGCGAGCAGGAACACATCCGGATAGGGTTTGGCGTTGGCCACATCATGGGCAGAGCATATCCGGCCGTCGAAGCGGTCCTTCAACCCGACTTTGCCCAGAGACACGTCCATTTTAGCATGCGGTCCGTTGCTTCCGATCGCCATGGGAATGCCGTTTACCTCAAGCAGATCAAGAACCGGCTCAAGATGCGGGAACGGTGTCAAGTCATTGCGAAACGCAACGAAGGTCCGCTCATAACATTCGGCCAACCAGTCGTCAGGCAACGTGATCCCAAACATCTTTTCCATCTTGGGCGGCACCATTGCCAGTGTACCACCAATGAAAAGATCATGGGTCTTGTCCATGTTCATGTCGCAGCCATACTCACAAAGCTGCTCTGTCAGCACACGACAGGCCAGCGTTTCCGTATCGACCAACACGCCGTCACAATCAAAAATCACGCCCCGAACAACAGGCTTTTCCATAAACAGATCCCTTATCAAGCAGCCAGTTCGGTCCAGCGCGCTTCGTCATAGGCAACCGTACGGGTCGATCCGAAATCAACCACCGGACGCTTGATCACGGTCGGGTTGGCGGCAAGGACTGCTGCCGCATCAGCGCCACCTTTTTCCAGCGTCGCCTTGTCCTCGTCGCTCAGGTTCCGATAGCTCGGCCCGCGCTTGTTGATCAGAACCTTGCCGCCGACCTCATCAAGCCAACCTTCGATGGTTTTGGCATCAATCCCGTCGACCCGGAAATCATGGAGCTTGTTTTCAATGCCCTTGGCGTCAAACCATTTCAGGGTTTTGCGGACAGTGTCGCAGTTCTTGATGCCGTAAATCGTAACCATATCAAATCCTGTGCTTTAATATCTTCGGGATGCAGCCATGCATCACGCAATCGGTTTTGACCCTAAATCCCGGAACCTATATAAAGACCGCGCTTGGAATACAGCAACCCTCTTCACCCCGCTTTGATGAAAAACGGTAGGCAAATGACTGTTAATCGGTGTATTTCCGTCGCCCCGATGATGGATTGGACGGATCGGCATGATCGCTATTTTCTGCGGCAGATCAGTCGTCATACGTTGCTTTATACCGAAATGGTCACAACCGGCGCCATCCTGCATGGCGGGGTTGACCGGCATCTGCGCTATAACGATGCCGAGCATCCGGTTGCACTTCAGCTTGGCGGCAGTGATCCCGATGATTTGGCGCGTGCGTGCGAGATCGCCAATCAATACGCCTATGATGAAATCAATCTGAATTGCGGTTGCCCGTCTGATCGCGTGCAGAACGGCGCATTTGGCGCCTGCCTGATGGCGACACCCGACATTGTTGCGACGTGCGTCAAATCGATGATTTCGGCCAGTGATGCACCAGTCACGGTCAAGAACCGCATCGGCATCGATGATCAGGAAGATTACCCGTCGCTTAAACGCTTTACCGAAACGGTGGCCGAGGCCGGGTGCAAAACTTTTATCGTTCATGCCCGCAAGGCCTGGCTGAAGGGCCTGTCGCCCAAGGAAAATCGTGAAGTCCCGCCGCTGAAATACGAGCTGGTCTATCAGCTGAAACAAGAATTCCCGGAACTGGAAATCCTGATCAATGGCGGCATCAAGACGCTCGATGAGACGGAAGAACACCTGAAACATGTCGACGGCGTCATGATCGGGCGTGAAGCCTATCAGAACCCTTATATCCTCGCCGATGTCGACCGACGTTTTTATGGTGATGATGCCAAGACGAAAACCCGCCATCAGGTGGTAGAGGCCATGCTGCCCTATATCGAAGAGCACCTGAAAGAGGAACACGGCACCATTGGTCATGTCACCCGCCATATGCTGGGCCTGTTCCAACAGATGCGGGGCGCCAAACAATGGCGTCGTTACCTGAGTGAAAATGCCCATCGCAAAGGTGCAGGCACCGAAGTCGTGCGCGAGGCTTTGGCGCTTGTCCCCGAACAGGATGACGAGGTCCTGTCTGCATGACAGCCACGGATGTCACCAAGACACCAGAAGGTGATGAACCAAGGCCTGCTGGCGAAATAACCTGGCGCGATGGCGACGTGCCTTACTCCCCACATTTTGGAGACATCTATTTCAATCCCAACGACGGGTTGGCCGAAACGCGTTATGTGTTTGTCGAAGGCAACAACTTACCAAACGCCTGGCAGGCCCGCGAAAACTTCGTGATTGGCGAAACCGGCTTTGGCACTGGGCTGAACTTCCTTGCAGCCTGGCAATGCTGGGATGCTGATGCCAATCGCTCCAAACGTCTGCATTTCGTTTCGGTCGAGAAATACCCGCTCGCCCGCGATGACATGATCCGCGCACATCAAAGCTGGCCGGAACTATCGCAATACTCTGAACAGCTTGCCCATATCTGGCCACATGAAACCATGTTACCAGGCGTGCATCGCTTTTCGCTGGCAGACGGCGCGATCAGCCTCACCCTTTTGATCGGGGACGCGATTGAATGCTGGTCGGGATATGATGGCAAGATCGATTGCTGGTTCCTTGATGGATTTGCCCCATCGCGCAATCCCGACATGTGGCATCCCGACCTGTTTGCTGCCCTTGCAAGCGCATCCAACCCTGATGGCGCCACCCTTGCGACTTTTACCGCCGCCCGCATTGCCCGTGACGGATTGGAAAGTGCCGATTTTAAGGTCAGCAAACGCAAGGGATTTGGCTATAAGCGGGACATGATCACAGCCAGTTTTTCTGCGCCCGAAGATGCCACCGGCCTACCGGATACGTTCGAGATTGCCGATGATCCTTGGTTCAACCTTCCCCGCACCCAAAGCGCAAAGTCAGTCGCCATCATTGGCGGCGGCCTTGCCGGTGCGGCCTGTGCCAACGCCCTGAGGGCCCGTGGCTGTGCCATCACACTTTTTGAAAAATCCGATCAACTCGCCAATGCCGCCTCGGGCAATCCGATCGGGATGCTGGAACCCTATCTGACCGTCGATGACGCGATCATGGGACGGTTTTATGAGGCCGGTTATCGCTTCAGCCATCGTATGATCAAAAAGCTTTCTGATCAGGGACGGGTCGATGCCGACTTCTGCGGCGTGATTGATCTTGCGACCAGTGCAC
Source organism: Thalassospira sp. HJ (assembly GCF_000948415.1). Taxonomy (GTDB): domain Bacteria; phylum Pseudomonadota; class Alphaproteobacteria; order Rhodospirillales; family Thalassospiraceae; genus Thalassospira. The sequence continues at coordinate 742,685 of NZ_JYII01000012.1, read as the reverse complement.
GCAAACGCGAACGGCTTGATGGCCTGATCGCGCGCCTTGGTGACAAACCCGACCTTGTCGAGGCGCTTGACGCGGATCAGGCGTCAGAACGGTTTGGTCTGCCCTTGCCTCATGGTGGCGTCTTCTATCCCTCTGCCGGATGGGTCAACCCGCCATCGGTTGTGCGCAGTCTTGCTGATGGCATTGATGTGCACCTGTCGACAACGATCACAAGCATCAATGACGCTGATCAGGGCAAATACCTGACCGACCAGAACGGCTCGGAATACGGCCCGTTTGATGCGGTCATCATCGCAGGTGCATTTGAAACCCGGTTGCTTGATCAGACCCGATGGCTTGAAGATCACCTCAACCCGGTTCGCGGGCAGATCAGCTTTATACCCGAGGACGTCGTATCCGATGTGTCAGAGGACGGCGCGATCAAATGCGTCCTCAGCCACAAGGGCTATGTCACACCGGCACGTGATGGCATGCTTGTCGTTGGTGCGACGTTCGGTCGTGATGATGCCGAAACCGATCTGCGCCCGGACGATCACGCATTTAACATCGCCCAGCTCGGCAAAGTCCTGCCAGAGATCGCGGAAAAGCTCACAACCGATATGCTTGATGGCCGTGCATCATTACGCACGACAACAGCAGATCATTTGCCACTGATCGGTCCAGCACCGGATTTTGGTGCCTACCTTGCGTCCTACAGCGATATCGACAAGGGTAAAAAAGGTGCCAGATATGTCGATGCGCCCTACCACAAAGACGTGTATATCTGTACCGGCTTTGGGGCGCGCGGACTGATTGGCGCCCCACTTGCCGCCGAGATTCTTGCCAGTGAGATTTGCGATATGCCCCTTCCTTTGGAAAAAGCGCTGATGCATGCCATTCATCCGGCGCGGTTCATTATTCGCGGCCTCAAACGGCGGCAAATCACAGCATGAAAACACCAAGCGCCGCCGCGTCATCAGCACCAACACCCGACAGAGACCCCGACCGTATGAAAACGGCGACGATACTCGCGCTGTTCTTTTCCGGGCTGTTCTTGATCCAGGGCGTATTTCTGCCCTACTGGCCGGTATGGCTGAAATCACAAGGGTTATCTGCAGCCGAAATCGGCATCCTGCTGTCGCTGCCCAACTGGGTGCGCGTGTTTGCCGATCCATTGATTGCCCAGCGCGCGGATCGCACCGGTAACCGCAAGACACCGATGATGTGGCTTGCCGGGATCTATGTGGTGTCGATTCTGGCCTTTCCGCTTTCAAGTGACTTCTGGTGGCTAGCAGGCCTTTCCGTGGTCATAGGCTTTACATTCTCGCCACTTCTGCCACTTGGCACCACCATCACGATCCATGAATGCAAGGCGCGTGAACTTGATTACGGGCGGGTGCGACTTTGGGGGTCGCTTGCCTTCATTCTGGCGTCTTATGGCGCGGGTTGGGTTTTGGACGGCACATCCACAGAATGGATCGTCTGGATGCTGTTTGTTGCCGGGATTGTGAATTTTGCCATCACAACCCGCATGCCTGATCCACAGACAGACCGTCCGCTGCGTTCCGGGTCATCTCTAATCTATCTGCTGCGCAAACCGGTTTTCCTGATCTATCTCGCCTGCATCGGCTTTGCTCAAGGGGCGCACGGCACCTATTACGCCTTTGCTTCCGTCCATTGGGAAACAGTCGGATTTTCGCATGAGTTGATCGGCGTTTTCTGGTCGATCGGTGTGATTGCGGAAATCGTTCTGTTTGCCGTGGCCGGGCGGTTTGTACGTGGCCGTCATCCCGGAATTCTGTTTGCGCTTGGCACCGGATGCGGGGTTTTACGATGGATTGTTCTGGGAACAAGCGACAATCTATGGTTGATTATCCTTGTTCAGCCCCTTCACGCCATGACATTCGGGATTACGCATTTGGCCGCCGTCAGTTTCATCGCCCGCGCCATACCGCAACAGCTGGCTACATCGGCGCAAAGTCTGATGGCGACCTTGTCGATGGGTGTCTTCCTGGGCAGCAGTATTTGGGTATCGGGACCGCTTTACGATCGGTTCGGATCTCAGGTCTATTACCTGATGGCTGCGTTTTCGGCGATTGCGTTCTGTTTTGCGATCTGGCTAACCCGGACCTGGCGTGGAGAGGATCAGACTTTTTGCGACTGAATAATAACATCGGCAACAAACGACCGACCGCAAACTTGAACTCAAAGGGGCCTTTAATATGACCTCCATGCCGTTCTCTCGCAGAATGCGCCGTTGGAAACTTGGTTTGAAAACCCTGTTTGGCAGCGAGCCTGCCGGCTATTTCATTCCTTACCGCTATGCCAGCGAAACCGCAAAGGCCGTCGGGCGCCCCACCTATCCGGCGATTGAGACCATGATGGATACGGCCGCCCCGACCATGAAGGCGTGGCTGACCAAGGCCGCACAATATCACGAAGCTTTTGCCAGTTTCGGCAATGCCACCCCGCCCGAACCACGTTGGCAACAAAGCTGGTTTCCGCGCCTTGATGGCATGATGGCCTATGTCTTTACCCGGGAATTTCGCCCGGACCGGATCATTGAAATCGGATCAGGCCATTCAACACGGTTTTATTACCGCGCAATCAAGGATGGCGAACTTGAAACAGCGTTCCATGCGATTGATCCGGCTCCGCGTGCCGACATCGCAAAACTGCCAATCACGATTGAACGCAGCATTGTGCAAAAGGCCGATCCATCAGTTTTCAAAACCATGACCGGTGCCGATTTCCTGTCGATCGATTCCAGCCACATCCTGATGCCGGGTACTGATGTTGATTTGCTGTTTTCATCGGTGATCCCGACCCTGCCAAGCGGTTCGATCATTCATATCCACGATATCAGCTTGCCCGACGACTATCCGGAAATCTGGCAATGGCGCGGATATAACGAACAACAAGGTGTTGCTGCCCTGCTCGCAGGCGGCGGCTTTGAAATCATGTGGTCAAGCGCCTATGCGACGACCCGCATGCGCGATGAAGTTGATCAATCAATTGCCAATGGCATTCACCTGCCCGACGGAGCACATGAGACCAGTCTGTGGTTGCGCAAAAAGTAATCCTTATTTTGGGCGTGCATGCCTGAAAACAAGGTCATTCGGATCAGGCCGCTGCGCGGTCTGGTCCAAAACGGCACCAAGGCGTTCCGCCACAGTAATAGAACGATCATTTTCTGGTGCGATGTAACTGACAAGCGTTGGCAAGCCGCGCCCGTTAAACGCCCAATCACTCAAGGCCGTTGCTGCCTCAAACGCATATCCCTTGCCTTCTGCATCCGGATACACAAGCCAACCTAATTCATATTCAGGGAACGGCGGCCCAAAATTGATGCCCACTTGACCAACGCAATGACCGGTCGATTTCTCATCCATCATCAGCGCACCAACGCCGAACAAATCCCATTGAGCAGCATCGCGACAAAACATAGCCCATGCACCCTCAGCATCATATGGGCCGCCCATGTGTGCTGAGCGCTTTGACGCAAGCATGGACGCGTAATCCGGCCAGTCGTCAAACGACATCCTGCGCAGTATCAGGCGTTCGGTCTCAATCCTAGGGGCCTTAGACGACATAATCCGCTCAGTTCTTGTAGGGGTCGGCTGCATCCCGCAGCCCATCGCCAAGGAAATTAAAGGCCAGAACCACAATCACCACCGGCACCACTGGCAACATCAGCCATGGATACACCGCGACCGCATTGATGTTCTGTGCCTCGTTCAGCAAGACGCCCCAACTTGTCACAGGTGCGCGCAGGCCTAGCCCAAGGAAACTCAGCGCTGTTTCACCCAAGATCATGTTGGGGATGGAAAGCGTCACCGAAGCAATCAGATGACTTGCGAAGTTTGGAAGAAGATGACGCCCGATAATGCGTTTGGGTTTGGCGCCCATTAATCGGGCGGCCAGTGCGTAATCCTCTTCACGCAGCGCAAGCAGCTTTGATCGCACCGCACGGGCAAGCCCGGTCCAGTCGATCAGGCCCAGAATGATCGTAATCCCGAAATAGATCAGGATGGGGCTCCAGGTCACCGGCAAGGCCGCCGAAAGCGCCATCCAAAGCGGAATTTCCGGCAAGGAACGAATAACTTCAATCGTCCGCTGGGCGGTTGCATCCACCCAGCCACCGTAATAACCGGCCGCACCACCAATCAGGATTCCCAAAAGGAAGCTGACCGAAATACCGACAAGACCGATGGTCAATGATACGCGCGCGCCGTAGATCATACGCGACAACATGTCACGCCCCAGACGGTCGGTACCAAACACAAACAGCGTGCCATTCTCGGATGGGCAGACGAAATGGAAGTCCATATCGACCATGCCCCAGAATTCATACTCATCACCCGAACAGAAGAACTGCAGGGGTTCGATCCGATCCGGATTGACCGTATAGGTCGGCTTAAGCGTTTCCATATCGACCGAGAATTCGGTGCCATAGGTAAACGGCCCGACAAACTCGCCATCATGAAAAAGATGAATGCCCTGCGGCGGATGGTGAATGTATTCGGAGCTTCGCGTTTCCTGCGCATAGGGGGCAATGAATTCGACGATAAACACCGACGCATACATGACTGCCAGAATGATCAGCGAGAAATATGCCAGCCGGTGACGTTTCAAACGCCACCACATCAACTGCCATTGCGAGGCAAGGAAATACTTTTCCTGTTCTGGCGTCAGTTCTTCGCGATCCCACGGATTGAACGGGGCGGAATCAACGAAATGCTCGTTACGCTTTTCGGTTTCCTTGCTCATTTGCCGACCCCTCCCTGAAGACGGATACGGGGATCAAGCCACGCCAACAACACATCGGAAACGAACATCCCGACCACAGTCAGAAGTGCCAGGAACATCAGGAACGAACCGGCAAGATACATATCCTGACTTTGCAGCGCTGTAAGTAGCATCGGACCAGTTGTCGGCAAAGACATGACCACGGACACAAGAACCGATCCAGACACGACTTGCGGCAGGATATTACCGATATCGGCAATAAACGGGTTCAGTGCCATCCGCAGCGGATATTTGAACAGGACCTTGGTCGGTGACAGTCCCTTGGCGTGCGCTGTCACGACATATTGCTTGCCCAACTCATCAAGCAGGTTGGCGCGCAGGCGCCGGATCATGGATGCCGTACCCGACGTGCCGATCACAACAACCGGCGCCCAAAGATGTTCGACAACCGACATCATTTTGGCAAACGACCAGCCCTGGTTGATATATTCCGGATCCATCAGGCCACCAATCGATGTCCCAAACACCACGTTTGCGTAATAAAGAAGGATCAGCGCAAACAGGAAGTTCGGCATGGCAAGGCCAAGGAAGCCGAGCAAGGTAAAGCCATAATCCCCCCAGCTATATTGCCGGGTGGCGGAGTAAATCCCGATCGGGAAGCTTACGACATAAATAAAGATGACCGTGCTGAAATTCAGCACCAGCGACAGCCACAGACGATCGCCAACCACGTCTGTAACCGGCAGGTTATATTCAAACGAAAACCCAAGATCGCCCTGCAAAAGGCCCCACGCCCATTCGGCGTATTGGATATAGATCGGCTGATCCAGCCCGTATTGCCGTTTGAGGAATTCGATCTTGGCCGGATCAACGGCCTCGCCCTGTGCCTGAAGCTCGTTCAGGTAGGTGGTCAGAAAGTCGCCAGGGGGAAGCTGAATGATCACGAATACCAGCACACTGATCAGGAACAGTGTCGGTATCATCAAAAAAACCCGTCTTGCCAGATAGGTCAGCATCGGCGCTGTCGCTCCCCCGAGGTCGTTTCAAGCCATTCCCTCAACAGCGAAGAAACGACACGTTTTTGGTTTAAAAGATTATCTGTCCCACCAGAAGGTATCAGGTCGATAAATCCCGAAGAAGGCACCCGGCTCCCAGCTATGGATGCCTTTTTCCGGAACGTTGCGCAAATCCTTGTCGACAACAACCGGCTGCGGCACGTTACCGATCAGACCGATCGAAAACATGTTTTCCGAATTGATATCGAGAATGGCCTGCCAGGCTTCTTTCTGACCGGCTTCGTTGCTGGTTTGCCATTTCTGGTACTGTTCCATCAGTTCCTGGGCAGCGGGCATATCCGGTGCTTCTCCAGCTTCGCCATCGGTCTGATAATACTGGCCCCATTTCGGCCATTGCAGGCTGTCCTGCTGTGCCGGGACAAACTCCGACGGGACGGTGTTGACCGTCGCAAGACCATTATCAACGCCGTTAAAGATCGACATGATGGTTTCACCGCTATAGGCGCGGCTGCGCATCACTTCACGCTGCAAACCCTTGACGAACATCTTGATGCCGACCTGACGCCAGCTATCACCAATCAGCTCCAACATATCGTCATGTTCCGGATTTTCGCCGGATGTCTCGACAATGATTTCCATCGGGCGACCGTCCGGCAACAGACGAATGCCTTCACCATTACGTTCATCCAGCCCCATTTTATCAAGCAGCGTATTGGCCGCCTTGACGTCGAAATCGGTGTAGCTGTCACGATATTCCGGTTTGAACAGCGGGCTCTTCGGCAGAACCGTGTTGTTGGTCGGCTTGGCCAGACCAAAGAACATCACGCGATTGATCTCCGTCCGGTTGATCGCAAGTGACAGAGCGCGACGAAAACGCACATCACGCAGAACAGTACGCCAGACCGGATCACTGCAGGTCAGGTTGGGATAAAGGGCTGCATAGGAACCCGCACCAACATCCCACAAACGGACATCATAATTCTGCTTGGCTTCGGACTGTTTCAGGAAGGTATAGTCCTTAAGCGACAGAATGCGGCTTTGCAGATCGACTTCGCCCGCGCCGACTTTGGCCGGCACAAGTTTGGCGTTCGAGATGTTGAAAATCATTCGGTCGATATAGGGAAGCTGGTTTCCTTCCGGATCGACGCGGTGATAATACGGGTTGCGCACGAACACGAAGCGATCAGATGGCTCTTCGGTCGTGATCAGCCACGGCTCAAGCGACGGTCGATTGATATTGGACAACTTGTAGGGCCGGTCCATATCGGTATGCAAAACCGCCCAGCTGCGAAGTCCACGTTCCTCGACGATGGCTTCAAGTTCGCCCGGATCGCGATAATTCTCATGGAACTGCTTAAGATAATGTGCCGGGCGATAGATAAATGGCGGGCGCGTTCCTGCCAGTTCTGTCAGGAAGAACGGGTTTGGCTGCGACCAGCTATAGCGAACCGTATATTCATCCAGAATTTCAAAGGTGGCCGGCTCATCCCCGACAAACAGGAAACGCGGCGGACCGACCGGGAACAATTCATCATTGTTGACGATGTCTTCCCAGTAATAACGGAAATCCTCGGCGGTAAACGGCTCACCATCAGACCATTTGTGGCCCTTGCGAATGTGCAGGGTAAAGGCGTTGCCTTCTTCACTTACATCAAGCGCCTCAAGGATATCAGCCTTGAGGTTCAGGTCCTGATCATAGCCGACCAGACGGGCATAGCCATAAACGACCGCCATACGGATATCTTTGGAACGGCCCATGATGGTGACGAACTCACCACCATATTTACCAATTTCCTTGCCCTCGGCGCCAAAGTCGATGACGTGGGGGTGTTCCGGCAGTCGATCATTCATCGCGGGCAGCGAACCACTTGCGACGGCGTCTTCGAAATACGGAATTTCCGCATGCGCAGCCGAGGCAAGGACACCTGCCCCCAAAACGCCAGCTGCTACCACCAGACCATTCATGGTGCGATGAAGTCTGGATATCGACGGCTTCGAAACACTGATCATATGGCGATCTCCGTAAAGTCGGCTCGTTCGGCACGAACAAAATGATCTTCTGCGACCTGCATCATTTTTGGTGCACTGGTCCGGTTGATCGTGAAGGGCGCGGGCCATCGGGTCGGATCAGATGCCTTGCCTTCAACGATATTGTCGAAATCAAGCAGGTGGTCCAAATCCGCAAACGGCACAGCATGCAGCAACGCCTGCGTATAAGGATGCACCGGGTTCTTAAACAGCAACTCGCGTGGCGCTGATTCCACGATGCGCCCGGCGCACATCACTGCAATCCGGTCTGCAACGTAATCAACGACTGCCAGATTGTGCGAAATGAACAGATACGTCAAATTAAGGTCACGCTGCAAATCTTTCAAAAGATTAAGTATTTGCGCTTGAACCGACACATCTAGTGCAGATGTCGGCTCATCAAAAATCAACAAATCCGGCTTCAGACCAAGCGCACGCGCGATGCCGATACGCTGACGCTGCCCGCCCGAAAAACTGTGCGGATAGCGATTCAGGAAACGTGGATCGAGCCCGACCAAATCCATCAGTTCCAGCACCATTTTCTGGCGATAGACACTGTCCCCGACACCGTGAATAAGCATCGGTTCGGTAATGATATCCTGAACCGTCATCCGGGGATTAAGCGACCCGAACGGGTCCTGAAAAACAAATTGTATCCGTTTTCGGTACGGATTTAGCTGATCTTCATCAAGACCGGTCAATTCCGCCATCTGGCCGCTTTCCCCGCGGAACATGATGGATCCTTCATCCGGGTTCATGGCGCGCATGATCAGCTTGGAAAGCGTTGTCTTGCCACAGCCACTCTCGCCCACCAACCCGACGCATTCCCCGCGATTAACCGTCAGGGAAACATCGGAAACAGCCGGTATCAAACTTTCTTCGGATTTCAGCCAGTTGCCCTTGCGCGTGGTGAAGCTTTTGCTGAGATGGCGAACAGCAAGAACCGGTTCGCTGGCCATTGCCGGATGCAGCGCCAGAGACGCCGGACGTTCAGGCGTTTCGCGTTCTGCCGGCGTATCGCCGGCACTGGCAAGCAAACTGCCTGTTTTTGGTTTGATTTCACGCAGCGGACGCAGCCGTTCATCCGGTCCCATGTCAAAGTGCGGTACTGCCGCCAGAAGCGAGCGTGTGTAAGCATGCCCGGGATTGATAAAAACATCCTCGGTCTTACCAGATTCAACAACGCGGCCGTCATAAATCACCACCATCCGGTCCGCCATATTGGCAACCACACCAAGGTCATGGGTAATCAACAGAACCGACATTTGCAGTTCCGACTGCACTTCCTTGATCAGACGCAGGATTTGCGCCTGGATCGTGACATCCAGGGCGGTCGTTGGTTCATCGGCAATCAACAGAGCCGGTCGGCAAACCATCGCCATTGCGATCATCGCGCGCTGGCGCAACCCGCCGGAAAGTTCGAACGGATAGGTTTTCAGTGATCTTTTGGGCTGCGGGAAGCCAACCAGTGTGAGCATTTCAACGGCAAGCTCACGGGCCTCTGCCGCGCCGACCTTGCGATGAAGCTGCACAGCCTCACAAATCTGATCACCAATGGTATGAAGCGGCGACAGGGAACTCATCGGTTCCTGAAAAATCATTGAAATCCGGCCACCGCGGATCGCACGTATATCTGAACCTGACCGGTCCAGCATGGCGATATCAACACGAGTACCCGGCTTCTTGGGATCAGCAAAAATGATCGAACCGCTGGTTACCTGGGCTACCTTGGGCAGAAGCCCCATAATCGCCTGCGAGATCGTGCTTTTGCCCGATCCAGACTCACCAACCAAGGCGACGGTTTCCTGCGCACCGATGCGAAAGCTTACATTCTCGACTGCCTTGACGCGCATATGCGGCAGCACGAACTCAACCTTCAGATCCTTGATACGCAGAATATCGGTCATCTCTAGCGCGTCCCACCCCCGAGCCGTTCGGATGCTGCTGCCTTGACCAGTGTGTCGGCCTCATCCATCCGCATCAGATTTGTTCTTGTGACGTCATCAACCAGCAGCTGGTTATCTTTCGCCCAATCGCGAGAAATTTCAAGGAGATCGTCAAATCCGTCCAGTGTTGATTCTGCGACAATTTTTGCTTCACCTGCCTGCAGCGTCAGTTCGAACCATCCCTTGTTGCCGTCGCGCTTGGTACTGAAGTAACGCAAACGGAATTTGGAAAGTTCCGGCCAGGCAAAAGCGGTTCCACCGCGCATGCTTGAAAGACGAATACCGTATTCCGAGACATAGATCTTTGACTGGAACCGGATGATCGTGCGCGCGAAATAGAACACGAACAACAATGCCAACCCGGCCGATGTCCACTGGATGATCTCAAGCATCTCGGGGATCAGGGCAATAACACCGCAAATCAGCAACCCGACAATAGACTTTGCCAAATCCGGCGCCATCAGTTTCGACGGGTAACCCATTGTCTGAACCTGGCTGTCGCCAACCCCGGCCGGTTTGACAGGGTCTATGGTGCTCGGCACGCTGGCGACCTGCTCGGGGGCGGCATCCATAGGCGTCACCGGTTCGGGTGCTACCTGCGACGGCTCACGGCGTCTTCTGCGATTTACTGCCATGGAAATACTCCGGGTATTCTCAACCAGCGCAAAGCTGAATGGTCCATAGAAAACAGGTTATCAAGGAACTTCGTGGTGGCGCCTTCATGGACAAGATGATGGGTCAGAATGCCGGTCGGCTCATCCGCATCCACCTGCCCTGTTCGTCTTGCAGCAAGGTGCTCAATCATCGCGCCAAGGGCTGCGTCTTCACCAACGAAGCCGCGTGTGCCACGCCAATCGATGACATCGACATGGGTGTTGACCTGCATGATTCCCTTATAGGGCTCCGCGGCCTTGCGCGCGTTAAATGTGCTGATCCCGCAAAAACCAAGCGAATGCAGGGCGGCAACAACATCCTCGGCGACCCTGTTCCATGGCGGCACCAGAACCGGCAGGAAGCGATTGCCGAACCGTGATTGTAAAACAGAAAATCCGTTGCGCAAATCGGCAACAACATCGCCCAGATCCCGAACGTCATCAAGTTCCTGCTTCTTGCGGCCTTCCGGCATATGGTTCTGATGCGACCAACCATGTTGAAGCACACGGGTGTCCAATGTCTCGACCAGACGTTCGACAAGATCGTCCTGCAAGGTGGCGGGAATAACAGCAAGGGCGAGCGGCACCTTGTAGTCCTGCTCAAACGCCAGAAGTGTCTCAAGTGCTGGCGTGACAGAAACAGCGTCATCATCACGCCACCATGCCGTAGCGGTCCGTCCCTCGGACTGCCACAGATCAAGCTCTGCGCGTAATTGATCCCAGCTGCTCATGAATTCCCTTTGATCTTATCTGCGATGATTGACGCAGTTTTTTCCGCCCCGTCCAGCGCGATTTTAATCCCGCTTGGCTGTCTGGCGTTATCTATTTGTTTTGCTAATGATTGCGCAGACAGGCCATCAAGATCAAGCAGGGAAATAACCCCTTCTTTTGAAAGGACTTCTGCACGTTCAGTTTGCTCACTTTCCCCGCCTTCTGCAAAGGGCACCATGACTGCTGGCGTCCGCGTCGCCAACACATCCATCAGGGTGTTATATCCAGCTTGTGAAACCGACACAGCTGCACCGGCCATTCTTTCTCGAAAATCAGACAAAAACCGATGCAACACCACGCCATCCGGAAACTGGCTGCGCAGCTCCTCAAACTGATCGGACGGGAAATGTGGCCCGGTAACAATATCCCAGGTCGCATCATTGTATTTTTGCGAGAACAGGCGGGCCGCGATCGCAAGCCTGATCAGTTCCGCCCCGACAGCACCGCCACCGGCGGACACCAGAACACCATGACGATGCGCATCCACCCGCCCTAAAAGCGCCTCGTCAATCGTCGGCGCGACATAGCCCGTATAGGTGATCAGGTCCGATATATCATCCGTGAACTCAAAACTGCGATCAAACCCGAACAGCTGCGGGTCGCCATGCACCAGAACAGCATCGAGATATTCACGCGCTGTATCACGCATCCATTCCGTCTTATGGATGTCCTTTTTGCGCACCAAAAGGTCTCTGACAGAACAAATGACGGGTACGCCGGCTTCTTTCGCTGCGTAAAAAAGCGGGATCAATTCAAATCGAAAAGCCCGACGCCCAAACGGGAACATTTCAATCAACAGCAGCTTTGGTGAGGTTTCCCTAAACGCCTTCAGCAGTTGCGTTTTGCGTGCCTGTTTCCAATCATCACCAAGGGCATTGCCATCCGGATCAACGAGACCGGAAAAGCCGGTATCGGCTGTCTTGCACGGGGAAAGCTGAATAACGTTGCTGGCCGCAAAATCAAGGCTGTCATCGGGAACACCACCGCTTGCGACCGTGACACTGATACCCCGGTCACGAAGCGCCTGATTGATCAGCGCCATCCGGCGTACGTGACCAATGCCAAGCAGGTGCTGCACATAGACCATGACGTCGCTCATCCAGAAATCTCCTGCGCGTCAACGAGTGGAGCATTCAGGGCCTCAATCGATAACCCGGCATCATCCGACCAGTTAAACACCTGCAAACAATGCCAATCGAGCTTATCGGGAATTTTTCCCATCATGTCCCATCCGCGTGCGGCCGCGTAAACAGCCCGTGTCACGCCCTTGTGCGTGACTGCACCAAACTGTGGCAGATCACAGCCTTTCAGAAAGCACTCAACACGCCCAAGGACATCGCGCGGGCTTTCGCCACCTTCCGGGCGGAAGTCCCACCCACGGTCTTCGTTTTCCTGAAGTCTGTCGCCCAAGCTTGCGCGAAGGTCTGGCAGCGTTGCGCCTTCCCACGCGCCCCAGTCCATCTCGATGAAGGCGGGCTCGGAACCGATGGGCGCAATCCCCAAGGCATCCGCTGTCTCACGCGTACGCGACAAGGGTGACGCCATCCACGGCACATCACGCCAAGCAGTCGGCAAACGATGCTGACGATACCAAGCCGCCGTTTCCGGTGTTATCGAAATGTCGGTTCGTCCCTGAATACGTTTTTCCCTATTCCACGTCGTGACACCATGGCGCAGCAATGCAAAACGGATCTGCTTCATACCGCCCCCTGCCCGCCGTAAGCATTTACAACTTTATGGATGGTAGCGGATAACAGACTAGCTGCAGCCTCCACCGTGTGGTGCTGTGCAGCTTTTGATGCGCCGGCCTGTCCCATCCTGCGCAACATCGCAATATCTGCCGTAACACACTCGCCCAAACGGTTGGTAAATGCCCCGACATCACCGACTGGAACCAACCATCCGGTGACGCTTGGTGACACAATGCCCGAAACGCCACCTGCATCGCCGGCCAGAACGGGCAATCCCGCCGATTGCGCCTCAAGCAAGGCCATGCCGAATGCTTCATTGATTGCAGGCCAAACGAACATGTCGGATTTGGCAAGGATATCTGTGGTTTGTTCGGGTGTTTTCAGCCCGACGAGCGAGACTGCGCTTTCACCAAGTTCCTGTTCATCAAACAGGTCCTCGACCTTTTGGCGTGCGGGGCCATCCCCAATCACGGTCAGGTGCCAATTATCCACGCCGTCACGCTGTAACTGCGCAAGTGCCTTTGCCAGAACCCCATATGACTTAAGCTTGTCCCCATCACGCATCATCGCGGTTGTCACCAACCGCACGCAGCCCGGGTCTATGCCCGGGCGTTGCGTAACACTCCAGTCCGAAACGCGGGTAAAGGGCGGTAGGAAATGCAGACGATCTTTGGGGCAGACTTGCGCCAGGCATTCCATATCAACACGGTTAAGCGAAAAGACGGCATCCGCCTGCCTGAGCGCAGTTTCGACTGCCGCATGACTTGGGGCCCATGGGCCACCAGCACGCTTGGGTGCAAAGGATGCTTCGGCCACGACATAGGGAATACCAAGCGCATCAGCGACAATCGGCCCGATCCAGTCAGGTGCCTTGTAATAAAGATGGTAGGTGAACCAGACATCGGGCTTGGGTCGAACACCCGACTGATACTGACGAATCAGCCTTGCCGCCAGTTTGGTGCCGAGCTCCGCCAAGCGTGCCTGTTTCAAAATATTGCCCTCGGCATCCCGACTGCGAAGGCGGGCCGCGATATCGACTTTCATGCCTGCCGTTTGAAGTGCCTCACACAGCATACGGGCAATCAATCGATCCCCGGATGGCACGGGATGATCAATCGGTTTTAACGGGGCGTAAAAGGCAACCTGCAAATGTGTGCCTCCTACTCTGCCGCGGGTTGTTTTACAAGGCTTTCCGCAATTTCGCTGCTCGGCTCTGCAACGCCAAAGCGCTCGGCCAGATCTTTCATCCCGCTATAGAACGAGAAATCACGTCGAACGATTTCATTGCCGTTGCGCCCCATTGCTTCGCGAATCTTGGGATCGACAATCATATCGCTCAGTGCGGTTGCAAGTGCATCCGGATCACGTTCCGGAACAAGCTTGCCATTCACCCCATCCTCGATCAGCTCTGGGATGGCGGAAATCGCGGTCGAGACTGCAGCAAGTCCACAAAGCTGAGCTTCCATCAGGACGTTTGGCAGCCCATCGCGATCACCGTCCTTTTCAATGCGGCTGGCCAGCACGAACAGATCAGACGACTGACAGGCGGCGATTACTTCCTTCTGATCACGCGGTCCCTGCCAATCACAGCGATCCGCAATGCCCAGTTCGGTCGCAAGTTTCTGGTATTTGTCACCATCACCGCCCCCGATATGGGTGAACCGCCAATAAAGGCCGTCGGGCAATTTCGCCAAGGCGCGCAGGAGATCATCATAGCCCTTCTTGCCCACCAGACGGCCGACCGACAGGATCATGACCGGGTTTTCCAGGTCACTGCCGTCCCGAACGGGGCGTTTAGGCAATTCTTCCGGGAAGCGGGAGAAATCAAGACCGTGATAGAGCAGATTAACCTTGGTCGGGTCTTCGGCAAGGTTGCGCAGATAGTCGACATTGGCCTTCGTGCAGGTCACCAGCCAGTCCATATCACGCAGTTTCTCGCGCATATCCCAGTCCTGGCTGGTATAGATATCCTTGGCGTGCGCAGAACAGGACCAGGGCAAACCGCGCATAATCGCGCAATAGCGTGCCACGGATGCCGGCGTATGCAGGAAGTGGGCGTAAATGCGTGTGATATCTTCGGGCAGTTCGGCTGCCATCACCATTGCCTGGGCAAAGCGCCGGGCACGATTGGCGGTGCGATCGCGACGATAATCCTGCCACCAGATATTCACCGCACGGCGATATCCCGGCATTTTGCGGGCCTTAAGCCAGCCGCGTAAAACCCGCATCGGTTCCTGATAGGCATATTCGGGTAAATAATCGACCGCACCCGTGATGCGTTCATTGATGGGATGGCGTTTCTTGTCAGTCGGATGACGCAGCGAGACGATCCGATACGGAATGCCTGCCTGCTGAATGCCAAGAATTTCCTGCGCTATAAAGGTCTCCGACAATCGCGGATATCCCTTTACCACGATTGCCAGATTATCGCGTGCCATCAACTTTGTTCCCGATGATTTATTCTGCGGCCATTTGCGGCGGAAGCCAGCGATCCACAAGCTCCCCAACGCGATCAAGCCCGCCCATAAGGTTCGGAACGGTCACATGCGACGGTTTGGGCTGATGGATCAGCCCCCGAAGCGCATCGGCCATTTCGCGCGGATCACGCCCACCATCCTCGGTCAGCATCTTGATCAGGCCAAGCTTTTCGGCAGCCGATGCACGTACATACTGCTCAAGACGCGGCACCGTGCGCGGCACAATGACAGCAGGCTTGTCAAATGACAGGATTTCACAAAACGTGTTGTAACCGCCCATGCCAATGACGCCAGCCGATTTGTGCATCAGCACCTCGACATTGGCATCAAAGGTGATGACTGAAAGCTTGTCGATCTTTTCCGCACGTTTCATGAATTCGTTTTGCTGGTTCGGGCTCATGAACGGCCCCAACACCACAAGTGACGGCACCGGGATATCCGGATCGGTTTCATAGGCACTGATCACCCAATCAACCAGATTAACCCCGTCACCACCGCCACCGGTCGTCACCAGATAATATGGCTCCTCCAGCCCCAGCGCACCGTGTTCGGGTGCGGGACGGCGCGTCGCGGTGCGTGGCAGATAGCCGGTATAGGACATCTTTTCTTCAACGCCCGGCGGCAAATCAATGCCTTCCAGCGGATTGCAGATGTCCTTCAGACCATAAACCCAGATTTCATCATAAAGCTCAGCCAGTGCCGGAACGCATTGTTTACGATCCCATTCTTCACGCAGATTGACCGGGTCATCCATCACATCGCGCAAACCCATCACAAGGCGCGTACGGCGATGACGGAGCATCTGAAGCGTGGACTCGACTTCGCCCCGCAAACCAAGCGGTTCCTTATCGACGATGAAGATGTCCGGGTTAAAGACATCAGCCGTGTGCTGAATGATGGATTCCCGCATCGCCAAGATCTGGTCGACATCGATATTGAGATTGAGCGAGGTGTATTCACCATTCGACAGCTTGATCACGCCCGGAATGCGGACAAAGTCAACGCGTGAGCGGAACTCGAAACTGCCAATGATCGGCGAGCCGGACAAAATCAGAACGGAAACATCATCACGGCGTGACACCAGCGCATGCGCAATGGTGCGGCAACGGCGCAAATGCCCAAGCCCGAAAGTATCATGGCTATAAATCAGAACCCGATAACCGGAATTCCCTACGATTGACATATACCCGCCCGTCTGCGTAGTGGTCTCACAGGCCTGCACAACCCGTTTTCAGGGTGACAGGTTCTCTCTTCTTGGCAACTGAATCCGTGAATGCGGGTTTTACGCCCTTCTTTCGGCTCCGGGATAATTGCTCTCATACTGACCCGATATCGCGCAAGACTTTTTCGAGCATCTCTTTTCTTTCTTCTGCCGTTTCCAGCGACCGGAGCTTCTCGGACAGTGCCGTGACCGTCCCGGCATAAAGATTGTGCCAATCATCACGCGAAAGCTCTTCACCTGAAAGGCGCGCTTCGGGAATGGACGGTTTGGCTTCACCCTTCTTAAGCGTAACCGTGTCATCAAGCATCGGCATGGATATCAGCTTTTCGGCAATTCCATGCGCCATCAGAACTTCGCGGAAAGCAGCACGCGCGCCCTCTTCGCCGTGAGTCAGGAAGATCCGGCGCGTTACCGGCAAGCGGTTCTTTGTCCATTGCAACAGCATGTCCTGATCAGCATGACCGGAATAGACATCGAGTGTGCGAATACGTGCGCGCACTTCGATTTCATCGCCATGGATCCGAACATGTTTGGCACCGCCCTGCAAAACGCGGCCGAACGAACCGGCAGCCTGGAAGCCGACCAGAAGCACTGTGCTATTCGATCGCCACAGATTGTTCTTCAGATGATATCGAATACGCCCGGCGTCGCACATACCACTCGCCGAAATGATGATCGCGCCGCTTGTGACCTGTGCAAGCTGTTTACTGGCCTGTACATCGGGAACCATGTGGAATTTCGGGTGTGACAAGGCCTGCGCATCGCCGCGCTTTAGGTGTTTGGCAAAAACATCGGTTGCACGTTGCGCCAACGGGCTATCGACAAAGACATTTGCCGGCGGCAGCTCACCACGATTGAAAAGATGGGCCAGATCGACAAGCAGCTCCTGTGTTCTGGCAACCGCAAAGCTCGGAATAACCAGATTACCACCATTGCCAAGCGCTTCACGCACTTCCTCGCGCAGCAACGCACGACGTTCTTCATCCGTGATCACCGGACGCGTACGGTCGCCATAGGTGGTTTCGACAAACAGGTAGTCGATATCCTTTGGGGCTTCGGGGGCTTCGTTAAATACGGCCTCCCCTGTTCCAACGTCGCCAGAAAATAGCAGCCGAGTTAGCTTGCCGTCTTCATCACCATTTTCGATTTCAACCTCGATCGATGCCGATCCCAGAAGATGGCCTGCATCCCAGAAACGGGCACGCACGCCCTCAATCACCGGCAACCATTCGTGATATTCAACCGTTTTAAGCTGCGAAAGCGTGTTCTCGGCATCTTCGCGGGTATAGATCGGGGTTACTTCCGGGCGCCCACGGCGTGCATTGCGGCGGTTAAGGCGCTCAACCTCGCTTTCCTGTATGTAGCCAGAGTCTGGCAGCATATAGGTCAGAAGATCACAGGTTGGTTCGGTTGCGTAAATCGGCCCGCCAAACCCCGCCTTGACCAGTTTCGGCACAAGGCCGGTATGGTCGATATGCGCATGTGTCAGCAAAACAGCCGAAATCCGATCCGCTTCAAACGGGAACTTGCCATAGTTCAGTTCACGAACCGTCTTGCTGCCCTGGAACATGCCGCAATCGACAAGAAAATTACCGTGATCGGTCTGCAGGAAATAACAAGACCCCGTCACACCACCAGCAGCACCACAAAACGTCACCAATATCGTCATTCTATTCACTTTCGCGGATTGGAGCCGATCCAACAGTCTGGCAATCCTTGATCGGTTGCCATGATGTGGATCACATCTCAGATGAATTCACTGCAGGCCGTGCAGCGGCAGATAAAGCACCTGATCACCCTTGGAGACCTGCCCGCAATCTTCGGGCACTTCAATCAGACCTTCGGCCCAGACCATCGATGACAACATCCCCGAACTGGTTGAGGCAAAGGCGATTGCTTCGAATTCACCATCATCATTTTGCACAAGGCGCGCGCGCAGCCATTCACGCCGACCGGTCATACGTTTGAAATCAAACCCGGACCGCACCGGAATGCGGGTGGGTGCCAGTCGGGACCGATCCGCCCCCATGGCATGACGCAACAAAGGCATCACATATAACAAGCCGGAAACCAGCACTGAAACCGGGTTGCCCGGCAGTCCAACCACCAGGCAATCACCAATCTTGCCCCGCATCAAGGGCTTGCCCGGCTTGATTGCCAGTTTCCAAGCGGTGATTTCACCAAGGCTTTCGACCACTGGCTTCAAAAGATCCGCCTTGCCGACCGAAACCCCGCCAGACGTCATGATAACGTCATGAGACTTTGCGGCATCAGCCAATGCGCCTTGCAACACGTCAAAATCATCGGCCAGCAAGCCAAGGTCGGTAACGTCACATCCAATGGAGCGCAGCATCCCGATCATGGCAAAGCGGTTGGAATCATAAATGCCGCCGGGCGGCAGAGGATCACCGGGAATGGCCAGCTCATCACCGGTCGAAAAGACAGCGACCTTCAACGCCCGGGCAACCGACAAGGTGCCACAGCCCTGCCCGGCGGCAATCGCGATATCCTGCGGGCGCAGGATCGCGCCAGCAGACAGGACCGTATCACCGGCCTTGATGTCTTCTCCCTGCCAGCGGATATTCTGATGCAAGCTGGTGCGCGCAATCACGTCTGCAGCAATTTCGATGACGCTTTCATCGGCGTTGGCCGTGACATTTTCCTGGATGATCACGCAATCGGCCCCATCCGGGATCGCAGCCCCGGTCGCAATACGAATGGCAGCCCCCTTGGGCAATGTTCCGTCATAAGGATGCCCGGCCAGCGAAACACCTACAACCGAAACCGGACCATCAATCCCGGCAAGATCTGCATGACGCAGAGCATAGCCATCCATGGCCGAGTTATCGACGGAGGGCACAGAAACCTTCGCCACGACGTCCTGACGCAAGACCGCACCATAACAATCACTGATCGGGCGGTCTTCTGTAGGCGCAATTACCGGCACCTCGGCAAAGGCAATATCGAGCGCGTCGGTAAGTTTGGTCAGTCCCGGTTTGATAAGTTGCATCTGGATGGTTTCCTGCCGGCCCTTGGTCTTGTTTTGGTTTTCAAATCTGCAATCAGGATAACGTGATCGCAGACATGGCGCATCAGGATTGTCCGCTATGCCCCGGGCGGGATTTCGATATTGCACGGCTGAGCATGATCACGGGCACGACACCGACCAGCACAATGGTCAGTGCGCCAAGGGCGGCATGTTCGATCATTTCATCCTTGGCAAACTGGTACACATGGGTGGCCAGCGTATCAAAATTGAACGGCCGCAATATCAGCGTTGCTGGCAATTCCTTCATGCCATCAACAAACACCAGAACTGAGGCCGCCAGAATGCCACCACGCACCATCGGGAAGTGAATACGCTTGAGCGTTCCCCACGGGCTTGCGCCAAGAGTGCGGGCTGCGTCATCCATGCTTGGGCGCACCTTGCCAAGGGCAGCCTCGATCGAGCCATAGGACACCGCCATAAAACGCACCGCATAGGCAAAGACCAGTGCAAACACCGTCCCACTGAGAAGCAAGCCAGTCGACACCCCAAAGGTATCACGCATGAGCGCATCCAGCGCGTTATCGAACCGCGCGAACGGGATCAGAACCCCGATGGCAAGCACAGCACCCGGCACGGCATAACCAACCGATGACAGGCGGACAAAGAATTTCAAAAGCGGTTGCGGGAATAAGCGCAGTGCATAGGCCATAAAGATAGCACAGCCGACCGCGACCAATGTCGCAAGCCCCGACACCAGAAGGCTGTTACCGGCAAACTCAAAGAAGTCCGCCGTCCAGCTTTGATCAAAATAGCCAATGGAATAATAGATCAGCACCAGTGACGGCACGACAAAGCCCAAGACAATCGGCAGGATACAGACCGCAAGCGCCCCGGCCTTGGCAAGCGGGGTCAGTTCATAACCTGGTAGTTCCTGGAAACGGCTGGTGGTATCATGGAAACGCTGACGGCGGCGCGAATAGCGTTCGATCACCATCAGCGCAATCACCACGGCCAGCATGGTCAGTGCAATCTGGGCCGCCCCACCGGCATTGCCCATACCGAGCCAGACATTGAAAATGCCCGCCGTCAGGGTGTGCACAGCAAAGAAATCAATCGTGCCGAAATCATTGAGCGTTTCCATCAACGCAATCACGACGCCGACGACAATGGCCGGTCGTGCCAGTGGCAGGGCCACCGTCAAAAACGAACTCCAGGCACTCCGTCCCAGAATACGGGCGGCTTCAATCGCGCAGATCGACTGCGACAGGAACGCCGCGCGCGCCAGCATGTAAACATAAGGATACAGCGTCAGGCTAAGGACAATGATCGCACCGCCCTTGGTGCGGATATCGGGGAACCAGTAGTCTGCCGCCGACTGCCAGCCAAAGATATCGCGCAGCATCCCCTGTAGCGGACCGGCATATTCCAAAAGATCGGTATAAACATAAGCCACGATATAGGCCGGAACCGCCATGGGCAGCAGCATCGCCCATTCAAAGAACCGCTTGCCCGGAAGACGACACATGGTGACAACCCATGCCGACGAAACCCCGATCAAGGTCACCCCGATACCGACACCCAGCATCAGAATACCGGTATTCTTGAGGTAGCGTGGCAACATGGTCGATGCCAGATGCGGCCAGATATTCTCGGTCGGGAAAAAGGCAATCCATGCGACGGCGACAATTGGCGCTGCCACCATCGCCGCAACAATAAACGCCCCGATCAGCCAGACAGCCGATTGACCACGCGGCAACCAACGCATCGCCGTGCGCCCGGATGGCGAACGCATCGGATCAAAGGTTTCCGTCATGGCGGCGGGCCGGATATCCTCTTCCTTTGGCGTCTGGCAAGCGTTGTTCAAGGCTGTTTCCGTTTCCTGCGTCGCGGATCATGCCACCCTGAGCGGGTTGGCCGGTCTTGATACCTTGGGATGGGCGTATGGTCTACTCGTTAAAGCCGACTTCATCAATCAGGCGGATCGCCGCCCCGCGATTGGCCGCAACCGTATTTAGCGGCAAGTCGTCATGCACAAAGGTTCCCCATGCCCGAACCTGTTCGGACCAGGCAACCCCAGGTTTGACCGGATATTCGAAATTAATATCGGCATACATGTGCTGGGCCTCGGCACTCGAAAGGAATTCCACCAGCTTGATGGCGTTTTCCTTGTTCGGTGCATGCTTCATCAGCGCCACACCGGAAATATTCACATGCGTGCCGCGATCTCCCTGATTGGGAAAGACGATGCGGACCTGCTTGGCGGCATCGGCCTTATTCGGATCATCAAGCATCTTGCCATAGTAATATGAATTGCCGATCGCGACATCACAGACGCCCTGTGCCACAGCTTCGATCTGATCGGTATCAGCCCCTTGCGGCTTGCGCGCGAGATTATCTTTGACTGCGGTCAGCCAGGTTTTGGTTTCTTCTTCCCCATGATGGGCAATCATCGAGGCGATCAGGGCAATGTTATAAACATGCATGGCCGAACGCACACAAATGCGGCCCTTCCATTTCGGATCAGCGAGCTCCTCATAGGTCGTGATGGCATCGGGTTCGACGCGATCAAGCGAGGTATAAAGTACGCGCGCACGCGTCGTCATCCCCACCCAAAGCTTGTTCTCATCGCGGAACTGATCGGGGATGTTGGCGTCCAGAACAGGACTTTCGATCGGCTGGGCGATATCGGCATCGACCGCGTCCTGGATACGTCCGATATCGACGGTCAGAAGCAGATCGGCCGGGGTATTGCGCCCTTCATGCTTGATGCGCTCCACCAGACCACTCTGTGAGAACAGCGTATTGACGCGAATACCGGTTTCCTCGGTAAAGCGCTTGAACATCGGTTCGATCAGAAACGGCTGTCTGAGCGAGTAGACATTAACTTCCTCTGCAGCATGGGCGGCGGATAGCGTCGAAAGCCCCATCGCGGAAACAACAAGACCAAAAACGGTTTTGCGCAGAGAAATCATAAAAGCCTCATCTGGATCAGCTGCGGGTGGCGCAGCAATTAGGAATGATTTGTATTTGCTGGTGGCGAAATTAAAGGGCCAGCATGCTTTTTTGCAAGCACGAAAACCACATAAGAGCCATACGGCAGGTCACAAAACCGCGACGGTGATGCACATGCAGCCCACCCTCGGAAACAGAAAAAGGGGTGGCATTGCACCACCCCTTTCAAAAAGACATTCTAGCTCAGTCGGTTTGACTATTCGTTATAACCGATCTCATCGACCATCCTGATCGCATCCGGGCTGAGACGTGCAATTTCAGCCAGCGACAATTCATCCGCTTTGAACGTGCCCCACGACTTTACGTTGTCGGCCCACTCAACGCCCGGCTTGACCGGGTATTCGTAGTTCACTTCAGCATAGATCTGCTGGGCAACGTCGCCTGCTAGGAATTCCATCAGTTTGACGGCATTGTCCTTGTTCGGCGCGCTCTTGATCAGGCTCATGCCCGAAATGTTCATCGACATGCCGCGACCATCCTGGTTCGGGAAGACGATATTTACCGACTCTGCCCACGGACGCTGCTCTTCATTGTCCATCATCTTGCCGAAGTAATAGGTGTTGCCAATTGCGATATCGCACTCACCTTCCTTGATCGCCTTGACCTGACCACGGTCATTACCCTGCGGCTTGCGCGCCAGGTTGTTCTTCAAACCTTCAAGCCACTCTTTGGCTTTTTCTTCGCCATGAACCGCGATCATGGATGCGAACAGTGCAACGTTATAAACGTGCGTGCCGGAACGGGTGCAAACCTTGCCTTCCCATTTCGGATCGGCCAGATCTTCGTAGGAGGTGATTTCACCTTCTGCCACGCGCTCCTTGGAAGCATAAATCGCACGACCACGCTGGGTCAGGGCAAACCAGTGACCTTCCGGGTCGCGCAGATGCGCCGGGATGTTGGAAGCCAGGGTATCGTTTGAAACGGCGTCAGTCACGCCAGCATCAACCGCCTGCTGAATGCGGCTGATATCGACCGTCATCAGGATATCGGCCGGGCTGTTTGCGCCTTCCTGTTTGATCCGTTCGACCAGACCTTTTTCGGCAAAGATCACATTAACGTCGATGCCGGTTTCGGCGGTGAATTTCTCAAACAGCGGCTCGACCAGAAACGCCTGACGCAGGGAATAAACATTAACTTCCTGTGCCGTTGCGGTTGTCGCTGCGATTGCGGTAGCGCCAAACACGGCCCCGCCAATGAGCTTTTTGATATCCATGTGAACGATCCCTGTTGAATTTGCTTTGGGCGTTAAGTGCCCTGACGTTGCAACTTACTTGCATCTGCAATGCAATTAAGATCAACTCGCATTCAATTCAACAGCGTTTCACCCTTTTCAACCGGGCAGTGTGACTCACTTCACTTATGCCAATGTGCGCATAAAACGGAATGATGTGGCATTCAAAGCACGTTAAACGACCCACCACTGGATTGCTTCCAGGCATCAAGGAATTCCTGATAGGCGGGAATGTCCCCTGCCCGTTCTTCAAGCCAGCCCACAGTCAGATTGATCGCATGGTTATAACCATCATGATCAGTCAACCCGGTATGAAGCGCATGACGTAGATATAGCAGATAGGTATTCAGAACATCCGTCTCGCAATAGCGGCGAATGCCATCAATCTCGCCATTGTCAAACATGTCGGACACCTTGCTGCCATCCACCCCGGTTTTACCGGGCAAATCAAGGGCGGCACACACCTCGTTCATCTTGGTACGCGCCGATGCACCGTAATCCGAAAGAACCTCGGCCAGATCGCAATGCCAGTGCGGCGCATAGCGTGCCGTATAGTTTTCCCACTTGTTTGACGCCTGATGCAACCAGCGGGCCGTGACCCCATGCTTCATCGCACGGTATTTCAGAACCGGCAGATCAAACCCGCGACCATTGAAACTGACCAAGCGCGGATAGAGCTTGCCGCAATAGGCAAAGAACCCGTTCACAAGGTCCTTTTCCTCGGATGCGAGCTCCCCGCCCGATCGCAATTCTTCGATCTCATACATTTCAAGGTCGCCGTCGCGCTGAATGGTCGCACGCAGAAAACTGATCGCCACCACCTTGTGGAACGGCTGACGCGGGAAGCCATTGCGGCCACTGGTGATTTCAAGATGATAATCTTCAAGCATCTTGCGCCCGGTTTCCGGATCGGGTGCGGTTTCACCAGTCAATTGCGGCAAGACATCAATATCGGGCACGGTTTCGATATCAAAGACAAACAGGCTGGAATGCATCATGGCGGCCCTCAATTCAAAATGCCCGGAAATGTATTTTGCCCAACATAACGACAAAGCCAGACAAATTCACGGGCGGAATT
The DNA here is from genome assembly GCF_000948415.1 of Thalassospira sp. HJ. Classification (GTDB taxonomy): domain Bacteria; phylum Pseudomonadota; class Alphaproteobacteria; order Rhodospirillales; family Thalassospiraceae; genus Thalassospira. The sequence goes on along the minus strand of NZ_JYII01000012.1, from coordinate 717,843 downwards.
AAACAAGGCGGCGCGACAACCGTAAATCACACCACCTGACATCTCCTGCCATCCCTGTCAGGAGCATTGTGCAATGATATCAATATTAAAACACCATCACGTCAGCGTGACATTTCATACCGGGGGTTGCGCGCATTTGACAGCCAAGTCTAGAATTGCCGCACCTGTATCAGGGGCACGGTCATATGAAAGTGCCGGATCACGCCAAATCCGGACCTTTGCGGGCTTCTCGCACCGACCATGCATTTGATGCGATTCCGGACCGCAACAACGAAGGGACAGAAGGATGAAAACCCTGCCTACCGGAGCCGCAATGCTGTTGGCCGCTGGCCTCGCATTTATTTCCCATTCAAGCGCAAACGCGCAAGACGCAACCTGCGAAATTGACCGTCCGGTGATGTTTGCCGGGCTCAATTATGACAGCGCGCTTTTCCATAACGCTGTTGCCCGCTTCATCATTGAAAAGGGCTATGGCTGTCAGACCGATGCCCTGCCGGGCGATGTCATTCCGCTTCTGACCGGCGCTGGCAAGGGGGACGTTGACGTCGTCATGGAAATCTGGCGCGACAACGTTGCCGAAGCCTGGACCAAGGCCGAGGACGCCGGCAATGTCAGCCAGATCGGGGTGAATTTCGATGACGCCGTCGAAGGCTGGTTCGTGCCAAGCTACGTGATCCAAGGCGATGCTGATCGCGGGATTGAACCGATGGCGCCTGATCTGAAATCGGTCAATGATCTGGCGAAATATACCGAGCTGTTCGAAGACCCGGAAGAACCCGGCAAGGGTCGCTTCTATAACTGCCCGTCAGGCTGGGTCTGTGAAAAGGTCAATTCGGCAAAACTTGGCGCCTATGGCCTTGATGACGATTTCACCAACTTCCGCCCGGGCACGGGGGCTGCGCTTTCGGCCGCCATCGCGTCGGCCCATAAACGCGGCAAACCGGCCCTTTATTACTATTGGGGCCCGACCTGGGTGATGGGTCTTTATGACAGCACCCGTCTTGAAGAACCCGCCTATGACAAGGCGATCTTTGACGCGCTGAAAACCGAAGAAAACCCGACCAAGGCAACCGCCTATCCGCAAAGCACGATCACGATTGGTGTCAATAACGACTTCAAAGCCGCCGCACCGACCCTGATCAGCTTCTTGACCAACTATGAAACCAGCAACGCGCTGGTCTCGGAAATGCTGGCCTATATGCAGGAAAACAACGAAAAGCCCGACGGGGCTGCGATGTATTTCCTGAAATCCAAGCCGGATGTCTGGAAAGCCTGGGTGCCGGAGGATGTTGCCGAGCGCGTTGAAAGTGCGATGTAACCTTTAAGGTGCACCTATTCAAACACCCCGCCAGAGAAATCTCGCGGGGTGTTTTGCGTTTGGGAACAACGCCCACCACAATTCCCGATTGCAAAGCATCGCCAAGGCACGTTTAATCAGATAAACAGCATAAACTGCCGATGGCATTGAGGAGCCAGATGAATCAGGAAGAAACACTCGCGCTTTGGAAACAGGGCAAAGAGGCTTGGAATGCCTGGGCAGAAGAAATGCTGCGCCGTCGAGATGATTTACAAAAAAGAAGTGAACTCACTCTAGATGCATTCTCACTTGAAATTATTGGTGAAAACGAGTCTACCAAACAATGGATCCAGGCAGCACAAGCTGTTTTTTCGTCAGAAGAAAATCCCACCACTTTCTCGTCTGACATAGATTTAGACGGAGTAATTTTTCCATTCTCAGTCTCATTTTACTGCGCACAAATCCATGGGAGCATCAATTTTTCTCATTGCGTATTCGAACACACATTTAAACTCAAGAAATGCCTTATAAATGGTTCTATTAATTTTAGAGAATCTCATTTCAAGGGTTTATTCTCAATAGATGAGACCGAAATCAAAAGTGAATGCCTTTTTTTCGAAACGCTGTTCAATGATTCATGCCAAATCTACAGATCGAGCTTATGTGGATATGTGAACTTCAATTCAGCAGAATTTTCAGATGAGTTTCGTATAAGCGATTGCGCATTTTTATCAGACAGCTCTTTCTGCGGGGCAAATTTTGCCGAAACAGCAGATTTTCGCGATTGCAGCTTTTGGGGGGCGATTGAACTCAATTGGAGCACCTTTAAAAGCTCAACATCATTCATCAACTGCATGTTTTCAGCAGATTTCGAATTAAATGAAGTCCATTTTCAGAAAGATTTTTTCCTTCGCACCATAGAAGTTGGAGGTGTCTTCTCATCCCAAAAAAATGAATTTGACGATGAGGTTGTCATAGAAGACACCACTTTTAGTTCTGACTGCTCTCTCTCATACTGCACGTTTAAACGTTCGTGCTTACTACTGAACGTCAATTTTGGCGGGCACTCTGACTTTAAAGCGTCTAACTTTTCGCAAGGATTGTCATTTCACAGTTCAGAATTTCAATTCGTTCCAGATTTTTCTCAAACACACTTTCTCGAATCTCCTGCTCTAGATGGCGTTATTATTAAGTTCTCACCAACCCAAACCGTTAAATCTGATGAGAGCCAAAACAACACTTCGCTTGTCTGGAGGTATAGATCATTAAAAAGAATAGCAATCCAAGCTCATGATCATGGAAAAGAGCAGGAATACTTTGCTGCTGAACTTAAATCTCGGCGTTTATTCATTGATCGCCCTTGGAGTTTCCGCTGGTGGTTAAACTTAAGTTTCGAGGTTTTTTCTGACTACGGTCGGTCGATTTTGAGACCTCTTTTTTCTTGGCTGATATCTATTATTTTGTTTTCGTATCTATATTTTCTGCTGCATTTACCAAAAGGCAACTTCTGGGCGTTTGATGAGGGGAAATGTGTTGACGGAAACGGTTCAGCACTCAAATCTGCCGTACTTTTATCGACTAGCAAAGCACTCGTGTTCTCAGCAGCAAGTGGAAAAGAGGCCCAAGAGCTAGCAAAATTATGCCTCTATGGAGGAAATGCTAATGAAAGCTCTCCATATTCCTCCCCGTTGCCAAACCATTTATTTCACTCGTTGTTTTACTTAGAAGTCACACAGGTTATCTGGTCGAGCATACTGGTTTTCTTGATACTCTTAGGAATACGCAACCACTTTAAACTGAAATAGTCAGCAGATGTCAGGCAGGGTCCGATTAACGGTCGCGCCTGCGGGTTGATCTTGTTAGGCTCCTACGCTCATTGATTTTTTGAGCAGATCGGGCCGGTTGCGCCATGTTTCCAGAACAGTTGAATGTGCCGTTGGGCAAGTGGGTCAATCAGTTTGTTGATTGGCTGGTGATCAATTATGGCGCAGCGTTTGAGGCCTTTGCCGACAGTTTGCTGACCGTTCTGGTCGCACTCGAGCAGGTCTTGCGTGGTGCCCCCTGGTGGGTGGTTTTGATCACCATTGCCGTGATCACATGGCATGCCAGCAAAAACTGGAAGCTGGTTATCGGGCTGGTTGTCGCGATGTTTGCCATTGGCATGCTGGGTCTGTGGGACAAGGCGATGCAGACGCTGGCGCTGATGATTGTCGCGACGTCGCTTTCGGTGTTGATCGGTATTCCGGTCGGGATTGCCATGGCGATGTCCAATCGCCTGCGGGCTGTCATGTTGCCGATCCTTGATACCATGCAGACCATGCCGAGTTTTGTTTATCTGATCCCGGCCCTGATGCTGTTTGGCTTGGGAAAGGTCCCAGCCATTTTAGCCACGGTGATTTATGCCGCCCCGCCCGTCATGCGACTGACCGATCTTGGTATTCGTCTGGTTGATCAGGAAGTTCTTGAAGCATCCCGATCATTCGGGGCCAGCCGCAAGCAAATCCTGTTTGGTGTGCAGCTCCCACTTGCCCTTCCCAACATCATGGCCGGGATTAACCAGACGACGATGATGTCGATTTCGATGGTGGTGATCGCATCCATGATTGGCGCGCGCGGATTGGGCGAACAGGTCCTGATGGGCATTCAGCGTCTGGACGTAGGTGCTGGTATGGAGGCCGGTATTGCGATTGTTCTTCTGGCCGTGGTGTTTGACCGGATCGGCCAGGCCTATGGCAAGCGATCGCAGCGCAGTCCGAATGCGGAGGACGCGTGATGAGCTATATCGAAATCCGCAATATTTTCAAAATCTTCGGGCCCGACCCGAAATCGGCACTTGAACTGGCCAAGGGCGGTGCGGACAAGGATGAAATCCTTGCCAAAACCGGTCATACGGTTGGATTGCATGATGTGTCGCTGTCGATTGAACAGGGTGAAACCTTTGTCGTCATGGGCCTGTCGGGATCGGGGAAATCAACGCTTATTCGCCATCTTAATCGCCTGATTGATCCAACGGCGGGCAGCATTTCCTTTGGCGGGGAAGACATCCTTGCCATGGATATTCCGGCACTCAATGCGTTTCGCCGCCAGCGGCTTGGCATGGTGTTTCAACGGTTTGGGTTGCTGCCCCATCGCAATGTGATGGATAACGTCGCCTATGGGCTAGAAATCCAGGGCACTGCACGTAAGGACCGCGAAGCTGCGGCATCGAAATGGATCGCGCGGGTTGGTCTGGCCGGGTATGAGACCAAGTTCCCCGACCAGCTGTCAGGGGGCATGCAGCAGCGTGTCGGACTTGCCCGAGCGCTTGCGACCGATCCGGAAGTTCTGCTGATGGATGAGGCGTTTTCGGCCCTTGATCCGCTGATCCGGTCCGACATGCAGGATGAACTGATGAAGCTTCAGGCGGAGCTTCACAAGACCATCGTCTTTATCACCCATGACCTCGACGAGGCGCTTAAGATCGGCGATCGGATTGCGATTCTGAAGGACGGCAAGCTGGTGCAGGTCGGCCGGCCAGAGGAAATCGTGCTCAAGCCCGCAGATGACTATGTCCAGGCCTTTACCCGCGATGTAAACCGGTCAAAAGTCTTGCGTGCCCAATCGATCATGACGCCAAGCAGATCGGAAGCGAAACCTTTAGATAACGTCAGCTTCACTGTTGACGTCGATACTCGCCTAGAGGCGATTCTTCCCCAACTCATAACAACCGGTGATAGATCAATAATAGCCGTAATCGACCGAAACGAATGTATAGTTGGGCATATTCATAGGAATCATATTTTACAAGCACTATCAAATTAATGCAGATCGCCTGAGCACAAGTTCTTGATGTTCAATGAAAACGTGTATAGCAAACATGTCGTCGACTTTTACGATACTTGTCGGGGCAGCCAGATGTCGCAAAAATTGCGCACGACTTTGCACGTTTTCACAGAAGACGATCTGTTTGGGTATCTACCGACGACGGTAATGGGCGTTGAAGTGCAATTTTTAAACACGGAAGCACCAATTCCCGCCGAAGTTGAAGTGCTGCTTGTCGATATAGATCTTAAAGATCCTGCATTGATCGATAAGGTTAGGGCATTCCGTAATATCGCGAAACCAGAGACGCAGATTTTCATCACTGTTTCAAAAGGCGACAGGCAACATCAGAGGCAAGCAAGCGCCCTGGGTGCAAGAAAGACGGTATTGAAACCGCTCAGTGAAATCGGCCTCGCGATCGTGATCGAAGAACTTCGCACGCCTCATCGCTTCGCGACCAGTACAACCAAGTCCATCATTGCTGACTCCGCACGCGCAATGCGTGAAATTTTCGATCAAGCTGCTCAAAAAGAACCTATTGATACAGCTTTGATCGGAGAGACAGGACGCCAACTTGCTGAATCCGTTGCAGACCTTGGTGTTCTTGATTGGCTTGATACCGTTCGCATTTATCACAACTCGACATTCCAACATGTCCTGCTCGTGACCGGAATTGCCTGTGCATTTGCACAAGGCGTCGGCATGAACAGTCAAGATATCGCCAAACTGACGCAAGCAGGACTGCTGCATGACATTGGCAAAATATGGACACCGCCAGCCATTCTGGACAAAACCGGTAAGCTAAGTCCGGAAGAGTTCGCAATTATTCAAAGACACCCCAAAGATGGCTATCAGCGTCTTGCCAGCCAGAAAGATTTTCATCCTGATATCCTAGATGCCGTTTTGCACCATCACGAATACCTTGATGGCAGTGGCTACCCAGATGGATTACAAGCACATGAAATCCGCGATTTAACACGTATTCTCACCATCTGTGACATTGCCGGCGCCTTGTTAGAAAAGCGCCCCTATAAGAGTGCATTCACCATTGAGGAAACCCTCGGGGTACTTTTTGAGATGGCGTCACAGGGAAAGGTTGAGCGTGCTCTTGTCGTAGCACTGGCGAGGGTGTTTGACTGCGCTATTACAGCAGCAAAGCGTCCCAAAAGCGATCTCTACGAGAGCAAACAGAACTAAGCGTCTTCTCCACTGGAAGTGCTCCCAAGTATGATGCAGCGGCGGAAATAGCGGAGTTCGGGATGATCTGCATTGTCGCCTGCATCCGGATGAATGATGCGATACATGCCGCTTTCGGCTGCGCGGTTATGCTCTGTCGCGATCACCAGCCACAGAAAACCATTTTCATCGGCTCGCGCCCGGTCCGTTGGCGATGGCAGCGCCTTGCCATTGGGGTGGGAATGAAAACATCCCACAACCCGCTCCCCCTTCTGGCGCGCGTTGCGATGACAATCAATCAGGGATTGCGGATCAATCTCGAAATTGACAAGCGGGTCTTCGGCGACGTTTTTGGCAAAGACCACGCGTTCGATGCGGTTGGGGCTATCAATGGCAGCGATCAGAAGGCCGCAGGCTTCCTGGGGCCATTGCAGCGCACAGAAGTCGCGGATTTCCTCGTGCAGGGCATTGGCGAGCGCGATGTGGGTTTCGTCTTCCACCTCTGCTGGTCTATTGCCTGTCATGCCCTGCCCGTCCCCATCGCCACACACAACGCTTTGTAATCAGATTACTGCGCACCCTGATCAAGGATGATGCGGCCAAGCACCTTTTTCTCGGCGAGTGACACGATAACAAGACGCGTACCCTCGCCATGGCGGCCTTCGATATGAAGGGTCGCCTGCGTGCCATCAATGGAATAGCCGACAAGGCGCTCGTCATCACCTAGGTCGATGGTGATATCACCGAATACGCCGAGGGATTCTTGCTGAGCGACACTTGTGGTTCCGGCAACCGGAACAGATGGCGTCGCGGTTGGTTCACCGGTTTCGGTGACGGCGTCCGGGTTGTTCTTGTCCAGTGACAGGCCATAGACGACAAGTCCGATGCCCACCACAATCAGAATGCCCATGAACGCAACCAAAGCCTTAACTACACGCATCGTATTTCCAACTGACAAAGCTTGATGAAACCTGCATGCTCGCCAAAAGCGCGATCATACCAACCCTTATTCAAGGCCATAGCGACAAGCAGGCCCAATTGCAAGGCAACAAACACCCCGCAATGTCGCAATTCGTTGCAATCGCCGGACAAAACGCTACAAGCTGCCAGCACAGGCGCATGACCGCCCCCATTGATCAATATAGCCCGATAGCAAGCGATGTCTGAAAACCTGACCTATAAAGCGACCGACGAGGATGAAGGTGCGCGCCTTGACAAGGTGTTGGCAACTGCATGGCCCGATCAGTCGCGCTCGCGCATCAAGGCATTGATCGAGGATGGTCAGCTTAGCGTCAATGGCGCGCCTGCAACCAAGATGTCGGCCAAGGTCAAAACAGGCGATATTTTTGATCTGATCGTGCCCGAACCGGAAATGGCCGAGCCGGTGCCCGAAGACATCAAGCTTGATGTGCTTTATGAAGATGACGACCTTCTGGTGATCAACAAGCCCGCAGGTATGGTGGTCCATCCCGCGGCGGGCAATGAAAGCGGCACGCTTGTAAATGCGCTTCTGGCCCATTGTGGCGATAGCCTATCGGGGATTGGCGGCGTCAAACGCCCGGGGATCGTCCATCGCCTGGACAAGGATACCAGCGGGGCAATGGTGGTTGCCAAGAACGACGCCGCCCATCGCGCTCTTTCAAATCTGTTTGCCGAGGACAAGGACAATATCGATCGCGCCTACATTGCAGTTGTCTGGGGCGTGCCCAAGCCGCTCAATGGCGATATTGAGGGAAATATTGGCCGTAGCCCGCGCAATCGAAAGAAGATGGCGGTGGTCAAAAATGCGGGAAAACACGCACTCACCCACTATAAAACTCTGCAATTCCGTAACGACTCGTTGGCATCGCTTGTTGAGTGCCGTCTTGCGACCGGCCGCACGCATCAAATCCGCGTTCATATGAACCATATTGGACATTCACTTGTGTGTGATCCAGTTTACGGTCGAAATCGAACTCTTCAAAAGTTCAACCTAGAGACGCAAGAGATTTTGAACGCGTTCAACAAACAGGCGTTGCATGCCCGAACTCTAGGCTTTCTGCACCCTCGCACCGGAAAGTACATCTCGACCGAGGCCCCCATTCCGGAAGACCTACTGGCCCTGATGAAGGCGCTGGAGCTATACCTTTGAATAGTTAATACTAGCCTTACCGCCTAAATTTCTATTGACGGTATATAATACTCCCGTATACCTTTTTAAAAAGTGCAAGGGGATAACAGCACTTTTTGAAAGCAATACGGGAGGCTTCGATGAAACAAGGCAACGCTCTTCCAACCATTTCCCAAGATGGTCTGACGGTATACCTTCAACGTATACGCCGATACCCGATGCTTACCCCGGAACAGGAAACCACCTATGCCTGCAACTTCCGGGACAAGGATTGTGATAAATCCGCCGAAAAACTGATCACCAGCCATTTGCGCCTGGTCGCCAAGATCGCGATGAGCTACCGCGGCTATGGCCTGCCGATCAACGAACTGATCTCCGAAGGAAATGTCGGCCTGCTCCAGTCGGTCAAACGCTTTGACCCGGACAAGGGCTTCCGCCTCGCGACTTACGCCATGTGGTGGATCCGTGCCGCCATTCAGGAATACATCCTGCATTCCTGGTCGCTTGTGAAAATGGGCACGACGGCTGCACAGAAAAAGCTGTTCTTTAACCTGCGCAAGCTCAAAAGCCAGATGCAGGCAATTGACGAAGGCGATCTTCAGCCTGAACAGGTCGAATTGATCGCAACCAAGCTTAATGTCTCCGAAGACGATGTCATCATGATGAACCGCCGTCTGGCTGGCCCTGACCACTCTCTCAACGCGCCGGTCCGCATTGAAGGCGATGGTGAATGGGTCGACTGGATCGAAAGCGAAGATGATGATCAGGAAACCCTGTATGGCAAGCGTGAAGAATTCCTTCAGCGCATGAACATGCTTAAAAGTGCAATGTCGCACCTTAATGATCGCGAACGCGACATCCTGACGCAGCGCCGCCTGCTTGAAAGCCCGGTAACGCTTGAAAACCTTAGTCTGGCCTATGGTATCTCGCGCGAGCGCATCCGCCAGATCGAAGTGCGCGCCTTTGAAAAGGTCCGGAAATCAATCCATACGGACCTGCCCCATTAACAACGGCTAATACCCCATTTTTATACCCCCCCTCTGGAAACGACTTACGGCGGACAATTGTCCGCCGTTTTTCTTTGGGTCGCATATCACGGGGAAGACGGCGCTTCGATCAGTTGCCCGAACGATCCACTTCCTTGATCAGGCTATCGCCCCAGGTCTTGATCAGACCGCGCTGTTTCTTGCGCAACTCACTTACCCGGCGCTGTGCCGAGAGGTTCAGCACATTGGCAACAATCGGCGGCATCGCAAGATAGAGCAACCAGCCAAGCCCCGCCGCGCCATACATGATCGACAGGGCAAGCGGCTGGAACACCGCTTGTGTCGCGCCACTGACGGTTTGTGCCGGCTGCATCCAGATTTCGAGGATATAGGGCGCAACACCTGAGAAATTCAAACCAAACACACAGCGCGCCATAGTCCGCCCCGGACTGCGATCAAAGATGAAGGCAACAAGCGACGGCAACAGCCCGACGGTCAACGTAATAAAGGTCGGCAACGCCACCATGAACAGCAGCACGGCAGATGCAATCACCGACAAGCCGGAAAACGCGCTACGTCCGCCCTTACCCTTGCCCTTTGAGGCTGAACTTTTACCTTTTGCCATCTCAGCCCCTTAAAAGATATGCATCAAGAACAGCGCGGATACGGTCAGCAGCGCGATCATGGTGGATGCGAATGCTGCGGCCTGTTGGCCGACTTTTTCGGCCAATTCCATACGTGCCGGCCCCGACGATTCCAGATCGAACACTTCACTTTCGGCTTCGGAATATTCCGCGACCGCCTCGACAAACTCGGACTGGTCCTTACGACGTTCCTGCTCGTCATTGATGAGGTTGTAAAGCTCGACCAGATTGCCACGCTTGGCCAGTTTTGGAATTTCGGTTTCCACACGTTCGCGGCGTGCCTTGCTGTGGAACACCTTGATCGCCGGCTCCATCAAACGCGCCACCCAATGCGACAGGTTTTGCAGATTATCCGGGCCATGGCGCCACTGGACAATCGCCAGCATGCTGATGATCGCGCGGCTGTATTCAACCTCGTCAGACGGGTTTTGCATCGCCATCAACTGGCCTTCGACATCGTCTTCAAGACGCGTCGCGATGAAGGCTGCAATGTGACGATCCACCGGCCAGCTTTCTTCAGATGCTGTTTCGGCAGCCTTTTCAAGGGCCGGCAACAGATCGGCGATTTCGACGACATATTCTTCTTCGACCATCGGGCTCAGGCAATGCTGATTGCGCACGGTCGCATAAAGGCAGCGCTCATAGCCATAGCCAGCACTTTGCTGCTGAATGTAATAGCGCAGGTTTTTATAAAGCTGCTGTTGTCTCTGGACTTCCGGGCTGTAGCCTTCCTGACGGCTAAACCAGAAGGACGGGATATCGCGGACGATAACGTCGGCAAAACGTTGCGGTCCGCGCCCGTGCTGCACATCATAGGACAGCATGAAGCCAAGCCCGTCGACCATGGATGCGAACCCCTTGAACCGCACCGGCCCGGTCGGATCCAGGATCAGGATGGAACGTGCGACCAGTACATCCTCGGCAGATCGTTTGTCGGCACCCGCCCATTGCAATTGACGCATGGCCTCGGAAAGTGCCTTTGCCCGATCATTGTCGCCCAAACCGCGCCGCAACCAGATTTCCACGGTGCTGTCGCGCAAAGGCGCAAGTGCGGTGCTCCAGTTCTTGGCAATGCCCTGCGCAAGCGATCGACAGGTATAGTAATCTCGCCCCGCAAGGTTTTGCGAACGCGCGGCACGCTTTTCCGTATTTGATTGCACCGGCTTGGTCCGGCGGCCATCGAGCCAGGCATTCAACTCCGCAAGGCCCCAGCGTTCTTCGGGATCATCGCACAGAAGCCCGCGCACGGGTTCAATCAGCACCAGCGGCAGCTTTTCCAGCGATGCGATGGCCTGGAATGACCCCTTTGAAAGTTTGAGCTCGAGGATTTCCTGATCATTGAGCTTCTTGAGCGGCTGACGCCCGATGCCAAGCTCGGCCAGTGTCATGCCAAGTGCATAGAAATCATCTGCGATGCTGCCCGAACCGCGTCCTGCGGGATCGGCACCCATGCGTGACGCGGTCTCATAGACTGCGGGTTGGTCATAGCCAGGCGGTGCACTTGCACAATCACCAAGCACGACTTTCTCGTGCATGGGGTCGGCAAAGAAAAGGTTGTCGGCACGAATATTACGATGTGCCAAGCCCTTTTCACCGAAGGCCTGCATGGCATTCATCAGCGGCTCGACAACGACCGTCGCAATGTCGTGTTCGTCGATGGGGAGCTTTTTGGTTTGTTTGGCTAAAACCCTACCCCCCGCCGGCTTCTCATAGAAAAGCACCATGGTCTTGCGACCAAAGGGCGGCCAATAGGCGGTTTCATAGTCAATCAGATCAATCTGACCAGCCATATGCATCCCGGTCAGGAAAGTCATGTGATCGTGGCGGGTCGGAAGAACCGGGTCAGTGACAAGCGCAAAGGCGCTTCCTTCATCACGGCGCAGATTGTCCGCGGAATAGGCCTTGCAATGACCCATATCGAATTCCGGCATTCGCAGATCCAGAAAGACGCGGAAATTGCCGATTTCGACACTTTTGCCACCCGCACTGATGGTGGCTTCATCATTTTCTGATGTTTCTTCGGGTTCCGCAGGCGCAGGTGCGCCGCCGCCCGGTGCATCCATCACCGGCTCTGTCGCAGCACCGTTCGAAACGTCCTGTTCCTGATCTTCTGCTTGCTCTGCCATGATCCCGATATTCTTTTACAGGTTATCATTCCCTGAGTGACGCGCGATCTCCTGATCGACAGTCCTCCTGACCTATCTACCAGAACGCTATCCTCAAAAGGTTGATAAAACGATACTGGTGATCCTCCATGCGGGCAAGCTGTTATGCGGCAGGCTCAGCATTAAGGGACAATCAAGCCCTTAAACCACAAACAAAAAAGCCACCAGCTTGATACTGGTGGCTTTTAACAATCAGGTATTTTTCAGCAATCAGGCGCTGAACGGATCATGTACCAGAATGGTGTCATCGCGTTCCGGGCTGGTTGACAGAAGCGCAACCGGTGCTTCGATCAGCTCTTCGACGCGGCGAACATATTTGATCGCGGCCGCCGGAAGGTCCGCCCAGCTACGTGCACCCATGGTCGTTTCCGACCAGCCTTCGATGGTTTCATAAACCGGCTTGGCTTTGGCCTGAAGACGCTGGTTGGCCGGCAGATGGTCATAAATTTTCCCATCAATGTCATAGCCGGTGCAGATATTGATCTCGTCAAAGCCATCAAGCACGTCAAGCTTGGTCAAGGCGATACCGGTGATGCCGTTGACCTTGACCGACTGACGAACAAGGGCGGCATCAAACCAGCCACAGCGGCGCTTACGACCGGTGACCACACCGAATTCGTGGCCACGCTCACCAAGACGTTCACCGTCTGCGTCAAACAGTTCGGACGGGAACGGACCTTCGCCAACGCGGGTGGTGTAGGCCTTGGTGATACCAAGAACATAACCAACACCCGACGGGCCCATGCCGGAACCGGCTGCTGCCTGACCGGAAACGGTGTTTGACGAGGTCACGAACGGATACGTGCCATGGTCAACGTCAAGCATCGTGCCCTGCGCACCTTCGAACAGGATGCGCTTGCCAGCTTCCTTGAACTGGTTCAGCGACTTCCAGACCGTGTCAGAGAACGGCAGAATTTTCGGTGCAATTTCCTTGAGCTGTTCAAGCAGTTCCGCGCCATCAATTTCCGGCTGACCAAGGCCGCGCAGAAGCGCATTGTGATGCGTCAGCAGGTTCTCGATCTTGGCTTTGAGCAGGTCAACATCAGCCAGATCACCAACACGGATTGCACGGCGACCAGCACGGTCTTCGTATGCCGGGCCGATACCACGACCGGTGGTGCCGATCTTGTTATCACCGGAAGCAGCCGCTTCGCGTGCACGGTCAAGGTTGCCATGCAGCGGCAGGATCAGGCAGGCATTTTCCGCCAGACGCAGGTTTTCCGGGGTGATGTCCACGCCCTGCTCTTTCAGGCGACCGATCTCGGCCAGAAGCGCCCACGGATCGACAACAACGCCGTTACCGATTACCGAGAGCTTTTTCTCACGCACGATGCCCGACGGCAGCAGGCTGAGTTTGTAAGTCGTTCCGTCGATCACCAGAGTATGACCGGCGTTATGACCACCCTGGAAACGCACAACAACGTCTGCCCGTTCGGACAGCCAGTCGACGATCTTGCCTTTACCTTCGTCCCCCCACTGGGAACCGATCACGGCAACATTGGTCATCGCAAAACTCCTTGCGCGATAAAAAGTTCGTTGAATTAGGCGCTCAGCGGCACAACCTGGCCGCCAAGATAAATGTGATTACAACCCATGCCCTGCGCTTCGATGCGCGCAGCAGCCTCGGTTTTGGCCTCGGCCGCACCTTCAAGGGCGGCAACCGTGTAATGACCTTCGGCGCGCAATTTGCGCGCTTCCCGCTGCGGCGTGCCCAGCGGCAGGTAGACCCGATCCACCGGTTCAGCATCCGGAAGACCGCGCAGAATACTATCCATATAAAGCGACATACCCGTTGCCGCCTCGCCAGAGGCACCGCCGGCACGATAACGCCCGCCACGACCAATCTCGCCGCGGACATTACGGGCAAACAGGGTAAAGCTGACACCGGTCTGATAGCGGAAACCGGCCATCTCGACCGGATCAATGGTAAGGGCTGCTTCAAGCCCGGACGCCAGAACACGTTCTGCGACGTCAATCAGACGATAAAGCTCTTCGGATGCGCCGAGCGGCAATTCAAGTTTCTTGAGTTTCGGCAAGGCCGTCTGTGCCGGACCTGCGGCCTCCAGCAAGGCAACCAGAACGCCTGTGACTTTGCCATCAGCGGCGCGAAGGGCCGCGACGTCGCGACGTTCAAGTGCCTCCGTCAAAGCTTCTCGTTCATCGCGCGATACGCCAAAGGCGTCAAACAGACGCACCGGCAAGGTCGGCAGATTAAGATCGACCGAAACATCGGCAAGACCGATGCTATCAAGGGCTTCAAGCGCAAGCAGAACAATCTCCGTATCGGCCGCGGCACTCGAAACACCAATCAGTTCCGCACCAACCTGTGCGAACTGGCGTTCCGGCCGCAGATGCGAACCCTTGATCCGCAGCACATCACCGGAATAGGAAAGACGCAGCGGACGCGGCGCATCAACCAAACGGGTCGCTGCAATACGGCCAACCTGCGGCGTCATATCGGACCGAAGCCCCATCATGCGACGCGATTCCGGGTCCATCAGACGAAATGTCTGGGTCGCCAGTTCCGGTGCCACACCTTCAAGCAGGCTTTCTTCAAATTCGACGAGCGGGGTTTTCACGCGGTCGTATCCCGCATGCGCCAGACTGGCCATCAGCTTTTCACGGATTTCAGCTTCCCGTGCGGCGGTTCCTGGCAGGACATCCTGCAGGCCGGCGGGCAAAAGAGCTTTCCTGGCGAGTTCGGTCATTATGTGTGCTTTCCCGGACGAGGCGCGCAAATTCAAATTGATGATATCCCGAGCAACGCTCAGGGCTCACTATCCGGTAGCGGTTACTACCGCGTTGTGCCGGACAGAGCAACGGGGAAAACCCCTCTAACGCAAATAATACGTACGAATTATTTCCTAGCTGGCCTGAAATTCGGCCTTAACCACCGCATATGCCCAGTCAAGCCACGGCAGCAACGCCTTGATATCGCTGGGCTCAACCGTTGCCCCGCCCCAGATACGCAGGCCAGCAGGCGCATCACGGTATCCGTTGATATCAAATGCGACATTTTCCAATTCAAGAAGCTGGGAAATCTTTTTCGGCAGCATCGCCTGCTGATCAGCAGACAAATCCAATGCCCACGGATCGACAATCTTGATACACATCGAGGTATTCGACGCCGTTGTCGGGTCTTCGGCAAGGTCTGCCGCCCAGTCACTGGTCACAAGCCACGCATCAAGATGCGCGCGGCTTTCGCGTGTGCGCTTCAGAAGACCTTCAAGGCCACCAATGTTTTCGGCCCATTTAAGGGCATCGATGGCGTCCTCGACCACAAGCATGGATGGCGTGTTGATGGTTTCGCCACGGAAAATACCATCAATCAGCTTGCCGCCCTTGGTCATGCGGAAGATTTTTGGCATCGGCCAGGCCGGTGTGTGGCTTTCAAGGCGTTCAACTGCGCGCGGGCTCAGGATAATGATCCCATGGCCACCCTCGCCGCCCAGAACTTTCTGCCAGCTATAGGTCACGACATCGAGCTTGTCCCACGGCAGTTCCATGGCAAAAATCGCCGAGGTCGCGTCGCAAATGGTAAGCCCCTTGCGGTCATCGGCGATCCAGTCACCATTGGGGACCCGCACACCCGCCGTCGTGCCATTCCAGGTAAATACAACATCGCGGTTGAAATCAACCGACGCCAGATCAGGCAGCTTGCCATAATCGGCTTCAAGGGTACGCACATCATCAAGCTTGAGCTGCTTGATCACATCCGCAACCCAGGTCGCACCAAAGCTTTCCCATGCCAGCATATCAACGCCGCGCGCGCCCAGCATCGACCACAGGGCCATTTCGACGGCACCGGTATCGGATGCCGGAACCACCCCAAGAAGATAATCATCGGGCAGGTTCAGGACAGCACGCGAACGGTCAATCACCTCTTCAAGGCGCTGTTTGCCCAGTTTCGCACGGTGCGAGCGGCCAAGGACTTCCGTCTGCAATGCATCAGCGGACCAACCCGGGCGTTTCTTGCACGGGCCCGACGAAAAATTCGGGCTGTTTGGACGCGTTGTCGGCTTTGCAATTGCGGCAGTCTGGGCCATCTGTAAGTTCCTGAGAAAGAAGAATAACCAATGATGGTTCATGTAGAACAATCAAGCGGCCTGATCCTATTGCGCAGAAGGCAAAAGTCAAACGCCTTCCACACAAACAAGACAGCCATTTTTGCATGGCTTAACTGAACGGATGCAATCCGTTACCGGACCAGCTTCACCGGCCTTAGAACGGGATATCGTAATACCACGGCGCAAACAGGCTGAACGCGATCCAAAGAAGGATAATCAGCGGTGTGCCAGCCTTGAGGAAGTCGATGAACCGGTAATGCCCCGGCCCCATGACAAGAAGGTTGGTCTGATACCCCACCGGCGATGCAAATGAACAGTTTGCCGCCATCACCACCGCAATCGCAAACACATGCGGCGGCACACCCAATTGCTGCGCCATGCCAATCCCGATCGGGGTGAACAACACGGCACAGGCATTGTTCGAAAGCACATTGGTAAACCCGGCCACAATCAGGAAGAAGAGCGACAAGATAACCGGTGCTGGTGCCCCGCGGGTTGCTGCCAATAGCTGATCGGCCACGAACTCAGCCCCGCCGGTTAATTGCAAGGCATTGCCAAGCGCGAGGGCAGCAGCCACCAGCAGCACAATCTTGCGGTCAATCGCGCGCGACGCCTGTCGCAAATTAAGCGCACCAGATGCGATCATCAGACCGGCACCGATAAAGCTTGAAACCATGATCGGCACAATTCCGGTCGCGGCCAATGCAATCACCCCAAGGAAGATCGCAGCAGCACGACGGGCATGGAACGGGCGCGGCAAGGTGCGCGTCGACCATTCCAGCAAGACAACGTCACGAATGGTACGAAGCGCCTCGACATCCTCTGAGCGTCCCTGCACCAGAAGAACGTCACCGGCTTCAAGCCGGATTTCGGTCATCTGGGTCCGGATCATGCGCGACCGGCGCTGAATACCCAGCACAAGGCATTTGTACTGATAGCGGAAACCGATCTGCTCAAGGTTAAACCCGATCAGGCGCGAGCCCGGCGGCAACATGACTTCGGCCAGAAGCTGGGTTGATTTTTGCGGGGTATCGTCACCATCCGCACCCACTGCAACCGCGTCGGAATGCAGCAAACCGGGGTCTTTTTGCAGGGCCTCGGTCAGGGCCTTGCGTGTCGCTGCGACGACCAGAACATCACCGGCCTGAATTTCCATATCATCTTCGAACGGCGGCAATTCGGCGTGTTCGCGGCGCACGATCATCTGGATCGTGATATTGGGCAGGTTCTTGAAGAAACCGGCAACCGGTTTGGTCCCGATCATGTTGGCTGATGGGCCAACCGTGATCTGGGCAATGAACTGCTTGCCGCTGCTATCGGGGTTGGCAAGTTTGCTGCGCATTGAGGCCAATGCCGGCAACAGACGCGGCGCAATCAGAAGGACATAGACAAAACCGACAAGTGCGAGAACACCGCCAATCGTCGTGAATTCAAAGAACTCAAGCCCAGGCATCCCCAATTCGATCAGGGAACTCGACACCAGAAGGTTGGTCGAAGACCCGATCAGGGTCGTCATGCCACCCAAGATCGCGGCATAGGAAAGCGGGATCATCAGGGCCGATGGCGAACGTTCAATACGCTCGGCAAGTGCCTGAATAATCGGAATAAAGATGACCACGACCGGCGTATTGTTCAGGAAGGCCGACATCACCATCACGACGAAAAGGCCGATGAAAATCGCGATCGAGGCATTCTTGCCGCCATGCTCGGTAATCAGCCCGGCGATGTAACTAACCCCGCCGGTCAGAACCATCCCCTGCCCGACGACAAGCAGCGACAACACCGTCAGCAATGCCGGGTTGGCAAAGCCCGACATGATGGTTGCAGGCCCAAGCAGATTGTCACCATCACCGTCAAGCAGCGGGAAAAACTCGAAGAAAAGCAAAAGGGTTGCGATCAGCGCCATGCTGGTCAGCTCGAGCGAGATACGCTCCAACCCATACAGAACAAGCGATCCGGCAACGAGTGCAAGAACCACCCACATCTGCATCGGCGTTGCAGAACTGGCAACAACACTTTCGAGCACGATAAACTTTCCCCTGTAAAGCCTGCTTTCTTGCGGTTGGCGCGCGCTTTTATGGTCGCGCGGTCGGTCCACAAGTCTCCTATTTTGCCTTTTACTTAGACGAAAGCCCCATGGCACGGTCAATAAAAAAACAAAGCCATCGGGCTTCAATGCGGATTAATGGGTAGAAACATTCCCTTACGGATGCATGGCATTACGCACAAAAAATGGCGGACAATCGCGATACTGCCCGCCATTTTGAATGTGACCTTATCCGCGATCGGATGATCTATGCCGGAAGCCTGATTTCACCTTTGAGGAATAGCACCGCCTCCCCCTTCAGATGAACACGGTCACCGTCGACTTTACAGGCAACCACGCCGCCACGCGCAGATGCCTGATAGCCAACAACATCAACCTGACCAAGTTTTTCGGCCCAATAGGGCGCAACCACGCAATGCATGTAACCCGTCACCGGATCTTCGTCGATGCCTAGCGCTGGCAGGAAATAGCGCGAAACCATATCAAGCCCGGTCTTATCACCCGGTGCTGTCACGATCACACCGCGGTCGGCCAGTTTCGCCAAGGTCGACATATCCGGGCGCATGTTGCGAACAATGGATGCATCATCAAAGACCGCCACGATATCGGTATCGCGGCTAACCACGCCAAATGTCTCAACCGGCATCACCCCGCCAAGTGCGTCAATCACGTCGCTTGATACAGTTTCTGCCTTGATCGGTTGTTTCGGGAAATTCAGGACAATCGCCTCGCCATCACGATGGGCCGTCAAAACCCCGCTTTGGCTTTGCAGTTTGATCAGATCACCCTCAAAGCCAAGCTGATTGAAGATCACGGACGCACTTGCAAGGGTCGCATGCCCGCAAAGCGGCACCTCGACGGTTGGTGTGAACCAGCGAATGTGAAAATCGGTTTCTTCCCCTTCACACGGCACGAAGAATGCCGTTTCCGACAGATTGTTTTCCATCGCGATCTTTTGCATCGCGTCATCAGACAACCAGCGTGATAGCGGCACAACTGCGGCCGGATTGCCGGCAAACGGAACATCGGTGAAGGCATCGATCTGATAGATCGGCAAGGTCTGGGTCGTCATCATATTATCCTGAA
This sequence comes from Thalassospira sp. HJ, assembly GCF_000948415.1. GTDB lineage: Bacteria > Pseudomonadota > Alphaproteobacteria > Rhodospirillales > Thalassospiraceae > Thalassospira. Next base: position 698,464 of record NZ_JYII01000012.1, on the reverse strand, counting down.
CTCGGCACATGTTTGATGCGCAAGGCTTTAATTTTCATCGCTTATCGGTGATTTCAGCAGTCGATGACAAGACCGTTTCAATCGCCTGCTTGACGACCATCAGGTCCTCATCGCGGGTTCGCCAGTTGCTAAAGGCTGCACGGAAACCAAACCGTCCACCATACACAGTTGGCGTCAAGAACAATTTTCCGGTCGCATTGATGCGCTCAAGCAAGGCGCGATTGTCATCATCGCTGCCATGCGACGTAAACATCGTCACATTGAGCTTCGGCTCACTCAGCAGTTCAAGCTTTTCGTGGGTGCGAACCCATGCAGCAAGGTTTGCCGCCTGATCACAATTGGCACGAATGATCGATGCAATCCCGTCACGGCCATAGGCCATCATCATCACCCAGAGCGGCAAGGCGCGGAACCGTCTGGAATTCTCAACACCGCGATTGATATAGCTATTGCCATCCGCCTTGGTATCAAGATACGGCGCGAAGGCACGACAGCAGGTTTCCAGCACAGAAATATGCCGGGTCAGGAATATCCCGCAATCATAAGGGACATTAAGCCACTTGTGCCCGTCCGAGGTGATGGAATCCGCCCGTTCAATCCCCTGGGTAAAGTGTGCCCGACGATCATCAAGGGCAGCAAAGAAACCAAACGCGGCATCCACATGCAGCCAGGCACCATAGGCCGCACATAAATCGGCAATCGCATTCAGATCATCGAAATCCGTCGCGTTAACCGTCCCGGCAGATGCAATAACAATCTTGGCGCGCGACGAACTGGCAGCAAGCTTGGCCTTCAAATCTCCGATATCGGTTTCTTCCGATCCGGGCTTTGTCGCGACCTTGGTAAAGTTGTTGCGGCCAATGCCGGTGATCGACAGATCTTTAACCATGCTGGCGTGCGGGCTGGCGGCAAAAATCTCAAGATTGGGCAAAACGCTGGCGCCATCTGCATCAACATTCACACCGATCTGCTCACCGCACCATTGCCGGGCGGCGACCAATCCCAACAGGTTTGAAACCGTCGCACCGGTTGTCAGCACACCATCAAACCGATCCGATGGCACCCCACCCAACTCACAGAGCCAGTTGATGACCTGTTCTTCAACAGCGGCATTAACCGATCCTTCCGGCCCAGTGGCATTCTGATCAATTGCACTGGCCAACCAATCACCCACAAGGGCGGCTGGCGTTGTGCCGCCAGTTACAAATCCAAGATATCTCGGACCAATTGATGCGGCGAGCAGCGGCAGAATTTCTTCATTCGCTGCCCGCAACGCATCAAGTGCACCGCGTCCCTGCCCCGGCATGGGGCGCGAGGGGTCAAAGGCAGAGAAATCGCGGCTGGTGACATCCATGTCTTCTGCACCCTGAATGAAGCTGTGCGCGATATCGCCTGTCTCGACAAGGATACGGCCAAGCTTTTCAAGGTCATCAAACATGAGATGACGTTCATCGACAGTGGGGCTGTCATATGAACGATTTGAAATGCGGTTCATTTGTTTTCTCCCGAAAGAATGCGGGCATAATCGGCACGATCAATATTCGCGCCGGTCAACACAAGTGCGACTTTCTTGCCGATATTGCTTTCACGCTGTGCAATGGCGGCTGCCAGTGGCACGGCACCAGCACCCTCGGCAATTGTGTGGCACGAACTGAAATAAAGGCGCATGGCATCGGCAATCTGCTCATCACTGACGGCAACGATATCCGCCGCACCGTTCTTGATGATTTCAAACGCATTTGGGTCAGGGCTTCGGCAGGCAACACCATCGGCAAAGGTTTTGGCTGTCGGTGTCGGAATGATTTCGCCGGCAAGGAATGACTGGCGAATGGCATCAGCCCCGGTTGCGACCACGCCGATAATCTCGGTTTTCAGTCCCAAGGCATCGCGCACCGTAATCAGTGACGAAATTCCTGACCCCATGCCAACCGGCACATAAACCCGATCCAGCCCCGCAATCGCATCAAACAGCTCCAGCCCATAGGACGCAACACCACGGACAAGTTCCCGATGAAACGCCGGCACCATCACAAGGTCTTCGCTGGCAGCAAGCGTCTTGGCGTATTCGGCGGCCTCTTGGAAATCGTGACCATGTTCGATCACCTCCGCACCCCAGGCGCGCATGGCGGCATTCTTTTCAACGGAATTACGATGCGGGACAATAATCGTCGCGGGCATACCAAACCGGCTGGCGGCATGGGCAAGACTTTGGCCATGGTTTCCCCGGGTCGCCGAGATAATCCCGCGGTTCACATCGACCGATTTGGCAAGATAGCGACAAAAGGTCAGCCCACCGCGGATCTTGAACGCCCCCAGCCGGGTATGGTTTTCGTGTTTGACATACAGGGACAATCCGGTCGCGCGATCAAGCAGCGGCCACTGAATTGTCGGGGTCGGCGCAACATATTGATGCACAAAATCCGCCGCCTCACGCAATTCACTTGTATTGAACATGCTATTGTATCCCTGATCGATCAACATCGTGACAATTTGAATTTTTGGCGGCTTCCCGCCGAACGGAGGCACAATGGGAGCAAAGTGCCTCCGTCAAACGCGGCGGTGGCTAGCCGCGCCGGGGGAAGTCGGACAGGAACGGCTTTGCCAGTTCCTGTTCAATGTCTGCGCGTGTCACACCAATATCCTTAAGCATCTGGTCATCAAGCTTTTGCAAAGCATGACGGTCGCGTGCACGGGCCTGAAGCAACGCAAGATATTCGACCATGGAGATCACCATACCAGTGATCGCTGCACGCCAGGTCGCCGGCTTTACGCCCGGCTTGCCATCGGCATTTGCGCGATCATTGACATGAATGCCGGGAATCTGGATTGTATCGTTACAATTTACCATTTCCATCTCCTTTCGGTGAATTGTCTCGATATTGTTTTGTCATTGACATTGTGATTGTGTCAATTTAAACATTGTCACCATGACAATATGGTTCCCGAAACTTGATGAGGCTGGTGGTCCTGTTTATCGACAGATCGCGCAAGCCATCCGCACCGCAGTCAAAGACGGCTCCCTCAAACCGGGAGACCGACTGCCCACCCACCGCGAGCTCGCCTATCAGCTTGGCGTGACGGTCGGGACAATCACCCGATCTTATCGTGAGGCAGAGCGCCTTGGACTTGTTGCGGGCGAAGTTGGCCGCGGAACCTATGTCCTTGATAACATCCAGTCGGAACTTGATATGGCGGCCAGCGCCCCTATTCCGATGGCATTTACCAACAATATTGGCCAACTGGCCAAATCCACCGGCACCGCCCCATCAGAATCTCCATCAGCCAATGACACTGAAGAAACCGGACCAATCAATTTCCGGATGAATTGCCCCCTGCCACCGCAGGAAGGCCGTATTCGCGAGAACCTGCTGGATGTCGCCACCACCATGACGACAGACGACATGGTGTCCTACAAATCGGAATATGGCGTCGCCCATCAGCGCGAAGCACTGGCCTTTGCCGCAGGTCGGCTCGGCCTTGATGACAATCCTGATCGCGTGTTGCCGACGGCCGGCGTTCAGCACGGCATGACGGTTTCATTGCTGGCGACCGTCCGCCCGGGTGATCTTGTTCTGTGTGAAGAGCTCACCTACCCCAATCTGCGCAGCCTTGCCAATTTGCTGCAATTCCGCCTGCGCGGTGTCGCCATGGATGACGAGGGCATCATCCCCGATGCACTGGAAAACATGTGCCGCACCCAAAGCCCGCGCGCCATTTATCTGATGCCGACCCTGCACAATCCGTTATGCAGCACCATGAGCCAGCAGCGCCGCATCGAAATAGCTGAAATCCTGCGCAAATATGATCTGACCCTGATCGAAGATGGCATTTATCACTTCCTCGATCCGGACGCCCCGCCGCCCCTGTCCTGCTTTGCGCCAGAACGCAGCATCTACCTTGATGGTGTTTCCAAAAGTATCGGCGGCGGTTTGCGCGTGGGTTACATCCATGCCCCGGGTGAAATGATTGGCAAGCTGGCGAGTGCGATCCGTTCGACCTGCTGGATGGTTTCGACCATCAATCTTGAACTTGTTACCCGCATGATTATGGATGGTGGCCTTGCGCAGTTCGAAGCCTGGCACCGCGAAGCAGCCGCCCAGCGCCTTGCCATCATTCTTGGCACGCTTAAGGGTTATGACATCCGCTTCCATCCGACGAATTATCACATCTGGCTGGAGCTCCCCGAACATATCGATACCGGCGAACTGGTAATGAATGCCGCCAATAACGGTGTGCTTCTGACAGCGGCACAGCAATTCTCGGTCGGGCCGGTTCCACGTGGCTTGCGACTGGCCTTTGGCGCCGAAAGATCTCCCGAACGTTTGCGCCTCGGCGTTCAGACAATTGACCGGTTGCTTCAAAGCAGTGATTTCGGCAACGCTGCCGTTATCTAAAGCGCCTTTCCAACATATCCTGAAACCACTTGAGATTTTCTGCCAAGATACGGTTCTTGTTGTCATTTCAATTATTTCCGCACGCAACGCTTGACCCCGCGAATGCGTTGCTTCCAAGATATGACAGGGTCAGGGCCTACTAATTTGATTTGAATGGCAGAGCTTATATTTGTGAAATCCAAGGAAAGTCCCGCTGGGCGGGTCGGCATCCCGCACAAGGGATTTACGCGGGAGTTCGCAAATATAAGCTCTGTCCTTCGGATCGCTCAGATTTGCACGGGCTGCTTTGTCGCAAAACCTTGAAAGATATCCATCTTCCTGCGGTTTCGCTTCGCGCATCCGCACAAATCTGAAAGACCATTCGAACCAAATTAGTAGGCCCTGACCCTAGAGGGGCAAAATTCCCCTGCTTGATTCGTATCTTGGGCAGCAGAAAGTCAGCAGATGCCAGTTTCCCGCCTTGACGCAGAAGATTGCGGATTCCCGCATTTCCGTATTCGCAGCCCACACAAAGACCAACAGCCGAAAATTTTTGATTTTTCATCGCACTATCGCGCGGCAGAGGCTCTTAAATTCGGACTTTCGATGTCCGAACCCGGTTTCAACATTTTTGTTCTTGGTTTGGATCGCGCCGGTCGCATGACGGCGACACTCGATTACCTCAACAAGGCCATGGAAGAACGCGAGGCCCCGGATGACTGGGTCTATCTGAACAATTTCTCGCGCACCAATCGTCCGCGCCCCTATGCCCTTCCGGCTGGTCAGGGCCAAAAGCTGCTTTCGGCGATGGAAACGCTGATCACGCATCTGCGTGAAGCCTTTGCGTCCGCCTTCAATGCACCGGCACATCTAACCGAAACCCAGACCCAGACCGAAGAAGCACGCGCGCAGCTGCGTGAAAAGTTCGATGCACTGCGTGAATATGCGCGTGAACGCGGCCTCGATGTTCAGGAAAACGAAAAAGGCGTGATGATCGTTGCGTTGAACGAGGACGGCGAACCGGTTTCACTTGATGAAATCCCCAAGGATCGCCGCCACGAAGCCGAAGACGCCTTTGAAGATGTCGCCGAGGAAGCCCGCAAGACGCTGCTTTCGACCCGCGACCTTGAAGAGCAGATTGCCGATACGCTTGATAGCCTGCGCCGCGGTGCGGCCAAGGTGGTTTTGAAGCCACGTATCAAGAAACTTCGCGACAAATTCACAAGCCCCGGCCTCAAGGCGTGGTTCGAGGCGCTTGAAAAAGACATTCTCGATAACATCGACGCGTTTGAGGAAGCCAGTGACCAACCCGCCATTGAAAGCGGCGATGGCAAAATCCCTGAAACCGTCGATGATCGCTATGCGGTCAATCTGCTGATTGACCATTCGCGGGACAATCACCCGGACGTCGTTCTGGAACCAAGTCCGAGTTACGACAACCTGTTTGGACAAATCCAGTACCGCCCGATGGGTGGTGGCATGCACCCGCATTTCAGTCTGATCAAGCCGGGCGCGCTTCATCGTGCCAATGGCGGTGTTCTGGTGTTGCGTGCGGAAAGCCTGCTTGAGCATGAAGAATGCTGGGGCTTCTTGAAGGCGGCACTGCGTGACCGTGAAATCCGTATCGAGGAAACCCACAAGGGTGGCCCACCGACCGCAGGTGCACCAGAACCGCGCCCGATCCCGCTTGACCTCAAGGTCGTGATCGTTGGCGCACCGAAGTTCTATTACACCTTTTTCTCGCTTGATGTGGATTTCCGAAACCACTTCCGCGTGAAGGCCGATATTGATGCCGATATGCCCGCAGCGGGGCGCAACATTTCGGTCTATACCGGTTTGTTACGTGCATCCGCACTTTCGCGTTCGGGGATTCCGGTCGACAATGGCGCGATCCGGCAATTGCTTGGCCAGGCTGCCCGTTGGGCTGGCGAGCGTGATAAACTGACCGCCCAAATCGAACGGGTCGAAGATGTCGCGATCGAGGCCGCTGCGCTTAGCAAGGCCGAAGGCCGCGAAAACATCCGGGCCGCGGATGTCCGGCGTGCGATCGAAGAACGACGCCATCGCAATTCCCGCCTTGAAGACCGATCACATGAACGGGTTCAACGGCGTGAAATCCTGATCGACAGCTTTGGCAGCATCGTTGGTCAGGTCAATGCGCTAACAGTGCTTGATTACGGCGATCATGCCTTTGGCCTTCCGGCCCGTGTTTCTGCGCGCTCCTACGTCGGAAGCCTTGGCGTGCTGAATATTGAACGCATGGTCGATATGTCGGGCCCGCTGCAGCAAAAGTCAGTCATGATCATCGAAGGTTTTCTCAAGTCACGCTTTGCGCAGGACTTCCCGCTTTCCTTTGCCTGTAACGTCACGTTCGAACAGAACTATGGCGGGATCGAGGGAGATTCGGCCTCTATGGCGGAACTGTGCGCGATCATCTCCGCTGTTTCAAACATCCCGATGCGCCAGAATGTAGGCGTTACAGGATCGATGAACCAGTTTGGTCAGGCCCAACCGGTTGGGGGCATTTCGCACAAGATCGAAGGGTTCTATCGCATTTGTGCCGACCAGGGTTTTACAGGCGATCAGGGCGTGATCATCCCGTCTGCGAACGCGGAAAACGTTGTCCTGCGCGAAGAAGTTGTTCAGGCCATTCGCCAAGGCAAGTTCAACATCTGGACGGTTGAGCACATCAATGATGCGATTGAATTGCTGACCGGGATGGCATCTGGCGATCGTTCTGATGGTCAATATGCGCCAGACACCGTCTTTGGCAAAGCCATGGAACGCCTGCGCAATAATGACCAGATCCTGCGGGACCGCCACGCCTATGGCCCGCGCACGGAGATGTAGGAATGCATCCCCCACCCCGCACATATCCAAGCCGTGTGACCTGCGCGTCACTGGTATTTGGCTATGACAAAATGCGGGGTGGTCTGCATACTGCAGGCATCTTGGGGGCTGCGCTGGTTGCAATCTCACTATCGGGTGTCAGCGCCGTGGCGCAAACTGCGACGCCGGATACCGGACCAACGGGAATCGACATTATCCCGACGGATCTGCCAGCCCACGCTTCAAGCGTGCAACAGGGCAATGGCCCGGTAAGCCTCCTGCCTGGCACGATCCCGACGGAAACTCGGATCGAGGAGCAAACTGAAATCCCCTCTTTGGCCGATCAGTACCAACGCGTCATCACCGGTCAAACGCCGCTTCGCCCGGTTCACCGACAGGCTCCAAAGACTGTTGCGACACCTGTTCGTGCGCCTTCTGTTCAAGCAGCACCTATACCTGCGCCAAACCGGCCTGTAGCAGCCGTACAAAGCACACCGCCATCAACACCGGTTGAGACAGCGGCACCGACGCCTGCAAGCGCACCGGCAGGCAATGGCCACTTCCTGATCCAGCTTGGTGCATTTCGCGATACCTTTACCGCAGAAACCTATTGGGCGAGCTTCAGCATCCGCTACCCGGAGCTCAGCAAATCCCACGAAAAGCAGATCGTGTCAGCCGATCTTGGCAGTCAGGGGATTTATCACCGACTGCAACTGGTCGGGTTTGACAACTCCGAGTCTGCGCAAAAACAATGCCGCCAGCTGAAAGCTGACGGCACGGATTGTTTTGCAACGGGTCACTAGATCGGAGATCAATCAGCCGGAGCAAGCAGAACAATCTTGTCGACGATAAGGGTTGTGGCCTCAGTACAGGTTGTCATCAGGGCCAGATGGCCTGTTACACGCACCTTGTCACCCGGGCGGAAACGGCTTGCCTTGTTGGCTAGTGCATAAAGCGTTCCGTCCTCGGCACGGAACGTCACGCATTCCTGACCCTGATCAGTAATTTCACCACCGACCGTAAAGTTTTCTTTCTGCAGGAACGAGCATCCTGCCAACGCCAGAGCTACACCAGCAACAGCGATTTTCCGCGTTAATCCGGCCCCAAAAAGGTTTTTCATCCGTCGTGCTCCTTTACGTGATCGACAGTGCTTCGTCACAAATACGCCTCATGCGCGTTAATGTTCTTGTAACGCCATGAAAGATAGAATGGTTCCACCCCTTGTAAGGGTTTCGTCATTCAATGTCATTGATAACAAGACAGCCAATGGAAAAGTCGCAAATAGATTTGTTGATCGAGCTTGCTGCTGATTTTCAGCATCAGACAGCAATCAACAACCGTGCGACCGAAGAAACGGACGAAAGCAAACAACGCAGTGCGCTTTCAACCCTGGTTGATCTTGCCCGTGACATGCAGACCCGCCTTGATCAGCAACAAAACCGTATCCGTCAGCTTGAACTCATGGTCGAAACCGACGAGTTGACCGGGCTGTATAATCGGCGCGGTTTCATGCGCCGCACACGCGAGGCGATATCGCGCGCGGCACGTACCGATGAATGCGGTCTTCTGGTGATTGCCGATCTTGACGGCTTCAAGCAAGTCAATGATGTGCATGGCCATGCTGCCGGGGATGCGGTTCTTCGCCACTTCGGTCAGAACCTGCGCACCCATACGCGATCTGATGATTTTGTCGCCCGTTTTGGCGGTGATGAATTCGCCATCCTGATGACGGGCAGCAACCCGGCCGCAGCCGAAAAACGCATTGCCCAGCTTCAAAAGGCAACGGCGCGTTTCCCACTGATCTGGCAGGGCAAGGCACTGTCGATCAAGGCAAGCTTCGGTCATGCCGCCTATCGCGCGAAATGCGATATCGCCGACCTTATCCGCCAAGCCGACGACGCGATGTATGATCAAAAGCACAGCCGTCGTGACGTGACGGAGTCCCGCAAGACAGATCACAATGCAGCCTGATCAGATACGCATCTGATCGGCCACGCCCAATCCCCTAGCCTTCCTCATCAATAATGTATTCCGCTGCGCGCAGGCCAGTCATATAGGCCCCATGCGTCGTCCCGGCATAATCAAAGATCGTGTGTTCACCTGCGAAAATCAGCCGATCAGCAATCGGTTCTCCCAAGCCGTCAAAATCGGACTTTCTATTGCCCGGCTGCGGGAAGGCATAAGCCCCCAGCGTATAGGGATCCGTCGCCCAATGAGTTGCCAGAACTTCAACGGGCTCGGTAACATCATCTTCCCAGACTGTGCGCAGCACTTCGAGTGCGTCCTCAACCATTTCCGCGTCCGACATGCGATCTGCAACAAGGGCGTAATCGCCAACACTCAGGCCAAGCAAAATGTTCTCATCGGAGAAAGTCCGGTAACTCAGCCAATAATTCCAGCGGCCTTTCGGCTCTGTCGTGATGCCGAAATATTGGGTTTCAATATCCCAGAACGGTTCTTCGAATTTGAGCGCAAGCTTTGTCACGCTGCCAAAACCAAGTTTTGCAATGGGCTCGCGATAGTCGCCGGGAAGCTCTGGAGTAAAGGTGATGTTGCCCGCTTTCAGCACACCAAGCGGCACCGTACAGATGCAATAATCGGCTTCAAAAGCACCCTTGTCGGTTCTGATCACAACACCGTCTTCCGCACTGTATTTGATGTCAGACACCGCGTGAGAAAGCCTGATATCAAGCCCCTCTTTCAGGGGTTTCAGGATTTCATCATAACCGGATGTCACGACAACATCCGCGCCGTCAAACGCTTCATCCCAGTTAAACAAGGGTGCTGAAAGCTTTTCGATCGCCCCGCCCTTTGAAAACTCGGTAAAGGCGGAAAAGACCCACATGATCCCCGGATCATCAAGATACGCCGGGCGGTAATCCTTGATCGCCTGCAACAGACTGCGTGGATCATTCACCTCATAGGTGTTGTCGATATGCTCAAGCACGCCTTCCCACGCATCGACAATGCGTTCGACTTCATCCTCGTCATACTCATAACCATTGAGATCATAGAAAACCGCGTTTTCGTCGTCGGTCACGACATACTGCGCGTTAACCGCATCCGCTAGCTGCTTTGTCGGGTTATCCGAAGATGGTCCGTGGATCCAGCCTGCCCCAACCTCAAACGGAGGGCCCATCGACCAATCAGTCAAAAGACGACCGCCAGTATGGTCCTTGGCTTCCAGCACTGTCACGGTCGCACCGTGTTTGCGCAGCATGCTTGCCGCACCAAGGCCTGCAATACCGGCACCAACAACAACCACCGAAACATTTTCCAATGCGCGCGCATTCTTGATCCCGAATTTGGATACCAAGGCGACAGCGCTACTTGCCATCAGAACAGATTTGATAAACCGGCGGCGATTGATGTTTCGGCTCGACACAGCGACCTCACTAGGCTGTTGATACGTTTTTCTGGACAGGAAATGGAAAGCGCAAGGAATCGCCCCCACTCAGAGTTGATAGAACAATCCAAAAAACATCAAGCCATAATGTCGCAAAACCCCATTCGATGGTGGTATTTAGGTCCATACCAACGGCTAATAACGAGCAATGGTTTGATGGTTGCGTTTTGTTGAAAAAATGATCTTCTGTCAGGGAGATGTTTTTTTTGCCATATCGAGTGCAAATCCTTCATATCCTTTGTAAGATCGCTATTTATTAGAGATAGGCAAAGCTGCGGCTTAGAAGAAAAATAATCGGGCGGCTTACGATGACGGTTCGCAAATGACAGACAATACCGGCTATTCGGCGGAAACGAATGACCAAGATCTTTTGGCAGCCATGGCTTTCTGCTGGGCCGACATGCTTCTTGAGGTCGACGAGAACGGCTATATCCTGTTTGTCGCTGGCGCGACCGAAAGCCTTCTGGGCTGCACGCCGGACCGCCTGATTGGCGAAGCATTCGAGAAGATCGTTGTCAAATCCGAACGCCCGCTCCTGCGTGCCTATCTTCACGGCGGCAGCGGCCTGAAACGCCTCGAAGAACTCGATCTTGATTTTCAGCTTTGCGAATCCGACGGCAAACCTGTGCAGGAAGCCGTTCCCCTATCGCTTAGCGGTTATATGATCGCCGATCCTTCCAGCCGCTATTACATCGCTGCCCGCCATCGTGCCATTCGCCCACGCGCACGATCGGGCATTGATCGCATCATTTTACAAAATGCCGTCATTCGCCAAAACATGAATGCCGAGACCAACCAGACCGGTTCGGTCGGCGATATTTCCACCATGAGCTATCATAGCGAAGCACTGGTCGTGCTTGAAAACCTGGCGGCATCGCGGTCACAGGCCGAAACAGCGGCCACCAACGAGCTTGCCCGCCTGATTGGGATTGGCGCCAAGCAGTTCAGCTCATCTGCCGTCAAGGAACCCAAACCTTCGGAAAAGCACGCCAAAATACACCCGGTCGATGAACCGATGATCGAGCTTGAACGCCGTATTGTGGCCTATGCCAGTGCGCTGCGTGCTGATCTTGAAGACATTGCCGAACCTGCCCCGGTTGATAACATTGACGGTTTGATGTCGCTGACCAATGGTCCGGGCACAAAAGACAAAACGGGCAAGAAAGCCAAGACAAACGATCTGTTTGGCACGGATTATGAAAGTGCCCGCAACATCCATCATTTTGACACCGACAATGATGAAAACGACCGCGAAACCAACCTGACGCGCGCGGTTGCCTATGCGCTGAACCGCATGCAGCGCAAGGCGCAGAATGATGTCACCGCTGCCCGCCTGTCGGCAAGTCTGCCGCACCTGATCAATGAAACGCTGAAATCCGTGCGCGCCTTCCGTGAAATTGTTGAAAACGGCTCCTTTGCTGTCGCCCTGCAACCGATTGTCCATCTCGGCAGTCGGGAAATGCACCATTTCGAGGCACTGGCACGCTTTAACATCGGCGAAAGCCCGCTTGCGGTTGATCAGATCATTCACTTTGCCGAGGGCACCGGCCTGATCACGGAATTCGATCTGGCAATGTGCAGCAAGGTTCTGGATCATTTGCACAACAATCCCGACAGCATCCCCTACCCGGTTGCGGTGAACCTTTCGGGCCATTCTCTTGAGCAGGCTGGCTTCATGCCAGCCCTGATCGAGTTGCTTGATTCTTATGACATTGCCCCAAAACATGTGTTGTTCGAGGTCACCGAAACTTCGCGCATTCGCGGGCTGACTGATGTGAATAACGGCCTTCAGATGCTGCGCGAACGTGGCCATGAAATCTGTCTTGATGACTTTGGCGCCGGGGCGGCCAACTTTGAATATCTGAGTGCCCTTGATGTCGACATCATCAAGTTTGACGGTGGTGCAATGCGTACCGCCCTTGCCAACCCCAAGGGTCGTGCGTTTCTTAAGGCAACTGCCCTGCTTTGCCGGGATCTGGGCATTTGCACCATCGCCGAGATGATCCACGATCAGGCCAGCTACGAGCTGGTGCGTGATCTGGGTATTGATTACGGTCAGGGCTATCACCTTGGCCCGCCGATCACGATCGGCAGTGATGATGACTATCACAAAACCAATATCGTAAACCCGACCAGCAGTGCCGACACAAACGAGCAGACCGCGTCGACCACAACAGGAGGACGCGCATGACTTCCCGTCATCCCGTGGACCCCCAGAACAAGAAAACAGACGTGACAGAAGACCTGACCCACTACGATGCGGATGTCTTTACCCTTGACCCGAAAGTCATGGCAGAGGCCGAAGCCCCCGTCATCGTCATGGACGCTCATGGCGTACCGCTTTTTGCCAACAAGAACGCCATCGGCTTTGCCAACGGCATTCGCGATGGCCTGTTCCCCGAAATTTATCAGCTGATCCGCCGGACCCTAACCACACCGGGTGGTGTGGTTGAAATGATGACCTTTGAGGTCCAGCGCGGGACGGCAACGCTTGAACTGACGGCCCTGCCGACCACGAAAAACCAGGTCATGATCCTGCCACGCGATGTCAGCATGGATCGCAACCTGCGCGAGGCGCTGATTGATTCGCGCCAGCGCTACCGCGACATTGTTGAAGTCTCATCCGCCTTTGCCTGGGAAACCGATGAAACCGGCAAGTTCATCTTTGTCTCCCCGCGCGGCGCTCTTGGATATCGCGCTGATGACATTGTCGGCCGTTTTCCGGGACACTTCCTGCTTGATACTGCGGACAAGGACAGCGAACACGTGTTTCGCAGCCAGAAGGCCGTGCGTGACGTGCCGATCTGGTTCCGGCGCTCCAACGGTCGCGACGCATGCCTTTCAGTTTCCTCGACACCGGTCTATTCCCGCGAGGGCGTCTGGATCGGAACCCGTGGCCTTGCTCATGACATTACCGAGCAGCGCCGCCGCGAAAGCGAAGTCGCAACAGCACGTAACCGTGACCGGCTGATGACCTATATCGTGCGTACCATGCGTGACGAGATTGATCCTCTTCTTGTCCTGAAAGGCGCATCAGAGGCCAGTACGCGCGCGCTTGCCTGTTCATATTGCATCATCTTCAAGCGCAATGATGAAACCGGCGAGATGGAACTGGCCGCAGGCGACGAAGACAAAGGTGCCAACGAAATTGCCCAGCAGGCGCTTGCAAAGCTGCAAGGTGCCAACGAAACATTCGAAGCCCAGATCGGCAAATACCGGATTCTGGCCCTGCTTTGCCATTATCATCAGCGTAACAATGGCGCAGTCATCTTCATGTTTGATGCCGACCATCCCGAACCGACCGATGGCGAACGCGCGATCATGACAGAGGTCTCCGATCAGGTCGGCATCGCCATTGAACAGGCCATTCAACACGAACGCATTCTGACCCTGTCGCGTACCGATGGCATGACCGGTCTTTTGAACCGCCGTGCCTTCTTTGAAGAACTCAAACGGCGCCACAGCCGCCTGCGCCGCGAAAATGCGCCAGCAGCGCTGATGTATGTCGACATGGATAACTTCAAGCTGGTCAATGACATCCATGGCCATCAGGCCGGTGATGACGCCATTCTCGCGCTGACAAAGGTCCTGCTTGATAATGTCCGCCCGGCCGATCTGGTGGCCCGCCTTGGCGGCGACGAGTTTGTTCTGTGGCTGGAAGGTGCCGATATTAACGCGGCATCGGGTCGCGCAAAGACGCTGATGAAGGAAAGTGCTGTTCTTGGCCAATATTCCGGTGACGCCCAACATCCTCTGGGCATATCCGTTGGGATTGCCGTTCATGATCCGGATTCAAGAGAAACACTTGAACAACTTGTGCAACGCGCAGATCAGACCATGTATCAGGTCAAGAAAGTTGGCAAAGGCCGTTTTGGCATCGCTGCCGCACCCGGATCAAAAGATCCGGCAAAAATCGAAGATTAGGAGGAATGCCCGATGAAAGGGTTTTTGCAGCGGGTATTTAACAAGCGAAGCGAAACGCCAATTACCTATGACGAGGCCAAGGAAATGGCAGCAAGCCCGGACGCAGACGTCCGTGGCAAGCTGGCACAGCGCCATGATACGCGTCCGGAAATCCTTTATTTCCTCGCAACCGATCAGGACTCCTCAGTTCGTCGCCACATCGCTGCCAACGAAGCAACTCCGGTACAGGCCGACGTTCTTCTGACCGATGATACGGATGACAGTGTCCGTGGCAGCCTGGCTGAAAAAATTGCCAAGCTGTCGGCGGGGCTCAGCCCGAACGAAAGCGACAAACTGCGCCGCCTGACCTATGAGGCGCTCGATAAACTTGTCCGTGACCAGGCCGTCCATGTCCGTCAGGTCATTTCAGAAACCCTCAAGGACATTGCCGACGCACCGCAGCCGATTATTCAACAGCTGGCCCGTGATGCCGAAAGTGTTGTTTGTGGTCCTGTCCTGCAATATTCCCCGGTTCTGACCGAGGACGACCTTCTTGAAATCATCGAAGGCAGTTCTGGCCGTGGCGCGCTTAGCTTTGTCTCGCGCCGCCGAAATGTTGGCGAAAAGCTTGCCGATGCGATTGCAGCCAGCAGTGACAAGGATGCAATTTCGCATTTGTTGGGCAACAAGTCTGCCCAAATCCGCGAAGAAACACTTGATCAGCTGATCGACCGTGCACCGGATTATCCGGAATGGCATGAACCCCTTGTTGAACGTCCAAGCCTGACGCCGACCGCGGCCGGTAAACTGGCGCGCTTTGTTGCTGAAAACCTGATCAGTGTGCTCGAACGTCGCAAGGATCTTAAAAAGGACCAGCTTGAGGCAGTCCGCGAAGTCGTGCAGCGCCGGATTGCATCCGGGGAGTTCGAAAAGCGCGACGATGTCGCGACTGACGCGAAAAAGATCAAGGCCGAAAAGGAAAAAGGCAAAGCGGCCAATAAGCCAGATCCGAAATCCGACAAGAAAGGTGTTGTCGCAGACGACGATGAGGAAGAAGGCGAACCGGCCTTTGAAAAGGCGCTGGCCATGCATGCCAAGAAAAAGCTCACCGATCAGGAAGTCGCAAAGGCGTTGGCTGCCAATGACGTCAAATTCGCCCGTGCATCCCTTGCGGTTCTTGCTGGCATCTCTCCAGATGCGGTGACCAAGGTGCTTAACACCCATTCGGCCAAGGGCGTTGTGTCACTGGCGTGGAAAGCGGGCCTTCCGGCCGACCTGGCGGTTAAAATTCAGATTAAGCTGGGCCATGTCCCGCCCAGCCAAACCCTTAACCCACGCAGCGGCAATCAATATCCGTTGAGTGAAGATGACATGAACTGGCAGCTTGAATTCTTTACTGGCATGGCAACCAGCGGCGTGCGCTAGTTGCCGCTGGTCAGTTCTTTCTTGTTGTGACCTAACCCGCCGGGCGTTCCATGCTGATATGGGGAATACCGTCTTCGTCATATTCGGCACCGAATTGCACAAAGCCAAGGCTTTCATAAAAATCACGAAGATATAGCTGGCCGTTAAGGTAAATCGGCTTTCCTGCGAATTGCTGTTCGCAAGCCGCAATCGCGCGCCGCATCACTTCGCGTCCAATCCCCTGCCCGCGCAAACGTTCGCTGGTGACTACACGCCCGATCGCCGGACGGTCGCCTTGTGCAGTGTGGTCGGGGTCAATTCCTGGCGCAACAATCCGGGCCGCTGCCAAAACATCATCCCCCTCATAGGCGATCACATGCCGGCACACAGGATCAAGCCCGTCGATATCGGGAAAGATACAAGTCTGCTCGATGATAAAAATCTGCTGACGGAGCTTTAGAAGGCTGTGCACGTGACGTGCCGACAGATCGTCAAAGTCACAATCCAACCAGGTCAAATCAGGTGTTGCTGGTGCCATTCGGGAGTCTTTCATTGTGGGGCGTTTTATAATCGGGTCTCAGGCACCGACTTTTTCAATGTGATAGACAAACACATCGCCATCCTGTTCGGATGATATCAGGAGGTTTCCCGTCATCTCGCAAAAGGATTTCATATCGGCCACAGAGCCGGGATCCGTCGCAAGAACTTTCAAAACCCCACCTTCAGTGACGTCGCGCAGCGCTTTTTTCGCCTTGAGCACCGGCATCGGGCACATCAGGCCACGCGCGTCGAGAATTGCATCATGGGGACCACTTGAAGATGACGACATGAGAAACCTTATAAAAAATACGAAACCGGTCCGATATAGCGCCAATTGGCGATTGTTGCATTTGCACAATATGTTAGACTGAACAATAACAATCAATCAAACGCTGTTAGCCTGCCCGCGATGCAAATCTATCTCCCGATTGCCGAGATATCGGTAAATATATTTCTGATCCTTGGGCTGGGCGGCGGGGTCGGCTTTTTGTCTGGCCTTTTTGGCGTTGGCGGCGGTTTTCTGATCACCCCGCTTTTGATCTTTTATGGTATTCCCCCGGCTGTCTCGGTGGCAACTGCGGCCAACCAGATTGTTGCATCTTCCGTGTCTGGCGTTTTCGCCCATTGGAAGCGCGGCAATGTCGACCTCAAGATGGGGCTGGTTCTGCTTGCAGGCGGTATCGTCGGATCGACTGTCGGTGTCTGGGTTTTTGCCTGGCTGCGGTCGCTTGGGCAGATCGATCTTGTGATTTCGCTCTGCTACGTGATCTTCCTTGGCATCATCGGCGGCATGATGCTGTTTGAGGCGACCCGTGCGATCTTCCGCACCCGGCGCCGTAGCGGTCAAATCCGCCGATCCAAAAAGCACCAGCACAGCTTTATCCATGGCCTGCCCTTCAAGATGCGTTTTTATCGCTCGGGGCTTTATATCAGCGCGCTCTTGCCGCTTGCCGTTGGCTTCTTTGTCGGCATGCTGACGGCCCTGATGGGGGTCGGTGGCGGTTTCGTCATGGTGCCGGCGATGATTTACCTGCTTGGGATGCCGACCGGGGTTGTGATCGGCACATCTCTGTTTCAGATTATTTTTGTCACCGCCAACGTGACCTTCCTGCAATCGGTGCAAACGCAGACCGTCGATGTCGCCCTTGCCATTCTACTTTTGATTGGCGGCGTCATTGGTGCGCAATTTGGCGCGCAGTTTGGTGCACGGCTTAAGGCCGAACATCTGCGCGCCCTGCTCGGCCTTCTGGTGTTATCAGTTTGTCTGAAGCTTCTGTTTGATCTGGTGATCGCGCCAAGTGATCTTTATTCCGTCATGCCGGGGGATCTGTGATGACAGTGTCCTCACGCGCTCTTCTGGCGATTGTCGCACTTGGCATCGCGCCTATTCTCGGTCTTGGCGGACTGAGCAAAAAGGCCGCTGCCGATCCGCTGGTTGTGGACCTGTCGAACCATCTGGTCGCCATCACAACAGGCTTTACCGGGACCAATGTTTTGCTGTTTGGGGCGGTCGAGGATGAAGGCGATGTGATCGTCACCGTGCGTGGCCCGGACCAGGACATGGTGGTGCGCAAGAAGGAACGTAAAGTCGGCATCTGGGTCAATAGTGAGAGCGCACGCTATAAAAACGTGCCCGCCTACTATACCAGCGCAGCCAACCGCCCGATGGATATCATCGCGCCGGCCGATGTATTGCTGGATTACCGTATTGGTTTGAAAAATCTGCGCTTTGTGCCGGAGAGCAAGCTGAACGACAGCGATCAGAAAGTCTATCGCGAGGCACTGGTGCGCAACATGCAAAGTGCCGGCCTGTTTGGCGAACGCCCGGCCAAGATCAGCTTCCTGTCCAATCAGCTGTTTCGTACCGACATTCATTTCCCGGCCAATACCCCGACCGGCACTTATACCATCAATGTCTACCTGATCCGGGATGGCGGCGTTGCCAGCGTGAAAACAACGCCATTGGTGGTATCCAAAACCGGGGTCAGCGCCGAGGTCTATGAGTTTGCGCATCGCTATTCGGCACTTTACGGCATTATTGCCGTGATCATTGCCGTGGTTGCCGGCTGGATTGCCAGTGTCGCGTTCCGCAAACGCTAACACCGGGTTGGCGCGATCAGCGCATGGTAGCAGCGCTTCGCACCTTGCGACTTCGCAGATGCAGCATTATTTCCCCGGGTAACGCAACGCATAAATCTTTGTCGCGATTACCAAAAATCACTTGGAAACCGGCATTGAGTTGCGGCACAATTTGACTGTCCGCTCGTAACAACAGTCCCACATCTGTTCAGTGCCGCAGCGGTTGAGTGCAACTGTTCAGAGAACCCATATGCCTTCTTTTGACGCCGATCAGGAACTCCGCGCGACCTCAAACAGGACATTTCTTGTTGTCGTGGATGACAGCGATGAAATGACCAAGGCACTGCGTTATGCCTGCCGTCGTGCGCAACATACCGGCGGCCGCGTCGCGCTTCTCAGCGTCATCGAACCTGCCGAATTCCAGCACTGGATGGCGGTTGGCGACCTGATGAAGGAAGAAGCCCGGGATGAGGCAGAATCACGCGTGAACGAACTTGCCGCCTATGTTCATGAACAAACCGGCAGTATGCCGCTTCTGTTTATTCGTGAGGGCCGTCTCAAGGACGAATTGCTGAACCTTCTTGATGAAGAAGAACAGATTTCCATTCTGGTTCTGGCTGCCGGCACGACAAGTGACGGCCCCGGCCCGCTGATTACGGCACTCACCAAAAGCGACACGGTCGGTCAGCTCCGCCTGCCGCTTACCATCGTGCCCGCAGCCCTTTCCGAAGCCGACATCGACGCATTGAGCTAAGCACCTATCAGGGGCCGTTGTGCCCCTAACTCTTCACTGGCCCCCGACCAAATATTCGGCGCAACAACGCGCCCCAAAGCGCGACACTGCCAGCAGGCTTTGACACGTTATCAATCCCGCTTGTGTACAGCACACGGATCAGGGCATCACGCACCTCACCCTCTGGCTCAGGCGTGAAATCAAGGGTTAGAACCAGCTGTTGCTGATCATTGACAAAGGCACGCGCCAGTCGCGCATCAAGAGGTGGCAGTTCATCGGCAACAAGCTGAATCGATGCGCCTTTCTGGAACTTCTCGCGGTCAACACCGTCAGCCGGGCACATCATCCGCGCACCGCCGAGCGACATGTCGATAATCGTCATATCAAGCGGTTGTTCATACTTATTAGCCCTGACCCGTGCTTTCAGGGTGATCGGGAAACGTTCCTGTTGGCGTTGCACCGGGCTTTCAAAGCAGATCAGGATCGCGACAAGCAGCGTCAGCGAATTGACCGCGGCCCAAAGACCGCCAACCGCCAGGAAGTCGGCATTATCAATGATCCGGACATCGGTATTGATGTTGTAGAAGAACCCGCCAATCGTCAGAACGAACAGCACACCAAGAATGATTGCCTCATTCATCGAATTCCCCACCCCGGACTGCGATCCTTTGGGGGTGACCTTGAACGGGCGGCCAAATGGCCGGATCAGCGAGGATACGACGATTGGAAACAGCCGGAGCGACACCAGCACCGCTGGCCCCTCATTGACAATGGGATAGGCCTGCCGGCCATTGTGCCAAAGTGCTGTTCCCCAACCACCGATCAGCACCGGCAATTGCCAATAGAAAATCTCCCAACTTCGGGCGTTTTCAAGCGGTTGCAATCCGAACCAGAAATAGAATATCGGAATCATGATCACCAGCAAGCGGGCCGGGATATGAAACACCCAATAGATCGGAAACAACAAGATGCGCTGCCAAAGTGAAAGGCCCGGGCCCAGCGGACCGGCTTTGAGAAACAGCGTTTGAATACCCCCCTGGCACCAACGTTCGCGCTGGGTATGAAAGGCAAGAAGGCTTTCGGCAGCGAGCCCGATCGACAGCTTCTCATTGAGGTAACGCGTGCGATAACCTTTGCGCAGCATCTCAAGCGAGGTCAGGATATCCTCGGTAATCGATGCGGTTGCCCCCCCTCCAATGTCATTGAGGGCCTTGCGCCGCATGACCATGCAGGACCCGCAACAAAACATCGAATCCCAGGCATCAACCGACGGCGCGATGTGATCAAAGAACAGCCTTTGTTCATCGGGCCAACGATCAGCAATCCAAAGATTGCGCTGCATCGGATCCTTGTTAAAGAAATGCTGTGGCGTCTGGACAATGCCAATTGTCGGGTCTTCGAAAAACCCGACAACCCGTTTCAGGAAGTGGCGATAGGCAACGAAATCTGCATCAAATATGCAGACAAGATCACCATCAGAATGCGCAAGACCATTATTCACATTACCCGCCTTGGCGTGACTGCCATCCTTGCGCGTCAGGTATTTTGCACCCTTTTCCTCACAAAAATCGCGAAGCCAGTCGCGCTTGCCGTCATCAAGCACCCAGACCGTCTTGTTTGGGTAATCAATTGCAAGCGCGCCAACAATGCTGCGCTCAAGCACATCAAGCGGTTCGTTATAACTGGGGATAAAGACATCCACACTTGGCCAGCTTTCATGCGGGCGGGCCGATAGTCTGGCATAGGCCTGATCGGCCTCGGCACTGCGATCAACGATTTTGCAGTGAACAAGCGACTGGCGCAGCATGTCACACAGAAACACGATCTCGATCGCAAACAGGAAAACAATCCACCATCACTGAAAGGTGGTGAGATCGGCTGGTATGACCGTTTCCGTAATCCGCCAGGGCAAATAGCGCGCAATCAGCGCAATCAGGAAAAACACGACCAGCCAACGTGCCCATAACTGATCACGTCGCAAGAATGGCGATGCCAGCATCATGACACCGATGACAAGTGCCATGGGTGCAAATTGCGCCATCCAGTTCATTCTGCCGTGTCACTTTCACCAAACCAGGTGTGGAACCGGCTGGGAATGCTGACTTCTGCGCGGCGACCGACATTGCAAAAGGTTTCCGGGCGATCTTCAAAACCGGCATCGGGTACCTGAACCACCAGAAGCACTTCATCCTTTTTCAAAAGCGGCGGCAAGGCGGCATATTCAAGTTCTGGCGTCACAGCACGCGTGCCAATCACCCCGCTGACCGTCCCGTCATAAACTTCTGGCGATCCTTGCAGGCGCACCGTAACCGTTGTGCCAATCGCGACCCGATCCGACAGGCTCTCATCCACCGGGACTTCAACACGAATATCCGAGCAATCAAGAATCTTGGCCAAGTCGTTATTCTTGGTCACCGTTGCCAGTTCGGCCGCGATCCGGCGCCAAATCAGTCCGTCAATCGGGCTTCGAACCAGCATGGATTCACGACGACCGGCACGCGCGGTTTCATCGCGCAACTGGTTTTCGATGGATGCCATACGACCATTGGTCTCGGTCAGTTGCACATTCAGATCGGCAATCGCCAAAACAACCTCATCAAGGCGTTGCTGCGAGTATGGCACATCGTTCTGACCATCGCCGATAAAGATCCCCTTCTCAAGCGATCCGGATTCCTTACGATAGCGTTCCTCGTCTGCACGCGCGCGTTCGACCTCTTGCACTGCCTGTTCAAGAAGGCTTTCGGCCTCATCGACGCGCGCCTGTGCAACATGCCCGTCTGCAAGCAGCGTATTTTGGCGGCTCAGGCTTAATTCACGTTCCTTGACGACCGACAGCCAGCCTTTCTGACGTGCCTGCGCTTCAAGAACCTTGTAATGCAGGCTTTCGAGTGAACCCGACACCATTTCACGCACCCGCTCGCCCAGTTCACGGCGCAGGCCATTCAGCGTCGACAGCTTTTCAATCAAGGCGGTTTTGCGCGACCGAAGCAGCTGATACTCGCCATCAAGCTGGGCGAGCAGCGCCTGGGGTTCGGTATCGTCGGTAATGCGCGTGACAATTGATCCGGCAGAAACCGGTTCGCCAACATCGGGGATGGCACGAACAAGCTGCCCGCTGATCGGGGCCTGAATGGTCACCAGCTTGGCATTGACCACACCGTTCGGACGGATGTCGGAAACCGTCAGCGGTGCGAGTTGCCAGATCGCAATAACCACAATCACCAAGGCGACGACCAGACGAACGATTTGCCCCTTGGAAAAACGCAAGACCATAAAACCACCTCAACCGGAACTGGCATGACTGCCGTGCACAAACATCCACATAGAATGTGTGGGTCGGCTGGGTAGTTTCAAGGATATCTATCAGAAATTAAATCACTTTATCCGCTGGCAGCGCGATCGACCGATCGAGGAACTGCATATAGGCATCAAAGGATGACTTCTGACCAAACAGGATATGTGAACGGCTCTTGATCGCGTGCGAAACCACCGACCGGCGACGTTTGTCGGTTGCCAGTGTCAGGGCCGTATCAACGAAATCGGCAGAATGATAGGCAACACAATCAAACACCGATATCTGGCGATAGCATGTGTGGCTTCGGCGTGAGCGCGCTGCATTACCAGGCAAGGTCACAAGCGGCACACCAAGCCCCAAACAATCAAAGGCCAGCATCGCATCATTCCATGCCGGGCTTTCCAGCACGACATCAACCGCACACAGAAGTGACAGCAAATCGGCGCGGTTGCGCACATCCACAAACCGCATCCGCCCGGCGACGTCCGCGTGATTAACCGCGAAACGACGTCCCCACGCGGCATCCCAGCTGTCACGTTCGGGCGCAATCAACAGAAGTTCTGCCGTTTCATCAAGACGCAGGATTTCCGCAATCAACGGATCAAACTCGGCCGTCAGGACATCAAGCGGCTGCGGACACAGATAAGTATTCCGATCCTGCGCCAATCGCCAACGACGCTGCAATTCGGTCGTCGACATTTCAACCGGTTCTGGCGGGCTGGCATTCACAAACAGCCCCGGAAGGCGCACCAGTTTCTCGCTAAAGCGTTTTTCGCCGCCAGCTGTTTCCCAATCCTCGGCAATCAGGTGATAGTCGATATTGGAAAGACCGCTGGTCGCGGCAATCCCGCCACCGGAAATCTGAAGCGGCGCCAGACGCCAGCTTGCCAACAACATGGTATAGGCATCCGCCTGCGGGTCGACATAATGCAGAACATCAAGCCCAAGCCCTGAAATCACCCGTGCCGAATGCAAGGGATCAAGCGGCAATGGCACGACAAGATCGGCATGCTCATCAATGCGCGCAGTAATGTCATCTTCACCGGTTGGCGGACGGATGATGGTGACATCAAAGCGGTCGCGATCAATCGCCTCGGCAAGGCCTGCGATCCAGCGCCCGATACCGTTGTCACACATATTGGCTGAAACGATGCCAATCCGGATTTTGCCGCCAATGCGCGCGGTTGCTGCCGTGACTTCCGGCACGTCATATCCCGATACCAACCGTTCCCAATAATGACCAACTGCACGCAGCTGCTTGTCGCCTTCCGGTCGCAATGCCGCGCGCCAGACCGGCGGGAACCGGGTCAATACAATGGGGTCAATCGGATCGGTGCCGACAAATTCAAGATCAGGCTCAAGCGCATCTTCATCCAGCGTGTCATCAAGAAGATCACGCACGACTTCGTCATTTTGCGCGGCAAGGTCGGTTGGCACCGGCGCAAACAACAACCGGCGCGCAGTACGGAACAAGGCGGTGTTTTCACCCGCCGCAATCTTGCGATCAATGCCGTTCTGCAAAACCGATTGCGCCGATCCGGTATCGCCTTCTTCGGCAAGTTCGACAGCAAGGCGGAATACCGCATCATCGCCGCCACCGGCACCGATGGCAGCCCCGAACCGTTCAACCGCCTCGCTATGACGGCCAACAAGGCTAAGCGCCTCGCCCATCATCAAAAGCAATTGCGGATCTTCGGGATTGCGCGCCAAAAGCGGTTCAAGGGCGCCTATGGCCTCAATCCCCTGCCCGACCCGCAGGTTAAGCAGCGCTAGGGTTCTGCGCGCCTTGGCATCATCGGGATCAAGGGCAAGAACCTGTCGCAGGCAATGCTGGGCACCGGCAAACTGGCCAAGCCGGAAAAGCGCATCGCCATAGGCCGTCAAGGCGCGCGGGTTCCCGGGCTCCAGCGAGAGAGCCCTGCGCAGCGGTTCGCTAGCCGAAACGGTGCGTCCTTGATCCAGCCGGATTTGACCGATCAGGACCAGCGCATTGACGATGTCATCGCGCATCTTAAGCGCGGTCAGACA
Organism: Thalassospira sp. HJ; assembly: GCF_000948415.1. Lineage (GTDB taxonomy): Bacteria > Pseudomonadota > Alphaproteobacteria > Rhodospirillales > Thalassospiraceae > Thalassospira. Next base: position 673,874 of record NZ_JYII01000012.1, on the reverse strand, counting down.
GGACTTTTCAGCGCCTTCAATATCGCCCATTGCATATTGGCAGGCGGCATAGTTTGCATGGATTTCGGCAATGTCCGGTGCGAGCTCAAGCGCGCGTTCATAGTTCTCACGCGCCACATCAAGTTCATCAAGCTGGCGATAGGTATTAGCGACATTGCAATAAAGCGCTGGCGCATCCGGACACAAGCGAATGGCGCGTTTAAACGCGCCAACGGCATCACGAAGCTTGCCAATCGCCTTTAAGGCCTGTGCATGGTCATGCTGGATTTCGGCACTATTGGCATCTGCGATCGCGGCTCTGCCCATACGTTCTGCGGCCAAAGTCTGGTTCCCGTGACGCATGGCGACGAGGCCTGCCAGATGCATTGCTTCTGCGGCCTGCGGGAATGAACGGATCATTCGCTGACAGGATTCTTCTGCCTCTGCATAGCGACCTGCCTCATACAGGTTCAAAGCAGAACGGTAGATGTCGGCAAAATCAGACAAGGAATACCTATTACCCAAGAGAAACCGTATTTCGCCCCACCATAAGGTCGAAGCGTTAACAAACCACGTCTTTGCCATAAATTTTCCAACCATTCCATGCTTGGAAAAACAGTGCAGATATGCCGCTTTGACCGCCGAACCTCATCCAACGATTCAGGTCAACAATCGCCACATAAAACATTGAAAACAAAAAGAACCCCTCGGAAACGTTTCCGAAGGGTTCTTTGTATAGTGGCTTATCAATGCGCCACTTGTCGCGATTAGTCGGCACGTCCGAAATATCGCCCGAACCGGTTGGCCAGAAAATCTTCGAGTGTGACCTCTTCCTGACGCACATAACCGGATGCTGGCAATTTACCGGTCAGAACCATATCCATCACGGCACACAAACCGGCGGATGTCGTAATCTGGATCGCCGACCAATCCTTGCCACCGACATGCGTACCATGCACCTTGCGAATAAAGCTTTCTTCGCGCAGTTCACCGCGCTGGGTTCCAACCGCATCGGCGAAGATCACGATCACGTCCTGCTTGGTAATTGGCAGGGCATTTTCAAAGATTTCCTTCATCATATCCGGGCGTTCGCCCAGACGAAGGTCCTCAATCAGGATTTTCAGGATTTCCTGATGCCCCGGATACCGCACGGTCTTGTAATCAAGATTATCGACCTTGCCCTCAAGCATGTCGCACAAGGCCCCAACCCCACCCGACGTATTGAAAGCCTCATACTCGGTGCCATCGATGGTAAAGCGTTCATAGCCTTCAAGCGGCAGCACTTCGACACGCTTGCCATTCAGGATCGCTTCGCACGGGTTGAGATACTCGTTGATCAGGCCATCCGTCGACCAGGTCAGGTTATATTTCAAACGGTTGGTCGGGTTTTGCGGCAAGGCCCCGACACGCAAGCGAAGCTTGTTCACACGATCAAAGCGCTTAAACAGGTCGTGCGCCGCAATCGAAATAAACCCAGGCGCCAACCCACATTGCGGAACAAAGGCACATTCCGCACCCTTTGAAATTTCGCGAATGGCGCGCGTGGTTTCAACGTCTTCGGTGACGTCAAAATAGGATGCCCCGACCGCACGTGCGACGCGGGCAATCGCCACATTCAGAAAGAACGGACAGGTCGATAGAATCGCATCATGCCCCTTGGCGACCTCGACCAACGCGGCCTCATCGGTGACATCGACCTTTACAAGCGTCGCGGCATCATCCTGCGCACAGATCTCAAGCATATCACCACTGGCATCGGCCAGCGTGACCGCATAATCGCCACTTTCATTAAGCATCACCGCTGCAATACGACCGATTTTCCCGGCCCCGAGGATCAAAATCTTTTTCATTTTCTCTAACTCCCGAACGAACAGACATCATCAGCACTGTTTCACCTGTGATGCTGCGCCTGCCCTGATCATGTTTTGTTTTTGCCTAATAATGTTCCGCCGCTGGACGAACGCTTTCAACCCGGCAATACTGTTAAAACAAAACAAAAACCCGTCATTTTAATGGGCGTTACCGATGAAACGTCAGATAGATGAAACTGATCGCCGACTGATCACCCGCCTGCAGGAAAATGCCCGCATTCCGACTGCGGCCCTTGCGCGAGAAGTCGGCCTGTCACGCAGCGCGGTTCAGGAACGTCTCGAGCGCCTTGAAAAGGCCGAGATCATAAAGGGTTACACCGTTCAGCTTGGCGACCACGCAAAGCCCGTGTTGCTTGCCGAAGTCATGATCCAGCTTGAACAAAAGCAGTCGGCCGGCGTGGTTGGCGCGCTTCAGAAAATCCCGCATTGCATTCGCTGTCTTGCGGTTTCTGGCGAGTATGACCTGATCGCCGAAGTCGCTGCCGACACGCCAGAGGAGCTTGATGGCGTTCTTGACCGGATCGGCGGCATGGCCGGAATAAAACGCACATCAAGTTCGATCATCCTTTCAACCAAGTTCGATCGCCGCTAAGATCAGCGCGGGGTTGGGGAAAACCTCTTTTCGGGAAGAAAACCGAGTGAAATCAAAACGCAGATACTCTGTCCTGTCTGTACTGCTTGCCGGTTTTATCGCCACCAGTGTCTTCGGCGTCGGACTATCCCTTTATGTCGGTCTTGGAACGGCCTATGAAAACACCCGCAACTTGTGGGTGATGCTGGCCGATATTGACCTGACATCAGTTCAACGCACCATGCATGAACGCATGAGCGAGGTTGACCAACGTTCCGACTGGGTTGCCGAACAGGTGGAAAGTGGCGCCCTTGATCCAAGTTTCCAATATGGCTGGACCAATGCCATGCGCGCCCTTGCGGCAGCCGATATGGATGTCATGGCCTATGGGTTGGTGACCGGTGACCGTCAATTCATCGGCTTTAACCCGGAAGATATGAGCGAAATCAGGCGCACCCTGCCCGAAGACGACATTCTTTTTTCCGAACTTGCGCACATCCGCGGGCCGGTGACCAACCGGACCGGCTATCCGCGCTGGGACCCGTTCTTTAACCGCACGGTTCTGACAAGCTGGGTGCCGCTTTTCTATGACGGACATTATCTGGGCACCTTCATCCAGTACCTGTCGCTGTCCAATCTGTCGGAAAGCCTGATCCGCGGTCGCGAAGATTTGCCCGGCACGCCGTTTATTCTGATTGGCGGTAATCGCGTCATGGCACACCCACAATTGCGCAACTGGAGCCAAAAAACGGTTAATGAACAAACGGTGAGCGCCGATATTGTACGTAGCCCGATCCCCTTGCCCACGATCCATGATATTGGCGACCCGGTTCTGGCAAACATTGGCAAATCTGAAAACATTCCTCTGGACCCTGACGATGCCCGTCACCACACAGGTATCCGTTTGGCAGGGCTTGATCACAATGACCGCTATCACCTGATCGTCACGCGTCAGGTTCTGACCGCGCCAATATCGCCCGTCATCATTGGCATGTATTTTGACGAGGAACTGTTTGACGACGAATGGGATCGATTGGTTCTGGCATCCGTCCTTGGCGGCGGCGTGTTTGTTTTGTCGGTCATCGTTGCGATTATCCTGTCGCGCCACTTCACCAAACCGATCCGCCGGTTTGCCAGTGCAGCGCGCGCCTTTGAAGACGAAGACATTGCGACCTCAGACATCCCGCAGCTTAAGGGCAGCCGCATTCGCGAATATGACGACGCAGCCAGGTCATTCAATCACATGATGATGGCCGTTCACGACCGCGAACGCATCACAAGCCTGTTTGGTAAGTTCGTGCCGAAATCAATTGCCAAAAAACTTCTGGCATCGGGCAATGATTCCGGCGTGCTGCCGCCGCAAACCTCTGAAGCCACAGTGCTGTTCGTTGATATTGTCGGTTTTACATCTATGTGCGAAAGCCTTGATCCGAAACAGATCATTGCAATGCTCAATGACTACTTCGATTGCGCGACCCAGATCATCGAGCGCAATGGCGGCATTATTACCCAGTTCCAGGGGGATGCCATCCTTGCGGTCTACAACGTGTTTGATGATCTTGAAAACCATGCGGACGCAGCCGTCGACAGCGCTATTGCACTTCAAACCGAAGTCGAAAAACGCACCTTCGAAGGTCTTGCGCTCAAGGTGCGCTGTGGGGTTAATACCGGCTCGATGGTGGCCGGGAATGTCGGCGCGAAAGCCCGCCTGTCCTTTACGGTGCATGGTGACGCTGTCAACACGGCCTCACGGCTGGAACAGGAAAACAAGGTGCTGGGCACCAACATCCTGATTTCGGAAACGACCCGTAATCTGATGGCCAACCCGGACCGGGTCAGCAAGGCCGGTGATGTTCTGCTGCGCGGGCGCCACACCCGAACCGAGCTTTTCACAACCAATCCGAAAAACTAGGCCAATTTCCTGCGGCAGGCGTCGCAGGAAAAGCAGCCAGACAAAACAAAACGCCGCATTGGATAAACCGATGCGGCGTTTTGTAAAACCTTAGAACAAGGTACCGGGAATTAACCCTGGCGCGCCTTGAAACGCGGGTTCTTTTTATTGATCACGTATACGCGGCCACGGCGGCGCACGATACGGCAGCCTTTTTCCCGCAGCTTCGCGGATTTCAATGAGTTCCGGATCTTCATAATCTTAAACCTTAGAAACTTGGCCCCTTCGAGGAAGCCGGAAAATAGAAGTACGACATGCCCCTGTCAACACCTAAAACAGGTTGCGGCGACAGAAAGTGGAACAAATCCCCTTCAAGTCGCCAGCAGCACATAAATTCCGAGCGATCAGTTGATCGTTGCGTAGAACCGATAAAAGGCCAGGCTGCCATTTTCAAGCATTTTTACGCGATTCATCCACATTTCCATCTCTGGCTCGAGATAATCCATGATATCGGGGTCAAGACCAGCGTTCTGAATGTCAGAAAGCATCGTCATCCAGGCGAGTTTGATATGCTTAAGGTGCGTTTCCGACTCATCCTTGGCAATGCGGATGTCAAACTTCAGCTGCCCCAGACGCGATTTGTATTCCTGTGCGGTCCAAGGGAACAGTTCTTCGTCTTCAAGCTTTGCCCAGTTTGCCAGCTCATTCTCATCAAGATCGCGCGTCAGAACATAATCGGTAATCAAAAGCTGCCCGTGTTCGCGCAGGGTTTCGGCCAAAGCGGCCAGAAACGTTTCCTTCCCCGGGATCTTGTACAGCTCGCCATAGGAATAAACGACGTTGAAATAGCCCTTGCGAAGGTCTGGCTGCAGCGGGTCAAACGTCTGGACCGGGACTTTCTTCTGAACACCGGCATGAACCGATCGATCCATTCCCAAAAGTGCTAGTTCCCGATCCGGCTCAAGGGCGGTTACCCAGACACCAAGGCGATCGGCAAGCACACGCGCAACGCCACCCAGCTTCGCACCGATTTCAAGACAACTCAGCGTCTCATCGAGTGCAAGCGGTTTGGCAAGTTCAAGCGCATATTCATGCCCGCCAGGCATCATGATGCCATGGTCGAACAACTTGTCGTAAAGGCGGATACGATCCGGCGGCCAGCGACCGATTTCTTCATCCAAATCAAGCTCGCTTAGCTCCGGCTCGACCGGGCGCGCCAGCCAGACACGCATCTTGCGCAACCAGTCGGCATAGGCATCGATTTCAAGCTGCAGCAGGTAATACTCGACCGGGTCGTCATAGCCTTCCCACTTGGCACGCAACCGTGTTCCGAGACCAAGATGATGTCCCGGCGGCATTTCGAACTCCGGCGCCTCTCCTTCGGCGACGCCAGCGGACATGCCATCCGCATCGGACATATCGTCATCCGCTTTGGACTTGCGTTGCCAGAATTTCAGTTTCAAGGCGACTACCTGTTCGTTCTCATTTGGTGCTCATGTGATTCTTGAAAATATGGCAATTAGTCAAAAGTGACAACGTGTTAAGATTTCAACCTTATGATTGTATGGTGAAATGCCATCTTTAAAATTATTATCGGCTGATTTCGCGCGCCGGAAAGCATGTCTTGACAGGAATTTTCATCAATCATGAGCACTGATCGCCTCGGCATCTATTATCGCATGCTGAACATTGCGCCCGGCGCGAGCGCGAAGGAAATCAAGCTGGCCTATCGCAAACTGGCCTTTGAATTTCACCCTGACCGCAACACCGATCCGGACTCGGAAGACAAGTTCAAGGACATCACCGAGGCCTATGAAATCCTGATTGGCGAACGCAAACCGCCAAAGCAGGCTGGCAATGGCACGTCTAGTGCTCAGAAGCCGGGGAATACTGGCAACGGGCAATCAACATCGACTGGATATGGCCCGAATGCTGCGGGTGCGCAGAATGCCAACCGCCAGAAGCAGGGCTTCGCCGGTGCGGGCCGCAAACAGGAAAAGCCAAAGGAAAGCACCGAGGAAAAAGTTGCGCGTGCTAATCAAGCCTATCGCGAACAGCAGGCCAAAACCAATGCGCGCAAAAGCAACATTCATCCCGGTGCAAGACGCCATAAAACCAAGAAAACCGAACCCAACGCACAGGGCTTCATTCAGTGCGCGGTCACGGGCGTCGTATCGGCCCAACCGCGGCAGGTCGAATTCAAGGTCGTGCGTGGTTTTCTGAATTCCTACAATATCGAAACCATAACGGCCAACCTTGCCCCCAAGGGCGCAAAGCGCATGGCGCTTAAGGCCAGCTTCAAAACCTGGCTGCGCGGTTTCTGGGGCTGGAAAAGCTTCCTGCCCGCCTGGAAAGCCATTCTTGGCAATATGCGCGGCGGAACTTTCCCGCCCGAAGGCAACGCCAAGATGTTGTTTACCCAAGCCAATGCCTTTGAGCAGTCGGGCAACAAGCCACTTGCCCGTGCGGTATTGCTGCAAGCCCTTGATTTCATTGGCAGCAATCGCTCTGTCCTTGCCGAACAGGTGCGCGCGACCCAGCGCCGCCTTGATGACGGACAACCGGCACGCCGTGTCCGCGATGAATGGAAACGTGCGGGCATGTTTGATGCCCTTTTGCATCTGAGCCCGCTCTTTTTCCTGATTTTTGCAGCCCTGATCGCCTTTGGCCCGGGTCAGGGCTTTGTCACCCGTGACATTCCGGAAATCGTCGCCCGTCAGGGCACGGAAATCACCAAACAGGTCAAGGACCTCATCGGGGATGACCGCGAACCTTATTATGTTGATCGCGAACTTCTGAACCTGCGCGACGGACCAAGTGTCAATGACACCATCATTCGTCGCCTCACCCGGTTTGAAACCGTCTATGTCGCTGGCGACAGTCAGGGTTTCTGGATTGAAATCGAAACCAGCATTGGCGAAAGCGGTTTTGTGAATTTGGATGCCCTGGTGCCAGGCAACGGTTCTAAAGCCCGTGATGCATGGTGTGCCGAAAACAAATGCGACTGACCGGTCACCCGATCAGTCGCATCAAATTCCCCAAGCCCTAAAATGGACTTATCCGTTTTATCCTTTGGCCGGAATCGCCTTCAGCGCTGCCAGAAGGTAATCCCAGAAGCGCGCAACGCTTGGGACATGCACGCATTCATCCGGGCTATGAGCACGTTTGATGGTCGGACCGAACGAAACCATATCCCAATGCGGATACTTTGATCCCAGTACCCCGCATTCAAGGCCGGCATGGATAACGCGAATTTCCGGCTCCTTGCCAAACATGTCCTTGTGAACAGACTTCATCAGGCTGACCACTTCGCTGTTGGCATCCGGCTTCCAGCCCGGATAGGCATCGCCCCAGGCAACCGACGCACCGATATTTTCAAACACCGCCGTTGCCACTTCGCGCATGGCATCGCGGGCGGAGTTGATCGAGCTGCGTGCGGATAAGGTGACGTCGGCCTTACCATCAGCAAGCTTGACGATGGCCAAGTTGATCGAGGTTTCCACAACCCCTTCGACCGAGGTGCTCATGGCCTGAACACCGTTCGGCGCACCAACGCAGGCGTTATTGAATGCCTTGGAGTCTTTAGCGCTCATCGCTTTGGCAGGAAGATCTGCCTCGGTCACGCGAATGGCGAAGTTCGGCTCAATCGCGCCGATTTCGTCTTTGACGTCATCTGCAAATGCGCTTAGCGCTGCTTCGAAATCGGAAACCTTGCCTTCGGGCAGGACGATGGTGGCAAAGGATTCACGCGGGATGGCGTTGCGTGCCGTGCCGGCATTGATCGCAACGATGCGCGCACCAAAATCACGGATCGCAGTGCGCAGGAAACGCGCCATCAGCTTGTTTGCATTGCCAAGACCCAGAATAATGTCGATACCTGAATGGCCACCTTTCAAACCGGTCAGCGCAATCTCGCGCGCGACCTGTCCGGCACCAACGGCTTCTTCTGCGTATTCATAGCTTGCGACCAGATCACCACCGCCAGCACAGCCAACACAAAGCTCATACTCGTCTTCGGTATCAAGGTTAAGCAGGATCTCACCCTTCAGCCGGCCCGGCTCAAGGTTCATCGCACCGGTCAGACCACGTTCTTCATCAACCGTGAACAGAAGTTCCAGCGGGCCATGCTCAAGATCGTCTTCGGTCATGAAGCCCATCATGGCCGCAGCACCAATGCCATTATCAGCACCAAGAGTGGTGTTGTCGGCCGTGATCCATTCGCCGTCCATTACCATGCGGATCGGGTCGGTATCAAAATTGTGGGTCGAGCCGGAGTTGGCCTGGGTCACCATATCGACATGGGCCTGCAGAATAACGATTTTACGGTCTTCAAATCCCGCAGTCGCCGGAACGGATACAACAAGGTTACTGCCGCTATCACGGAAATGCGCAAGGCCCTTGTCATCGGCCATCTTTTCGAGAAGCTGCAAAACAGCTTCTTCCTTGTTGGACGGACGCGGGGTATCGCAAAGTTTCTGGAAATTGTCCCAGATTGCGACAGGCGCAATTTTACGGATCTCGTTCACGGGGGCGCTCCTGGCAAATTTTCGTCTACGGGTTCTCACTTACCCAGACCTGTTGATTACCCTATTGCCGCGCGAATTTAAAGCATGCCCAAGGCGTTTTTGATCAAGCCACATACAAATTCGAAAAAACACGGTGTTAATCGCAATTAACGCGATCTAGCCACCAATCTGCGCAACAAGATTTTACGTTAATCGACGCCAACCACCTGACTGCGGCGCTGCAACAGCATGACATCACGCCAAAGCCCCGCCATCGGGCCATAGCCCATACGACCAAGCCCGCGTTTACGGCCAACCGTTTCAAAACCAAGGGATCGGTGCAGGGCAATGCTGGCTTCATTTTCCGGGAAAATGCCAGCCTCAAGCGACCAGATGCCGTGCTCTTCGCTGGATTTGATCAGGGCCGCCAAAAGGGATTTGCCAACACCCTGCCCCTGACAATCCGGATCGACATAGACCGATATCTCGGCAATGCCACGATAAACACATCGGTTTGAAACGCCCGACACCCCGGCCCAGCCGATTACCTTGTCGTTATCATCACAGGCAACCAGTCGGCATTCAGTCAAATGTCCCTGATCCCAGCCTTCCCAAGTCCCCGGGTCTTCCTGAAAAGTGGCATGGCCGGATTTGATCGCCTGGCCATAGATTTCAACAACGCGATCCCCATCGGAAGGGGTCATGGGACGAATATGCATCAACGCCTCGCTAAGCACATCGCCAAAGGATTTTGGCAACGGATTGGAACTTTGGTGGGAATATTAATCGAAGAACAGCCGATCAGCTATCGGCTTCTTCCCCGGGAAAGCGAAAGATCAGTTGATCCCGCCCTGCATCCTTGGCGGCATACATCGCCGCGTCAGCAACCTTCATGGCCTCTGCCAGCTCGATGAAGTTCTGGCGTCCCTCGCCGCCGACCGTTGCGCCAAAGCTTGCCGTCACATGAACGAACTGCTTGCCGGACTTGTCGATCGGCACCTTGATCTCGCGGATCATGTTCGACAGCCGCTCGCCAATGCGCTTGGTCACTGCCGCCGTTGCCGATGGCAAAAGCACCGCAAACTCTTCCCCGCCCAGACGCACCACAAGGTCATCGTCACGCAATGCCTGGCGCAGGGTATCGGCAACCTTTTCAAGAACCCGGTCACCGATTGCATGACCATAGGTGTCATTGACCTTCTTGAAATAATCCAGATCAAGGATGATCAGACCAAATATCCAGCTTTTATCCTTAAGGTGGCGAATCTCACGTAACCGGCTGACCGCACTTTCAAAGCCGCGCCGATTAAGTGCGCGGGTAAGTGCATCAGTCGATGCCAAAGTATCCAGCATCTGTTCCTTGCGCTTGTGATCAGTGATGTCAGTGGCCGAAACCATCACACCACCATCATCCATCATGTTCATGCGGATATCGGCCAACCGCCCTGATGGTGTTTCCATCTCATCAAGCGTCGCATGACCATGGCCGTTTCGCTTCATCTCGGCACAACATTCATGCAACGCCGAAATATCAAAACCGGGACTGTCATCATCGGTTTTCTCGCCACCGAACAGCCGGGAAAATTCGTGATTGAAATGAACAACTTCAAGATTGTCATCAAGCATCGCCACCGCCGATGGCACCATCCGGATGACTTCGGTGACCGCCTGCTCAAGACTTGCCTTGGCGCGGACAAGCTGCTGATGCATCTCGACTTCATCGCGGACATCATGCGCGGTCGTCAAAATGGCGGGCTTCCCGTCATGCCAAAGAATGCGCTCATCAGTCAGATCCCGCCAAACCGAACTGCCATCATCCAAAAGATCACGCACCCGATGCCGGTCGCCACGCCGCTCGCCATTGAGGATGGCGGCAACATGTTTGATCGCACGCGGTCGGTTTTCTTCGGGGATAAAGCGCAGGATATTGGGGTTTTCCATGAACGAACTGGCACTTTTCGCCCCCATCAAACGGGCGAAGCTTTCATTCACGTAAAGGGCTGTCATGTTGCGATGGACCATGACACCGATAAAGGACCGGCCCAGCATATGGTCGACCTGCATCGCAGTCGTGCCATTGTCGATCATCTGGGCTGTGGTCAGAACCGCGTTACCATCTTCCCACTCGACGGTTTCGTCGCTGATTTCCATCCAGACCGGGGTACCGTCCGTCCGGATGTTATAGACCTTCTTCCAGCCGTGGAAGCCGCTGCTGTTCTGGAAATTCTCCGAAAGCTTGTCCGCCTCGTGATGGAAGCTTGGCGGAATATACTGGTGCATATCGGGTTCGCTCATGAAGTCGCGAACATCTCGACGGCCCAGCATTTTCGCATAGGCATCATTGACATACACAGCTTCAAGATCCTTGTGTACAACAACACCTACACGTGATCGCCCATACAGACGTGCGATTTCCGTTGGCTCGAACCGCATCAACGTCCTGTATCCCCCAAGACACTAAACCCTGAATTAAAGCACAGTTATTTGCGACTTGTTTCCGTGCCCGACATATCCAAAAGGTTACACCAGTTCTGATACAATTGAAACCAGCGGATGGCGCCCCTACCCCGACGAAGGGCATCCCGCCATGGAAACGGTCTGGTATCAACCATCAATAGATAAATCCGAATGTACATAAGCATACTAGAATATTAAGAACAATGACAAATCAGCACGCTGCCGCCATAAAGACCGCAGATATCGGGAGAAACTCTGTGAAACCCATGCAATTTAAAATAATTGACCAGAAACGCACCTGGGACGGCTATTGCAAGATCGATGTCTATCGCCTGCAACATGACCGATTTGACGGCAGCCAAAGCAATATTCTCGAGCGCGAAATTCTCGAACGCGGCCATGCTGTTGCCGTCCTACCCTATGACCCGGTGCGCGATGAAGTCGTCCTGATTGAACAGTTCCGCCCCGGCACCATATCAGTACAGGCTGGCAATCCGGACATGCCCGTGTGGCTGACCGAAATCGTCGCTGGCATCATCGAAGACGGCGAAACGGCCGAAGACGTTGCACGTCGCGAAACGAATGAAGAAGCCGGATGCACCATCATCGGGACGCCGGAACTGATATCGCACTATTACGTAACACCGGGTTGCTCGAGTGAAACCGTCACCCTGTATTATGGACAGGTCGACACCACCAATGTCGGCGGATTGCACGGTGTTGCCGATGAAGGCGAAGACATTCGGGTCTTCACCGTATCGGCGGAAGAATGCTTTGCCATGTTGCAGAATGGACAACTCTGCAATGCAATGACGACCATCGCGGTCCAGTGGTTGATGCTCAACCGTGATCGACTTCGGCAGAATTCAGGGGCTTGAACAGCTCACCGCAATTGACGGGAAAAACAATAATCACACAAACTTTCCGTGCTATTTTTTAAACTGCCTTGACTTTTGTGTGCAAAAAGACCAATCAACTATCAAACACATTTGAAACTACCATGTTTGGAGTCTGTCATGGACATTCGCAATGGCACCATCGAAGCCATTGGCCGCACCCCGCTTGTGAAGCTTAAAAAGGTTTCCGAGCTGACGGGCTGCACCATTCTTGGCAAGGCGGAATACGCAAACCCGGGCGGGTCGGTCAAGGACCGTGCTGCACTTGCCATCATTCGCGATGCCGAGGCGCGCGGCCTTCTGAAACCAGGCGGCGTTATTGTCGAAGGTACCGCTGGCAATACAGGCATTGGCCTTGCCACCGTTGGCAACGCGCTTGGCTATCGCACCGTGATCGTCATCCCCGAAACCCAAAGTCAGGAAAAGAAAGACCTGCTGCGTCTTCTGGGCGCTGATCTGCGCGAAGTACCTGCCGTCCCCTATCGTGATCAGAACAACTATGTGCATGTATCCCGCCGTCTGGCCGAAGAACTTGCACAGTCCGAACCCAATGGTGCGATCTGGGCCAACCAGTTCGACAACGTTGCCAACCGTCAGGGTCACATCGACACCACCGCCCCGGAAATCTGGGAGCAGACCGACGGCAAGGTTGATGGCTTTATCTGTGCGGTCGGCACCGGCGGCACACTGGCCGGTGTTTCCATGGGCCTTAAGGAGCGGAACAAAAACATCCAGATCGGTCTTGCCGATCCGATGGGGGCCGCGCTTTACAGCCACTACAAGTTCGGTGAACTGAAATCCGAAGGCAGCTCGATCTCCGAGGGCATTGGTCAGGGTCGCATTACCGCCAACCTCGAAGGCATCGAAATCGACCACCCGTTCCAGATCTCGGACGAAGAAATGCTGCCGATCGTCTTTGACCTGCTCAAGGAAGAAGGCCTGTGCATGGGTGGCTCGACGGGTATTAACGTTGCCGGTGCGGTGCGTCTTGCCCGTGAACTGGGTCCGGGCAAAACCATCGTCACCATTCTCTGTGATCTTGGCACCCGCTATCAGAGCAAGCTCTGGAACCCGACGTTCCTTAAGGAAAAAGGCCTGCCGAGCCCTGATTGGCTCTAAGCCCGGTCCAAAGCCGTTCCAAAAGATAAAACCCCCGTCCAATGTGGCGGGGGTTTTGTTTTGATCAGGCCGTTCGAGCGACTTGCATTTCTGATTGGCGGGCCGCCTGTGCCGCGCGCGCCCAAAGGTAAAGCCCGCACAAAAGCCCGCAAAGCAACAGCACCCCGGCAAAGCCCGCCACCGCATTCCAGCCGCCTTGATCCCAGAACCAGCCACCGACCGATCCCATGATGCTTGAACCCAGATAATAAGCCAGAAGATAAAGCGACGATGCGTGCCCCTTGGCCGTTTCGGCGAGCCGCCCGACCCAGCCACTGGCAATCGAATGGGCAACAAAGAACCCGCTGGTCAGGATCACGATCCCGCCAATAATCACTGAAAGACTATCTGCCACCGTCAAGCCGACACCAACAGCGGCCAGAATCAAGCCCGCAACCAGCACCGGACCACGGCCGATCTTGTCTGACATCGCACCGGCAACGGATGAGGTTACTGAGCCACACAGATAGACAACAAAGATCAGACCGATCTGGCTCTGACTAAGGCTATAGGGCGCATCCGAAAGCCTGAAGCCGACATAGTTAAACACGGTGACAAAACAGCCCATGGCAAAGGCACCGATCAGGAACACGAACGGCAAACCGACATGTTTCAAATGCCCACCCCAGGCACGCACGTGATAGCCCACCTGAAAACCCGGTCGGCGCACAAAGTTCCGTGATGCCGGCAACAGGATGGCAAATCCAAGGGCCGCGATAAGACCAAGCGCCCCCATCGCACCAAGCGCAACATGCCAGCCAAACAGATCAGTCAGGAAACCGATCACAACACGGCCACTCAGGCCACCGATTGCCGTGCCGCTGATATAAATCCCCATCGCCATGCCAAGGCCTTTGGGATCTATTTCCTCAGCCAGATAAGCCATGGCAACCGCCGGAACCCCGCCCAACATCAAGCCTTCAAGCGCGCGCACCACAAGGAACGCATGCCAGTCAGACAGAAACGGTGCAATCAGGTTCAGAACCGACGCGACACAAATGGAAATCAGCATCAATTGCTTGCGCCCGACGGCCTCGGATACTGCACCGGCCAGCAAAATGGCAAAGGCAAGAAATCCGGTCGTCAGAGACAGCGCAAGCGAGCTTTCCGCAGGCCCGACCATGAAATGCCCGGAGAGCTCCGGCAAAAGCGGCTGCACGCAGTAAATCAGCGAAAAGGTCGCGTAGCCTGCCAGAAACAGTGCAATGCTGATACGGCGAAACGCACCCGATCCCGGCATAATCCCCACGGGATCATCGGTTTCGGCGACGTTGGTGGACGCGAGCGGGCTGAGCGAACGAATATCATGCGACGCATCAGATATCGCCGTATCAGCAGCACTTTCAGAAACTGCGGAATGTGCTTCCGGGGCATTTTCCCGAGAAACAGCCATTTGCGACCTCATTTGGAGCAAATCAAAAGGTGACGCTTATGATTGCACTCTCCTCCCCATCCGTCCAATATATGGAAGTGTCTTTTGTGATATGTTTTGGATATATCAAAAATGGAACTGCGCCATATCCGCTACTTTCTGGCCGTCGCCCGTGAGGGCAACTTTACCCGCGCGGCTGCGCGCATTGGCATCGGGCAACCGCCGCTTAGTCAGCAAATCCGCGATCTCGAACATGAAATCGGCACCGCCCTTTTCCACCGAGTGCCGCATGGGGCCGAACTGACCGAGGCCGGAACGGCATTTCTTGAGGTCGTCGCCCAATTCCCTGATCTCGCAGAGCGCGCCATTCGCGCCGCCCAACGGGCCGGGCGCGGCGAAGTTGGATCCATACGGGTCGGGTTTACCGCATCTGCTGCTTTCAGCCCCTCTGTCCCGCGCGTCTTTCGCGATTTCAGACGAAGCTATCCCGGCGTTGAGATGACCCTTGAAGAAGCCAACTCTGCCCAGTTGGTCGCTGGCCTTAATGATGAACGCCTTGATGCGGTCTTTCTGCGTCAGGACGCGATTGCCGGTGATGGCATTCGCCTGCATGTGATTTCAAGCGAACCTATGGTGCTTGTCCTGCCGTCCGGACATCCGGCTGCGCAGCGAGAAAAGGTCGCCCTTTCCGAGCTTTGTGACGAGGCCCTTATCCTGACCCCGCGCGCTGTCGGCCCGACCCATTACGACAAGGTCGTCACTGCCTGTCGTGACGCCGGATTTGAACCCCAAATGGGTCAGATCGCCCCGCAGCTGGGATCAGTGATCAATTTCGTTGCCGCCGAACTTGGCTTTTCACTCGTTCCCAAACCGATGACGCAGTTGCAGGCCAAGGGCGTTGCCTATCGCGAGATCGAGGGCGACGTGCCAATCGCGCAGCTCTCGCTTGCCTATCGCAGCAATGATATTTCGACCGCACTGCGTAATTTCGTCAGCCGCACTCTGAGCGCCCACCAAGGCTGACCCGGCAAAGCAATCTGCCTTCGGGGCTGGCATGGGGGAAAATTCGCGCTAGATTAATGCCAACCGTGAAATCAGGCGCGCCGCAAAAACCATATCTGCGATGACCGTGCCAAACAGAAAGTCTGGCTATGCTAAGATATTCCCTTCTTGATCTTTGCCCGGTGAATGCGGGCGAACATCCCTCTGATGCGCTTCGCAATACACTTGCCCTCGCCCAACACGCCGAAAAGCTTGGCTATCATCGCTACTGGCTGGCCGAACATCACAATATGCCTGGCATCGCGAGTGCTGCGACCTCTGTCGTCATGGCCCACGTGGCAGCCGGCACCAAAACCATCCGGGTCGGTTCGGGTGGTGTGATGCTGCCCAACCATGCGCCGCTTGTGATCGCCGAACAGTTCGGCACCCTTGATGCTCTTCATCCTGGCCGTATTGATCTGGGCATCGGCCGCGCGCCGGGCACGGATCAACGCACCGCTGCCGCCCTGCGTCGCGACATGCATGGCTCGGAAGAACGCTTTATTCAGGATGTCTTGCAGGTTCAGGCATTCCTTGCCCCGCTGGAAGGCAACCCACCGATCCGGGCCGTGCCGGGTTATGGATCACAGGTTCCGATGTGGCTTCTTGGCAGCAGCCTGTTTTCTGCGGAACTGGCGGCACGCCTTGGCCTGCCCTTTGCCTTTGCCTCGCACTTTGCGCCTGACATGCTGATGGATGCGCTGACCCTTTATCGCAACCGGTTTGAGCCAAGCCAACAGATTGATAAACCCTATGCGATTGCCGCCATGGGCTTCTTTGCAGCAGATACCGACGAGGAAGGCGAATATCTCGCAACCTCGATGCAGCAGCAATTCCTTAATCTGCGGCGCGGAACACCCGGACAGTTGCCCAAACCGGTCAAGGACATGAACGAGATCTGGAACCGCGTTGAAAAGGCCGGCGTCGATCACGCCATGCGCTATGCCGCAATCGGGGGCCGTGACACGGTGCGCAAGAAGCTGCGTGAGTTTGCCTATATGACCAGCGCTGATGAAATCATGGTGACTGCCAACATCTATGATCAGACCGCACGTCTGAAATCTTTTGAAATTGCCGCAGACCTGTTTGCAGAGATGAACGAAAAGTCTGACAATAAAGACTGCGCCTAAAGGCCGACAGACCATACGTTTTCCGCAAATGCCGGACTCACATGGAGCCCGGCATTTGCATTTCATCATACGAAATACCAGAACACACCACTTGCGCTTGCATCATTGGTCGGACAATATGCGCCTCCCGTTGAATCCTTCAACGATAGCCCCACGTTTCAAAAGGTTATGGTGCGCCCTTCATGACCGACTTCCTGCTGGCAGCCCTGCCAATCGCGACCATTCTGTTTCTGATGATAAAGGCCAACTGGGGTGCTGCGCGCGCCGGTGCCGCCGCATGGTTCGTCACGGTCATCCTTGCTGTCTTCTTCTTTGGCGCACCGACCGACATGCTGATCATCGCCCAGGCCAAGGGCGTGATGCTGGCCCTTTATATCCTGTATATCGTCTGGGCCGCCCTGATCCTTTATTTCGCGGCCGAAGAAGCCGGCGCAATCAAAACCATCGGGCGCGCCATTCGATCGCTGACCGATGATCGCCCGCTACAACTTCTGATATTGGGCTACGTCTTTGCCAGCTTCCTGCAAGGCGTTGCGGGCTTTGGCGTTCCGATTGCCGTGGTCGCGCCGCTTCTGCTGGGCATGGGGTTCTCGCCAGTTCTGGCCGTTGCCGCCCCGATGATCGGTCATAGCTGGTCGGTACTGTTTGGCAATATGGCGACCTCGTTCGAAGCGCTGATTGGTGTGACCGGCATTCCGGGCACGGAACTGACCCATTATTCCGCGATCCTTCTGGGCCTGTCGGGCTTTATGTGTGGGGCGGCTGTGCTTTGGCTGGATGGCGGGTTCCGCACCATTCGCCGCCGCATTGTGCCGCTGGTCCTGATTTCCGGCGTTATGGGTGTCGTGCAGTATTTCATGGCCAATTACGGTGTGTGGACGCTGGGCGGCCTGACCGCCGGAATTGCCGGGCTGGTTACCTCGATCATCGTGACACGGTTCTGGAAACCCCATCCTGATGATGTCGCCGAACAGGTTGCCGATGATCATCACCATATGCCGTTGATCGAGGCGCTAACGCCCTATCTGGTCTTCATCGTTCTGGTCACACTTGCGACCTTTGTCCCGGCTGTCGAAATGCTTCTGGGCAAGATCCGCTTCACGCTTGATTTCCCGGAAACCGCCACCGCAACCGGTTGGGTGATCGAAGCCGAAAGTGCCAAGGCCATCGCGATCTTTGGCCATCCGGGTGCGCTGTTGCTTTATACCGCTGCCATCAGCTTTACCTTCTTCAAGCTCCGCCGGCATTACGACAACGGGATTGGTAAACGCATCTGGCAACGCACGCTTAAAAGCGGCCTTCCAACCAGTATCGGCATGGTGCCAGTCATCGGGCTTGCCATCATCATGGATCATGCGGGCATGACCTATGCCCTGGCCGAAGGCGGTGCTGCGATCTTTTCCGGCGCCTTTGCCGTCGCCTATCCGGTGATTTCACCGGCCATCGGCGCGCTTGGTGCCTTCATGACCGGCAGCACGAACAATTCCAACGTCGTTTTTGGCATGTTCCAGCGCCACACCGCCGAGCTTTCCGGTCTTTCAACCGCCCTTGTTCTGGCCGCACAGGCAACGGGGGCTTCGCTTGGCAGTATGCTGGCCCCGTCAAAAATCCTGGTGGGTTGTTCGACAGTTGGTCTGTCTGGCAAGGAAGGACCAGTCTTGTCGGTTGTTCTTAAAACCGGCGTTATCCTGACCGCGCTTTGCGGCTTTATGGCGCTGGGCATTCTTCTGATCACGACGATGAACGGGAGCGCATAAAATGAAACAGAAACTGTTCAATCCGGTCTTTCTCGTCCTGACCTCGATCATCCTGCCGATCGCGGCCTTTGAAGCACTGGTGACAGACAACATCGCCGCAAGCGATATTCTGTTCGCCCTGTTCTGTGCCATCATGGCGCTGATCGTCGCGCGCAAATAAAAGGCCCGCCGACCAAATGGACGACGGGCACTTTATACAACGTATCAAAAAGTGTTACGGGCGAAGCGCTGCCAGCTTGACGCCAAAGGCAATGAACACCGCCCCTGTAGTTGCCTTGAGCGCGCGCTGAAAACGGTTACTGCCGGCAAAACGCGTGAGACGCGCCAGCAACATGATCATGGCGGCAAACCACACCGCATTAATCGCCGCGTGCAGGCAGACCAGCATAAAGGCCGATGTCACCGCCCCCTCACCCACGGGAATGAATTGCGGGAAAGCTGCCAGATAAAAAATCGAAACCTTCGGGTTCAGGGCGTTGGTCAAGAACCCCTCGCCATAGGCCTTGGTGAGCGTGCGCTTGCGCTTTGCCGGTGAGACCTCGGCAACGTTTTTTACCCCGCGCCAGGCATCACGCAGTGCCTTGAACCCGACCCAGCAGAGATAGGCCGCACCAAGGAACTTCACGATCATGAAAGCCTGTGCCGACTGCACCAGAATCACCGAAATACCTAGGATCGACAAGGTTCCGTGTAGGTAAAAGGCACTGACAAACCCGGCAACATTGGCCATCCCGGCCGCGCGCCCGGATGTCGGGACGGTTTTCGCGACCAGCACGCCATTGGGTCCCGGCGACATCACAAGCAGCGACGCAACCAGCGCAAAACTCAAAACCTGCGACCAATCCATGGGGCCATCCTTTGCAAATGATCAAACGGTGCGCATTGACTGATGACGTCTCGCACCTTGCCTTGACTATATCCCGGCTCGATCAACCAGCAAGAAAATCATTGTGACCATACATTTTCCCTGCCCGGTCCGGTCAGCCTGCCGGGATCAGGAAAATGATAACTTCTGGGAAAATGATAAAGAATAGAAGTGGCTGCCAGGAGCAGGCGGCACTACGGTCGGTGCAATAAAAATCAACATGGCAAAAGCCATGCAACGGCGGGGCACGAAACTCCCCACGAGCAAAAATCTTCTGATGTCTTGGCAATGTGCCTGCCCCGCAGGCGCAATGTGAGCCCTGCTGACTAGGTTAAACATGCACATTACCCGATCCATCCGCTCCTTCGCCCTTTGCGCCCCCTTCCTGCTTGCCTCCACGCTTGGTAACGCCGAAACGGCGCCTATGGGACCGAAATGGGGTTCCCATATTGATCTGGAAGGCAAAGGTGGCACGGATCGTAACCTTGGCGAGACGGACCTGTTCATTCCGCTTTGGCAGGATGACGACACACTGACCTTCACCAGCCTTCGCGCCCGGATGGATGACAATAACAGCCACGAAGGGAACTTCGGTCTTGGCATCCGGCAGATGCTTGGTTCGGGATGGAACATTGGTGGCTATGGTTACTTTGACCGCCGCCACAGCCCATATGGCAACAAATTCAACCAATTGACCTTCAGCGCAGAGGCCCTGTCGCTTGATTGGGATTTTCGCGCCAATGCCTATGTCCCGATTGGCACCACACAATACATGGAAGACAGTCTGAGTACTGTCGATGTGAGTGGCACCACCTTGATGTACAATCAAGGTGAAGAACGCGCATTACGTGGCTTTGACGGGGAAATTGGCTGGCGCATTCCGTTATTTGAGGCTGACGCCGGACAGCAACTCCGGGCCTATGCCGGTGGTTATCGCTTTACGGAAGACGGTGTTGATACGGTGCAGGGTCCGCGTGGGCGACTGGACCTGACCTTTGATGAAGTTCCCTTTTTGTGGGAAGGGTCACGCTTCTCGCTCGGGGCAGAAATTCAACATGACAGTCCACGGGGCACGCAGGGCTTTGCCAGCTTCCGCCTTCGTATCCCGTTGCAGGGCTTCGGCGACACCCCGAAACCCCGCCTGACCGCGATGGAACGACGCATGACCGACCCCATCATTCGCGACATTGATGTGGTCAGTCAGGCCGGACAGTTTTCAGAAGCAAGTGAAATCACCCAGACTGCGGACGGGGAAACGATCACAGTTCTGAACAGCAACTCGACATCGGCGGCGAACTTTGCGACTGACATTGCCAATGCAGGTGCCAATTCCACCGTGATCCTGAGCGGCAATTACACCGCAATCAATTCCGTCACGACGGTTCAGAGCGGACAAACAATTGTCGGGGGTGGCGCACTTGACATCAAAACCCCGACAGGACGGTCGGTTACGGTCACCATTCCGGATGCATCAATCTCAGGCAGCGGCAGCAATGGCGGCGCCGGTGGTGGCAATCGTTTCTTTAACATGGCCGACAACAGCAGCCTGGTTGGTGTGACCGCGAACGTTAACACAACCGGGTCAGCATACATCGTCCACATCGAAGGAAAGCAGAATGTTACCATTCGGAACAACAACCTGACAACGCAGAACGACAACTCAACCGCAGGCGCTATCATAATCAGAGACAGCCAGGATGTGACCATAAAGAATAATGTTTCATCCGTTACCTCTGATGGAAATGGTGCCCGGTTCGTGGCGATTATCGGCAACAATTCCAACATCAGCATTGATGACAACGAGCTTTCCGTAAGCGGATCAGGCTTCAACAAGCGATTTGTGTTCTTCGCCAATTCATCAACCATAAACAACCTGTCAGGGACAGGTAACACCACCAATAACCTCAACCCATGTGGTGACGGCGGCGGAACCCTTCCCACCGTTACTGGCTCAGTCACGGTAGACGGCACCGCGGTAGACGGCAGCGCCTGTCCATAACTTGATACTGCACAAATCTGGACATATCGGCTTTGGCTTGAATGTTCTTCTTTTGTTCTTTATTGTGAGCATATGAAGAACAACATCAGCCAGCCCCATGCCCACACCGCCGCCGCCATTTTTGATGATGGATGGTCAAACGCGGAATGTGATCTGAACGTCTTGCCCGCACGCGGACAAAAGGGACGCGGTGCGGTGTCCAATATTGACGGGCGATTTGAACGTCACATCCATCAGGCGGTTGATGATGGCTGGCTGGGCACATTGATGGAAGATCAGGACGCACCACGCACCAAAACCACCCTTGGCATCGACGGGGCGCGTTCCGTCATCACCCGCAATCAAAGCCCCGATGTGCCGTTTGATCGGTCAATCAACCCCTATCGCGGGTGTGAGCATGGCTGTGTCTATTGCTTTGCCCGCCCAACCCATGCCTATCTGGGCCTGTCCCCCGGTCTTGATTTTGAAACCAGATTGTTCTGGAAGCCGGAAGCCGCCCAGCTTTTGCGTAAGCAACTGTCATCCAAGACCTACCAACCCGCCCCGATCGTGATTGGTACAAGTACGGATCCCTATCAGCCAGTTGACCGTGACAAGAAACTGACGCGCTCCATCATCGAAGTCCTGTCAGACTGCCAGCATCCCTTTTCGCTGATCACCAAAAGCGCGCTGGTCACCCGCGACATTGACCTGATCGCACCAATGGCCGCCAAAAACAGGGCATCGGTCGCCGTTTCGGTCACAAGCCTTGATCATCGGCTGTCAAACCTTCTTGAACCGCGTGCGTCTGCCCCGCATCGAAGGCTTGAGGCGATCCGAAAGCTTTCAGATGCCGGCATCCCAGTCACCGTGCTGTGTGCGCCAATCATCCCGGGCCTCAATGACATGGAAATCGAAAAGCTTGTGGCTGCCTGCAAGGAAGCCGGAGCGCAATCGATTGCCCATATCGTCCTGCGTCTGCCGCTTGAAATAGCGGACCTGTTCGAAGAATGGCTTGAGGCCCATTACCCGGACCGCAAGACCAAGGTGATGTCACTGATCCGCCAGATGCGCGATGGCCAGACCTATCAATCGGAATTTGGTACCCGCATGCGCGGCACCGGCCCGATTGCCGATATGATCGCCAAACGTTTTGAGGCTGCACGCAAAAAGCACGGCCTGATCAACAGGTCGCTCAACCTTGATTGCAGCGGCTTCAAACGCCCCAGTGCGAACGGGCAAATGTCGCTGTTCTGATAACAACCGCAACATCGCCCCTCGCCTGCACTCGATATAGCATGCCGATCAATCCGCGCGCCGGATTAGCATTGTGCTTTTACCACCAACCGTCAGGCGCAGCACTTCGCCATCATCAAAGGCGTAGCTCAGGATATGGTGGTCTGGATCGGTGATCGGCCTTCCTTCGATCCTGACAGCACCGCTTGCAACAAGCTCGCCTGCGGCCATACTAGTATCAGCAAAGCCTGCCATCAGAATAAGCGGCACCACCCCGATCCCGTCTTTCAGGGCATTGGGCGTG
This sequence comes from Thalassospira sp. HJ, assembly GCF_000948415.1. GTDB lineage: Bacteria > Pseudomonadota > Alphaproteobacteria > Rhodospirillales > Thalassospiraceae > Thalassospira. Next base: position 650,863 of record NZ_JYII01000012.1, on the reverse strand, counting down.
AAATCAAGTGTCGGCATGCGATCGGCAAAAGAGATATGGGTCATTTTCCGGTTTCCTTGTTGGTGGAGCCACCTCGGGCAAACCGGTTCATGGAAAAAACAAAGGCCGCCCTGGGGCAGCCGGTCTTGGTTTATTTTACAAACATCAACAGGCGCCGCGCTATGTGCACGACGTAAAATAGGCGTTCTGATGTGTAACAATGTTTTCCATGCTTTTATGCATATGGCGCTTTTTTGGTTTGGTCAAGCCGCTTGTTCGGCACACGTTCAGGCAAAGAAAACACCCGCCAGTAAAACGGACGGGTGCGACGAAAGCTTGATTGATAGGCTGGTTAGCGGAACTTTTAGCTCACCACGCGATACCGTGCATGGGCAGCCGGTTCGCTGATAATGGCTGGATCGATCATGGCATTGATTGCTTCCTGCGCCTCGCTGGCAGCAACACCTTCACGGTCCTTGGCGGTCACATTGCCATCTTCCGAAAGGGCCCTTGCGCGTGCGTTTTCAAAGAAGCGCAGGCCGCGTTTTTCCATGACATACAGGGTTTCACCACCCCATTCCCCGGTCCAGACAAGCCCCGAAAGGCCTTCCATTTCGCGTTCAATCCGGGTCGGTGAGATCGGCATACCAAGGCAGGTGGTCAAAAGGAAGGAAAGCTCGGCCGCGGTAACACCATCTTCGCAGCATTCCTCGGCCAGAACCGACATCACGGCCATGGTCACAACCCGAAGCGAAACCTTGTTGGTCTCAAGCCCCGGGAAACGATTCTGCTGAAGTTCAACAATGTCATTGGCGATACGATCAACATCCCCGCGGATGACATAACGCCCGCGCCATACCCGACAGCTGCTTCTGACTTCCCACTCGCTCATGATTTTGGTCCCACCCGTTTTTGTTTGTCCCTGCAAAAAAGATACAACAATCATACATTTCGTCAATATCTTTTTCGACTTTTTGTATTATTTTCTACACTCTTCGCGAAACCACTGGAAGCCATCGCTTGCGACGGTATATCCGTCCTCGTTTTCGACCTCTTCCAGGTAGCCCCGCGCCACCGCCGCATGAAAATCGCGACTGAAATTTCGCGGCATCCGCAGATGATCCTGACGGCGCAGCAATCGACGGACATCCCCACGCGTGACAAAACTTCTGCCATCGCGATATTGCAGCCAGATCGCCGCGAGCAAAATCGTCTCGGCAAAGCCACGCGGCTGCAACCGCGCCACCAAATCGCCAAAGCTGCCAACAAATCCGGTAATAAACATACCGGGATCAACGGCACCCGAAAGGGCCAGGCCACCACCATATCCCGATACCGGCTGTCCCGCCCCTGCTGCGGATCCCCCACCCGCAACATCGCGGGCATAATCATCACTCAAATGCCCCACACTGTCAGATACAGTCGCGCCAGACTCTGCACGTTGCACGCCACGCCTGTCATCAGAAGCGCCATGCGCATTCCCCTGCGCCCGCACTGCTGGTCCCGCCGATACGGGTCCCGCCATCATGCCCGCCCCAGACGACGCCTGCCCGAAAAGCGCTGCCATCACGACAGGCAAACGCGCCGGCGGGATCGCACATTCGAGATCCACCGGTCCGAAGTCCCCTTCACCGGAAAGTTTGACATGAATAACGGCTGACACGGCTGCTGTACTCCTGAATTACACGGCACCGATACCATACACTTCGTATATATTTCAACATAAATCTAATATTTATGTATAATTTTATACATTCCACGTTTGAGCACCCCAGCAACTTTGTACTCGACAACGCCTTTGCACCCACCGCACCATGACCTCAACAAACCGGCCCTGCACGCCTGCCTGCCCCACCAAGGACCTGCGCGCTGGCCGGAGAAATCAAGAACGCCACCACACGGGAAGGAAGAGAGAAACATGACACGTCTTTTGTTTCGCGAAGACGCCTATGCACAGAATTGCACCGCCACCGTCACCAGCATTTCAGATCGCGGCATCGAGCTTGATCAAACCGTGTTTTACGCCACAGCAGGCGGACAGTCGGGCGATATCGGAACCCTGACCCTTGCCGATGGCACAAAGTTGCCCGTCGCGACCACAGTCAAGGATCGCGAAACCGGACGTATCCTGCATTTCATTGCCGATGATCATCCCTTGCCTGCCGTTGGTGATGCCATCACGGCCGAGCTTGACTGGGACAATCGCCACAAGCTGATGCGTTTTCACACCTGCCTGCATCTTCTATGTGCCGTGATCGAGGGCGATGTGACTGGCGGCAATATTGCCGCCCATAAGGCACGCCTTGATTTCAACCTACCGGAAGCAGCTCTTGATAAGGACGAAATCACCGAAAAGCTCAATGAGCTGATCGCACGCGATGCCGATGTGTATGATGGTGAAATCACGGTAGCCGAACTTAAGGCCAACCCGGAACTGGTGCGCACAATGTCCGTGCAGCCACCGATGGATGGCAACGCGATCCGCACTGTCACCATCGAAGGCATTGATTTCCAACCGTGTGGCGGCACCCACGTCCGCAAAACCGGTGAAATCGGCAAGGTCACGGTATCGAAGATCGAAAAGAAAGGCCGGCAGAACCGCCGCATCAATGTCGTCTTTGCGGACTGACGTGCATTATATCTGACAACCGGCAGATGGTGCGCAAACCCAACAGCGCGCTGTGACTGCCGGTTGCCAGCGGACGGCAGGAACGTTACAAATTTAGACTGAAACTCAGGACCAATTTAAAATGATCCCGGACCCAACCGGAATCACACCATTGCCAATCGGAGCTTGTCCATGACCAACCCACTTTCCGACGCCCTTGTTTCCACCCAATGGCTTGCGGATCACCTTGATGCACCGGACGTGCGCGTCGTCGATGCCAGCTGGTACATGCCCGCCGAAAACAAGAATGCCCGCGACTTCTATGACGCAGAACATATTCCGGGCGCGGTTTTCTTTGATATCGATGATATCGCCGCCGATGATAGCGCCCCGCTGCCGCACATGATGCCTGACGCGATCAAGTTTTCCGCCAAGGTCCGCAAGCTCGGCCTTGGCGATGGTGTCCGTGTCGTGGTCTATGGCCAACAGGGTTCTGCCCTTGCTGCGTGCCGCGCATGGTGGATGCTGCGTCACTTTGGTCATCATGATGTTGTTGTTCTTGATGGCGGCTTGCCTAAATGGCTGGCCGAGGGACGCCCGGCGACCGATGCCCCAACCCCGCCGCGCGAACGTCACTTCACCGCACGCGCCAACAGCTTCCTGCTGCGTGAATTTGATCAGGTTCTCTCGAACGTCAAAACCAAACGCGAACAGCTGGTCGATGCCCGTGCGGGCGAACGTTTCCGCGGCGAAGTCGACGATCCCTGGGGTAAATCGGGTCACGTTCCGGGCTCTTATAACCTGCCCTTCACCGAACTTATCAACGCTGATGGCACCTTCAAATCCGCAAGCGAGATCAAGGCCGCATTTGATAAGGCTGGCGTAGACCTCGGCAAACCGGTGGTCGCAAGTTGCGGTTCTGGCGTTACTGCCTGCGTGCTGGCAATGGGCGCATATATCTCGGGCTATAAACAGGTCGCTGTTTACGACGGCTCCTGGGCCGAGTGGGCCACAACCGAAGACAGCCCGGTCGATACTGGCCCGGCATAAGGCCGACGAAATAGCGTCAGACATTTAAGATGAGAAATCCGATGCCCGCCCCATCCCCCTTTGGTCTGGAAATGGCCAATAATACCGCCGACGCGGCGGGCATCGAACTCGAACAACTCAAAGCCCCCACAGCCGAAGACATCACCGCCATCACCCGGCTTTGGATCGCAACCGGCCTGATCCCGGCCATCCGCGATGCCCGTCAGGATATCGAAAACTGCATTTCGGCCGATAATGGCAGCCTGATCGTGGCCCGCATACCTGGCGACCAGCAAATCTTCGCCACAATGATGACCGGCCATGACACTGTTTTTGGCTGGATTCATTATCTCGCCATTGCCGAACACGCCCAAGGATCGGGCATTGGCAGTGAACTGGTGGCATTGGCCGAGGATATCCTGCGCCTTTCAGGGCTGAGTGATATCCGGGTTACCATTGAAAATGCCGCAGCGGGTGATTTTTACGCCAAACTCGGCTATGACTTTATCGGAAGCGTCACAGATCAGGACCAACCTGATTCGCCCCAAAACAAAATAATGCGCAAGAGTTTAGTCCAATGACCCCATCCAATCCGCGCAAGCTGGAAGTTGTTGTCAGCTTCCTTGAAATGCAAAGCCCGCCTGATCGCGTTCCGGCCATCGTCCCGCCGGGCAAGGTCGCGATCATCCGTGCTGAGAACCCGACCCTGTCATTTTATCGCTACCTTTATAATACGGTTGGCGAACCGTGGCTGTGGTGGCTGCGCCGCCTGATGAGCGACGAGGAACTGGCACCGATCCTGGCCAAGCCTGAAACACATGTTTATGTGCTGTATGTCGCAGGTGTGCCGGCCGGCTTTGCCGAGCTTGATCTGACGGATTTTGAATCTGATAACGTCATTGATCTGCATTATATGGGCCTGATGCCGGAATTCATCGGCAAGGGCTTTGGCAAATACCTGCTTGATTGGGCGATTGATACCGCCTGGAGCTTCAAGCCCGCCCGCCTGACGGTCAATACCTGCACACTTGATCATCCGAGTGCACTTGGGGCTTATCAAAAGGCAGGTTTTGCGATATACGACCAGCGAACCGATATTGTTGACGATCCGCGTGATACCGGGCTGATCCCGCACATTGATCATCATGTTGATCATGATGGCCATCCTGCTGGTGATGCGCCCAAACGTGAAAGTGACAATGAAAATGCAAATAATGCAGATTCCGACACTTTGATCGTTGACTTTCCCGACCGCGCACGGTAACAAGCGCGCCTGAGTTTACCCAAGCCAGAGGATGATGACCCATGGCAGTGCCAAAGAAAAAAGTGACCAAGTCCCGTCAGGGCATGCGTCGCTCGCATGACAAGCTCGCCAAGGGCTCGTACCGCGAAGACAAAGAGACCGGCGAACTGCATCGCCCGCACCACATTGACCCGAACACCGGTATGTACCGTGGTCGTCAGGTGGTCGAGCCGAAGATGTAATTCCGTACCGGAGAGATTTTTGCTCTTTGGCGGTTTGCGACGCTATATATTTCCACGCCAGTCCAATCGGGCTGGCGTCTGGTTTAAAAAGGGATGAAACCGTTTGGTTTCATCCCTTTTTATTTATCCCTACTCAAAACCATCCGTTCCGGTCCCACAGACAATCACCCCGACCCGTCCCGGGGCAGCATCGCCCAGACGGTCATTCATTACCGCTGCAATACCGGCCGCCGCAGAAAGCTCGACAGAAAGACCAAACTCTTTCCAAAGCCACCTTGCGGCCTTTTGCATTTCCTCGTCACTGACAAGGGCGATGCGATCAACGTTTCGGGAAATCAGATCAACATTAAGCGCGGATGACTGACGTGGCGCCAAACTGGTCGCCGCCGTATTAACACTGGGCAGGGTCACGACCTCATTGGCCTTAAGGCTTTCAAACAGGGTTGCTGCCCCGGTCGGCTCAACACCGATCACCCGGATCGACGGACGGAGCAGCCGGGCGGCTGTCGCCACACCGGAAATCAATCCGCCACCACCAATTGCCACCACCAGCGTATCAAGGTCGGGTTGCTGCTCCAGCAGTTCCAGCGCAATCGTGCCCTGCCCTGCGATCACCTTGGGATCGGCGAAGGGATGGATATAGGCCATACCGCTTTCACGTGCGTGCTCCATCGCTGCACGGTTGGCGTCATCCCAGACAGCCCCGATCAGGGCGACATCAACACCCTGATCACGCAGCTTCTTGACCTTGGGTTTTGGCGTATTGGTCGGCAGGAAGATCTTCACCGGCACAGCAAGGGTTCGCGCAGCATGGATCACGCCCATGCCATGATTGCCGCCCGATGCGGTGCAAAGCCCGGCTGCTCGTTGCTCGGGATCAAGCGCCAATGCGGCATTCATCGCCCCACGTGCCTTGAAGGATCCGCTGACCTGCATGTTTTCAAGTTTAAGAAACATCTCGGGGATGCGATCGCGCGCGACAAAGCCGGTTGTGTCACCAAAATTGCTGGCTTCAAACACCGGCGTCAGGCGCACATGGTCCGATATCACCTTGCGCGCGGCACGAAAATCCTGAAGTTCAATCACGAGGCCCCCTTTAAAATTCTTTTGTCATTCTTTGCGGTTATTGCCCGTAAGAAATAACCCGATAACCGGGTTTAACAATGGCTTTGTCGCAAAAAGCCTTGAATGCCCGCCGCCAAGGTGGTTTGTCTTTGAAGCACAAGACGTCGCGCCCAAGGAGAACCGCCAGACATGTCATCGCAAAGCCCCAAACACACCGAAACCAAACTGGTCCATGCTGGTCGCCGTTCCAGCCAGTATCACGGTGTGGTCAATCCGCCGGTCCTGCATGCCTCGACCATCCTGTTTGACAGCCTGGCAGAACTTGAAAAGGCCGGTGCATCGGCACCCGGCAAGGTTACCTATGGCCGCCACGGCACACCCACGCGCTTTCTGCTTGAAGAAGCTGTTGCCGAACTTGAAGGCGGTTATGGCACGCTTTGCGTATCGTCTGGCGTTTCGGCCATCACCAATGCCATCCTCGCCTTTGTGAAGCCGGGCGATCATATTCTGATTACCGATAGCACCTATTTCCCGACTCGCAACCTGTGCAATACCTTCCTCAAGAAGTTCGGGGTCGAGACGGAATACTACGATCCGGCAATTGGCAGCGACATCGCTGGCCTTATTCGCGACAACACTGCCCTTGTCTGGTGCGAAAGCCCCGGATCTCTGACCTTTGAAATGCAGGATATCCCGGCAATCGCCAAGGCGGCGCATGCGCGCGATGTTAAGGTTCTGCTGGATAACACCTGGGCATCACCGATCCTGTGCCGCCCGTTTGAACTGGGTGTTGATGTCTCGGTTCAGGCCGGCACCAAATACATTGTCGGTCATTCCGACGTCATGCTGGGCACCATCACCACCGCGACCGAGGAAGACCTTCTGACCATCAAAAAGCAGGTCCTGATTTCCGGCGATGCGGTTGGACCAGATGACTGCTACCTCGCCCAGCGTGGCCTGCGAACCCTTGCCGTGCGCCTTAAACAGCATCACGAAAGCGGCCTTAAGGTCGCGAAATGGCTGCAAACCCGCCCGGAAGTCAAACGCGTCCTTCACCCGGGCCTCCCCGATGATCCGGGCCATGCCATCTGGAAACGCGATTTCTCGGGCGCATGCGGCCTGTTTTCCTTTGTCATGGAACCGGTCGAAAAAGCCCAACTCGCCAATATGGTCGATCATATGGAACTGTTTGGCATGGGCTTTAGCTGGGGTGGCTTTGAAAGCCTGATCCTGCCGTCCGATCCGACCAAAATCCGTACTGCCACCAAATGGGACGAAGACGGCCAATTGATCCGCCTGCATATCGGCCTTGAAGATGCAGATGACCTGATCGCCGACCTTGAAGCCGGATTTGAGCGACTTAAAACCGCCTGAATACAGCCCTTGGTAAAATGAAAAACGGCGCGGAATTTCCGCGCCGTTTTCTTTTGTCACGACCGATACGACCCGCTTTACGAAACAAACTTGCGCATCACCGGCGCAAAGCCTGCAGACAGGATAAAGATCGCAGCTGCAGAAATCACGATGCTCGGCCCGGCAGGCGTATCGACATGCCATGACAGGGCAATGCCTGCCAGAACGGCAGCAGCCCCGAACATCCCTGCTCCAATCGCCATTTGCTCAGGTGTCCGGGCAAAGAAGCGTGCGCTGGCGGCTGGCACTATCAGAAGGGCTGTGATCAGAAGAACACCAACAATCTTGATCGCCATGCCGATCACAAGCGCCATCAGCAGCATGAAGATCAAACGCAACCGTTCGACCGGGATGCTTTCAGCCGCTGCAATTTCGGGGCTGACGGTGAGTGCCAGCAACGGGCGCCACATCCATGTCAGGATCCCTAGCGCAAACGCACCACCAACACCCAGAAGCCAGATATCGGCCGCGTTGACCGCCAGAATATCACCAAACAGGTACGCCATCAGATCAATGGCAACGCCTTGGACAAAGGCAAGCGCGACCATACCCAGTGCCAGCGTGGAATGGGCCAGCATGCCCAGCACGGTGTCATTGCCAATCCGTGATTGCCGCTGACCAAAGGCCAAAATAAGCGCCGCTGCCAGACAGGTCGCAATCATGCCAATCCGCACATCCACCCCAATCAGAAGACCAAGGGCGACCCCCAAAAGGGCCGTGTGGGCGAGCATATCGCCAAAGAACGCCATGCGCCGCCAGACGATAAACGCCCCGAACGGACCGCAAACGACAGCCAGCAAAACACCGCCCAGAACGGCACGAAACAGAAAATCATCCATCATTGGTGTGTGCCCGCCCCTTCTTTGACGGTTGTGCCGTGATCATGTGCGTGATGGTGATGGTCATGAGAATGGTCGTGTGAATGATCATGGCCGCATCCGCCAACAACATGCCCCGACAGATCATGTTCATGATCGTGCTCATGGTGGTAGATGCCGATTGCATCGGCCTCACGCACACCAAACAGCGACCGGTATTCCGGATGCTGGCGCACGGTTTCAGGCTGCCCGTGGCAGCAGACGTGGCGGTTGAAACATACCACCTGATCGGTCTTGGCCATCACCAGATGCAAATCATGTGAAATCATCAGAACCGCGCAACCAAGGTCACGGCGGATATCCTCAATCAGGCGATACAGTTCCGCCTGCCCGGACACATCGACACCTTGCGTTGGTTCATCTAGCACCAGAAGGTTCGGGCGCAGCAAAAGTGTGCGCGCCAGCATCACACGCTGCGTCTCGCCGCCCGAAAGCTGGCTCATCTGCGCATCAATCACATGCCCCGCCCCGACCTGGCCCAGAACGCCTTCGCATTCAGCCCGGCTGGCAGACCGGGTCAAGGTCAGAAACCGCTTCACGGTCATCGGCAGGACCTGATCAATGGCAAGCTTTTGCGGCACATAGCCGATTGTAAGCCCGCGTTTGCGCACGACCTCGCCATGATCTGGTTTCTGCAAGCCCAGAAGCGTTTTGACCAGTGTAGATTTACCAGCCCCGTTTGGCCCGATCAGGGTAATGATCTCGCCCGGATGAATGGCAAGCGATACCTGATCAAGCACGCGCTCATTGCCAAAGGACAGGACCAAGTCGCGGCCTTCAATGAGTGGCGCAGTCATGGCACAGCCCCTTGATCTCGACCGTGGTCGCCTGAATGGTAAAGCCGACACTGCGCGCGGCCTTGCGCACCGCGTTGCTCATATCCTCGTTCACTGCCTCGGCCACGCGGCCGCAATCGGTACAGATGAAATACTGGCCGAGATGTTCGCAGTCGGGCCGGTCACAGCCGAAATAGGCGTTCAGCGACTCAATACGGTGTACCAGCCCAAGCTCGGTCAAAAATTCCAGCGCGCGATAAACTGTCGGCGGCTGCACGCGTTGCCCTTCGGCGGTCAGCGCATCGAGCAGCTCATAGGCCGTCACCGCCTTGTGCGATTGCCAGATCAGGGTAAAGACCTTGCGGCGCATGTCGGTAAAGCGGGCATTTTCGCTGTCACAGACTTTCTCTGCCTGCGCAAGTGCGCTATGCACACATCTGTCGTGATCGTGGCCCTTTTTTGGGAAAAGATCGCTCATAGCTGAATATCTCGTAACGACGGCCATCTGATTTCGGCAGTTAAGGCTTCACCGATTTCAAAAAGCCGTGGCATCTGATGAAATGTTATAATATATCATTTTCTGACGCGCCGAACGTCAAAAGTCAACCACCATCGACCGGAGCACCCCCATGACGGGCTCAAATGCACTGATTGCCGACAAACTGAAATTCAACGAAAACGGCCTGATCCCGGCAATCGCCCAGCAACATGACAGCGGTGAAGTGCTGATGATGGCCTGGATGAACCGCGATGCGGTTCTTGAGACGCTTGAGACCGGCCGGGTCTGCTATTTCTCACGCTCGCGCGGAAAACTGTGGCGCAAGGGTGAAAGCAGCGGCCAAGTGCAGAAACTTGTCGATTTTCGCTATGACTGCGACATGGACACCATTCTGGTCGAGGTCGATCAGATCGGGGTGGCGTGTCACACCGGGCGGCGCAACTGTTTCTATTTCGCAGCACGCGACGGCGAAGAAGTCGTGATTTCCAAACCGGAAGTCTCGGTCGAAGAGCTTTACGGCAAGAAGTAATCCCCACTGTCATTGTCACTTTCACTGCCCCAAACCACGAAACCTGATTGATCATGGCCCTATCCAACGAACAGTTTGACCGTATCGCCACCACCGTCATTACCGGCTTTCTCGGCAGCGGCAAGACCACGCTTCTCAATGCCCTGCTGACACAGGATGGCATGGACAAGACCGCGGTCCTGATCAACGAGTTTGGCGAAATCGGGCTTGATCACCTTCTGGTGCGCGAAGTCTCCGAAGATGTGGTGTTGCTGAATTCGGGCTGCATTTGCTGTTCGGTGCGTGGCGATTTGATTTCGGGTTTGCGCGATCTGTTTGTCAAACGCACGCGCGGTGAAATCCCGGAATTTGATCGGGTGATCATTGAAACCACCGGCCTTGCCGATCCGGCCCCGATCCTGCACACCCTGATGACCGACCCGCTTCTGACCACCAAGTTCCGCCTTGATAGTGTGGTCACCACGGTCGATGCGCTCCATGGTGCCGGGCAACTTGATAACCATCCGGAAAGCGTCAAGCAGGCCGCTGTTGCCGATCGCATCCTGATGACCAAGGCCGATCTGGCCGATGACGCCACCCGGGCGGAACTTGAAACCCGCCTGCGCGCCCTTAATCCGGCAGCACCCATCTATCCGGTGATCAATGGCGATATTGCGGTCAAGAAGCTTTTCAATGCCGGGCTCTATGATCCGACAACCAAAAGCATGGATGTGCAGAAATGGCTGCGTGATGAAGCCTATGAGCAACATGGCGACGTCCATCATCATGATGGGCATGAGCACGATCATTCTCACGACCATGATCACGGGCACCACCACCATGATCACAGCCATGACGTGAACCGTCATGATGATCACATCCGGTCCTTCTGCATCATCTTCGATGAACCGATCCATTGGGATGCGTTTGTCACCTGGGCTGAAATCTTTACCCAGATGCGCGGCGAAAGCCTTTTACGGGTAAAGGGCATCCTTAATCTGGTGGGCGAAGATGCGCCGGTCGCCATCCATGCCGTGCAGCACGTTTTCCACCCGCCGGCATCCCTGCCGGCCTGGCCCAGTGACGACCATCGATCAAAGATTGTCTTCATCACCAAGGATCTCGGCCCGCAGGTAATTCGTGACTCACTCTATCATCTCAATGCCGCAGTCAGCGAAACCAGCGAAAACAACGCAGCCAAATAATAATCCGCGGCGTTTGAGCCACATCAAGGATTGCCCCCAGCGATTGGGGCAATCTCGTTCTTGGCTTGATACAGCCTCACTCTAAGTCCTGAACTTCGGGCGACTCATTACCCATGGTCGCCCTTTTTCTTTGCCTGAATTCAGGCCCCGAATATCAGGCATTCCCGCATAACACCCCGAATGCACAGCCTTTCTCATCCTGATGTACAGGTTGCGCCCTTGCGTCCTTGGACTAAATCTGGCGCACATATCGGGCAAACTGACACCTGATCGTCATTTGCACATGACCTCGGGAACAGCCAAAATCACAACAATCAAACTTCACAGGGGGTAAACCAGCATGATTTACCGGAACTGGCAGGGCGTTGAAATTCCCGCCCTTGGCTTTGGGACGTATGAGCTCAATACCGACGATGCCGCGACCATGATCGCGGAAGCCGCCAAGATCGGCTATCGCCATTTCGATACCGCCCAGATGTATCACAACGAAGAAGGTGTCGGTCGCGGCCTGAAGGCATCCGGCCTTGCGCGCGACGACTATTTCGTCACCACCAAAATCTGGTACGACAAATTCCAGAGCGGCGATCTGCAAACCTCGGTCATGGAAAGCCTACGCAAGCTTGATCTTGAACATGTCGATCTGTTGCTTCTGCACTGGCCGACCGATGACGTACCGCTTGAAGAAACCATCGCGGCATTGAACGAGGTCAAAAACCTTGGCATGACACGCCTGATCGGGATTTCAAACTTCCCGACCGCCCTGATCGAAAAGGCCGTGTCGCTGAGCAACATTCCACTCACCGTCAATCAGGTCGAATATCACCCCTATCTCGATCAGACCAAGGTGCTCGAAAGCCTGCGCGCACGCGACATGCTGCTGACCGCCTATTGCCCGATTGCGCGTGGCACGGTCCTGAAGGACCCGACGCTCAAGGCCATTGGCGAGAAATATGGCAAATCGGCCGTCCAGGTAACGCTGCGCTGGTTGATGCAACAAGACAGCGTCATGGCCATCCCGAAATCGGGATCACCGAAAAATGCCGCCGCCAATTTCGACATCTTTGACTTCGAGCTGTCTGAAAGCGATATGACCGCGATCCATGATCTGGCCAAACCGGATGGTCGCCTGATTGATCCGTCCTTTGCCCCGAAATGGGATCAGGCCGCCTGACCCCGGCAACGCTGACCTTCGCAAACACGCATAAAATTGCCAAGACCGGCCCCGTTTGGGTCGGTCTTTTGCGTTTGGGGATACGACCACGTCAAAAACGCGCGATTTTTACCCCCTTCTTGCGCACAGCTTGTTTCGCACCTGCGAAAGGCGTATTTTTAATGAGGGTCAGGGCCTATCAATTTGATTGGAATGGCAGACGTTATATTTGTGAAATCCAAGGAAAAGCGCGCCGGGCGGGCTGGTGCCCCGGACAAGGGGTTTGACGCAGGAGTTTGCAAATATAACGTCTGTCCTTCGGATTGAACGGATTTGCACGGGCTACTTTGTCGCAAAACCTTGAAAGATAGACATCTTCCCGCGGTTTTGCTTCGCGTATCCGCACAAATCCGATCAACCATTCGAACCAAATTAATAGGTCCTGACCCTAATTAATCAACCAACTGGCAGCATTTCGCTTATGAGCACCAAAAACACGACCGATACTGTAACCACCACCAGCACGCCGAAAAAAGACGATATCGCCCATCGCCCGTATGAGGACGTTCTGGCCCTATTGCTCGGCACAATGGTGGTGTCACTCGGTGTGACGCTTTATAGTGAAAGCATCCTTGTCACCGGCAGTACTGCGGGTGCAGCCCTTCTGATCGAACATGCTACGGGGCTGTCCTTTGGCGTGATCTTCTTTGTGATCAACCTGCCGTTCTACTGGCTGGCCTTCAAGCGCATGGGCAAGGCGTTCACCATCAAGACGTTCATCGCCGTTGGTCTGGTCTCGGCCTTCTCGAAACTGACCCCGATGCTGGTGACGTTCAACACGCTCAACCCGATCTATGCTGCGGTCGCAGGTGGTGCACTGATGGGCATTGGTCTGCTGATGCTGTTTCGCCATCGCGCCGGCCTTGGCGGGGTCAATATCCTCGCCCTGTATCTGCAGGAAAACTTCAACATCCGCGCTGGCTATTTCCAGCTCGCCGTTGATATGGTGATCCTCATCTGCGCCTTCCTGACCCTGCCGTTTGACAAGGTCCTGCTCTCCATCCTCGGCGCAGTGGTCCTCAACCTGATCATCGCGCTGAACCACCGTCCGGGCCGGTATCTGGCGGCGCGATAAGACCACGCAACATCGAGACAACACGTATCAATCCATGGTTGATTTTCAGTAAGAATTAATGAATATTAGTAATACAAGTACAAAATAAATCTTTGTTGTATTGAAGCATGTATATTGCAATTGATGACACGTATGGACCCGTTGATTCTGCGCCAAGCAAGTATGTTACTGGCGCCAGGAGAACTCATGTAGCAGTTATATTTCCAAATGATCAAGTTGATGACATACGGCAACAAGTTACAAACTGCTTAGATTTCTTTGGAGAGAAACTTTCGGCCCGACCTGAAGAACTTCATTTTGTTGATATATACAACAGAAATGGTGTTTGGAACGATATGACAAATGGAGAAAATTTAGCCATCATTTCTGCGTTCGCAAACATTTACAATCTGTACAACTGGCGCGTAAACATTCAAACAATCGACGACAGAACATTACTCGATCAGCCAGCACTACAGAATTTCCCAAAGATTGACAACCTCGACCCCAAAAATCGCGATGATTTGTCCCTTTATCTTCTATGTCTAAAACTAAGGCGCGAAATTCAGAAGCTAGATGAAGACACGTGGATTTTTATCGATGAGGGAAAAAAGAGACCCAACACTCAGTTTGGCGAAGTTTTTTTTTCCGACTTAAATGTCAACGTTTCCGGAACCTACTCTTCCTCCTCAAGTGAGCCGCTTCTTCAAATAGCTGATTTCTTGGCATTTTCCGTCAATAGAATGACACATCTCAGTCTCAAGCCTACACGCACTGATACTGACCAGTGGTTTATGAGCACTATTGGTAAAATGAACATCAATTGCGCAGATATTCCGACGACTTCGCTCAAACCAAATTTCACTATAAAAGATTTTGACGAACTTCATCGTGTAGACAGGGTATCAAAAGGCCTTGAATAAAACGACCGATCACAATCCGCATAGCAAAAACTTATGCAACCATGCAGGACATCCCGATGGGTCATACCCTGGCAGCGGTCAAGGATGTTCTGGGCGATTTCGGCACCCTTGATGCCACGGTCCTGAGTAATTTTGACACCGTCAAGATCGCAGAAACCGGCGAGGAAAAGCCGAAAAATGCCGCCGATCAGGTTCTTGTACAGGGCACCATGGCAAGTGGTGCGGCCCTTTCGGGGCATTACCGTGGTGGCGTAACTCGTGGCACCAATCTTCTGTGGGAAATCAACGGCACCGAAGGTGACATTCAGGTCACCGCCGGCCTTGGTCATGCCCAGATGGTTCAGCTGACCATCAAGGGCGCCAAGGGCGAGGAAAAGGAACTGAGCGATCTGATGCCAGATGCATCCGTCTATGACGGCATGCCGGAATTCCCGGGTGCGCGTAACGTGGCGGGCATCTATGCCCGTATCGCCGATGACATCAAAAACGGCACCAAAACAGCACCGACCTTTGCTGACGGCGTTGAACTGCACAAGGTTCTTGATGCCATCGAAAAATCGGCAGAAGCCAAGAACTGATCACACCTGATCCAGCGGGATCAACATCCCGCTGCCTGATCATCAGAGATCACCTGAAATCCGGGGCCTGATTTGCGGGCTTCGGATTTTTTGTTTTGCACTATTGGAAGATAAAAATGGCGATCCCTGCAGGACTCGAACCTGCAACCTACAGATTAGAAGTCTGTTGCTCTATCCAGTTGAGCTAAGGGACCGCTGGGTGGGGGCTGGTTTGCTTATCCCCCGGGGCATGGCCTTGGACGCCTGCCCGACTGAGTGCAGGGTTTAACGTCCCCTGTCAGACGAAACGGGGCGGAAATCCGCCCCGAAAATTGGTCAATCGCCGCTGGCAGTTGCCAGATCAGACAACGCGCTTGAACGCGAAGTTATCGGCATAGGATTTGATCTGAACCTTGCGCGGTTTCGGCATTTCGATATCCGCGATCAGCTTGTGCTTGGCCGCAAAGGCCTGCGCTTCTTCGAGGGTTTCGAAATACATGCGGACCTGACCACGGGTATCGGTCGATCCGATCCAGCCCATCAGCTGATCGGCAACCTTTTTCGCACCCGGTTCAAATTCCATGACCCAGTGCTTGGTTGCAGCCTGACCGGACTGCATGGCGTTCTTGGCAGGTTTGTAAACACGGACCTTCATCGGGACCCTCGTCTTGACCGTCGGGATAAGATGGTGATGGCAGTTAAGCGGGCCTCTCTAACCCCTGCTATCCCTTCATCTTTTACACCTTTTATCGCCAATTGGAAATCCCGATGGGCATCCGAAAAACGATAAAAGGGGAAAATGGTCGGGAAGGCGAGATTCGAACTCGCGACCCCCTGCTCCCAAAGCAGGTACGCTACCAGACTGCGCTACTCCCCGACGCGGATGTGGATTTAGCACCATCTTGCTGGGTGGGCAAGACCGCATTACGCGTTTTTATGTAAAAAATGGCACAACAAGTTTCGCAAAAACCAAAGGCCGCAGATATCACCTGCGGCCTTGCTATTGCTGATTGATCGCCCGGCTGTCTGTTGGCCGGGGCTTTGTTGGTTAGCGCGGCAGTCCTTCGACCTTCTCACCAACTTCAAAGCCCATCCGGTCGGCTGAACCGCCATTCAGTTCCAGCACAAAGCGCACGGGCCTTGGCGACGGAATGATGGTTTCAGATTGCGGGACAGTCCGCTTTTCTATGCCGACAATCGTGCCATCGGCTGCGATGAACAGCATATCAAGCGAGATAAAGGTGTTTTTCATCCACATCGAAATGTCACGGGCACCGCCGAAATCAAACAGCATGCCGGCATCATTGGCCATTTCGGTACGGAACATCAGGCCGCGTGACCTTTCTTCGGGTGTCACGGCCATTTCAACATTGAACACTTCGCCATCAACAAGAAGACGCGACCGTTCAAATCCGGTTGCCTTTGCATTCAGCCCGGCAACAACCGCCGCGCTGACAAAGCACACAACCAAAGCCATCTGAAAGAACGACTTCATACCCCATACCCTCTTAGTCTTCTGACGCGCTCCCGGACCTCGTCCCGGATGGCGCCACCCCGCCATGGATCTGCAAGTGTGGTAAACAACTCACTTGCGGGCTGTCTGCCACGGCTATGCGACCATTTTATGACACGCAGGATATTTTCCGCTGTGATGGGTAACACATCAGGTATTTCTATCCCGTTAATGGTTGCCCACACCCCGGACCAACAGCGTGCAACGCCATATGGACTATATCCTCCGCCGCCAAGAACCAGACTTCGGGGTGCCAATCGGGTCATCGTCCCCACGACTTCCCAGATCGACTGATTGCCCAAAAGCTGTCTGGACAGTGGATCTTCTGCAAGAGTATCACATCCACATTGCAAAACAATAGCTTGCGCCGCAAAACTTAATCCAAGAGGAATCAAATATTCAAAAAGGACGTAGCGCATCTCGTCATCATGCATGCCGCCCGGCATCGGTAGATTGCGCGCCATGCCGCCCGCAATGTCATCAATTGCGCCGGTTTTGGGCCACAGGTCTTCCTGATGCATCGATACGGTCAGAACGCGCTCATCCTCGGCAAATGCGTATTGCACCCCGTCCCCGTGATGGGCGTCGATATCGACATAAAGGACCCGGTCCAACCCGCTATCAAGCAAGGCATAAATTCCCAGAACCGGGTCATTGAAATAACAGAACCCCGATGCCCGATCGCGCAGGCCATGATGCGTGCCTCCTGCCGGATGATGGATGATCCCGCCATCGGCAATCAGCTTGGCTGCCATCACCGATGATCCGGCTGCGGTCGCCGGACGCCGGAAAATTTCCGGGTAAATCGGATTGCCGTTTTTACCGAGGCCAAACTTTTTCATCAACGCATCGGGCAAGGCCTGATCACGTTCGGCCTGCATGACGGCGGCGATATAATCCGGGTCATGAAAGCGCGCCAATTGATCGGGCGTTGCCACCGGCCCGGTCAGATAGGTTTCTTCATCCACCCAACCCAGCGCATGAACCATATCAACCACCAGCGACACCCGCGGGATCGCGAGCGGATGTTTCGGGCCATAGCTTGACCCGCGATAGATCTCGGCCGCGATCATGCGGGTTGGAACGTCTGGGGTTCTGTGGTCGGGCAGGTTCACCATTTCAAACCGGATAATGATGCAGATATATCGTCAGAAGTGACGGGTTTCTTGGGCCGGTGCAAGACTGGATTTAATCAAAAGCCCCGGATAACCCGCCCTGCCAGAACGGGGTTGCATCCCTGATCGCGCCGAGGTTGCAAAAATATATCCTCAAATGAGGATATCGCCCCTTATACATCCCGATAGTCTCCCCATATCGTTCTTAATGGACAGTTTTTCCCGGGCCTTTTGGCGTATTCTTTTTGACATCTGGTGAGACCATCCTTGCATATTTCGAAGACGGATCAGATCAACATTCTGATCATCGATGATGAAACGGATATGAGCGAATTCGTTGCCGACGCGGTCACCGCCATCGGTCACAATGCGGTTGCCGTATCCGATGCGGATGATTTTGTCCGGGCCTATTCGACGGCGTTTGACATCATCATCCTTGATCTTTTCATGCCGAAACTTGACGGCATTGAAATCATCCGCTTTCTGCATGAAAACCGTTCACGTGCATCGCTTATCCTCATGAGCGGCAAGGACAAATCGATCCTGCATTCCGCATCAGAACTGGCCTCCGAACGCAAGATGGAAGTGCTGGGCGTGCTTGAAAAGCCGTTCACGATTGATCAGCTCGAAGCGGTCATTGGAAAATTCATCCCCCAAAAACACCGCCCGCAAGACCCGCCCTCTGCCCTGCCAACCGAACAAGGGCTGCGCCGCGGCATTGAACAACGCGAATTCTTTCTGGCTTATCAGCCGCAATTCGATTTCAAGACCGGCAAGATCGCCGGTGTCGAGGCATTGCTGCGCTGGCAACACGCGACACGCGGCTTGATCCATCCCGGGCTTTTCATCCCGCTGGCCGAGCAATCGGGGCTTATCAATCCTCTGACGGAATATGTGCTTGAAGAAGCCATGGCGCAGATGGCGAAATGGCGTGATTACGACATCACCATGTCGATCAACGTATCACCAACCACCGTTGTTGATCTGGATATGCCCGAAAAGCTTGATGACATGATCAAGGCCCGTGATATCGCGCCGGAAAAGATCATCATCGAGCTGACCGAAACCGCCATCATGGAAAATGTCAGCTCCTATATGGATATCCTGACGCGGCTTCGGATGAAAAATTTCAATCTGTCGATTGATGATTTTGGCACCGGTTATTCATCCATGCAGCAACTGGTACGCGTGCCGTTCAATGAATTGAAGATCGATCAGTCCTTTATTCGCCAAGCCATCACCGACCGTGAATGTCAGGCGGTTGCCCAGATGTCGCTGTCACTCGCCCACGGTCTTAACATGCACGTCGTCGCCGAAGGGATCGAGGATCAGTCAACCTATGACTGGCTCAAGGAATTGGGCTGTGAAATCGGTCAAGGCTTTTTGATGTCGCGCCCCATTTCGCCCGAAGAAATCGAAGAACGCTTCTTGTCCTGAATTCGGGTACAACTTCAGAGTGACGGCACGCAGATGAAAAAGCCCCTGCTCCTTGCGAAAATCCTGACCCCGATAATCCTGGTTGCCCTGGTCATTGGGATCGGTGCGCTTCAGGTTCTCTACAAGGACATGCTCAAGGAACGCAGCGCATCAATGCTCAGTCTGGCAAAAACCAATGCCGAACTGATCAACGCGGTAGCCGCCTACGACTATCGTGCAGCACCGACCGAAAACAAACAAAGCGCCTTTGGTGCGACCCTGTCGCAGGTCACGGACGCATTCAACGCTCTTTCGGCACTTGAGGGCACCGAAGAACTTCTGATCGTGCATCAGGAAGGCGACGCGATTGAAATTCTGGTTCATCAGGAAACCAAGATCAAGGAACGCGATCATAACGCCCCGGTCCCGCTTGAGTCCAACTACGCCAAACCCATGATTGAAGGGCTCAATGGCAAGTCCGGACTGATGTGGGTGGATGATGACCACGGCAATGAACTTCTTATCGCCTATGCCCCGGTGCCCAAGATGTCCGTCGCCGTACTGGTCAAAATCACCCGTGACGAGTTGATCGCGCCTTTCAAGGCTACCGCCATCATGCTGATCACGCTGGGGATCGCTGCCATTGGTGTCGCCACCGCCTATACATATTCCCAGATCATGCATGTGATTAAGCGCGTATTCAGCGCGCAGGAGGATGCCCACAAGGCCCTTGATGAGGCCCAAGCCGCCAAAAAAGTGCTTGAGCATGCCCTGAAATCCTCAAGCGAGGGCTTTGCTCTGTTTGATGCCGACGACCGGTTGGTGATCTGCAACGATGTGTATCGTGAAATATACAAGACCCTCGCGGATGCAATAAAAACCGGAAACCGCCTTGAAGATATCCTACGCATCGGCCTTTCACGCGGTGCCTTCCCCGATGCCGTCGGGGTTGAGGACATCTGGCTTGCTGATCGTATGGAACAACATCGCAAACCCAGAAGTCGCGTTGAACAGCAGGTTGGCGACCGCTGGCTTCTGATCTCAGAACAGCGAACCGAAGACGGCGGCACTGTCGGTGTCCGCACCGATATCACAGAGCTCAAAACCAAAGAACGAGAATTACGCGACAGCGAAAAGCGTTTCCGCGATTTCACTCAGACCGCATCGGACTGGGTCTGGGAAAGCGATACGGAACATCGCGTCAAGGATACCAGTATCCGTGCTGCCGATGTACCAAACTTTGACATTGATAATGTTAAGGGTAAGCGGCGCGACGAGTATGCGGCCGAACCGACCGACACCCCCAAATGGCGCAAGCATTACGAACTTCTCGAAGCCCGTCAGCCGTTTCGCGATTTCCAGTATCAGGTCCAACTCAATGACCATACTGTGCTGACGATTTCGATTTCTGGCGTGCCGGTATTTGATGATCTTGGTACCTTCCTTGGCTATCGCGGCACCGGACGTGACATCACCGCCCTGATTGAAACCCGCGAGCGGTTCCGGGTGGCGTTCGAAAGTGTCACGGTCGGAATTGTCTTTGCCGATGAAACCGGCGTGATCGAGGGCTTCAATCCCGAGGCCGAGAACATCTTTGGCTATAGTGCCGAGGAAGTTATTGGTCAGAATGTCTCGACCCTGATGCCCAACCCGGACAGTTCACGCCATCACACCTATATTAAAAACTATCTCACCACAGGCGATGCCCAGATCATCGGCAAGGGCCGCGAGGTCACGGGCAAGACAAAGGATGGCACCCTATTTCCGATGAACCTTGGTATTGCCGAGATGAACGTGCAGGGCCGCCGCCATTTCATTGCCTCGATCACCGATCTGACTGTCGAACATGCCCTTGAACAGCAATTGCGCCGCTCGCAAAAGATGGAAGCCATCGGTCAGTTGACCGGCGGGGTCGCCCATGACTTCAACAACCTTCTGGGTATCATTGTCGGCAACCTCGACCTTGCCCGGCGCAAGCTTGAAGAAGACTCACCCATTACGAAATTTGTCAGCAAGGCCATGACTGCGGCGGAACGGGGGGCCACTCTTACACGGCGCTTGTTGAACTTCTCACGCCAGGCGCCAGAGGAAAACGAAGCCCTGGTGATTAACGATATTCTAGTCGAACTGCGTGAACTGATTGGCAAGTCAATCACGTCAAAAATCTCGTTTGATCTGAAACTGTCGGCAGACCTGCCGCCGGTGCGCCTCAATGGCGGCGATTTCGAGGACGCGATCATCAATCTTGCCGTCAATGCGCGCGACGCCATGCCCGAAGGCGGCCAGCTCACCATCGAGACCCGCGTTTCGCATATTGATGCCGTCACGGTGCCCTCCGTGCAAAAAGTCCCGGAAGGTGATTATGTCGAACTGATCGTCAGCGACGATGGCAAGGGCATGACGTCTGAGGTCGCCGAACAAATCTTCCAGCCTTTCTTCACCACCAAGGAACGCGGCAAGGGAACCGGTCTTGGCCTTGCCATGGTGTATGGCTTTGTCAAACGATCGGGGGGCTATATATCGCTTTATTCCGAGGTCGGACTGGGCACGACGTTCAGAATTTACCTGCCATTTGCCGATGATGACGGTCAAAAGGCCCCCTATTCTGCCTTTGACAGCGAAGCCGAGCCCGAACATGGCACCGAGACTGTGCTAATTGTTGATGACGAACAGCAACTGGCCGAAATCGCGGCCTCGGTCCTCGGCGAATATGGCTACAAGACCATCACCGCCCATAGCGGCAAGGAAGGTCTTGCCATCGTTGAAGAACGCGATGACATCGACATGGTCCTTACCGACATCGTCATGCCCGGCGGCATGAACGGGTTGGAGTTGGCCGACAAGGCACGTGAACGCCGCCCCCATCTTGCGGTTCTGACCTGTTCGGGATTTACCGCCGATGTCCTGCACCAACGTGCGGCGGACAAGCCGGTCTATCCGCTGATCAACAAGCCCTATAACAACCGCGAACTGGCCAATGCGGTGCGCAAGACGCTTGATCAGGTTCATGAGGAAACCTGAGGGAGCCTCGCATTTCATTTGGCCGATCTCATTTACTTTTCTGTCACAAACCTTGACGTCTGCGTTTTGTCTGCGCATAGTCCCGTGATCTCCGGGGGGGCCGATCGTAAATCGGCTGAGAGGTTCGGTGTTGCCGAACGACCCTTTGAACCTGAACCGGTTAAGACCGGCGTAGGAAGGATCGAATGCGCAGCACAGAACAAGCGCCCCCGACGGCGCAAAATCCCACCAAATTTGATATCGCCCTGCGTGGCGGACGCGTTGCGTTTAACGCGACCGACATCTTCCATGACCTTGACCTGACGTTACAGGCAGGCAGCTTCACCTGCCTTCTGGGGCCAAGCGGGGTTGGGAAAAGCACGCTTTTGCGTTACTTCGCGGGCCTTGTTGAAGGCGATGTTAGCGGTACCATCACCTGTTCCGATAATATCCCGCTTGCCGGTCGCGTGGCCTATATGGCGCAGCAGGACCTGCTTTTACCCTGGCGCACCGTGCATGAAAATGTGGTGCTGGGCGCGGTCCTGCGCGGTGAAAAACCCAAACATGACAAAGCCTCACATTTGTTAAGTGAGGTCGGCTTGGCTGATGCCGCCCATTTGCGCCCCGCCGAACTGTCTGGCGGCATGAAGCAGCGCGCAGCCCTTGCCAGAACGCTGATGGAAGATCGCCCCGTCGTTCTGATGGATGAACCATTCTCGGCCCTTGATCCGCTCAACCGCCTGCGTCTGCAGGAACTCGCCGCACGAGTTCTGCGCGGCAAGACGGTATTGCTGGTAACCCATGACCCGCTTGAGGCGCTGCGTCTAGGTGATCGTGTCCATGTCTTGTCTGGTAGCCCGGCACGTTTGCAGGATGCCATCACACCCAAGGGCCAAAGCCCGCGCAACATTGCCGTCCCCGATATTCTGGCCCAACAGGCCGAATTGCTTGGCCAGCTTGGGGCCGAGCCATCGGAGGGCGCGGCATGACCCATCAAATCAATCATCAGACCAAATCAAAACCGCTTTCCGAGCGTCGCTGGCTGATGCTGGCCCGCCCGCTGATAATCGTCGTCGCTTTGATTGCCACGTGGCAGGTGCTGGTGATCGTCACCGGTGCGCCAAAATACATGCTACCAACCCCGGCCGATGTCTGGACGACCCTGATCGCGAGGCATGATGTGCTGTTCGATCACGCGCAATATACCATTGCGGAAACCGTGATCGGTCTGTTTGCCGGGGCGGCGCTTGGCACGCTGGCGGCCATTCCGATGGCGCTGTTTTCACCGGTGCGTTTCTGGTTGATGCCGATCCTGCTTGTTTCGCAGGCCATTCCGTTCTTTGCCCTGGCCCCGCTTCTGGTGCTGTGGCTGGGCTTTGGTCTGGCTTCCAAGATCGCCATGGCCGCCCTGATCATTTTCTTCCCGGTGACGGTGGCCTTTTTCGATGGCCTGTCACGGACTGAAACCGGCTGGCTTGATCTGGGACGCACCATGGGGGCCAGTCGCTGGCGACTTTTGACCCATATCCGTTTGCCTGCTGCCCTGCCCGCCTTTGCATCGGGATTTCGGGTGGCCACCGCAGTCGCCCCGATTGGGGCGGTGATTGGCGAATGGGTCGGGTCCAGTCATGGGCTGGGCTATCTGATGCTGCATGCCAATGCACGGGTTCAGATCGATATGGTTTTTGCCTGTCTTCTGATCCTGTGTGCATTTTCGATCACGCAATATTTCATTGTTGATCGCGTGCTGCGCGCAGCCCTGCCATGGCAACCCGACAGTCTGAAACCGGCACAATAAAAAGAATTTCGCAGCCCGATGGGCAGCGACACCATCCCTTACACAATGAATGCACGGCGCATAAATACGGAGGTTCTTCCATGTCACGCCTGAAATCCATGCTTACCGCGGCAAGCCTTGGGGCTGCTGTTCTGGCAACGTCCAGCACGGCCTTTGCCGCAGACAAGCTGACCATCCTTCTGGACTGGTTCGTTAACCCCGATCACGCGCCGCTGATCGTTGCCAAGGAAAAGGGTTTTTTTGCCAATCATGATCTTGATGTCGAACTGATCGAACCATCCGATCCGTCCGCGCCGCCGCGCTTGGTTGCGGCTGGTCAGGGCGATGTGGCAGTGAACTATCAGCCGCAGCTTCATGTTCAGGCTGCCGAAGGCCTGCCACTGACCCGCATCGGGACTCTTGTTGCGACCCCGCTTAACAGCCTGATTGTGCTCGAAGATGGCCCGATCAAGGAAATCGCCGACCTTAAAGGCAAGAAGATCGGTTATTCGCTGGCCGGGTTTGAGGATGCATTGCTTGGCACCATGCTGGCCAGTCACGGGGTATCGATTGACGATGTCGAGCTGATCAATGTGAACTTCTCGCTGTCGCCATCGCTTTATTCCGGTCAGGTCGATGCGATCATTGGCGGCTATCGCAATTTCGAACTCAATCAGATGGAAATCGAAGGCAAGCCCGGCAAGGCATTCTTTGTCGAGGAAGAAGGCGTTCCGCCCTATGACGAGCTGATCCTGACAGTGCGCAATGATCAGACCAATGATCCGCGCTACGCCCGCATGCTGGCAGCCCTTGAAGAAGGTGTGCAGTACCTGATCAACCATCCCGATGACAGCTGGAAGGCCTTCATTGCTGCCTATCCGAACCTTGATGACGAACTCAATATCAAGGCATGGGCCGATACCATTCCGCGCTTTGCCCTGCGCCCGGCAGCCCTTGATAAGGCCCGCTATGCCCGCTTTGCCGACTACATGGTCAAACAGGGATTGATTGATAAAACCCCGGCGCTGGAAACCTACGCAACCGTGATCGAGTAACCAACCAGTCCCCCCCCTGCTTTCGCGGGTTGCGTCCCAGCACCTGCGAAAGCACCCCGAAAGGCCGGAAAGCATGCCCCGCATTCCGGCCTTTCCCTTGCGCAGGTGAAATTGCCCGTTACCTTATAAAGGCCCGTATAAAGCGCAGCATGGCGATCACGCCCAAACCGGATCAGGACAAAAACGTGCAGCAAAAAGCAAAACGCGACCATCACACCGATACCGGTTTTGAAAACCGCCATCCCCTGCCCGACACGGTCAAACGGTCCTTCTGGCATTTCTTGCGGCGGCGCTATTTTGGCGATGACAACTGGCCCAAGGCCAAACATCAGATCGGCAAGATCGCGACCGAGACACCCGATCATGAGGCCATCCGCAATCCGGACCCGGCCCGGCTGCAGGTCACATGGGTCGGCCATGCCACGGTTCTGGTGCAATATGGCGGGCTTAATATCCTGACCGACCCGGTCTTTTCCGACCGCGCATCCCCGTTCAGGCGCCTTGGTCCGAAACGCTATACCCAGCCGGGCCTTGCCATTGATCAGCTGCCCGAGCTTGATCTGGTGTTGCTGTCACACAATCACTACGACCATTTCGATCTTGCCAGCCTGACGGAACTTGGCAACGCGCCGCGCTACGTCCTGCCGCTCAAGAACGGCGCGCTTCTGGAGAAGGCCGGCATTACGGCTGATCGCTATGTCGAGCTCGATTGGGATGAAAGCCATCATCATGATGATCTGAAAATCACCCACGTGCCGTCCAACCATTGGTCAAGCCGCACTACCAAGGACCGCAAGGAAATGCTGTGGGGTGGCTATGTTCTCGAATTCGCAGATGGTTACCGGTTCTATTTTGTCGGTGATACGGGTTGGAACGAGGCGCTGTTTACTGAAATGGGCACCATCCATGGCGGGATTGATTTTGGTCTGATCCCCATCGGGGCCTATGACCCCCGCGATTTCATGCGCAACTCCCACTGCAATCCCGAAGAAGCCATTCAGATCATGCAGAAAATGGGCGTCAAACAAGCACTTGCCATTCACTGGGGCACCTTTGTGCTTACAGCCGAACCGGTGGATGAGCCGCCCCAGCGACTGGCCACCGCACGCAAGGATGCCGGAATTGCCGATGGCGATTTCATTGCGCCACCAATTGGCGCGACACGGTTCTTTGATGGCAAACCGAAATCCGCATCGACAACCCGCGAAAATGTCGAGCCTACGGCGTCCACCACATAGCAGCCCAGTCAAGTTCGGTTTGGTGGTTTTTCAAACTGCATGCTAAGCATCAATGATTGCGTCACAAAATCGTAACATTGATTGCCCCGCCATGACTTTGACTGTGTTTCTTGCCGTAATGGGTGCTGCCCTGATGCATGCCGTGTGGAATGCATTGGTCAAGGGTGGCGCTGACAAACTGATGAACATGACGGCGATTGTGCTTGGTCATACGCCGATTGTTCTGATCCTTTTGCCGTTGGTTGATCTTCCGGCCCCGGAAAGCTGGCCCTATCTGATTGGCTCCATCGGGCTCCATATCGGCTATCAGCTGTTTTTGATCCTGGCCTATCGCCTTGGTGATCTAAGCCAGGTCTATCCGATTGCACGCGGATCTTCGCCGCTGATTGTTGCCGCCGTTTCGGTGCTGATCATGGGGGTTACCCTGCATGTCAGTGAGTGGCTGGCGATTGTCGTGATCGGGGTTGGCATCATCAGTATGTGCATCACCCGTCAGGCCGATGGTCTGCGCAACCGCAATGCTGCCGTTGCCGCCATCGTCACCGGTTGCTTTATCAGCAGCTATTCACTGGTCGATGGTACGGGCGCACGGCTGGCTGGAACGGCACTTGGCTATTACAGCTATCAGACGATTGGCAACGTTGTGATCTTTGCCGTGATCGTAACCTTCATGCGCCCGCGCATGCTGGCCGATATTGCAAGATCCGGCAAAAAGGTCTTTGTGGTTGGGGGCACCGCGTCCTTTGCGGCCTATGCCACGGTCATGTGGGCCTTTACGCAGGCACCGATCCCGCTTGTGGTCGCACTACGCGAAACCGGTATCGTCTTTGCCCTTCTGATTGGCGTGTTCTTCATGGGTGAGAAGCTTAACCTTGTGAAGTTGTCCTCAACCATGATGACGCTGGGCGGGGCGATTATCCTGCGTCTGGCGCGCAGCCTATAACCGCCCCTGCCCGATATCGAATTTCTTTAGGGGATCAGACCCGTGTACGCGGGGTGCGGCGGGTGCCGTCTTCAAACCGGCCAAGCTCCATACCCTTGACCGAGATTGAGGGTTGCCCGGTGGTAATCCAGTCTGCCAGCACCTTGCCCACCACAGGCCCCATGGCAAAGCCATGGCCCGAGAAGCCCGACGCGACAAAGAAGTGCTTGGGGTTTTCGAACTGATCAATCACCGGCACGGCATCCGGGGTGACGTCGATGTCGCCCGCCCAGGTATCGACAATGCCGACTTTCTTGATCTGTGGCAGGACCTTTTGCAGGTTGCGCATCGCGTTTTTAACGCGCACTTCATAGGGTTCGGCCTGATTAGTGCGCCGACCGATCATCGGCTGTTTGGCGGCATCAGATCCCGGCATGCGATCTACCAGATCATCAAAGAACCGCTTGTTGAAGTGGAACTTGAAGGTCGCCCAGTTATCCAAAAGCCCCGGCATGAAGTCGCGGGCATATTTCAAACGCCCCATCGTCAGGTCAATGTCGGTCATGAACTCATCAGCGATGTTCATCGAACCATCGGCGCGCTGACGAAATGCAAGACCGGCCGCCAGTGTGCCAGCAGCGGAGATATCTGGCACCGGGGTGGTGCGAATCACGGTGCCGCGCGTGGTTTGTTGCGGCAAACGTCGCCCGAACTTGGCAACGAATTTATGCGTCGCCGCCCCGGCAGCACAAATGACGTATTTGCATTTGATCTCGCCCTGCTCAGAGACAACAGAACTGATTGCGCCTGCTTCGGTTTCAATCGAAAGTGCGCCGCAGCCTTCGGCAATCACGGCACCCAATTCACTGGCGCGTTTGGCAATGGCCGGTGCGGCCTTTTTCGGTTCGGCCTGACCGTCTGATGGCGTGTAGATGCCGCCGACACCGGGTGCTGTGATGCCGGGGACGAGCTTTTCAACACCCTTGGGATCAAGAACCTGCGTTTCGATCCCGAAGCCCTTGGAATCATCGATCCACTGTTCGAACTCGCTCATTTCCTTGTCATCGCGCGCAACGAACAGGACCCCACCCTGACGCCATTCCAGATCGGCATTCAGTTCCTTTTCAAGGCCTTGCCAGATCTTGTTGCCTTCCATCATCAGCGGCAACTCAATCGGATCACGCCCCTGCTGGCGCACAAAGCCCCAAGCACGCCCGGACTGATGCGACGCGATGGTGTCCTTTTCCAGAAGCACAACTTTCATGCCGGCCTTGGTCAGGTAATAGGCAGAAGATGAGCCGTGAATACCGCCGCCGATAACAACAACGTCGCATTCCTTGGGCAGGGTGGTCTTGGGATAATTCGTCATGTGGGGGCCTAGGGTCAGGAGCGGTTAATTTGGTTCGAATGGTCGCTCAGATTTGTGCGGATACGCGGAACGAAACCGCAGGAAGATATCTATCTTTCAAGGTTTTGCAACAAAGTAGCCCGTGCAAATCTGAGCGATCCGGAGGACAGAGTTTATAGTTGCAAACTCCGACGTCAAACCCCTTGCGCGGGATACCACCCCGCCCAGCGGGATTTTCCTTGGATTTCACAACTATAAACTCTGCCATTCCAATCAAATTAACCACTCCTGACCCTAAAGATCAGTTTTGGTGGCAATTCAGTTTGGTGTGTGGCGGGAACCACGTTATGTTGCGCGCCAACAAATCTCAACCAAATCAGGTGCCACCATGTCTGATAATGCAAAAAAACAGTCCCCCGCCACCATCAGCGCACAAGCGCTTGGCTGGGTTGATGAAGCCACCAAATCCGTTACACCGCCGCTTTATCCGTCGACCACGTTCGAACGCAACACGGATCTCAGCTACCATGACGGGCGCTGCTACACACGTGCGGACAACCCGACCTATGATCAGGCTTGTGCTGTATTGAACGAGCTTGAAGGCGGTTCTGAAACGCGTCTGTTTGCATCGGGCATGGCGGCTGCCGTTGCGGTTTTGCATGCGCTGAACCCCGGTGATCATGTTGTCGCGCCCAAGGTAATGTATTGGGCGCTGCGCAGCTTCATGCTCGATAGCGGTGTGCGCGCCGGGCTGAGCTTTGATTTCGTCGATAACGCCGATATCGCCGACTGGGACAAGCACATCGTTGCTGGCAAGACCAAGTTGGTCTGGCTTGAAACCCCGGCCAACCCGGATTGGCAGATCACTGATATTGCTGCGGTTGCCAATCTTGCCAAGGCGGCCGGTGCCGTTGTTGCGGTTGATAACACCGTCGCCACCCCGCTTCTGACCCGCCCGATTGAATTTGATGCTGATATCGTCATGCATTCAGCGACCAAGTACCTCAATGGTCATAGTGACGTTCTGGCCGGATCATTGACCACCGCAGCAGACAGCGAGTTCTGGCAGCGTGTTTGCAAACAGCACGCATCCGGTGGTGCTGTTCTTGGTGTGTTTGAAACCTGGCTTTTGCTGCGCGGCATGCGCACCCTTTCGGTACGTGTCGAACGTGCCAGTGCCAATGCCATGGCAATTGCCAAGCATTTCGAAAACCATCCGGAGATCGAACAGGTCCAGTATCCCGGCCTTGAAAGCCATATCGGCCATGACATTGCCAAAAAGCAGATGCAGGGTGGCTTTGGCGGCATGCTGTCGCTTCGGGTCAAGGGCGGTGAAAAACGCGCGGTTGATTTCCATAACCAGTGCAAGCTTTTCAAACGCGCAACTTCCCTTGGCGGGGTTGAAAGCCTGATCGAACATCGATCCTCCGTCGAAGGCCCGACAAGCCCGGTTCCGGCAGACCTTTTGCGCCTGTCCGTCGGGATCGAAGATTGTGATGATCTTGTTAACGACCTGGAAACGGCTTTGAATATAAGTAAATAAACATATACTGCGTTTTTTCTTTGAGCCGGAACGACATCGCCCATGCAGCAACCGACGCCTTCACAACATTCAATCAGATCCTGGACACGTGTTTTTACCCGTGGCGTTTCTGCAGTTGTGCTGGCATCGGCCGTTCTGCTTGCCGTCTTGGTCAGCCCGGCAGCAGCGCAGGATAATAGCAGCGCACAGGGCACCCTTCCGGATGTCAATTCCCTCCCCCCGGCACCGGGTTTGATCTTTGATGTGAAAGCGGGCGAATACATCATGTTTGATGTGCTTGTCCAACGCCTGTCGGATCGCAAATATGTTCTGATCGGCGAAAAGCACGACAACCCGATCCATCATCATCATCAGGCCCAACTGGTCGACGCACTGAGCAAGGCTGATGAGCAGGAACGCGCGATTGTCTGGGAAATGTTTACCCGCGATCAGCAAGTCACCCTTGATGACAGTTGGCAGGAAATTCCGATTGCCGAACTTGGCCCGGCTCTAGCGTGGGAAGATCGCGGTTGGCCGTCATGGCATGACTATGCCCCGATCGCACAGGCTGCGCGTGACAACGGCTTGATGATGGTGGCGGGTAACCTGCCCGATGATCTGCTTAAGCCCATGATCAGCGACGGCAATGATGCCCTGCCCGATGATCTGGCCGCCAAGCTTGATCTGCCGGATATGCCGACCGACATGCTGGATCGCTTTAACGTCGAAATTGCCGAGGGCCACTGCAACATGCTGCCCGAGAGCATGCTGGGCAGTTTCTCGGCCGTTCAGTTCGCGCGTGATGCATCGCTTGCCCGCGCGATGACCGATGCAGCCAAGATTGACGGCATTGATGGTGCGTTCCTGATTGCCGGTGCCATGCATGTGCGTAACAGCATTGCCGCCCCCTGGCACATCAAGCGCTTTGAGCCGGATATCGAGATGCGCGACATTGCTGTCGTCAGCCTGATTGAGGCCGACGACCCCGGCCCCGACGCATCACTGGTCGAAGATTACGCCATGCGGTTTGGTGCGCCGGACGATATCGACTTCATGTGGTTTACCAACGATATCGCACGTGGTGATCCCTGCCAGAACCTTGGCATGGGCCAGTAACCTGGGCAGCCTTGCGGCCCGACCACATCCAGATTCTGATTACTTGATCTTGCGCGGCAAC
Organism: Thalassospira sp. HJ; assembly: GCF_000948415.1. Lineage (GTDB taxonomy): Bacteria > Pseudomonadota > Alphaproteobacteria > Rhodospirillales > Thalassospiraceae > Thalassospira. The sequence continues at coordinate 619,591 of NZ_JYII01000012.1, read as the reverse complement.
CAGTCGGTGGTTGCGACCGGCTTGCCCTTGTGCGAGCGCATGACGCGCGGGCGCACGACTTCCTTGGCCTCTGGCGTGGTCGCACTTTTGCGGACAGAGGCATAGAAATCGACCAGTTCCTCAAACGGGATGATCGTGCCAATGCCTTCCTTATAGGCCTTGGTAAAGGGCGGATGGTTGCGCACGGTCATGCTGAGATGTTCGACCGTGTGATGGCCAAATTGCGACCAGATGCTTTCAAGGAAATGGATGGTTTTCGGATCAACCGATTTAAGACGTACATCCGGGCGGGATTCTTCCATCACCGCATAAAGGTTCGGCTCCACCGGGCCAAATTCCTCTGCCACGAAAATCGCCGGCATCAGCATATTGCCGTGATAGTTCGCCCCGTAATAGGCCTGCGCCAGATACAAAAGACGATGCAGTTTTTGCGGCTGCAGGTATTCGTTGTCATTCAGTGCCAGGTCAATGAACCTGAAGGCGGCGTCGAATACCGTATTGAGAACCGGCTTGTTCTTCATGCTGGGCCCGATGGTCTGGGAAAACAATTACGCGTTACCAAGGATCATAAAGTCTATGGCAGACGCCAACAAGCATCACCAATCAGCTTTTTCAAATTTAAGGGAATGACAGTGGGGCGCAGAGTGCGTAGTGACTTGATCAAACCTAGACGGTCGCATCCAGATGCGTACCACGCACACCAACACCATGTGTCACGGCATTGACCACTGCATAGAATGACGTCCCACTATTGACCGACAGATCAAACGGGATCGAAGGATCCAGCAGGCTTGCGAAATCAACCTCGCTTGGCAATTCGACTGCGCCTTCACGGTCGCTTGCCCGGCGGGCCGCAGAGAGGTTGCGCTGTTCGGTGCGCTGGTCTTGTTGTTCGCCGGAATTGCCCTGCCCGGATTGACGTTTGTCTTTGCCATCGACATAGGCATTAAACAGAATGCCATCATCATCCGGGTCATAGGTGTAATGCTGCGAAGAAGCTTCGACCTGACTATCGCGGTCGACCGTTGCCGCACCGCGCGCACCAGCAGGCGCAAGTCGGCCATACTGGCCAACCTGTGAGACTGTCTGTGCGTTTTGGACCGGTGCGATCATCTTCCTCTGCCTTGGTGAAAGCCCAAAATGAGCTAAAACCTAATTCAACCTGTGCACTATACATGAATATATAGGTATATGGCAGCAATTTCGCAATTCCTGCCACCACATCAGGCCCTTGGCGGCTTAGTCGCCTTCAAATTCGACAAGATGGAATTCTTCGATCCCGCGATCACGGATTTTCTGTGCGCCGCCAAGATCGGGCAAATCAATGATAAAGGCGCAACCTGCGACCTCTGCCCCGATCTTTTCAACCAGATCAATCGCAGCCAATGCGGTGCCACCGGTGGCGATCAGATCATCCATAACCAGAACGCGACTGCCCGGTTTGACGGCATCCTTGTGGATTTCAATAACGTCGGTGCCGTATTCAAGTTCGTATTCGACGCCAACCGTTTCCGCCGGCAACTTGCCCTGCTTGCGGATGGTAACAAAGCCCACCCCAAGTGCGACCGCAACCGCCGGGCCGATGACAAAGCCACGGGCTTCGATGCCGGCGATCATGTCGATCTTCTTGTCCTGGAATTCGGCAGCGAAACTGTCGATCACTTCGCTTAGCCCATAAGGGTCTTCAAACAGCGTCGTGATATCCCGAAACATGATGCCCTTTTTCGGGTAATCGGGAATGGTACGGATCAACGACTTGATCGACATGGGATACTCCGGCCAGATATCAGGAAAAGTGATTGCGTAAGGCTCGGGCCATGAATTTCACAGCCAGATCACATACGGCGACACTTGATGCCTGAAACGGAGCGAATTGGCAAGGTACAACCCGCTTGGGATACCTTGCCTGGCCAAGCTTGGAACTTCTCAGGCCGCGTGTGACGCAGCCAGACGCGGGTTAGTGTGCGCGACGGGCGGCGTCCCGGCGACAAAGTCATTTGCAAGCTTCTTACTGATCTCCGCACGGGTGCCGCGCGGCAAGCCGGTCTGGGCGGCCTGACGGTTGCCCCACACCGCCCGATAAAGGCGGTAATCGTGGTCATTGATCTGACCGAAAACTTTTTCGACTTCCATCAGAGTCTGGACGTAACTCTTTTTCATGTCAGTCTTCCTGTTGCTCGTTGGGGTTTCGACGGCTTACCCGCCGAAATGCTGCGCATCCTTTTTGGTGATGCGTCGTTCACAGCAGCCATATAGTCCGAACTTCATGGCCTCTCAACTGCAGGACGGTGACAAGATCAGGAAGAATTTGTGACAGTTTGCCCAATTCTTCATACCGCCCAAAACCCGTCTTTCCCGGCAATAGAAGATTTGTGCCAGTTTACGCGCTATCCGGCCTCCTACCCGGCACATGAAAACGGCCTGCCTTCTGAACGAAGACAGGCCGTAAAAGTATTCCGGTCGCAGTGCTAGTGATGCGCCGCCAGGATGTCAGTTCAGCTTTTTTGCCGCTTCAGCCTGTTTGGCTTCTTCGTCGATCTGCTTTTGCAGCGCGTCGCCATACTCGCCGTAAATCCGCCCTTCAAGGGACAGTTCGAGAAAGCGGATATAGTCGTCCTGGTCGGTGATCTTGGCGCGCGCCACTTCGAGCACGTCAAACGGGCTTGCAGCATCAAGATCATATTTGCGGATCAGCCCCAGCATTTCTGCGGTGATCTGGTCGAGCTTCTTGCGGGTGTCGCTATAGGAAAGCGCCATCAGATTATCCTGTCATTGGAATTTTGTTTTCTGGCCTGCTTATGCCTGTTTGGCGCCAACCTGACAAGCCCCACGCCACCCTCTGGCCTAGGTGGCAACCTATACATTTGCACCCTGTGCAGCTTGAGGCATATCAAAGCACCCTCTGGGCCTGCATGCATGTATTAGAGACTTATATTTTTAACCGAAATCCTACTTTGTTGGAATTTTTGAAGTCGTCGCCACCGGGGAATTACCATGAGTATCCTGTCTGCCTTCAACGCCATGAGCATCCGCAAACGCTTTATGTGGGCGTCCGCATTTGGCGTTTCGACCACCGTGATTATTGCTCTTTTGATGATGACCGTGGTCGAAGAAAAAGCAATGGATGAAAAGCTCCATCAACTCAGCGAGAACGAGCTTACATCCCTGCATGCGCTGATCGTCAATGTGATGGCCGCCCGCCCTGATGATGTCGATGACATCGGCATTCAGGTCTTCAACAACTGGTTTGACAGCCGCAATGGCGACTACCCTGGTGAGCTCTGGTCCGCATGGGGACCAACCACCATGGCCTATATGGAAGAATTCGGTGATAAACCGCTCAAGACACCACGTGACGAAATTGATGCCGAAGCGATCGAAACCGGCCAGATGATCGGCCGCTATACCGAAAACGGCACCTATCGCCTGTCGATGCCGATTGTTCTGGGTGAAACCAAGGGCGCTGATCGCGAAGTCTGCTTTAGCTGCCACGGTGCGATGGAAGCCGAAAACGGTGACGTAATCGCAGTTCTGTCATCAAGCCTTTCGGTCGCCCCGGAACAGGCAAAAACCAACCGCATTCTGATCGGTATAGTTCTGGGTGGCCTTGCGATTGCGATCGCCACCATCATCGGCATGCGTGTTTTGCTTTCACGCATTGTCACCGGCCCGCTGTCTGATCTGGGCCGCGATATGAATGCCCTTGCTGATGGCAATACCAACTTTGAAATCAACGCCCTGTCGCGCCGTGATGAAATCGGCGAAATGGCGAAATCGGTGGATGTGTTCCGCACCAATGCCATCGCTAAAAAGCAGATGGAAGCCGAACAGGAAATTGAATCCAAACGCCGCGAAGAACGCATGCAAAGCCTTGAACGACATATCGGCAGCTTCGAAGGCGTTATTGCGCAGATCGTCGGTGCTGTTTCGACCTCGGCCGATAAAATGCAGACCACCGCGCGCGGCCTTGTAGATTCCGCTGACCGCGCAAGCAAAAGCGCAACCACGGTTGCCGCCGCGTCCGAAGAAGCCACGGTCAACGTTCGAACCGTCGCCGATGCCGCCGACCATCTGTCAGAATCCATTTCCCAGATCGGCCAACAGGCACAGCAATCGACCCAGATTGCCGCTGAAGCATCGCGTGAAGCCGCCCAGTCGTCCGAGACTGTTCAGGGCCTGTCTGAAGTTGCCAACCGCATTGGTGAAATCGTTGAGCTGATCAGTGACATCGCCGGTCAGACCAACCTTCTGGCGCTGAATGCAACGATTGAGGCTGCCCGTGCTGGTGAAGCCGGCAAAGGTTTCGCCGTTGTCGCGGCAGAAGTTAAAAACCTTGCCAACCAGACCGCCCGCGCGACCAGCGAGATTGCCGAACAGATCACCGCCATTCAGGAAGAAACCGGTAAAACGGTTACCTCGATCGGAGATATTTCAGACGTCATCAGCCGCATCACCGAAATGGTCAACACCATCTCAGCAGCCGTTGGTGAGCAGTCTGATGCGACCGATGAAATTGCGCAAAACGTTGAACAGGCAGCCATCGGCACCCAGGAAGTCAGCAGCAATATCGAACGCGTCAGCAACACCGTTGCCGACACTGATCAGGCAGCCCATCTGGTTCTCGATGTCGCCGAGGAGCTCGGCACCCTGTCAAACGATCTTCGTGCGCAGGTCGATCAGTTCCTGACCGATATTCGCAGCAGCTAACAGAAATAACGTCCCGACATTTCAATCCATCAACCGGCGGCAAAACAGGTGTTTTGCCGCCGGTCTTGTATTTGGCCCAATGCTGCCAAAATGAAAACGATGCCCCATGTTGCCGCCAAGGCGTTGCAACAGCCTTAGGCTCAAAATGCACAATCCACCTGCAATTGATAAAATTAACTTCAAAGCAACGTTTTACGTGCCTATTCTTACGTAAAAAATAATACGCGTTTTGCTAATATCTGGCGGCCATGCCGCAAGAAGCGCTATGTCGACGACCCGGGGGATTGTGGGGACAATGTCGTTTACGACGATTTTAGGCATCATGGTCGGTATCGGCCTGTTTATCGGATCGATCCTTATTTCGACCGATAACTATCTGGTATTCCTTAGCCTTTCGAGTGCGCTGATGGTGGTTGGTGGCACTCTGGCCGCGACCTTTATCGCCTATGAGGCACGCTATGTGCTGCTTGCGCTCAAGCTGATTTTCAAGATCTTTCGCGCCCCGCAAATGGGCCGCGGGCAACTGACTGGCGAAGTCGGTCGCGTCGTTAAATGGGGCTATCTGCTGCAGAAAAAGGGCATCAACGCCCTGGAACAGGAAGCAGAACGGGTCGGTAAGGACGAACCGTTTCTTGGCTGGGCGATGGAAGTCATCATTACCGGCTATGACGGCGAAGAAACGGCTGAAATGCTTCATAACGCCATCGACAATGCCTTTAGCCGCAACCTGGTCCCGGTTGCTATCCTTAAGAGCATGGCTGCAGCCGCCCCGGCCTTTGGCATGATCGGCACACTGGTTGGCCTTGTCATCATGCTTGATAAGATGGCCGATGATCCGACCTCGCTTGGGGCTGGTCTTGCCATTGCCTTGATCACGACGCTTTATGGCATTGTTGCCGCGCGCTTCTTCTTCCTGCCCGCTGCCAGCAAGATCCAGCAGCGCGAGGAAATCATGCGGTTTCGCAATTACCTGATCGCCGAAGGATTGATCATGCTGGCTGATCGCAAGGGCCCGCGCGCCATTCAGGACAGGATGAATTCCTTCCTTGATCCGGCCATTCATTTCAATATCGACAAGTCTTCGAACTAAGGGGACCGATCATGGCCCGCCGCAAAAGACGCCTGCAATATCAGGAAGAAGAACCGATCAACGAGGATTGGCTGGCCACCTATGCCGATGCCATCACCCTGCTGATGGCGTTCTTTGTGATGCTGGTAAGCTTTTCCAAGGTCGAAATCCCGATGTTTGAAAAGGTCCAGGCCGGCATTGCCGAACAGATCGGTAAACGCGAAGTCGTGCGCCCGACACAGGTGCTTGAAACCGATCTGCGCGACGCTGTGTTTAATATGGGCATGGACAGTGCGGTCAATGTATCGACCGATGATGAAGGCATCCTGATGGAAATGGGCAGCGGGTCGTTCTTCCAACCTGGATCGGCAAACCTGACCAATGATGCGGTGCTGTTCCTCAAGGATGTTGGGGATCTTTTAAAAGAACCCCGCTATCTCGGTTTCCAGATCGAGGTTACCGGCCATACCGATGACAGCCCGATCAACTCATCACGCTTCCCAACCAATTGGGATCTGGCCGCGGGCCGTGCGATTGCAGTTGTGCGTTTCTTTAGCGCATTGGGGGTTGATCCTGACAGTAAACGCATGCGCGCGATATCATATGGCGAAACCAAGCCGAAATTGCCAAACCGCGATGATTCCGGAAATCCGATCGAGGAAAACCGCGAAGCCAACCGGCGGATCGAAATCCGTGTCTTCCCGAAATATTCCCGTGTGTTCTGATAGAACGTTCCAAACGAACATAATCTGAAACGATAAAAGGGGCCGATGGCCCCTTTTGCATGTGCAGTTACCGGTTCGATCACTCGATGTGCAAAACCATCTCATCGCGTGCCGCAAAGGCGCCTGACCAGGTCGCACGTGCCTGCTGTTCGATCGCGGTCATCGCCGCGTCATCATGATCGGGATCATGGTGGAACAACGCAAGACGCTTGGCATTTGCCATGCGGCACAGACGAATGCCTTCCTGCCAGGTCGAATGCCCCCACCCGACCTTTTTGGGGAATTCTTCGTCGGTGTAGGTGCTATCATAGATCACCAGATCGGCATCTTCGATGAAATCGAGAATGATCTGGTCGGGATTGTCCGGGTTGTGCTCGGTATCGGTGACGTAGCACACTGCATTTCCGCCATGCTCGACACGAAATGCCGTCGCCCCGTTGGGATGACGCAAGGGGGCCGTCTTGATCACAATACCCTCTGCCGGGTGCAGTTCGTCACCAACATTGAAATCATCAAATGTCAGTTTTGACTGCATGGTGGACAATGGCACCGGGAACGTCGGATCTGCCATCTGAGCGGAAAATACGCGTTCCACCCCGCCCTGATGGGTCAGATGGCCCGCCATCACGCGGAAGGACGCGTTGGGATTATAGGCCGGCACAAAGAACGGAAAGCCGTTGATATGGTCCCAGTGGGTATGGGTCAGGAAGATACTGGCATGGGTCACGTTGCGCCGGATCAGGTCCTTGCCAAGGTTGCGAATGCCGGTCCCGGCATCAAATATCAGCACCTCGTCACCAATCCGCATTTCAATGCAGCTGGTGTTACCGCCATACACAACATGATCTGGTGACGGGCATGCAATGCTGCCACGTACGCCCCAGAATTTAACCTCAATCGCCATTCATCAAATCCTGTCCAAGGATTGTCTGTTTATCGCTGACACCGGTCTTTACACCTGCAAACGATACCATCAAACAACAACAAACCAATCGTTGATTGCACCTAGCACATTCACTTCACGCCAACAGTGCTTCCGATCACAGCATTCATCATTTCATCGGCCCGCCCGCAATTTACTGCGACCTCACACAGCCCGATCGAATTGCGGTAATGAAACGCCGATCCCTCCGCCACGTCAGAAAATGTACGTGCGCCCGATACAACATGTTCATTGATCGTGACTTTTTCATCCTCTGAACGCGCCAGAAGCCCGGTCATCAGGTTGCCATAGGGATCGATATAGATCACTTCGGCCAATTCGTCGGGCCAGTCTTGCGCATCACCAAACCGATCACCCGGCGTAATGTCATGCGATGCAAAGGCCTGATCATTTGCCACCCGCGCCGCCACCGGACCAAACACATCGCGACCATGGAAACTGGCCGAGGCATCCGCGGGCATCCAGTCAATCACCTTGATTGCGACTTGCTTTGCGCGACGGATCACCATTTCAAACAGCCCATTGTCAGGACCGACAAACGAAACACCATCTGCCTCGACGACAAGGCCCTTGCGCGCACTCCCGACCCCGGGATCAACCACCGCCAGAACCACATCTCCTTTATGAAACTCGCGATTTAAGGCCGCCAGCAGATAACTTGCCGCCTTGGGATTTCGATCCGGCGCATCACGCATCAGATCACAGATCGGCACATCCGGGGCATGGCGCATCACGACCGAACGCATCGTCCCGCTATAGGGGCCGTTCACACCAAAATCGCTAAAGACAAAGATCATGGCTGGTACCGGAAAGTCGGTTGAATAACTGTCTTATGAAGACAACAACGCCGGTGGCAACGTTTTGATCCCACCGGCGTTGTCGCAATAGTTCAGATATATTGCTGAAAGGCCCGAAGTGCTACTTCACCTCGCAGAACTGGCCGCGTCGCTTCAGCTCCGCACACAGCGAATTTGCCGCACTGTCGCTAAGCCCGGTCGCCATCAGGCGGTAATAGGTGCCCTTGCCCGGAATGTTGGCGCGCGTGACACCATGCTGCAGCGAAGACAGCTGACCATAACGGCCGCTCAGGATTTGCCAGCCACGTTCGGCCTGTGCCTCGTTACGATAGGATGCCAGATGCACTGATTTTGAACCGGTTGCGGCCGGTGCCGGTGCATTTGCCATTTCCTCGGCTGCCTGTACCGGGCGGCTTTCACCGGTTGCGACCCGACGGACCGGTTCCCCGGAATTCAGGGTCATTGCCGTGCCCTGTGCTGGCTCGACAATTGCCGCTTCAATCGCATCGCGTTCACGCTTGAACTCGTCAGGTGTTACCAGCTTCATCTGCTGCAGGTCTTCGATGCGTGCGATCTGGCGTGCGGCATCCATCAGGCCCTGCGGTGCGGGTGGCGGGGTTGCGCGCTGGCGCGGTTGGGCGGGCAGTAACGCATCAAGAATGGCGGTACGTTCCGCAACATGTTCCTGCACCGTGATCGCCCCGATCTGAAGCGCACGGTTCAGCTGATTAAGGCGCTGTTCGACTTGTTCACCTTCTGGCGGCGGGTTATTGAGAAACGCGGATGGAACCGGCTGGCTCATTGGCAGAAGCGCGCCAAGGTTGGCCGAACGCCGTGCTGAATATTCCTCGGGCGTGACAAGGCCGGTCGCCTGCAGATTGCGCAAGATAGCAAAACGTTTGGCAATTGCCTCGTCCCCGGCCGAAAGGGCCGCACCCGCCGGAATATCCATCGGCTTGGTGGAGCCACTGCTCATCGAACTCATCGGTGCCGAAGTCATGGGTGCAGCACCCGTGCGACCAGACGCAACCGCAGCCGCCCCGTTACCAAGCCCGGACGGCCCGCTAATGATCTGATCATTGATGCTGAGCGATCCCGGAAGACCGCGTTCAAGCCGCGACAGGTTAAATTCAGCCGCATCACGCAGCGGACGCGGCTGTGTTCCTGTCGCCGAAGACATCAGAACCGTGCCGGGCGGGTTCATCGCAATCAGGGTTTCATAGCCATCCTGTGCGCGATCCGGGCGATTGGTGTTTTGATAAAGGACCGAACGCCACAACATTGCATGTCCATCCTGGGGATTTTTGCGCAGTGCCTCGTCAAAATACTTTTCGGCCGAGGCGTAATCACCGCTGGCAAGCTGCTGCAGGCCAAGGGCGGTGTAGTTGTCATCGGCAAAGGACGTTGCTTCGTCCCAGAAATCCTGATCCAGCAGCGGCGCACAGGCCGACACCCATGAAACCATACCGATCACAGCAATGCCCTTGCCGATCTTCAGCCAGTTCCCGGTCCGCTTTGCGGATACCTGCATGGCGCCAATCCCCTATTCCTTAAAACCCGTTATCGGAAACCATGCTGTATTGCCCCGTGATATTCCAGCAAAACCATGCATGGACTTCCCCCATACAGCATTGATTTTGCACCCTGCTTGCCAACAATTCGTTAAAGCAATTTCATCACTCTTTTTGACGCAAGACTTGTCCTGCCATACGTATAGTTTCTATAAATAGAATAGTGCTAGGATCATGAACCAAGCCATTAACCAGACTTTCAGAACATTATGATTTGATCAAACTTCGGTCTTCGGTGTATTCAACCGGCCTATAACGAGTAAAAAACATCTTCTCTTTCAGGGGTTTCGCGTGATTGAACCGCAGCAATACGGCCAACAGGCCCTTCAGGAATACCTGTTGCTGGATTATGTGCAACGACTGGAGACCCGCAAATACGGGCACCGGGCGGTACATATTCACCTGTCACGCATGAAGCCGTTCCATCGCCGCGATTACCATATCCGCGTTGCGACCAACACCTTTGAAAGCTATGTGAAACTCTATGTCGGCCGTATCTTTGTTCTGACCAACAGCGACCTGATCTTTGTGTGGAAAGACAAATCGATCGCCGATGTTGAACCGGCTGTTGATACCCTGCGCTACCTGTTCCGCGATGATCCGCTGTCTCAGGATGAAAGCGAAGAAACCGGTTTCTGCACCTGGTACAACCTCAATACCGAGTTTCAGGAATTCCTGCTGCTGTGTCAGCACCTTGATGAGCGTGCCAAGAAGCTGCAGAAAAGCAGCAACATGCGCACCGCTATCCAGCGTGAAAAAGACAACAATGTACTAAACCCGATCACGGCAGAAAACCTGGCCGAGCTCGAAGAAACCATTCACACCGCTGATCTGTCCGAGCATATCCGCCAGCAACCGGTCTGTGTCTTTGCCCATGGCGGCTCCAAGGAACTGCACCCGGTCTTTGATGAATTCTTTGTCTCGATTGCCGATCTGCGCAATGCGCTCATGCCCAATATCGATCTGGCATCAAACCGCTGGCTGTTCCAGCACATGACCGAGACACTTGATAAACGCATGCTCAATTACCTGTGCAAGCGGACCTTCAAGACGCATGCAAGTTCGTTCTCGATCAACCTCAACCTTGGCACCCTGACCTCCAGGGATTTTGACAAGTTCGATGAAACCGTCCGCCGCAACTGGAAGGGCAACGTGATCATCGAGCTTAATCAGGTTGATCTGTTTTCGAACCTTGAGACTTATCTTTCCGTGCGTGACGATTTCCATGAGCGCGGCTACCGCATTCTGGTTGACAACCTGACCGTGGAAGCCCTGTCCTTTGTCGATCGTAAACGCCTGAAAGCCGACTTCATCAAGGTCGCCTGGCGTGAAGAGATGACCGATAACGTCATCCGCAAAAAATACTCCGAAATGGACAGTCTGGTGAAAAACTCCGGCCGTGAACGCGTCATCCTGTGCCGCTGTGATTCACCGACCGCGATCAAGTTCGGCCAGTCGCTTGGCATTACCCTGTTCCAAGGGCGCTATATCGACAACATGATCGCCCGTCAGCGCCGCGCCAAACGCGACGCAAAAAAACCCGTCAAACCGGCACCGAATAAACCGACTGACGGCAAACCAACCAGATAGGTGGCATTTACCGCCACCTCCTGACAAATCGGTCAGGAGCTACACCTGACAGGCAATCGGCTTCATTTCACCCCTTGGCAAAACCGGAACAAAAGCAGTACACATAAGCATGTTGTACGCGCTGTGTCCGGACTGCCATCACAAATGGCGACTGCATCTTGATCGCCCGCTTCCCAAAAGCGGCAGCGGATCATACGTGCCCTGTCCGGTTTGTTCCTGCAAGCGCGCGATTGCCCATCCGGAACTTCCAGACCTTGCCATTGGCCATCTTGATTGCGATGCGTTTTATGCCTCGATCGAAAAGCGCGACCGACCGGAACTGATTGATCAGCCGGTTATCATTGGCGGCGGGCATCGCGGCGTTGTCGCAACCTGTTGCTATGTTGCGCGCAAATACGGCGTGCGATCCGCCATGCCAGCCTTCAAGGCGCGCGAACTCTGCCCGGATGCGGTGTTTCTGAAATCCGACATGAAGAAATATCAGCGCGAAGGCTATCGCATTCGCGATATGATGCGCGCACTCACCCCCGATATCGAACCGCTGTCAATTGACGAGGCCTTCATGGACCTGTCCAACGCGTTTGAAACCCATGGCAAGTCCGCAGCAGAATGCCTGATTGACCTTCAAGCCACGATCAAACGCGACGTCGGCATCACAGTTTCCATCGGTCTTTCCTATAACAAGTTCCTTGCCAAGATCTCATCGGACCTCAACAAGCCGTTTGGCTTTTCCATGATCGGACGCATTGAGGCCGTCGATTTCCTGGCCGATAAGCCCGTGCGCATGATGTGGGGCGTTGGCCCGGCCATGGAACGCAAACTCCATGCAGATGGTATCACCACCATCGGACAGCTTCAGGAAATGGATATCCATGCGCTGCAGGGCCGATATGGCAGCATCGGCAAGCGGTTCTTTTACTTTTCACGCGGCGAAGACAACCGGCGGGTCGAACAAAGCACGGAACGCAAAAGCCTGTCTTCGGAAACCACCTTTAACGAAGATATCGCAAGCCTGTCAGAACTCACCGAAATCGCCACCCGCCTGACATCGCGGGTCGCAAGCGATCTGGCGCGCAAGGAAATTGCAGGTCACACGGTGGTCTTGAAGCTCAAATCATCGGATTTCAAAGTCCGCACGCGCAATATGCGCCTTACCTACCCGACCTTACGCGAAGATGTCATCCTTGATGCCGCACTCACGCTGCTAAAAAAGGAAATTGACGGCACGCGCTATCGCCTGCTGGGTGTCGGGGTTGCTGATCTTTATGCCGCCGATATGGCCGACCCGGTGGATTTGTTTGCGGGTGACGGCCTTGCCAGCACCGATGGCGATGCCAACACAACGGCACTCGCCTCAGATAGCCCGCGCACGGTCATCGACCTGCCCCGCCCGACGGCAGAACAATTGCGTGAAAGCCTGACACGGCGCTATCGGCAGCACAAAGGCAAACCGAAACAGCGACGCTTTCCATTTTAGTTTAATGGCTTCCCAAAACGTGCTTGCCTAAGATCAGCATGATCGGATGACACTTTAACGCGATATTCCGTTGCGTTACCTTACGGAATAGGTAAAAGCACCCCGAAAGTATAGCTGCCGTGCGCAAGAACCCTTCTGCGCCCAAAAGATCGACGAATGGGAGAGCCAATGTTTGGCGTAGAACTTGATATCCGGACACTGGCATTTGTCGCGACCCTGTCGGCCATTATCACATTCTCGTCGCTCTGGATGGTGTCGCGCCGCGACAACGCGACCATGCTGTGGGCCATTGGTGGCATTGCCAATGCACTCGGGTTTGTTCTTTTGGGGTTCCGGGGCTATATCCCCGATCTGGCGTCAGTCGTGGTTGGCAACACGTTGATTGCGGCCGGCCATGCGTTTTATCTGCTTGGCCTTCAGGCCTACACCGCCAAAAAGCCAAGCTACCGGATTGTCAGCATCGCCATCGCGGCCTATGCAGCACTATTTGTCTATTACCTTGAATTTGTGCCGAACTTCTCCATGCGGGTCGTCGTCATTTCCGTGACGATCTCGGCCGTGTCGCTGGCAGGCTGTCTTGTTCTGGCGCAATCAAGGTGCCGGAAACTGACCCCACCGGAAATCCTGATGGCAATCACCTTTGCCGCACACTGTCTTTTCCATCTGGCGCGCGGGGTCGTTGCCCTAATTGATGATGAGGCCATGACCCAACTGATGTCGGCATCAACCATTCACATGCTGGCATTCCTTGATGTGATTATCTTCCTGCTGCTGACCGCGGTTGGCTTTACCGCGATGATCATTATATCGCTCAACCTGTCGCTGATGGCTGAGGCGCGTGCGAAAAACCGCCTGTTCACCGTTCTTGCCCATGACCTCAGAACGCCGTTTCACGGGCTTGCAGGGCTATCACTGATGGCGCAACAGGACCTGGTAGCAGGCAACCCGGCACAGGCGCTTGGCAATATCCGCAAGCTGCATTCATCGACTGCGGAAACCTTGCGTTTTCTCGATGATCTTCTGGTCTGGGGGCGTACCCTGTTTGATCAACGCAAACCCGAACGGAGCACCATCGCCCTTGATGAACAGGTCGACAACACGATCAAGGTTTCCCGACCGCTTCTGGAAACCAAATCGGTCCGTGTGATCAGCGAGGTCGATGAACCCACCGCCTATGGCATCGCACCGCATGCGGAAATGATCCTGCGCAACCTTCTGGTCAATGCGATCAAGTTTTCCAACCCGCATGGTTCGATCACGGTTTCAACGCAAAAGTTCGGCGACAAAATCCAGATCAAGGTGATTGATCGCGGTGTCGGCGCATCCGATGACATGATCGCGGCCTTCGCTGCAAGCATGACCAGCTATGGCTCCAAGGACGGCACGGGGGGTGAAATCGGCTCTGGCGTCGGACTGTCGCTGTGTCGTGACCTGTGCCGTGAAGACGGCGAGGATATCTGGCTTGAACACAATCCCGAAGGCGGGCTGATTGCGACCTTTACCCTGTCTGTACCACCAGCAGAATAAACAGCCGGAATCAAAAACGCCCGCCGAACCATCGGGCGAGCATTTCAACGCAACATATTGATCTTTTTGGAAAATATGGCGTCCCCTAGGGGATTCGAACCCCTGTTGCCGCCGTGAAAGGGCGGTGTCCTAGGCCTCTAGACGAAGGGGACACAGGCACAAGCATTTATGTGCGAATGTCGTGACGTTCGGTTGATGGCGTCCCCTAGGGGATTCGAACCCCTGTTGCCGCCGTGAAAGGGCGGTGTCCTAGGCCTCTAGACGAAGGGGACACATACGCACCAAACGAAGTCAGTCTATGTCAACGAGTGGCGTCCCCTAGGGGATTCGAACCCCTGTTGCCGCCGTGAAAGGGCGGTGTCCTAGGCCTCTAGACGAAGGGGACGCAGCGCGTTAACGAGGCCGGTTTTTAGCGATTGGGTGGGGTCAGGTCAAGCGGCTTTTTCGCCCCTGTGACGTTTTTTTTAATCCCCTGCCGGAAATGATGCCATTCCCGACCAAATACTGAAAAACCATGCCGGACTGTTTAACCACACGGTTTATCCGCTTTGCTTACGGCCCTGGACCGACAGATGAGGTCTATCGGTCCATTCAACAAGGGCCACGCTCGCTTCTTTATTGGCTACGGCGTCGCGTTCCAAACCAGAAACAGACACCCGCCAAGGCAAGCCCGCACGCCAGAAAGACAAACATCGCCTTGTAACCGGCATCCGGATCGGCCTCATAGTGGCCGACAATCAACCCGGCGATGCCTTGCAGGACAAAAAGCCCGCCAAAAGTCGCAAGGTTGATCGTGGTCAGCGCGCGGCCAATCTGGTGTTCGGCCACGGCCTTGCGCGATGCGGCATAGTTCAAAGTCGCACTACTGCCAAGGAAGCCATGCAACAGCATCAATCCCATGGCGATCCCGGTGCCCAGCGGCCCGACAAACGCCTGCAACATGCAGGCAAGCGCGCCCACCAGAACCGCAAAGACGATAAGCCCGCGGGTTTTATCGGGCATCATACGCGAAAGCTGGCCATAGGTTGGCGGGCCAATGATCATGCCAATCGTCATCACCAGCAGGATATTACCGACCTCAACCGCGCCAAGATCAAACACGTCATGCAAATACGGCCCACCCCAAAGCCCGCGCACGGTCAGGATCGTCGGATAGCTGAAAAAGGCCACGCCAGACAGCAACCAGACCTGCCGGTTCGACCAGACCGACACCATGCCGCGCAAGACGTCCATGACGCTTTCGCCGCGCTGGGCGTGGGCGGCATGGCCCGGCGGATTGTCGCGCACCAGAACGAAATCAAGCACGACTGCAATCAGCGCAATACCGGCAAGGCCATAATAAACAGCGCGCCAGCCATACGCCTCGACCAAGGTCGCAAGCGGCGTTGCCGATGCCAGAACCCCCATCAGGCTGAACGAAACGATCAGGCCAGATGCCGCAGCAAACTTTTCCGGTGCCGTCCAGCGCGCGGCAAGGACCAGTGCGGACATAAAGGCCGCCGAACAGCCAACACCAATCACCGCCTGGCCCGCCATCAGACCCAGCACACTTTGCGCATTGGCAAAGATGATGACACCGGCGACGGTGACCATGGTCAGAAACCCGTTGGTCAGGCGCGGACCATAACGATCCAGCAACACACCGACCGGGATCTGCATCAGGGCAAAGGCGAAATGGAAGCTACCCGATATCAGGCCAAGCTGTTCGGGTGTCACGGCAAGCTGATCACGCAGCGGCCCGGCAAGCAGCGCCTGGGCAGAACGGAAAAACTGACTAAGCGAAAAGGCCAGCATGATCGGCATCAGAACGATCAGAAACGTTCCGAGGCCATGCTTGGGCGTCGCAATGGGGGGTGTGGGGCGCGAATTTTGTGTCATGGTGCCTTCAGGATTAGTCTGATCGCACCATAACGGCAAGCATTTGCAGCATCACGGCTGCCCTGCCCGGGTTCACGTCGCTAGACCGGCAAGGCGACATCATCAATGATCAACTGCACACCGTCACGCCCCTGCCAGCTATCGCGGCGCAAATGCCCAAGAACATGCAACGGGCGCCCACCATGTTTGATCAGCGTCTGCCCCATATCATTATCAAGGCATCTGAACGCAATCGCCTTAAGCCGTCCCTGCCCGTTGGCCCCGGTCAGGATGCAGCGCACATGGTCCTGCCCGACCACATCGGCCTTCACCGCCCGGCAATCAACAAAGACAAAGCGCGGTTCGGCATTGCCCGCGCCAAACGGCCCCAGCTTTTCAAGTGCATCAATCAACTCAATCGTTGCGCCCTTGGCATGCAATGCGCCATCGACTGTAATCGTCGGACGAATGTCATTTTCAGCGATGATCTTGGCAAAACGCTCTTCAAGGAAGTCTTCAAACGCCTCAAGCTTTTCGGGATCAAGGGTAAAGCCCGCCGCCATATGGTGGCCACCACCATTGATCAGAAGCCCGGCCTGACGCGCGGCAATAATCGCATCACCCAGATCAATCCCAGGGACAGAGCGCGCAGACCCCTTATAAACGCCGTCAACCATACCCATCACAAGCGATGGAACGTGATAACGATCCTTAAGTCTGCTTGCGACAATGCCGATCACACCGGGATGCCAGTCTTCGCCACCAACCAGCACCATGGAGCCGACTTTTGATTTGCCCTCGACCGCGCTGATCGCCTGATCAAGGACGATATCCTCGATCGCCTTGCGCTCCCGGTTATATTCATCAAGCTTGCGGGCGATATCCTGCGCCTCTGCCGGGTTCTCGCCCGAAAGAAGGGTCGTGCCCAGAAAACTCTCGCCAACGCGCCCACCGGCATTCACACGCGGACCCAGGACATATCCCAGATGGTAGGCACTGGGCACCTCGCTAACGCCGGCAATATCGGCAAGTGCTGTCATGCCGATATTGCTGCGATGCTTCATGACCTTAAGGCCCTGGGTGACAAAGGCGCGGTTCAACCCACGCAGCGGCACCACATCGCACACCGTGCCAAGCGCCACCAGATCAAGCCAGCCACGCAAATCCGGTGCGCGAACACCTTTCTTTTCAAGCCAGCCGCGATTACGCAATTCGCGCAGCAACGCCACACAGACCAGAAACGCAACACCCGCCGCACAGAGATGCCCAAGCCCGCTTTCATCATCAAGCCGGTTGGGGTTGACCACCGCGACTGCGGGTGGCAATTCCGGCTCTGCCGCGTGGTGGTCCACGACAATGATATCAATCCCGGCATCACGCGCTTCTTGCAGCGGCGCATAGGCTGTCACCCCGCAATCGACCGTCAGGATAAGCTCGGCACCCTTGCGCTGCAGCTCCATAAGGGCTGGCGCATTCGGGCCATAGCCCTCAGACATGCGATCAGGAATATGAACCGGCACCTCAAGACCAAGGGCACGGAAGAAGCGTTTCAAAAGGGCCGTACTGGTCGCGCCATCAACGTCATAATCGCCAAAAACCGCAATCCCCTCGCCCGCCTCAATCGCATCGGCAATCCGCGCGGCCGCCTTATCCATATCCTGCAAGGTCGAAGGATCGGGCATCAGATCGCGGAGTGTCGGGGACAGGAAACTTTCCGCGTCATCAAGATCAATGCCGCGCGCGGCCATCACCCGGCCAACAATCTCCGGCACGCCAAAACGCTGGGCAATCGTGGTTGCCAGTCGCTCGTCATTTGCGCGTTCACGCCACCATTTTCCGGTGACGGATCGCTCGATGCCCATAAAGGTCGTTTCTTGTTGATGCTCTGTCATGCCCTATGAAATAGCGCAATCTCGGGCGGTCTGAAACCGGATATTTTGTCAAACGCTCAAACCGGCGCGACAGGATGCAATCCCTAACCGTTCCGGTTCTCGCCGCACCATTTCAAAACGTTCTCGGCATCAGCGGCCGGATCATCGACGGGATAGAAAACCTTGGTGATCTTGCCATCGTCAATGACCATGGTCAGGCGCTTGAACAGGCGCATGCCACTGGCTTCGAAATCGGGCATCGCCATGGCTTCCTTGAAGCGATGATCTGCATCAGAAAGCAAAGGAAACGGCAGATGAAGACGCTCGGCCGCTTCTTTCTGATACTCGGTGGTCTGGCTTGAAAGCCCGAAGAGGCTCATAACACCAACCGTGCGCAGCTCGGCAGCATGATCACGGAACGAACAGGATTGCGGCGTGCAGCCCTTCGCCCCGGGAATTTCATCCCAGCCTTCCGGTGACGGCACACCAGGCTCTGCGGTGCGTGGATAGGCATAGACGACTGAACGTCCCGACAGGCTTGATAAATCAACCGTGCTGTCATCGGTCGCCGATAACGGCAGCGCTGGTAAAATCTGCCCGGTTAACCGCGCAATCACATGCGCATCACTCTCGCTATTCATCTGAATTCCTCCCGAATAGTGCCGGACTTTTCACGTCCTTTGACCTTCAGGATAATTGGGATTTAAAACGCGGAAAAGAAGTGACGTTTGCGCATTGTGGAAAACAATGTGGGCACCCAATCATTTGCACCAGCACGAAAGCTGTGCAAACTGACGAAATAACAAAAATGGATACGAGCAATGCCCCATAAAAAAGGTCTGCGGATCGGATTAACAATCCTGTCCGTTATCGGTGCTGTCATGTCGATGCCATTGGTGATGTTCTCGCCAATGATGTTTGACGCCCCCGGATCGGATGAAAATCCCTTCACCCAGTTCCTGTTTTTCAGCGTGCTGGCATTCCCGGCGCTTTGCCTGATGGGTGGCATTCTGCCATGGATATTCAAACGCCACCCGAAATCAATCTGGCTTTATGGGCTTAGCGGTCTTGCCATCGCGCTTCTGGTTGTCGCAATCGCACTGCTCTCGGTTCAGTGCGGCGGCGACTTCGCCTGCTGATCAGACGATGCCTTCGTCCGCCGCAATCAGGGCCAAGCCATGGGCGACCGACAGGAACGGCTGGCCGATTTCGATGCGGTCCTTGCCAAAGCGGTCTTCGAATAGTTTGCGCACCGCCGGGACATAGGATGTGCCGCCGGTCATGAAGACGCGTGAGACATCGCTTGCCTCAACGCCCGCCTGATCAAGGCAGTTTTTGGCGGCAAGATCGATTTCGGCCATGTCGGGTGCAATCGCGGCTTCGAAATCGGCACGGGTCAGTTTTTCTTCGATCTCAACCCCGCCGTGGGAGAATTGCAAGATGGTGCTGTCTTTTTCAGAAAGCTCTGCCTTGGCCTTGGACACCGTTTGATAAAGGTGGAAGCCCATTTCATCTTCGATGATGGTGACCAGATCCTCGATATCATCGGGGTTGGTGGCGGATCTGATCAGACTTTTGATTTCGTTGATAGTTTTGGGCTGGTTCATCATGGCAAGTTCGTGCCAGCGCGAAAACGCCGTGTAATATTGCCGCGGCACCGGCAGGGTCGCACCCATGGATTTGTATTCGGAGCCAAAGCCCAGACGCGGCCAGACGGCCTTTTGAATGATGCGATAATCAAACCGGTCACCGGCAACACCAAGACCGGTATGCGATAGCGGCTGCACCCCGCGAATGCCCAGACCCGGCGTAAAGCGGATCAGCGAAAAGTCACTGGTACCCCCGCCAAAGTCGGCAACCAGAACGGTTTCGGGTTTATCGAGTTCACGGCCGTAATAGTAAGATGCTGCGAGCGGCTCAAACACCATGGCCTCGACATCAAAACCGGCCTGCTCATAAGCCGCGCGCAGGCGCATTTCGGCAAACTCATTGTCCGGGTTGTTGCCAGCGAAGGCCACGGGACGGCCCGAAATCACCCGATGACCCAGCCAACCCAGGCTATGCTGCGCGAAGTGATGGATCTGTGTCAGGAACGTCCCAACCAGGTCTTCGATCGAATAGCTGGTCCCGAAGATTTCGGTGCCTTCGAAATCCTTGGCCGCGAGATAGGATTTCATCGACTGGATCAGACGGCAGTCGTGGCTTTCCTTGAGGTATTCCTCAATCGCGAACGGGCCGGAGCAGCTTTTGGTATGGATCGGCGCACCCGGTGAGGTCAGGTCCTGATCTTCCCAGAAATACAGGATGGTGCGATAGGTATCAAAACTGTTGGCACCAACTTCGAACTTTGCTGATTGCACATTGCCTGCGCTGTCTGCCACCGCAAGGACAGAGTTCGTCGTTCCAAAATCAAGGGCGATAATTTCCGACATCAGGCAGGCTCCGGCATTTGCTGTTCGTCATAGGGGGCGGAGGATGTACCCCAGTCCTTAGTCCCCTGCAAGCGATTAAACGAAAAAAGGGAGTGCTGTGCACTCCCTTCTTCCAATCCTGCGACAAGCAGAACTTATTTGTACCAAATCTTGCGGCTGAAATCGTGCACAGCGCGGACATAGCGCACGGTGCCCGACTGGGAGCGCATGACGATGCTTTCGGTCTCTGCACCGTTGGCGAAACGGCGCACACCGCGCAGCATCGCGCCATCGGTGACACCGGTTGCCGCAAACATGACGTTGCCCTTGGCAAGTTCGGTCAGTTTGTATTTACGGGTCAGATCTTCGATGCCCCATTTTTTCGCGCGTGCGATTTCATCATCGTTGCGGAAAACAAGGCGGCCCTGGAACTGACCACCGATGCAACGAAGGGCCGCTGCGGCCAGAACACCTTCCGGTGCGCCGCCAGTACCCATGTAAAGATCAATGCCCGAGGTTTTCTGCGAGGTCGCGATCACGCCAGCCACATCGCCATCACCGATCAGCATGATGCGTGCACCTGCTTCGCGGGTCTTGGCAATGATTTCCTGATGGCGCGGGCGATCAAGGATGCAAACAACCAGATCCGCCACATCGCAGCCCTTGGCTTTCGCAAGGCTTTTAAGATTTTCCGCCGGGCTGGCATCAAGGTCAACCACATCATCGGGAAGACCACCACCAACGGCGATTTTGTCCATATAGGTGTCAGGCGCATTCAGGAAGCCGCCCTTTTCTGCCATGGCAACCACGGCCAAAGAGTTCGGACCACCGGTCGCGCAGATGGTCGTGCCTTCAAGCGGATCAAGCGCGATATCGATTTCCGGGCCTTCGCCGGAGCCGACTTCTTCGCCAATAAACAGCATCGGGGCTTCGTCGCGTTCGCCTTCGCCGATCACGACCGTACCACGGATATCCATGCTGTTGAGCGCATTGCGCATCGCATCCACTGCGGCCTGGTCGGCTGCCTTTTCGTCACCACGTCCCATCAGGCCAGAGCACGCAAGTGCCGCCGCCTCGGTTACGCGAACCGTTTCAAGCGCAAGATTTCGATCCATATCTTCTTCCTCGTATTGCTGATGTGGGGTCTGGGGGCCCCATCTCATTGTTGTCTTTTTATTTTTATGCCCGGCTGTGTGCCCGAGCTATGCAACATCGCCCCGCATCATGGCAGATACGGGGCGAGTTTGTGTTGTTCATTTTATTAAGATGCGAAGCTTTCAATCCGCATCAGAACCGGCGGCTGTGAATTGCTTTCAAAAGCCGCAATATCATTGACTGCAGCCGACATGGCAGCTTCGGTCGTTTCGTGTGCCACGATCACAACCGGTACAACACCACCTTCGGTCTCGGCCCGGCCATGCTGGATCATGGAGGCCATCGAAACGCCATGCTTGGCGAGGGTCGCGGTGACCTCTGCCATGACACCCGGGCGGTCCCACACCATCAGGCGCAGGTAATAGGCACCGCTGTGCTTTTCGAGCGAGGCGCGCACATTTTTCTTAAGCCGATCTGCCGGCAGACCAAAGACCGGGGCTGCGCGACCGGCTGCGATATCAACGATATCGGCAACCACCGCCGATGCGGTCGGACGTTCGCCAGCCCCGCGGCCCTGAAGCACCACTGGCCCGACATAGTCACCTTCAAGCGCGACTGCGTTAAACACGCCTTCGACCTTGGAAATCTGGGTCGCACGATCCACCATGACCGGGGAAACCCGCTGCTCAATGCCCTCGGACGTCTGCTTGGCAATGCCCAGCAGTTTGATGCGATAGCCAAGCTCTTCGGCAAGCTGGATATCAAGGGCCGAAACGCTGCGGATGCCCTCAACGGCAACTGCGTCAAAGTCGACCTCGACCCCGAAGGCAAGGCTTGCCAGAATCGCAAGCTTGTGCGCGGCATCGATGCCATCGACGTCAAAGGTCGGATCGGCTTCGGCATAGCCAAGTTTCTGTGCCTCTGCCAGTACGTCGGCAAAGTCGCGGCCCTGCTCACGCATCGTGGTCAGGATGTAGTTACAGGTGCCGTTCAGAATGCCGGTCACACACGAAATCACGTTACCCGCCAGACCTTCGCGCAGCGCCTTGATCACCGGGATACCGCCAGCAACTGCTGCCTCATAGGCGATGGTGACATTGTTGGCATCGGCAATCTGGGCCAGTTCCGCCCCCTTAAGCGCAATCAGCGCCTTGTTGGCGGTAACGACATGCTTGCCGTTTTCAAGCGCTGCCTTGCAGGTGTCATAGGCAATGCCATCCGATCCGCCGATTAGCTCGATCAGGATGTCGATATCCTTGTCAGCCGCAAGATCACGGGCATCTTCGTACCAGGTTAGGCCATCTGTTGAAAAACCACGGTCCCGAGTTCGATCACGCGCCGATACCGCTGTAACGACGATCTGGCGACCCGAACGGTCGGTCAGAATGTCGCGATGTTCACTCAGCAGTTTAACGGTTCCGGCACCGACCGTACCAAGGCCTGCCACACCGATTTTGACGACGTCTTTCACGATAACTCCTTGTCGCGTGGTTACATCTTACGCTTCGCCCGTGGTCAAAAAAGACCACAGCGTCCTGATAACAGAACGCCCGGGACATGTCCCGGGCGAAACACAGAATGCTTTATGAGATATCAGACGGATTTCTTCAACAGTTCACGTGCAGATTCTGCATCAGGGCACTTGGCAAAGAACTGTTTGATGTTGCGGTTGGCCTGACGGATGCGGTGTTTGTTTTCCACCAGTGCAATACGCACATGGCGATCACCATACTCGCCAAAGCCAAGACCCGGTGCGACGGCAACGCCAGCTTCCTGCAAAAGAAGTTTGGAGAAATCAAGCGATCCCAGCTCGGCAAAGGCATCGGGGATCGGTGCCCAAGCAAACATGGTTGCCGCCGGGCTCGGGATTTCCCAACCAGCACTTTGCGCGCCTTCGATAAAGATATCTCGGCGTTCGCGGTACAGATTGCGGAATTCCTCCACACAATCCTGCGGGCCATTAAGGGCTGCAGTTGCGGCCACCTGAACCGGGGTAAAGGCCCCGTAATCAAGGTATGACTTGATCCGGGTCAGAGCATTGATCAGCTTCTTGTTGCCCGTGGCAAAGCCGATACGCCAGCCCGCCATCGAATAGGTTTTCGACAGTGAATAGAACTCAACGGCAATATCCTTTGCCCCCTTGCACTGCAGGATCGAAGGCGGCGGATTGCCATCAAAATAGATCTCGGAATAGGCGATATCAGACAGCACATAAATCTCATGCTTGCGGCAGAAATCGACAACTTCCTGATAAAACGCCAGATCGACCACAAGGGCAGTCGGGTTGGCCGGGAAGTTCAGCACCACGGCACTTGGCTTCGGGACCGAATGTTTCACCGCGCGATGGAGCTGCTCCATAAAGCTTTCGGTATTAAACGTGCCCTGATCATCATGGCCAATCGGGATATGGCGCAGTGCTGCGCCTGCAATGATGAAACCAAAAGCATGGATCGGATAGGACGGGTTTGGCACCAAAAAGATATCGCCGGGACTGGTGATGGCAGCTGCAAGGTTTGCAAGCCCTTCTTTGGAGCCAAGCGTGACCACAGTTTCGGTTTCCGGATCGATATCCACGCCAAAACGACGGTCGTAATAAGCCGCCAGCGCTTTGCGCAGGCCCGGAATGCCGCGCGACATCGAATAACCATGGGTGCGCGGGTTCTGCACCGTCTCAACCAGTTTGTCGACGATATGCTGTGGGGTCGCCGGGTCCGGGTTGCCCATGCCGAAGTCGATAATGTCCTCCCCCGCTCGACGCGCTGCCGCCTTCATCGCATTTACTTCTGCGAATACATAAGGCGGAAGACGTTTTATGCGGTGGAAGTCCTGAGACATTATCCTGTTTCCTCGTCAAATTGCCGAAATTCGAATTTTATGCGAAAAGCATATCCTTGAATTTCCAAAAATTGCGTTATGGCCCGATATTCAGGCCATTAATAGCGTACAATTCGAATGATCTACCGTTTCTTGAAATCGGACACAACGAATTAATGCGCGGAAACTACGCATAAACGCGATTTGCGGCATGCTCAGGACCGAGTGACGACAGATCGAGGGCACAAAGCAGGTCTTTTCCGGACGCGCTTGACCCCAAACGCAAAAACGCGGAAGGAGAAATCCTTCCGCGTTTTTCTGTAAGGCTCTGAATCCTTCTGATCGAACTGATCAATAATCCAGATAAATCTCGACACGGCGGTTGCCGGCTTCACCGGCCGGAACGCCTTCATAGTAGCGCGGATCGGCCGAGCCATCGGCACCGACAAAGATCGCATCCGGGCTGACACCCAGCGACAACAGGCGCGATACCACAGCCGCAGCACGGCCTTCGGAGACGCGACGGTTAACCGCCAGATGCTGCTCAAGCGACATATTGCCAGTACGCATCGACGCATGACCAATCACGCGGATAAAGCCGCTGGTCTGCTGCCAGGTCGCGGCAACCTGCTCAAGAACACTGTAATCCGCACCGCCAAGGTTGGTCGAACCGTGACCAAACTGGATCTGTGCGATCTGCACTTCACTGACAGCCGGGCCTGCCTGATCGATCGAGCGCACACCAAGGCGCGATGCCAGTGCATCGTTGGTCACCGTCATGTCATAGGATGCGGAGTCGCCATACATCGGCTCTGCGCCGCCAAACTGGCTTTCATCGACAATCACGGCACCATTGTCGGAATACATGGAATAATCAAATTCCTGGGCCGATGGAGCTGCCGGTTCGTTGGCAAACACACCCTGACCTTCGGCCAAACGGCGCTGATACTGATCCATAACCGGATCACCAGACGAGGTTACATTGGAACCTTGGGCCGCTTCATAAGCGGCAAGCTGCTGTGCGCGAGCATCACCCTGTGCTGCACTCGGCGCGGCAGGCGGGGCTTCCGGTGTCGGAACCGGGCCGCTTGCAGCTGACTTGGCATTCCATTCATCGGCAATCGAAGAACCGCTTGGTGCCGAGGTTACGGCACTGGTGGTTGCTGTCGCGGCCGCAGCCGTTCCGGCATCAGCCATAGCACTGCTGGTGACCGGGGTGGTCGGTGCCGGATTGATCACGGGCTGCGACGCCGGTGCGGCAGGTGCGGTCTGAAGCGCATTGACAGGCGGGCTGCTTTGACGGCGGCCACCCTGTTCATACTGGGCATTCTGGCGGTCGGCTGCCAGACCAGCAACCAGTGCATCACGTTCGGCATCGCCGGTGACAACCGGTTTGGCTGGCGTGTCTGAAAGGCTCGGGTATTCCCCGTCTTCCCCCGGGATCGCCTCGTCAGACTTAACGGCGGCTTCTTCGTCTTCGCCATCAAACATGTCACCGACGGACTTGCCCCACTCGACCGGGTTGATCGCATCAGGAACAGAAGAACAGGCGCCAAGTGTCAGCACCACAGCCAGGGCAGAGCCCGTCTGCAGCAATGCCCGCAGCTTTCCCCTTGCAGTCTCCTGCCACGACCCCTGCCCGGTCGTCGATTTCAGAACGCCCATTTGTTTTCGCTGCTCCAAATTCAGTTGGACGACGCCTGCATCAAAATATTCCGCAAAAACGTCACCTTATAATTCTTGTACTACCCCTAAACGACGCGCTAGGCTAAGGCCATGATAAGCTTGGGATCAAGCAAAGTTTCAACCCGGAACGTCAATCGGATACCCGGAACATAAAACGTCAAAAGTCTTGCGATATTGCAAAGACGCCAAAACGTTCTGAAGTTACGAAGTATCCTGCGGCGGTATCATAAGGGAATGCCCCATGAGCGATCAACAGGCCATCGAAACTGAAAACAAACATCCGGATCCCGAAAAGCTCTCTGCAGCAATGGCAGAAATTGCCGAAAGAAGTCAACGACTTGTCTCTGACTTCCTTGCAAAACAGGCAGAAGACCCGGAAATCTCGGACCCGGACCCGCTAAATATCGGCTCCGCCTTCGCCGAATTGACCACGCATATGATGCAAAATCCGGTCAAGCTCGTCGAAGCGCAGATAGAACTCTGGCAGCAATATTATACGCTTTGGCACAACACGACGCTGCGTATGCTGGGCGAAGAAGCCGAACCGGTTGTCTCCCCGCAAAAGGGCGATCGCCGATTCCGTGACGAGGCATGGGAAAACAACGAGCTGTTTGATTTCATCAAGCAGTCATATTTGCTGTCCTCGCAATGGATGCAAAACGTTGTCCATGACGTCGACGGGCTTGATGACAAAACCGCCCAGAAGGTCGAATTTTACACCCGCCAGTTTGTCGATGCGATTTCGCCGACCAACTTCCTGATGACCAACCCGGAAGTGCTGCGCACCACGATTGAAACCGGCGGTGAGAACCTGCTGAAGGGTTTGCAGAACCTGCTGGGTGATCTTGAACGCGGCAAGGGCAAACTGCAAATCCGCATGACCGATCTTGATGCCTTCAAGGTTGGCGAAAACGTCGCCACCACCGAAGGATCGGTGATCGGCAAGACGGCCTTGATGGAGCTTCTGCAATACAAGCCCAGCACCGACAAGGTCGCCAAGCGCCCGCTTGTGATCGTTCCGCCATGGATCAACAAATATTACATTCTTGATCTGCGCCCGGAAAACTCCTTCATCAAATGGGCCGTGGATCAGGGCCACACGGTGTTTGTTCTCTCCTGGGTCAACCCGGACAGCAAACTCGCCGAGAAATCATTCGAAGACTACGCCAAGGAAGGCATCCTTGCCGCCTTGGATATGATCGAAAAGGCAACCGGCGAGAAGGAAGTCAATGCAATCGGCTATTGCCTTGGCGGTACGTTGCTGAGCTCGACCCTCGCCTATATGGCCAAAGTCGGGGATGAGCGGATCAAGTCCGCAACCTTCCTGACCACGCTGACCGATTTCGAAAAACCGGGCGAGCTTTCTGTCTTTGTTGATGATGAACAGATCGAAAGCCTTGAACGCAACATGTCGAAGGAAGGCTATCTGGATGGCCGCGACATGGCGATGTCGTTTAACATGCTGCGCGCCAATGACCTGATCTGGTCGTTTGTCGTGTCCAACTACATGCTGGGCAAGGATCCGTTCCCGTTTGATCTGCTGTATTGGAACTCCGATTCCACCCGCATGCCCAAGGCCATGCACAGCTTCTATCTGCGCAACATGTATAACAAGAACCTGCTGCGCGAGCCGGGCGGTATCAAGATGTTCGGCGAACCGATTGATCTGCGCGACATCAAGGTCCCGGTCTATTTCCTGTCCACCCGCGAAGACCATATCGCACCGTGGCAGGCGACCTATGCCGGTACCCAGCTGATGTCAGGCCAGGTCAAATTCGTCCTGTCGGCATCGGGCCATATCGCCGGTGTCGTCAATCCGCCGGCCGCCAAGAAATATTGCTACTGGACCTATAACCGCAATCCGGCCAACCCCGAAGACTGGATGGCCAAGGCAGCCCAGCATGACGGTTCCTGGTGGACCGACTGGCAAAACTGGGTCGGCCGCCGAGCGGGCGGCAAGGTCGATGCCCGCAAACCGGGCGACGGCAAGCTCAAGGTCCTTGGCCCGGCACCGGGTGAATATGTCAAGGTGACCCTGTCGTAACGACAATCGCCCACCGCACCAGACAAACAAAAAGACGCGCAGTTTCATTACTGCGCGTCTTTGTTTTGTGGCGGGCTTTTCGCCCTAAGGCACCCAATAGGTGCTGCATGCGTCAACCGGGATATCGATCTGATAGGTCCGCGCGTCGCTATCAAAGCCCAACACCTGATCAAGGCTGCAGTCCGGATCCGGGGCTGCGAGCAAATCCTGCACCTCAAGTGGCGGCATGGTCGTTGAGTCTTTCGTCAGATCAGCCCATGGCGGGAATTTCGATGCGCGCGCCTGATATTGCAGGGCGGGCAAGTCATCCATTCCTTCCCCATCACCCAGCCGGATCGGCGCAATATCGGCATCAAACTCATAGACATCATGACAGTGTTCTTGTCGATCCAGCATGTCCTGTTCGCTAAAGCAGGCCCGGATCATTTTCGATGACTGGATCGGCAGCATCCCGACCACGTCAAAGCTCGGCGCGCGTTGCGTTTTCGCGTCCATGGCACCAGGATCAACCCGGATCAGCGACAGCATCGAAACAGATGCCCCGCCACCGGAATATCCAACCGAGGTGGTCCGCGTGATGCCAATCAGAAAAGGCGCGTTCTGCGTGGGATCGGAAATCCATGCAGGCCAGATGGCGGTTTTCTGCCAACCGAAAACCTCATCATCACTGTCATCAGCAAGAACGACTTTCTGTCGGGCGATTTCATTGCCGTCACGGATAACGACCAGAACCGGCGCGCTTTTGCCCTCTGCATCCTCTTGCACGGACGCCAGACCGAAACACCAGTTCTTCGCAGCCTCGCAATAGAACTGGCCACTGTCATCGGCGGTCAGTGCGCCGCGTAGATATTCAGCAGAAGCCGCGAACGACCAGAACGATGCGGTTGCGACCATGATTGCGGCATAAACGACCTTGCTTCTCTTCACGTGCTTTCCCTGTTTTGAAACGCGGCACCATAATCCCTTTAATTCAGGACAGGACAATGGTGTATTGATGGCAAAGTGCTGCTTTAATCAAACAAGACACCCTCAGACATCGGAAACGAATTCGGCATGCAACAGACAATCGGCTTTCTCGGCGCGGGGCGCATGGCATCGGCAATGATCAAGCGCCTCCTTTCTAAGGGCTTCACAGTCAAAGTCTGGAACAGAAACCCGGCCAAGATTGATCCGCTTGTTACACTGGGCGCCACCACCTGCGAAAGCCCGGCCGAGGTCGCCAAAAACTGCGATACCGTGATTTCCTTTATGGCCGATGACGCAGCCGCCGAAGCTGTCTGGCTGGGGAATCAGGGTGCGTTGGCAGCAATGGATAAAGGCGCGCTTGCCATTGAATGCTCCACCCTTTCGCATGCGTTTGTTCTTGAGCTCGCCAAACAGATCGACGCCGCCGGTTGCCGATATATCGACGCGCCCGTGATCGGTGTACCCACCGACGTCGAGGCGGGTAACACCATCTTCCTGATCGGTGCGGCCAATGATGATCTCGAACGTGCCCGCCCTCTTATGGAAGCAACCGGCAGGAAGATCGTTCATTTCGGCCCGGTTGGTGCGGGAACGGTCTATAAACTGATGCACAACCTTTTGGGCGCTGTTCACATCGCCGCTGCCGCCGAACTGGTCGCCGTCGCGCAAAAGGCCGGCCTTGATGGCGACAAGGTCGCAGAAACCTTTGAAATTGGTGCGAATGCAAGCCCCACGGGCCTTATGGTCATGCCCGGCCTGCTAAGTGGCAACCACAACGAAGGCATTCACTTCACCACGGGCCTGCGCAGCAAGGATACCAGCTACGCCATGAAACTGGTCAAGGAATACGGCCTTTTGCTTCCGGTCGGACAGGCCGCCAATGGCGTGTTTGAAACAGCCACCAAGGAAGGCTTGGGCGATCTGGCACAAAGTGCGGTGATCGAAACCCTGAAACGCTAGGACCTAGTTGCTGCTTGCGGCTTCCTGCTGGTCCAGCAGTGGTTCGTAGCGCGCGTCGGTCAGCGTTTTCAGGAAGGCAACAATCGCGTCAATTCGCTGGCTATCAAGGGCATCGCCCTGCTCAAGCTCGGTCAGCGATATGGTTTCCGAAACTTCCGGCTCACCCCACGGTGCACCCGTTTCCGGGTTGGTCTGATTGATCTCGGCCTTGCTGTTATATTTGTTATAGAACCTGACAACGGTCTCAAGATCAGAAAAGACGCCGTTATGCATATAAGGCCCGGTCACCGCCACATTGCGCAGTGACGGGGTCTTGTATTTACCGCGATAGGCCGGGTCTTCGATGGCAGCATTGTCAAGCAAACCGTTATCGGTAAATGCGACGTCCTTCTTCAAAACATCACGCGTCGCAACGTTGCGCGGCACCCCGATATTGTGAAACTCGTAATTGGTGAAGGTTTCGCCTTCTGCCGTCGGGCTGGTTTTCAGCATGTGGCAGGTATTGCAGTTGGTAAATTGCTGCGAGAAGAACAGGACACGGCCGAGTTCTTCCTGCGGCGTCATCTTGTATTCGCCGCGCAGGAACCGGTCATACTTGCTATCGAACGGTGCGAATTGTTCGTCTTCCTCGAAGGCGGCAATGGCCTTGGTCATTGCGGCATAGGCCTGATCGCTATCCGACCAGACATCGTCGCCAAACAGCGCCTTGAAGCCCGAAATATAATCGTCGTCTTCGCGCAAGCGTTCCACCACACTTGCCTTGTCCGGCATGCCCATTTCAATCGGGTTGAGCGGCGGCCCACCGGCCTGCTCGGCCAAATCCATCGCCCGCCCGTCCCAGAACTGCCCGCCTACGGCAACGCCATCTTCACGGACATGGAATGGCGGGGAAAACTTGGCATAGGCTGCCGTTGGTGCATTCCGGTCCCCAAGGCTTTTGCCATCATCACCCAATGAAAACGCGCCGCTTGCGACATCAATCCGCGGATCACGAAACGCCAGTGACGGATCGTGGCAGGTCGCACATGACATGGTGCGATTGGCCGACAGGTTGGTATCGAAATAAAGTGCCTCGCCAAGCTGTGCCTTGGTCGCAAACGGTGACTCGGCATCCGATGCGGCGGCGATTTCCGATACTCGCGCTTTTGCCGTCTTATCCACATGCGCAAGACGCTGCAGCATTGCCGGTGCATCTTCGGCCAGGGCAGGACTGCCAATGCCCGCCCCCAAAAGGACGGTCACAACGGCAAAACGAATTCGGGTACGGCTCAGTTGGTAAGGCATCGGAAAAACTTTGATCTGGTCATGCGCACGGTAACGGTGACGGCAACATTCACGACAGCACTGCAATCGCGAACGCTATGCATTTACACCCACACAGTTGCGCTTCGCCTTGATAAAAGTCAATGCCAAGCTGCCCGCCCGCGTACCGTACTAATCCAGGTCGACACCCTGATTGCCATAAATCTTCTTGTATTCGGCGGTTTTGGTTTCCTTCCGGATCGCCTCACTGATCTTGCGCGCCAGTTCCGGGGCAATGGTCTTTGCCTAAAACATCAGGCGCACCGGCTCGCGCGCCAGAATAAAGGGATGCTCTTCGACCGCGCTGCCAAGGCCCTGCTGTTCGGCCTGCGCGACATAGGCTGCCGGAATGCCGAGCAGCAAATCCACCCGGTTGGCCAACAGCAGTTGCAAGCCATGCGGGCCGACCGAAACGTCGCTGACATGCTTGGAGCCTTCCGGGCTGTTCTTGAATTTCTCAAACGCCTCGCCGCGAAAGGCACTGCGCACATGCCCGATCACAAGGTCCTGGGCAATCACATCATCCAGACTGGAAAGGCCGATCCGCCCAGCATCACCATTGCGCACGACAAAACCGATAACGTCATTGCGGTAAGGCACCGAAAACAAACCGTATTTCGCGCGTTCCTCGGTGTAGGAAGCGGATGGCAGGATATCGATATCACCATGCTTGACGGCATAAAGGGAGCGTTTCCATGGCATGAACATAAAACGAATGTCACAGCCGAGGGATTTCAAAACCTTAGAAATAAAGACATTGTCGATGCCAACCGCAAAGCCATTCTCGTCCTTCATGCTAAACGGACTATAGGTTTCCGAAGCACGAACAAGCAGCGGTCGCGAACAATCGCTAATCGGCTCTGCCTGCCCTGTTTGCATACCCCCGGCAAACAGAACGAGCATCACGACCATGCGTGGCAATAATCGCCAGGCCGTCATATGTCATTCCAAGTCTGGATCAGCACACCTATTTTTGTCGCGTTTTGCCGCGCTTATCGGTGGTGTGTCTGATGATCTTCATACGTCAGAAACGACGTTTCATACCCTCATATCATAAGATGATGCGTAAAATCGTCCCGCTGTCAAAGAGTTCTGCGAGCACCACTCTGTTCATTTCGCCATGGCGATGGTCGTTTGAAAGCGCTTTCGCGCCTTAGGCCAGATCCTCGGGGATGGATTTGACATATTCCTGTGCCAGATCGGCATAGCGATCTGCGGAGACCTTGAAGAACTCGATTTCTTCCTGGGTCAGGTCGCGCACCTTACGCGCCGGCACACCGGCCCAAAGCTCTCCCGCCGGAATGCGTTTGCCCGGTGCGAGAAGCGCATTGGCGCCCAGCATACCGCCCTGCTCGATCACGCAGCCATCCATTACAGTCGCGCCCATGCCGACAAAGCTTCGATCTTCAAGCGTGCAGGCATGAATGATGGCGGAATGGCCAATGGTGACATCATCGCCGATATAGGTGCCAAACTTGCCCTTGGCGACATGCACCATGGTCATATCCTGAATATTGGTGCGCGATCCAATGCGGATTTCATGCACATCGCCACGAATGACGCAGCCAAACCAGATACCGGTCTCCGCCCCGATTTCAACATCACCAATGATGGTCGCATTGGGGGCAATGAAGGCAGTTTCATCGATGGTGGGCTTCACCCCGCGATAGGACAGGCGCATGGTTTGGAACCTTTCTCAAACTGGCATTCAAACATTGGCGATGAGTTTACGGGTGATGCCCACGACATGAAAGCCTGCTGTGGCGAAATTCGACCGATGCCCAACGGACACGGCACCGCAAACGAAAAAGGCGGAACCAGATGGCTCCGCCTTTATTGCTTTATTGCTGGTCCGCTTACGGGAACAGCGGCTCGATCTCAAGGCCCATGGTTTCGGGCAAGCCTAGCATGACGTTCATGTTCTGAACCGCCTGACCGGAAGCGCCTTTAACAAGGTTGTCTTCGACCGCAACGATGATCACACGGCCCGGCACACGGTCCTTGACCACCCCCATCAGAACATAGTTCGATCCACGCACGTGGCGGGTCTGCGGGGTTACACCAAATGGCAGAACGCGCACAAACGGCTCATCCGCGAAACGTTTTTCAAGGGCTGCCTGAATGTCTTCGGCCATGGTGCCATC
The DNA here is from genome assembly GCF_000948415.1 of Thalassospira sp. HJ. Classification (GTDB taxonomy): domain Bacteria; phylum Pseudomonadota; class Alphaproteobacteria; order Rhodospirillales; family Thalassospiraceae; genus Thalassospira. The sequence goes on along the minus strand of NZ_JYII01000012.1, from coordinate 586,035 downwards.
GGTCATTTTGACATAGATGGATTCAAGGATACCGCGGCTCATCGGCATCAGATGCGGGGAGAAGTTCACCACAACATCGCTGCCGCAGGCCCAGGCAAGGCCCTGCTCGATCTCGGGCGCATGGCGGTGCCCGCCGGTGCCATAGGCGTGAATGCCTTCTGTCACTTCGGCATAAAGCGTGCCTTCCTTGGGCGCACGACCAGCGCCAGTCACACCGGATTTGGCATCAATAATGATGTCTTCTGCATGCACCATGTTGCCCTCAAGAAGCGGGGTCAGCGCCAATTGCACCGGGGTCGGATAGCAGCCCGGATTGGCAACCACGCGCGCAGTTTTGATCTTTTCACGATGCAGCTCGGTCAGGCCATAGACGACCTCTTTCTGAAGGTCCTGGGCGGCATGCTCCGCGCCATACCATTCCTTATAGGTCGCAGCATCAAACAGGCGGAAGTCAGCCGACAGGTCGACTACCTTCACATGTTCCGGCAGTCCGGCAATGACCTCCTGGGTCGTGCCATGCGGTAGCGCGCAGAAAATCAGATCGACGGTCGACCAGTCTGCGTCTTCGATCTTGATCATGGTCGGCAGATCAATATGGGCAAGATGCGGGAAAACTTCCCCGAACGGACGTCCGGCGCGTCGGTCTGCGGTCAACAGGGTAATTTCCGCGGCGGCGTGATGCGCAAGAATGCGAACCAGTTCCGCCCCGGTATAGCCACTGGCACCGAGAATTCCGACTTTGACCTTAACGTCGCTCATTTCAATTCCTACTCCATATTAGGTACCTGCTGGTAAGCAGGCAGTGATAACGCGCGGATGTTGGCAAACAAGCCCCGGAGATGCAAGTAATTAGGCGGCAAATATCCCTGATAATCTGCAACTTCCCCATGCGCTTTGCTCATGGGTTCGGATCATCATAGCCTATTTCTTGCGTGCGCGGCGCACTGTGTCGGGACAGGCGCGCTTGTCCTCGGGCAAAACGGTATAGAATTTCTCGATCTTCTCATATCCCGTGGGGGCGGCTACCGGATAGCTCGCGACATAGCGGCTGTCAGAAAGCCCGAAGTCGCTCGCTTTAAGCCCTGATCGTTGCAGCCACATGCGCCGATGGGCGTCCGACACGACCACATCTGGATCATCAACCAGAAAAATCGCATCGCGCGCCAGCCGGTCATTGTATTTGTGGTGGGTCGGCAGCCATGCGGCCAGTTGTTTGCGAAGTTCACCCGGGCTTGGTACATCGCGCGTTCGCGTCGCGAATTTCGTCATGCGATCAATAAGGTCGCTGATATCGCCCGGCGGTACCGATCCGTGGGTTGCACGGTCGATGAAAAACGCCAGATCAATCTCGGTCGGATTACGGTTTATTACTGATTTTAAAGCGTTATATAATTTGAAAAATCGCGCAATCTTGCCACCATCGGCATTGGCCGCATCATAGACCCGGTGATAGGCCGCCTGCACTTCCGGCCGCGCGCCGTAGGCAGCAAAGCGCTTTTCAAAGGCGTTACGTTTCGCATCATCAACCCAGATCGCACAGAGCACATCAAAGGCCGCATCGTTATTACCAAGCGCCAGACGGTGCATGTCTTCGGTAAAGGGTCCAAATGCATTTTGCAGCAAGCCGGGATTGGCGCGCTCGGCCGCAAACAGGATCTGCTGAATCTCCGCCCCTGCCCCGGCCGTCGCCCCGCGCGGCCCCCAGGTCAGATAGGCGCGCGGATCATTGGTATGGCAATAGGGATCGCCTTCCAGAAAGGTCTTTCCACTCCGTGGATTTTTCGACTGACAGAAATTGAACTGGATGACGTCATAGTCCGTGCCTTCCAGTGCAAAGGTCAGGTGGTTGGCACGTGTGATCGCATCAGGCAGCGGGAGTTGGGCAGGCATCAACAACCGCCAAAGCCCGATAGTGATTGCCCCATAGCTCTCAGCCCCGACAGCGGCGCGCACGGACGCGTTCAAACATGGCTGAAGATCAACAATCGCCTGCCGCGTCTTCGCCCCGACAATCCCGTCAGGCGCGCCATAGCTGCTTGCAGATTTCCCCGCACAATTCGCGGCCTGCGCAAACAGCCGCTCCTGAAACACCGCCACCGCGCCATAGCGCCCCAGTGTCAGCGCCCGGTTTTCAAAGCGATAGAGGACTTGCGAAAGATCCTGCGCAAATGCGGGACGTGCGGACGCAAAGACGATGGCACACACGAGTACAGCCATGGCACCGGCACGGCACGCAGCAAATTTCAAACGCGTGTGTGCTCGGGCCATGTCGGTCAGCCTTAATGCGTGTATTCCAGAAGCGGTCTGGTGAAGTCGACCTGCGGGTATTTGATGATGCTGTTAAGCGCGCGACGCTGCTGTGCCTTGCGTTTGGTGGTATCTTCCACCAGATCACATACCGCATCAACCAACCCGGCATAGGGCACATCAACCACCCCTTTGCGGAAGCGGTCATCGATCACCGTTTCCGGATTAACCTCGGCCACCACCGCCTTGGCATTGGTCAAAAGGTAGGAAACGCGCACGATCTCGAAAATCTGGCTTTCATAGTAATGGTGGTTCAGCACGACTTTCGATCGCGCAATCCACTGATCACGATCCTTGCCATAAACGCCCATCAGAACCTTAAGGTTCAAGCCTTTGGCTTCGATCGCGTTGAAAATCTCGCGCCGGCGTTCATTGACCGAACCGTAAAACAGAACATCAATATCCTGCTCGACCGTAATGTCGATCCGCTGAAGCTCTTTCTGATAGCCGATCGGAAGATAGCGCACATTTTCCACGCCAAGCGCCTTGATCACCTCGATATTGGCCGGGCTGTAATCCCAGACTTCAAGACCGGACTGGAACCACCCCGTCAACTTTTCACGCCAGTTCTCACCAACGCCGGTCAACTGCTCGGTATTCAGGATAACAGTCCCTTCCGGGACCGCTCGCAGTGCCGAAACATCAAGCAAATGCGCCCCGACAATAACGTTCACGCCACCTTGCACAAACTGATTGGTCTGGATCTGCGCCGGATGCCCAGCTTCCCGGATCGAATACATCAAAAGCTCAGCCAACTCTGCAAACGCCAGAGAATGAATATAACCCGGAGGTTGGACGATGCAGATGTTGTAAGGCGTATTCATAAAACTTATGGTCCTGTTCAATTGATATACGGATCAACCAAGGTTGAATGATTAGAGCCCCGTCTCATAGCCGAACAACTCGAAGTCCAGTTTATATAGCTTAGAGACAACTTCACGCATCTCAGGATCCCAAGACAGATCCTCATCAACTTTGATGCCTCGCTTGGAAAAGTCATTAACAACCCCAATTTCATGCGGTTGTTCTTCACCGAACAGGTGGAGATCCAGCCACTTTTTTACAGGTTCCAGACCTTCTTCCAATTTGAACACCATGTAAGGTGCCTTCGGGTAGAATAACCTATATTGCGGCAAGAAATGGTTATCATTCAGACCGATGGTATTAATCGCCCCTTCATCAAGTGACAAAACGAACTTTTTGAAGTCCACGTCCGCGCTAATTTTACGCTCGACATATTTTTGAAACTTATATGCGCTTTTCAGACGATCATATGGATTGCGTATTACCGCAAAAAACAAATCAAAGAATGATGCCGACGGAAACAGCCGCGCCAAAGACACCCCGTCCACATGCTGCGGAGAAGACTTCGTCCATAGAGTTTGAGGCTGATGAGACAAAAAACGGTTATCCAAAAAAGAAAGCTGAGCTTTGCCAGATTTATGGATGTAGGCCTCAATTGCCGATCCAGCACATTTGGGAATGTGTGAAAAATAAGCGACTTTATTTCCCGAACGAATGATTGGCATTCATAGTATCCTCAATTAACAGACCTGAATCGACTTTTCCTAAAATCAACTGTGCTCCAACTTGCCTTAACAAATAACAGTATAACCGTAAATTCAATCGATCCCGGTATTAATCAAGCACAGCGGCCGGATCGAATTTTTGAAGCACATCTGCGTGACCGAGCGCTTTGTAGTAGGCGCCAAGCCCACAATTTCGAACGATTGATTCTGCATATATTTTAAGCCACGGCATCGGTCCCTGACGGTCCAGAACCCAGATGTTCAATGCCTGCCCCATATCCATGAAGGTCACTTCAGGAAACTGACGCTGTAAACGTGTGAGCAACCAAAATGCAAAAGAGCCACCCGCCTGAGAAATAACCACAGGCGAACTGTCGAAACGCTGCTTCATGCCCTCGATTGCCCGACAAAGGTGGTTGAACACCTCGTATCTGTGACTGTGGATATTGCTTGGCGGAATTTTGTAGTGCCCCATCTGCGGCATATTCAAGCGTTGGGGCAAAACATCAAGCTTTTGTGACGCGATAAGGATTGAAGGCCGTTTTCTGACCGCGTCCATAATCGCCGGAAGACTGCCACTGATTGCGTAACGCTTGAAAAGCGTCCCGTCCCAAAAACGGTATCCGTCCTCAAAGTATTGACTGATTGAAGAAAATCTCGCCGCGAGTTTATCGTGATGGTCTCCTGGAATGTGCCACAAACGGCCATCGTGGGTTGGAAACCCTTTTAGAGCCAAGCCGATATAAGCATTTTCAGGTCGATTTTTTTCAGAAAGAACAGAGAACAGATCGTCAATAAACCCTTCGACCAGGCAGCCGTTGTTCGGCGTCAACTTTCTTGCCCAACGCCGGCCAAGGTAGCGAATTTGAGTATCGCTAAGGCACTCGAAATCCTTACTGTTCCGCAGTGCTCCCCCAAGACGCTCTGAGAATGCAACTGCGTCCCAAAGGCCATGCGGCAATTTGACACTGGAAAATGGTTCTCCACTTTCCAGTTTCTGCAAGAGCACACTGACATCGGGGCAGATCAGCTGGTAACCAGCGTCTCCGATTTCAACACTTTGCGTCTGGGCCTTGCCAAACTGATTGGCGGCAGCGCGATTTTTACGAACTTCTTCGGCAGAGAACATGTCAACGGCGCCACCACCACCAAAGTCCACGGGACCTGTTTCAGAATGCGATGGTAAAAGCCCGGCCAACTGATTAACTGTATAGGCACTGCCAATGGTGTTTTCATCAAGGCTATCAAGCCCTTCGGCGACGTCACCCGTGCTCTTTAATACCGCAAGCGCACAAGGATCAACGTTGGCCCTTGGCATCCACCCCCGTTTAGCACCGAACCTCGAAAAGTGCTCATCTGCAGGTAATGCTGTTTGGTCCAATGCAAACTGATAGCAAGAGGCGTAGAATGCCGGATCAACCAAGTTAGAATAATTAATGGATTTCTTTCCTTAGTTCACTGAACAATAGACCCTGCAAGTTCTTAAAAAAACTGCCAATTTGACGACTTACTGCAGCGCATCAGGGTGACGAGACGTTGGTAGGTTTTGCAAGTACCCGACAACCGTTTCTGGCGTATTCCACATTAAGGTATCAATAATCGAAAGATTAGGCTTAAACTTGAACGGATGCGGAACATCGAACGTCAGGCTGGGTAAACGGGTAAATTCAATTCCAATATTGGCAGACTGCCACTCTTGATAATCAAACAAATCGACACCTCCCGACGGGTTTATATAGGTCGATGCTCCCAGTTGCTTGGAAATCTCAAGAGCCCATTGTCCGGCATGCGTGACGGCGGAAAAGTCTAAATCCAGCTCTGAACAGACATCATACGAAAATGGTATGTCCAGAAACCGGCATACATTTCGCAATCCAGAGATATTCAAACTGCACAACTTATCATCTGCACACTCAGAAAATACGTTGGCGACCATCTCCCGAACCGCATCAAAATATGGTGCCTTATTGCAATAAACGTTGAGCTGTCTCAGCAACTTTTCTGCAGTTCGATTGAAATCAAGAACCTGCATTTCAGAAATAATGTGCCCTGACTTCTTTATGATCGGGGCGCTGATGTATTGCTCACCATTATTGGCTTCCTGAATGCGATTTCGGTTCATCCATGATTTCGATTGATATTTGACAACATCAAACACCACCCAATGATCCGTTTTCATGATCAGGTCGAAATAGCCCATATACGGGAAGAAATAAGGCTGCATAACTCCGAGCTTCATTGAGACCCAGCCTCACATACAGGGATGTCTTTTATGCGCTCCGCAATCTGTCCGGCATTGTTAAGAGTTAACCTGAGAATCTCAATAATCGCTTTGGTGTCTTCAAGGGAAACTTGTGCACCAGATGGCAACTGGAACACCTTTTCCGCCAATGCTTCGGAGTTTGGCAAAACCCTACTCGTGGCATTATGCGCATCACGGTACGGGTCAAGTCGATGCACACAGGGGTAAAAATAGCGTCGGGCGTAAACACCTTCTGCACGCAGGATCGTTACAAGTTGATCGCGTGAGAGTGGGCAATCTTCGGAAAGTTCAAACACCGAATACTGGAAATTGTTTTTTCCGTTCTTGTCCAGATATGCAGGTTTCAAATAAGCTAAGCTCGCAAGACCATTGATGTAGGAATAGTACAGAGTTTTGTTTCTCTCTACATTCTGCTCCAGCTTTCCCAGCGCCATCAAGGCCATTGCTGCCTGCAGTTCGCTCATCTTCCCATTCATCCTCATCTCCACCTCGACATCCGCGGGTGTTCGATGAAAATTGCGAACAGTGTTAATTCGGGCAGCCAACGCATCGTCACGGGTGACAACGACCCCGCCCTCGGCGGCATTAACGACCTTTGTTGCATGCATGGAATAGACAGAAACATCGCCAAATCTCGCAAGACTTGTCGAGTTGTAGTCGCATGCAAAGCCATGACAGGCGTCGTAAATCAGCTTGAGTCCTTTTTCCTTACACAAGGACTGCAAGCCTTCCGGATCACATGCCCTGCCCCACACATGCACACCGAGTACTGCTGAGGTTTCCACGTTGATATGCTCCTCAACGGTCTTGCGTGATATCATGTGTGTTCGCGGATCAACGTCCACAAAACGGGGCGTTAGCTTTGCCCATTTCAAAGCTTCGACCGTGGCAGGAAAAGTGAAGGATGGAACGAGAACTTCGCCTTTGATGTCCAACGCCACCAACGCAACCATCAACCCCACCGTGCCATTCGTCACTGTGTAGGCATGCTCGACATCGAGGCGCTCTCGCAGCACTTCTTCGAGCTTCCCGACCAATGGACCGTGGTTGGTGAAGTACCGTCGTTGCATAACCGACTTCATCCAGACATCGAATTCACTTCGATCCGGGATATGGATTTGCCCAACCGGTTTTTCTTGCTCAAACTGTTTTTGGCCATCAAGAATCTTCAAATCGTCAATTGTTCGCTTCAGCATTATGCTGAGACCTCCAGCTGACCAAGACCTTGTCGTATTGCGTTTCCAAGTGTGGATACTGATTCAAACCACTCACCTATTATCTGGCAATCATCGACAGATACCAGATCACCAACAGGCAACTGGATCATGCTCCGGGCCAAACGATCAGTAACCGTCAAATTCTCCGGGACCTGAAGCCCCCTCGGGGTATTTGGCTGATCCGAAGGGCTGGATGGAGGGTAATCTGACAACCGGTACAAAACTTCATTGTAGTAAGGCACGGCGAGTGCATTTTCTGCTCTTAACAGAAATACAGTTTCCTCCCGTGACAGAGGCCACAGTTCACTATCAAGCAAAATCACAGCAAACTCATAATTGTGCTGAGAGTAATGATCAGCATAAGGGATCAGTTTGATGCCCGGAACATTCGCCAGTGCCGCCTCATAGGCCTCAAAGCGTGCTTTGTTTCCCTTGGAAACGTCATCAAGCGTATCAAGTGATGCAAGGGCCATGGCAGAATGAAGTTCGTTAAGCTTGCCATTCAGCCCGATACAAGAAATACGGCTGGCCTCGACATAACCAAAATTTCGAAATTCGCTTAGATACTCAACCAGCCTGTCATTATTTGTCGTAATGTAGCCGCCCTCTGTCCCATTCAGCATCTTGGTCGCATGAAGGCTGAATATCTCCATCTCGCCCCGGCCACCGGACGGCATGCCATTTGGCATTTTGCAACCAAGAGCATGAACCGCATCATAGAACACGGGAACGCCTGTGACTTCGCTCAGCTTTGCCAGCTCATCGCAATCACAGGGGGCGTTCACTTGATGGACCCCCATGATCGCCAACGTATCCTCATCAATGAGTGCTTTGGCAGCAGAAGGATCAATCGTATGGCGCACAGGATCGACATCACAATAAACCGGTTCAAACCCCGCCCATCGGATCAAATGCGGTAAACCGACATAGGTAAAACCAGGAAAGAGCACTTTCAGCCGACGTGATTTGAGCGCGGGGTCATCCGCAACACGCTGCTCATATAAGACCTGCATCGCAGCGATCAGCGCAACGCAGGCGTTGGAATATATCACAACGTGCTTAACTTGATGATACGAAGCCAACGCCTCCGCTAGTGCACGCGTATTCGGGCCGTCATTGGTAAATCTTTTGGCTTCAAATGCCGCATCAATACAGGCTTCGAAACGCGCCCAATCCGGCACAGCGAGCTGCCCTTTTGGTCGTGGTTGATTTTTAGGAAACAAGGGTTCCCCGCCAAAAGCAGCCAGCTCATTCAGACTACTCTTGATTCCACGGTCTGCGAGCGGCAAACGCTCTGTGTAGCCAATTATCTGACCCGGCTTCCAGGCAGCCCCAAGCGCAAGCGTCTCATGGTCGACAAAACCCGACAATCGCCTCCCAACCAATTCAGAACCGATCGCAAATCTGATATCGTCAACGGCCTCTGTTTTCCAGCGCACGACATCTTCAGGCTTTTTATAAACAGCCCGCACGTTATCGATTGTCTTGGATTGAGAGCTCTTGAAAAATTCGAGTGTCGCCTCCGTGAGGGACAGTCCTAACCAGTCAAAAAGGTCCTCAAGAACAGGCTGGCCTTGTTCGACAAGATCTTCGTAACGGAGAATTCTCACCCGATCCGGATATTCTTCGGCCAACTGAAGCTGCTCTGTTGTGACCTGCTTCCAGTCATCAAACCCCCAGAACTCTCCTGTGATCGGATTGCCATCCTCAAATTTCCTGCATGCGCCAGTCCGCCATTCTTGCATCGGGTCTGCCGTCGCTGGAAATTCTTTGGGGTTCTGTATCCAGGAATGGATGGTTGCAACAGGGTTACGAACGAGGGCGACAAACTTTACGTTATCACACTTCTCAACAATCGACCGCGTAAGGTCATGATACCGTGTTGATTTGATACACAAAAGAGACGGCGCATCCGCTTTATTCTTAAAAGATGGCAGTAGCCCTTCATCTCTGAGGTAGTGCTGATCAAGATATGCGCCTTCGCGCTCATACACCGCCTCAAACAATTTTTGCCAATCATCACCCGTGGAATTTATCCCGCAAGCGTTCTTGAATTCATAGGAAAACAGCGGACAGAACTTTAACCGGATATCTGAATGCGAAGCCAAAATCTGAGAGACCCAGTTACTTCCAGATCTCGGCATACTGCTAAGCCAAATCACTGCTCGCTTTGACATCAAACACTTCCCCGCACCAAAACAGCATCATAACGGTAGTGGTGGGCATGATGCCCATCGGGCATCTGATGAAATTCAACATCCCAGCCACACTGGCTCGCAATTTCAAACAATTCCGCCTTTGAATACCAAACCCCTATTGGCGATGCGGGGTCATTTCCAGCATCAGGGCTCAGTGATTTCGAGTTGTAAAAGGCATCTTTTTTCTGACGGTCGGGTACATTCCCCACCATAAACCGGGTCAACTCTGGAAAACGGTCAAACAGAAATTTAAAGAGTTCCACCACTTTCCCCTGCGGTAGATATTGCAGAGAACCATACATATACGCCTTTGATGGGGCACGATCAGGGGCCAAAGCTTTAACCCCGTGCAAAACATCGTCGACCACGTATTCAATACGCTTGTCTGAACCGAAGAATTTCTGCGCCGTTGCAATCAGACTGGGTGAAACATCAATCCCGATGACATCTTCGACGTCTTCAAACACGCGATGCGTCAAAGCACCATTTCCGCAGCACAAATCAAGCACATGATCGCTTCTCTGCAGCTGCAGAAGATTGCGCGATTGCTCCACAATCAAAGCTATATTTTCTTCGGATATCGGCTTGCCATTGACAGTGCGTTTTACCTGTCCCCAGAAGTCATCTTCATTACAAGAAGCTGCATGAAGCTCGTAAATTTCTTCTGGTTTCGGCATTGTCGCTCCACGAAAGGCAACGGAACCTATCTGCGATACTTGTTCAGGACCTTGCCCTTAGATAGCAGGGTGACGTTTATTTATCGTTAGAGTATCGTCAGTCCTTTGCAATTAAAAGCACAAATCCAATGCAGAACAAATGCCTTTACATACATCTCGGTGCTCCAAAGACAGGCACAACTTATATTCAAAAGTATTTTTGCGACTATCAAAAAGAGTTTGCAAACAATGGCCTGCTGTATCCAGATGCAACGATACGGGGTTATGGGCACCATGATGTTGCGTTACTTTTAAATGGCGCATATCCGGACTGGTCGACGAGACAACCCAAAACGCTTGATGAGCTTGCTGGTAAAATCGGCGACGAGATAGCCTCGGTTAACTCAGACGTCTTGATTTCCAGTGAGAACTTTTTCTTGTTCCCTCAGCCCACCAAGCTCAAAGAGCTGATGGATAGACACGCATGGCTAACCCAACGAAAACTGAAACTGATTGTCTACCTGCGGCGCCAAGACGATTTCATGGAGTCCTGGTACAACCAGATGGTTAAAGCCCAAGGGTTTGCCGGTGACATGTCTGACGCCATCGACACCATGCGAGATCAGTGCGATTACGAAAAACAGCTTCGTAACTGGCTGAACGTATTCAGCGCAGACGAACTTGTCGTCAAAACGTACGAAGACGCTAAAAAACATCAATCTGGAATCCTTGGTGATTTGGTCGAAGAAATTCGCCCCGAACTATTATCTTTGATCTCAAATAACAAAGATCAGAGAGAGAACATCAGCCTTTCACGCGACCTTCTCGAAGTTCAAAAGATACTTAATCGATTACCCGTATCGATCGAAGAAAAGCGCATACTCCACAAAGATCTGATGACGCTAACGCGACACAATCAAGAACCAAACAAATACAGTGTCCTCAGCCGGCAACAGGCCGACGACCTCATTCAACCCCACAAGGAAGGCAACAACTGGGTGGCTGAGACTTTTCTGGGAAGAAAGAACCTCTTCCCGGAACGGCCCAAGCAAGAGCACATACCCTACCCGGGATTGTCGAAAGAAACCGCTGTTCAAACAATGGGTATGCTCATCATGGCGCTCAAAAAGAATGAAAAATCATCCTGAGATGCCTGAAATTCGGAGCCTGAAAAGATCATGACCCCGAATTTCAGTTCGCACGCTTAACTCGCCACCCTCATATCCTGCTTCAAAAGCGCCAACCGATAACGCCCGACCTTCTCAAACCCCAGCGCCTCATAGGCCTTGGCGGCCGCCTCACTATCCGTTGACAGGATCGCGCGTTTAACGCCCCTTGCCCGCACAGCCAAAAGGGTTTTGGCAACAAGGATGCGGGCGTAGCCGTTTGAGCGTTCTTCGGGCGGGGTCCAGACCGGGCCGACTTGGACCATATCGGGCAAGGTTGCGTTAAAGCCCGAAAGCGACACCGCTTTGCCATCAACGATCAGGCCCCACATCGTCCGTGCGTCCAGGGCGCGCACAAGCCTTGAGGCGATTTTGCTATCAAGGCTTGGCGTGTCTTCCGCCCCCAATGCCTCGATCTCATAGGCACGCAACCAGCGAAGCAACGTGTTGCGTTCGATTTTTTCGGCATCGACCATCTGAAAATCGTCGGCCCGGGCATTTTGCGGCACAATCAGTTTGGCAAGATCAAGCTCGTAAAGCACGTCCGATGCATTGATCGCATAGGACGCGTCTGCCAGGCCTAGCTGAGCCAGCATATCCTGTGCCGGGTCGGCATCGCCAAACACCCCCGCTACCGGTTTGAGCGGATCGGCAACAAACGCCTCTGTCAGGGCGTTCGGAATGCTTGGTTGATCACCAGCCTCGACAAAGACATTACCATTGCCAAATTGCGCAATGATCGCGCTGATGCTGCCATCATTGGCGACTTCCCCGAACCAGTGCCCAGAAAGCGGATGACGGCGTCGTTCGATACCGGCAGTTCGCAGGTTCCCGCGCAGCACCATGCAGGTCGCTGCATGGTTGGCAAGGAATGCGTTTGCGGCATCAAAATCGGCGTCGTGCAGCTTTCTGTACTGCATATCGGGGGTCCCTTTCCTTGGGCTTCAGGTAATTGCCAACCTTCCGAATTGGCATAAAAAAAGACCGCTCCATTAGCGGCCCTTCACATATCGCAAGGTAATCCAACAGAGGTTCAAACGTTTATGTTTTGAAAGCTCGTCGCATCGTTCCAACCATCGGATCACACCTTGAATTTTGAAATTATCGTCTCAATGCTTTGTTATTAGCACACCCGTTCGAATTTGCGATCCTTCTTTTTAAAATTCTTTGCCACCAACATCGTCGCTCAGATTCCGGCATATAAAAACCGCAAGTCAGAAGCTGATTTTCAATTCGGTTTGCGATAACCTCCGAAACTGGTATTACCATTACCAAGCGTATCTTATTCGGAGTTAACCTCATGCCAGTGATTACCTGCGTCGAAGACCTGAAACGTATCTATAAACGGCGCACACCGCGCATGTTTTACGATTACGCAGAATCCGGAAGCTGGACCGAGCAGACATTCCGTGAAAACACCACCGACTTTCAGGACATTCATCTGCGTCAGCGTGTCGCAATCGACATGGACGGGCGCACCACCAAAAGCCAGATGATCGGCCAGGATGTCTCGATGCCTGTCGCCCTTGCCCCGGTCGGTCTGACCGGCATGCAATGTGCTGACGGCGAGATCAAGGCCGCCCGTGCGGCTGAAAAGTTTGGCGTTCCCTATACGCTGTCGACCATGTCGATCTGCTCGATCGAAGATGTCGCCGAAAACACATCCACGCCTTTCTGGCTGCAGGTCTATACGCTCAAAGACGATGACTTCATGAAGCGCCTGTTTGACCGCGCCAAGGCCGCCAAATGTTCGGCTGCGGTCATCACGGTAGACCTTCAAATGCTTGGACAGCGCCACAAGGATCTGAAGAACGGCCTCTCCGCCCCGCCCAAGCTGACGGTCAAATCAGTGACCAACATGATGACAAAGGTGCAATGGGGCCTTGGCATGCTGGGCACCAAGCGCCGCTTCTTTGGCAATATCGTCGGCCACGCCAAAGGGGTTGCCGACGCATCATCGCTGACCACCTGGACGGCCGAAGCATTCGACGTATCCCTTGATTGGGACCGCATTCGCGAATTCCGCAAGATGTGGGACGGCCCGCTGATCATCAAGGGGATCATTGATCCGCGCGATGCCCTGGAAGCACTTAATGTCGGTGCCGATGCCATCATCGTTTCCAACCATGGTGGTCGCCAGCTTGACGGCGCCCTGTCATCCATCCGGGCATTACCGGCGATCATGGATGCGGTTGGCGACAAGATCGAAGTCCATCTTGATAGTGGCATCCGTTCTGGTCAGGACGTGCTGAAAGCCTTGGCAATGGGCGCCAAGGGCACCTATATCGGCCGCGCTTATGTCTACGGCCTGGGCGCGATGGGTGAAGCTGGTGTCACCAAGTCGCTGGAGATCATTCAAAAGGAACTGGAAGTCTCCATGGCGCTTTGCGGGCGGACGGACGTTACCAAGCTTGATCGTGACATCCTGATGATCCCGCGCGATTTCTCGGACCGCTGGCAGTAACACCATCCAAACGGTTCGCCTTCCTGCACAAAACAAAAGCGGCGTCCTTCGTTTTGAAGACGCCGCTTTTTTTGTTGCCTTGAAAGACAAACCCGTAAAAAGAAAAAGCGCCACCCGAAGGTGACGCTTTTCCAAACAGTATCGCGAGCCTGTTGCCCGAAAACGACTTAACGTTTCGAGAACTGGAAGCTACGACGAGCTTTGGCGCGACCGTATTTTTTACGTTCAACTGCACGCGAGTCACGGGTGAGGAACCCACCAGCTTTGAGTGACGGACGCAGTGCCGGCTCGAACATGGTCAGCGCACGGGAGATACCGTGACGAACGGCACCGGCCTGACCGGAAAGACCGCCACCGGAAACGGTGCAAACTACGTCGAACTGATCTTTACGATCGGTTGCGCCGAACGGCTGGTTGATCACCATGCGCAGAACCGGACGTGCGAAGTAGTCTTCGAACTCACGGCCATTGACGGTGACTTTGCCCGAGCCCGGCTTGATCCAGACGCGTGCAATTGCGTTCTTTCGACGGCCGGTTGCATAGGAACGGCCCTGTGCGTCGATCTTCGGCTCCGGCAGGGTGCCTTCTGCAGCTGCAGCAACTTCGCCGCCCTGTGCCAGATCCTTGAGATCTTCAAGAGTTTTGGTGTCGGCCATTATTTGCCACTCCGCTTATTCTTTTCGTTCATAGCCGCTACGTCGAGGACTTCCGGCTTCTGAGCTTCGTGCGGATGCTCGGTACCAGCATAGACGTGCAGTTTGGAAAGAACCTGGCTGCGCAGCGGGCCACGGCTCATCATACGCTCAACAGCTTTGATGATAACGCGTTCCGGATGCTCACCGTTCAGGAGCTTGTCCATGGTACGTTCTTTGATGCCGCCCGGGTAACCGGTGTGCCAGTAGAACTTCTTGTTCTGAAGTTTACGGCCAGTCAGTTTGACTTTTTCGGCATTGACGATGACGATGTGATCGCCACAGTCCATGTGCGGGGTAAACATAGCTTTGTGTTTACCACGAAGACGGTTGGCAACAACGGCTGCAAGGCGGCCAAGGACGACGTCTTCTGCGTCGACCACGAACCATTTGCGCTCGATGTCGCTCGGTGTCGCAGTGAAGGTTTTCATTATTTCTATACTCGAAAACTGGGTTCCACGGAGGGATTGCTCCCTCGTTGAAAGTCGGCGCATTATGCCAGCATCCAACAGGAAAACAACAGGAATATTTCATTGTAAATCAATGACTTATTTTGCACGGTATTATTTTACCACACAATATTGCATTATTTTTCGGCCGGCGGCATGGCATAGGTCCCGATCACATGCGCACACAGGCTGTCATCAACTGCGGATCGAATATGGCATTCCGCAATCAAAAGCCGCCTGCCCGCCTTAAGGATTTTGGCCTCTGCAATCAGATCGCCCGGCTTCGCCCCGGACAGGAAATGCACTGTTGCCTCGGTGGTCACCGCCAGATCGGCCTTGGGTACCACAAGCCACGCCACGGCATAAAGCGCAATATCCGCCAGTGCAAAGATCGCAGGCCCGGTCACGACATTGCCCGGCCGCAGATAACGTTCCTTGAACGGCAACCGTAGAACGGCAGTGTCTTCAGACAGGCTTTCGGTGATCACTCCCATATCGCCGACAAATGGCACCTTCTCGCGCATGATGGCGTCAAAATCGGCCGGCGTCACACCGGTTGGCGTTGCGGAATTGTTCATGGCTTGGTTGGCCTCCCTCTGATGCTGCTTGGTGCAGCATCTATTGTTTCAGAAAGACAGCCTGACATAACGTTTACGTTAACGTCAATAATTTGCGCATGCGCCGCGTGGCAAACGGCACCACCTACCCGCCCCTAGCGGGTCACAATTCCAGCCACATCGGTATAGATCGCCACCACCACACACAGGATAACAATCGCCGCAATCGCAGTTGCCCCGATCCCCGGCAGGTTTTCCTTCATCCACTCAGTGATGGAGATGCGCGGTGTATCATCAGTCGGGCGTTTGAACCGCGCACGGACGGGCCCGCGCGACAGATCTCGCACAGGTTTGTCGACTTCATCATTGGATGCCCAGTGATGGCGATTTTCGGGTAGGTAAACAGGCTGGCGGTCTTCCTGACCGGTTTCGTCATACGTCATGGCGATTTCACAGCGTCATTCGCTGGCTCCTGCAACAGGGTGATTTTCACGTCACCATGATCCCGACCTGCTTTATGCAATGCCGCGATCCTGGCGCCCCCGCCTTGGATAAACTCGCTCTGACGTCCCCAAGCCTTGTCATTCTTGTCATGCAACGTGCAAGCCTGCTCTGGCCAAGCCGTCACATGATTGATTGCCTTCGTATTATGTGGGGATTAAGGCAATCGTTCGGCAAGAGTTTGACATCTGCCTTAACGGCCAAGGATTGCTGAAAACTCGTTAAAGGTCAGTACCAGCACATACCCGACCGCAACAGCCGCAATCATATAGGCCGCCAACCGTGCGATCATCTTGTTCCAGCTCAGTGGCTCGCCGGCTTCCTTGCGCGCCTTGGCCGACTTCCCGCCTGATTTTCCCTGCTTTTGCAAATGCGCCCTGCGCTTGGCATCCAGATCTTCGCGGATTGCCCAATCAGACTCGCTATCGGGCAGATTGATCCGCGATGTACGCACCTCGGCTTCCTTAAGGTCATCTACCCGGCCACTAATATCGTTCTGACCGCCATGGCCGTCTTGCGCACCCTCCTTGCCCTGAGCAACATCAAGCAAGGTTTTCCCGCCATTGAGGCTTTCGACATATTCCTCATAGGCGCTGCGTTCTTCGGCAATGGCGGCTTTCTGGGCTGCGGCATGGGCCGCCGGATCCTGCGCTCGATTGGTCTGAAGCGCGTTCGACGCCGCAGTTGACGTGCCCGCAGCCTGCCCGTCCTCGGGCAGGAACATCGACATCAGTCCACCACCGGCATTCTGGCCATAGACATAACGACGTGGATTGGCCTTGGCCGCCGCCACGGCGCGTTCCTGCTTGGCTTCGGCAAGCTTGTCGTTACGGAGCGACATTGTCGGCTTTGGCCCGGTCATGGCTGGCGGGCGAAGATCAGCCTCGATCACCGGATCGGGGTTTTCATCGCCGTCTTCGTCATCGGGATTTTTTTTGAGCTTGGGCATCAGAAAGGCCGGGATATCAAAGCCGTTCTTGAGAAGACGCGCACGCGCATCTGCGCGATATCTTTCAAGATCGCGCTCCATCATGTCCTTGCTGTCAAAACGCTTGATTGGCGTTTCGCGCACAGGCCTTGTCAGCTTGGCGGCTTCCCGGACTTTACGGGTCGAAACAAAGCGACCCGGTGCTTGTCCGCGCCGACGCGGTAAGTTCTCACTCATCCACAACCACTTGCCGAATACTTGTTATCAATCAGGCATAGAAACCAGGAAATTCGGCACATCTCCAGGGTCCAAACTCATTCACATAATCGTCCCGGTCTCCCGGATTTGTGCGGATATGCGGAGCGAAATCGCTGGAAGATCTACATCTTTCAAGATTTCGCGACAAAATAGCCCGTGCATATCCGGGAGATCCGAAGGACAACTGCTATGAGAGAAAGCCTCTGCGTCAAATTCCTTGGTCGGGGATCACCCCGATCTGCGTGCTTTTCCTTGCTTTTTCTCTCAGTTCAGTTACCGGGTCGGTTATGTGAATGAGTTTGGACCCTTGGGTTTTATTTTTAACCCATTACGTGCAATTCTACTACGATCTACCGTGTTTTAAAAATCAAAAAAACATCACGTTCATACAGTCAGCCGGGAGGAACACGATGACTGATGCCGCAACCGATACCCCGCTTGTCACCCGCACCGATCATGACGGGGTCGCCACCCTTACGATGAACAATCCCAAGCGCCGCAACGCGCTTTCCGGGGCGATGATGGCGGCCCTTCAGGACGCCTTTGATCGCATCGCCAATGAAAGTAATGTCCGTTGTGTCATCCTTGCGGCAGAAGGACCTGTCTTTTGTGCTGGCCATGACCTTAAGGAAATGAGCGGCATCACCGAATGTGATCAGCATGCCAGCCTGTTTAATCAATGCAGCGACCTGATGATGACGATTGTCAGCCTCCCACAGCCGGTGATTGCCCGCGTGCGCGGCATGGCGACGGCGGCTGGATGTCAGTTGGTCGCAAGTTGCGATCTGGCGGTTGCTGCTGACACGGCCAAGTTCGCAACACCCGGGGTCAATATCGGCCTGTTCTGTTCCACACCGATGGTAGCACTAAGTCGCAACATCGCGCGCAAGCACGCCATGCGCATGCTCCTGACCGGTGATCCGATCAATGCCGATAACGCCTTTGCCATGGGGCTGGTGTCCGACGTGGTGTCGGATGACGATCTTGTAGATCACACCAATACACTGGCGGCCGGAATTGCTGCACGATCTGGCATGACCGTCCGTCTTGGCAAGCAGGCCTTCTATAAGCAGGTCGAAATGCCGCTGTCACAGGCCTATTCCTATGCGTCTGATGTCATGACGGCAAATATGCAAAAGCATGACGCCCGCGAAGGGATCGGCGCCTTTGTCGAAAAACGTCATCCAAGCTGGCGCCACGAATAATCTACCCCATATCAGGCGCATTACCTTATGATGGTATATGCAAACGCCCCGGAATGACGCCTTCCGGGGTCAATACCGTGTTTTGGAGACCGACCCATGTCGTTTGAAATCTGGCTTGCCTTTGCTTTTGCCTGCGCTGTTGTTCTGGCCATCCCCGGCCCGACCATCATGCTTGTCGTAAGCTATGCACTCGGCAAGGGAAAACAAACCGCATGGGCGACAGTTCCGGGCGTTGCGTTGGGTGATCTGACGGCGATGACGATTTCACTTGCCGGGGCCGGTGCACTTTTAGCCGCTTCGGCAGAGGCCTTTACAGTCCTCAAACTCGGTGGGGCTGCCTATCTGATCTATCTCGGGATCAAAATGTGGCGCGAAAAGCCCGAAGCCCTGCATGACAACCCGGATGCCAAACGCAACCGCCCGTCACGCATGTTCATTCAGGCCTATATCGTGACTGCGCTGAACCCCAAGGGCATTGTCTTCTTCATCGCCTTTGTCCCGCAGTTCGTCACTGCCGGCGATCCTTTGCTGCCGCAGTTCATCATCATGACTGCGACCTTTGTCATCCTGGCTGCGATCAATGTCGCGATCTGGGCAGTAATGGCCAGCGCCCTGCGCGAACGGTTCCGCCATCCATCGGCCCTGCGCCGCCTGACCCGCGTCGGTGGCGGCGTCATGATCGGGGCTGGCTTGCTGACCGCGCTTACCCGCCGCGCTGCCGCCTGAGTAACAATCCCTCTCGGCCGATTTCCCCAAGACATCAAAACTTGCGGACAGCAAAGTTTCCGCAAGTTTTGATGATCATTTATTATTACATGTTCACGTTATAATCTGTAAATACCAGCACTTTCACGTATTCACATAACTATATATTTGAGTTTAGATAATCCCTGCAAGTTTATGGAAGACCGAATATTTACAGCTCTTCTAAAAACACAAAATGGACAGGCGGGGAAATCTGGACATGTTGAAATCTCTGAAAATTGGGCCGCGACTAAGTGCCGCCATGATCTTCATAACCTTTGCAACCGCACTGGTTATCGGACTTATCAATCTTTCCATTGAACGCGATATTGTTGCCGGCGCGGAACAACGCGAACTGCGCGCCAATTTCGAACAGTTGCGAAGTGCGCTCGACATGGAGGCCGCCCGTGCCCTTGCCATGGCAGACTTTGCTGCAACCATCCCCGCCGCCCAGAAAGCTATGGCCGATGATGACCGTGACACGCTGGCCGATATCTTTGGCCCCGGATTTGCCGAACTCAAAGAAAACCACGGCGTGCGCCAATTCCAGTTCCACAAGGCTCCCGCCATCTCGTTCCTGCGGGTTCACAACCTTGAGAAATTCGGCGATGATCTGTCTTCGTTCCGCAAGACGGTTGTTGAAACCAATGAAACGCGAAAACCGATAAGCGGCCTTGAAGTCGGGGTTGCCGGTCTTGGCATGCGCGGTGTCACACCGGTTTTCAATGGTGGCACCCATGTCGGATCGGTCGAATTCGGCCTGTCCTTCGGCCCAGCCTTCTTTGAAAACTTCAAGATGCGCTCCAACACCGATGCCGCGCTGCTGATCGACCGTGACGGCACCTATGAGGTTTTTGCCTCTACCTTCCCGGAAGGCTTCCTTGATATCAGTGCACCGGAACTGGCCGCGGCACGTAGCGGTGAACAGATCCTTGCTCCCAAGGATGCCAATGGCATCGAACTGGCTTTGATGGCCCGGCCTATTGCGGATTTCAGCGGCCAGAACCTTGGCATTGTGGTCATGGGGATTGATCGCAGTTTCTTCGCAACAGCACTAAATGACGCCACCACGCTGTCACTGGGCGTGAGCATCGTGACCCTGCTTGTTGCGCTTTTGATCGCCTTTGGCGTTAACCGGTCGATCTCTCATCCGATACGGGCCATGACCCAGGCGATGAACAAAATCGCCGGTGGCGCGCTGGAAACCGAAGTCCCCGCCAAGGACAAGAAGGACGAAATCGGCGAGATGGCCAGTGCTGTCGTCATTTTCCAAACCAACGCGCTACGCATGAAAAGTCTTGAGGCCGAACAGGCTGAAATGCGCAAGAGAAACGAGGAAGAGAAAAAGGCGCTGGGTCGCAAGCTTGCCAATGATTTTGAAAACACAGTCGGTACCATCATCGACGGCCTTGAGAGCGCCGCCCGCGACATGGATGACGCGTCACGCATCATGTCCGGCACCGCCGAAGAAACCACCCAGCAGGCAAAGATCGGCATGAACGCGGCACAGAACGCTTCGAACAACGTGGCAACTGTCGCCGCCTCGTCCGAGGAACTGTCCGCCTCGATCACGGAAATCAGCCGTCAGGCCAACCATTCCAGTGACGTGGCCGCCAATGTCTCAAACAAGGCCACAAGCACACGTGAAACGGTCGATGGCCTTGTAGAGGCATCTGCACGCATTGGCGATGTGATTGCGCTGATCAACGACATCGCGGCCCAGACCAACCTTCTGGCGCTAAATGCCACGATCGAAGCCGCCCGCGCGGGCGAAGCAGGCAAGGGCTTTGCCGTTGTCGCCAACGAGGTCAAGAACCTCGCCTCGCAAACCAGTCGCGCAACACAGGAAATCTCCGAGCAGATCGAAAGCATCCAGAACGCGACCAAGCTGTCCTCGACCGCGATCAACGAAATCACCGACATTGTCGGCGAACTCAATGAAAGTGCATCGGCGATTGCCGCAGCAGTGGAGGAACAAGGCGCGGCGACCCAGGAAATTTCGGGCAGTGTTGAAAATGCCTCTATCGGAACGAATGGCGTGACCGAAAGCATCAGCCTGGTCAGTGCGGCTGCCGTCCGGTCGACTGAAAGTGCCAATACGGTTCTGAAATCGGCCAATGAACTGATGGACTATTCGGTCAATCTCCGTCGCGAGACCAATAACTTCCTCAACAAGATCCGCACGGAATAATCAATACTCGCGGTCCACTGTCCCTGATCCGACGGTGGACCGCGTTTTATCGAGTGCGGCTGATATCTGATGGCCTTGCCTAACGCGAAGACGCACCGGCAGCCATTTTCTGTCCGCCAACAACCCGCGCAATCAAGCTCCGCACTGGTTTATCGCGCCCAAACTGGGCAATCACCCCGATCATGAGCCCGGCCAGCAACACATTCCATGCCGGGCGGAGCGGCCACATCCATTCCAGATTGGCCGCTACCACGCGATCAGCTGGAATACCCGTTGCCAAGGCGTACCACGCATATTCGATCCCGGCTGTCGCCAACCCGGCGAGTACCGCAATTGACAGCAAGGTCGTGCTCGACCGCAGCGACCAGCCCCGCCAATGGGCAAAGCGATAGAGCATCAGCCCGACAAACATTCCGGCCATCAGGGTGGCTTCGCTGACATCGATTTTTGACTGCAAAAAGAAATGCACCACGCCAAGCACGGCAATCGGATAGACCAGCTTGTGCAGGCGCACCCATTTTGCCCCCAAACGGCGCATGGCCGATTTGGTCGAGGTCGCTGTCAAAACCGCCAACCCGACCACGGCAACGAACCCGATTGTCAGGTAAATCCGCAAAACGATCTCGCTGGCGATACGGACAACATCAAGGTTCTGGCTGATGGCATAAAGCCCGAAATGGATCATCACATAACAAAATGCCGCAACCCCGATCTGCCGACGGACCTGCACAAGTTTTGAAAACCGTGTGATGCGGCGAAGCGGTGTCACCAGAAGCGTGATCAGCAAAATGCGGATCGTCCATTCACCGCTTTCAAGAATGGCTTCCTTGACCGGTATGGTCGCCCCACCCTGCGCAATCACCGGCCATAGCAAAACAATGCCCGGCACCAGAAGGGCGACAAAGACGATAAGCTTGAAAAACGAAAACCGTCCGGATGGATCAAGCCAAGGATACATTCAAACCAAACCAGTGTGCTGTCAGCGATCCCCTAGTCAAACCGCATCTGAGGACCAGCGTCACCTAAAATGCCTTCAACTTTCCGCGAGTGGCTTACCACTCTTGTCCGGCGTACCATCTGATGACGCATATCAAAGTTGCAGGACGCACCAGACAATATAACATTCCAACAACAATCATACGTATCGATCACCGAAAGCGGATGAAACCGAATGGCTGAATTTCAAAATCCCACAGATCCGGATATCAAAACCCTGCTGGATACCACAAAAACCATTGCCCTTGTCGGTGCAAGCCCCAAGCCGGAACGCCCGTCCAACCGGGTGATGAAGTTCCTGCTTGATCACGGTTACACGGTTATTCCGGTCAATCCCGGTCAGGCGGGCGGCACCATTCACGGCCAGACGGTGGTCGCCGATCTTTCCGAGATTTCGGTGCCCGTCGATATGGTCGATATCTTCCGCAACAGCGAGGATGCGGCGGGTGTCGTCGATGATGCGATTGCCATTGGCGCCAAATCGGTCTGGATGCAGCTTGGCGTGATTAATCCTGATGCCTGTGCCAAGGCCGTTGCCAACGGGATGACTGCGGTCATGGACCGTTGCCCGGCGATTGAATTGCCGCGCCTGTCCTAAATCCCGGTCGATTGAACCAGAAACTAAAAAAGGCACCGGATGATCCGGTGCCTTTTTAAATTCGATATCCTGAAACGTGTTTAGCCGCGGCGGCACTGCGCCATCAGATCCGGGACAAGTCCCTGATTGCCCATAAAGATCGGCTGCACGGCACTGGTCACAGTGTAGGCCGTAGTGTGTTCTTCAACAAGCGCGTCAAAGTGACCCGCCGTTTCAAGCACCAGCGACATCACGCCGTCCGGCTTGATACGAAGGGCAGCAAAGCCGTTGGCATATTCGGTACGTGCGCATTCATGACCAAGGATGGTGTCGAACCGCTCGACCAGCGCATAGCGCGGGTTTTCAACCAGGTCGTCACGCGATTCAACCTTGGTCGGCTTCACACCGATTTTCGGGACATATTTCGCGAAATTCGCCTGGGACTGAACGATATAGCCATCCGGGAAATAAACCGCGACATCTTCGGCAAGAAGGATTCGGTCACCGATGACCGCACCGGAACGCAGAAGTTCTTTGATACGCTTGCCCGGAATTTCGCCAGAGAACGCGTTGAAGCGCAGGGTTTTGCCATCACCACGCAGGTCTGCAAAATAACGCTCGAACGGAACGATAGGAGTTTTGTCTGCCGCACGCGCGGTCGGCAAGAAGGCGGTGGTCATTACCGCCAGTGTCGCAACTGCAAGAGCAACGCCCCCCGAGCGCTGCGAAAAGACCGACTTGATGGCCTTCAGCATATGTCCCCGCCTCTCACTTACATCAGGATTACAATCCAGAGATTATTCACATTAATCCCAAATTCAACACCTGTTTCCGCGAAAAATCGCCGGATGGTCAAAACCACATATAAAAACAACGAGGTGGCATAATGCCACCTCGTTGCCAAAGATTTCGTAAATGTCGGTGATTAGTCGACAGAAATCGTCACACGACGGTTACGCGGCTCGCGAACACCATCCGGAGTCGGGATCAGAAGATCGCCTTCACCAACGGCATCGCTTTCAATCATGTCACCTTTAACGCCACGACCGGTCAGCTCACCAAGGGCAGCTGCTGCACGACGCTCGGACAGGCCAAGGTTATAGGCAGCCGAACCCGAGGAGTCGGTGTGACCAACAACGGTGATGTCACCCATCGAGGTTGCCCACTGCTCAGCAGCGGCATCAAGAACACGCTCGGAAACCGGGGTGATTGCAACACTGTCGAAATCGAAGAAGATGGTGAACAGACGCGGCTCAGCAGCAGCAACAGGTGCCGGTGCAGCCGGCTCAACAGCGCGGAGTTCTGCCATTGCAGCTTCGAAGTCTTTCCAGCACTGGCTGATCAGCTCGGTCTGCCAGCCTTCTTCGCTTTCCTCAACCCAGCAGTCAAAGCGGGCCTGAGCAACAGCGGCGGTTGCCGGTTTCTCTTCACGTTTGCCATCGTCCAGAAGTGCGAGCAGTTCGTCACGAACAGCACGTTTCTGTGCAATTTCTTCATCCGAGAAACGCCAGTTTGCCGGATCTTCCGGAAGAACAATGGTATCACCGCTTACGCGACCGGCTTTCTTCGCGAAGAAGTCAGCGTCGAAGTAGTCATACCACTCGTCAGCTTCACGCTGTGCATAAGCAAGATATTCGGTTTTCAGCGCTTTACCGAAATCGGTGGTCGGCTCCTGCGACGCAAGCGCAGAAGAAACCGAGCTGCTGTAGGTGAACGGGTTACCACCATAAGGAACAGCGGTACCGCTGTTCTCGACGGTGCTACATGCACTCAGAAGCGCTACGCCACCAAGAGCAAAAAGAATTTTCGGACGGATCTGCATGTCTTACCCCTGTCTTAAAGGTTGTTATTCACTAACTAACTTAACACCAATGATGGTGATATTATGGTCTTTAACGAACAGAAATACGGTTTGTTCCATACACCTAGAAAGAATTGGTGATTGCATCACACTTTTCAAGCACACTCAAACCTGTAATGTTAATCCTCTCATACAGAAGTATGGTTGGCAATCAACACAATTATGACACGGAGCGAACGAGGTTCAAATGATTGAAACCGATGTAGCGACCATCACAGAAATGCTAAAGGGCTTTGCGCTTGGGTTTGGCCTCGACCTTCTCGGCGCCATCCTGATACTGATCGTGGGCTGGTGGATCGCCGGTCGGGCAGCCGCATTGGTGCGCCATTCCCTTAAGAATGCAAAATTTGTTGATGCGACTCTGAAACCGCTGGCCTCAAGCATTGTCCGCTATGCCATTCTGATTTTTGTCCTCATCGCCGTCCTGTCGAACTTCGGCGTTGAAACGACCAGCATCATTGCCGTTCTCGGTGCCGCCGGCCTGGCGATTGGTCTGGCTCTGCAGGGCACGCTGTCAAACATCGCTGCTGGCGTCATGATTCTGATCCTGCGTCCGCTCAAGATCGATGAATTTGTCGAAGCCGGTTCGATTTCGGGCACGGTCGTTGAAATCACCCTCTTCACCACCCTGCTCAAGACGCCGGATGGTGTGTTTATTTCAGCACCTAACTCGCAAATCTGGAACAGCGCGATCAAAAACTACTCGCGCAACCCGACCCGACGTCTCGATATCAAGGTCGGTATCGCCTATGACGATGATGTCGATGCAGCACTCGAGTTCCTCAAAAACCTTGTCGCTTCCGACGAACGCGTTCTCAAGGACCCGGAACCGATGAGCTTTGTCGCCACCCTTGGCGAAAGCTCGGTCGATCTGACCGCACGTGGCTGGGTTGCCACCAGCGAATTCTGGCCGACCTTCTTTGATCTGACCCGCAAGTCGAAAACGGAACTCGAAGCTGCCGGCTTCTCGATCCCGTTCCCGCAGCGCGACCTTCACATCATCGAAAGCCCGGAAACCGCAAGTGCTGCAAAGTCGGCTGCCAAACCGGCGACCAAAACCGCTGCGAAACCGGCTACGGCCAAGAAACCGGCGACCCGTTCGCGGTCAACCGCATCAAAATCAACCGCCAAAACCACAGCGGCGAAAAAGACACCAGCTGCGAAAAGCTGAGTTTTTTTTTCCAATCATCTTCTTTGCAAAAGAGGCCCGATCGGGCCTCTTTTTTTTTGTGCCTCTGCCCACCGCTCACTCCCTTACCAGCGACGTAGTACCCGGCTGTTACCCGCACCATTGCCATCAGGCGTATAGTTCCCTGCCCTTGCCCCTTAAGGGCAAATCAAAACAAGCGGGAGGATAAAATATGTCTGCGAAAAAAATTCTGATGATCACCGGTGACTATGCCGAAGACTACGAAACCATGGTGCCGTTCCAGACCCTTCTGGCCGTTGGCCATCATGTTGATGCCGTCTGCCCGGATAAAAAGGCTGGCGATACGGTGGCGACCGCCATCCATGATTTCGAAGGGGATCAGACCTATAGCGAAAAGCGCGGTCATAACTTTGCACTTAATGCCGATTTCGCGACCGCACGTGCCGAAGATTACGACGCGCTGGTAATCCCCGGTGGTCGCGCACCTGAATATCTGCGCCTGAACGAGGATGTCATTCGTCTGGTCCGCGATTTCCATGACGCGGACAAACCGATTGCCGCTGTCTGTCATGGTGCACAGCTTCTGGCTGCGGCCGATATCATCAAGGATCGCAAAATCTCGGCCTATCCGGCCTGTGCACCGGAGGTCAAACTGGGTGGCGGCATTTACGCCGACATCGACATTGATGATGCCTGTACCGATGGCAATCTGGTGACTGCCCCGGCATGGCCCGCCCACCCGAAATGGATGGCGGCCTTTCTTAAGGTGCTTGGCACCGAAATCAAATTGTAATGCATCTGCGCCCAAACGTTCATTGCGTTTGGGCGCCATTTGATTGACCATTGCGCCAACCAAAAAGAAGACCGCCGGACATCATGTAACGGTGGCACCAACAGGAAAGGCCGTCCAAATGTGTCAGATCTATTCCGGAACCGATCCCGAACTTTATCAATCTGTCAGCCGCTCCATCCGCATCAACGGTGTTGTGACCAGCCTGCGCCTTGAACTGCGCTTTTGGCAGATCCTTGATGAAATCGCCACGGGCGAAGGTTTCACAACCCCGCAGTTCCTTGGCAAAATCCATGACGAAGTCGTCGCCCAACGTGGCGACATCCCGAACTTTGCGTCACTGGTGCGTGTGATTTGCACCGTCTATCTGGAAAAACAGGCTGGCCTGCACGTTCACGTGTCAACAGATGCCACCACATCCGCGCTGCACAACTAGTCACAGCCAGGACGGCGTGAATAAAGGTCTATCTGGTTAGTTCAGCCAGGAAGAAAGCTCGCGGGTGCTAAACCCGCCGCTGGTCATGATGTTGGGTGTAGCATTACGCCGCAAGGTCGGCTCAGCCGGCTTGATGATGGTGTTGCGACGATGCATGCCCGCAGCTGCGCCGAAATCAATCTGGGATCGCCCGACAAGGTCAGCTGCCGTAATCTGCGGACCGGATGACTTGACCGGGTTGGAGGCATTGATCGGTGTCTGCGATGCCTGCGGCAATTGCTGTTTCTGCTTTGCCTCGTAAATCCAGCGCAGTTCCTGCTTGAGCGTCTGGTATTCCGGCGTATCGGGCGCAGAATTGACCTCATTGACGATCTGAAGCTTGACCATCTGCGGGAAACGATCAAGCCGTTCAAGCAGCATGAATTTCACACTCGGCCGCACGGCATCGGACCGCATCAGTTTCATCACCAGACGGCGATAAATATCGATACGCAGATTACCGTTCGAGGCCAGCTCGATGAATTCTTCGACAAACGCGCGGGCTTCCATTTTGCCATCGAGCAACGCCCGAAGGTTATTGCCCATGGCGCGGCGATATGCTTCGCGGATTTCCACCACATGATTGGATGCGCGCGTGCGCACAAGGTGGAAGGCTTCCGGGCTGAACGCGTTCTTGGTCAGAAGTTTGGCGCAATCGGCCACCAGTTCGTGTTTGGTGGCTTCCGATACGACTTCAAAGACGCCGGTAATAAGTTCCTTACACTTGGCGTGCGGCCCCATGCGGATCGCTGCTGCCAGCGCCATCGGGCTTTCCGGGTCCTTGGTCGCAATCACGGCCAGTGCCAGCGGATCGTCATATTGCATCAGGGCAAGATCATTGCTCAGCAAGTGTTCCGGCATCAAAAGACGCTGCTGCTTGGCCGCACCGGTAACGGTGAGCGGCTCGCCAGACAGATAACTTTCCTTGATGGTAAGGGCGTGTTTCAGCCCGTCATATGAGATGCCGAGATTGCTGCTCATGGCACTCAGTCCTCTTTGCGACCTTTGGATCGCCGGTCCGAGACCAAGCCTTCTAGCCCGCCGCTATTACGGCTGGAGCGCGGACGCAGACCATGACTGCGCGCAGAGTTACGAACCGAAGAGCGTGCCTTCGGGGTTTCAGCCTGGGCTGGTTCGCTTTCTTTTTCGACTTTCGTGCGCGAAGCCACCGGCTTCATGTCGCTAAAGAAATCGATGTACCAGTCCATATCGGCTGCAGCCATCGCAAAGCGGCCACCGGCCGCAGGGCTTTCAATCGCCGATTCCGGAATGCCATTGCTGATCTGCAGAACAACCGCCGCAGGTGCGGTCATCCCCGCACGCCATGCCAAGGCGGTAATCGCCCGGGCACTGCCGGAATCAAGAATCTTCGAAACCGCATTGGCACGGATTTGCGCATAATGGGCAAGTGCCTGCACAACCAGCGCATCGTCATTCCGCGACAGCGCATCAAGCACATACTGATCGATCGTCATCTTGGCATCGGATGCCTCGACAACATCATTCTCGACCATCTCATTATCGGCAATCTCGATATCCATCTCGCTCTCACGCGACGGCATCGGTGCACGGTTTTCAAAACGGGCCTTTTCGATCCGCTGACGCACAGACTGACGCAAGGCGCGCGCAACTTCGGTGCGCATACGGCCTTGTTCGACCAGGGTGTCAAACAGGGATGCCATGATGAAATGCGCGATACGGCGCTGGGCCTGACGCGAAATACGGTTCTGACCGCCCAGAATATCGTTTTGCGGTGCTTTTGGCTTGGCAGCAGCCTGCTCGGCAAAATGCGGTATCATCGGCACGACATTGCGCGGCGCATCATCAGATGACAGCAACCGGTTCAGCAACCCGCCCTTTTCCTTTTCGGTCTGCTGCTCGATCAGGCGGGCCTTTGCGGCGGCCTCAAGCTCGGCGCGTTCACGCTCGGCAGCGGTCTGAACGAATTCGCCGCGTCCGCGCATGATATCAAGGAAATCCGAGTCACTCAGAAGTTCGATATAATCGGCAATCGATACCCGGCCAATTGACTGGATATCCTGACGCAGACGGGTCGCCGCCTGACGCGTCATATAGGGGGTATGGCCAAGTTCCTGTTCGATCAGCGAAATCACCTGCGGGCGGTAGCAATCGCCCATGTTGGTGATTGCCGCAACGAACTCGTCAACCATATCGAGACGTTCGGACGGGCTCAGATCGGTCAGATGCCGACGCAGGCGACGCGCCACATCCATGCGGACGTCGCTGTCGAAATCAGGCACATCCTCGACATCGTCAAGCGCGTCCATTTCGGTCGAAAGGCGCGCGGCATGTTCGAGGCCTGTGGCATCGGCGGTATTTTCGGAAACATGTTTACGGGGAATCGCGCGTCCCTGAGCGCGACCTGCTTCAGATCCAAACGTCTCAGGTGCGATGGTGCGAACAGTGTCGGCCAGATCACGCAGCTTTGCCGAGGCTTTATCATCAAGCCCCTCATTGCCCGCATTCTTCTGCCGATTGAACATCCAACTCAGCATTATCGCAGTAATTCCCCTAGTCCCGTGCCTGGCGGCATATCGGTATCGACAATGCGATACCTTATTTTTGTATTTTGTCAGAGCAGCTTAACCGAAACTGACAGCGATACACAACCAGACAAGACGTCTAAATTTGATAGCCCAACCTCAATGGCTTCCATCCCCAGACAGAGCCTTGATTACAGAATGACTATCGACGCAAAGACTCAAAAAAACATTAACGATACAGGGTGCTATGCGCCCTCAAGCCCTTTGCGCAGAAAATACCGGGCAAAGTCCACCCTACCCTGGACAAATCCAAACAAAAACAGGCGCCCAAAAAGGACGCCCGTCTTCGAAAATCATTTAACGCGGTACTTAGCGTTAATTATTGCTGACCCACGCGATGCGCAGGATGTTGGTTGCCCCCGGGGTCCCGAACGGCACACCCGCGGTAATCACAAGCGAATCTCCCGGACCGGCGAACTCTTCGCGCTTTGCGACCTCGGTTGCAATCCCGACCATTTCGGCAAAGTTGGTCGCATCACGGGTAAAGACCGGATGCACGCCCCAGCAAAGTGCCAGGCGACGTGCGGTCTGAATCCGCGGCGTCAGGCCAAGGATCTGCACTTCCGGACGCTCACGCGCTGCACGGAATGCCGTTGAGCCGGACGAAGTATAGTTCACAACCGCTTTTGCGCCGATGGTGGTTGCCACCTGACGGGCAGCCGCACTGATCGCATCCGGGGCGTTATGCTCCGGATCCGGGCGGTTGGCGTCACGCATGCGGTAATAAAGTTCATCCTGCTCCACGCGCTTCAGAATACGGTCCATGATTGATACGGTTTCGATCGGGTATTTACCCACCGCACTTTCGGCCGACAACATCACCGCATCGGCACCGTCATAGATCGCAGTCGCGACGTCGGATGCCTCGGCACGGGTCGGCGCCGGGTTTGACACCATCGAGTCAAGCATCTGGGTCGCAACGATCACCGGCTTGCCGGCTTCGCGGCAGGCCTTGATGATGCGCTTCTGCAGGATCGGAACATCTTCCGGCGGGCATTCGACGCCAAGGTCACCACGGGCAACCATGATCATGTCCGACAGATCGACGATCTCATCAAGGTGATCAATTGCCTGCGGCTTTTCCAGTTTGGAAACGATCGCGGCACGGCCCTGAATGATCTTGCGGGCTTCGGCAACGTCTTCGGGGCGCTGAACAAATGAAAGGGCCACGAAATCAACGCCCATTTCCAGACCGTAATCCAGATCGGCACGGTCCTTGTCGGTCAGCGGTGACAGCGGCAACATCACATCGGGAAGGTTAACCCCCTTGCGGTTTGACAGCGGACCGCCGGTAATGACGGTGCATTCCGCTGACTTGTCGTCGCATTTGTCGACCTGCATGCGAAGCTTGCCGTCATCAAGCAACAGGTTCGCACCCGGCTTGAGGGCGGCATAAACTTCGGGATGGGGCAGCGCCACACGGTTCTTGTCGCCCGGCGTCTTGTCCATGTCGAATTTGAATTTGTCACCGGCGGCCAGTTCGATCTGTTCGTCAGCAAAGGTCCCGACACGAATTTTCGGGCCCTGAAGGTCCATCAAAATACCGATCGGGCGCCCGAGTTTTTCTTCGACGGCGCGGATCGCTTCAAAGCGGGCCAGATGTTCTGAGTGTTCCCCGTGCGAGAAGTTCAGGCGGAAAACATCCACACCTGACTGCACGATCTTTTCGAGGATTTCTGGCTTTGAACTTGCCGGCCCCAGGGTCGCGATGATCTTCGCCTTACGTTGACGGCGCATCGGCTACTACCTCTTGTTATTCGGTTTACACGTGATCCTTCCCGCTTCGGCCTGCATCTGCGGCGAGACGAAAAGGGTCCTGATCTGTTTCTGGGGGTATCCCCTTAATAATCAATCAGCCCCTATTTGAACAGGGACTTTTCATTAAATGCCTTTACAAAAATGTGATTTTTCTCTGGACAATTACAAGAAGCCCCTTCTTTAAAGAACGCATACCGGTGAAACATGCCGGTCATATGAAAAGATCAGACCGACCGATCCTCTGGCCCAGACAGGACCCTTTTTGATGAGCAAATGGCACCACCGCTTTCTTGGACTTGCCGCCCATATTGCAGACTGGTCAAAAGACCGCAGCACGCAGGTCGGCGCGGTTGTTATCGGCCCGAAAAAGGAAATTCGCGCGGTCGGCTATAACGGATTTCCGCGCGGGGTTGATGACGAAGTCGAAACCCGCCATCAGCGTCCGGAAAAATACGCCTATACCGAACACGCAGAACGCAACGCGATTTATAACGCCAGTTATACCGGCACATCCCTTGATGGCTGTGCACTTTATGTAACGCATTTCCCGTGCTGCGATTGCGCGCGCGCCATCATTCAGGCCGGCATCGCCGAGGTCTATGTCGACAAGTCAAAACTGACCGCCGACTTCCTCGAACGCTGGGAACAGGATATGAAGATATCGACGGAAATGTTCGAAGAGTCCGGTGTTGCCGTTAAGGTCATCGATGATGACGGCACGACCAAGCCCATGAAATAAAAACGAACTTCCCCTTTACTCTGAAAAAAAATGCCCAATATTGGGTGGGTCCGAACCGTGCGCGAGCACCAAAAACAATAAGACGCAAACGTCGTCTGTTCTATATTACACGCTGGCTTCGGGTCAGTATTTGTCAGATTTCCGGGCCGGATTCAAAGCGGTTTGGCCTTGCTGGAAACCAGACAAAGGTATAAGGATTTACGGGTCAGCAACGGGGTATGATTTGCTGCTGTATCCTCCTGAACAGCGACGCATTTCGTGATGATGCTCAGGAACCGAGGCCGGATGAACGCGAAAATAGACTTTAGTAAGATTAGTTTTCTGATCGTTGACGGGGACAAGATTTCAGCTCAGGTGGTCTATGACACGCTCGCCTATCTGGGGGCCAGTCATATCCAGCGCGTAAAAACGCCGAATGATGCCTTTGATGTTCTGCGTACCGAAAAGATTGATATCGTGATTTGCGAATGGCGCCTGCATGGCATGGATGGCCTCGAATTCCTTGATGTCATGCGCAATTCGACTAGTTCGCCCAACCGGTTCATTCCGGTGATTATGCTTACCGCGCATTCCGAACACCGCTATGTGACGACGGCGCGTGATCTTGGCATTACGGAATTTCTTGCCAAACCCTTCAATGCCAAGGCACTTTATAGCCGCCTTGTATCGGTCATCACCCGCCCGCGTGTATTTGTGAACACCGGGACGTATTTTGGCCCCGACCGACGTCGTCGACAGGTCGAGTTCGACGGTCCTGACCGTAGGAGCCTAGACGAATGAGCCATTTTGACTGGGGAAGCGGAGCCATCGTGAAGCCTGAACAACCTAAGAAAAAAAAGAATGTGCAGATTATCCCTGCACAAACTGACCTCAAACGCCGGGCTGTTAACTTCGTTAAGGGATTTGACATCAACCTGTCCCCTGAACAGCTCGAAGAACTCGAACAGGTCGTTCAGCGCAGTTCAGAAACCTTTGTCCGCGACATCGGCAAGGATCTGATGGAATGCCGCAAAACCGTGATCGCGGGTCTTGGCGACAAGTCCAAACGGCCTGAGGCGATTACGGCTGCAGGCGACCTCGCCTATTCGGTCAAGGCACTTGGCGGAACCTTCCAGTATCCGCTGATGACCCAGATCGCCAAATCTATGGAAAACTTCGTTGGCGAACGCACCACCGCCAATGAAAAACAGCTGCTTGTAATCCAGCTTCACATCGACTCGCTCTATGTCATTCTGGCTGGCCGCGTGACCGGTTTTGGTTCAACCGTTGAACAGGCAACCGTCGCCGCACTCACCAAACTTACCGAGCGCTATGAAGACCCGCGCGAATAGCCCCTCACCTCTCTGGCGTTAAACAGCAAGCTTTGCGGGCGGCAAACACGTCCCGATGAACAGCTTGCCTTGAACGCATCTTTCTTCCGCTTTTTCAAACCGACAGTCCTGTTCTTTTGCGCCGCATTCTGTGTTGCAAACGCGTTCGAACGTGCAAACTTTTGCGCGCCCGGAACGCGATCGGTTTCTACCGGCAGAAGAACCGGTTTTAAAATTGAAAAACTTGGCGAAAAACCGCTTGCGCCGCCATGAAGTGACTGCTAAAAACCGCGCCACGCACCATGCGGGTGTAGCTCAGTTGGTTAGAGCGCCGGCCTGTCACGCCGGAGGCCGCGAGTTCAAGTCTCGTCACTCGCGCCATTCCCTCCCTGATTGGGAATGACGTACAAAATAAGCGCCGCGATCTTTCGCTGGCGCTTTTTTGTTTTCCGGCCTTCCACATCACTTTCATCCCCTCGCCTACGCGCCTGTTTTTGGCTTGGCAAACACCCGCACATCGGGGCTGTCCGGCGATGTTTGGTGACCGAATTTCCGGCCCGTCTTTTTTTTGCAAAAAAGCCCTTGCCAGAGTGAACCACCCCTTATATAAACCGCGCCACACCATGCGGGTGTAGCTCAGTTGGTTAGAGCGCCGGCCTGTCACGCCGGAGGCCGCGAGTTCAAGTCTCGTCACTCGCGCCATTCCCTCCCTGATGGGAATGACGACAAAAAAAGCGCCGCGATTATTCGCTGGCGCTTTTTTGTATTTTGGCCCCTTTTTCCCTGATCAAACCGGCAAATCGCACGCACATATTTTTCTTTCGAAAATCGGTCAAAAAACACTTGCCACCATGGGGCGGTCTTTATATAAACCGCGCCACGCACCATGCGGGTGTAGCTCAGTTGGTTAGAGCGCCGGCCTGTCACGCCGGAGGCCGCGAGTTCAAGTCTCGTCACTCGCGCCATTCCCTCCCTGATTGGGAATGACGTACAAAATAAGCGCCGCGATTATTCGCTGGCGCTTTTTTGTTCCCCCCCCGAGTTCTCCCATCACATCCTTCTCATATCCTCTTGGGCGAAGCGCCAAACGCGTCTCACAACTGCAAAGCAGCAGTCAGGTCAGAAAACATTTTGTTTGGTGATTTAGACAGCAATCCTGACCGATTGGTCATTGATTAATCGTATAAATTATGCTCAGCTTCCTATCCTAAAGATGACTTACGTGCGGGCCGCCCCACTTTTGGGTCTGTCGATGATCATAAACGCATCCAAAACGGTCATGGATTCTCAGGTCTATCACCTTAAGATGCTTATTGGTTGTCTTCATTCTCAGTTTGGCCTGCAGTCCCACAACAACAAAACGGGAGGCGCATCATGCGCAAATTTATCGCAGGGCTGGTCATGGGGACCGCGCTCGCTACCGCACCTTTGATGGCAAAGGCTGAAACGCCGAAAAATGCCCTCGTCATGGCATTTGCCATTGATGACATCATCACGCTTGATCCGGCACAGATTTTCGAATTCTCCGGCGCTGAATATGCCGGTAACACCTATGACCGTCTTATCGGCTTCGATAATGACGATGTCTCAAAAATCTATGGTGTGATTGCCGAAAGCTGGGATGTCTCCGAAGACGGCAAGACCTTTACCTTCAAAATCCGTGACGGCATCGAATTCGCGTCGGGCAACGACCTGACCGCCGAAGACGCTGCCTTCTCGCTGCAGCGCGTGATCCTGCTTGATCAGTCGCCGGCCTTTATCCTCGGCCAGTTCGGTTTCACCGCCGACAACGTCAAGGAAAAGATCTACGCCACGGACGATTCCACCCTCGTCATGGAAGTCGACCAGCCTTACGCACCGAGCTTCGTGCTCTACTGCCTGACCGCAGGCGTTGGTGCCGTTGTCGACAAGGAAGAAGTCCTTGCCCACGAAGTCGATGGCGACCTTGGCCACGAGTGGCTTAAAACCAACTATGCCGGTTCTGGCCCGTTCAAGCTGAACAAATGGACCGCGGGTGAAAGCCTTAGCCTGACCGCAAACGAAGATTACTGGGATGGCGCGCCGGCAATGAAGCGCGTGATCATTCAGAGCGTCAAGGAAGCAGCAGCCCAGCAGCTTCTGCTGGAAAAAGGCGATATCGATATTGCCCGTAACCTCGAAGCCGATCAGCTGGCATCGATCTCCGGCAATGACGACATCAAGCTGCTGTCAAAGGGTAAAGGTGCCCTCTGGTACCTCGGCCTGTCGCAGAAAAACGAATATCTGTCGAACCCGAAAGTCCGCGAAGCTCTGAAATACCTGGTCGATTACAAAGGTATTTCCGAAACCATCCTGGCTGGTCGTTCGCAGATCCATCAGGCCTTCCTGCCGGAAGGTTTCCTGGGTGCGTACAACGAGAACCCCTACTCGCTTGATATCGAAAAAGCCAAATCCCTTTTGGCCGAGGCCGGTTACCCGGACGGTTTCAGCGTAACCATGGACACGCGTAACACCACCTCGATCATGGCGATGGCACAGTCGATCCAGGCTACCTGGGCACAGGTCGGCATCAATCTGGAAATCATTCCGGGCGATGGCAAACAGACCCTGACCAAATACCGCGCGCGTCAGCACGATATCTATATCGGTCGCTGGGGTCCGGACTATCAGGATCCGCACACCAACGCATCGACCTTCGCGTGGAACCCGGACAACTCCGACGATGCTGCTGCCAAGCCGCTCGCATGGCGTAACTCCTGGGATGCCGGTGATCTGACTGCGAAAACTGATGCAGCGACCCTTGAGCGCGACGACGCCAAACGTGCTGCCATGTATGTCGATCTTCAGAAAGACGTTCTTGAAAATGGTCCGTTCGTGATCATGTTCCAGGAAACCGAAATCGCATCCATGCGCGGTAACGTGAACAACTTCGTCCTCGGTCCGTCATTCGATAACAACTATTATCGTTACGTCACCAAAGACTAATCTCGACGAAGGAGACAACGGTCGTAATGTCCGCTGTTAAACGCAATAAACGGGACGGGCGCAACCGCGCCCGTTTCGCTTCCGGCCCCACGGCAACTGTCCTGCGGCTGGTCTTTTCACTTGCCATTACATTCTTTGGTCTGCTGCTTGTCACCTTCCTGATCGGTCGTGTTTTGCCGATTGATCCGGTTCTGGCAGCTGTTGGTGACCGCGCCCCGCAAGCCGTCTATGACCGCGTGCGCGAGGAAATGGGTCTCAACCTGCCCCTTTGGCAGCAATTCTTTATCTATATTTCCAATGTCCTGCAGGGCAATTTTGGCCAGTCGGTGCTGACGTCAAACTCCGTGCTTGACGATATCAAGCGCGTGTTTCCAGCAACCCTTGAACTGGCAACCCTTGCAACCATCATCGGTGTTTTCCTTGGTATTCCTGCTGGCGTTTTTGCCGCGATCAACAAGGGAAAATGGCCTGATCACGTGGTGCGCGTGATTGGTCTGGCCGGTTATTCGATGCCGATCTTCTGGTTGGGCCTGATGGGGCTTCTGGTATTTTATATGAAGCTCGATTGGGTCGCAGGTCCCGGACGCCTTGATTCGTTCTATGCCGATTTCATTGAACCGACCACCGGTCTGATGCTGATCGATACCCTGATCGAAGGCGACATGGATCTGTTCTGGAACGCTGTCTCACACATTGTTCTCCCGGCATCGATCCTTGCTTACTTCTCGCTGGCTTATATCGCACGCATGACCCGTTCCTTCATGCTCGAACAGCTTAGCCAGGAATACATCCTGACCGCACGGGTCAAAGGCATTTCCGAACATCGCATCATCTGGCGTCATGCCCTTGGCAACGTCATGGTACCGCTGGTGACCGTGATTGCGCTTTCCTATGCCAACCTGCTCGAAGGATCGGTTCTGACCGAAATCATCTTCGCATGGCCGGGCCTTGGCCTTTACATCACCAACTCGTTGCTCAACGCCGATATGAACGCGGTTCTCGGCGGCACGATCGTGGTGGGTGCAGTCTTTATCGGCGTAAACATGCTTTCTGACGTGCTCTACCGCCTGCTCGACCCCAGAGCGCGGAGATAATCATGACAACACAGACAAACACTTCGCAGACATCGCAAACCGGCCTGAAACAATGGCTGACGTCCGATACGCCAAAATCGCGCTGGCAGGCCAAATGCGGTCGCGCGTGGCTGGGCTGGATCAAATTTACCGAAAACCGCCTTGCCATGATCGGGTTATCCATCGTGATCGGGCTTATTCTGGTAACGATCTTTGCCCCGCTTCTGGCCCCCTATGATCCCTTGGCCGCCGATCTTGCCAACCGTATTCAGCCGCCCAGTGCCGATCACTGGTTTGGCACCGATCAGTTGGGGCGCGATATCCTGTCGCGTCTGATCTATGGCGCGCAATACACGCTTCTGATTGTTGGCCTTGTGGCCATTACCGCCGCCCCGCTTGGCCTTCTGGTCGGTACGGCTGCGGGCTATTTCGGCGGCTGGATTGATGCCACGCTGATGCGCATCACCGATATCTTCCTAGCCTTCCCGAAACTGATCCTGGCGCTGGCATTTGTCTCGGCGCTTGGACCGGGACTGGAAAACGCCATTCTTGCGATTGCGATTACCGCATGGCCGCCTTATGCCCGCATCGCACGTGCCGAAACCATTACGGTACGCAAGTCCGACTTCATCGAAGCCGCCCGTCTTCAGGGTGCGTCGAACATGGGTCTGATCGCTGGCCACATCATGCCGATGTGCATAAGCTCGCTTGTCGTGCGTGTCACCCTTGATATGGCGGGCATGATCCTGATTGCGGCCGGTCTTGGCTTCCTGGGTCTTGGCGCACAGCCACCGATGCCCGAATGGGGGGCGATGGTTTCTGATGGCCGTCAGTTCCTGCTTGAACAGTGGTGGGTCGCCACGGTTCCGGGGATTGCCATCTTCATCGTCAGCCTCGGCTTCAACCTTCTTGGTGACGGCCTGCGTGATGTTCTTGACCCACGTGGAGGCGATTGATCATGTCAAATGAAACCCTTCTGTCGGTCAAAAACCTCGAAGTCATGTTCAACACGCCCAAGGGCGATGTCCATGCCGTGCGTGGTGTGTCGTTCGACCTTGGCCGTGAACGGCTTGGTATTGTGGGCGAATCAGGTTCCGGCAAATCCCAGACCGGGCGCGCCATTCTGGGCCTGACAGCCGCCAACGGCAAAATCACCGCCGATCAGCTGAAATTCCACGATGTCGATCTGGCCAACCTGACGCCGAAACAATGGCGCAAGGTGCGTGGTGCACGCATTTCCATGATCATGCAGGACCCGAAATATTCGCTGAACCCTGTCATGACCATTGGCGATCAGATCATCGAGGCCTACCGCGAACACCATAAAGTCAATGCCAAGGAAGCCCGCCACCGCGCGATAGACATGCTCGATGCCGTTAAAATCCGCGATCCCGAGCGCGTGTTTAACTCTTACCCGCATGAAGTTTCGGGCGGCATGGGACAGCGCGTCATGATCGCCATGATGCTGATCCCCGATCCAGAACTGATCATCGCCGATGAACCGACCTCGGCCCTTGATGTCACCGTGCAGCTTCAGGTCATGGCAATTCTTGATGACCTTGTGCGCGATCGTGGCATGGCGCTGATTTTCATCAGCCACGACCTGCATCTGGTTTCAAGCTTCTGCGACCGCGTGCTGGTGATGTATCAGGGCCTTGTCGTCGAAGAAATCAAGGCCTCTGCCCTGCACGAAGCCAAACACCCCTACACCAAGGGGCTCCTCAACTGCTTGCCGAAAATGGATGGCGATCATTCTGATCTGCCGATCCTTGAACGCGAAGCAAGCTGGGCCGAAGGCTAAGGGGAAATCAGATGATTGAAATCAACAAACTCAATGCCTGGTTTGACGACAACCACGTTCTCAAGGATGTCGACATCAAGGTGCCGAAAAACGGCTCCTTCGGGCTTGTCGGTGAATCGGGTTCGGGCAAATCAACGGTGCTGCGCACCATCACCGGTCTGGTCGATGACTGGGAAGGCGAAATTCTTGTCAATAACAAGGAACTCGGCCCCAAACGCGACAAGGCTTTTTATCGCCTTGTGCAAATGGTGTTTCAGGACCCGTTCGGATCGCTACACCCGCGTCACACGATTGACCGCATCCTGACCGAGCCGGTTAATATCCACGGACTTGGCGATTCTGATGCCCGCGTCGTGCAGGCACTCGAACAGGTCGGGCTCGATAACTCGTTCCGCTTCCGCTATCCACATCAGCTTTCCGGTGGCCAGCGCCAGCGTGTCGCGATTGCCCGCGCCCTGATCCTTGAACCCAAGATTCTGTTGCTTGATGAACCGACCTCGGCCCTTGATGTGTCAATTCAGGCCGAAGTGCTTAATCTGCTCAGTCGCTTGCGCCGGGAGCTTGGCCTGACCTACATTATGGTCAGTCACGACCTCGCCGTGGTGGCGCATATGTGCGACGATATTGCCATCATGAACCATGGCCGCATTGTCGAACGCGCCAGCGCCACCCAGTTGGCCGAAGGCACGCTTGAACATCCCTACTCGCAACAGCTTTACAAGGCTGCTGGCGGTTATGACCGCGCCGTTATTGACAGTTTTGTCGACTGGGACTGACCGGAGAAACCATGACTTCCGCCACCACGCTTAGCTTCGCAACACCCTTCGCACCGGCTGACAGCAAACTGACCAACTATCAGCGCAAGCATATCCCGGCCTTCACCTGGGATGCCCATGCGTGCCTGCCGCTTGATGAAAAGACACCGGCAGACCTGCTTGATACCTACGTCGCGGGTCATGTCGATTATGTCTGTGTGAATGTCGGCATGGATATGAACAGCGTTGCCCATATCCTGCGCGTGATCGCGGCCTTCCGCGCCAAGATCGCCGCCCACCCCGACAAATACATGCAGATCGAAAGTTTCGATGATCTGGCAACCGCCAAATCCAAGGGGCTGCTCGGTGTCGGGTTTGATCTTGAAGGTTCGGTCATGCTGCAAGACATGCCCGAAATGGTGCCGGCCTTTGCCAAGCTTGGCGTAAAACAGATCCACTTTGCCTATAACCGCAACAACTCGGTCGCCGGTGGCTGCCATGATGTCGACATCCCGCTGACCGATCTCGGTGTTGAAATGGTCAAGGCCGTGAACAATAGCGGCATGATCATGGATTGCTCCCACACCGGGCGGCGAAGCTCGCTTGATATCATGCGGGTGTCATCCAAACCGGTCGTCTTCAGCCACGCTAATCCCAAGGAATTGGGTGGCCACGAACGTTGTGTTGATGATGAACAGATCAAGGCCTGTGCCGATACCGGTGGCGTGATCGGCATTTGCGGTTTCCAGCGTTTCATCAAATCCAAAAACGCCCCGGAAGTCCCCGACATGATCCGCCACATCAAATATGCGGTCGATCTGGTCGGGATTGACCATGTCGGCATCGGGCTCGATACCATGCCCTCCGTCGCCGGCACCAACGACTTCCCCGATGGTGTGGACAAGGATTACTACTGGCCCGCCGCAAGCGGCTATGGCCCGGCTGCCGGTGGGGCTGCAGTATTCGATCCGCGCAAACTCCCCGCCCTTGCCGATGCCCTGATCTCGATCGACTATTCACCCGATGACGTCGATAAAATCATGGGCCAAAACTTCCTTCGCGTTGCCAAGGCAAGCTGGTCTTAAGCCAGCCCGCGCTATAGGCCCGCACTGGTCCGGGACAGTTCACGTCTGAATTGTCCCGGCGATGTGCCAGTCATCGCCTTGAAGCCGCGACTGAATGCTGACAGCTCGCTATATCCCAGATGCTCTGCGATATCAGGGATCGGAAGGTCGGTCAGGCGCAGCATGTCACTGGCGATGCCGCCGCGTACCTCTTCGCGG
This sequence comes from Thalassospira sp. HJ, assembly GCF_000948415.1. GTDB lineage: Bacteria > Pseudomonadota > Alphaproteobacteria > Rhodospirillales > Thalassospiraceae > Thalassospira. The sequence goes on along the minus strand of NZ_JYII01000012.1, from coordinate 544,614 downwards.
ATTTTGCGAAAACTTGTGCCTTCCTGATCAAGCTCGCGCTGGAAGCTGCGCAGGCTCATGGAAAATTCATCTGCCGCGTCATGAACATCAATCTGACGGTGGCGGCACAGTGTCGCGACGATCCAGGCCTTGGTCGCAGTCGGTAGATCGACATTCTGTTTCAGGCGTTCGGCCCTGGTCTGGAATTCATTGACCAACTGCCAATGCCGTTCGGGGTCGGCGTTTTTCATCGGTTTATTTAAAAGGGTTGCTGGCAGGAAAAGCGCATTTTCACGCTGCCCCAAACGCACCGGACATTTGAAATGATTCTGAAAAATGCCTAATCCACGGTCATTTCTGTGTTCAAAATCAATGCAGTTTGGCTGCCAATCCTCACCAAGGGCTGCTGATAACAGCGAATGAAAGGACGCTTCGCTGAAAATCGCATCCTGCGTTCGGGTGCGAACCGCATGCTCGGCAATACGGTAAGAAAGCTTCGCCTGACCATCCTCGACCGACAGTGAGAATGACGTGCTGCCCTGAAGCGTCGGGAAAAAGCGCGCGAATTTTTCAAGCCCGTGCCCCAGTGTCGGCGCGCTTAAAACCATCTCGGCATGTTTGCCCAGACCACGATAACCCCATGTATCGCCAAGGAATAATCCCAATGCCGGATTGTTGGTCGCGTCCGATGCCAGCTCCAACATGGTGGTGAAAATCATCAACGGCGTTGATTGCGGCGACATGAAAAGCCCCGCCCCAGCAAGTCCCGCGCGCGCAGAAAGCCCGACATGATCGATGCCGGACTCACCAAGCATTCCCATCACGCTGTTTAGAACCGAACGGTCAATGGCACCCGAAACACGTTTCATGGGTTATCCATTCCATGGGCAGTTACGAATTCAACGCATTCAATTGATGTGCCAATTGAACGACACCTGCCTACCTGACGCCAGCCGCAGCGATCATTTTGGCACCAAATGTCAAATACAGACCGGCGCGCTTTGGCTAGCGTTTTAGAAATAGAAAAATACAAAATCGCCGATCAGGGAAATCGCGCTCATTCGACATCCCCCGATGGTCAAACGCGTTTTTCGGCAATTGCCTGAAGTCCAGGGAACAACGTCCATTCAAAGCCCCTCCGCGCCACCAACGCGGTTGCAATTGCCTGTGCCCGGCCGGGATTGATCCGGCTTGCGATCAGACACCTTCATCAGGGAGAAAAAGAATGGATAAATGTTGCAGCAGTGAAAAGGTCGAAATCACCCACCCTCTTCAGCCCCTCACGGCCGAGGAAATCATCAAGGTCGCCGAAATCGTCCGTGCCGATCCGCCTTACGGCGAAAACACCCTGTTTGAAACCATCGAACTGATGGAACCCGAAAAGGATGAGCTGGCCGATTTCCAGCCAGGCGATGCGATTGCGCGCAAGGCACGCGTCAATGTGTTCGACGCCACCAAGGTCAGTGTCACCAAGCTTGTCCTTGATCTGGAAGCTGCAAAAATCATCTCGGCCAAGGAAATGCCGGGCAAGCGCCCGATGATCCAGCTTGAACAGTTTGTCGAGATCGAGGAAATCGTTTGTTCCGACCCGACCTTTATCGCAGCCTGTAAAAAGCGTGGCATCACCGACATGTCGATGGTTTGCGTTGATCCATGGTCGGCGGGAAATTTCGGCAAACCGGGCGAAGAAGGCCGCCATCTGGCCCATATTTTTTGCTGGCTGCGCAAACGCGAAAATTCCAATTTCTACGCCAACCCGATCGAAGGCCTGAACGCGGTTGTCGATCTGCTATCCAAGGAAGTTATTCGGGTTGATGATTATGGCGGTGCGCCAATCCCCGAGGCCGAAGTCAATTACGAGGCCGACTTCTTCGAAGAGGACGAATTCCAGCCCAAAGCCAAACCGATCAATGTCGTTCAGCCCGAAGGTGTGAACTTCAAAATGGACGGCAACAAGATCACCTGGCGCAACTGGGAACTCGTGATCGGCTTCAATGCCCGTGAATCACTCACCCTACATGACATCAAATTCAATGGTCGCCCGATTATCCACCGCGCCTCCATCGTTGAAATGACAGTGCCCTATGGCAGCCCGGATAACGGCCATTATCGCAAGAATGTCTTTGATATCGGCGAGTATGGCATTGGCAAGCTGGCCAACTCCCTGACACTGGGCTGTGATTGCCTTGGTGTGATCAAATATCTTGATGTCACGCTCAACACCATGAATGGCGAACCCTGGACGATTGAAAATGCCATCTGCATCCACGAAGAAGACGCTGGGTTGCTTTGGAAACACATGGATTTCCGTACCGAACGCACCGAAAGCCGCCGCAACGCCAAGCTGGTAATCTCCACCATCTGCACAGTCGGCAACTATGAATATGCGCTTTATTGGTACCTGTTCCTGGACGGCATGATCGAATTTGAAGTCAAGGCGACCGGCATCATCAATACCGCTGCCTGCCTGCCCGGTGAACCCGGCAAATACGCCGTTGAAGTCTCCCCGGGTGTTGCCGGTCAGATCCATCAGCACATCCTGTGTGCCCGGCTTGATATGGCAATTGATGGCTATGGCAACAGTCCGGTTGAATGCAACACCTTTGCCGAGGAACCCGGTCCGGAAAACCCCTATGGCAACGCGTTCTTTGAAAAGGAAACGGTTCTCGAATCCGAACTGGCAGCAGCCCGCAAAACCAATCCGGCTTCACAGCGATACTGGAAGGTCGTCAATCCCAACAAGCTTGGCAAAACCGGCCGCCCGGTCGGCTACAAGCTTGATGCCACCAACTGCGTGACGCCGTTCATCAATCCGGAATATCCATCGGGCAAACGCGCAAGCTTCATTGAAAACCATGTCTGGTTCACCGCTTACGATCCAGAGGAACGCTTCCCCGCCGGTGATTTCATGAACCATTCCGATGGTCGTGGCGGGCTAAGCGATTTCATCAAAAAGGACCGTGCGCTTCATAACACCGACCTTGTCATGTGGCATGTCTTTGGCCTGCATCATCAGGTCCGCATGGAAGATTTCCCGGTTCAGCCCTGTGTGACCACCGGCTTCAAGCTGATGCCGATGGGCTTCTTTGATGGCAATCCGGGCATCAACCTGCCACCGGAAAAGAACGATGCCAGTTGCCCGGCAAAATGCTGATCTGATTTTGGCACTCAGGACATGACATCATGTCGATCCATTATGTGATTATCAGTGGCCTTTTGCTGGGTCTTGCCAGCAGCCTGCATTGCGCGGGGATGTGCGGGGCAATTGCTTCGAACATCCTTGCCGCAGGCGGCCTGCATAAGGGCCCTGCCAACCGGCAATTTCGTGCTCTTGTTCTGATGCAGGCCGGGCGGAGCACGACCTATATTCTTGCCGGCCTTCTGGTCGGTGGAATTGGTGGCGCGTTTGATGCCGTGCTGGTCACCGCTAGCTGGCAACCGGTCTTGCGCGTCATTGCCGGGATGGTCGTGATCTATTCCGGTATGGCAGTTATCGGCATAGCCCCGGCACTCCACCGCCTTGATCGGCTTGTGCCGAATTTCCTGTTTCAAGCCGCCTTGCGCCCGGCACTTGCCAGCATTCCAACCAGTGGATACCGACAACACACCACGCAAACACCCAATACCGCGCCCTTTGCACTCCGGGCTGGGCTTGGCAAATTCTCAGTCGGTGCCGCCCTTGGCCTGACACCCTGCGCGATGGTCTATAACGCGCTTCTGACCGCGATGATGAGTGGCACGGTTGCCAAGGCCGGATTGTTTATGGCGTGCTTTGCTATCGCCGCTCTGCCCGCCGTGATCCTTGCTGCTCTTGGCATCAGCTTGCTGCAACGATCCGCCAACCGCGATCATCTAGGTCGTCTTGCGCGTAGGACGATTGGCGTCGCCCTGATTTTGGTTGGGGTGTTTACATTGGCGGAACCGGCCATGGGCCTGATTGCGCTCTGTCTGCCGGCTTAGTTCGAAACGCTCACCGACTGTCCGGCTTGCTTTGGCAATTCAAGATACAGTTCTGCTCCACCAAATTCATGCACCAGATCGCCAGTCCGTAGGGTAACGCCGGTAATATCGCTTGGGATCGACACACCGGACAAAGACCGGGTAAAGGGCTGCTCATTGACATGCGGATGGGCCAGAACCCGCTCGCCCAACACCGCACCATCCGGCCCGATCACCTGCCAGACATTGGCATAATGATCCCATCCGGTATCCTCATGTGCGACCGTGACATCAAACCGGTAAGTATCGCTGCCGGTTTTGGTCGCCTTGGCGGCCACCACATCGGCCTCTCCGGCCTCGGCAAGCATGGGAAATAAGAAAGCCCCGCCGACAAGAACCAGGCGGGTCAACATGGCGGACACGGCTCGGTTCTGCATGGCGGGGCTCCTGAAACTGTTTGGGATCGCTTAGACGTCTGCCTCGTCCTTGCGGACCGGGCGCGGGCGGCCTTCGGCATCAATAGCGACAAAGGTGAATGTTGCTTCGGTCACCTTGATGCGCGGCGGCTGGTTCTTGCGCAGCACCCAGCTTTCAAGATGCAGCACCATGGATGTATTACCGATCTTCTCGATATCGCCATAGACGCAAACCGTATCACCGACATAAACCGGGCGATGGAATGTCATGCCATCAACCGCGATGGTCGCAACACGGCCTTCGGCAATCTGACTGGCCAGCACGCCACCGGCAATATCCATCTGCGACATCAGCCAGCCGCCAAAGATATCTCCACTCGGGTTGGTATCTGCGGGCATGGCAAGGGTTCGGGTACACAGATCACCGCGCGGCATCGTACTTTCCGCGAAAAGGGCTTGCTCTTTATCTGTCGCCATCAGGCTCACTCCTGTTTGCGACACGTCTGTTTCGACATGTCATTTTTTTATTGGACCTCCCGGTCGCGGTTTTCTGCATCCGGTCTTTGCTAAAATATGGTCGGATTTGGCGACCACCACTTGCATTGGATTCAAAAACACATTTTTATGGTCGGTGCGCACCGATCATCTGGTACGAACCGATAAAGATATGGTACTCGTTTAGCGCCGAGGCTTCCAAGCCCAGAATATCGAAGAACAGATATACGGTATTGGGCCTTGTTTTAACACAATAAAAGAAGTTGCGTTCCGGGGCATGACCGACCTTTTTGAAGATTCAAACCAGTCCACCGACAAAGCCTATTCCGCCAAGGATATTGAAGTTCTCGAGGGCCTCGAGCCCGTCCGTCGACGCCCCGGTATGTATATCGGCGGCACCGATGATGCTGCCTTGCATCACCTGGTCGCGGAAATTCTCGATAACTCGATGGACGAAGCGGTCGCAGGCCACGCCGATTGGATCGAACTGGAACTGCAGCCGGATAATACCGTGCTGGTGCGCGATAACGGGCGCGGCATTCCGACCGACCCGCATCCGAAATTTCCCGACAAATCGGCCCTTGAGGTGATCCTGACGACGCTCCACTCCGGTGGTAAGTTCTCGGGCAAGGCCTATGAGACCTCGGGCGGTTTGCACGGTGTCGGTATGTCGGTGGTGAACGCGCTGACCGAGAAATTCCGCGTTGAAGTCTGCCGTGATCGCAAGATGGTGTTTCAGGAATATTCCAGGGGTACCCCGCTCGGTCCGCTGCAGGATGGCGGCGCGATCAACAATCGCCGCGGCACCACGGTTATCTTCAAACCAGATCCCGAGATTTTTGGCGCGCGTGCGAAGCTTAAGGCAGCGACCATCTTCCGCATGGCGCGCTCCAAGGCCTATCTCTACAAGGGTGTTGAAATCCGCTGGTCGGTTGACCCGTCGCTTCTGACAAGTGACGACCCGACCCCTCAGCAGGAAGTTCTGAAATTCCCCAACGGTATTCTCGATTACCTTGAGATGACCCTTGAGGGCCGCGAACTGGTCACGGATCGTCCGTTCGCGGGCGAAGCCAAGTTTTCCGACAGTGCCGGTCGCGTCGAATGGGCGATTGGCTGGCCGGAAAGCGGTGAAGGCTATTTCCATTCCTACTGTAACACGGTCCCGACCCCGCTTGGCGGCACGCACGAGGCTGGCTTCCGCTATGCACTGACCAAGGCAATCAAGGCCTATGGCGATATGCTCGGTCAGAAAAAGGCCGCAGCCATCACAGCAGAAGACGTCTTTGGCGGCGGCTGCATCATGCTGTCGGTGTTTATTCCCGATCCGCAGTTCCAGGGCCAGACCAAGGAAAAGCTGGGCACGCCGGGTGCCACCAAACTGGTTGAAACCGCGGTACGTGACCACTTTGACCACTGGCTGACAGGCGACACCGAAAACGCCAAGCGTCTGCTCGAACGCATCATCCTGCGTGCTGAGGAACGTCAGCGCCGCAAGGAGAAAAAGGAAACCAAGCGTCAGTCGGCCACCCGTCGCCTGCGTCTGCCGGGTAAACTTGCCGACTGTTCGCGTTCGATCGCGGCTGGCACTGAAATCTTCCTGGTGGAGGGTGATTCCGCAGGTGGTTCTGCCAAGCAGGCCCGTGACCGCGAAACCCAGGCTGTCCTGCCGCTGCGTGGTAAGATCCTTAACGTGGCTTCTGCCACCCGCGAAAAGATGATGGCCAACCAGGAAATCAAGGACATGATCGAGGCCTTTGGCTGCGGTTCAGGGTCCGATTTCCGTCTCAACGATCTGCGTTATGAACGCATCATCATCATGACCGATGCTGACGTCGATGGTGCTCATATCGCATCCCTCCTGATGACCTTCTTCTATCAGGAAATGCCGGGCCTGATCGAAAGTGGCCATCTCTACCTTGCGATGCCGCCACTTTATCGCCTGACGCAGGGTGGCAAATCGATCTACGCCATGGATGACGCCGAAAAAGAAACCATCCTCGAAACCGAGTTCAAGAACCCGAACAAGGTCGAGATTTCCCGATTTAAGGGTCTGGGTGAAATGCCCCCGGCCCAACTGCGTGAAACCACCATGGCGCACAAGAAACGCACCCTTCTGCGTGTGACCCTGCCCGATGCAGCCGAACCCGATGCCCGTGGTCAGACCAAGGATCTGGTCACCCGCCTGATGGGCAAAAAGCCGGAGCTACGCTTCCAGTTCATTCAGGAACATGCCCGCTTCGTCGAAGATATCGACGTCTGATCAGCACACGAAACCATCAACAAAACCCGGCCTTCGCGCCGGGTTTTTTGTTTACTGTTCAATGACGAAACAACGCCCATCCGAAAAAATCCGCCCAATCGCGTGACTTCGGCAATTTTCAGACAATATTCAGGGGTATGCTCCTAACACTGATCAAAGCTCCCCAAGGGATTGTTGTTATGAAACCGCGCATTGAACTCCGCTCCGCCGTCAAAGGCACGATATCAATTGCTGCAGCTGCAAGTGGCCTTGTGCTTCTGGCCGGATGTAATATCGCAGCGATTGAGCGCGCCCACTACGAAGTCACCGAAGTGCAAAGCTTCAAGACCGCAGGTGCGCCAAGCCGGGTGATGATGCTCGAAATCGTTGATGCCAGTAACACTTTCACGGATGATTTCTGGAGTGCGGCCATGTCCAATCATGGTTATCCGCCACGCCTAAGGTTCGTGACCGATCCAGCTGACATCGAAGACGGCGAAACCATCAAACCCGAAAGCCGCATGGTTACCGTCGTTAATCCGGAACAATCCACCATGCGCGGCAAGCTTTGCAGCGATCCCAAATCTCTCCCTGTTGATGAAACAGCCGATACAATCACTGTTCGCTTTGGCTTCTGCGTTGGGGACAAGATCATCTCGGAAACCCGCGCCCACTTCAACAAAGCGCAATTTGCCGAACAGGTCGAAAACAATGCAGATACAATCAACTACCAACTATTCCCGCGTCACTTGCGCAACAATGATGACCGTTACTGCAGCCCGTTCCTGCCAAGTTGCTAACGCCTAAGAAGTTCGGCTAGTGCTTGGGCAAAGACCATAGGCTGCTCGAGCGGTGCGTAATGCCCGGCACCGGAAATTTCCTGATACGTCGCACTGGGGATGGCATCTGCCATTTCCCGGTGGCTTTCCGGGCTGATGATCCGGTCATGCGTGCCAACGATGACACTGCACGGCACATTCACATTACCCAAGTCCGCCATGCTGTCCGGACGCATGGCAACTGCGTGGTTCTGGCGTTCGAAAACACCTACTCCGCAATCATCGCCCATCTTGGTGATCAGTGACACCAGCGCCGCATCATCGCGGTTATCGGGATGCAGCATTTCATCAAGCATCCCGTCATTGACCGCCACAAACGGCTCCTTGGCCGTGACAATACGCGACAGCAATAACCGCCTTCGGCGCACCGCATCGCTGTCTGCCGTCGCCCTAGTATTCACCAGCATCAGGTGACTGATCCGCGCGCCAGCCTGCCTCAGGATTTCCAAGGCGGCGTAGCCCCCCATCGACATGCCCGCCAGCGCAAAGCGATCCGGTGCGACTTCCAGCACCGCACGCGCCATCTCCTCCACCGTGTCCTGATCGAACAATTCGCAAAATACGGGCGTGATCGCACGCTTTGAGGCACCCGCTAAATCCTCATAGGCCGCTAACGCCGGATGCCACATGCGTTGATCGGCCAACATGCCCGATAAAAACACAACGGGCACGCCATCATCATAGGCGTGCCCGGTCAGTTGTTCTGAGGTCGAACTCATTTAATCAGCGCACTCAATTCCTTGAATTCCGGCGTGCCGGCCACCCGAAGCCATTCAAACATCACGCTTTCACGGGTCACAATCTTCGCCCCGGCATCACGCATGCGCTCAAGGCCGAAAATCTTGTCCTGCTGGCTGCGCGATGTCACCGCATCAGCCACAACATAAACCTCGCGCCCCCGCTCGATCAGATCCATCACGGTCTGCAGCACGCAAACATGGGTTTCCATGCCAATGACCACGACCTGATCACGCCCCGGGTTTTCTTCCATCTTGTCGATAAAGCCGTCAGCCGGAATGGCCGAAAACGCCACCTTGGAAACAACGTTGCCGCCCTTGGATGTATCGCCCGGCTTTTCAAGCAGATCGACAATCGGCTTGGCTGTATGTCCCAACCCCTTGGGATACTGTTCGGTGACGATCACCGGCACCTCAAGACGATTGGCGCATTTCACCAGAAAACAGCAATTGGCAATGATCTGATCCGGGTCTTGGCAGGCCGGATAGAGTTTCTCCTGAACGTCGATTATCAGCAAACTTGAACGCGTTGCATCCATCAGCACCGGTTTTCTCCCCGAATATTGTTCGTAAAGATAAGTTACGCTGCCAAATTGTTGCAAACAAGCCTCTCAAACACCTCAGAATGGGTTTTCAAAGCCATTTACGCGGCGTTTTTCTTGACTTAATTAAGGCTTGGCTTTACGACGCAATCAGATTTTTAGCGATCTGCTTAACCTTAACGCATTTCATTGCGGGAAAACGAACCATATGAATTTCGCCGATCTCGGTCTGAGCGAAGATATCCTCAAAGCCGTCTCTGATGCCGGCTACGACACCCCCACCCCGATCCAGGCCCAAGCTATTCCGTCGGTGCTGATGGCACGCGACATTCTGGGCTGTGCGCAAACGGGCACGGGCAAAACGGCCAGCTTCACCCTGCCGATGCTTGATATCCTCCATCATGGTCGCGCCCGCATGCGGATGCCGCGTTCCATCATTCTGGAACCGACCCGCGAACTGGCAACCCAGGTCGCTGCGAACTTTGACACCTATGGCAAGTATATCTCGCTGTCCAAGGCACTGATCATTGGTGGCGAATCTGCAGCTGAACAAAGCAAGGTTCTTGAAAAGGGGGCCGATGTCATCATCGCAACCCCGGGCCGCCTGATCGACACGTTCGAGCGCGGCAAGCTTCTGCTTTCTGATTGCAAGCTGCTCGTCATTGACGAAGCCGACCGCATGCTCGACATGGGCTTCATTCCCGACATCGAAAAGATCGTCAAGATGCTGCCAACGCAGCGCCAGACGCTTTTCTTCTCGGCGACCATGCCCAAGGAAATCAAACGCCTTGCCGACAAGTTCCTGTCCAATCCCAAGGAAATCACGGTATCCCCGCCCTCTACGATGGCGACCACCGTTGAGCACAAACTCCTTGTCATGGACGACTTCGACAAGCGCGAAGCCCTGCGTCAGCTGATCCGCTCCGAGAATGTCAAAAACGCCTTTGTGTTCTGTAACCGCAAAAAAGACGTCGACATTCTTTATAAATCGCTGACCAAGCACGGCTTCAATGCCGGCCGCATGCATGGCGATCTGGCCCAAAGCGAACGTACCGAAACGCTGGCAAAGTTCAAATCGGGCGACATCACGCTTCTGGTTTGCTCCGACGTTGCCGCACGCGGCATTGATGTTTCTGACGTATCGCACGTCTTTAACTTCGACGTTCCCTTCAACGCCGAAGATTACGTCCACCGTACCGGTCGTACTGGCCGTGCTGGCCGCGATGGCAAGGCCTTTACCCTTGCCGTGCCCGAAGACGGCAAACTGGTCGCTGCGATCAATAAAACGATCAACATGGACATCCCGCTGACCGAGATTGACGGCATTGAAACGCTGGAACTCGACTTCACCGGCAAGAAGCGTCGCAACAAGAAAAGCCGTAAGTCCAACAGCCGCGATGACAAATCTGCGCGTCCGGCAAGATCCGACAACAAGTCGGACAAAAAGGACGTGGCAGAAACCAGCAAGCCGGCACAGGCCGAAGCACAGCCGCAGAAAGAAGCCGATAGCGCACCTGCATCAAAGGCTCCTGCCCGCGAAGCACGGAACAACGATCGTAATAATGATCGCGGCAACAACCGGAATGATCGCAACAACCGGAACAACCGCCGCGACCGTGATGACCGCGACGACAAACCGGTTATTGGCTTTGGCGATCACGTGCCAAGCTTCCTTCTGACCGAAGTTCCGGCTTCAAGCCTTGGCAAAAAGCCCGAGGCAGAAGAAGAAGCACCCAAAAAGGCCGCCGCGTCCAAGCGCAAGCCAGCTGAAAAGTCGAAATCGACCGCTGCCAAAAAGCCGCGCCGTTCGCCCAGGAAGAAAGCCGACGAAGCCCCGGCCGAGGACGCAGCACCAGTCGCTGCTGAAGCAACCGAGGCACCGGTAGAAGCCGCAAGCGAAGCAACGTCCGAGGCCGCACCGGCCAAGGAAGTCAAAAAGCGTGCTCCGCGCCGTCCGCGCAAAAAGGCTGCCCCAAAGGCAGAGGCAGCTGAAGCTTTTGAAAGCGCCCCGGAAAGCAACGAAACCGCTCCGGCCCCGACCGAAAGCGAAAGCTAAGCTTTTAACGACGCAATTTAAAAGGCCGTCAGAGTGATCTGACGGCCTTTTGTGTATCTGTGCTTTGGTCTGGCGGATGCGTTAAACCGCGCGGAACAATCCGGTGGATGTCGGTTTTTCCGGGCGACGCTTGCGCATCAATTTCAACATCGTCTCGATCGTGATCGACAGCAACGTCGCATGGGTGATCTCTTCGATCTCATCCATCACCATGCTCAGGGCCGCACCGGCATTGGTATTCTGCACGATGCTGTTGGATGGGCTTGTGCCGACCTCCTCAAACAGCTGCACCACATCCAGAAGTGTCGTGCGCTTGGCATTGCCACAGAAACGATAGCCACCACCAGCCCCACGGACCGATTCAACAAGCCCCGCCCGGCCCAGATCGCGCAGGACCTTTGCCAGATGGTTGGTCGAAATATTGTACCGCTCGGCAATTTCCGATGCCGAAAGCTGGCGGTCAGTATCTTCGGCCAGTTCCAGCACGGCATAAAGGGCAAACAGCGTTGCCTTTTGCAAGGACATCATCGGCTTATTCCCCCTCTTCCATATCTGTTTCCAGCTGGATGAACGGCCCGGCCATCATCCCCTGTGCGCGGAAGAACGACATCAGGTCGGTTGCATCGCGCGGGATCATGGTGCGGATCTTGGTCACACCGGCATTGCGGAAACAGCGGCAGATTTCGTTATAAAGGATCGTACCGATACCCCCCATGCGAAGGTCCGGCTCGACACTGACCGTGCCGACCCAGCCGCACGGGACGGAATTGAATTCCCATGAGCGGACTTCACCAAAAATACAGCCCAAAAGAGTGCCGTTTTCCTCTGCTATCAGGAAGAAACGGGAATCCTTGCGGTTGCCATAACGGGTAAAAAGATCGTCCCAGTAATCCGGCTTGCGCAGTCCCGTGGTCCGGTCATCAAGATCGACAACATTGGCAAGGTCTGCCTCGACTGCCGGACGGATATTGATTTTATGCTCGCCAATGGTAACCAGGTTATATCCCGGCGTGTTTTGCGCAGCGTCCACCATACGTGCCTTTCAGTATATCGGCTGCCAATGCCCCATCATGTCAGATCAGATCAGATCATATCAGACAGTGTCAGCCTCCCCCGGCTCCCGACAGGAGAATAACCACAATCGAAATAAGTAAATTGGTACGATTATACTACACTGCCCGGATGGCACACGGCAATGATAAGTTCCGCTGCAGGTGCGAGCGTTACGGCCCGAAACACAAGCATTCCAAGGAATTGAAGGACATACTTGCATTCCCCGATTCATGCAAGTCTCCTACATATCCTTGGCAAACTTTTGATACACAAAATCTGTTGCACCGCACCCCGACCATATACAGGATGAGGTGGTAAAAAATACCCTGACACGTGACGCAAAGATTGACAGAAACGCGAAGTCATGGCTTATCGCGCAGCAGGAATTATGTACGCTCGGTCGGGAATTTGGCAAAATCCACCCCACCGGGATGACAGTTCCAAAGGGCGGATTTCGGCCCGGTTTCTTATCGACCAAAGGAGTGTGGCACGCCATGGCGCGCAACGGTTTCGACGCAATTGATCGTAAAATTCTTCGTGAAATTCAGGAAGATGGCCGTATTTCCATGGTTGAATTGGCAGACAAGGTCGGCCTGTCCGTTTCTCCCTGCCTGCGCCGTCTGCGCAAGCTCGAAGAAAGCGGCGTCATCCGCAAATATGTCGCCCTGCTTGATCCGGCCCATCTGCATCTTGGCGTCAATGTCTTCGTCACCGTGTCCCTGACGCAGCATGACGAACCGTCACTGCGCCGCTTTGAAAGCGCTGTGCAAGAACATCCGGAAATTGTTGATTGCTACGCCATGGTCGGCAATCAGGACTATATGATGCGCATCGTCGTGCCGGACCCGGCCGCCTATCAGCGCTTCCTGTCCGAAGTAATGATGAAGCTGCCCGGTGTCGCCAACATGAAATCAAGCTTCACCCTGCACGAAGTCAAAAACAGCACCACCCTGCCGGTCGCTGAAGCCGACTAACATCATCTGGATGCCTGTCTACACGGGTATGAACCAGAAACCAGATGGTTTGGCACCGTCATCCCCGTGAAGGCAGGGACCTCGATCAGCACGTTCCCAAACCTGAAAAGCGCTCTACGCCACAGCGTGACGCTGTGCTGGAATGATCGTCGGGAATAGCACGGCCAGGGTAAGCCCGCGCAGCAGGAAGAACCCGTTAAACGCCGCCCACAGCAAATGGTTGCTGTCCATCACAACCGCACCCCAGGCAAACCCGGCATAGATCGCCACCGACAGCAGCATCATGTTGCGCCAGTGTTTGGTCTGCATCGCGCCCAGAAATACCCCATCAAACTGGAAGCCCAGAACGCCAGTCACCGGCAGCACCACCGCCCACATCATATATTCATAAGATGCCGTGCGGACTTCTGGAATGCTGGTCAGCGCATCAATGACCCACGGCCCGGCAAGTGCAAACAGTGCAGCCATAACCACCGCGGAAACGATCCCCCACACCGTCGTCTTGCGCACCGCCCACAGGAACTGCTTGCGCTTTTCCGCACCATAGGCCTGCCCGACAAGCGTTTCGGCCGCATGGGCAAACCCATCAAGCGCAAATGATCCAAACATCAGGAAGTTTTGCAAAACCGCATTTGCTGCAAGGGTCACCTCGCCAAACCGGGCCGAGAAACTGGTAAACAGCGCAAAGGCCGATGTCAGCGCCATCGTCCGAATAAAGATATCACCATTGATTTTCATCAGCCGGGCCAGCTGGGCACGATCCAAAAGCCCGATCCCGCGCCATGACCCGCCAAGCCGTTTCAGATGCGGCTGCATCAGGAACCAACCCAGCACCACACCGGAATAATCGGCAATCACCGTGGCGCCGGCCACCCCGCGCACATCCCAACCGAACCCCTGCACAAACAGGATATCGAGAACGATGTTGAGCGAATTGAGAACCACCTGAAAGATAAACACCGCCCGGCTGTCACGCATGGCAAGCAGCCAGCCCAGCATGCAATATTGCATCAAGGTCGCCGGTGATGCCCAGATCCGCACATGGAAGTAATCACGCGCCGCGGCCTCGACCGCGGGTGTTGGCGCAATCAGGGTCATGGCCAACTCGATAATCGGCCATTGCAACACCATCACCGCAAGCCCCGCGACAACCGCTATCAGGGCCGCGCGCGCAAAGACCGCGCGCACGCCATTGGCATCGCGCCTGCCATAGGCCTGGGCTGCAAGACCGGTGGTCGCCATGCGCAAGAAGCCAAAGCTCCAGAACACATAGGAAAAGATCAGCGCGCCAACCGCGACCGCCCCGATATAATGCGGGCTATCAAGATGCCCGACCACAGCCGTATCCACCGCGCCAAGCAACGGGACTGTCGCGTTGGACAAAATAATCGGCAGGGTCAACGCCAAAACGCGTCGATCACCCTTGCCGAACCAGCGGCGCGTGCGGTTCATATGGACCTCGGGTTATGGATTATGCTGCGGGGCATCCGGCGAACCGGAAGAAATCTTGTGGCACAGAATGCCGGACGGCAAAAGACGCGTTTTACTGACTGGCTGTCCAAAAAATCCACATCGTTAACTTTTTGCCTCGCCTCATTCAGCTTCTGCGCGAATTCACCTAGAAATGCGTATCACCTTGCACGGGCACTTCTGGGATTTTCCAAACAGGTGGATTGAGGAATATCAATTAAGTATTTGTTTTTATGCGCGAATTTCAAACACAAAATATCCTGATCCTTTAAATTAGAAAACCCGCAGAATTTATACCAAGGCACAGAAAACCGAGACCAAACCTGCCGACAGTCACGTTTTAGGTCGCGATTTTCGCAAAAACCGGTTTTCCATCCACAAAGTTATCCACAAGCCATGAAAGCTTGTGGGTTTCCGCCAAACGTCCCGCAGCGAAACCTTCGGATTCAGCACAAAAAATGCTGGTGGTCGGGGGGCTGCATTGCTAAGCAAGTGCAAAGGGAAAATCAGGAAAGCACGTATGAGCACCGACACATTGTTATCTGGTCCGAACATTCCGGCGGCATCGGGCACCACCAAAAGCGTTGTCATTTTGCTGCATGGCTATGGCGCCGACGGAAATGACCTGATCGGTCTGGCGCCGCATCTGGCACGCGCCCTGCCCGACACGGCATTTTACTCGCCCAACGCGCCTTTCCCGTGCGAAATGTCGCCGTTCGGGCGTCAGTGGTTCAGCCTTGCTGAATATGATCCGGAATTCCTGCGCCGCGCGCCTGAAACCATGTCTGGTGCGCTTGCGGCCATGGCCGAAGGTGCGCGCAAAAGTGCCGCCTATGTTGATGGCTTCATCGACCACGTCATGGAAACCCATGGCGTTACTGCCGACAAGGTCGCACTTGTCGGCTTCTCGCAAGGAACAATGATGTCGCTGCAGACGGCCCCGCGCCGTGAAACTCCGATCGCTGGCGTTGTCGGCTTCTCTGGTGCCTTACTCGGCGAACAAAGCTTTGGGGCAGAAATCAAATCGCGCCCGCCGATGGTGCTGGTCCATGGCACGGCTGATCCGGTCGTCCCGATCGAGGCATCCCGCCTTGCCAAGGAGACGCTCGCGGCCAACGGTATTGATGTCAGCCTGCATGAACGTCCTGGCCTGCAACACGGCATCGACGAAGAAGGGCTTGGCATCGCCGTCGAATTTCTCGGCAACAGATTGCGCTGATCAAAAATTAGTGCCTCGGCAAGAGATATAGAAAAGCACCTTATCTTGAACGTAAGGTGCTTTTTTTTCTGCCTGATCGTTCCAACATAATAGCAGCATCGCTTGATTTATCGCGCTCAATAGCCGTGCAGCAATTAACAAAATCCCTCTTTGGCAGTGCCTTACACAAATTCAACTTGCAAAAAATTGGTGCAATCCACGACAACAAAACTATACTTTTTGGCATTATTACTCCTTTAAATTATACCAAAGACAACATTTCTGCATAAGTTTGTGCGCTTCGGCGCAAGGAAACGCAAGAAAACGGGAACCGATCATGCTTCAGAACATACGAATTGGTCAAAAAGTCGCCAGTTTGTCGCTGCTGTCTCTGCTCGCCTTGCTGGCGATTGCCGCACTTGAACTTCAAACTTTCCGCAGCGGGATGCTCGAAGACCGCAAAGACAAAATTCAGACAACTGTTTCAATGCTAGTAACAGCTGCCCAGTCCTATCAGGACCGCGTTAACAGCGGCGAACTTTCCCAGGAAGATGCAGTGACAGACTTCTACCGATGGAGCACGGCAGCACGCTTCGATGACGGCACCGGCTATTTCTTTGCCTATGACGAAAACGGGATCAACAAGCTCCATGGTGCGAAACCGTCGCTAAACGGCACGGATATGAGTCAGGTTAAAGACCCTACGGGTAACTTCATCGTTCAAGATCTTCTTGCTGCGGCTCAAAATCCCGGCGGAGGCTTCTTCTCCTATTTCTGGGCAAAGCCCGGTGAGCCCGAGGACAAGCTGTTCGAGAAACTTTCCTATTCCGCTATGCTCCCATGGGGCGATGCAATCGGCACCGGCATCTACATTGATGATGTGGATGCCGCGTTCTGGGAACAGACCGTTTTTGTAATGGTAATCATTGCAATAGTTGTTGCCCTGATGATTGCATTCTCACTTGCGATAGGCCGTAACATTACAGGTGGCCTGAACAAACTCTCAACCCGTATGACCGAAATCGCTAATGGCAACCTTGAAGGCGAGATCGAAGGTCAGGACCGTGGCGACGAAGTCGGCGACATGGCCCGCACCGTCGTTGCCTTCCGTCAGCAGGCCGTGGATAACCAGGAACTCCAGAACCGTCAGAAGCAACTCGAAGCCCAGGCCGACAAGCAACGCCGTCAGGACATCACCGACATGGCCGACAGCCTTGAAGGCCGTGTCAAAGGTCTGATCCGCGCGATTGCCGGCTCCATCACCGAGATGAAAACAGCCACCTCTTCGATGGAAGAAGCCAGCAACACCAACAGCTCGCTCTCTGCTGCTGTGGCTTCTGCCACCACCCAGACCTCGACCAACGTCCAGACCGTGTCTGCCGCAACCGAGGAACTGACAGCATCAAGTGACGAAATCGCCCATCAGATTTCCCAGTCGGCCGAAATCGCCAATCAGGCCAACGAACAGGCCACCCGTACCAACCAGACCGTCACCGGTCTGGCCGATGCGGCGCAAAAGATTGGCGACGTTGCCAAGCTGATCGGCGACATTGCCGAACAGACCAACCTGCTGGCCCTTAACGCCACCATCGAGGCAGCCCGTGCCGGTGATGCAGGCAAAGGCTTTGCCGTCGTCGCAAGCGAGGTCAAAAACCTCGCCAACCAGACCGCCAAGGCGACCGAGGAAATCAATCAGCAGATCCTGTCTGTTCAGAACGAAACCGGCGAAGCGGTCGAGGCGATCCGTCTAATCTCTGAAACCATCGCACAGGTTGCTGACAGCTCGACCGCGATTGCTGCTGCTGTTGAAGAACAGCACGCGGCAATCGGCGAGATTTCCCGCAACGTTCAGCAGGCAGCGGACGGCACCAGCGAAGTGTCCCAGCGGATCGAAACGGTAAATGAAAACGCCGGTCGCGTCTCCTCGGGCACCAGCCAGCTCGCCCAATCAGCCGAGAAGCTTGTCGAAGAAGCACAGTCGCTTGATGAAGCGGTTGAAAGCTTCCTTGCTGATCTGCGCAAACGTGCTACCGACTAGACTACACCTTCATCGATACCATCCAAAGGGCTGGGGCGAAATGCTCCAGCCTTTTTTTGTTTTTTGACAAGAGGATGAAATGGCTTTTGCCGGATTAGGTTGAACGCCTCCCAACTCATTCTGGCAGCGAGAAAGACTGATGAATAGATACTGTGAATGCACCTTCCCTGAGCAATTCTCACTTATGCCAGAATGTGCAACTCCAAACATTTAGATAAACTCAATTTATCTCGCATGAGCAGCTCAAACAATCTTGATACCGCACCAAACCATCCCCAAGTGCTCCCTTAAAGTATCGCTACCTATCTATTTTATACGTAGGAAATCTGCATATGCTGAGAAATATTAAGATCGGTCGCAAAATCGCGTCGATTGCATGTCTAGCCTTTATAATTATCATGACCCTGTCTTTGGTTCAGCTTTTCAATCTGCGTAGCAATCTTGTAGACGACAGAATGGACAAGATTAAAACTGCGACAATGACGTTAGTAACGGTCGCACAGGAACTTCAAGACAAAGTGGCCGCAGGAACATTATCCCAAGATGATGCGATAGCGCAGTTCTATGAGATTGCAAGGGTTGCAAACTATGACGGCGGAACAGGGTATTTTTTGATTATTTCTGAAGATGTCATCATGAAGATGCATCCTAAGGCACCGCAACTAAATGGAAAAGACGTTTCAAAACTTGGGGATGCAAATGGCTATTTGATGTCTGTTGACCTTGTAGCTCAAGGCAAAAAGTCCGATGGCGGCTATACGCGATATTTCTGGACAAAACCCAATCAACCCGAAGATCAAAATTTTGAAAAAATATCTTATTCAAGACAACTTCCGTGGTCCGACATTTTAACAACCGGAGTCTATGTAGATGACATTGAATCTAAATTTTGGGAAAATGCACTGCTTATTTTGATAATTGGCAGCGCTCTTTCTGTTTTACTCTTTGTAATCGGCTATTTTATCGGACGCGATATTACTGCACCTCTTTCACGGCTCTCACAACGCATGGAATACATCGCTCGTGGAAACCTTGAAGGTAATATTGCGGATCAGGAGCGCGGTGATGAAGTCGGCGACATGGCACGCACCGTGGTGTCCTTCCGCGAACAAGCGGTCGAGAACGTCAAGCTTCAGGAAAACCAGCGTGCGATGGAACATCAGGCCGAGGAAAATCAGCGCAAGGCCCTAATGGAAATGGCCGATTCTCTTGATGCCAAGGTCAAGGGCCTTATCAGCTCGATCTCGAAATCGATCAAGGACATGCAGTCCGCGACCGATGAGATGCGTGACGCAACCAACATGAACAGCGAACTGTCAGCGGCTGTGGCCTCCGCCACCACCCAGACATCGGGCAACGTTCAGACCGTGTCTGCCGCGACCGAGGAATTGTCGGCTTCCTCAGATGAAATCGCCCAGCAGATCGCAAACTCGGCCAACATCGCCAACCGCGCCAATGACGAAGCCACGCGTACCAATGAAACGGTGACCGGCTTGTCCGAGGCGGCCCAGCGTATTGGTGACGTCGCAAGCCTGATCGGTGACATCGCCGAACAAACCAACCTGCTGGCGCTTAACGCCACCATCGAGGCCGCTCGTGCTGGTGATGCTGGCAAAGGCTTCGCCGTCGTCGCGAGCGAGGTCAAAAACCTCGCCAATCAGACCGCCAAGGCGACCGAGGAAATCAACCAACAGATTCAGGCCGTTCAGAACGAAACCAGCGAGGCCGTCGATGCCATCCGCCGGATTTCCGAAACCATCGCCCAGGTCGCAGACAGCTCAACTGCAATTGCGGCTGCGGTCGAAGAACAGCACGCCGCCATCGGAGAAATCTCGCGCAGTGTGCAACAGGCCGCTGACGGCACACGCGAAGTTTCCGAACGGATCGAGACCGTCAATGACAATGCTGGCAAAGTGTCTTCGGGTACCAACCAGCTTGCCAGCACTGCCGAAAAACTGGTTTCTGAGGCCGTCGCCCTTGATAACGCGGTCGAGGCCTTCCTCGATAACCTGCGCAAAAGCGCAATGAAGTAAGAACGACAAATCCATACCATACTTTTGGAGGGCCGAGACATTTACGTTTCGGCCCTTTTTTTCTGTGCGGAGCATTCCCCAAAAGCTCCTTTAGAAACAGTTTGTTACAAAATGTCTAAAAATTGCACGCCAATTGACAATTGCATTAGAATCACTCAATTTTTCTCTTGCGACCTACACCAACGTATATCATCATTTAATTATATTATGCTTTTTTGGGAGTGGCATTTGGGGGATAAAAATGCTGGGGAACTTACGAATTGGCTACAAAATTGCGGCCTTGTCTATCATTGCATTATTGGGAGTTGTTGCGATTGCGGCATTGCAGCTCGCGGAACTCAGAAGCTCACTTCTTGACGATAGAAAAGAGAAAATTCGCTCGACGACAGAATATGTCGTTTCAATCGCACAGCACTACCAAGACAAAGTCTCCGCCGGAAAACTGTCCCAAGACGAAGCGATATCGCAGTTCTACGAAATCGCTGGATCCGGCAGATATGACGGCGAAATCGGATACTTTTTTGTGTTTGCGATTGATGGCATGACAGAAATGCATGGCGCCAACCCGGCACTGGTCGGAAAGAACCTAGATGGCCTTCAGGATTCAAACGGCACCAACTTCATTCGTGAACTGATTAAGGCCGGCAACAAACCAGGTGGTGGTTTTTCCTCCTACCTATGGCCCAAGCCTGGCGTGGACAAGGAACTGACTTTTGAAAAGCTCTCCTTCGCGCACCCCCTGCCTTGGGGGCCTGTGATTGGTACCGGCATCTATATTGATGATGTAGACGCAGCCTTTCGTGAAGAGGCCACTTTCATAATTTCTATTGGTGTGGTCATTCTGCTGATTATGAGCATCGTGGGCATCGCTATTGGTAAAGACATTACCGGTGGACTAAAGACCTTGGCGGCACGCATGCGCATCATCGCGACCGGCGACCTCGAAGGCAGTATCGAAGGCCAGCAGCGCAAAGATGAAGTTGGTGACATGGCCCGTACCGTCGTGTCCTTCCGAGAACAGGCACTTGAAAACGTCAAGCTGCAAGAAAATCAGCGCGCGATTGAGGAACAGGCAGAAGCAAATCAGCATAAAGCTGTTATGGAAATGGCTGATTCTCTTGATACCAGGGTTAAGGGCCTGATCAGCTCAATCTCGAAATCGATCAAGGACATGCAATCGGCCACCGATGAAATGCGTGACGCGACCAACATGAACAGTGAGTTGTCGGCGGCGGTCGCCACTGCGACAACCCAAACATCCGGCAACGTTCAGACGGTGTCTGCCGCAACAGAAGAACTGTCTGCATCCTCTGATGAGATTGCTCAACAGATTGCCAATTCTGCGACTATTGCCAGCCGGGCAAACGAAGAAGCCACCCGCACTAATGAAACGGTTACCGGGCTTTCTGACGCAGCCCAACGTATCGGCGATGTCGCAAGCCTGATCGGTGACATCGCCGAACAGACCAACCTGCTGGCCCTTAACGCCACCATCGAGGCCGCCCGCGCCGGCGATGCTGGCAAAGGCTTTGCCGTGGTGGCGAGCGAGGTCAAAAACCTCGCCAATCAGACCGCCAAGGCGACCGAGGAAATCAACCAGCAGATTCAGGCCGTTCAGAACGAAACCAGCGAGGCCGTCGATGCCATCCGCCGGATTTCCGAGACCATCGCCCAGGTAGCAGACAGCTCAACCGCGATTGCGGCTGCGGTCGAAGAACAGCACGCTGCCATCGGCGAAATCTCACGCAGTGTGCAACAGGCAGCTGACGGCACGCGCGAAGTTTCCGAACGCATCGAAACAGTTAATGACAATGCCGGCAAAGTGTCGTCGGGTACCAACCAGCTTGCCAGCACTGCCGAAAAACTGGTTTCTGAGGCCGTCGCCCTTGATAACGCGGTCGAGGCATTCCTCGATAACCTGCGCAAAAGCGCAACCAAATAAGCGCACCTCAAAACAACAACCGACACGACACGCGCAAACAAAGCCGCCCCGGATCATCTCCGGGGCGGCCTTTCTTTTAACGCGTTAGCACAGCGCAGCTTACGGGCGCTTGGCTTCGATCTCGATTTCAATGGTCACCGGATCGCCAACTTGGGACGTATCGGCCCACTGGCCCTGCCCGACGCCAAAATCGGTGCGGTTGATGGTGACCGTGCCCTTGGCTTCGGCTTCGTTGCCTTTGATCTCAAGATCGAACGGCAGGGTCACTTCGCGGGTCACGTCACGGATCGTCAAATCCGCAACCGCTTCATATTTTCCCGGTGCGATTTCACTGAACGACTTGGTGGCGAACTTTGCGGTCGGCCATTGTGCCGCGTCAAACCAGTCAGGTGAAACGATCTGGCTGTCGCGATCGCCATTCTCGGTATCGACCGACGCAATATCAATCAGCACCTCGACCGAAGAACCGGCCAGATCATCGGGGGAAAACACAATCTCGGCGGTGAAGGATTTGAATTCGCCTTCGAACTCGGCACCAAGCTGCGTGCCCTTGAATTCGATTTCGCTGTCATTGGCCTCAACCACCCATGGATCGGCCGCATGTACAGCGCCTGAGAAACCGGCAAGAGTAGTGGCAACAGCCAGTGCGGGCAGCATTTTGCGTTTCATCTGAGACATATCAGTTTTCCTTGATTTTGCCGGGCAACATGCGGCGCAGCGTTGTGTCGCGATCCCAGAAATGATGTTTGAGTGCGGCCAAAATATGGACACCGACCAAACCGGCAATCGCCCAGGACAGCAACCAGTGTGCTGTGCGCAATGTTTCAAACAGTTCCTGATTGGGTGACACAAGGTTCGGCAGGGTAAACAGACCAAAAACACTGACCGGATAGTTCGCAGCAGATGACATGGTCCAGCCCGTCAACGGCATGGCAAACATCAGCAAATACAAACCCAGATGCCCGGCCTTTGCCGCCAGACGTTCAATCTGCAAGTCACTCAGTTCTTTGGGGGTTTGTTCGCTGTGGCGCCAGATCACGCGCAGGATCACAAGTGCCAAAACCGTCACACCAAGCGACTTGTGGCGCGAAATCCATTCAAGTTTCTCCATACCCAGCGGCAGGAAATCCATATACCAGCCGATGGAAAATACGCTGATCACCAAAAGCGCCATCACCCAGTGGATGGTCTTGGTCACCGCGCCAAAGGCCTGTTTCGTACTCCGAAGTGTCATAACCGGCTTCCCTCACTGCCAGCCCGGATTTGCACCGGGTCCTGCCCAATCTTCACCGGGCCTGAAATATGATGTGCGCTGCAACACATTGACCACAGCGCACACCAGAAATCGACAACAGGCCGATTATTTCTGCTTTGCGAACTCGGAAGAGATCTGCAGAGCAACGTCGTCGCCAACGCCACCGACAAGGTAGTTCATGCCGTATTCAGAACGGGTCACGGTACCGGTCGCCGAGAAGCCGACAACTTCGTCGCCAGTCATCGGGTGCTGACCTTCACCGGTCAGGGTGACGTCAAGAACCAGCGGCTTGGTTTCGCCAAGGAAGCTCAGGTTACCGGTGACGGTCGCGGCATTGTCACCAACCAGCTCAACCGAGGTGCTGGTAAACGTCGCGGTCGGGAAGCTTTCAACATTGAAGAAATCAGCGGTCTTCATGTGGTTATCAAGCGCTTCAACACCGGTGTCGATCTGGTTGAGATCAATGGTGATGGTCGCCGAAGACGCTGCCGGATTTTCACGATCAAGGGTCAGCTCACCGGTGGTGCCGCCAAAACGACCCTGGAAGTTCGAGAAGCCAAGGTGGTTGACGATGAAGATGACGCTGGTGTGGGACGGATCAAGCGTATAGGTGTCTGCCGCCTGGGCGGAGAAAGCCGCACCCGAAAGACCAGCAGCAACTGCCAGCGCAACGCCGGCTTTTTTAATCGACTTAAACATTTTAATTTCCCTCATGTTCACAAGGTGCAGGCAAACGCTGCACCGCAATAAATCGTGAACCGAGGATGACAGGCACACTGCTTCCCCTCAAGCCAGCGAAACCGCAACATATATTTTCGCATATAGAAACAATCACAAAAACATCTGCCATATTCTTGACAATTTGGGCCCAATCACCCTGCTCCCACTGACCATGCAGATAAGAGTTTTCCGCCATTTGTCGGTATTCGGCACGACCCACCCAACAAAAAAGCTGACCGCAATTGCGATCAGCTTGTTTCCAATCCGGGCCGGGTCCGCGTTGGGCCGACCTTATGGCTGTTCCGGTGCGGCCTGACCTTGCGGTGCGGATTCGCCGCCTTCGCTCTGGGCATTGGCCGGATCAAGGCATTCCTTAAGCCACACATCATAGACAGGATGTTCAAGCGCTGACAAACCCGGGCTTGATGCAAACATCCAACCCGAAAACAGCGGGGCGCGCGTCGCATTGCCATCATCACGAATGTCGGCAATATCAAGGAAGGTCGCACTTTCCGGGCGCTCTTCCGGTGGGGTTCGGTAACAGGCATCGACCCGAATTTCGAGTGTACCAAACCGCGTGACCTGTCCTACCGGCACTTCAAAGGTCGAAATCCGGGCAGTGATTTTATCAAGCCCCTGCAGCTGGGCAATCGGGGCCGGGCGATAATCAAGCGCCGAAGACGCTGTTCCGATCATTGCACATGTCGAACAAATCGCGGCAATCGCAAAGGATCGTTTCATTGTGGTCTTCAGTCCTGTTTGTCGCTTTTATCGTCGGTATGATACGGATTGTGCAGTTCGGCCACCAGATCGCGCATCACATTGCGGAACTGTTCTTCGTCACAGCCCATCAGAAGCGCATCTTCAAGCGCATCCTGCATGATCTCGCGCAGTTCGCCGAAATTGTCATTGAGAACCTTGATCTTTTCCACGCATGAAAGTGGCGAGCCATCGCTGGCCTGCCAGGTGGGGAAATGATCAACATTTTCGGTCTTTTTCATCAACCGCTCCGACATTCTGCGCAAGACGGATATTCGGTAAGCTTACCCTGCCCTTGCGGCGTATCTGGTATCTGCAGCGCACCTTGGTGCGCAAACCGGGCAAAATCATGGCCGACCAAAATGACGGCCATCCACGATCATCCGGTCAATCAATTATCGCTGCTGGTCGAGGAATAGATAACCTGACCAATCAGGTCCTCAAGGTTTACCGAGCCTTGCGTAAACTCGATCTCGCCACCGGCTTCGATCATGTCGATATCCCCGCCCGGCTCAAGGGCGACAAACTTGCCGCCCAGCAACCCATCGGATGCAATCTTGGCAGAACTATCAAGCGGCAGCGCCAGATCCGGCTGCACCGACATTCTGACAACCGCCATATAGGTATTGGGATCAAGTTCCTGTGCCGTCACCGTGCCGACCTTGACCCCGGAAACACGGACATCATTGCCCACAACAAGACCGTCAATCCGGTTGAAGCTGGCCATGATTTCATAGCCTTCCACCGTATTGATCCCGGCGCGTGAATAGGAATAGGCCGCAAATCCGACCGCAACTGCGATCACGGCAGCACCGGCAATGGTTTCAATCAGTCTGTTGCTCATAGACCTTATCCGTTCTGTATCTCTTTGAGACTTAGGGTCAGGACCCGTCAATTTGGTTTGAATGGTTCATCGGATTTGTGCGGATACGCGGAGTAAAATCGCAGGAAGATTTCTATCTTTCAAGGTTTTACGACAAAGTAGCCCGTGCAAATCCGATGAATCCGAAGGACAGACGTTATATTTGCAAACTCCGACGTCAAACCCCTTGGCCGGGACACAGGCCCGCCCTGCAGGCTTTTTCTTGGATTTCACAAATATAACGTCTGCCATTCAAATCAAATTGATGGGTTCTGACCCTATACTGTATTGCCCCGACCCGAAAAACAACCACCCAAACGACAACGGGTCAAAACGGGCACTGCGAAACACAAAACACGTCATAAACACAAACGGGCGCGAGTTGCCCCGCGCCCGCCTGTTATCGGAATTCTTTGGGTCTGATCAGCCTTCCGGCGACCATGCCTGGTAATCGCCGGTCGCCGGTGCACGCTTGCCACCACTATATTCGTGGCCTTTCGGGCGATAGGCATGTTTGGTGCCGGTCAGGTTCGGCAGATGCTCTTTCTGCCAGTCATAACGGTCTTCGGCCTTGTCAGACAGCGGCGCATCAACGGTGTAATGCAGCCATGCATGCCATTCAGCCGGAACTTTCGAACCTTCGACCACGCCTTTGTAAACAACCCAACGCTTGGTGCGGCGACCTTTTGCCGGAGTCTTTTCGGTGTAATAGGTATTGCCGAAACGGTCTTCGCCAACGCGCTTGCCAAACAGCGCGGTATAAATACGGGTGCCGACGGTGGCCATGTTGAGTCTCTCTCCAGATCTGGTGTATCCGCCCAAATTTCGGGAAGGCGGCACAGGGCACATGGTAGGTATCCCTGCCAATCAAGTGACTTATATGTCGTGATGTTCGTGGAAAGTCAATGTTTCAGGGCCTGCTTACAGACATTACCCAAGACAAATCCGCACTTCATGTTGGCATCACCAGATCAGTGTCCATCACGGGGTGAAAATTGCCCTGCAAAACAACCCACAACTGCTTGTGGGGCGACGACTCTTTGATACCCCTACATCTGGGGGCTTTATCCACCCCGTTATCCACAAACCGCCCCATATATGTAGTAGGCCAGGAGCCTTGCTATCCCTGCATTTCCGCGACCATTTAAAAGAAGACTTTAACATAAATATCAAACTGTTATCATTGGCTTCCATGCTAGGAAAAACAACGAGCCGCACTGTTTTCAGCTTCGCACTGGAAATGGAATGAAAACGGCGTTAGCTTGATCCTGCGTTGTGTGGCTTTACCTCGTTGCCACACAATATGTAGTCCGAGTCTTAGGACCGACACACAATCACACTGCGACACAAGCCGCAGTTTTCCGGGCCTTCCGGACCGATTCAGAGATTGTTAACGAGAATCCCACCAGCATCGAATCAGCAAGACAGCAACTGACCCACTAGATGTTGTGGTAAAAATCACTGTCAACCACAAAGATTAGTGGACTGTGGCGAAATTTTGCCGTTATATTCCTCCCCACGGACCGGCTGGTTCCAAGGGGGGACCACACCACCGAATACCCATAATTGCGAAGCTCTGGAAATGCCGGAAAATATCGGCGTCAGGGGCAGCGCAAGAGCATTGAGCAAACTATATAAAGTCAGGCGATGTTGGCGCATCACCCGAAAGCGCCCTGTCACGTCTGATCACAACCGGAGCAGACCATGCGGATCACCAGAAAATTCACTCAGGAAGGTGTCAGCCCTTACGCCGACATCGAATTTCGTAAGTCCTCTTCTGTCATCAAAAACCCGGATGGTTCCGTCGTTTTTGAGATGAATGACGTTGATATGCCCTCCTCCTGGTCGCAGGTGGCGAGTGACGTTCTGGCACAGAAATACTTCCGTAAGGCCGGAGTTCCGGTTGCGCTCAAACCGGTAAAAGAAAAGGACGTTCCGTCTTGGCTGTGGCGTCAGACCGCTGACACCGCCAAGCTCGACAAAATGCCGGCTGAAAAACGCTACACCAGCGAAACCAGCTCGACCCAGGTCTTTGACCGTCTGGCAGGCACCTGGACCTATTGGGGCTGGAAAGGCGGCTATTTTGATGCCGAATCCGATGCGCAGGCATTCTTTGATGAAATGCGCTACCAGCTTTCCCACCAGATGGGTGCGCCGAACTCTCCGCAGTGGTTCAACACCGGTCTGCACTGGGCATATGGTATTGATGGCCCGGCACAGGGTCACTCCTATGTTGATTACAAAACCGGCGAACTGACCAAATCGGCCAGTGCGTACGAACATCCGCAGCCGCATGCCTGCTTCATTCAGTCCGTTGCCGATGACCTGGTCAACGAAGGCGGCATCATGGATCTCTGGACCCGTGAAGCACGTCTGTTCAAATTCGGTTCGGGTACCGGTTCTAACTTCTCCAACGTGCGTGGCGAAGGCGAAACCCTGTCGGGTGGTGGTCGTTCTTCTGGTCTGATGAGCTTCCTGAAAATTGGTGACCGTGCTGCTGGCGCGATCAAGTCGGGTGGTACCACCCGCCGTGCTGCGAAAATGGTTGTTGTCGATATCGACCACCCGGACATCGAAGAATACGTAAACTGGAAAGTCGTCGAAGAGCAGAAAGTTGCTGCCCTCGTCGCTGGTTCCAAACTGGCTGAAAAGCACCTGACCCAGGTTCTGGCTGCCTGCACCAACTGGGACGGTGCCGCGGACTCCGAAGATCGCTTCCTGCCGCGCGCCAACCCGCAGCTCAAAGAAGCTGTGCTGGGCGCACGCGCTGTGATGATACCGGATTCCTATATCAACAAGATCATCGAATTCGCCCGTCAGGGCTTCACCGAAATCAGCTTCAAAACCTATGACACCGATTGGGACTCCGAGGCATACCTGACCGTTTCCGGTCAGAACTCGAACAACTCTGTTCGTGTCTCGAACGACTTCCTGCAGGCTGTTCTCGATAACGGTGACTGGGAACTGATCCGCCGCATCGACGGCAAGGTTGCCAAAACCATTTCCGCTCGCGATCTGTGGGAAAAAGTTGGCGAAGCTGCTTGGGCCTGTGCTGATCCGGGCATCCAGTACGACACCACGATCAACGAATGGCACACCTGCCCGAACTCGGGTCGCATCAACGCGTCCAACCCGTGCTCGGAATACATGTTCCTTGATGACACCGCATGTAACCTCGCATCGCTCAACCTGATGAACTTCCGTTCTGACGATGGTGGCGTCGATATCGAGGCATACGAACATGCTGTCCGTCTGTGGACCGTTGTTCTCGAAATCTCGGTTCTGATGGCACAGTTCCCGTCCGACCGAATTGCCGAGCTTTCCTATCGTTACCGTACCCTTGGCCTTGGCTATGCCAACATCGGCGGCCTGCTGATGAGCATGGGTATCTCGTATGACAGCGACGAAGGCCGTGCGATTGGTGCGTCCCTGACCGCCATCATGTGTGGCGTTTCCTATGCGACCTCGGCTGAAATGGCCAGCGAACAGGGTGCGTTCCCGGGTTATGCTAACAACGCACAGGAAATGCTGCGTGTCATGCGCAACCATCGCCGTGCCGCTTACGGCGAACAGGAAGGCTATGAAGGCCTGTCGATCAACCCGGTTCCGCTGGTTGCTGCTGACAGCCCCTATGCCGATCTTCCGGTTGCAGCCCGCGCTGCCTGGGACAAGGCGGTCGAGCTTGGTGAAAAGCACGGCTACCGTAACGCCCAGACCACCGTTATCGCCCCGACCGGCACCATCGGTCTGGTCATGGATTGCGACACCACCGGTATCGAGCCGGACTTCGCACTCGTGAAGTTCAAAAAGCTTGCTGGCGGCGGTTACTTCAAGATCATCAACCGTACCGTTCCGGTAGCACTTGCAACGCTCGGCTACACCGAAAACCAGATCCGCGACATTGAAAAATACGCGGTTGGTCATGGCACCCTGGTTGGTTCGCCGGCAATCTCGCACGAAGACCTGAAAGCCAAGGGCTTTGACGACGAAGCACTTGCCAAGGTTGAAGGTGCCCTGAAGAACGCATTTGACATCAAATTCGTCTTCAACAAATACACCTTCGGTGATGACTTCTGTGTCAACACGCTGGGTCTCGATGCCAAGGCGATCAACAGCATGGACTTCAACATGCTCGCGGCCCTCGGTTTCGACAAAAAGCAGATCGAAGCAGCCAACACCTATGTTTGCGGTTCGATGACGCTCGAACAGGCCCCGCATCTTCGTGAAGAAGACCTGCCGGTCTTTGATTGCGCAAACCCGTGCGGCCGTATCGGCAAGCGTTACCTGTCGGCTGAAAGCCACATCCGCATGATGGCTGCGGCACAGCCGTTCATCTCGGGTGCGATTTCCAAAACCATCAACATGCCGAGCAACGCAAACATCCAGGATTGTAAAGACGCTTACATGCTGTCCTGGCGTCTGGGCCTCAAAGCCAACGCGCTCTATCGTGATGGCTCGAAACTCAGCCAGCCGCTCAACTCCGCATTGGTCGAAGAAGACGATTACGCAGATCAGCCGACCGCTGCCAAGGCAGCTCAGGCATCCGAGCAGATCGTCGAGAAAATCATCGAACGCGTCATTCGTGGCGACCGTCGCTCCCTTCCGGGCCGCCGCAAAGGCTACACCCAGAAGGCCACCGTTGGCGGTCACAAGGTATATCTCCGTACCGGTGAATACGAAGATGGCAAGCTTGGTGAAATCTTCATCGACATGCACAAGGAAGGCGCTGCTTTCCGCTCGCTGATGAACAACTTCGCAATCGCAGTGTCCATCGGCCTGCAGTATGGCGTGCCGCTCGAAGAATATGTCGAAGCCTTCACCTTCACCCGCTTCGAGCCGTCCGGCATGGTTTCCGGCAACGATGCGATCAAGATGGCAACTTCCATCCTTGATTACATGTTCCGCGAACTGGCGATCTCCTACCTTGGCCGTAACGACCTCGCCCACGTTCAGCCGTCCGACATCCTGCCGGATGCGGTTGGCGAAGGTGTTGCCGAAGGCGACCTTGGCGAAACCGCCGAGAAAGCTGGCGATCAGGCGATCGAAACCATCCGCAAGGTGGCATCTTCCGGCTTTGTGCGTCGCAACCTCTATGTTGTTGATGGCGGCGCCCCGGCCGAGGAGCGCGTTCTCGAGGTGAAATCAACCGGCACCGACGGTCATGGCCACAGCCATACCCCGGAAACGGCAAGCACCACCACGGTGACCAGAACCACCACGACCGAGGCTGCAGCGATCCTGTCCACCAGCGAAGAAGTCATCGCCAAAACCGATGCCAAGATGGACCAGATCCGCGAAGCCCGCATGAAAGGCTATGAAGGCGACGGTTGCCCGGATTGCGGTAACTTCACCTTGGTGCGTAACGGCACTTGCCTCAAATGTGACTCTTGTGGCGCGACCACCGGTTGCTCCTAAGGGTCCCGGCCCTACCGAACACCTGATCTGATCAGCAAACCGGCCGGGCTTTCCCGGCCGGTTCTTTTTTTTGCTGACTGATCATCAAGCCAATAACAGGCAACCCTCAAGTACAACTTGACCGCGAAAAATAAAATAATTAGCCTATTCAAACTTCTACGTCCAAGATGGGTAGCGTGGCCGAGTGGTTTAAAGCACCTCATTGATAATGAGGCGGGCGTTTGGAACCGCCCCGTGGGTTCGAATCCCACCGCTACCGCCACCAATTTATTGGTCATCTATGCACGAGAAGACTTAGGGCGGCGTTGGTTCCATAACGTCGCCCACCCTTTTAAAGTCAATCTTCTTGAAATTTTAAAGTGTAGACATTATTATCACTGTTATGATTGGTCGTTCCAACTTGCTTAACAGCATGGATTAATCATTTGAGAACTAGTTTCTCTTCCGAGATAAATCTCGGTGGCGGTAGCGAAAACACCATAGCCCGCTCTGACTTTGTCAGAGCGGGCTAATTATTAAAGCCTAAGATGCATTTTAACTTTAGTCATTCTGTTCAAAATACAGCCCTGATAGTCCTTGATGTGCAAAAGGCCATCGATAACCCGCGCTGGAACAGCAAAAACAATCCGGGCTATGCCGATGTGATTGCAAAGCTGCTGGCAGACTTCCGTGCGGCCAGCCTGCCGGTGATCCATGTCCGCCACGAAGAAGCCAACCCGGCTTCAAGCTTTTATGTCGACGGCCCGGGACAACCGTTCAAGGACGAAGCCCTGCCGATTGATGGTGAAACCGTCATCGCCAAGCAACAAAACTGCGCCTTTGTCGGCACAACACTTGAAAAGCACCTACATGATCGCGGGATCAAACGCCTGATCTTTACCGGAGTCGTCATCCACAATTCGATGGATGTCACAATCCGCATGGCCCACTGCCTTGGTTTTGAAAACTGGCTGGTGCTTGATGCCACCACAGCCATTGATGTCACCGATGCCAATGGCAGGACCTTCGTGGCCCAGGACGTGTTTGATCTTTATGCAGCTGTTCTGGCCTCGGAATATTGCCAGCTCACCAAAAGTACTGACGTCATCGCGGCCTTTCCCTGATCGAAAAACGCACCCAAAAACAGTGTTTTGGCACAGCTGGTCAATAATCCGGCACGCCAAGCATAATCCTTCGCGCAGGCCCGGCTATTCTCAAGCATGGGTACAAACCGCTGATCATGTAGATCAGTCATGCGGAGGATGTGATGAATTCATCCGGAACAACTCAATCGGACTTTCAACAGGTCGGCGTTTCATTGCAGCCGGAACGTTCGACGTCTGTCCAGTCTCACCCTCTTCCTGTTGTGATTATCGCGCGTGATACGCCGGATCTGGGCGGCTGTTTCACCAAAACGTCGTCGTGCCGTTCAAGGCCGTGATTTGATCTGTGCGCAAAGTCCATCAAAGCGCATGGAAAACGAAATAGATGAAGGGGACAAGATACTCGCGTCCCCCCCTCGCCTGATCGCAAGCTCCGTCGATCAGGCACCAGAGCCTCTAGGCAAGCGTATGCAGCCAGTTCTCATAGCGCTTGTCGAGTGCCCCTTCATCAAGGTGGCGTGCGTGCGGCGTAACACCTGCACGCACATCGCCTGGCGTGACATCGTATTTGGCGCGGAAGGCCCGGATAAAGCCGGCATCGGTTTCATATCCGCATTCCAGTGCGATGTCATAAATAGACCGTCTGCGCTGCGTCGGATCGCCCAGAAGTTTAAGGGCGTGGCGAAGCCGCATGTCGCGCAGATACTGGTTCACCCCGCCATGCTGTTTGAACAGGCGGTAAAGGCTGGATCGCGACAGGCCAAGGTCATCGGCCGCCGTTTCGGCATTCAGGTCGGGCGAGAGAAGACGCTCGCGGAAAAACCGCCGGATCATCACGCCCTTTTCGATGTCCTGACGCATTGCCTGGGTCGCGTTGGTTTCGCCCGTTGCACCATTCAGGCAGGTCGACAACATCATAACGATGGTTTGCTGGATGACAGATATCTGACCGTCGTCCAGTTGATCAATATAACGATGCATCGACAGGATCTGGTTAAACAACATCCCGACCAGCGGGTCGCGCTCGGAAAGAAAACGCAGATTGTGGTCTTCCGCATTGCTCAGATGATCCTCGACCAGACGCCGGGGCAAAAACAGATGAACGGAATTGAACTGTTCGCTGGCCTGGGCTTCGGTGCGCTGCGAAAGATCAAGCAGCAGCAACCCGCCGGGCTTAAGGACATCCCCTCCAATACCGATATCGGATTTCACCCCGCCATCGGTGTAAAGCTGGACATTATAGTGATCCATGCCGTCTGCTGCGATCATCTGCGAGGTGCGCGAGAAGCTTTGTGAGCAGCTTTGCGCCTCGACCATCATCAGGTCGCGATGGCGCCAGGAATCAAGATCGGCAACAAAGCCATCGGCACGCGTGCGACGGTCCGCATCAACGCTATAGATGCAGTTGATGCTTTCTTTCCAGATCTCGAACTGTGTTGCGCTGAGCAAATCACGCAATGAAAAACGCGATCGCTCAAGCGCGGCGCTTTTGGGTTCTGTTTGTTGCGTCATACCTTGACAGGCAAATTCAGAAAATAACTATGTAGCCAGAGTGCGCCTGTTTTCGTTGGTTTTCAAGGACCTTAACATTCGAACACCATGATGTAAGAGACATGCTCAGATAAGAACCAATCGAGAATTGGCTCAAAGCTGCTGTCGTCATTGCCGAATGTTTCGCTCCTTGTTTCCTGCTAAAATGTTTCCATACAGAGAACAAAAACAGCAAATGGCAACAGACTGTTGCCAAAACGCGACTGGCCAATATCGGATCGGAAGCGCATATTCTCATCAAGTGATTTAGCAATCCGATGAGGTTTACCCATGCCCCAGACATCCGCGACTACCGGCAGCACCGCAAAAAGCCTTGCGCCGATCTTTATTTCCCACGGGTCCCCGATGGTGGTGGCGCGTCAAAGCACGCCGGCCTTCCACTTCTTTGTCGATGAACTCTCGAAAATGACCGATGGCGTGCGCGCCATTCTGATGATTTCCGCCCACTGGCAGGCAGCAAGCCCGACGATCTCGACCGCCGCCAAGCAGGAAACCATCCACGATTTCTATGGCTTCCCGCAGCCGCTTTACGATCTGCAATATGGCGTCGAAGGTGCACCGGAACTGGCGCGTGAAATCGCCGAGGAAATCGGCATTGATACCGATGCCAAGCGCGGCCTTGATCACGGTGCATGGATGCCGATGTATCTTGCCCGCCCCAATGCCGACATCCCGGTATTTCAGCTTTCCATGCTGGGACGCGGCAATGCGCGCGACCATTATGAACTGGGCAAGAAACTGCGCAAACTGGGCGAAAAAGGCATTCTGGTCCTTGCCAGTGGTGCCATGACCCATAATCTGCGTGCGCTTGATTTCAACGAAGGCCCGCCGCAGACCTGGGCGACCGACTTCACCGACTGGATGCTGGACAAAATCGAAGCCGGCGATATCGATGCCCTGCTTGATTATCGCGACACCGCCCCGGGTGCCAAAATGGCCCATCCGGAGGACGACCATCTGATGCCGCTTTATGTCGCGCTGGGTGCCGCCCCTGAAGGCTTTGCCGCCAAAGTCCTGCATAACAGCTACGAGTTCGGCAACCTTGCCATGACAGCCCTTCGCTTCTACGATCAGGATGAGCTCAAAACTGCGGCCTGATGGAACAATCTCTTGATCCCGTCCGGCCCCAAGCCGGACGGATATCATGCTTTCGCAAGATCAGATCACCCTTGAACTCACCACCAGCGGTCAGGGACTTTATGAGGTCACCGAACCGATCCAGTCATGGGTGGCCAGTACCGGTCTTGCACGCGGGCAACTGACGATCTTTGTCCGCCATACCTCGGCCAGCCTGACCATTCAGGAAAACGCCGATCCCGATGTCCGGCTTGATCTTGAAACCTTCTTTGGCCAGCTGGTGCAGGAAAATCCCAGCCTCTATCGCCATACCTGCGAAGGCCCGGACGATATGCCCGCCCACATCAAATCGGCCCTGACCGATGTGTCCCTGACCATCCCGGTCTCCAACAGCCGCGCCGTTCTTGGCACCTGGCAGGGCGTATATCTGTTTGAACACCGCCGTGCGCCCCATACGCGCAAGGTCACCCTGCATCTGATCGGCGAATAGGCCCGTTCTGCTTTGGACTAGGCCGCCTCTTTGCCCCCGGACACCCAAAGGCCTTTCACCTGAATTTCAAGCAGCTCGCGCAAGGTTGCGCACATGTCCTCGCAATCAAAATTCTGCGTGCTGAAATGCTCGTGAATGGTGAACAGAAACAGCGCGATCAGGGTCTTCTGAATCAAATAAGGCGGCAAATCCGGGTTCAGCTCCCCCGAAAGCTGCGCCTCTTCAATCAGGGCCTGAACAGCAGCAATCAGCCCGCTGCTTTCCATGACGGAGTGCACGGCCCCCTTTCTGGGCGAAAAGACAATCTGCTGCATGATCACCTGCCACAAACCGGGATTAAGCCCGACCTGCGTAAAGCGATATGACGCGACATGCATGACTTTATCGACAAAGGACCATTCCGGATCCATCGTATAAAGCCCCTTTTCAATCGCCTCTGCCATCTGCTCGCCAACACAGCAAATCAGCAATTCTTCCTTGGTCGGGAAGTGATTGAAGATCGTGCCTTCCGCAACCCCGGCCTTTTTGGCGATCTCTCGCGTTGGCACGGCATCAAAGGTCCCACTGCAAAAGCATTCCCGCGCGGCGGCAAGGATTTTCTGGCGGGTTTCTTCGCGTTGCGCAGTCCGACTATTCATCAACATCCCCTGATATGAGCACACTCACTGAGTATACTCATTTAAATCAGAAGACAGGATGAGTCAATTCCGAGCGAGATCTGCTGACTGCTCAAGCGCTGCCTGCATCACAGGCCCGCGACACGCCGCAAAGATGTCTGTCCCCGACCGATAAAGCCCGGTCGATACATGCATGGCGCCCAGCACGGTGGAAAACAGATTGTCGTGTGAAAAATGCCCTGCCTGCGCCAACTCCGAAAGGCAACCGGTCTCAATCCGGTTGTCCTTGGCATAGCCATCCGACATCCAGATCATCATCGGCACCTTGGTCTGTTCCGACGGTGCGAGAACGTAGGGCGCGCCATGCAGATACAATCCCCCCTCGCCCAATGACTCTCCATGGTCTGAAACATACAGCAGCACCACATTGTAATCGGCTTCGTAGGATTTAAGCTTTTCGGTCAGTTGGGCCACGACATAGTCGGTATAGCGGATCGTATTGTCATAGGTATTGATCAGCTCTTCAGCGTTGCAATTTTCAATATCACTGCGCGGGCAATCGGGGGCAAACGCCCGGTGTTCATCGGGATAGCGCTTGTAATAGGTCGGCCCGTGACTGCCCATCAAATGAAAGGCAATCAACTGGTCATGCGGTTTGTCGGATGCGACTTGCCCGTCAAGATCGCGGAGCATCACCGCATCAAAACACGTTCCCAAAACGCAATCGTCGGGGAAGTCATCAGGCGAGATCTCGATCTGCGACACTCGGTCACACACCCCTTTGCAGCCCTCGTCATTTTCCTTCCACAGCACATCAACCCCCGCATGCCCCAGCACATCCATCAGGCTTTCGCTATGGCGCGCGACCTCGCCGTCATAACCGGCATGATCCATCGGCGAAAACATGCAGGGCACCGAAACCGCCGTTGCCGTACCGCACGATGACACATCCTGAAACGCCAACATGCCGTCAATCTGGCTGGTAAAAGGCGATGTCGGGCGGTCATAGCCATTGGCGGCAACACTTTGCGCGCGCGCGGTTTCGCCGATGATCAGAAACATCAATGTCGGCTTTTCCCGGTCTTCCAGAACCACCTTGCGGGCATCCTGCCCGATGGCGCGAAACGGCATATCGGCATAAAGATAGCGCCGCTTCACAAGCTGGATCGTACCGGTAATGTAGTTGGACGGCACGATCTCCTTGCCCAGCACCTTGTTGTTGCGCCCGACCGATGCGTAATCCTTGAAATAAAGCCCCCCGATCCCGCCAAGGACGAGCAACGGCACCAACATCAAAACCACCCGCTGCCCAACCCCGCGCAAAACGGTTTTCGGGAACTTGAGCGGCACAAGGATCAGGAGTACGGCGGGCAAAATCCCGGTCACCGCAAACCACAAAGCTGCCTGCAGATTGAAATAGGAAAGCGCCTCGCCCTGATTGGTCTCGACCACGTTTTCGATCATGCCGCGATCAAACACGATGCCGTATTTCAACATCGCATAGTGCGCAAGCGCCCCGGTCAGGATCAGGAAAACAAAGAACGGCTTAAACAGATACCGCCAGGAAAACGGCGTAAACACCAGCAGCGACGCACAGATCAGAACCACCGGCGCGCTTATGGCAAAGCCGGTATCATAATCGCCAAGCCCCGCCAGAATGCTGTAAAAATGCCCCAGCACCTTCCAGTTCAGAACCAGCGTGAAATAAACCGCCAGCGCCAGCAAACAATATCGATAATCAATCGGTGAAAGGCGTAAAAACGAACGATGTCGCGGCATCCGGGTATCCTTGGGGCAATGAACCATGCCCCACGCATACCGCACGAACCTGACAGCAAACTGAAATCATTCGGAATATGTATAAGCCCGCCCGTCAGGCGGCCGCGCGTGCCCGCTTGCTTGCCCGCAGCCCCAAAAGGCTGTGAATGACAAGGGTCGTGATCACCACCGTCCCGCTGATCAATGTCATTTCGTCGGGCACTTCATTGACAAACACCCAGACCAGAAACGACCCAAAGATCGCTTCATTGAGCATGATCAGGCTGACTTCCGCCGCCGGAATTTTGCGCGATGCATGCGCAATCAAAAGGAACGACACCGGCAACACCCAGAAGCCAAGCAGCAGCATCCACACCCAGTCCGCACCAACTGGCGAGAACGGCGCGGAACCTGGCAGCAGGACAAGTGTCACAATAAACGCACCAAACAACATGCCCTTGATCGCGTCAACTTCCGGCTTGGCACCCAGCACATTGAAATAGCCCGCCATACAGATCGCAGCCCCAAGGGCCAACATATCACCCAGCGCATTCTTGCCACCAAACCCGGCACTGAACAGGCCCAGAAGTGCTACAAACACCACAACCGATGCCACCCAGGTGCGGATCGGTTGGCCGCGCTTAAAGATAAACACGCCGATTAACCCGGCCAGAAGCGGGGTTGCGGCAATAATGATCAGGGTATTTGCCGCATCGGTATTGCGCACCGAAAACATGAAAAGCGTGCAGGTCCCGCCGTAAAACAGCCCGGTCAGCATTTCAAACCGGCCGGGAACAATTGACTGCCAAACGCCCTCACCGCGCTTGGCCCCGTGCCAAAGTGCGACCAGCAACAGGGCGACGGTCAAAAAGCCCAGCCGCCAGAACGCGGTCGTAAAATCATCGGCCTCGATCAGACGCAGCAAAAGCGCATCGGGCGACAGGATCACAACCCCCAACAGGGCTATCCAGCCACCATGCACATTTTCCAACCGGTCCTTGAATGCCATCTGATCTGTCCTTCACCCGGCTGTCGCCTCATCAAATCCACAAAAAACAAAGCAGCGCGTCCTTGAACGTGCTGCGAACAACCTATTGTTGCGGGGCTTTCCCCTTATGGCAATTCGATTTTTCTCAACTGTTCTTGAAGACAGCAAAGCCCCTTGCCTGCCCACAGATCAGGCGATTGCAGCGATACAAAGAAACTGTTTTGTTTACCCGCCAACCCCGATAAGTTGGGGACAAATTTGAACATCTGCCAAGCAAAAGGATGGATCATCATGGCTGGTAAAATCGACGCCCATCTTGCCGATCTCGGCATCACGCTTCCGACCGCGACCGCCCCGGTGGCGAACTATGTACCCTATGTTGTCTCCGGCAATCTGGTTCATATCTCCGGTCAGATCACCATGGAAAATGGCGAGCTGAAATTCGTTGGCAAGCTCGGCGCGGACTATGATGTCGAAACCGGTCAGAAGGCCGCCCGTCTTTGCGCGCTCAACCTCGTTGCACAGCTCAAGGCAGCCATCGGCGATCTCGACAAGGTCACCCGCGTTGTCAAACTGAACGCATTTGTCAATTCCGCCCCGGACTTCACTGATCAGCCCAAAGTCGTCAATGGTGCGTCTGACACCATGGTCGAAATCTTTGGCGATGCCGGCAAACATGCCCGCTCGGCCGTTGGCGTTGCCGCCCTACCGCTGGGTGTTGCTGTCGAGATTGATGGCATTTTCGAAGTCGCCTGATCTTTCGATCCGTCGCACAAATTCCGCACCGACCAGCATCGCTGGTCGGTGCTTTCTTTTGCCTGTTTACAATTGATGAAAGTGGCTGCGCACCATCCCGGCAAAGACATCGCGCACTTCATTATGCGCCCCGGTCTTTTCCATCAGGCTGATTGCATATTTTGGAAGTTCCGGTAATTCATCCCCGCCCCGCAATGCTTCAAGCCCGTCGGGAATGGTGCCGACCAGAAACGCCGTGACTGACAAATCTGATCGCACAGTTGCCGCGGTTGCTTCGATATTGCCGCTTTCAAACACGCTGCGCCAGGCAATCCCGGCCCTATCAAGGCCATCGATCACGGCGGGCCGAAACGCGCATTCCCGACTGACCAGTGACACCGGAAGCGGGCGTTTTGTCTGCGCCTTGCCCGACTTCGCACCGACCCAGACAAGTGGCGCCACCAGCAGGCAATCGCCCGTGATCTGACCAACCGGCTCCTCGATCAGGGCAATGTCGACTTCACCATTTTGCACGAAT
Organism: Thalassospira sp. HJ; assembly: GCF_000948415.1. Lineage (GTDB taxonomy): Bacteria > Pseudomonadota > Alphaproteobacteria > Rhodospirillales > Thalassospiraceae > Thalassospira. The sequence continues at coordinate 504,817 of NZ_JYII01000012.1, read as the reverse complement.
GTCTTCAGTTCCGGCGAACTGTGACAGCGCAGCGAAAGCTCGACCCCCGGATACTGATCGCAAAACTTGCGAAGCGGTGTGCGCATGAAGCTGCCAACAAGGTCATAGGGGATGCCGACGGTCAGCTTGCCGACATAGCCATCATCACGCATTTCCTGCCAGATCTCGTCATTGAGCACCAACATCCGCTGCGCCTTGCGCAACAACTTCTCCCCGTCCTGCGTCAGGTGCAAACCTTTGCGCGTGCGTTCAAAAAGCGCGCGCTCAAACTGGGTTTCCAGCCGTTTGATCTGCTGGCTTATCGCCCCTTGCGTCAGGTTAAGCATCTCGGCTGCACCGGTCATGCTGCCAGTTTCTGCCACAGTCACAAAGGCGCGCAACACCGCCACATCAAGGTTTCGCATCACATCCCTGCCGCTCACACCACAGCATTACACATTGTAATGCTGCTCATAATGAACATTCGATTTCCTAATGCAAAGATTTGTTTTCTCATGATCTTCGCCCCTCGCGCCACCTTAGGACCCCGAATGTTCGAAACTCTCCTGCCCGTTTTGTCCTTTACCATGGCCGCTGCCCTGTCCCCGGGCGGCGCAACCACCCTTGCCACCGCATCCGGTGCGCAATTCGGCTTTCGTCGTTCTGTGCCGTTTATCCTCGGCATTTCAATCGGCATGCTGACCTTGGCGGCGGCTGGTGCGCTTGGACTGGCCAATTTGATTCAAACCTTTCCGGCCATCGAACTTGTGACCAAACTGATCGGAACAACCTATCTTTTGTGGCTGGCGGTCAAAATCGCCATGGCCCCACCGCCACCCACGGCCCAAACAAGCCCCCTTGAACAGGACACGAATTCAGACAGCAAACCGATCCCGTTTCTCGGGGCCTTCGGCTTGCTCTGGCTCAACCCAAAAGGCTGGGCTGTCACCATCGGCGCTGCCGCCTCGTTCTCTGCCATCACCCAGGACCCAACCGAACTGGCCATGATCCTTGGCGGTGCCTTTGCCTTTTCGGGTATGCTGTCGATGGCGCTCTGGTGTTCGCTGGGCTTCAGCCTGTCGCTGTTACTCACATCCGATTGGCAATGGCGGACAGTCAATGTGACGCTCGGTGTGCTTCTGATTGCCTCTGTCATTCCGATGTGGCTTTAAAAATCGCCTTGACCTCAACCCCGGTTGAGGTCGGACAAGGATCGCACCTTATCCAACCGGGGAATTTAAATGCGCGTCTTTGTTACCGGTGGCACCGGCCTAATCGGCTCGGCCATTATCGAAAACCTGATCGCTCACCAGCACCAAATCTTTGCGCTTGCCAGATCGCAGGCCAGCCGCATCTTGCTAACAGATCTCGGTGCAACCCCGATCATGGGCGACATCACCGATCCCGCCGCGTGGGCCGGAAACTTGCCCGCCATCAATGCCATCATTCACACCGCCTGCACATTCGGGGATGACATGGCGGATACGGATCGCATCCTGCTTGATCACCTGATCCCCGCCGCCCGCCAGATGCCGGGCCGTGTGCGGTTCCTCTATACCGGCGGCACATGGTTGTTTCCCCAAACCAAGCCAAATGAAGTAATTAATGAAAGCGCTGCGTTCGATCCCTTGCCAGACTTTGAATGGATGTGTGCGGGCATCGACCGCGTGCTTGGTGATGATGGCATTGACGGAATCATCATCCACCCGGCCTGCGTTTACGGCACCGGCCGCCACGGCCATTACGGGATGCTGTCGCGTGATATCGAAACCGCACGGACCGACAACCGAGTGACAATCATCGGTGCGCCGGACATCACCCTGCCCATCATCCACAACGATGATCTGGCTGATCTCTATCGGTTGGCCCTAAGCCACGCCAAACAGAGATCATCCTGGTTTGGTATAGGCATCAATGGCGTGCCCCATCAACGCCGCGCCCAACTGATCGCGACACATTTCGGCGGTGACGACTGCCAGATCGAGACCATCACCACCCAAACCGCCATGGACCGCCTTGGCAGTTGGGCAGCCGGTCTTGCCCATCATCAGGTCATGGAAAATCACGCTGCCATGCGCGATCTCGGCTGGTCACCAATCCATCAAAACATCGCAGCCGACATCCAATCGATGGCAAAGCCCGGTTTCTAACGCGCCAATGTAAACGCCATTAACTTTCAGTGCTGATCGATTTCAGGCCAACCACACCGCCAATGATCATCAGAAGGAACACGGCCTTAAGGGCCGTCATCGGTTCCTTCAGGAACAACCATCCGATCATCGCGACCGAGGCCGTGCCAAGCCCGGCCCACACCGCATAGGCGGTTCCGACCGGAATGATGCGCAGCGTCATCGACAGCACCCAGAAGCTCAGCCCATAGACGCCAAGGCTCAGAACCGTAAAGCGCCAATCGGTAAATCCGTTGGAGAATTTCAGCGATATCGTCCCGATCACTTCAAGGCTGATCGCAACAATCAGATATACCCAGGCGAGCATCTTTGACGTCCTTAACTGTAAGGGGTGGTGGCGGTTGGCATCCCCAAAATGGCCCAATTTTCCCCATGGGGCAATCCCCGCGCCCAACCCTATTCCCGCCCGACAAAATCGCCTTGCTGTAATCTGGATCAAAACGGATGGCAAAACCGTTGCGTATAGTCCCCTGACAGGGCACATTGCCCGACACGTTTTGCAGGCGATGGCAGCACGGATGCTTGCGCCATCCCGGCCCAAGAGACAGGATAAACAGTCATGATCGAAACCGATATTCTGATTGCAGGCGGCGGCATCGCCGGAATGAGTGCTGCGGCACGTTTTGCGGCAGACGGCCATCAGATCGTGATTGTCGACCCGGCCCCTTCTGATATCGGCGAAGGCACGGATCTGCGCACCACCGCTTTTCTGGAACCGGGCATTGAGACGCTTAAAAAAGCCGGCGTCTGGGATGCCATCAAACCGACGGGTGCGGAACTGCGCGTCATGCGGATTGTCGATGCTGGCGGTGCAGAGCGCACCCCGCGCGAAACCGCCGACTTTGATGGCTCTGAAACCAAGAACGGCTTCTTTGGCTGGAATGTCTCGAACAAGGCCGCCCGTGTCGCCCTGATGGCGCGCCTGGCGAAGCTTGATAATGTCGATTTCCGCTTTTCGACCACCGTGACCGCATTCAAAAGCACTGCGCGCTTTGGCGAGGCAACGCTTTCCGATGGTCAGACGGTCCGGGCAAAGGTCGTGATTGCAGCTGATGGTCGCAACTCATCGCTGCGTGACATGGCTGGGATCAAATACAAGCGCTGGGCTTATGATCAAAGCGCTCTGGTCTTTGTCGTTACCCATGACAAACCTCATGACAGCATCTCGACCGAAATCCACCGCACTGGCGGCCCGCTGACCCTCGTCCCGATGCCAGATTTGAATGGCAAGCCCTGCTCGTCGGTCGTCTGGATGGTCCCGGCAAGCAGTGCCGATGAACTGAACGCCATGAGTGACGAGGCCTTATCCGCCGAGATCACCAAGGACACCATGAACCTGTTTGGGCCCCTCACGGTCGCAAGCCCACGCGCCGTCTGGCCGATGATCTCGCAAGTGCCATCGCGCCTGATTGCCGCCCGCCTTGCCTTGATCGCGGAATCCGCCCATGTCGTCCCGCCGATTGGCGCACAGGGACTGAATATGAGCCTGCATGACATCGAAACCCTGGCCGAACTGATGGCCAAGGCCAAACTGCATGGCGAGGATATCGGCGCAACCCCGCTTCTGAAATCCTACGAACGCCGCCAGTTGCCCAAAACCGTCATGCGCGTCGGCGGCATCGACCTTCTGAACCGCGCATCCATGTTCGAACCTAAAACACTACGTGACCTGCGCTATGCCGGCCTCACCGCCATCAACCGCATCGGCCCGCTACGCAAACTCGCGATCAAGGTCGGGGTGGGTAAGTAACATTACCTAAGTGATGAATCAGAAATAAAGATCACTGAAGTTCCCGCATCCTTTTCTCCGACCGGCTCTCCGTCTATCAAGCTCCGGATATGCGGTGGCAACTGTGCGGACAACTTGGGCATCGGAATTGAGCTTTCGACCTCTTTCTTCTCGATTTCCGTTTGAGCGAGACTTTCAATTGTATTTTCGCGACACTTACGGACCACATTGAGAATATCTGTTGGCGTTGGAATAGATGATACAATTATTGATTGCTCAATACTGTCCGTCGAACCAACCGACAGAGCCATTGCTCGACCAATAATGCCCCTTACTCGAAGACCAAAACATAATAGCGTTGATAGCGGAAAAAATTGAAGATGAAGCTCCTTTAAACTTTTCATTTTTGACGGTCTTGAAAGTTTTGCTGCGCGCTTCACACGACTATTCATAAAGTATCCATCTACAACATTGACTCCCTGCAATTGATGAGCTCCAGCTTTGCGGGCTAGCTCACACGTATGTTTCGTGTTGTAAATGAGATAATACGGATACGTTGAGCCTGCAGATGTACTTGCACACTTGATCAAAACATCCGATTGCAGTCTTTTTGTGCCTTTCGTGCGATGGAACAACTCTCGCACGCTGTGCCTCTTCCAGTACTTACCACGACCAAAAGACCGCTTCGCCTGTATAACAAGCCTGAAATGCAGATTGGTAGCTATATCATAGTACACCAGCTCCAAATCAGCACCGGTGTTCACCTCGTCAGAAAAATCAACAATGACGTTTCTGCCGCAAACACCTAATATCCCTCCAACGAGTAAATCTGTAACCGTCTCCTCTCGAAAGCGTCGGCTTAATTTGCGCTCTTTCTCAAGAAATCCTTCTACTTTCTTTGGAAAATTTCGAGAAAACGTGCACAGCATAAGAAAACCTTCTGACTTACAACAAGAAGCAAACACCACCCTAGATTGTATATCAAAAAAGTGACACTAAAAACCTTAACCTTACAGTCCCAAAAATCAGAACCGTCTTCTGATTTTTGGGACTGTAAGGTGATTGGTGGAGAAACGAACAGTAGCTCACGCGCCAGTCTTGTATTGTCAGGGAAGTTACCCTTACCCCTAGTCATCCGATCACCCCGCAGCCTTCTGGATATTGGCGGCTGGATGAGGTTTATGAGCATTAGCTTTGATGCAACCGAAGCTCAGCCATGAAGCCGTCCGTATGGTCGGGCCGTGGGGAGTAAAGCTTGAGCTCGGATTTGGTATTGCGCGCGATCGCCTCAACAATCGCCAACCCCAATCCCGAACCGTCGGCCTTGTTGCTCGATCGTTTGAACCGGGTGGTCAGTTGGCTGAGTTCTGCCGGGCTAACAGGTGTGCCGCCGTTTGACACCTGCAAGATACGATCCTCGACCACGCGGATCTCGACCGGCTCTTCATCCCCGCCATATTTCAGGGCATTTTCGATCAGGTTGCGCATGCAGATCGCAAAGGCATCAAGGTCGATATTGGCCGAAAGCGTTGCCAGATTGTCCGCATCAAAGCGGATATCGGCCCCGTCAATCCCGGCCCGTCTGAGGTCTTCAATCACCAGATTAAGGGTCGGGCCAAGATCCTGATTATGTCCGGTCGGGCTAAAGCCACCGCTTGATTCCGCACGCGCCAGCTGCAGCAATTTCTCCGCCAATCGCGAAAGACGTTTAAGCGCCTCTTCGGTCTGAACCGCACGTTTGCGGCTATCATGCCCTTCTGGCAGTTCCAGCACCAGTCGCTGCGTTTGCGCCAGTGCCACCGCGATTGGCGTGCGCAGCTCATGGGCGCTGTTGGCGGTAAAGCTGCGCTCGACACTGAGCGCCGCCTCAAGCTTGCCCATCAGTCGGTTGACCGCCGTGACGATGGTATTGATTTCCTCGATCGGGTCGTCCTGCTCGATCGGGGTCAGGTTACCCTCCCCACGTGCCTCGATCTCGTTGCGAACCTGGCGCACCGGGCCAAGCGCGCGGGTGACACTATAAACCACCGCCAAAATCGTCACCGGGATCAGGAAGATCAGCGGGGTGAATTGCGACACCACGGTTTCAATGATCGCTTCATTGCGATGTTCGGTCGGTTCGGCCACCTGCATGAACATGTCGCCATTGCCGGTCACACTGGTATAAACGCGGACCTTATCACCATTGCTGAAACCGGGCTTGAGCGGCGTATCAAACGGCGTTTCCGGCGCGTTTTGGGAACGCAGCAAAACTTCGCCATCCGCGTTGCGCAGCTGATATTGCATGAAGTCATCGAAATCGTCGAAATCCTCGTCATAGTCACTGTCGTCACCCAGCTCGACGTCAAACCCGGGCTCGGGCAGCACAACGATTTCGCCTTCATCCTGATGATTTTCCAGATAATCAATCACAAGGGTTGATGCCCGGCGCGAGGTTTCAATAAGGGCGGTGTCCGCTCCCTCTTCCATCTCGTGGCGTGCGGTATAGGCCGCGAACGCAGCACCAATCACCCAGAACACCGCAACGATCACCGTCAGGCGTTTGGTCAGGATAAACTGAAGACTGTTTTGCGCCCTGATCTTCATCATCCGTCAACCCGATAGCCGACACCGCGCACGGTTTTAATCACTTCCTTGCCTAGCTTGCGGCGCAGGCGGCTGACATAGACCTCGACCGTGTTGCTTTCAATCTCCGCACCAAATTCATAAAGCGCTTCTTCAAGCTGACGTTTCGATAAGGTCTGGCCGGGCCGTTTGACCATCTGATCAAACAGCGCCCATTCGCGCGAGGTCAGGTCAACCTGCACCCCGTCGCGCAAAACCGACCGCCCGGCAAGATCAACCTCGACCCCGCCATCAAGCTCGACAAACGGATTGGGATTGCCGCTATAACGCCGCGACACGGCCGCCAAGCGTGCAGAAAGCTCATTCAGATCAAACGGCTTGACCAGATAATCATCCGCCCCGGCATTAAGCCCCTCGATCCGGTCTGAAATCTGATCCTGTGCGGTCAGGATAATGCACGGTGTCGCCGATCCCTTGCGACGCAAATCGCGCAACAAATCAAGCCCCTTGCCATCGGGCAGGTTCAGGTCAAGCAGCAACACATCATAGTTGGTTCCGCGCAGCATGATCTCGGCATCGACAACGCTTGCGCTGTGATCAACCGCCTCGCCAGCCGCCAGCAAATGATCGCGCACCGCGTCTGCCAGCATCATTTCATCTTCGACCAGAAGAATACGCACCCCAACCTCACATCCGGCTTTATGTCAACGGGTCTGCCCCGGCTCACGACCTAAGCTTGCATCCTGACAATAAGCTGAACGACGCTGCGTGTCTTTTTCAGTTTGCTGTCAGGAACGCACGGCAATATCGGCGACGCTCAAAGAAATTTTTCCATTTTGTGCCCTCACAATCTTATGAAGGAACCGAGCCATGAAAAACACTGTTTTCCCGAAAGCTGCCCTTGGCGTCTTTGCCGCTGCCCTGCTGGCGACCACCACCCTTGGCCTGACCACCAATACCGCACAGGCAAGCGATGACTATTGCAACGTGCCAAAAGCCGAATGGCAGAGCATGGATGCGCTGAAAGAAAAGCTCGCCGCTGACGGCTGGGACGTGCGCAAGATCAAGGAAGACGAGGGCTGTTTTGAGGTTTACGCCATCAAGGCCGATGGCAAGAAGGTTGAGGCCTATTTCAACCCGGCCACCTTCGAGATCGTCAAGGAAGACGACTGATCAATAAAGGCCTCCCTCGGCTGAGTGCGGCCCTGAGCAATGCTGTCCCCTGGCCCCGTGCCTGCCTGAACGGGTGCCCTTGCTCAGGGTCGCCTCCCCGAACCTGTTTACCTGACAAAACCCGCACCATCAGGAGCACGCATCATGTCTGTCAAAGTATGGGACCCGTTTGTCCGCCTGTTTCACTGGGGGCTGGCTGCAAGTTTCGTCATCGCCTGGATCACGGCCGATGAATGGGACAGCCTGCATCACTGGGCCGGATATGCCGCTGGCGGCCTGATTGCGTTACGCCTTGTCTGGGGCCTGATCGGTACGCGCTATGCCCGCTTTACCCAGTTCATCAAAAGCCCTACGGCAACGCTTAAATATCTTGGCGATATCCTGCGCGGCACGGAATCCCGCTATCTCGGCCATAACCCGGCCGGGGCAGCCATGATCATCGCCCTCATCCTCGCCATGGCGGGTTGTGCGCTGACGGGCTGGATGTACACCACCACCATGTTCTGGGGATCCGAATGGGTCGAGGAAACCCACGAGGCACTGGCAAACGGCCTGCTGTTCCTGGTGCTGCTTCATGTCGGCGGCGTGATCCTGGCCAGCCTGCGCCATCATGAAAATCTGGTGCGCGCCATGGTTACGGGGCGCAAACGCCGCCCGGCCACAGACGATATCTCCTGAACGAGTTTTCCCGCTCAACGCTTACCCTGTGACATCCTCATTGAAGGTTGTCCCAACTTGGAGCTCGTGATGAACTCCGTGGCAACCGCGTCCACCCCTGGCCAGTTGCCTCTTTTTTTTGCCCGTCATTCCCGCGCAGGCGGGAACCCGGACACAGCAGCCTTAAGCAAAAAACGGTTTACCGCCCAATCGCCTTGGCCGGATTACCAACAACTGTGGTGCCCGCCGCAACATCACGCGTCACCACCGCCCCGGCACCAATGATCGCCTCATCGCCGATCGTAATGCCCGGCAGAATAATCGCCCCGCCGCCGATCCAGACATTGTCGCCAATCGTCACCGGCTTGGCGATTTCAAGATGCTGTTTGCGCAGTTCCGGATCACGATGATGGTCCGCACAATAAATCTGCACATTCGGGCCCAGCATCGAATGCCGCCCGATCTTCACGGGCGCGGTATCAAGAATCACACAGCCGACATTCAAAAACACGTCCTCGGCCAAATGAATATTGATGCCATAGGCACAATGAAACCGCGCCTCGATCCGCACATCATCCGCACAAGCCGCAAACAACGCCCGCAACTTCGGCCCGATATTGCCGCGTTCCGCCGGATAAAGCACGCTATGCTCATGACACGCTTCAAGCGCCTTGTGGCGCAACAAGGTGATTTCCGGATCAAGGCAGGAATACCATTCACCGGCCTGCATTTTTTCCAGATCGGTTTTAGGCTTGGGACTTTCAGACATCAGTGGCGCTTTCAAGGTGGGACGAGGCGAACGAGTATATCAGATATAGTCAGGCGCAAACTGCTCAAGATCAAGCGTCGGGCGCTTGCCGATATCGCCGCGATGGGCCTCAAGGAATGCGCCTGTCGCCTCGCGTCCCTTGTCGCGCAGCATGGTCATGAAATCCCATTCCGCATTCATCTTGGTCGTGTGATCAAGCTCCAGCATCACGTCACTGACGATCAGATGCATGCGCATGGTGCCCCAACTGCTGGCTTCGCATTGATGGGGTGGCATGTCCTTGCGGATCACCGACATCATGCGCAGTTCCTTGACCAGGCTGCTGTTAAACGAAATCTCGTTCAGCCGACTTGAAATCTCGTGCGAGGTTTTCGGAATGCCCGGGCGTTGCACCGGGTTGATCTGAACCAGAACCGTGTCATTGGCCGAACATTCCCGCACCAGCGGACCAAGGCTTGGATTGCCGGAATAGCCCCCGTCCCAATAAGGCACGCCATCAATCTCGACGGTTTTATAGATGTTGGGCAAACAGGCAGATGCGAGGAGCACATCAAGGCTGATATCGGGGTTGCGAAACACCCGCGCCTGCCCGGTTTCAACATTGGTCGCGGTGATGAAAAGCTTGGTCGGGCTTTTGTTCAAAAGATCAAAATCAACCACATCATCCAAAAGCCCCGCCAGCGGATTATCCCCGACCGGATTCAAATCATAGGGCGAGAACATTTTGGCGGACATATCAAGCCACTGATACATCGGCGAATTGCCAAGCGACCAGTTGCCAAACAAAACATCGATCGGGGATCGCTGAAGCGGGCTGAACCGCGCGGCCTCGGAAACAGCTGACCAGAACCGCTCAAGATCCTCGCGCGCGCCCTCATGACCGCCCTTGCAAAAGCCCGACGTCACCACGGCCGCATTCATCGCACCCGCCGATGTGCCTGAAATCGCCTCAATCTCGATCTCTTCATCCTCAAGCAACCGGTCCAGAACGCCCCAGGTAAACGCCCCGTGCGATCCCCCGCCCTGCAGCGCCAGATTGATCTTCTTGCGGGGCTTTGACGCGTTCTTCGTATCCGTGCTCATGCCATCTCCTGCGACCGGGTCATCATGTCAGGCTTCTCGGGTCTGCACCCTGGCCATGATATGTCGCAAACAACCCGCTCTGCCAGTGATGAAATCACGTGAGGAAAATCAAGTCGTCCCGTCCTGCGCCTTTTTCGTCTTGTCCTGCGCCTTGCCGCCGGTGCCCTTGAGGTTCGCCACCTTGCCCAGCAAATCAAACCAGAACGGCGCCCCCAGACTGATCGCCGCAACCGTGATCAGCCAACCAATGATGGACTTAAGCCACTCCGTACCGGTGAAAAACGCGCAGACATTCGCTTTGAAAGTCGCTTCTTTCCATCCAATCGGAAATGACTTCAGTGCATCGATGTTCTTCGGCTCAAGCGCGCTCACATCCTCCATCTTTGCCGCCACTTCCGCCTGCGCAGCAATCTGGGTGCGTAGTGCCTCATTCGTCCAAAGCGCCTCAGCAACATGAATAGTGCTGGCATTGGTCGCGATCACGACAACCCCGGAGATGATCAGAATGAACAGCTTGACCTTGCGCTTGTACCACCCCGAAATCCGGGTCATCCCTTCGTCAAACCAGCTCGCCAATTTCTCCTGCAACTCAATGGCCACCTTCTCACCATCGGTCACCAGTGCAGTCAAAACAGCAGCAAGGTCGTCATCATCCTTCTTATCGGCAACATCGCGCCCCGCCCCTTGCGGCAGCTTAGCAATCAGCTCTCGTACTTCCTTGGCTTTTAGCGAGACAAAGGACTTGCCATCTTGGTTCTTCGCCAGAACCTCAAGCAACACAGTGCTGAGTGTTTCGGGCGCAATATAGGATGGAAGTTGGTTATCTTTCCGCGACAGGTTCTTGATCAGGGGATGGGCATAAACCGCCTTGGCGTATTTGTCCCCGACCAGCCGCTTGATCCCCTCCTCTAGGTTGGTTGACCTCAACCCAACCAAACTCGCAACCCATTCCTGCGCGGCCGAAGCCACCAAACTCAAAGTCACATAGAAAAAGATCAACCCCAACGCGACATCAATCACCGGATGCTCAAACATAACAACGTCCCCCGAAACCTTCCCAAAGGCAGGGTACCATTATATCAGAATTATATCATTGATTGAATAAATATAACTTAAATCAATCATTGATGATTGGCACTATTAAACTCATTGACGACGAAGTCAGCTCAATACCAAGTCAAACTGGCCGGAAGGTCCTGCTTGGGGGCAAGCGCAATCACCTGATCAAGGAACAGCCGCGCAATCGGTGACAGGCTTTTGCTTTTACGGGTGATCACCCCGATATGGCGATGGCGTTCCGGGGTGGTGAGTGGCACGAAGACCAGCTTTTCGGGGGCTGCCATATCCGACACCTTTGCTGCCAGTTCCGGCAGAACCGTGATCCCTACACCCTCGGCGACCATGGCGGCCAGAGTGATGGTGTTCGATGTTTCGACAATCGGACGCGGCAGGATCGGGCCGGTTGCGCCCAGCGCGATATCGCTGTCTTTCTTGGCCTCATTACCGCCCTTCGGATCAAGCGATTTCAGCACCTTTTCCTCGGCCCGCATTGCCTTTTGCGCCCGGGCCAAAACCGTTTTCGCCGCCGGAATGCCTGCCGCCACCGCATCGCGCACCGCAGGACTTAGAACCGGCATGGTGTCCGAAGCCAGATCGCTGGTCACTCCGGGCTGTGCCATCAGCGCGCCGGTGCCTGATTCCGGCCCCAGCCCGACAAGCTTTTGGCCCGATAAATCCGACCAGCGCAAAACCGACTTTTGGGCAAATTCATGATCGGCCCGGCACAGCACGCCAAACCGGTCGGAAAACAGCGGGCGAAAATCGACATCCGGCAACGCCTGCCATTCCCCGGCGATGCCGAAATCGGCAGCATTATTCGCCACCGCCTCATGCACTTCACCGGCATTGCGTTCATCAAGCCGAATACGTGCATCGGGATGGGCAGCAACAAATTCGGAAATCACGGCGGGCAAAATACGCGTCAGAACCGAGGGCGCGGCCGCAATCGTGATCTTTCCACCAACCCCCTTGGACAGCGCATCCAGATCGCCAAGTGCCTCCTCAAAATCGGCCAGCAACCGCCGTGCAATTGGCAAGAACCGCTCGCCGGTCTGGGTCAGCGCAACCTGTCGTGTCGTGCGATCAAAAAGGGCGGCCCCGGTCACATCCTCAAACTGGCGAATGGTCGCGGTAACCGCAGGCACGCCAAGACCCAACACCCCGGCCGCAGCGGTAAAATTCCCCTGATCGGCAACTGAGACAAACACACGCATATGACGGATATTAAGCGATGACAGCATGGTCTTGATGATCCGTTTCGGTTAACTCCCCTGCCCGATCAAACCATAACGCCCAAATGGTATTGGGGAAAAGCGTTATTGGACTGCCCCGCCAATGCGGTTTCTTCATCAAGCATTTTCGTCGGCACAGTCTGAATACCTACTTTGGGCATCCCCTAAGTAGGTATTCAGAGTTGAAACGAGCAGCCACATAGAGACAGTCCGCTACGGAACCGCCCAAACAATCGCACTAATTGCTATATGGAAGGCAACCACACACTCTTTCAGCACCAGGAACTGCTGCGCCATTCTGTGTATCCGGAGAGAGCAAATACCAACTCTTCGGAGGATAAACATGACAACCTAGCCCCTCGCTCGGGTTGATACGGGTCCCAGCTTCCACATTCGGATACCCAAAAAATGTCACCAACTCATTGCAATTATCTATCTGCCCGCCTTGCTCAGGAGCTCCAAGATATGGCAAAGTCGTTGCGCTACTTCCTACTCCACCCCTTGTGTAGGTGAGTGGCGCGGAACATTCTGATGGTGACGGCAATGTCTGCTGAGAAGAACATACCTGATCACAAGATTGACCTGATTGCCCCAGAAAATAACATGCTGTTTTACCAAAAGTTCCTTTTGGAATCCCGCCAAGCGGGCATGTGAGCATCTCATATTGAGTTTTATCTTCGGATACAAATACCCTGAACGGGGTTTGCTCATACGCGGAGGGTGCGATTTCAGCCTTGATTGAGCCACCATTCATAGTTGGCTGGCTCCAAATAACGCGTTGTGGAGAATAAGCACAATTCCCACGTGACTGCTGCCCCCCGAAAACTTCTCCCCAGCCTACACTCCATTTCCCCGGATTGATTGATCCGTTCGGTCTGTTCTGGTTGAAAATTGAACCGATCTTGGTCTCAACGTCGGTTGTGATATCCTTTATGTAGAAAGTCCACCAGCCGGATTCATTCTTACCTGCAGGCGGCTGAGACCAAATACGCAATCGGTACTCATGCCCGACAACCCAGTCGAACGGCACGATAATTTGTGCCCCTGGCGCTCCATCACCTGCACCTTGAGTTGCCTGACAACTCTTCGCAGGCACATCGCAAACGACATTGCCCGGATCGACTTTCGTATCTTTGTCATAAAAAATCGAAAATATCGCGCCCCGCTTGCCATCCTGCCATTGCTGAAACCCCATATAGAGCGTATTCGCGCTTTCTTGATTTCCGACATAAAATTGATGCGACCAAAAAAAACCGCCAAAGGCGGGATCAGGAAGCGTGTCAACCTTAAGATGCTGATCAAGGTTATAGGCACTACCATCAGGCCAATTGTAGCTAACGTTTGCAAAAGCAGCTGCATCCGACGTCAAGCGAAAGGTAGCAAGCAGCATAACGGCCAACATAAAGAAAACCTTCACAACACCCTCCTAAGAACAACAAATATCAATATGTTAAACAACAACTCTGAACGCTAAAGAGAACCAAGTTCCCGATAGAACACGCAGCCGAAGTTAAGAGCATTTTACATTAGGCTTTCCCGATGATCAACTAATGGTTGATTATGGTAAATCACAAATACAATTTTTACTTGACAATCCTGACGTTCCACTCCTCGTTATGAGAAATTTTGTAGTTTGTCAGTGCTCTGACAAAAAAGGGGCCATCCCCTTTTTCCAGCCCCCTTTTTTCAATAGCAAAGGAGCGACCTGACAGGACTGGACCTAGACAAAACGGCCAGAAACGCGATATGGTAGCGAAAGGTATTACCTTTTGGTTCGAGTTGGTTCAGAGGCGCACATGGTATCTGCAACGTCCATCAAGCTTGATGATGACATGAAAGGCCGCGTTCGGCACCTTGCCGAAGCCCGTCAACGTACATCGCACTGGATCATGCGCGAAGCGATTTCGCAATATGTTGAACGCGAGGAGAAGCGTGAGGCACTGCGGCGTGACACGAAGCAGGCGTGGGAAGAGTTCCAGGAAACAGGCCTTCACGCAACCGCTGAAGAGGTTGACCGCTGGCTGGAAAGCTGGGGAACGGACGATGAATTGCCAGCGCCCGAATGTCACAAGTAAGATTCGCACCGGCAGCCATTCGGGACCTGCAACGGCTCCGTGAGTTTCTGCGCACGAAAAATCCTGATGCCGCGCGCCGCGCCGGGGAAGCCATCCGTCAGGGCCTGAGGGTGCTTGGCGCGCACCCAAATCTTGGCCGGCTGATCGATGACCTTCCTGAAGAGTTTCGGGAATGGCTTATTGATTTTGGTGACAGCGGATATGTCGCACTATACCGGATTGACGGGGATACAGTGACCATTCTGGTCATCCGCCATCAGCGCGAAGCAGGATTTTATTAAGGTCCACACCGCCTAAACAGATATCCTGAGCAGCTTCCGCCTCTAACTCATTTCTTATCGAGCGTCGGCGGCACGGTCTTGATCGCGGTCACGGTCGGATGGACTTCGATCAGGCATTCGCGAAACACGCGCGCCATGCGTGACATCACCGATTGCGGGAAGTTGGCGACACACATGCCAATCTTGAAGCTGAGAAGATCGGGCCGCAATGCGCGCATCTCGCCACGCTCGACCCATTGCCGGGCAAAGTGGGTTGGCAGGAAGCTTACGAACTTGCCGCTTCGGATCAGATAGGCCAGCCCTTCCATGTCATAGGCTGTTGCACTGGGCGGATGTTTGAACAGCGACTGAAAGGCGAGTGCAACCGAATAGCCGCGCCTTGCGTATTTCTGTTCGGCCAGTTGTTCGATTGGCATTTTTTCATGGGCGGTTTCAAACAATGCATGATCCTTGCCGCAATACATTGTCTGTTCTTCGTGGAAAAGCTGCTGCATCTGGATCGCGGCATTCATCGGCTGGTTTGGCATGACGGCGATTTCCATCTGCCGACTTAAAAGTGCATTTTCAATCTGGTTGGGCGAGACAACCACAAAGGTCGGATGCACACCGGGGGCGCGTTCGTTAAACAGCGCAATCGCCCGATCCAGTTTGCAATTAGGGTTTTCAACCATCGCATCGACAACGCCAATGCGAAGCTCCCCGACCATATTGCCGCGGATCGCCCCGACCTCGGCGCGAAATGAGTCGGCGGCCGCAAACAGTTTGATCACCTCGCTATAGATCTTCTGCCCATGTTCGGTCAGCGAAAAGCCCGACCGACCGCGCCGACAAAGCTTAACCCCCAAGCGGGTTTCAAGGGCGGCCATCTGGGTGCTGATGGTGGAGCGCGAGATACCCAGATCATCCTGGGCGGCGGTAAAGCCGTTGCTTTCGACGATGGTGCGGAAAATCCGCAACTGGCGGAAATCCACGTCACTCAGCGGTGGCAGATTGACAGACATCGGGCGCAAACCTTTGCGAAAACGATACGTTGAAAAAATCCGACGTTTAGTTTGAAAGTTTCATATTATTGAACGCGTCCCCGCATGGCAATCTTTCGGCACGCTTTGAACCATTCCAGTGCGCCACCGCGCCATCGCCTTGAGGGACGACCACATGAGCAACGACACCGACAAGCCTGATACCGCATCAGGCATTTCCTTTGTTCCGCCCTCGGCGATGACCCTGCCGCGCTATGCCGGCGTGGCAAGCTTCATGCGCGCCCCGCATCTTTCAATATCCGACCCGGCCTGTGCCGCGGTCGATATCGCACTCCTTGGCGTGCCATGGGACGGCGGAACGACAAACCGTCCAGGTGCTCGTCACGGACCGCGACAGTTGCGTGATCTTTCGACCATGATCCGCCCGAAGCATCCGGTCACCGGCCAGAACCCGTTTGAAGACCGCAACATCGCCGATCTCGGTGATGCACCGGTCAATCCGGCTGACATCATGGATACACTCGAAAGCGTCACCGGCTTTATCGCCAAGCTGAAAGCGATGGGCATCAGCCCGCTCAGTGCTGGCGGGGATCACCTGCTGTCCTATCCGATCATCAAGGCGCTGGCATCTGATGGCCCGATTGGCATGGTGCATTTCGATGCCCATACCGACTTGTTTGACAGCTACTTCAACGGCTTCAAATACACCCACGGCACTCCGTTCCGCCGTGCGATCGAGGAAGGCTACCTTGACCCGCACCGCGTGGTTCAGATCGGCATTCGCGGCACGATGTATGACGGCGAAGATGTTGAATGGGGCCTTGAACAGGGCGTGCGCATCATCCGCATGGAAGAGGTTCTTGAACGCGGCATTGATCAGGTCATGGCGGAGGCGCGCGACATTGTTGGGCGCGACAAAACCTATGTCAGCTTTGATATCGATGCGGTTGATCCGGCCTTTGCACCGGGCACCGGCACACCGGAAATCGGCGGTTTTAGCAGCCGCGAGGCCCAGAAAATGATCCGTTCTCTGGGTGGGCTTAATCTTGTGGGTGCTGACCTTGTTGAGGTTTCCCCACCGTTTGATCCTTCGGGAGGAACAGCCTGGCTTGGCATCTCGCTCATGTATGAATTGCTGTGCGTGCTGGCCGGGGCGAAAGCCACCAGTAACCCGAACCGAAAATCGGGCTGAGGCAATCCGAAAAGACGACGAAATCAAAAGAATACAAAAGACTAGAAACACATCAGAGAGCATCTCATACCGGAGACATCACCTATGAAACGCATTCTATCGAAAATCTGCCTGTCGGGTGCGGCACTCGCAACCGCCTTTTCCCTTTCCACCGCCGCCTCGGCCGAAACCCTGACCATCGCGCATTCGACCTGGGTTGGCTATGGCCCGCTTTATATCGCGCAGGAAGAAGGCTTCTTTGAAGAAGAAGGCCTTGATGTTGATCTTGTCGTCATGGAAGACGTCAAAACCCGTATGCCGGCCCTCGCCGCTGGCCGGATTGATGTTGCCGTGACCACGATTGATACGGTGCTGGGTTTTTACACCGATGATCATCCGCTGACCTATCTATTTGCGCTGGATGATTCACGCGGCGGCGATGGCATTGTTGCCAATTCCGACATCACCTCGATCACGGATCTCAAGGGCAAGAACGTCGCCTATACCGAGGGGTCTGTTTCGCAGTTCTTCCTGAGCGTGCTTTTGAAAAACAACGGCATGAGCCTTGCTGACGTCAATTCCATGAACATGTCGGCTGGTGATGCCGGTGCGGCCTTTGTCGCCAAGCGCGTTGATGCCGCTGTGACCTGGGAGCCGTGGCTGACGCGTGGCAAGGACACCGAACATGGTCATCTTCTGATCGACAGCTCCAAGGCACCGGGCCTGATCACCGACATCGCGGTGACCACCACCGAAACCCTTGAAGCCCGTCGTCCGGAAATGGAAGCCCTTTATCGTGCATGGGCCAAGGCAATTGCCTGGCAGCAGGAAAACGAAGAAGCAGCCGATGCCATCATGGCAAAGGGTGTTGGCGGCTGGCTTGAAGACCCGGCGGTCTTTGCCGAAACCCGTGCAGGCATCGCGTTTTATGATGCGGCCATGAACAAGTCCTTCATGGATCCGGCCAACGAAGACGGCATTGTTGGCACCATCGCCAACGCCATGACGCTTGGCAAGGAAGGCGGTCTGTTCTCGCTTGATCTCGATCCGGCAAGCATGCTCGCTTCCGACATCGTCAAGTAACGCAACGCCAAAACAAAGACTTAAAGAGCAAGCATCATGTGGACCAGATCGCTATTTTCACCCAAGACCGATATCGACAGGTCGACCTATGTCACCCTGTCGCTGATCTCGGTTGCTATTGTCCTGGCCCTGTGGTGCTTGCTCACCTATGGCGGGATTACGCCCAAGGACTTCCTTGCCGCCCCGCATGAGGTGGTTCAAGCCGGCATCAAACGCATTGCCAATATGTCGCTGTTTGAACATATGTGGGCAAGCCTTGTTGTCATCCTGTCGGGCTTTATCCTGGCCTCCGTCTTTGCCGTGCCGATCGGCATCCTGATGGGCAGCTTCCGGGCGGTGCAAGCGTTGATTGAGCCGATCACAGGCTTCATGCGCTATATCCCGGTTTCCGCCCTGATCCCGCTTCTGATCCTGTGGATCGGCATCGGGATCGAACAGAAAATCATGGTGATTTTCCTCGGCACCTTTTTCCAGCAGCTCATTCTGATTTCCGATGTTTCAGCCCGGATTTCCAAGGATCTGATTGATTGCGCCTATACGCTGGGTGCGGATCGCAGACGGGTTGTCACCCGCGTTCTGGTGCCGGCATGTATGCCCGGCGTCATGGATAACCTGCGGGTCACCATGGGCTGGGCCTGGACGTATCTTGTCGTGGCTGAACTGGTCGCGGCCGATACCGGCCTTGGCTATATGATCCTGAACGCCATGCGCGGGCTGTTTACCGATGTGATTTTGCTTGGTGTCTTTACCATCGGCATCTTGGGCCTGATCACCGACTTCTTCTTTAAATGGGCACGTCGACGCTTGCTGCCCTGGTCTGCCGATTTTTAAGGGGCGATACAGTCATGAGCATGCTTTCTCTTCGTGACATCACGGTAAGGTTCGAACCCAAGGGCAAACCAGCAGTTCTCGCCCTTGATGACGTCTCGCTTGATGTTGCCAACGATACCTTTTCCGTCATTGTCGGCCCGTCGGGCTGTGGCAAATCCACCCTGCTTCGCCTTGTTGCCGGGCTTGAAACCCCGACATCGGGTCGCCTTGAACTCGACGGCGAGCCGATCAATGGCCCGTCGGCCGATCGCGGCATGGTGTTTCAAAGCTACACCCTGTTTCCCTGGCTAACTGTGCGTGAAAACGTCATGTTCGGCCCGAAGCTCAAGGGCCTTCCGAAATCCGAATGCGAAGACATCGCCGACGATCTGATCAAGGCCGTTCACCTCGACGGGTTTGAAAAATCCTATCCCAAGGAGCTTTCAGGCGGCATGCGCCAGCGTGTGGCGCTCGCCCGGGCACTCGCCAATGATCCGCGCATTCTGCTGATGGATGAACCGTTTGGCGCGCTTGACAGCCAGACCCGTCAGATGATGCAGGAACTGCTGCTTGATGTCTGGCAGACCCGCCGCAAAACGGTGCTGTTCATCACCCATGACATTGACGAGGCCATCTTCCTTGGCGACGAAGTCCACGTGATGTCCGCGCGCCCCGGCCTGATCAAGCAATCGCTTGATATCAGCATTCCGCGCCCGCGTCACATCGATGCGCTGACCAGCCCGGAATTCATGGAGTATAAGCGCACCATCCTGTCGCTGATGCATGACGAGGCAATCAAAGCCGAAGACGCAGCCAACCAGCGCAAGTCGGCGTAAAACGGCGCGCACAGCCACAAAACGCTCAGTTTAACGGGCACGAGCAAACACCTGCCTGACCTTGCCACCACCCGCCAGGCTCAGGCACAGGGAATGTGCGGCACACAGCAAACCCCGCACATTCCCGACTTTTATGGACATAGTAAAGCGAAAAAAGTGAACGCCTTAAAGGTGCCTAAAAATAAACCTATCCGCTTTTTTCCTATATGCTAAAGACTTTCATGTCCTTCGCACTATCTGAGACATGTCACGCCACTTTATATCTTTGGGGAACGGTTTAGACTCAAAAAATGCCCTGAAAACCGCCACAACATCTTCAATGAACAACACCTCATCAGGCTCCATAGTCATGTGACCGCCACCAAACATGAGAGTCTGTTGTCCTTTGAATGGGACCTTTGCCACCTCAAGATATGCTCGCCAATGCCTATCGCTTGGCTTTTCACGCATTTCCATTACGCAGCTAACCCCACCGCCTGCAACTTGTAGGTAGGATCCATCCGTTTTCGTCAAGCTAGCATATGATTGTGGCCCATAGCTTTTCAAACCGCGAAGCACTTTTTCGACCTTTGAAAACTCGTGAACTTGTGCAGGCTTTTTCTTTTCAACTTCAAGA
Source organism: Thalassospira sp. HJ (assembly GCF_000948415.1). GTDB lineage: Bacteria > Pseudomonadota > Alphaproteobacteria > Rhodospirillales > Thalassospiraceae > Thalassospira. The sequence goes on along the minus strand of NZ_JYII01000012.1, from coordinate 484,530 downwards.
AGCATTTTCATGGCAAATATATCGTAATGTTTCCAACTACAGTTTCACCAGCCAATTTTCCGACACCGTCGGCACCGAACTGATTGATGTACATGTCATTGAAGTCTTGCTGAGGCGTTTTAGTTGCCCCACCACTCTTGTATTCTATTCCCCATAATTCACCACTGTCAGTGCGAACGACTGCATCATAGCGCCGATTTCCAACAGCCCCACTGACAGTCAGTTCTTCACCCACTACATCGAATCCGTTGTCGCGCAAATACTGGGTATATTCCTGAGCAGATTTCGTCCCTGGAGAAGGTAGCCCTCCCTGACTTGCAAATTTCCCGTCCGGCGTCCTAAAGCTTCCATCGGGGTACTCACGAATTGGAACACCGTCTGCCGTATTGGGTCCACTTATACCATCATTCTTATGGCTTGCAATTTTACTGAGCAGATCATCAGCCTTATCCGTCAGCCCTGCCTTGCGAGCGAGTTCATAGGACTTTTCAAGAATTTTGAGTTTGCCCACAGAAACATCAATGACCACATTTAGGCCAGCTTCTAGGAGGGCATCTTCAAACTGCTCATCGGTCAGTTCACCATTGATATAAGCATCAACCAGCTCATAGGTCGTTGTCGCATTGTCATACAGCTCATAAGCCGTCCAGGCGACCATCGCCCCCTGGAACAGCAACACCACGGCGGGCAGGATGTTGTCTGCTGCGACACTCTCGCCCGCATCGGCCCCGATATAGACCTCGTTACCGCTGGTCGCGATCAAGGCCGCCGCCGCCGCACCGGCAAGACGCCCGACATCCACTCCATTCTGGCGCCACTCCTCAAACATGGCATTCATGGTGTCGCGTTGTTCTGGCGTGATCTCTTCGGGTTTATCCAGGTCAATCTTGGTAAAGTTCTGAATTTCTTGAAGTTTGCTTTCTTCGGTCATCCACTGATAGAGCTCGGCTGATACCGCGCCACCAACACCTCCAGCAGCACCGGCGGCACAACCACCGGATTGCGAAATCTCGCCACGCGCACAGCCCAATGCTGCATGGGCAACCTTGTGCCAAAGCCAGGTTCCCGGATCGACACTTGTTGAGCCATCGGCGTTAGTGGTCATCATCTCCTTGTATTCGGCACCAATTTCAGCCGCCAGCGATGCGCCAATCGTGCTTGCCGCCGCCAGACGCAAATTGCCGACCAGAGTGTCGCTAAAATCAGCCCCGGTAATCGCGCTGTCTACGCCAGAGCGGATGAGACCGTCGATACCGTTTTCCAATAATGTCGTTACAAACTCCGGGCTATCCCCAAATGCTCCGAGCTCAAACGTATCAAGGTTGATTGCATCTGTGGCGCCAGCGGTCAGCGCACTAACTACGATGCCACGGAGTGTGTTACTGGAGAAGATAGACTGAAAAGCCCCGCGCATATCACCCGAAACGGCCCCATTCGCAATCGAGGTCGCTGCCGTTGCAGCAACACTGGCAAGGGCGGCATTGACCATGGTCATGGTCGTCAATTGAGCGGCTGTCCCCGCATATGTTATGCCATTAAAAACTGCTGTTTGCAGAGCTGTGGTGGCACCAGCCTCAAGGGCAGCCGCACCAACAAGGTTGGCTGACAATGCCGCTGTCGCCCCCGCGGTAATAATCGCCGTTGCAATGGCAATAATCGCCATCGCCCCGCCACCAAGGCCAGAGCTTTGCTCGTACCAGGTTTCGTAGATCTCCTCGACGCCCTGCCAGTCGACATTCTCCATACCTTGCAGCTCGGCAAGGTATTCAAGGCCCGGCGCATCGGCCAACTGTGCGATGTCGGTGGCAAAATCGCCGGTAGAGCGGTATTCAACCACAACCCCGCCCGGGCTTTCGATGACGAAATCACCGCCCGATTCAAGGATCGCATGACGGACCACTTCCTTTTCGTGACCATATTCCGTCATTGTCCATTTAAGGGTGCCGCCCTCATATTCCGAAACCGACAGGTAATCGCGGTCCTTGTCGGTCAGAAGCCACAATTTGGCATCCGGATCGGCAAATGGTCCCTTGCCAACACTGATGTTCAAATCGCCCCCGGCCGAAACCCGGCTGGCACGGATGGTGGTATCCGATCCCGACTGCGTGGTCAGGTCGGTCAGCGAGGTGATTTCAGTTCCCTTGACCTCGGTCAGATCGCGGATTTCCGTGCGCGAACTCGATCCGCCGAACATGCCGCCGAAGCGACCTGTTTTCTCGACCTTGTGTTCGCGATGATGCTGCTCCTGAAGCGACGTGATCGTGAGACCACCAAAGGCGGTAATATCAATATCGCCGCCGCTTTCGATTTCGGAGCCTGCAATGCCAATATTGCCCATGGCATTGAGCGACATGTCATCGCCACTCGACAGCACGCTTTCCTGATAGGTCAGGTGATTTTCCGTCAGGCTTTCGGACTTTTTCTTGCCAAAGAAACCGCCGCCACCAGAGCTGGATTTATAGGAATAGCTTGAATTTTCCATACCTGCCGTAATCGACAGGTCGTTATAGGCCATGACATCAAGCTTGCCGTCGGCAGAGACAGTAGACGCCACGATCCCGACATTCGTGCCGGTCATAGCGACATTGCCGCCAGCATTGATCGCCGATGTCAGGAGGTCTTCCGAATGCGCCTTCGACGATGATTTACCGGCACTTTGCGAATAGTCATAAACATTGCGCGCCGAGCCGACCAAAAGGTCACCGCCCGCTGCCAGTTTGACATCGCCACCAACATTTGCCTCGGTCCCGACGACCGAGACGTCATTGGCCGCCTCAACCGTCAGGTTGCCGCCAATGTTAAGCGTGCCGCCCTGATGGGTAACAGATGTTCCACTGCCACTGCCGGTTTTGACGCGTTTGGTCGTGTATTGTTCGCAATCGCCATCATTTGACGAGCAATTTGGATTGCGAACACGGACATCGGAATACAATTCCCGTGTGAAATTGGTTGTTTCCTCAATGGTTTCAACCAAAACATCGCCACTGTCACTTTTAAGCGTGACATCGTTTGCAGCATCGACATCCACCGCAGCGAGGCGGACTTCCTGATCCCCCGAAAGGCTGATATCGCCATCCGATTTCAGATCGCCGCGTTCAAGATCAATCCGATCAGCAGTAATTGTCGTTTCGCTGTCACTGACAATCTGCCCACCGCCAATTTGCTTGACCTCACCGGCAGCAATATCGACCTTGTCAGCCGAAATCAGCGCCCCGTTGCGTTGATCAAGGAAGGCTGTCACGGCAGAAAGTGGCTTGGCCCCATTATCGCTTGAGGTCGGAAGAGCCAGCGCAAGTTCAAGCTGTTCACTGATCACGTCATTGCGTGTCTGACCAGCACCATCCCCACCCAGCAGTTGGGCCGTGCGAATTTGCTGGGTTGCCCAAGCCTGACGTACGGTGGGGTCATTGGAAGACAGAACCTCAAAGGCCCGCAATTCGTTCTGTTCGATCAGCGGTTCAAAATCAAGTCGGCTGAACAGATACGGCGATGACATAAAGGCATCGAGCTCCCCGGATTCCGGGGTTTCGAAATTCTCGTGTGCCTCTTCAAGAACCTCTTCGAGCTCAGCGATCAGGTTAACCAGGGTTGAGGTTGCAGCCCCTGGTGTAGAGGTTTCCGGTGTCGGCGCGACAGTGCTTGTGGAAGGTTTGGGAACCTCTGCGTTCAGACGGTTGCTTGTGCTTTGAAGATGCACACCGATATCGGCCAGCAACTGAGACGCACTTCGGCTGCCGATCGTCATGTTCTTGAGTGAATCGGTCACCGAAATGTTCAGGTTTCCATGCGCCTGAATCACACCGCCAAATGTATCGGCAAAATCAAGAACACCTTCGTGGCAGGTGAAACAACCGCGTTTATGCACTTCGTGGCGGGACTGACTGGCCCCAAACGATGTGTTGGTCAGGTTTTCTGCGGTAATATCCAGATCACCTGCTGCCTGAATAGCGCCATAGACGTTGTTGATATTTTTGGCTTCGAGCAGGATGTTCTTGCCTGCTTTGAGTTCAGCCAGAACGCCATCGTCATTCAGGGTATCCTGGGTGATCGTCACCAGAATCGTATAACCTGCGCCGGAACCGGCACGAATGGAATTCCACAGATTGCTGATTTCCGGCAGGACGGCCCCATCCTTGACATAGGATGGATTAAGGGCTGCAAGCGTATCGGCACTTATGCCCTGACCTGACGACAAGCTTTCCCAAAGGGCGAGATATTGAGGAAGATACTCAGCCTTGATAGAGCCGGGCTCAGGACCTTCGACAACCGGTTCCGGGTCTGCCGGTTCACCGGGCTCCGCCCCGGCCCCACCCGGTTCCGGGGCTTCAGGCTCGGCAACGACTTCTTCAACACGCGCGGTATCAGCCATAAGGTCACGCATGAATTCAACAAGCGACGGCACCCCTGCCTCGGACGCCTTACCTGACAGACGCCCAAAATATGTGACCCAGGAAGAACCAAGCGTCTTTCCATCCGCTCCAACTGCCGATGCCTGCAAAAGGACCAGAAGCTCCGGGTCAAGTTCCGTCGCGTTGCTCAACTCGTCAGAGAACAGCTGTTCCCAAAGCGCGACATAGCTTTCGGTATATTCCGGTCGTACTGTGCCGTCTTCAGCAAGGTATGTCGCAGAAACCAGACGGCTTTTGATATCACCATTCGGGTTAACCGGGCCCGGCGTCTCATAGAACTGATAGATGTTGTCCTTGATATTTGCCGTCGGCGCAGTGCCCTGGTTGACGATATTCTCGGCCTTGATTTCAAGGTCGCCGCCAAACGCTTCAATACGGCCATTGCGGTTCAGGACATAATCGGCACGGCCATTCGCAGCATCTGTTGAACCGATCGTGACGTTGTTATTCGCCCAAAGAATACCGCCATCATTGCGGACATCCGGTGCGTCAATATCAAGATTGCCGTAGGCCGCAACAACACCATTGTTTTCAACGCCGATTCCGGCCTTGAGAAGTGTGTCACCTTCCGAGCGGATCATGGCTGTTTTGCCCGATTTGATTTGCTCGTCGGCTTCAAGGCCGACGGCGCCCCCCGAATTCAGCTCGCCGTTATTGGTGATATTCTTGGCTGCAAGATTAAGATCGCCCGCAGACTTTACGCTGCCAGCACCCTCAAAATCATCGCTCGTGGTGATTGTTGTCTCGGCACCCGATGAAACTTTCGACGCAGCTCCGAAGCTGATCTTGCCATTGGTATCAAGGGTAAGGTTGCCAGCCGATGCCGCAGCACCATTCATGTTAACCCCAACCCCGTCATCGGTGGCGATGAGGCTGATGTAATCGGCATACATACCGCCGAGTGCTGCCACATCCAGCGCCACTTCTGGCACCGCACCGCTGCCAGCAATTTCTTCATGAGTCAGGGAGGCATAATCAACCGCATTACTGCCCGTGATGACATTCAGTTGCTTTGCCCGAAGCTTTGCGGCATCGCGAATGGCAACTGTTCTGGCAATCAGGTCGATCTGATCACTGGCCTGATTGCCGCTAACCGCATCAAGGCCCGTACCATTGATCAGAATATCGCCGCGGGTCACATCAAAGCCGGCAAGTTCCCCTGAACCGTTGATGCTGGCGGCCCCTGTCGAAAGGGTTGTTCTGCTGGTATTGATAAAGCCGCAGCCATTACAGGTGATGCCATTCTCGTTGACGATGACAAGCTGCGCCTTTTTGCCTGCGACTTCCAGAAGTCCATTCATCTGGGAACGAGACCCGCCAATGATCTGATGAAGGATCGTTGACGCTTCCTGTCCGGTCTTCAGGTTCGGGTTGCCTTCGATATAGCCTTTTTCGAGCTGGGAATAGGTTATCGTCGCAGAGTTGTTATCAATTGCGCCGCGCGTGGGAATTTCGAAACTGTTATGAATGTTGTTCGACAGGCCCTTGGCGTTGGGCGTATTGATATTATAGATCGTCAATCCGTTTCTCGACTGGTCAACAGCGGACCGATCCGTGTTTGCCGCCTGTTGTGCCCCCGCAACAACAGGGGATAGCGTGTAAAGCACGGCTGCAATCAAAGCTGAACTTTTCTGAAGACCCGGCAAAAGTTTGCTGATGTACTGCATGATCTATGTCCCAACGGCCCCGTTAAAACGAAAAAGACGCTTGCGCGTATCTGATTATTCCTGAATCCGTGAAGGCTTCGGGACACTTAAGCGCCCGGGCGACAACCAGATCCAGATTGAAAATTCCAAGGAAGTTGACGCGCACGCCGGCAGATGCACCTGCCAGAAACGGGGCGTCATAGGTCTCTCGGTCATCCTTGCTGAGTTCGACGTAACCGGCGTCAAGTCCAAGCACGATGTCCAGGCTGGCATCTTGATCCTGAAATGCCCGGTAGCTGAGGTCATTGCGCGTCGAAATGCCCGACCGTCCGGAAAGACTGTCTTCGCGAAAGCCACGGATACTGAAATATCCGCCGCCAATGGCGAACTTGTCGGAGCTCCCAAGATTATCTTCCGAATATTGACCGTTGACTTGGTGGCTTAACCGCAACAGCCCATCGGCGAAGCTGGCTTGCAGTGCAGAGCTTGCGGTGAAGAGCAATGGCTCTGGGTCAATGTCGGCATCCAAAGGCGGCTCCGCCCCCAGCACGTTTAGCCCACGAATGGCGTTAATGGACCAATCGTGGTAGCCGTTTTCAAAATTGAAACGCCCATTCACGCCAAACTTGGATTTGGTTTTAAATCGCCTTTGAACGATGACTTCGAATTCATCGAGGAAGTTTCTTGATCGGGATGTTTCGATACCGGCAACGGCATAGAACTTGGAAGATTCCCCACGCCAGATAAGGCGTTGCAGGTCGGCAGACACCCAGTGACTGCGACCGTAGACAGATAAGTCCTCATTGATTGCCGGTAGAATAAATCCATATTGGCTATATCCTGCACCAACGCTGACACTCCAGTTTCCGAACGGCACAAAGTAGCTTCCGCTTGCCGTTCTGGAGTATGTATCGCTCGACGTTAAACCCTTCACCGTGGAAGAAGCGTTCAGCTGGACTGTATCGTTAAGATTTAGCAGGTTGTCGTAATACAGATTTCCACCGGTTTTTCGACGCCCGGTGTTTTTATAACCAAAGTTGTTGAAGGTCAGCGTCCCGCCATAAGGTCTCTCATTCACCGCAGAAAGACGAATGATCGAGTTCCCCTGCCGTTCTCCGGGATAGAGCTTGAACTTTCCTGATTGGGAGCGCGGAGAGTTGAAGTTTTCCAACGCTTGCTCGATCTCGCGCAAGTTGACGACATCCCCCTCGCTTGAGGGAAATGCCCCCATAATCCGTGAATCCGCACCGTCGCCTGACTCGTAATCAAAGCCCTCAATACGTCCGGGAATAATCAGGACCTTGAGAAGGCCGTTTGAAAGATCCTGTTCCGGTAAATATACGCGTGTCGTGATGTAGCCGCGATCAGAGTAGAACGCGTTCATCTCATTCAAATAGGCGTTGAGATCATTAAGATTGACGCATTTGCCATTCAGTCGGTCGAAGTTGTCGGGCACAACATCGAAACCGTCCAGACCTTCAATCTCTGTAGACTTAATTGCAAAGCAAGGCTGATCTGTGTCGTCCGGAACGGTGGGGGCAGACGTTTCCGGTTGAAGTCGGATATCGGGCCTGCGTTGTGGCTGTCGCCCGAAGTCCCAGTCTCGCTGTTGTTGGCGCAACTGTTCTTGATCAATGGATTTGTTTACGGCATCCGGAACGGTTTGAGCGTATGCCGTAACAAGAGACATAGAAGCAAAGAGCAGAGCCCCTACCCATATGAAACAACGACCGGATAGTCGACGTACAGACAACTCAACCCGGTCACGAGTGGGTTTTGGTTGCTGGCTCTGACGACCATGTATGGCGACCTTCGAATTCATCGTACTTAGCGACCGCACCCGATAGAGAAACTGGATGGTTACATCAGATTTTTCTGACATAAATGACTGATCGTCATTTTTATTCGCTAAGACAAAACTCAGAAACCGAAAGTGATGGCTATCACAGATAAGCCACAATCAGCTGATAAATATTCAACCTCAAATAACCATAGGTTTTTGATGACTATACCTTTCAGGTCTACACCTAAACCAAGGAAGTAAACCCAAAGAAGAATGCCTGACCGACGTTCACGAATGTGGAATAATTCCGGGTACTGCAGTCGCTATCGCACTCGTACGTATGCGCCGTTTTCAAGGCAAGTATCTCGGCCCGCGCACCTGATTGCACTGCCCTTTTGCCGTCAGGCGACTGCTGCTCCCTCACCCACCAACCGAATACAGTGCCTGATGCAACCATTGGGCGTCGTTTGCAGGTAAATACTGGCTATGGAAGACCGGTATTCAGGACCTAATGGCGGATCGAGATTGATCTCGATATTGAGGCAAAACGCTGTCCATACCCGGCGCACATATTGCAGCTGGAATTTCGGGCAAAACAATTTGCATGAGGATTGAAAACGCCGCTTCCGGCGACTTTTTGACGGGTGGCTTTCAGCATCCTGCCGGACACCTCGATTATTCACTTATTTTGAATAATCTTTCGGAATTTTCGATTTGTCTATTCAATCGCGATCAGGTCAAATGGGCGGCATGCCATTTCGGGGTCCGGCCCGCACCGGAGATCCCGCCCATAAGGCATATGATATTATCATACGAATATTGAGAGAGCCTGATGTCCGTTTCTGCCCCGGCTGCCACCCCGGTTACGAATGCTTCGAATAAAAGCGTGATTTCGAAATTGCCGGCCCTGACCCCGGACCGGTCGCTGGACAGTTTGACGCTGGGGTTCCTCAAAACGCTGGAGGCCGAGGGCAAGTTTGAGGGCGAAATCCATGCCGATTTCCCGACCCGCCTGATCCATGCGACCGATAACAGCGTGTATCAGGTGATGCCAACCGCCGTCCTGCAGCCCAAAACCCGTGATGACATCAATGTCGTGATGGAAATGGCAGGGCGGGAGAAGTTTTCCGAGGTCAAAATCACCCCGCGGGGTGGCGGCACCGGCACCAATGGTCAGTCGCTTAATAACACCATCATTCTTGATACCTCCAAGCACCTCAATCGCATTCTGGGCTTTGATGCCGAAAAGGGCCTGGTGCATGTCGAGCCGGGTGTGGTGCTTGATCAGCTTAATGCCTGGCTAAAGCCACATGGCTATTTCTTCCCGCCGGCAGTGTCGACAGCAAGCCGCGCCACCGTGGGTGGCATGATTGGATCGGATAGCTCCGGCAAGGGATCGCGGATTTATGGCAAGACCAGCCATTACATCCATGACATGACCACGGTGCTGATCGATGGCACGGATTTCAATACCCGTGCGATGAGCGCAGTTGAAGCCAAGGACACCATGGAACGCGCCGACCGTGTCGGTCAGCTTTATAAAAAGGTCCATGACGAAATCGCACCAAGGCGGGATCAGATCAAATCAACCTTCCCGGAAATGAACCGGGGGCTTACCGGCTATAACCTCAAGGAAGCGGTGTCAGATTGCGGGGACATGAACCTGTCGTTTTTGATTGCCGGGGCCGAGGGCAGCCTTGGCATGGTCAAGGAAATCACCTTCCACGTCATTCCGCTGCCAAAGCACAAGGCCGTCACCGTGGTCCGCTATGACAGCTTTGACAGTGCCCTTCGTCACGTCAAAACGCTGGTGCAGTTTGACCCCGTCGCGATTGAAAGCATTGATGACAAGGTCATGAAACTGGCCGAGCAGGATGAAAGCTGGCACATGCTGGGAAAGCTTCTCGGCACGGAAAACAGCAACACGCCGACACGCGGCTTTAACGTCGTCGAGTTCGTTGGCGAGACGGAGGCCGAGGTTAGCGCCAAACAAGCCGAACTCAAATCCTACCTCGATGCCAACCCGACTGAAGACTTTGTACCCATCGGCTTTGTGCAGGCGACCGACCCTGCGCAAATTGCTGCCATCTGGTCGATCCGGGCCAAATCCGTGGGCTTGCTTGGCAACCTTGAAGGCAAACGCCGCGCCACCCCGTTTGTCGAAGATACGGCCGTGCCGCCGGAAAACCTTGCCGATTTCATTGCCGAGTTTCGCGCGTTACTCGATGCCGAGGGGCTTGATTACGGCATGTTTGGCCATGTCGATGTCGGCTGCCTGCATGTCCGCCCGCTGCTTGACATGATGGATGAAGAGGACGAGGCCCGCATCCGCCGCGTTTCGGACGCGGTGGCAGACCTCACCAAACGCTATAACGGCCTGATCTGGGGCGAGCATGGCAAGGGGTTCCGCGGCGAATACTCCCCCGTTTATTTCGGGCCGGAGCTTTATGACGTTCTGCGCCGCATCAAGGAAGCGTTCGATCCCGAAGGGCAGCTTAACCCCGGCAAGATCGCATCGCCCTATTCCAAAAACACGCCGATCACGGCGATTGACGAGGCGCCGATGCGCGGCCAGTTTGACCGCCAGATCGAGGATGCGCTGCGGGATGAATACCTCAACGCGACGCGGTGCAACGGCAACGGAGCGTGCTTTAACTGGGATCTGATGGATGCCATGTGCCCGTCCTATAAGGTCACGCGATCACGCGTCCATTCGCCCAAGGGCCGGGCCGGAATGATCCGCGAATGGATCCGCCAGTTATCCGTGGGCACCGATCCGATGAACAAGGATTTGGCCGTCATCAATGGCCGGGATTTTTCCCATGACGTCTATGAGGCGATGGCCGGTTGCCTGTCGTGCAAGGCGTGTGCAGGGCAATGCCCGGTCAAGGTCGATATCCCGGAAATGAAATCCCGGTTCCTTGAGACCTATCACACGCGTTACAAAAGACCCGTAAAGGACCATGTGATTGCCTCGCTTGAGAGCATGGCACCCCTTTTGGCAAAGGCGCCGGGCCTGTTTAACGCGCTGCAATCGATCCCGCCGATGCCCTGGATTTTCAAACGCTTCATCGGGCTTACCGATTTGCCGAAACTGCACGGCCAAAGCCTTAAGTCCGGTCTGCGTCAACGTGGCATTGGGAAGTTCAAACAGGCGGAACTGGATGGGCTTTCGGCGGATGAAAAGGCCAAGTCGGTGATCCTTGTGCAGGATTGCTTTACCACGCATTACGATACCAACGTGATGCTGGCCCATGTCGACCTGTTGCAACGCCTGGGCTACCGCGTTTTCGTGCCGCCCTACCGCCCCAATGGCAAGGCGATGCATGTGAAGGGGTTCCTGAAACGCTTTGACTATCAGGCGATGCAAAATGACATCGTGCTGGGCAAAATCGCGCAATCGGGCGTGCCGATGATCGGGATCGAGGCCAGCGTGACCCTGACCTACCGGCAGGAATACGCCCAGCGCCTTTCAAACCGCCCGGACTACCGCGTGCATCTGTTCCATGAATGGCTGGCGGCCGAGATCGAGCACGGCCGCCTCACCCCGCCGAAAATTGATAACGGCGTTAACATGAATACGCCCGCAAGCCTGTTCCCCCATTGCACGGAAAAGACGTCGCTTCCCGATGTCGGTGTGAAATGGCAGAAAATATTTGACGCGTTCGGGCTCAAGATCAAGACGGAGAAAACCGGCTGCTGCGGCATGGCCGGCGTCTATGGCCACGAAACCCGCCACCAGGAAACGTCGCGCGAGCTTTATGATCTGAGCTGGAAAAAGAAGGTTGATGCGACGGGTGCAGCAAACATGCTGGTGACCGGCTATTCCTGCCGCTGTCAGGTGGATCGCTATGAAGGCGTCAAGCCGCAGCATCCGGTGGAGTATTTGTTTGGGGCGCTTCGTATAAAGTGAGTTAAGCAAAAAGATACACGTAACGCCCTGCTCTTATGGGCAGTAGCCCTTTCGCAGTTTGACATTATTATGAAGCCCAACTCCACACGTACTGGCTTGGAAATCATATAGATGGCGAATGAGTGCGTTTGTAAAAATAGTAAAGCACATACTTACATTGAAGTTCGTTGTGTTGCATGTGCTGGAAAAATAGGGCGCATGCGCGTTCCCAAGCCATTTCTCACATTGGCGATTGTAACTTCATTGTCCGCTGCCGGTGGAATATGGGCAGAGAACGCGATTCTGCAAAATCGCTTACCAATGGAAGAAGAGTTCGCCCTTATTTCGGCATGTGTTGAGACGGAAACCCTGCGCTCTGACTTACCGGTTTCTCAACGCGCCAAAGTTGAGCAAGAGGTAATGGAACTGTGTATTTGCACGTTTTCTAACGCGTTAAATACCGCCCCTGACATTTCGGAGGCATCGTTCCAAACCGCTGTCAAGGATAGCTTTAAACAATGCAGGGAGGATGACAGCTGGTTTTAACCGTCATCCTCTAGCTTATTTACTTGCCTTTAGGTGGATTATTTCCACGACCGCCACCGGATTTATTCCCGGTTGTTGACGGACCATTTACAGGTTTATTCCCAGCGGATTTAGCCATTTTCTAGGTTCCTAAGTTGGTTGAAGTTGGGCATGGTCATCGACCAATCAACATATACGAGGGTGGTCGGGGACATTTGGGGACAGCTTCGGGAAATGGGTCGTCAAATCTTAGTGTCAGATCAAATACAGCGCTTACTTAGCGAACACGGGCTTTCAATTAGAGAGTTCTCGGACATCATTCTAGGCATTGAGACTGATTGTGGCCCAGAGGGGCTTGATGCCCGAGAACGGGAACGCCACTACGCGACGGTTAAGAAAAGTCTTCAACGAAACTCCGCTAAGCTAGTTCGATACAAAGACATTTTGCTGGATCATCTTGAATGTATACCTGGCACGAAGAGAAGTTTGGATCGCGAAATGACCAGAGAGCGGCAAAAAAGCGCTCCTAAACAGTTCAGGGACATCGCACAAAGCATCGGCAGCGACATTCGGGACTACGTATCCGAAAAGTACTCTGAGGAAGACTAACGCCTCGAATCTTTCGTGTATATACATTTGACATATACCAAATTAAACCGCACAATGCCTGACAACTCACCCGCTTATGGAGGCATTCATGACTCAGGCGTCCGTATTTCTAAACAACAAGACACAGGCCGTTCGCTTGCCCAAGGATGTTGCCTTTCCTGAAGGTACAAAAACGGTTGAGGTGATTTCGGTCGGGGTGACGCGCGTGATTGTGCCGAGCGATCATTTGTGGGACACATTTTTTGACGGACATGCAGTCAGTGATGACTTTATGGAAGATCGCAACCAGCCCGCCATGCAGGAACGGGAAGCGCTGTAATGCTGCGCTTTATGCTGGACACCAATATCTGCATCTATGTGATCAAGAACCGCCCGCCGTCCTGCCGGGAGAAATTCACCACCCATAGCGGTGCTTTGGCAATCTCTTCGGTCACCATGGCCGAACTGATCTATGGCGCGATGAAATCCGCCAAGCCGGAGAGCAATCTGCGCACCATCGAGGAATTCGCCGCCCGCCTGACCGTGCTTGATTTCGATACCAATGCCGCAGGTCATTACGGCGAAATCCGGAGCAATCTTGAAGCCAAAGGCACCGTCATCGGCCCCTATGACATGATGATCGCCGGACATGCACGCAGTCACGGACTGATCCTTGTCACCAACAACATCCGCGAGTTTGAGCGAGTGGATGGGTTGCGTTTGGAGAATTGGGTTTAGGTTACGGCTGCGTAACGGGAAACTTCGTGCGCAACTTGTGATCCTTCCCTAGAAAAGGGACAGTTCCCTTTTTTGCAAAGGCGACATTCTTCAAAAATAAATCTGTCCCCTTTTTTCGCGAACGCATGCGCGCGTCCGTTGGTGAACACCGCAAGATCATCAAGGCGCTGCGTGACAATGACGCCGAAGGGGCACGTCGCGAAACGAAGCCCCGTGTGCGTAACACTGCGCGCTATGCCGGACTTCAGACGTAACCTTACCCACCGCCGCCTGCCGACATCTTGGTAATTTGCTCGACAAACATGACCATGACCGGGCTTCGCAAAGTCTTAGACCTTTTCCCCAAGGTCACCTTTTCACATCACAACATCTTCCTGAATTGCGTCGTTGCTGTGGGTACAAACCGCTGCAACGGAGCGCGATCAATGCTGAAAGATTTCAATACGGAATGGAATGCCATCTGGAAGATCAGTGATGGCTTGCAAACCGGTGTGGAGATCAAGGATAGCAAAACAACCATTCCCGATCAGATCAGACTGCTTAAAGAAGAAGTAACCACCTATCAGCAGTTGGTTGACGCATGTGGATCAGTCAAAAAGGGGGATGATCCCATCGCCCTGCTGGCGAAGATCGAGGAAAGTTTTATTGCTGTCCAAACGATTGAAGAGGTTTTGCTGACTTTGATCGACTTGCAGATTGACGCCAATAAAACAGCCCCCAAAGGGGCATTGATGCGTCCATCCAGCTATCCCAGCACGCTTTACAACCCGACACTTGAAAAGCTTGGCACCGAGCTCAGCTCCGTGGTGGCAGCCATGCAGGCGGACCTGTTGGCCGCTGGCTTGAATACCGAGGTCGAGACGGCACAGGAAAACATGGCGGGTGTATCGATCAAACCCAAAGTCACCGAAGCCAAATTCACCGCCCCTTCCTGGTTCAAAACCAAATAAGGCACGTGCTGCAACGCGATCATCAAACACAATTGAAGATGGGTTCACGTCATGAATTTTGCCACCGCACATAACGCAATCACATTGCCGATCCCTTACAACCAGAACAGCCCGGCAGACCAGAACTCTGTCTCAACTTTTATCAACAAGTTATTCCAAAACGGTACGGGTCAGGTGCGCAATCCCACCGCGATGACAAACGGTATTCTGGCTGCTGCTCAGGCTGATCAACCCGGTTACTGGCTGATTGATAATGCGACCCAGGCGGCAATATTGGAGCTTTGGTTCACCATCTGGACCAACCATGTGCTTGGTATAGCAAACACTCCGACAAATGGCGTTCCGGCGACCACACGCGCCACGGATATTGCCCTGTTTGAAAGTATTGCAGCCTATGTACAGGCCAATCATTCGGCATTGTATGTTCCCGATATTACGTATCACAGCCCGGTCGCGGGTCCGAATTCAGCACCGGTCTATGATATCGACGGATATGAGCGCGCCGATCTTTTTCTGACAAACACGGAAATTGCGCAGCCAAGGGGACTGGCGGCAGCACAAAAGCAATTTAATATTCTTGCTTTCCTTGAACTGTTTGCAACAGGTGCGCATTTCGTTGCGATCAACTCGGTTGATGATATCCCATTCGGAACACCGCCCTCGTTCCTAGATATGTTCAAGGAAAACGGTGCACTTTATGAGAAGACCAGCACCGCATATATGCATTCGCATTATTCCGGGGCAAAAGGCCTGACCAATATCGGTGCCGGATATGCCTATCCCAATGATATCGGCGGATCGACCACAGGCACCATGCTTGGCGGTTATATCGGCGCACGAACCGGCAGTACTTTAAGAACCATATTCGGTGCAGCCCTTGGTGCACTTTCTGATGCAATCACCGCAGATGACGCGCCAACTCCTTGCCCGTTTGTATGCTCCTTGCTTGCCGGGAACACGTCCTGGCTTGCACCGAACACCTTCTTCCAGCTTGAAGGTTGGCCTGGTATATTGTCGCGCGGATTTGGGGCAAAAGGACGCCACGGACAGGATTTTTCCGTCCATCAAACAACAAAATGGAATATCGCAACCTACGGCGCCTCACCGTTTAGCGAGAAGCGTGGCACGACTGTTTTTCTTGCGCCGAACAACTGGAACCCGGTTCAGTCTGTGACGACGTGGACGCAATACGCTGGCAGTAAAACACTGCAAGGTTGGTATGATACGAACCTGATCCGCCCGACTGCCAATCTGCTTTAAACACACCAGTTTTGGGTACCGGCGGGATTATCTGCCATTCACAAAAACGGCAGCATCTTGGTGATGTGATCGGCGAAGGCGTCGGTCGCAGGCGTCGGATTGAGTTCTGATGTGATGACGCGCAGGCCCAGTTTGGGCAGTGGTGGTAGTGGGGATTTGAGGATGAACAGGTCGCTCGGGACGGCCTTTTGCATCATGACGCTGATGGCAAGGCCTGAGCGGGTGACGGCGATCAGGCCAGCCAGGCTGTTGCTGGCATAGGCGATCTGATAGGGCAGTTTGGCTTCGTCCATGGCGTCGCGGGCCGAGCGGTGATCGAGCGAATTTGCCGCGGCGAGTGCCAGCGGGATCGGGGTTTGTGGCCCGGTATTCTGATTGAAATCATGGAGTTCGAGGGTGGGTTTGCTGCCGACCCAGGCGAGTTGTTCGGTGCGGATGAAGTCGCCCCCGTTTGCGATGTCCGGGGTCGAGACCAGCGCCATGTCGATCTGGCGGGCATGCAGGAGTTTTTGCAATTCCGGCGTCGGGGCCGAAACCACGCGGATTTCGATATCGCGATGGATGGCACCGAAGCTTTTGAGCAGGGCTGGGAAAAAGGCGATCAGGTAATCTTCCGGGCAGCCAAAGGTGATCGCGCCGCGCAATCCCTGATCGGAGAAGCTTGAAACCGCATCATCATGCAGGCGCAGGATGCGTTCGGCATAGCCCAGAAAACGCTCCCCCGCCCCGGTCAAGCGCACACCGCTGCCCGAGCGGTGAAACAGGCTTTGACCGAGCGCATCTTCAAGACGCTGTATCTGCATGGTGACAGTTGATTGGGTGCGCCCGACCTGAATGGCGGCGGCACTGAGTGTGCCGGCATGGGCGGCACGGACGAAGGTTGTCAGCAATTTGAGATCAAGCAGCGCCTGCATGCGGGGCTCCGTTGGTTGATGATATCAATATTTTTGATATCGGAGTGCAAGCATTATCAATTTTACCGCTTGCGCGCCACAAGATAGGCTTTTCCCATCACATCAAGCGATCAACACAGGGAAAAGTGAAACCATGTCACGCAATGACGATGCTGCCTTTTGGGAAAGCGCCAACAATCACCTGATCCGCTATGGCAGCCCGTTTGATCCGGCGATCATTGAGCGCGCCAAGGGATCATATGTTTATGATGCCGATGGCCGCGCGATCCTTGATTTTACATCCGGCCAGATGTCTGCGGTTCTGGGCCATGGCCATCCGCGCATTGTCGAAACCGTGCAGCGCCAGGTCGAAACCGTCGCACATCTGTTTAGCAGCATGCTGACCCGCCCGGTGGTGGAGCTTGCCGAACGGTTGGCCGCCCTTGCACCCGGATTGGAAAAGGTTCTGTTCCTGTCGACCGGGGCCGAAAGCAACGAGGCCGCCATTCGCATGGCAAAGCTTGTTACCGGCAAGCATGAGATCGTGGCCTTTTCCAAAAGCTGGCACGGGATGACCGGGGTCGCTGCATCGGCGACCTATAGTGCCGGGCGCAAGGGATATGGTCCGGCCGCGGTCGGATCGTTTGCCATTCCGGCCCCAAATGCGTTTCGCCCGCGCTTCAAGCATCCTGACGGGTCGCTTGATTGGCAGACGGAGCTTGATGATGCGTTTGAGCTTCTTGATGCGCAATCGACCGGCAATCTGGCAGCATTCGTTGCCGAGCCGATCCTGTCGAGCGGCGGGATCCTTGAACTGCCGAAAGGCTACCTCGCAGCGCTTAAGAAGAAATGCGAAGAGCGCGGCATGCTTTTGATTTTGGATGAGGCGCAAACCGGAATCGGGCGTACCGGCGACATGTTTGCGTTTCAGCGCGACGGGGTCACACCCGATATCCTGACCCTATCGAAAACCATCGGGGCTGGCTTGCCGCTCTCGGCCGTCATGACGACGCCCGAGATCGAGCAGGCAGCCTATGAAAAGGGTTTCCTGTTTTACACCACCCATGTGTCCGACCCCCTGCCCGCCGCGGTTGGTTTGACGGTTCTGGATGTGGTGCGCGATGAGAAGCTTGTGGCGCGCGCCAAGCAAATGGGCGCGCAGCTTTATGAAGGCCTGTCTTCCATCAAGGATCAGTATGCCTGTGTGGGCGATGTGCGCGGGCGCGGCTTGCTTCTGGGGATGGAGATCATCAAGGAAACCGGTAATCGCGCGCCTGACCACGAAATGGGGGCGGCCATCATGGCGGAGGCCTTCAAGCGCGGGCTGAGCATGAATATCGTCAAGATGCCGGGCATGGGCGGCGTATTCCGCATTGCCCCGCCACTGACCATCAGTTCCGAGGAACTCGATAAGGGTATTTCGATCATTGGCGATGCCGTGAAGGCGTGTGTTTCGCGCTAACGCCTACACCATCCACTCCAACAAATTCTCGCCCCTCCCCTTGTGCCACCATCACAAGGAAAACGGCGTCCCGAGCAATCAGGACGCCGTTTCTGTTTTCGATCATGAAGCCCCGTCATTCCGGGCGCAGACCCGGAATCCGTCGCTTGGGCCACCGATGCCCACCGATATAGATTCCCGTACCCGCCTTCGCGGGCACAAGCTCTGCGCGGGAATGACGACGAAGGCAAAGGCGTGTTTCTGATCAGCCCTTGCGGAGCGTGATGACGGTGAGTTCGGCGGGCACGCCGACGCGGATGGCGAAGCCCGGCCATTGGGCGGTGCCGTTATTGACGTAAAGCTGCATGTCGCCGATGTCATACATGCCAGAGACAAAGCCGCCATTCAAAAGGGCGACGATATTGTCAAAGATGGCGACCATGCCGCCGTGGGTATGACCGGAAAGCTGCAGATCGACACCAAGCGGCTCTGCATCACGGGCCATTTTTGGTTGATGATCCAGCAGGATGATGGGTGCGTTTTCCGGGCTGCCTTCAAGCGCCTTGGCGACATCGGGTTCGGGCCGGTTGGTACGATCAGCACGCAAGTCAGTGACCCCGGCGATGGTGAGCTGATCGCGCCCACGCTCAAGAACGATATGCGCGTTCTCAAGCGTCAGCATATTGAGCCCACCATAGTGGTTCATCCAGTTTTCATAGCCGAAATAATATTCATGATTGCCCGGAATGGTGATGACGCCATCGGGTGCCTTAAGGTCATGCAGCGGTTGGACATCGTCATAGCGCAGCGGCAATTCACCATCGATCAGATCACCGGTAATCACGATCAGATCGGGTTCAAGCGCGTTGGTTTTTGCCACAACCTCGGCCACCCAGGGACGCTCATAAAGTTTGCTGATGTGAAGATCGGTGAGCTGGACCATACGATAGCCGTCAAACCCGTCGGGGAGACCCCGGATGGTGACATCCATTTCCTTGACGTCAGGCACGCGCATCGATTGCGCGACACCAAAGCAGGCCAGTGCGATGGCAGCAAAGGACATGATGGTGCGCAAAACGACCGGGCCGTGCACCTTGCGACGCAGGATCACCCAGCGCAGCAGCAAGCCGATCAGGTCATAGGCCAGCTGGAACCACAGCAGGAAGAAGATCACGCCGAACGCAACATTGACCGCCACCACAATCGGTTGCGGGAATTCGGGAACGAACATGCTGCCAAAGGCGATGCGGGCATAAAGGTGATGCTGCGATCCGATCACCAGCAAAACTGCAAAAGCGATCTTGGCCCAGCGCGGCCAGGCCAGATGGCGCACATGACGCAACAGAACATATAAGCAGGCAAGACCAACGACGACGTGAAACAGAAACACGGAACAAACTATCCTTTAAGAAAAATTCAGGCGCAATATAGCCGAAACGCCGGCAACAATCCCCGCCAAAGTAGCCGATATTTATGAGGGGGCTTCATAGGTTCTATTGGTGAGAGAAAGAGGAAGGCAGAACAGTTGTTCAAGTTTAGCGGTCGCAGAACACAACGGATATCTTCGCAACCTCAAATCTTGCAATGCTTATATGGACGTCCAAAGACTGTTGCCTCGAGCTTACCCTTAGGTTTTTCCGCTTGCCGCTTTAGTTCTTCATTTTGCATTGCTAGAACCACGTATATTATCGCTTCTCTTGCCAACTTCAACATCCGCAAGGCTTTAGCCTCGAAATCATCAATCTGAACTTGCGTCGTTATGTTCTTGCTTCCAGCAAACGCCAAGTATTCATGGAATGTCAAAAAACGATGTTCCATAGCATTTCTGTATCGTGCGAGATCACGCGCATCGGGTTCTGTAGCATCTCTGAAACCAGAATCGCTTTTGTAGAGGTCTGCACGGATTGAGTACAAACCAGCCAAAGGCGAACTCATGATCTCCGCGATTTTTGGATGGGATTGTTGTCGGTCTTTTGGGTCTTGGAACAACTTTGAAAAGTTCAGATCGCGTTCAGAATGGCCAAGTTCAAAATAATCGTTCAAGAACATCGCGACCTTATCAAGTATTGAGTATCCTGATCGAAAAGCGGCTTTTAACTTCTCCACGCGAGGGCCAAATATTCCCCCATCGTAATGATCGAACAAAGTTACATCTTTCAGCATATATCTGGCTTCAGGCAGCGCCATCGCCTCGTACAGCAACCCTCGGGCTCCAATGTACTCAGATTTTATGACATCGAAGAACTTTGGAAATCTAGGCTCATCTCGAATTCCATAGGAATGAGGCGGCAAGTGCATAACATCGCGAGCTGCTAAAGGCCAATGCCCCAAATCATTTAGCGGATTAATAAAGAGCTTTCTCGTGGCAGCCCAATCGCGAAACCGTACTTCTCTCTTAGATGTCCTTTTAGGGTAAGGGTCACTCCGATAAGGGAACCCTTCATCGCACTGATTTAAATACTCATTTAAATTAGAAAGATACTTGTCGAAGTAATCTCTTGCGATCTCCTCACCTTGAAACCAAAGCCCCTTTTTAATACCGGATGAGAGATGGCTTCGAGCTTCCCGTAAAACTATGTCAGTATGACCAGGGTCGTGCAGCAGTTTTGCATAAGAGAGCAAGCAACAGCCAATATGGCAAAGAGCCATCCCAAAGTCAGGAACGTGCAGCAAGGCAAAATTCAGCTGATCAATAGCATCAACAATCCTACCGGTCCTACTTAACGCTATTCCAAGATTGGTTCTCGACCTAGCGCGTGGAATTGGATTACTCCACAAAAAGGATGGGTGACAAATCGACCTACGAAGATAAAGAATCTCACCAAATCTAAGTGGGTCATTCCACCACTCTTTGGCATCGCCCTGGCACTTCCGAATGCCGCCGTACGCATTGGCAACACCATAAAAAAATAGTGCGTGACTATCTTCAGGTATCTCCTTTAGCAACTCAGATTTACGCTCAACAAAAGCTCGCAAGCCTTCTTCATTCTCTTCGTCAACATCCCTGTCAATCTGCTCAAATAACGTTCTGATCTGTTCAGTTTCATTACTCATTGAGTTCTCAGAGTTCCGCAGAAACGCTCACCCAGATCGAAAATCAGGCACTGTTTAAGCACAGTATTCACGACCACGTTTACACAAAGATCCGCTCCGCACATCATTTATCAAACCCACTGTTCAGAAACGATCAGTGAGGACATTAAGAAAGCCCGCGCCGAGAGATACTTAGACAGTTATTATGTACGAATTACTGTCCCCAGCCCCGACTGAATTTAAGTTATTCCAATCGATGTTTTTGCTTGGAGACGTATGGATGAAACTCTGCATGTGTCAAACGAGCTTTATCTAGGTCTTTTTTCAGCTCTTTCCCCATCACCACTAGTATATCCCGATTACCTTCAGTTTGACGTTTGTCAACTTTTCTCAGGTGATAGTTCAACTCATATTCTTCGGAAAAGTTGACATAATCATGATCACTTATGGCCATATGAACCCCCATCTAAACTAGATATTGAACATTAGAAAACACGCTATAATAAGGCAAAACAGGGATAAAATTCCACCCTTAATTGTGTACATAATTCCAAGCGCCCTCGAAAAAAGCGCTTTGCGCAACATCAATGCCCGGAGCGAAACAATCACCTAGGATCATTCCAGAGAATGTTGCGTTGCAAAGAGATGTGACATTTGGTCAGATGGTTTGACCATCATTGAAAAACCCATCCCGGCCTGCCAATGCCCTGCCTTGGTCCGCCCCCCGATACCGGAGAATGGAATGAAAAGCTTGCGTGCTGTGTTGATCGTGCTTGTGGTGATTGTCGCTGCTGCCGGGGGTGGATATGCCTATTGGCAGTCACAGCAATCCGAGCTTCCGGAATTCATCGCATCGGGCAACGGGCGGATTGAAGCCGAGGAAATCCGGGTTGCGACCAAATATGCCGGCCGGGTCGAAGAAGTTCTGGTCGAGGAAGGTGATCAGGTCACGCGTGGACAGATCCTGGCCCGCATGGATACGGCCGAGCTGATGACAAGCCGTGCGCGTGCGCGCGCCGAAGTCGCGGCCGCCGAACAGGGCATTGCCGAGGCCGAAGCCCAGATCGTGCAGCGCGAGAGCGAGCTTTCCTTTGCCGAGCAGCAGCTTTCACGCGCTGAAGAGCTTGTGAAAAACAACAACATTTCCCAACAGGAAGTCGATCAGCGCCGTGCCGATCGCGATATCGCCAAGGCGGCCCTGACAGCAGCACAAGCGCGCCTGACCAGTTCGCGATTGAATGTTGCGGCGTCATCAGCCCAGCTTGAAGGCATTGAAGTTCAGATTGATGATTCGGTCCTGAAGGCACCACGCGATGGCCGCGTGCAATATCGCCTTGCCGAACCGGGCGAGGTTTTATCGGGTGGTGGTCCGGTGATCACCATGATCGATCTGACCGATGTCTATATGAATGTGTTCCTGCCGACACGTCAGGCCGGTCTGGCCTTTGTCGGCAATGATGCGCGGATTATCCTTGATGCCGCGCCAAGCGTTGTCATCCCGGCCAAGGTATCGTTTGTCGCCGATGATGCGCAATTCACCCCGCGCGAAGTCGAAACCCGGGCCGAGCGCGACAAGCTGATGTTCCG
This sequence comes from Thalassospira sp. HJ, assembly GCF_000948415.1. Classification (GTDB taxonomy): domain Bacteria; phylum Pseudomonadota; class Alphaproteobacteria; order Rhodospirillales; family Thalassospiraceae; genus Thalassospira. Next base: position 461,785 of record NZ_JYII01000012.1, on the reverse strand, counting down.
CGTCAAGGTGCGGATTGATCAGGAACTGCTTAACGAGCACCTCAAACGGGTGAAAACCGGCCTTCCGGGGGAGGCCTATATCATGCTGGCCGATCACAATGACTGGCCGAATGAATTCACCCCGAATGTGCCTGATGACGCGACCCTGCGTCAGACCGCGCAATAGAGTACCCCACCATGGTGGAAAACACCGATCACGTTGATCAGATCGCCGTAAGGCTTGAAGGCGTCTCGCACCGCTATGGCAAGGTCGCAGCGCTTGACGGCATCAGCCTTGAAATTCCGGTGGGCCAGACGGTTGGCTTTATCGGCCCGGACGGGGTCGGTAAATCAAGTGCGCTTGCCCTGATATCGGGTGCGCGCAAGGTGCAGGATGGCACGGTCGAGACGCTTGGCGGATCGATGACGGATGCCAGGCACCGCAACGCGATCCTGCCGCGCATTGCCTATATGCCCCAGGGGCTTGGCAAGAACCTTTATATGGATCTGACAGTGCGCGAGAACCTTGAGTTTTTCGGCCGCCTGTTTGGTCAGGGCAAACGTGAGCGTGATGAACGCATTGCACGTCTGGTTGAGGCGACCGGACTTGATCCCTTTACCGAGCGCCCGGCGGGCAAGCTTTCGGGGGGGATGAAGCAGAAGCTTGGGCTTTGTTGTGCGCTGATCCATGACCCGGACATCCTGATCTTGGACGAGCCGACCACCGGTGTTGATCCGCTGTCGCGTCAGCAATTCTGGCAACTGATCGATGCGATCCGCCAGACGCAAAGCAAAATGACGGTTCTGGTGGCGACGGCCTATATGGATGAAGCCGCGCGCTTTGACCGGTTGATTGCAATGAATGACGGCAAGGTGCTGGCGAGTGGTACGGCCGATGAAATTCTTGAACGCACCGGATCAGACACACTTGAGGCCGCCTTTATCGCGCTTCTGCCGGAAGAACAGCGGCGTGATCACCATGAACTGAATATCCCGGAGCGCACCATTCATGGCGACACGCCAGCGATTGTCGCCGAGCATCTGACCAAGAAGTTTGGCGACTTTACCGCCGTGGATGATGTCAGCTTCCGGATCGAGAAAGGCGAGATTTTCGGATTTCTCGGCTCCAACGGTTGCGGCAAGACCACGACCATGAAGATGCTGACCGGGCTTTTGAATGCGTCCGAGGGCATGGCGGAATTGTTTGGCAAACCGGTCGATGGGCAGGACATCGCACTGCGCAATCGGGTTGGCTATATGAGCCAGGCCTTCTCGCTTTATTCCGAACTGACCGTGATGCAGAACCTTGAGCTGCATGCGCATCTGTTTCACATCGCGAAAGACAAGATCAAACCACGGATCAAGGAGCTTTCCGAGCGGTTCGGCCTTGGCCCCTATCATGATGATCTGAGCGAACGGTTGCCGCTTGGCGTCCGTCAGCGCCTGTCGCTGGCAGTTGCGATCATTCACAATCCGGAAATCCTGATTCTGGATGAGCCGACATCGGGCGTTGATCCGGTGGCGCGTGATGGGTTCTGGGAATTGCTGGTCGAGCTTTCGCGTGATCAGGGGGTGACGATTTTCATCTCCACCCACTTCATGAACGAGGCGGAGCGCTGCGATCGCATTTCACTGATGCATGCCGGCAAGGTTTTGATCAGTGATACGCCAGATGCGATCACCAAGGGACGTGGCTGCGAGACGTTGGAAGAAGCGTTTATCAGCCATTTGGAAGAGGCCGACGGCGAGGACGGGCAATCCACCCCCGCCCCTGCCCCGGAAGATGCATTGAGCGCGTCGAATGGTGATCAGGCCAACTGGAAACCGGCGCATGCGTCGCTGTTCAGTTTCCGGCGGTTGTGGGCCTATTCGCTGCGTGAAACCATGGAACTGGTCCGCGATCCGATCCGTTTGATGTTTGCCCTGATTGGCACCGCGATCCTGATGCCGGTCTTTGGCTGGGGCATTACATTTGATGTTGAAAACCTGACCTATGCGGTTCTGGACCGTGATCAGAGTGCGGAAAGCCGGACCTATACCGAGAACCTGTCGGGATCGCGTTATTTCGAAGCACAAGAACCGCTGACCAGTATTGATGATCTTGAGGCAAGGTTGCTTGCGGGCGAGATCACGCTGGCGATTGAAATTCCGCCGGGGTTTGGACGCGATGTCGGGCGCGGCAGCAGCCCGGAGATCGGCGCGTTTATTGATGGCTCCATGCCGTTTCGCGCCGAGACCATTCATGGCTATGTCGAAGGCATTCATCAGCTGTATTTAAGCGAGAATCTTAAACGTGATGTCGGAAGTTCTGATACCGGCCAGCCGCTGCGGATTGAAACGCGTTTTCGCTATAATCAGGATTTCAAAAGCATCTATGCCATGGTGCCGTCTGTGATTGCGCTGTTGCTGGTGTTTATCCCCGCCGTCCTGATGGCAGTCGGTGTGGTGCGCGAAAAGGAACTGGGATCGATTACCAACCTTTATGTGACGCCGGTGTCCAAGCTTGAGTTTTTGTGGGGCAAGCAATTGCCCTATGTGGCGCTTGGCCTGATCAACTTTTTCCTGATGAGTGCGATGGCGCTGTTCTGGTTTGAGGTACCGTTGCGTGGCAATGGCCTGACCCTTTTGACCGGGGCGATCCTGTTTGTTACCGCGACCACGGGCTTGGGACTTTTGATTTCGTCCTTTACCAGCACCCAGATCGCAGCCCTTTTTGGCACCGCGATTGCGACCATGGTGCCATCGGTGATGTTTTCCGGAATGATGCAGCCGGTTTCCTCGCTCGAGGGCGTCTCGGCGCTGATGTCGAAGGCGATTCCGACATCGCATTTCATGTCGATCAGTGTCGGCACATTCACCAAGGCGCTTGGCTTTGCGGAGCTTTATCCCGAACTGATCAGTCTTTTGATCTTCTTCCCGGCATTGACCCTGCTTTCGATGCTGCTTTTGAAAAAGCAGGAGGCGTAACCCATGCTTGGCAGACGGATCAGTAATATCTATCGCCTTGGCATCAAGGAGCTTTTCAGCCTCCGGCGCGACATGGTGCTGATTGCGCTTATTGTCTGGGCGTTTTCCTTTGCGATTTATAATTCGGCAACCGGCTTTTCGCATGACTTGCGGCGTGGTTCGATCGCGATTGCCGATCAGGATGGCTCGGCGCTTTCGCTTCGGATTTCGGATGCATTTCTGGAACCCTATTTCCAACAGCCCGCGCGCATTAACGAGCGCGATATTGATGCGGCGATGAATAGCGGCGCATTCACCTTTGTGCTGGTGATCCCGCCGCGTTTCGAGGCCGATGTGGTTTCGGGCCGCGATCCGGAAATGCAGCTTAATATCGATGCCACTGCGATGATGCAGGCCGGGATCGGTCAGGGCTATGTCAGCAATATCATCGCCCAGGAGGTTTCGACATGGCTTGGCGGCAAGTCGGCCTGGGCCGGGCAAAACCGCAGTGAGGCGGCGTCGATTGTGACGCGTTATGCCTATAACCAGAACGTCAAAAGCGAATGGTTTACCAGCACGATGGAGATCATCAATGCGATCACCATGCTGTCGATCATTCTGTCGGGGGCGGCGCTTATTCGCGAACGCGAACATGGCACGATCGAGCATTTGCTGGTGATGCCGCTCAATCCCTATGAGATCATGCTGGCGAAGGTCTGGGCCAATGGGCTTGTGATCCTGATTGCCTGCATGCTGTCGATGATTTTTGTCGTTCAGCTGGTGCTTGGCGTGCCGATTGCGGGATCGAAGCTTTTGTTCATGGGCGGTGTGGTGATCTATCTGTTCTTTGCCACGGCACTGGGCATTTTCCTTGCCACCATGACGCGTTCCATGCCGCAATTTGGCCTGCTGTTCATTCTGGTGGTGTTACCGTTGCGCTTGCTTTCGGGCGGCAGCACGCCGCTTGAAAGCATGCCCGAGGAGCTTCAGAACATCATGCAGTTCTCGCCCGCCACACATTTCGTCAAATATGCGCAAGCCATCCTGTTCCGGGGTGCGGGTATTGAAGTCGTCTGGCCGGAGTTTCTTCTGGTGTTTGCGATCGGGGTTGGCTTCTTTGCCTTTAGCGCGATGCGGTTCAGGAAGAGTATCGCGCAGATGCGTTAGGATGATCGGTCGATAACCTTGTGCTGATCACTACGGACAAAGTGAACGGCACCCGCCATAAGTTTGGTATCACCATATTCGATCCAGCACCTGACAACACCTTCCGCAGGCACATTGAATCCCGGGAATTTCATATCTGCAGTTAGCTTGTAACCGACAACCCCGACAACCTTCTTGTCTTTCAGCGCCTCTCGGACTTGGGCCTCTGTCAGAGAATGCGATGCCAACGGTTCGCTGAGCCAAGATGCGTCGACAACAATCCGATAGTTTCGAATTTGTGGGTCCAAACCCAAATGTAAATCTGTAACAATACAGAACAATGGCAGATTTATGGGCATCTCAGGAAAGAAAACACTTCCTCCAAGCACCCCCATCAGGCTGCGGCGTCCACCTTCTTCTGCACGAATGTCCTCACAGAACGTCGCGACAGCAAACGGGAAGCTATACTCTTTAAAGCCTTCATCCATATCCGAGACTCTCTTTTCCCGCTTAACTCAGTTTGAAAGACATGTTCTGCGTTTTGATCTCCGAATTCGCGCTAGCAACATTCACCCTTGGAGGACAGTTATCACCATGAGTGACGTCATCTTTCCGCTCAAATGTCTCAAAAACGTAGTCACGATCCATCGCCCATAGAAGCTCCAGAATAGACCTCAAAGTTAGGTTTGCCCCATCATTGATCCTACGGTTAATCACTGAGCGATTTACACCAAGCTCCTCAGCGATTTTAGCCTGACTCAACTCAGGGTCTTTTTCGCATGCTTCGACGTAGCTTTTACGTATTTCGTGGCGAAACTTTTCAACCCCATCCGAAACAAACTCGCTCTTCGGATCCAGCTCAAAAAGAAATGACATCCTGTAACTCTCCATCCACGAACTTGGGCTCACTAAGTGCCATTCGATCTCGTACAGCAACACACTGATCACGATAACCAGCATATAGATTAAATTCTTTAATACGCGAGGCATCATCAACTGCATCGCAAATGAATACATCGTAAAGTGGAAACCAACCGAACAATCGCATATCTTCGGTCTTTAGTTCCCAAACACCTAGATCTGAAGGATTGATATCTCTAATATCATTTCCATCTCCGTAACTTAGCTCATTTCCGCAAACAAACCGCTTGAACAGGGAGTATACTTGTTCATAAGGAGTGGCTTCACTCATTTGCGTTTGCGGTAACTGCGGCAAAGTTTCCACAATGTATTCATGCGCTCTCGGAGTTGCATAAAGATAACGCGATGGCGCAGAACAAACTCGAATTGGCAAATTTATAGGTACCAAAGCGTCGCTACGCACCAACTCCTGCAAATTCTCAAAAGTTGCCATTTAAGTCAACACAGTTAATAATATTAACGTTTACCGGTAAATATATACCCCTATAAAAAACATAAGAAGTTTTTTATGCAGCCGCAAATTGTGACCAGTAAGACTGGTATCTATGCGTGTTTGTGAACTAAATACAAAATACATAACAAACACAAAACCCCGCGCGGGAACCCGGCGGGGTGGGAATGGTGGGCCTAACAAGACTCGAACTTGTGACCTCTCGCATGTCAAGCGAACGCTCTAACCAACTGAGCTATAGGCCCCTATGGGTGGGAAAGATGGTGGGCCTAACAAGACTCGAACTTGTGACCTCTCGCATGTCAAGCGAACGCTCTAACCAACTGAGCTATAGGCCCGCAAATCCATCTTTCAGAAGACCAGGCCTTCGTAACCAAAAACCATGATCTGTGCCGTTTGCGTCGGCGAGGCGGTATTTATCCCAAGGCGGACCTTGGCGCAACCCCAGAAATGGTTTTTTGACAAAAAATGTTCATCAATTCCGTGGCAATTCCCATATGCTACAAGATAGTATGCGAATGGATCGCAGGAGCTTGACGAAGCGCTACACCGTATCTTGACGGTGCCATAAGGGATGGACTTTACGAAAGACAATGAACCAGTTGCCTTCGGAACTTACCACAACCGGCCCCGCCACCGTTATCCTGCCACCACGGCAAACCCTGCCTGTGGTGTTTGCATCGCCGCATTCAGGCCGCCAGTACCCGCAGGATCTGATTGACCGGGCGCGGATCGGCGCGTTTGAGCTGCGCGCATCCGAGGACGCCTTTGTCGATCAGCTGTTCACTGCCGCCCCCAAGCTTGGCGCACCGTTGCTGTGTGCGACATTTCCGCGTGCCTATGTGGATGTGAACCGGGCGGCCATGGAACTTGATCCGCGGATGTTTGATGGCGATCTTCCCGATGACAACGAGATCAATTCGATGCGTGCGCTTTCGGGGCTGGGATCGATCCCGCGCGTGGTCAGTGGCGGGGTCGAGATTTACAAGACCCGCCTGCCCGCTGAAGAAGCGCTTTCGCGGATTGATACCTATTACCGGCCCTATCACAAGGCATTGCAAAAACTGATTGATCAGACGCGGGCCACGTTTGGCTATTGCATCCTGATTGATTGCCATTCGATGCCCGGGGATTCGTGCGACAGCATGAAAAACCGCGTTGATCTGGTGCTTGGCGATTGCTATGGAAGTTCCTGCCACCCGTCATTGACGCGGTTTGTGGAAGATTGTTTTCGCGATATGGGCTTTGCGCCCGCGCACAATGATCCATATGCCGGGGGTTATTGCACACGCCATTACGGTCGCCCGCAAGAACATGTGCACAGCCTTCAGATCGAGCTTTCACGAGCGCTTTATATGGATGAAACGACAATCAGCCCGCATCGCGGCTTTGACGTTCTGCGCGACCAGATGACCGATCTGATATCGCGCTTCCATGATCTCGACGGGAACCCGTTCTAATGACTGACGCCACCACCGCCACCAGTAACGCCACCGATACCAGTGACGTTTTGAGCGATCTGGTCATTCGCGATGCCGAACCCGAAGATTTTGAACGCATCACCGAGATTTACGGCCATCACGTTTTGCATGGCCTGGCATCGTTTGAAGAACGCGCGCCCGAAATCGCCGAACTGACATCGCGCTGGCAACATGTGCGCGAACGCGGCCTGCCTTATCTGGTGGCCGATGTTGACGGCCGGGTTGAAGGCTTTGCCTATGCCGGGGCGTACCGTACACGGCCCGCCTACCGTTTCACGGTCGAGGATACGATTTACATCGCCCCCGAAGTCGTCGGTAAAGGGGCTGGCAGCGCCTTGCTTTCGGAACTGATCAAACGGGTCACCGCCCTTGGCTATCGCCAGATGGTTGCCGTGATCGGCGATAGTGCGAATGTCGCGTCGATCGGGCTGCATGCGCGGCTGGGCTTCCGGGTTGCCGGTACGCTTCAGTCGGCCGGCTTTAAAATGGGCCGCTGGGTCGATAGCGTGATCATGCAGCGCGGCCTCGGTGACGGGGACAGCGACACCCCGGATGGCAATCCCACGCGCGAGAAATAGGCGCGAAACGGCTTGCAAACATTTCAAGGGGCGTTGTCACGGCATATCGGACAGCGCCCTTTTTCTAGGCGCCTGTGTCAGATGACCATGAGTTGATTTGCGCCGCACCATTTCACCAATTCCAAATAACATCAGTTACTCATCGGCTGAGCAGATGCTTGAAACTTGTCTAATTGGCTGAATTTAGGCAAAAAAGAAGGCCGCCTGTGACAGCGGCCCAAGTCTAGGGAGGAAACGTCCAAGAAACGAGCGACAAGTCGCTCGCCGGAATGCACTGCGTCCTACCGCAGCGCACAAATGGAGATTACTGATTCGATGGGGAGGGCGCAATAGCTTTTTGACTATTTTTTTGTCAAAAATATTACTGCTTCTTTTTTGCGCATTATTTTAAGGCATTGCCCCTCAAACGCCCGAAAATTTCACATCTCGCGGCTATTTTTTGATCATCGAAGAAAACAGAATTTTCGAAATAGAGCAGAGAATCGACGCGAATCCGAACTGCTTTGAGTCGGTCTGAAGCGGATTCCGGACCCATTTTGCGTATCGATTCCACCTTTCATGCGACAGGCGCGCTATGGTGTGCGGGGCTTAGCAAGCCTGACACGCTGATGGTCCGGACTGCTCATGCAGCTGCATGAGCGAGAGCGATGTCAGGGAGATTTCAGAGAGAATGGTGGCGTGGGCTGCGGCCGCTTTGGGCGCGGCTAACCGGCAGCAGGCCGTTTAGTTGACGCTGCGGTCGACAGACGGGGCGTTTGAGGCTGACGGGGTGGCCATGGCGCTGACGGTGTTGCGGCGGCCGGAATAGCCTTGGGCGACGAGATCATCGCGATCCCGGCGTTTTTTGGCGTCATACATGCGCTGATCGGCAAGATCGATCAGGTTCTGCGGCAGAGCAATGGCATCTTCGATGCGTTCGGACAGGCCAACACTGGCGCACTGCACCTTCCCGCTTTCAAGCATTGCCAGCCCCGGCGCCATAACGCGTTCAAGCACCTCGGCCGCGCGGGTACGGTCGAGTTCCGGCAGCAGAACAAGGAATTCCTCCCCGCCCCAGCGCACGACCATATCGGAACGGCGGAAGCGATGGATCAGGTTGTTGCCGACTTCGCCCAAGATGCGATCACCATAATCATGGCCGTAGCGGTCATTGATCTGCTTGAAGTCATCAAGATCAATGAAGGCAATGGTGTATGGGACCTTTTTGCGAAGCGCACCTTCGAAACTGACGCGGATCATTTCCATGCCAAAGGCGCGGGTATAACAATTGGTCAGCGGATCAATGGCGATTTCGTGCGCCGCCGTGATGGTGCGATAAAGCTGCACAAGGGCAGACACCAATGCCAGCGGCAGCAGGAAGGCTAGCAGCATTTCAAACGGCACAAAGCCGGTTTCAAGGCCGGATTGCGCACCAATGGCAAGCAACACCACAAAGGGCAGGGAAAGCAGCCCCGCCTCGACCAGGGTGACCGGCATGATGGCAATCATCATCACCAACCCGATCAAAAGGAAGCTGTGCGAGCTGTGCATATGGTCGGTTGCCAGCGGATCATTGCCGGCAAAGACACACAGCAAACTTGCCGCGACAATCAACATCAACATCGGAAGATACGGTAAGCGCCGCCTTAAGCGCGCACTGACCGCGCGATTGGTGAGAACCGCAAGCGCAACGCCGGCGACCAGAAGGCGCAGAATGAAGGTCTGCGAGGACCACATTTCAGAGGCAAAGGACCCATCCCAGAACGGGACGGCAATCATCAGAACAATAACGAAAAGAGCGGCAAAACGGGCGGAGAGCTGAATCGATTCCTTGCGACGCAGATGCAGAAGCTCTGCATGCCGTGGCGTGTAGAGAAAATCCCGATAGCAACATCGCCAGGTCTTTTTAGGCGGGCTGCTATTTTCCTGAGGGCCTGTATCCACGCGAACCGCTCCAACCAGATGATATCAGGCCAATTTCAGCCCGTTTTTTAGCAGGTTCATCGTTCCCTTATTTGGTCGAAGACACAACTATACATTAGGGTGGCGTAATGCAGCATAAGGATCAGAATACAGTTTAAAAACGGCAAATTTCGACCGCAAGATATTGATTCGTAAACAAAAAGTTAACGCGAAACCCACCATATCTGGCGGTAAAAAAAATTTCCTCGGGTCTTTCTACCGTGAGTCGAAAAATGACGTGCGGGATTTTTTATCGCAGAAACTGAAACGGCGCACCGGGTTTGCGGTGCGCCGTCCAAATTCACCCCAATTACAGGGTGGCTATGCCGTGGTATAGCGTCGTGATCGAAGCGAAGCAGATCAGCCCCAAAGTTCGCGATCAGGCAGACCCATGACACCGTTTTTAAATGTCAGGGCATGGTCGCGGTCCTTGGCCATCCAGATCGGCCCATCGAGATCGACAATGCGCGACATCGCACCGGTGATCATGGCCGGTGCCATGGCAAGCGATGTTCCGACCATGCAGCCGGTCATCAGTTGCATGCCGGCCTTTGATGCCGCCTCTGCCAGTTCGAGCGCGCCGGTGAGACCACCGGTCTTGTCGAGCTTGATGTTGATCATGTCATAGAGATTGGCCAGACGCGGAATGTCGGCCATCGTATGAACAGACTCATCAGCACACAGAAGCACCGGGCAATCGATATCGATCAGACCACCATCCTGCCCGGCAGGCAGCGGCTGTTCGATCATCTCGACACCAAGGCCGTCAAGTTCGGCACCGATATCTTCGAGCAGATCAAGCGACCAGGCTTCGTTGGCATCAACAATGATGCGCGCCTTGGGCGAGCCTTCACGCACAGCGCGGACCGACTCAAGGACATTTTCGCCATTGAGCTTGACCTTGAGCAGCGGCGCATGGGCAATCTTGCGGGCAGCTTCGCGCATATTGTCCGGCGTATCGATCGACAGCGTTTCCGCCGTGATCAATCCTTCCGGTGCCTTGTGCCCGATCAATTCCCAAACACGACGGCCCATACGCTTGGCTTCCAGATCCCAATAGGCACAGTCGACTGCATTACGTGCAGCGCCGGCCTTCATGGCGTCCTGAAGTTCCTTGCGGGTCATGCCACGGTCAAGGGCGTCTGCCTGTGCTTCGATGTCGGCAATGACACCTTCGACCGTTTCGTTATACCGGGCATAGGGAACGCATTCCCCGTACCCGGTATGTGTGCCGTCGCTAAGCGTCACCTTGACCACATGTGCCTCGGTCCGTGCCCCGCGCGAGATCTTGAAGACCTGTGCGAGAGGGAAGACTTCGGAAATCACACTGAGTTTTGGCAACTTAGATCTCCTGGAGTTTGTCGACCAGCGGCGCGACACCGGTACGAACCGGGTCAACAGCCGGAAGACCGAATTCGGCTTCGATGTCCGCGAGAAGCTTTTTGGCTGCTGCGTCGTCAAGCGCCTTGGTGTTGATCGCGAAACCGACAACCTTGCAATCCGGGTTGGTCAGTTTTGCGTGTTGCAGGTTGACCTCGAGGCAGGTTTTCAGATCCGGCAGCTTGTAACCCGGCAGACCACGCATGTGTGCGCGGGTCGGCTCGTGGCAGACAACAAGTGCGTCCGGCTGGGAACCGTGGATCAGGCCCATGGAAACACCGGCGAAGGATGCGTGGAACAGGCTGCCCTGCCCTTCCATGACGTCCCAGTGATCGGCGTCATTGGCCGGTGCGATGGTTTCAACAGCGCCCGAGATGAAGTCGGAAATCACGGCGTCAACCGAGATGCCTTCGCCCGCGATAAAGATACCGGTCTGGCCGGTAGCACGGAAATCAGACTTGATGCCGCGCTTTTTGAATTCGGCGTCAATCGCAAGGGCGGTGTACATTTTACCAACCGAGCAGTCGGTACCAACTGCCAGAACGCGCTTACCGGAACGTTTTTCACCGTTACCGACCGGCACCTTGCCATCGAAGTGGCGAACGTCAAACAGGCTGACACCTTTGGCAGCAGCGGCTTCGACCAGTTCCGGAATGGTGGTAAGACGGGTGTGCAGACCGTTGGCGATGTCCATACCGGCATCGATTGCAGCCAGCAGGGTTTCCATCCATGCCGGGCCGATGATGCCGCCACGGTTGGCAACGCCAAGCACCAGGGTTTTAACGCCTGCTGCCTTGGCTTCGGCGATCGACATTTCCGGCAGACCAAGATCAGCCTGACAGCCCGGCAGGCTCAGCTGACCGACGCACCATTCCGGGCGCCACTGCTTGATGCCGATTGCGGTTTTTGCAGCCAGTTCGTCCGGCGCGTCACCAAGAAACATAAGATACGGATGTGCGATTTTCATAATACCTCCTTGACCAGCATCCAAACGCTGCTCTTAATATTGTGGCGGGACTATAGCGCAATCTGGTAGGATCGTTCCAGAGATATGAAACGATATCTTCGACGATCCAACCGATATTTCGTCTATAATTCTAAAAAACACGACAATAACGAAATTAAATACAATAGTCTTCGAAGACCAACATCCTTTCTTGTGAATTTGTTCGGGAATGGCCCGAAAAACGCAAGAAAATGCAATTTTGAAGGACTGGCGTGAAAGCGCCCGACTACACATGAGCACCGATCTCAAGACGTGGCTATCCGAGCGAAAAATCGAAGAAGTCGAATGCATTGTTCCGGACATGTCCGGCGTTGCCCGCGGCAAGGTTCTTCCGACACAGAAGTTCCTGAAGGGGCTGGAGGCCAAAAGCCTTGCCATCCCCGAAGCAATTTTCTGCCTGACGGTGACCGGCGGCTACCCGGAGGAGACCGATGCGTTCCTTGACCCGGCCGAAAAGGACGTGGCCATGGTGCCGGACCCGGACACCGTACGCGTCGTGCCGTGGTACGAGGAGCCAACGGCCCAGATCATCTGCGACTGTTTCCATTTTTCCGGCGAAGAAGTTTCAACGTCCCCGCGCGGCGTGCTGAAACGCGTTCTCAAGGCTTTTGAGGAACGCGGCATGAAGCCCGTGATTGCGCCCGAACTTGAATTTTATCTGGTGGCAAAGAACACCGACCCCGACAACCCGCTTGAGCCGCCGATTGGCCGTTCGGGTCGTCCGGAACGTGCATCGAACGCCTTTGGCATTGATGCGATCAACGAGTTCGATCCGCTGATTGAAGACCTTTATGACTATTGCGAGGCCATGGATATCGATGCCGATACCATGAGCCACGAGTCGGGCCCGGCCCAGCTTGAAATGAACTTCAACCATGGTGATCCGCTTGAACTGGCCGACCAGGCCTTCCTGTTCAAACGAACCCTGCGTGAAACGGCACTCAAGCACGGTGTCTATGGCACGTTCATGGCCAAGCCGATGGGCAACCTTCCGGGCAGCTCGATGCATATCCACCAGAGTCTTCTTGATATCAAAACCGGCAAGAACCTGTTTGCCGATGATGACGGGGAAAACTCCAAGCTGTTCCTGAACTATATTGGTGGTCTGCAGCGTTACCTACCGGCTGCCATGCCGCTTCTGGCACCGAACATGAACAGTTATCGCCGTTTGCAGCCCTGGTCGGATGCGCCGATCAACATGCACTGGTCGCTTGATAACCGTACGGTCGGCTTGCGCCAGCCAAACGGCCCGCCCGCAGCACGCCGTATTGAAAACCGCTTGCCGGGGGCGGATGCCAACCCGTATCTGGCGGTTGCCGCATCGCTTGCCTGTGGTCTTTTGGGGATTCTCGAAGAAGTCGATGCCACCTCCCCGATCGAAGGGTCCGGCTATGATCGTGCGCATTCTCTGCCGCGTCACATCCATGAAGCACTTGCGAAATTCCAACGTTGCAAGCCACTCAAGGAGCTTCTGGGCGAGGAATTCGCCGCCGCCGTCATCGCGGTGAAGGAGGCGGAATGGGATGCCTATCAGACCGTGATCAGCGCGTGGGAGCGTGAGCACCTACTGCTGAACGTATAAAAGACGCCTGTCGAATTTTGCGCCGGGTATTGCCGCCCAGCGCAAGAATATTGCATGTTAAATGCACAATTTTCTAATTGATGCGAAAAATGCACATTTTTCCATCTTGTATTTGACAATATCCCAAAGCATTCGAAGGATATTGACATTATCCCCGGGTTCTGGGGGAGCAGACAACAGAACCGTAAACTTTCAAACGCTGCCACATGGGAGGCTCAGCGAAATGAAATCTCTTCTTAAAACATCAAGTCTTGTTGTGTTTGCGGCAGCCGTATCCGGCTTTGCCACGAGCGCATCGGCACAGGAAGTTCTCAACGTTTATAACTGGTCGGATTATATCGGCGAGAACACGATTGCGAATTTCGAAAAGGAATACGGCGTCAAGGTCAACTATGACGTTTATGATAGCGTTGAATTGCTTGAGGCCAAATTGCTGGCAGGCAATTCTGGCTATGACATCGTCGTCCCGACCCTCGCCGATGCTGAACGCTTGATCAAAGCTAAAATGTTCCAGCCGATTGATAAATCCAAACTGTCAAACTACGGCAACCTTGATCCAGCGATTCTCAAGCAGCAGGCAAAATCCGACCCGGATAACACCTATGCAGTACCGTATTTCTGGGGCACGAACGGTTTTGGCTATAACGTTGCCAAAGTTAAAGAAGTACTCGGAGACGACGCCCCTGTCGACAGTTGGGCTCTGGTCTTCGACCCTCAATATGCTGAAAAGATATCGGAATGCGGCTTTAGCCTGTTAGATAGCGCAAGTGAGGTTGTTCCACTGGTCAATTTCTATCTGGGCAATGTGCCAGAGGGTGAACCGACGAAGGAATCGATTGAAAGCTCCTTTACACAGCTTGAAAAAATCCGCCCATATGTGACTTACTTCCATAGCTCTCAGTACATTAACGATTTGGCCAATGGCAATCTCTGTGTTTCCATCGGTTGGTCTGGTGATGTTGGTCAAGCAGCAACACGCGCCGAAGAAGCCGGCAACGGCAACGAGATCAAATATGTCATTCCGAAGGAAGGCACCCTGATCTGGTTTGATACCATGATGATCCCGGAAGATGCACCGAACCCGGATCTGGCGCACAAGTTCATCGACTATGTGCTGCGCGCCGATGTCGAGGCTGATATTGCGAATTACGTGGAATATGCCTCGCCAAATATCGCAGCTCTGCCATTAATCGACGAAGATTTACGCAATGATCCGGGCATCTACCCACCGCAGGAAGTAAAAGAACGCCTCAGGTCCAAGGTCGAGCCTGATTCCCGGTTGCTGCGCACCCGCACCCGTCTGTGGACGAAGCTTAAAACCGGTCAGTAAGATCGCCTAGGAATGTGATCTTTAATCTTTGCGAAGGGCGCGACATGGTTCGCGCCCTTTTGCTTTTACCGCTGACGTCAGCCCGCCAGTGACTCGCACTCAACGGCATCGACAGGGTACATATGAAGCCATTTCAGCGCCTGCCACTCTGCATCAGATTGCACATTTTCTGAACACTCCATACCGTTTTACTGCCAATTTAGGCATCAAATGGCGATGGATGTTCAAAATATCGCACACTACTCTTTACAGATTGCAGAATTGCTTCATCCTGTTATCAGGAAGAACCGACCTTATCAGCAGTGCAGCAACATCAAACGATTGCGCACCAGGTCATCAGGGGCTGACGTCTGGTTTAATCGGTTCATCTTGACATTGAACAAGGGGAGAATGCTGGTGTCAGAGGCGGTTTTGGAGCGCGTGCACGAGGATGTGCACAAGACGCAACCTTGGAACAATCCGGACGCGGTTCCCTATATCCGCTTTGAGAATGTGACCAAGAAATTCGGCGACTTCTATGCCGTCGATGATGTTTCCCTTGATATCTATCGCCATGAATTGTTTGCCCTTCTGGGCGGATCAGGTTGCGGCAAAACCACGCTTTTACGCATGCTGGCCGGGTTCGAAGAACCGACATCGGGCAAAATTTATATCGATGGCGTCGATATGGCCGGTGTTCCGGCCTATGAGCGCCCGACCAACATGATGTTCCAGTCCTATGCCCTGTTCCCGCATATGAGTGTCGAGCAGAATGTTGCCTTCGGCCTTGTCCAGGACGGGGTTTCGCGCAGCGAGATCAAGGAACTGGTCGCCGACATGCTTGACCTTGTGCAGATGACCAAATTTGCCAAACGCAAACCCCATCAGCTTTCGGGTGGTCAGCGCCAGCGTGTGGCGCTTGCGCGCTCTCTTATAAAACGGCCAAAAGTGCTGTTGCTTGACGAACCGCTGGGTGCGCTTGACAAGAAACTGCGCGAACAGACCCAGTTTGAACTGGTCAATATTCAGGAAAAGGTCGGCACCACCTTTGTCATGGTGACCCATGACCAGGAAGAAGCCATGACCATGGCATCGCGCATTGCCGTGATGAATGAAGGGGTGATCAACCAGATCGGCACCCCGTTCGAGCTTTATGAATATCCCAACAGCCGCTACACCGCGAACTTCCTGGGTCAGGTCAACCTGATCGAAGGGGTTCTCGTTGATGACGATGAAAAATATGCCGTCATCAAATCCGAGGAAGCCGGTTGCGATATCTATATCGACCATGCGGTTCAGGGCCATCAGGGCATGACATTCTGGGCGGCCCTTCGCCCAGAACGCCTGCGCATCACCAAGGAAGCGCCGGCAGATGCCAAATACAATTGCGTATCGGGCAAGGTTGAAGAGATCGGCTATCTTGGCGGTATTTCGACCTATCACGTACGCCTTGAGAGCGGTAAACGCATCAAGGTGACCGAGCCGAACTCCACCCGCCAGATCGAGCCACGCTATACGTGGGAAGACACGGTTTGGGTATCGTGGGAGGCCGGGGCTGCTTCGGTTCTGAACAAATGAGCAGTGACAAGCTAAGCTTAAAGCAAAAATTTGATCGCTGGATGATCAAACACGGCCGGGTGCTGGTGATCGGCATTCCGTATTTCTGGCTGTTTTTGTTCTTCCTTGTGCCGTTCCTGATCGTTCTCAAGATCAGCTTTTCCATGGCCGAATATGCGCAGCCGCCTTACACGTCGCTGTTCGAATGGATTGATGAAGGCATCACGATCACGCTTAATTTCGGGAACTATCTGTTCCTGCTATCTGACAGCCTTTATGCCACGGCATATCTGAACTCGATCCGGATTGCGGCGATTTCGACCATCATCACGCTTCTGATCGGCTATCCGATGGCGTATGGCATTGCGCGTGCGCAAGGATCGATGCGCAGTGTGCTTCTGATGCTTGTCATCCTGCCGTTCTGGACCAGCTTCCTGATCCGTGTTTATGCATGGATCGGCATTCTGGATCGTGAAGGTCTGATCAACGCATTCCTGCTGTGGGCAGGGATTATTTCCGAGCCGCTGATCATGCGTCAGACCGAATTCGCGGTCTATGTCGGCATTGTTTATACCTACCTGCCCTTCATGATCCTGCCGCTGTATTCCACACTCGAAAAGATGGATGTCAGCCTGGTCGAAGCTGCCCTTGATCTGGGCTGCAAGCCCTGGCAGGCCTTTGCCAAGATCACGCTGCCGCTTTCGATGCCGGGCATTCTCGCAGGATCGCTTCTGGTCTTCATTCCGGCCGTTGGCGAGTTCGTCATTCCGGAACTTCTGGGTGGCCCGAACACGCTGATGATTGGTCGAACGCTTTGGAACGAGTTCTTTGCCAACCGTGACTGGCCGATTGCATCGGCGGTGGCGATTGCGATGCTGCTGTTCCTTGTCGTTCCGATCATGTGGTTCCAGCATATCCAGACCAAGCAGGAGGAAGGCCAGCAATGAGCAGCAAACGTTCAACCTTCCTGATTTCGGCCTTGGTGTTTGGCTTTGCCTTTCTTTATGTGCCGATCCTGCTTGTCATCATCTATTCCTTTAACGAGGGCAAGCTGGTGACCGTCTGGGCAGGCTTTTCGACCAAGTGGTACGTGTCGCTGTTTTCCAATGACGGCATGATTGATGCCGCCTGGAACAGCCTGCGGATCGGGGTGATGTCAGCCACCCTCGCGCTTGCGCTTGGCACGCCAGCCGGGCTTGTCATGTCACGCTTTGGCAGGTTTAAGGGACGCACCCTGTTTTCGGGTATGATTGCCGCACCGCTTGTCATGCCGGAAGTCATTACCGGTCTGTCGCTTCTGCTGTTGTTTGTAACACTGGAACAAATGATTGGCTGGCCGGCGGGTCGTGGTCTTTCGACGATCACGATTGCGCATACGACCTTCTGTGCGGCCTATGTCGCGGTTGTCGTGCAGTCGCGCCTGTCGGGGATGGATACCTCGGTCGAGGAAGCGGCAATGGACCTTGGGGCAAAGCCTGCGAAAATCTTCTTTGTCATCACGCTTCCGATGATCCTGCCGGCCCTTCTGGCCGGTTGGTTGCTGTCCTTCACCCTGTCGCTTGATGACCTTGTGATTGCAAGCTTCGTTGCCGGTCCGGGATCGACGACACTGCCGATGAAGGTGTTCTCGTCGGTGCGCCTTGGCGTTTCGCCCGAGATCAACGCGCTTGCGACCCTGATCATTCTGGCGGTGTCAGTGATGATCGTGATTGCCAGCCTGATGATCCTGCGGTCGGAACGGATGCGCAGCCGGGCATCCGCCGGGGCCGAGGCACAGCCTTAAGCCCCCACACAGGCATAAGACATAAAAAAGCAGCGCCGAACACATCATTCGGCGCTGCTTTTGTTTGGGCATTTAAAGCCTTGTGATCAGCTATCCGTCTCGGCCGCGCGGCGCATCATTTCACGGCAATGCATGCCCGGTGCGGAAACCTGCCAATAGGAGACAACGGCTTCTTCGGCAGCCTCTTCGAAATCAATGATCAGATTGTTGAGCGCGTTCTGCTCCATGAGCTTTTTGACGCGATCAGGCAACTGCGACATCTGCCACAGGCCAAGAACCAGCGCATAGGATGAGCGCATCAGCTTGCTGGCATCTTCCGGCGTGATTTCATAAAGCTCTGCCAAGGCATCGGCGGTACGTTTGACCATGGATGCCAGGAAGCGGCGCTGGTTGACGACCATTTCATCGTCAGAGCCGGATTCCAGAACCCCTTGCGACAATGACGCCAGATGCAAGAACTTGTCGTTCTTGACCAGGAATTGAACGAACTGGCGAGCGACACGGGTTGAATCCCGTTCTTCCGGCCGACGCAGGGCTTCCTGATCAATGACATCAAGATTGTTCTCAAACCACTCTTTCTGGAAATGACGCAGCACTTCAAGGAACAGTGCTTCCTTGCTTGAGAAATAAAGGTAAAGCGTGCCTTTGGCGAGGTTGGCCTTGCGCGCAACTTCGGCAGCCGACGGCAACGTCCCATCGCCTTCCATATAAAGCTTGCGAGCAGCTTCCAGAATATCGGCACGACGTTTTAGTTTCTGCTCGTGACTACGAGCACGAACAAGATTGTCTTGTTCCATTTGATTAACTTCCCCCAACGTATTTTCCCCGCGCATATTATTGCATTTTAATTCACCTAAAAGTCAAACTGCAGGTTTGGAATAAATGAATAAAATCCATGAAGCATTGAAGATTCACGGTTTTTTCCACCAAAGCACCTACGTTATCAGATGAATTCCGGTCACATAAAACCAATCACGACAGAGAAAACGAACAAATTGCCGAATTTGGTACAGTTTTTCGCACGAGTCGCACTTATTGCGCAAAAGGTATAATAACCGAAATCCAAGAAAAACCGGGAATATCGCCTCATTCCGCATCATGAAATCACCAGCCCCTACTCCTTCAGACAGGTAGCTCGGTTGTGCGTTTGACTTCGCGCAGCGTGATGACGGTCTGGACGCGTTCGACGCCGGGCAGCTGGGTCAGGACTTCGCTGTGGATGCGTTCGTAGTCGGCCGTATCGCTATAGACGACATGAACGAGATAGTCGCTTTGCCCGGCCAGCAAATAACACTCGACGACTTCGGGAACCTTTTGAATTTCCTTTTCAAAGGTTTCGAGTGCCTCGCGGGTCTGGCGGGTGATCGCGATATTGACGAACGCGTTGCCCGGCTTGCCGATCCGGGCGGGATTGAGAAGCATGGTGTAGTGATCAATGAAGCCGGCTTCTTCAAGCAGCCGTACACGCCGCAGGCAGGCAGAGGCCGAAAGGTTTACCTTTTCAGCGAGTTCCGCATTGCTGATGCGACCGTCTTTCTGCAGCAAACGCAGAATCATCCGATCTCGTTCGTCCATCTCCATTCGAACAATCCTCCGACGTCACCGTCTTTCTGTTGAATTATATAGCAATGATACCATCAAATTCCCCTTGAATTGAAGATTAATTGCCCGATTTTTAGGGTATCATTCAAGAATAATGACAAAAGAGGCGGCAGCACGTTCTAACCGCCCGGGAATCCCCGGAAACGCCGTGGAGTTCCCCCGATTGCCACCGTTATTGTCGGGAGAAAACGACATGCTGATTGGTGTTCCAAAAGAGATCAAAAACCATGAATATCGCGTCGGACTGACGCCAAGTTCAGTCCGCGAACTCGTTGCCCATGGCCATAAGGTTCAGGTTGAAACCCTGGCCGGTGCCGGGATCGGCTTTGCCGATGAGGATTACGTTGCCGCCGGTGCGACGATTGCCGGCACGGCATCGGAAATCTTTGCCAGTGCGGAAATGATCATCAAGGTCAAGGAACCGCAAAAGGTCGAGTATGAGCAACTCCGCGAAGGGCAATTGCTGTTTACCTATTTGCATCTGGCACCGGACCCGGATCAGACGGCCGGTCTGGTCAAATCCGGCGTGACGGCGATTGCCTATGAAACCGTGACCGACCGATCAGGTGGCCTGCCGCTTCTGGCTCCGATGTCGGAAGTTGCCGGGCGCATGGCGCCGCAGGTTGGGGCCGCAGCCCTTCAGAAAGCCAATGGCGGACGCGGTATGCTACTCGGTGGTGTACCCGGCGTGGCGCCAGCCAAGGTCGTCGTCATTGGCGGCGGGGTTGTCGGCACCAATGCGGCGCGCATTGCCGCCGGCATGGGGGCGGATGTGATCATTCTTGATAAAAACGTCAAACGCCTGACCTATCTTGATGATCTGTATGGCCCGCGCATCAAAACCCAATATGCCACCATCGATGATACCGAGGCCTATGTGCTTGAGGCCGATATGGTTGTCGGGGCGGTTCTGGTTCCGGGGGCTGCCGCACCGAAACTGATCAAGAAAGAGCAGCTATCGCGCATGAAACCGGGATCGGTGATTGTCGATGTCGCGATTGATCAGGGCGGATGTTTTGAAACGTCCAAGGCAACGACCCATGCCGATCCGACCTATATCGTCGATGATGTCGTGCATTATTGCGTGGCCAATATGCCGGGCGCGGTTGCGCGCACATCGACCTTTGCGCTGAATAACGCCACCCTGCCCTTTGCGCTGGCCCTTGCCGACAAGGGTTGGAAGAAAGCCTGTCAGGATGATCCGCACCTGGCAGCAGGTCTTAACGTCCATGCAGGCAAGATCACCTATAAGGCCGTGGCCGACGCGCTGGGCTATGATCACTTGCCGCTGGAAAGCGCACTGACCTAAAGGCCTGAAGGCCCAAACCCGATCATGAAAAAGGGCGCCAGATGGCGCCCTTTTTGTTTGGTTGTCTGCAAAACAGATCGCAGATCAGAATTCGACCTGTGTGACGTCACGCACCGCACCCTGATCGGCACTGGTCGCCATGGCGGCATAAGCACGCAGGGCGGTTGAGACCTTGCGCTTACGTGGTTTGGCCGGACGCCATGCTTCGGGCCCTTTGGCTTCCATCGCCTGACGGCGAGCCGCCAAGGTCGCGTCATCAACAGCGATCTTGATCGAGCGGTTCGGGATGTCGATTTCGATCATGTCACCCGGCTCGATCAGAGCAATGTCACCGCCAGCGGCAGCTTCAGGGGAAACGTGACCGATCGAAAGACCCGAGGTTCCGCCCGAGAAGCGACCATCGGTGACCAGCGCGCAGGCCTTACCAAGGCCCATCGATTTCAGATAGCTGGTCGGATAGAGCATTTCCTGCATGCCCGGACCACCTTTGGGGCCTTCATAGCGGATGACGACCACGTCACCTTCCTTGACCTCGCCACCAAGAACCTTGGCAACGGCTTCGTCCTGGCTTTCGCAAATCACGGCCGGGCCGGTGAATTTCAGGATGCTTTCATCGACACCGCCGGTTTTGACCACACAGCCATTGGCGGCCAGGTTGCCAAACAGAACGGCAAGACCGCCATCCTGGCTATAGGCATGTTCGACGTCGCGAATGCAGCCTTCTTTTTCATCGAGATCAAGGTCGTCCCAATAGCGTTCCTGACTGAACGCGGTTTGTGACGGCACGCCACCCGGCATGGCACGGAAGAACTTGTGCACGGCTTCGTTGGTGGTGCGCTTGATGTCCCATTTTTCAAGGGCATCGGCCATGGTTTTCGAATGCACGGTTGACACATCGGTGTGCAGCAGGCCCTTGCGTTCGAGTTCACCCAGAATACGCATGATGCCGCCAGCACGATGGACGTCTTCCATGTGGAACATCGGATGGTTCGGAGCGACTTTTGACAGATACGGGATCTTGCGCGACAGGCGATCCATATCGGCCATGGTGAAGTCGACTTCGGCTTCCTTGGCAATGGCGAGCAAGTGCAGGACCGTGTTGGTCGAACCGCCCATGGCGATATCAAGTGCCATGGCGTTTTCAAACGCCTCAAACGTTGCGATCCCGCGCGGGGTCGCGCCGATGTCTTCTTCTTCGTAATAACGGCGTGCGAGCTTGACCGAGGTGCGGGCTGCTTCAAGGAAGAGTTCCTTACGCGCCGCATGGGTTGCCAGCACCGAACCGTTACCCGGCAGCGCAAGGCCAAGGGCCTCGGCCAGGCAGTTCATCGAGTTGGCCGTAAACATGCCAGAGCATGAACCACAGGTCGGGCATGCCGAACGTTCAACAGTTTTGACCTGTTCGTCCGAGATTTTCGGATCAGCTGCCTGCACCATGGCATCGACCAGATCCAGGTGATGTTCCTTGCCATCGAGGATGACCTTGCCGGCCTCCATCGGGCCGCCAGAAACAAACACAGCAGGAATGTTAAGGCGCATTGCAGCCATCAACATGCCCGGGGTGATCTTGTCACAGTTGGAAATGCAGACCATCGCATCGGCGCAATGGGCATTGACCATGTATTCGACGGAATCGGCGATGATTTCGCGCGACGGCAAGCTATAGAGCATGCCGTCATGGCCCATGGCGATACCGTCATCAACCGCAATGGTGTTGAATTCCTTGGCAACGCCGCCGGATGCCTCGATCTCGCGGGCGACCATCTGACCGAGGTCCTTGAGGTGCACGTGTCCGGGCACGAACTGGGTGAAGCTGTTGACGACCGCGATGATCGGCTTGTCAAAATCTTCGTCTTTCATGCCAGTGGCGCGCCAAAGGCCGCGCGCACCTGCCATGTTGCGGCCGTGTGTTGTTGTACGGGACCGATATTCCGGCATGGAAGGAACCTCTCTTTACATCACTGGTGGCGTTTCTTGCGGGCGCCAGAACCGAAGCCCTGCGCCCTCTATATATGACTGCGTTCTAGCACAGTATTCGCGCGCTTTGACAGTTTTTTGCCTGAAAATGTCGCCAAATTCCGTCATACGGTACGATTGCTACGCGACAGTAAAAACGGCCATGGTTCCGTGACGCATTTTGGGCGATGATTTCTACCCGCAGAGTTTGCGTATCATCAGGCTTCTACCAGTGCCATGGCGCGCCTTTGTGACCCAATTCACAGGTTTTGCCATAATTGGGTTCAAAACCTATCCCTAATATCCGAAAAACCACACCATTGGATAGGCGACCTTTAACCAAACAACAAATACTTTAAGGAGGATTATCGCCGCCAGGCGATTCTCCCACTCCCATTCTCACCCCGGACCCTCATACAGGTTCGGGGTTCTTTTTTGCCCGGATTTCGGGACGGAAACCACCATCTTGTAACTGCGCGCTTTAAAGGATGCTCTGAACACTTTAATGTCAGGGCAAGAACTGCTTGGGTTCAATCCCTTATCCAGACCATCAGGTGGAGATCCGCACATCCATGTCCGACCAACTCAAGACACTGTTGCGTCGTGGACTGACTGCGCATGAGGGCAATCGCCCCGAAGAAGCCGAGAAAATCTATCGCGCTGCCCTTGCCATGTCACCGGGCAATGCGGAGGTCGAGCATCTTCTTGCCACCCTTCTGAACGGGCTTGGCCGCCACCGCGAGGCGCTTGAGCTTTTCGAGAACTGCCTGTCGAGCTTTGCCGCCAACCCGGCGGTGCGATGCAATTATGCCATTGCGCTGGAAAGTTCCGGGCAGATCGACAAGGCGATTGACCAGTTCAAGCAGGCGCTGAGTTACCATGGGGATTTCCCCACGGCCCTTTATCACCTTGCCCGGCTTGAAATTCCGCGCGGCCATCTTGGTCAGGCGATGGATCTTTTGGGACGGTTGCTTGGCCTGAAACCCAATCATTACGAAGGGTTGCTGCTGTTCGGGCAGACCTTGCATGATCTGGGCCAGGAAGAAGCAGCGCTTAAGTCGCTTGAACATGCCGCCGAGGCCGCCGGCATTTCGCCAGAGATGATTTGCCGGGTGGGATCGGCGTTTTTGCGGCTTGGCTATCCGGAACTTGCGCAGAACCTGTTTCAGCGTGCGCTAAGCATTGATGCCAAATATGTTGCTGGCCTGCGCGGGCTTGGACAGTCGCTTGCCCATCAGGGGCAATACTCCAAGGCGGTTGCGATTTTAAAAACCGCGCGCCGCCTGACCAAGGAAACCGACGATATTGATCTGGTTCTGGCCGATATCACCCTGCGCTGTGGGGATCTTGATAGCACAATCAAGACACTTACCAGTCTAATTGAGACATCCCAGGATAATACGACAGCAGATGCATTGTTGATCCGGGCACGTGCCAAGCTTGGCACCACCGACGGCGCGACGCACGCCAAGGCAGCCAAGGAATGGGCCAAGCATCACATGCCGATTGCGGCCCTTCCAGCCTTTGGCAATAGCCGCCAATCGGACAAGCGCCTGCGCATCGGATGGATTTCGCCGTTCTTCTGTCAGCATCCATCCTTCGGACTTTTGAGTGCGCTTGCGCGTCATCTGAACCGGCATGAGATCGAGCTGTTTTTATATTCCGCGACCCCGCGCCCCGATGACGTCACCCGGCAATGGCAGGTGATGGCAGATGGCTGGCGCGAGGTGTGCGGGCAAGACCCGATGCAAATTGCCGATCGCATCCGCAAGGACAAGGTCGATATCCTGATTGATGTCTGTGGCATCCACCCAACCCAACCGATAGAGGTCTTTGCGCTTAAGGCAGCCCCGGTGCAGGCAAGCCTTTCCGCGATCACGACAGGCATGGCGGAAATGGATTACCTGATCGGGCACAAGGATGTGTTTGGCGGTGACCTGTCTGAGAACAAGAAGTTTTCCGAGCGCCCCTACCCGCTGGCGCTTGGCCCGTATCTTCCGGCAGAACTTGACGATGCCCTGCCACTGGCCCCGCTTCCGGCAGCGATTGGTACTGAAATCATCCGGTTTGGCTGCATCGACCGACTGGCCAATATCAGCAACGAAACGCTTAATTGCTTTGCGCGGATCCTCAACAAGGTCGGCAACAGCCGCATTGTCATTCAGGATGATGTGCTTGAAGATTCCTATGCTGCCAAGACGTTCCTTGATCGCGCCCGCCAAGCCGGGATCAAACGCGACCGGCTTGATCTGGCAGGCGCGGTAAAGCCGAAAGATCGCGCAAGCCTCTATGCCCAGATTGATATCGGGCTGGCACCGTTTCCCGCCATCAGTCTTGAGAACTATTACGAGATGCTGTGGTTTGGCATTCCGTTTGTGTCGCTGGCTGATGATCGGCCGGGTTCACGGCTTGGCCTGGCGGTGTTGAGTGATATCGGGCTTGGTGCGCTGTGTGCCGAAACCGAAAAGGGTTATGTCGATAAATGCATCATGCTGGCATCCGACCTTAAAGCGCTGGCCAGCATTCGCGAGAACATGCGCGACCGCATTCGTGGCAGCCGTGCCTTCCACGGCCCGGCCGTGGCGGCGGAGTTCGAGGAAGCCTGTCGCGAGATGTGGCAGAACTGGTGCCTAGGCAACCAGTAGCCCGGAAAACCGGACCGACGTTTAGCCCATATTGCTCAGGATGTGATCAACAGCCGCCGCCAAGTTATCAGCGATGAAATCGGCTTCCTGGGCTTCGGGCAGGATGGCTTCCTTGGCCCCGTGACCGGTTCTGACCATGATCGCACGCGCACCGGCGCGATGCCCGGCGCGGATATCATTGATGCGATCCCCGACAAGAATGCTTTCAGCCAGACTGATGGCGAAATCCTCGCTTGCGGCCAGAAGCATGCCCGGTTCGGGTTTGCGGCAAGTGCTTTCGCGGCCGTAATCGCCCTGCCCGGTTGGATGATAGGGCGAATAATAGATACCCTGCACCGATGCGTTGTGATCAGAAAGTTGGCCCAAAAGCGCCTTATGGATTTCAAGCAGCTGATCTTCGGTGAGGTAGCCGCGTGCGACACCGGACTGGTTGGTCACCACAATCACCGGGAGCCCCGCGTCATTAAGGCGTCTGATCGCCTCCCCGGCCCCCTTGATCAGTTTGAGGTCGGCAACGTCCGAAAGATAATGGACTTCCTCGTTGATCACACCGTCGCGGTCCAGAAACACGGCGGAAACCGGGTGGCGTTGATCGCGAAAGCGCGGTGCCGGATCGATCAGGTGACGTTTGACAGATTGATGGACAGAGCCGGTCATCAGGGGCCTTTTGCATGGTCAAATTTTGCCAACAATGGCGCAAAGCCATTTGCAAAAGCAAGGCTTCACAAGTCACGCCGCATTTTTCTGCAGCGCGAAAAAGAAATTGGTATTACCATTATTCACTTGCAGAGCAACTGGAAGACGTGACAATTTCCCTGCAAGTCACGCCTTGGAGCGTGATGTATTAAATCTGCTTTGCTTTGCCGAGGACATTCTTCTGTCCGGCGAGGAAAGGTCAGCAGCGCGTAGAGGATCTACGGGCAAGGACCTTGACGCTGCAGGCCAGAAGAATGCCCCGGCCCGAAGGGTTTGTTTTTGGCATCCTTTTGCTGCGTTACACCGCTTGACCGATGCACCGCATCGCTCTGCGCGCTGTGCCTAGCCAAAGGACGCCAAAAGCAAACAAAGTGAACCAGATTTAATACATCACGCTCGTAATAATAAGACCTTCAAGGAATAGCGTTCTATGTTTGCCGATATTTTTGCGATTTTGGCCCCGGTTTTTATCACCACCGGACTGGGATATTTCTGGGCCCGCGCCGGCAAGCATTTTGACACCAACCTTGTCACATCCATTGTCACCTATTTCGCAACGCCGTGCCTGACCTTTGCAGCCCTTGCGACGGTCGAGCTTGGCGGTGATACGCTGGTTCTGATGGGGACAGCCGCCCTTGCCGCGAACGTGATCTTTGCCCTGATCGGCTGGCCGGTTCTTAAGGTTTTCAATCTGTCACCGCGTACCTATCTGCAATCGCTGACCTGGCCGAATGTCGGTAACGTTGGCTTGCCGCTTTGTATGCTGGCTTATGGGCAGGAAGGGCTTGCGCTTTCAGTCGCGTTCTTTGCCGCCTATGTCGTGATCCAGCTGACCGTCGGTGTGGCGTTTGTATCGGGCAGTTTTTCGATCCGGTCACTCGCCAAGATGCCGATCATTCCCGCCACCCTGATTGCAACGGGCTTTTTGGCCACCGAAACCCCGGTGCCGGAATGGCTTTACAACACCACCAACCTGATTGGTCAGCTGACTATTCCGTTGATGCTGTTTACCCTTGGTGTGTCGCTGGCTAAACTGCGCCCGGTCAGCCTTGCGCGCAGCACGGCCCTTAGCGTGCTTCGTCTTGGCATGGGCTTCGGGGTTGGTTTCGGCCTGTCGGAAGTCATGGGGCTGACGGGCATGGAACGCGGGGTTGTGATCCTGCAATGTTCGATGCCGGTTGCCGTGTTCTGCTACCTGTTTGCGCAGCTTTATAACCGCGAACCGGAAGAAGTTGCTGGTGTTGTCATCAGCTCAAGCTTCCTGGCCGCTGTCGCGCTGCCCGCCCTTCTGTGGTACGTGCTGTAACCCGACGCACCACAGGGCACACAGCCGAAGCTTACTTGACGATCAGGCGGTATTCGCCGCCTGTGCCATCTTCCTTGTCGGCATAAAATCCGATAGCGCATTCAAACCGGCCCTTTTCAAGGTCCGGGTCGCCATGTTCAGCTGCCTGTTCCATCACGTGATCGCGGCAGTCCGCCAGATCGTCATAGGTCGCCTCGGATATCTTCACCCGGGTCGGCTGACTGACATCCGGGACGTATACCGAAGTGACATGTTCCCAAGGCGCGGCGTCATCGGGCCACAAAACATCGGCAATGTGGCGGTGCGGGTTGCCCAGACTAACCACCGCCAGTGCCGCAATCCCGGCAGCCAGAATTGCGCGCCGTAGCATTCTTGTATTCATTCGTATCCTTTATGCGCCTTTGCGGCCAAGCGCTGCGAAATCGATCCTTGGCATCGGTGCATCATATTCAAGATGGTAGTCATCCAGTGGTGGCGGCGCCTGACCGGTCACCGCCAGAAGTGCATGTACCTGCCCGCGTTGGTGGGTCTGATACACAAAGAGATGTGACAGGATATCCGCCACGGTTTCAAACGTCTTGCTGCCTTCTTCGCGGATCAGTTCGACACTGCGAATGGCGTCCTTGTCGTTCAGCTGTTCGCAAAAGGCCATCAGCCGCATGTCCGTATCGCGCTGGGCGGCGGCCAGTTTGTCGATGGCGGTAAACGGCATTTCATTGGCAAGACAATCCCGACCACGTCCACCGCCGACCAGTGCATCAAGGTAGTACCAGTCATTGGTCAGGATATGGTTCAGGGTTTCAAGAATGGAAGATGAAAACGCTGTTCGTTTGGTGTTGCGTTCGTCATCCGTCAATTTCTGACAGACACCATACAAACGGTGGTTGGACCAGGCGTTGTTACGCGCCTGATGGAAAAACGATGTGCCCGGCATACCTCAAGTGTCCCAACTTTCAGCGTCCTGTCACATTCTTGTTGAGAAACTCAACCGGTCACAGGATGCGCATGGTTTAGCGGACCGTTTCCTTTGCCAAAGTTTGGTGCGGTTCGGATGGCTTCACGAACGAAAGCCCGTGCGCGGGCAACGGAATCACTTAATCCCATGCCCTGAGCCAGCCCGGTTGCAATGGCACTTGCAAGCGAGCAGCCCGTACCATGATTATTTTCAGACGGAATGCGCGTGCCTTCGAAACCTTCGACATCGCCATCCCGGCGCCACAAGATATCGACGATTTTGTCCCCGTCTGCGTGACCACCTTTTATCAGGACGGCCTCTGCGCCCAGATCGCCAATTTTGTGCACTGCAGCAATCATATCACTTTCAGAGGTGATTTTCATACCCGATAGTACTTCTGCCTCGGGAATATTTGGCGTCAGCACACTGGCAAGCGGGATCATATGGGTGATCAGGGCTTCGACTGCGTCTTCCTGAAGCAGGCGTGAACCGCTTTGCGATACCATCACAGGGTCAACAACGACCGGAATACCGTTAGCCTTTGATTTGATAAATTCCGCCACGGCGGTGATCACCGGCACGGAATGCAGCATACCCGTTTTAAGCGCATCAGCCCCGATATCATCAATCGTAACCGTCGCCTGATGGACGATCATGTCCGGATCGATGCCAAGAACGTCGAAGACTCCGGTGGTGTTTTGCACCGTAAGTGCGGTGATCGCAGTTGCAGCATAACCGCCAAGAGCGGTCACCGACTTGATATCGGCCTGAATGCCAGCCCCGCCGGAACAGTCCGACCCGGCAATAATCAAGACACGACCCTTCATACGATCCTTCCTTATCCTGCAGATATCAGGTTTTCTTCACGCTGCCCGGTTAACCGGCGACGGCGGTGATTTCAGCAACGATGCCATCAACGATCTGTTCGACCTTGATCGCGTCGTCGCCCTCGGCCATGACGCGGATCAGCGGTTCTGTACCGGACTTGCGGATCAACACGCGGCCATCGCCGTTAAAGGCGCGCTCGGCCGAGGAAATGGCTTCAATCACGCTGTTTTGCGCCAGCGGATCGCTTCCAGCACTATAGCGCACGTTTTTAAGGATCTGCGGCAGCGGTTCGAACACGCGGCTCAGTTCCGAAACCGGGCCTTCACGGCTGGCAAGAACGGCCAGTACCTGAAGCCCGGCCAGAAGACCATCACCGGTCGATGCGAAGTCCGAGAGCACAATATGGCCGGACTGTTCGCCGCCAACATTGCAATCAAGGGCACGCATCTGTTCAACGACATAGCGATCACCGACCTTGGTGCGGATCAGGCGGACATCGTTGCTTTCAAGGTAGCGTTCCAGACCCAGGTTCGACATCACGGTCGCGACCAGCGCATTACCGCGCAGCTGACCGGTGCGCTTCCAATGGGTCGCAACAAGGCCCATCAACTGGTCCCCATCGATCAGCTGGCCTTTTTCATCACACATCTGAACGCGGTCGGCATCGCCATCAAGGGCAATCCCGACATCGGCCTTTTCGGCCAGAACACGGTCACACATGGTTTTGGTATGGGTCGAGCCGCACTGGTCATTGATGTTAAGACCATTCGGGCTGGTGCCGATTTCAATCACGTCGGCCCCAAGTTCACGCAGTACCTTGGGTGCGACGGAGTAGCCAGCCCCATGGGCACAATCGAGAACGATACGAAGGCCTTCAAGCGTGACAGAGCCCGGCAGGGATGATTTGACGGCCTCGATATAGCGGCCCGGGGCATCATCAATACGCTTGGCACGGCCAAGCGTATTGGCAGGGACCAGTTTACCCGACAGGTCACTTTCCATCAGGGCTTCAAGTTCAAGTTCGACCTCGTCAGACAGCTTAAAGCCGTCGGGGCCAAACAGCTTGATGCCGTTATCCTGAAACGGGTTGTGCGAGGCCGAGATCATCACACCAATATCAGCACGCATCGATTTGGTCAGCATGGCCACAGCCGGGGTCGGCATCGGGCCGACCAGCATGACATCCATCCCCATCGAGGTGAAACCGGCAACAAGGGCAGGTTCAAGCATATAGCCAGACAGTCGGGTATCCTTGCCAATCACGACCTTGTGGCGGTGATTGCCACGGGTGAAATAGTGGCCAGCGGCCATCCCGACTTTCAGGGCGACCTCGGCGGTCATCGGGGCCGTGTTGGCGGTTCCGCGGATACCATCGGTGCCAAAATATTTGCGGCTCATACTCTGTGTCTCTGCTTGCGTTGCGGGCATTGCTGCCCCGTCGATCAAATCTGACTGCCGGTTATATCAAAGTGACGTCGCAATGCCACTGGCAATCGGCATATTTCGCCAAGGATTGTAACGGAAAACTGGCGACCAATCCGTTAACAGGCGAACAAGGTCCTGTTCCGATAAAATCCATGACCTTCGGTCAAAAACCGGCTATCACATGGTGCATGGTTTAAAGGACTGAAACCGAGGGAATTTTGCGCAACATCCGCTTGAATATAGCCCTTCTGGCGGTGTTGATAGCAATCGCGTCGGGGCTGCTTGCCATTTATGGCAAGCAAAGCATTGCCCACGAACAGGCCAGAATACTTGTCCTGCCACCAAGCGGTGCAGCCGAAGCCATTGATCTCAATCGTTATCTACAACGATTGGTCTCTGATCGCGAGGCGGATACCCCGTTTGACGTTGTCCAGATAGACGAAACCGAATTTGCCCCGGTGTATCAGACACCCGGCCCAGGCTATACCGATCGCACGATCTGGTATCGCACCCCGGTCAGGATCGTGAACCAGCCAGATCGTATGGGCAGCAGTTCATTTATTGATATCGGGCAGGTTTACCTTAATGACATTGCCCTGAGCATCCTTTCCGAGGACGGGCGGCAGATCATCTGGCATGAGCGTGTCGGCGACCGAGTTCAAACCGCGGGAAACGAGGTACACGGCCTTTCGCATGTTGCCGAATGGCCCAAACTGGCACTGGGCAACTATTGGCTGGTGATCGGGGTCAAGACCACCAGTGCGCATGTGCTTGCGGCGGAGCTTCTGCCTGACAATGTGCTGATTTCGAAATCGGGCAGTGAAAGCTTTATCAAGGGGGCCAGCCTTGGTGTCCTTATTGTTGCGTTCGGGCTTTATTTCACCTTTGGCCTGCTGTCAGGGGACCGGTCGGTTATCTGGTATGCGGTCTACATCCTTTCGCTGTTTTTGGTTTATTTCGGCGTGACGGGATATGCACAACTGATTTTCAAACCCCTCTGGCCACTGGCTTCAGATTTTGTAACCGGCGCCGGAACTGCACTTGCACTCGGCTCCTGCGTCATGATGTGGAGCTATATCACCCGGCTTGATCAAACCAACCGTTGGCTGTTTCGGGTTATGGCTGCTTATTCCACCGTGGCGATTGCCGGTTTCGTGACGGGAACATCGGATTGGTACATCATATACGCCAAGCTGGTTTTTGGGCCGGAAATCGTTCTCCTGACTGTCTTGCTGATCAATCTGATCTAT
This sequence comes from Thalassospira sp. HJ, assembly GCF_000948415.1. GTDB lineage: Bacteria > Pseudomonadota > Alphaproteobacteria > Rhodospirillales > Thalassospiraceae > Thalassospira. The sequence goes on along the minus strand of NZ_JYII01000012.1, from coordinate 429,753 downwards.
CGGGCGTATCGGGAAAAGCAAAACTGGCAAAACGGCTTCCTGATGGTGGCACTTGGCATTCCGACAGTTGCAGCGATTGCACATCTGATGCTGCTGATCGGCATTTTGCCGGTCAACGGGATGACCACAAGCATCTTCACTGCGGGTTCTATCATACAGCTTGTCATGGTGGCAGCGGCCATGGGGTACCGAAGCTATGGCCTGATTAACCGACGGGTCGATGCGCTGGCAACGAGCCAGCGGGCCAATCAGCTGGCCAGTGAGCAGCGCACCTTCATCACAATGCTGTCGCATGAATTCCGTACCCCGCTTGCCATTATTCAGCGATCCGCCGAAATTCTTGGCCTTCACCTTCAGAAGGAACCGGAAGCCGTTCTGAACCGCCTGTCAACGATCCGGTCGAACGCCGGACAGCTTTCGGGCCTTGTTGATGCGTTCCTGACCAAGGAGACGCTTGATAGCGCGACATTTGGCACCACGCGCGAGGCAGTGGCGATTGATGCGTTTCTGGGCGATCTGATTGCCCGTCGTCACCGCGAGGTGCCCGGCCAGAATATCAGCCTGATCAAATGCGACACCGCCATTGTCGAGATCGACCGCATCCTGATGGAACGCGCGATGCTCAACCTGATTGAGAATGCGCGGAAATATGCGCCGGGCGCAGCTGTGTGGATTTCAGCCGAGCGCGAAGCCAATGGCTATGTCTATATCCGGGTGGTCGATGAAGGCCCCGGCATTGCCGCCGACGATCTTCAGAATGTTCTAAATGCTTTTTATCGCGGCAAGGACGCGACAAAGACACAAGGAGTCGGACTGGGCCTGCATCTGACCAACCGGATCATTGAGGCCCATGACGGATCGCTTTCGGTCAGTGTTGGCGAAGAACGCGGCACAACCATTCTGATCAAGCTGCCCTATGACCGCGACAAGACCGTTCTGCGTGCCAGTGAAAACCGCACCCGGTCCTTGACCGGCTATCCAGATCCCCCGACAAACGGGGAGCGGGCATGATGATCAGATCGGAGTTCATTGTCACTACGCTGCGCCAGCTTGCTGCAGCGGTGCTGTTCATCGCAATGACAGTTCTTATCCTGCCCGCACATCCAGCACAGGCGCAAACGGCTGATACTGCAGCCAGTATCACGCCGGATCAGTTGGTGCTGGGCGGCGACATAGCAGAACCGCGCGAGATTACGCGCTATGTGGCATCTTATGCCGATGAGACCCGCGCGCTTGGCCTTGCAGATATTCTGGACTTGCCGGACGGGGCGTTTCAGAGATCAAACGCCATCCCGTCCTTTGGCTATACGCGCGACGTGATCTGGCATCAGGTCGACTTCAAGGTGGAGAACAAGTTTGGCAAGCGCCCCTTGCTTGAGATTGCGCCGAACTATCTGAACTATATTGATTTGTATTTGATGGCGGGCAAGGCGCGCAATCCGATGTGGCGCACGCGGCTTGGCGACCATGTTCCGGCAAACGAACGGCAGTATGGCGGCCGGACACATATTGCGGCCCTGCCCCTTCTTGAACCGGGGAACTACCGGCTTTATGTCCGATCACAAAGCAACAGTGCCAATCTGATCTGGATGACGCTTTGGCCGACCAAGGAACTGATTACGTCGCTTTCGTTCCGTCATCTGGCGACCAATGTGTTCTTTGGCTTTATCGTGACTCTTGGCATTGCTTATCTGGCACTTGGCCTGATTGCCGGGGACCGGGCGGTTATTCTTTACAGCATCTGGGTTGGTGCAATTGGTACCACGACCGCGGTTGTGAATGGCGTGATCCTGAGCGAGGTACGACCCGACACACCGTGGCTGAATGACTTTGTCCTGGGATCATTGAACATCATTACCTATGGGATAACGGTGTTCCTGTGGCTTTACATCATCGAGGCACGCAAGAACCATCCGCGCGCCTATCGGTTATGTTGCCTCTATGGCTTTGTCATTCTGGCCTTTACCGCCGGGGCGGCGACCGATCTTTATACGGTCTTTGGCACCTATATCGTGCCAAGCCATGCGCTGTTCATGGCGACCATGTGCCTGATTCTGTTCAGGTGGGCCTTCAAGGATTTCCGCAATCCAAAGCACTGGGCGTTTCTTGTTGTTCTGGCCATCCCGACCGGGGCTGCGATCATGATCCAGCTGGCCCTTTCCGGCGTGATCGAGGCGACCCGCCTTCGACTTGACCTTCATCAGTTCACCCTTCTGTTCCATCTGGTGGGCATGGGCATCATCATGACCGTGCGCCTGTCGAAAATGGACAAGGAACGGGTCACCGTGACCCAGAAGGCCGAGGAAACCACAACCCTTGTCGAAGAACAGCGCAAACTGATTTCGATGCTGTCGCATGAATTCAGAACACCCTTGGCGGTGATCCAGCGATCTTCTGAGATGCTGATGCTGCGTCTGAAGAACCACAAGGATGATGTGCTTGAACGTCTGCAACGCATCCAGTTACAGGCACAGAAACTGGCGCGACTGGTCGATATCTTCCTGACCAAGGACGGGATCGAAACGCAGGACCTGTCGCTGGCGCGTGAAACAGTTCCGGTGAACCGCTTCTTGCAGGAATTTGCCGCCCAAACCACGCGTGAAGGTGCTGAGGTGCGCGTTAGCACCCACGGGACGTCGACCGTCGAGGTCTATATTGACGAAACCCTGATGGGGCTTGCGATTACCAACCTGATCGAAACATCGCGGCGTTTTGCCCACGGGGCGCCGATCCACATCAATGTCCACCGGCAATCCGACACGCTGGTCGAGATCAGCATTCCGTGCCATGGCGATGAACTTGATGATGACGAAATTGGCCTGATTGCCGATGCGTTGTTCCGCCGCAACATGGAAACCCATGCGCTGCGTCGCGCCCTTGGTCTGCATATTTCACAACGCATTGTCGATGCCCATGGCGGGTCGATCACGCTGCGTCAAAGCCGCATGCAGAGCATTGAGCTTTGCCTGTTGTTACCGTGTGAATACCAGGACGACACTCAAGTTCGAAAAGATCAGAAAGCTTGGATCAGGAAGCCTCGGCCTCGCCCAGCACAGCGGCCGGTGAGGTAAAGGCATAGCCACGACCATAGGCCGTACGCACCGGCAATTCTTCGCCGATATCCTTCATGATCTTCTGACGCACACGCCGAATGGCGGTATCGAGGTTGCGGCAGTTTTCCGCCGTATCGGCCTTGCCAAGTGCCTCGACAATTTCCGGGCGGGTCAGCCAGGCGCCATTGGCTTCGATCAGAAGCTTGACGATGGTGCGTTCGGTCGCGGTCAGGGTCGCTTCGTTGCCTTCGGGATTGCGGAGTTTCCAGTTGAGCATATCAAGTACCCAACTATCTTCGGAAATCTGCGTTTCCGCCGCGGTATCGCTATCGGATCGCGATGCACGGCGCAGAAGCGGCTTAAGGGCGGCTTCGATCACGGAAAGCGGGCTGTCCTTGGTCAGATACACATCAGCACCGGATTTATAGCCGGTCAGGTGATTGTTCATGCCCGAAAGCGAGGTCAGCATCATGATGCCGCAATCAATCATCTTGCGGACATGCTGGGCCAGTTCGTAGCCATCGGCATCGGGAAGCATGATATCGAGGATGACGGCATCAGGTTTGCGCGCGTCAAGAGCCCGGTAAAATGCGGCACCGGTTTCACAACCGACCACATCGAAACCGCACATCTCCAAATACTCACACAGATCCTTGTTCAGGTCCGTGTTATCTTCCACGACATATACACAGTGCGTCATTGCATTCCAGCCAGACCTGACGTCACCAAGGAACAGCTGCGTCAGACCGCCAATCTCGTTCATCCAAAGACCTTCGCGTTTGCGTATTTCCAACCATCAACTGTGACTTTGGCGCCACTTTTGTTTGATCCTTATTGGTATGTGGTCATTGCATCAATTCTGCAACCCTCAACCTTCAATGGTCAGAAAATGCCAGAATCGGCCACAAATCAAACGAAGGGCGCGGAACAGGTCCAAAGCCAAGCATGAAACCGGTTCCGCGCCCCTGTTAATAAACCATGACGCTAAAATGACAAGTTATACGTGCAGACGATACGCTCAGCACACCACTATACAATGGCCGTCGAACTTGCGACCGCGATGGCCTGTACCGTTTCGGGCACATCATGCACACGAATCATCTGTACACCATGGCGCCATCCATTGACGGCTGAGGCGATGGAACCGCCCAGACGCTGCTTGGGGTCGGCCTTGGGATCGATCTTGCCAATGAAGGATTTGCGCGAGGTGCCAAGCAGGATCGGGCAGCCCAGACCATGGAAGATTGCCAGTCGCGACAACAATTCCAGATTGTGCGACAGCGTCTTGCCAAAGCCGATACCCGGATCAATGCAAATGCGATCGCGCGAGATCCCTGCCCGTTCGCAGCTTTCGATACGGTCCAGCAGATAGTCATAAACATCAAGAACCGCACAATCATATTGCGGGTTGACCTGCATGGTGCCCGGTTCGCCCTGCATATGCATAAGCATGACCGGCTTGCCGGACGCCGCGGCGACTTCCATCGAACGTTCGTCGCCCTCAAGGCCGGTGACGTCATTGATGATGGCAGCACCGGCTTCGATTGCGGCTTCCATCACACTGGCATGACGGGTATCGATTGAAACCACATGCCCCTTGGCGGCCAGTTCACGAATGACTGGCACGACGCGGTTGATTTCCTCGTCCTCGGACACGTCATCGGCACCCGGACGGGTGGATTCGCCGCCGACATCAATGATCGATGCGCCCTGCTCGACCATGGCCTCAGCACGCGCCACAGACTGCTCGGTCGTATTGTAATCGCCGCCGTCAGAAAAGCTGTCAGGCGTGACATTGACGATGCCCATGACATGGCAGGATGCCATATCAAGCCCGGCGAAATCCGGGCGCTTGGCCATCAAACGATCCAGCACGGCATTGATTTCATCCACCCGGCCACTGTTTTGCACCCAGCCTTCAAGGGCGAGCAGCGGCAGGATCATGCTTTCGGCTCCGCCACCTTCGCGGCGACGGATGATTTCAAGGGCCGAAAAGCCCCGGCGTGATCCGGCGAGTGGCAGGGTATTGGGATCATCGGCATGGTCGATGAAACCGGTCGGTGCGTAGTAAAGCGGTCCTTCAAAATCGGCAAAGCCCCGCACATCGGCGGGGCTTCGCAGGACCGATCTTTTGATCTCGTCCATCAGTCTCTTTCTGTTAGCTTCCCGGTTGCGGTTCCGGGGAAAGGTCCCCGCCACCATCACCAGGGTTATCCTTGCGGGCACCGCCGGTGCTTGGCACCGTGGAACGACGTCCGCCACCGGCATCCTTGCCGCCACCGGAAGAATGGCCCGGACGGTTAATTTCCTCGCCGCGCAGCAACGCGTCGATTTCACTACCCGACAGGGTTTCATATTCCAGAAGACCTTTGGCAAGCTTGTGCAGGTCATCAAGATGTTCGGTCAGAACGCGCTTGGCGAATTCATAAGCCTCGTCAGAGTAACGACGGACTTCTTCGTCAATCAGCTGAGCGGTTTTTTCCGAAACGTTTTTGTGCTGGGCAACGCTGTGACCAAGGAACACTTCTTCCTGGTTATCAACATATTTGACGTTACCAAGCTTGTCGGAGAAGCCCCATTCGGTCACCATCTTGCGCGCATATTGCGTCACCATGTTGATGTCCGAAGAAGCACCCGTGGTAACCTTGTCCTTGCCAAAGATGATTTCCTCAGCCACACGGCCCCCCATGGCAACCGCAAGGTCGGAGATCAGCTGTTCATAGGACTTGGAGACCTGATCACGTTCCGGCAGGCGCATCACCATACCCAGCGCACGACCGCGCGGGATGATGGTTGCCTTGTGGATCGGATCGGACGCCGGGGTATGGAGTGCGACAAGGGCGTGGCCACCTTCGTGATAGGCAGTCAGCTTTTTCTCGTCATCGGTCATGATCATGGAACGACGTTCCGCCCCCATCATGACCTTGTCCTTGGCGTTTTCGAAGTCAGCCATGGTGACAACACGCTTGCCAAGACGGGCAGCAAGCAGAGCAGCCTCGTTAACAAGGTTTGCCAGATCCGCACCCGAGAAGCCCGGGGTACCGCGTGCAACGGTGCGCAGATCAACGTCCGGTCCCAGCGGAACCTTGCGGGCATGGACACCAAGAATGTGTTCACGGCCTTCAAGATCCGGGTTCGGCACAACGACCTGACGGTCAAAACGCCCCGGACGCAGCAATGCAGGGTCCAGAACGTCCGGACGGTTGGTTGCCGCTACAAGGATCACGCCTTCGTTGGCTTCGAAACCATCCATCTCGACCAGAAGCTGGTTAAGGGTCTGTTCGCGTTCATCGTTACCGCCGCCAAGACCGGCACCACGATGGCGGCCAACGGCGTCGATTTCATCGATGAAGATGATGCAAGGTGCGTTTTTCTTGCCCTGTTCGAACATGTCACGCACACGCGATGCACCGACACCAACGAACATTTCAACGAAGTCGGAACCCGAAATGGTGAAGAACGGGACGTTTGCTTCGCCAGCAATTGCACGCGCGAGAAGCGTTTTACCGGTACCCGGAGGGCCAACCAGCAGCATGCCTTTGGGGATCTTGCCGCCAAGGCGCTGGAATTTCTGCGGGTCACGCAGGAAGTCGACGACTTCTTCAAGTTCGCCCTTGGCTTCTTCGATACCTGCAACGTCTTCAAAGGTAACGCGCCCGGATTTCTCGGTCAGCATCTTGGCCTTGGATTTGCCAAAGCCCATGGCCTTGCCGCCGCCGCCCTGCATCTGACGCATGAAGAAGATCCACACACCAATGATCAGAAGCATCGGGAACCAGCTGATCAGCGCGCTCATCAGAGGCGACAGGCTTTCCTCAGGCTGTGCGATGATGCGCACGCCCTTGTCATTCAGCTTTTCGACGAGGTTCGGATAATCCGGGGTGTAAACATTAACAGAGCGACCGTCGCGCGTTTCTGCAGTCAGGTTGTTGCCCTGGATGGTGACTTCGGAAATCTGGCCTGAATCCACTTCGGCCAGGAAGTCCGAGAATGCCAGCGACGACTGACCGGACCGTCCGGAGGGCGACTGAAACAGGTTAAACAGCGCCACCAAAAGGATGGCGATAATAACCCACAGTGCGAGATTTTTTCCCATATTCATTCCAAGCTACTGGTCGCAATTTATGTGTGCCGTGACGCAAAACTTCCTGCGCAGGGTCTGACAATCAAATAGTCATAAGCCCCGCTTACGCAAGTAGGTTGTCGGGTTTCGGTGACGATTTGAAACCACTTTCCCATAAAGGTACTTGCGGCGCAAACTGCCAACTGCCAACTGGTGCGATCTTGCCCCTGCCCAGAGGCCGCTCGCAACCGGCGGCGGATAGTACGTCGGAAAGCTTGGAAACCTCAAGCCCACCAACGGATAACAAGCCTTCTTTATCGTAGAGTGCAGGCATGGATGCAAGGGCTGCGCGCGGTAAATTACCAATAAATGGTGCAATTTCGCGCAATGCGGTCCGAAAAGACTTCGTGTGAAACACATCACAAAGACCAAGCGGCCCGATCCAAAGCCCACTTTGCGCACCCAAACCGGCGTCATCTGCCTGCCATTCAAAGCGATTATCGAAAGTCACAACCCCGGATCGCGAGGGCGATTCTGTATCAAGTGCGACCGGATCCTTCGCCATACGACCAAATTCCCGGTAAACGCAAATACCGCCTTTGCGGCCATGCAGCACACAGCCGCCCAGGCTGATCCGCGCGGTGTTATCGGAACGCAATCGATCAAGCGCGCCATCCAGTTTATCGCGTGCGGGTATATAGGAAGCCCCGCCGACGGTGCGCACCACCTGCCCCAGCGCGTGGAGCGCTGCGTCCCGATCAACATCATCGGCCAAGAGAACATCTGCATTGAGGATGGCGACGCCGTTGGTATGCAGGATCACGCCCTCGGCCAAAAGACGTCCGATGATACACTCAAGGCTGTGTCGGGCAGCGGCATCTTTTTGCGGATCGACTTCGAGTGCGGGTTCATCTGCCAGCGCATTGCGGACACGCACACGTTCGAATTTTTCATCCCGGTTTGACGGGTCTTCGATCCATGGCTGTTGGCGTGCCGTCAGCGTTGCAATGATATCCGCCTTGGCAACGCCCAGAAGCGGTCGCAGTAAACGGCCATGACGCAAAAACCGGCGCGCAGACATACCCGCCTGCCCCAGCGGGGTTGCGCCACGGTCACGGCGCATGGCGATGGTTTCGCGTTGATCCCCGCCGTGATGGGCAACCAGCAAATGGAAAATGCCGGTTTCCTGCATCAGATCATCAAAAATCTGATAGCGGGCCTGACGGGCCTTTTCCTGTAGCGCACCGGTTGGCTTTGCGCCCTGCCAGACTTTGGTGATGTGCTTAATCCCATACCGGGCAAGTTCAGCCGCAACCCAGCGGGCCTCATCCGCAGCGGCCTTGCGCAAACCATGATCGACCGTCACTGCAATCGCCTGCCCGCCGCGGGCATGACACCAGTCATGAGCCAACAGGGCAAGGGCCATGCTGTCAGCCCCACCCGAAACACCAACAAGCAGCTCGGGGGCGGTTTCAAACGGGGCGAACGCCATCATCAGCGTATCAAAGACAACGGCGTCCAGTGGTGTTCCACGGGACGCCGTATCCTGATCATATGATGACGTAACGTTGTCGATCATTGAATTTGATTACTGCGGGCAACCACGGTTCTGGCGTTCCTGACGGGCACGATCCAGAACGACGTTGGATGCGTTCGGGAAATTATCCAGCAGGTGGCCAAACGCCGTGCAAGCATCTTCGTTCTTGCCAAGATTTCCCAGCGACATACCAAGCTTCAGGAGATTGTCCGGTGCCTTGGTGCTGTCGGGATAGGTCTGGAAACCTTCGGTAAAGGCGATGGCGGCATTTTCATACTGGCCACGCACATAATAGGTTTCACCCAGCCAGTATTGTGCATTGCCCGCCAGCGGATCGTTGGGGTGGTTGCTCACGAAATTGCCAAGCGCCTGTTCGGCGGCATCAAAATCCTGACGACGCAGAAGGCCAAAGGCCTCGCGATATTGTTCTTCCGGACTGCCGGTGGTTGCCGCAGCACTCTGGGTTGGTGCGGCGTTATTGCTTGCAGCTGCACCCGTCGGGATTTGCGGCGGCTGACCTTCGCTTTCGATCACACCAAATAGCTGGGTGCCACGATTATTAAGCTGTTCGCCCGTACCTGCACCGCCCTGCCCGGCCGTCGGAGTCGGAGCCGCAGCATTGCCCTGTGCAGCAGCACCGGCAGCAGGTGCCGCGCCATTGCCAGCACCATTGGTGGACACCGCACCACCTTCAAGCTGGCTCAGGCGGAAATCGATATCGGCGACCAGACGTTCGAGACGGTCTTCCATCTTGCGTATGCGGAAGTCGAATTCTTCAAGCTGGCCGGTCAGCTGGGTGGTAGTACGTTCAAGTGCGCTGATCTGGACCTGCTGACGGGCAGCAGCCGGGGTTGATGCCCCGTCACCCGTGGATGCAGCCGCCTCGGCCGCATTACCAGTACCTTCGCGATAGACATAACGCTGCAAAAGATCGAGATCCTTGCGCAGCTGTTCGACCTGACGCGACATGTTGGCGTCTTGCGCGTGGACCGTCTGGGACCCGAGTGATGTCATGCCAAACACGGCTCCGACGGCAAGCGCCATCAGGAGGTTGCGGCCTTTGGACCGGCTTGTTGGCGAAATGGCGGTTCGAACGCGGATCATTTTCGGGTCCTTTGTCGTCAATTCAGTCTTTGAAAGGTCACTATGAAAATTCATGCCGTGACTTTCAAACATTTTCAGGCGGCAAAAATAAGGCGCCTGCCCCGAGCGGGACAGGCGCCTTGATCTTCAAGTCAGGCTTTCACCTGCACGCGCTTAACGGATAACCGATACGCCACGGCGGTTTTTAGCCCAGCTTTCTTCGTCATGGCCAAGAGCAACCGGGCGCTCTTTACCATAAGAAATGGTCTCAACGCGCGACGGGTCGATGCCCAGAGCGATCAGGTAATCTTTGACCGAGTTCGCACGGCGTTCGCCGAGTGCAAGGTTGTATTCACGGGTGCCGCGTTCGTCGGCATGACCTTCAACAACAACTTTGTACTGCGGATATTTCTTCAGCCAAGCGGCCTGCAGTTCGAGGGTGCGACGTGCTTCACCGGCAAGATCGTATTTATCGAAACCAAAGAAGACGCGGTCACCAACGTTGACAGCGAACCACTCAGGGCTGTTTTCAGCCAGAGAGGTCGAAGACGACGCGCTAGAAGAAGTGCTTGCACCGTCGCCACCAGTGGTTGCCGTGCTATCAGGTGCAGTTTCACAAGCAGCCAGAAGAGCGGCAGCTGCAAAAACGCTGAGAATACGAAGTTTCATTTAAGTTTTCCCCTTAACACCGGACGCATTCGCCCGAGGTTGGTGTTTTCCATGTCTCGCGACACCGAAAATGCCCGCGATTAAAGCGAATCGCATTCAGTGCTTCGCGATGACTATACTCTTGAGATATCAGGGAATCAAGGGCGACCATGCAGGATCCGACCCATCCGCCGGTGTAACGATCTCTCGTTCGTTATAACCGGTAAGATCAATCGAATACAAACGATAGCGATCCTTGGTCCCGTCCCTGGACGGGTGCTGGCGGTAGTACATCAAAACTCGACCGTTCGGCGCCCATGTGGGTCCCTCTACGAGATACCCCTCGGCCAGCAGCCTTTCTCCACTGCCGTCTGGCCGCATGACACCGATATAGTAACGACCTCCTTCGGATTTGGTGAATGCAATCAGGTCACCGCGCGGCGACCAGACCGGTGTGGCATAACGCCCGCCACCGAAACTGATGCGTTGTGCCCCGCCACCATCAGCATTCATCACATAAAGTTGTTGTGCCCCACTGCGGTCGGAGTTGAACGCAATGCGCGACCCGTCAGGCGAATAGGAAGGCGAGGTATCCACGGCCGGATGACGCGTCAGCTGACGTTTTTCGCGCGTACGCAGGTCGAGACCGTAAATTTCACTGTTCCCGTCAAGCGCTTGCGACATCACAACCGAGTTCCCGTCTGGCGCGAATCGGGGAGCAAAGGTCATCCCCGGAAAATCGCCCAGCAATTCCAACTCGCCACTATCAATATCAAGTACATAGACGCGCGGCTTGTCGTTAAAGTACGACATGTAAACCACTTCCTGTGCCGTCGGCGAGAAGCGCGGGTTTAGCACAAGGAACCGGCCATCAGACAGGAAGCGGTGGTTCGCACCATCCTGATCCATGATGGCCAGACGTTTGGTCCGGTTATCGGCCGGACCACTTTCAGACACATAAACAACGCGCGTATCGAAATAGCCGGTTTCACCGGTGATACGCTTATAGATTTCGTCGGCGATCTTGTGCGCGATGCGGCGCCAATTGCTTGGCTGCGTGCGATAGGCAACGCCCGACATCTGGGTTTCGGCCAGCACATCCCACAGACGGAATTCAACGCGCAGCAAGCCGTTCGCTTCGGTCACAACGCGGCCATTGACCAGTGCCTGGGCATTGATCGCGCGCCATTCCGCGAAGTTCGGGTTCACCGCCAATGACGCCGCACTCTGAATGAATGCATTTTCATTGATCGGTGAGAACAGCCCGGACCGCTCAAGATCGGCGGCAATCACCTGGGTCATGTTCTGACCGATTTCGGTTTCGGCAACGCCTTCGCCCGGGAAGCGGGTGACGGCAATTGGCATCGGTTTCAATTCGCCCCGGGTGATATCAATCCGGAGTTCCGCCTTTGCCGGCGACATGAACCCGACATTCAGGCCAGCGACAACGGCAAGGGCGCACAGTGCCGCGACACTGCCTTTAGCCCAAAATCGTTTTTTTGCGTTGGTCTTGATCGTCATCCTGCCTCGCTATTTTCCACGCGTGTTCAAGAACTTGTTTGTCAAAGGCCCAGCATTTCACGCATGTCAAAATTGAACGTGAATGTGCGCCACATTTCGTATTTATCCAGCGGCAGTTTTAGAGGGCTGCATTGCGAAAATATCGCAACTTATTTCAACGCCTACTACCATCCCTCTCTATCCGAAGAAGCAACGATCACCTCATCGGCAAAATAGACAGCTTGTTCCTTACTGCTCACCACACTTACTTCAAATCCCATTAATTCAAGTTAGTGTCCGTGTTTCATTTTTCAGTTTTTCTAACTGCGTTTTTCTCGTGCTGTCATTGGTACAATGACACGAATTGAATGCTCCAGTTCAGCTCCAGAAGTTTTTAAGAGTACTGGACTACAGTCCTCTTTTGCCACTCTGTTTAGTTCCTCAATAAACTCCGCGCGACCTTGGGCCAGACTAATGACATGTTGATCTAATACTTCTGCGACATGCACTGAACCATCTGGATCAATCAGTAAACTCACCCTCAAAGGGGTCTTCCTGTACAATGCCGAGCTAATTTTCTGAGCAACGGGAGTAAGGCACTCATGCAAGCGTGCTACCGTTGGCTGCAAATCGATCTTGGTTTCTTCCTGAGAAAAGGCGCCTTTGGATTCAACCATCCATACGGTTGCCATAAACAAAATCAAACAAGGGATTTTACAAAAAATTCCAGACAAATCGGCATCCTTTTCAACTCAGAAAACCCTATAATGCATTGTTGTAGTTTGTAAATTTTCCTCACATACAAAGACTTACAATCCGAGCATTTCGCGCATATCAAAATTGAACGTGAACGTTCTCCACATATCGTACTTATCGAGTGGCAACTTAAGCGGACTGCATTGCGGATTTAGCACTGCTCGCAGGGCACTTTCCGCAATCGTACGGCGGGAAGTATCGCCCTGAATTTCGTTCAGGTTGCTGATCCGCGCCTGACGGACGGTTCCGTCCGGGTTCGCGCTGACATGAATTTCAACCGCAAAGTTGCCGGCTTCCTTGGCCCCTGCCGGTGGGCTCCAACATCTTTCGATCTGACGTTTGACGGCATCAAGCTCGCTCATGGTCAGATTGGCATCAAGACGCGTTGCCACAACCTCGCTGGCATTTTCTTCCGGCGTTTCGTCTGGCTGCTGCTCCGGCGCGGCTTCTGCCGTTTCCTTAAGCTTGCTGACATCCTTAAGAACGCTCATGAGATCGCGTTTCTTCGGCTCTTCCTTTTTCGGCTCCGGCTTTTTGACCGGTTCCGGTTTCGGCGGCGTCGGCTTGGATTCCGGCTTTACAGCGGCAAGCTCAGTCGGCTCCGGTTTTGGCTCCGGCTCTTTTTTAACGTCAGGCGTCGGAACCGGTTCCGGCTTTGGTGTCGGTTTTGGCTCAGGCTTCGGCTCTGGCTTGGGCTCCGGTTTTGGTTCGGGCTTTGGTTCTGGCTTCGGCTCAGGCTTTGGTTCTGGCTTTGGTTCCGGTTTCGGCTCAGGCTTTGGTTCTGGCTTTGGTTCTGGCTTTGGTTCCGGTTTCGGCTCAGGCTTGGGTTCCGGCTTCGGGGTTGGCTTTGGTTTCGGTTCCTCTTTGGGTTCCGGTTTTGGCAAAGCCTTGGTCGGGGCCGCGGAAAATTCGTCCACTGTCACGACTTCAACCGAAATGGACTGCAATTCCAACGGTGTTTCGTCAAACAGATCGGGCAGCCCAAGCCACGCCACCAGAAACAGGACAGCGTGCAGACCAAGCGATATGAGAGCGTAACGCAGCATAATTCGATTACGAACCCTTTGCCGGCAATTCGGCGATCAGGGCGACTTTGGTGAAGCCGGCATCCTTGATCAGGCCCATGACCTGCATCACGCGGCCATAATCAATTGCCTTGTCACCGCGCACGAAGATGCGGGTATCGGCCTTGTTGTCGGTAATGGCGGCAAGCTTTTCGGTCAGGGTGTCCTGCGCGATTTCGCTATCCATGATGTAGATCGTGCCTTCGGCAGAGACTGAGACCACCAGCGGCTCATCCTGACCGGTCATCGGTGCGGCACTGGTTTCCGGCAGATCAACCTCGACCCCGACAGTCATCAGCGGCGCTGCGACCATGAAGATCACGAGCAGTACGAGCATAACGTCAACCATCGGGGTGACGTTGATGTCACTCATGGCAGCGCGCCGGTTCCCCCGGCGACCGCGACGGCGTCCTCCGCCAGATCGGGATGCAAGTTGAGCGCCCATAATCAGTCTCTCGTGTCATCAAGTTGGCGCGAAAGGATCGAGGAGAACTCGTCCACGAAAGCTTCGAGGCGGTTGCTGTACCGGTTCAGGTCACTGGAAATCTTGTTATAGGCAACAACGGCCGGAATGGCGGCAACAAGGCCCATGGCAGTTGCAAACAGTGCCTCGGCAATACCCGGCGCAACGACTGCAAGCGAGGTGTTTTTGGATGCGGCAATCGACTGGAACGATACCATGATGCCCCAGACGGTCCCGAACAGACCGACGAACGGTGCGGTCGAGCCGACCGATGCCAGGAAGGTCATATACCGTTCGACCCGGTCCATTTCGCGACCAAGGGTAATTTCCATGGATTTTTCAAGGCGCTGCTGAAGGCGGGCACGCATGGTGTCACCACGGACACCCTTTGCGTTCGAACGACGCCATTCACGCATGGCCGAAACAAAGATGGCTGACATCGGATCGCGCGGCTTGTCGGCGATACGGTCATACAGATCTTCAAGTGATCCACCCGACCAGAAGGCTTCTTCGAAGGTGTTTGCCTGGGCGCGCAATTTGCGCAGTCGCAGGATTTTCTCGAAGACAATCGCCCAAACCCAGACAGAAGCCAGCAAAAGACCGATCATCACTGTTTTGACGACCAGCCCAGCCTGCATGAAAAGTCCCCAAAGAGACATATCATGTGCCATGACCGACTGCCCCAGCGTTACCGCGTCGACCACTTGATTTTCCATATTCCCGTCAGTCCTTTGTCACATCAAGACAACTATTAAATACTGTTCTTAGTTCGTCGGGCAGACGTTGTGCCCGAAGTCCTTCCAACGACATGCAGGCGAGATAAATCTCGATCACCACAAGTTCGTCGCCGTCACGCATGATCTTTTGTTCAAAGCCAAGCGACGCGCCCCCAAGCTTGATCACCCGACTTTCGACCGTCAGACGGTCCTCCAAAAGAGCTGGACGTTTGAAGTCGAGCGTACAGTGTCGAACGGCTATGGCAACTTTGTGGCGTTCTGCAACATTTCGATTGGTAAAGCCCAAGAGGTTAAGCATCGCTGAACGCGCACGTTCGGCGAAGGCAAGATAATTGGCGTGATAAACCACCCCGCCTGCATCTGTATCTTCGTAATAAACAATAAGCGGATAGATATGCCGATTGCCTTCAAGGTGCCCCAAAAGGACTTCATGATTTTTTTGCGGCATCAGGAATCGTCCCCGGGCTGACCATCAAACAGATCGGAAAGCGGCATGCCGCCCGCCTGGCGTGGCGGAGTCAGACCAAGATGCTTGAAGCCCTTTACGCCCAGCATGCGCCCGCGCGGGGTCCGCTGGATCAGGCCCTGCTGCAGCAAATACGGCTCGATCACATCTTCGATGGTATCGCGTTCTTCCGAAAGGGCCGCGGCCAGCGTATCGACACCAACCGGGCCACCGCCATAGTTGCTGGCAATACAATTGAGGTAACGACGGTCCTGGCTATCAAGCCCAAGGTTATCGACCTCAAGCCGGGTGAGTGCGGCATCGGCAATAAATTTATCGACCGGTGATTTTTCCGCCACGGCCGCGAAGTCACGCACACGGCGCAACAGACGACCGGCAATACGCGGGGTGCCGCGTGACCGACGGGCAATTTCCATCGCGCCTTCTTCGGTCATGTCGAAATTCAAAAGCCGCGCACCACGGGCAACAATGCTGACCAGTTCTTCGGGCTCGTAGAAGCGCAACCGAAGCGGAATACCAAAACGATCCCGCAATGGTGTGGTCAGAAGTCCCGAACGCGTGGTGGCCCCGACCAGGGTAAAGGGTGGCAAGTCGATCCGGACAGAGCGTGCAGCCGGCCCTTCGCCGATGATCAGATCAAGCTGGAAATCTTCCATCGCCGGATAGAGGATTTCCTCCACCGCCGGGTTCAGGCGGTGAATTTCATCAATGAACAAAACGTCGCGTGGCTGCAGGTTGGTCAGAAGCGCTGCAAGGTCACCGGCCTTGGCAATTACCGGGCCGGATGTTGCGCGAAAGCCAACACCGAGTTCACTGGCAACAATTTGCGAAAGCGTGGTTTTGCCAAGCCCAGGCGGGCCAAAGAACAGGACATGGTCCATGGCTTCTTCGCGCGCACTGGCGGCCTTGATGAAGACATCAAGGTTTTCACGGACTTCTTTCTGGCCGGTAAAATCATCAAGCCGACGGGGACGCAGCGATCCATCCTGATGGTCTTCTTCACGACGCTCACCACTGAGCAGACGGTCTTCTTCTTCGCTCACGCGCTAAGCTCCTTTAGTCCCAGACGGATCAGGGTATCGATCGACTTGTCATCACCGGCCTGCTGGGCGGCCTTGCCGATCGCGCCGAATGCCTCGGAACGGCCATAGCCGAGATTGACCAGTGCGGATACGGCGTCTGCCAGAACGACGCTATCATCAACGACCGGTTCGCTTGGCGCTGTGTCCGCGCTCACATCCGCAGCCGGTTTGGTCGATTTCTTTGATTTGGTTGCGGGCTTGGCTTCATCAGCTGCCGGCGCTGCGGGGGCTGCGACCGGGCCAAGGTTGAGCTTGGCGGCCTTGTCTTTAAGCTCGCCGACAATGCGGGTCGCGACCTTGGGGCCGATTCCCGGTGCGCGGCACAATGCCGTGGTATCCTGGGCGGCCAGCGCGCGCAAAAGATCGGTCGGGGTCAGAACAGACAGCAAAGCCAATGCGACCTTCGCACCAACACCCTGAACGGTGGTGAGCAATGCAAACCATTGCTTTTCAGCGTTATCGGCAAAGCCATAGAGATGAATGTGATCTTCGCGGACATGGGTTTCGATCATCAATCCGGCGTCCCCGCCCTTGGGCGGCAGCATGGAAAGGGTCCGGCGGGAGGCAAAAACCAGATATCCGACACCGTTGACATCAATGATGACGCTGTCTTCGCCGATGAAATCCACAATTCCGCGCAGTTTGGCGATCACCTGTATTTTCTCCCGTTTCGTGTTGGCTTTACTGCCATTGAATTAGCAAGCGACCGGTTCCCGGCATGTTGCGCGTGACAGATGGCAACGGCAAGGGCGTCAGCAGCATCCGGCCCGGCAATGTCACAGCCCGGAAGCAGGGTCGAAACCATCATTTCGACCTGTTGCTTGGCGGCATGACCGGCACCGACCACAGTCTTTTTGACGGCATTGGGTGTATATTCCGTTACCGGAATGCCATTGCGTGCCGGGGCGAGTAGCGCAACACCACGCGCCTGCCCCAGTTTCAGGGTCGAGACCGGGTTCTTATTGACGAAGGTTTCTTCGACCGCGGCTGCATCGGGTGTCCAGACCTTGATGACTTCCATCAGACCGGTATGGAGCTGATCAAGGCGTTCGGCCAGGGTGAGTGACTGGGTAGATGTCACCACACCATTGGCGACATGACGCATACGGTTGTTATCAAGGTCAATGACCCCCCACCCCGTACGTTGCAGACCGGGATCGATCCCGAGCACTCTGACCACTACATCCCCCAATGAAAACCGGGTTCCAGATACAAAACACCCGCCATTCAAAAGCGAAAGGCGGGTGTTGGCAAATATTAATTAGCTGTCGAGGCCAGCAACAATTTCGTCGGTCCAGTTGACGTTGGTCCAGACATTCTGGACGTCATCGTTGTCTTCAAGAACATCAACAAGCTTCATGATGCTCTGTGCCTGATCAACCGTGATGTCGGCTTCGGTGGTGGCACGGAACACCATCTTTGCGCTTTCCGGATCGCCGAATTTCTCGGTCAGGGCTTCGCGCACGGTGTTGAGGTCTTCGATCTCGGTATCGATGATGTGGTTTTCTTCATCAGATTCCGCGTTGGCCGCACCGGCTTCAAGGGCTGCTTCGAAAATTTCGTCGGCATCGGCCTTGTCAGCCGGATAGACGATTTCGCCCAAACGGTTGAACATGAAACCAACCGAACCGGTTTCGCCAAGGTTGCCGCCATGCTTGGTGAAGGCAGCGCGCACTTCGGATGCGGTACGGTTGCGGTTATCGGTCAGTGCTTCGACGATGACAGCGACACCGGCGGTGCCGTAGCCCTCGTAACGGACTTCTTCGTAGTTGTCGCCCTCGCCGGCGCCGGTCGCCTTTTTAATTGCGCGATCGATGTTGTCCTTGGGCATATTCTGAGCACGGGCAGCAGAAATCGCCGCGCGCAGACGCGGGTTGCTGTCGATATCTTCGCTGATTTTCGCGGCAACGGTGATTTCGCGCGCGAGTTTGGTGAAGATCTTGGCGCGCTTTTTATCCTGCGCACCTTTGCGGTGCATGATGTTCTTAAATTGGGAATGGCCGGCCATAACCTAAAACCTGTCGTCATTGAACTCATTTTGGAACGGTATCGGGCGATACCTCGCCGGTCATACGGGCGTTCCCTGACAGACCAGCCCGTTCGGGCATGCACAGGGTGAGCATTCACATCTGCGACATACGCGAACGAAAATTTCGACCGCTCCTATATCCTGTTTGCTCTGCGAGGTCCAGCCATGCTTGGTAACAACGTGGAATATCGGGAAGAAACCGCAAGGTTGAAGGAGTTTAAATCACATTCAAGCCCTATCCTATCCGGGGATAGTCTTACCCTATACGCGGATAGATGTTGCAGACCACATGATATTCTTTCATTAATAAACACTGCAGTAGAACATTAAATTAAAGAAGAACACTCTCAGGGGTCCAAGCTGACGCCACCCACACGGGATTTAAAAGGATCCTGTGGCGCCAGATACAAACCGAATGGACAAAGAAGCCATACGGGAACAGCTAGGAAACAAAGGTTAGATAGAATGGGAACTAAATTCGGGGTCCAAAGCAAACTCCTTATATCGTTTGCTGTGGTTGGATTGATGGCAGTTATTTCTGCCATCGTGGGGGCTGTATCCTTCAACCAGTTCGGTAACGCGCTTAGCACCATTACCGAAGAAAAACTTCCGCCGATTGCTGCTGCGCAGGCACTGGCAACCGGTAGTGCGGAAATTGTCGCAATCGCTCCGCGTATTGTCGCCGCCAACAATCCGGAAGAAGAAACAGCCATCAACGACGAACTTGCCGTTCGCCTTGAAGAGCTCGGTGCGCAGATCGCCCAGATTGAAGCCACGGGCTTCATGCCGGCTGTGATCGCAAGCATCAATGACAATCGCGCCCTGCTTGAGGACAACCTCAAACAGCTGCACGATGTCACGCAGGAACGCTTCCAGATCAGCGACGAGAAAGCAAGCAAACTCGAAGAGTTCCAGAATCTGGCCAAACGGTACGGCGATACCCTGAAACCGGTATTGTCCTATACCCAGAATGACATCGCACAGGGCAGCGAGTATGCCGCGTCCTTTGCCGATGATCCGTCAAAGAAATACGGCGCGGACAAGGACGAGATCCTTGAGTCCTTCCAGAAATACGCAAGCGCGATTGAAACCCGCAGCCCGATCCTTGATATCGAACGTCTTGGTTCGTCGGCCGCGAACATGATTATCGCCAGCACCACGGAAAACCAGGCCGTGCGGCTGTCGATCATTCCGGTGCGTATTCGCGGGACGTATACCGAGGCGCTCAGCAAACTTGATGAACTTGATAACGATCGCCTAAAGGCATTTTATGTCGATCTGATCGGCAAGATGCAGAAGCTTTCGGTTGGCGATGGCAGCCTGCCCGACCTTCGAAAGCGTGAAATTGAAGCAACCGAAAAGAGCCAGGCACTTGTTGTTCAGAGTGGCGAATATGCCAACGCAATGCGTAACAGCGTTGCCGAGCTAGTTGCCGGCCTGAATGCCGAAGTGGATGAAGCTGCTGCCCAGGCATCGGTTGTCGAGAAACAGAGCCTGACCGCGCTGACCGCTGTTGCAGCGGTTGGCGTTGTGATCTCGCTTCTGATTTACGTTCTTTATGTCCGTGGCAACGTTTTGCGTCGTCTTGGCCTTCTGCAGCAAACCATGGTCCAGCTTGCCGATGGCAATCTTGAGGTCGCGGTTCCGGCCAAAGGCAATGATGAAATCAGCGCCATGGGCCGTGCGGTTGAGGTCTTTAAGAAGAACGCCCTTAAAGTGCAGGAAATGCAGGCCGAGGAAGAGCGTCTTAATCACGAACGCAACGAAGCGCTTCGTGATGAGCTGCTGTCGCTCGCCGATACCCTGCAGAACGAAGTTGAGAGTGCGGTGAATGAAATCGCGGCCCTTGGTGATCAGCTTCAGGGTGTTTCGGGCCAGATGACGTCGAGCGCGGAACTGGTTTCGGGTCAGACCGAAGACGTTGCAAGCTCTGCACAGGAAGCCACCGGCAATGTTGAAACGGTTGCAGCCGCGACCGAACAGCTATCGGCATCGAATGCGGAAATCAACCGTCAGATGGCGGAATCGACCCGTATCTCGAACGAGGCATCCAGCCGCGCACAGGAAACCAACGAACTGGTTCACAGCCTGTCGCTATCTGCAGATCGCATTGGCGAAGTGATCGCACTGATCACCGACATTGCCGAGCAGACCAACCTGCTTGCCCTTAACGCGACCATTGAGGCGGCCCGTGCGGGTGATGCAGGTAAGGGCTTTGCGGTCGTTGCCGCCGAGGTCAAAAACCTTGCCAACCAGACGGAAAAAGCCACCGAGGAAATTTCTGGCCAGATTTCCGGCATTCAGAAAGCCACCGGTGAGTCCGTTAATGCCATCGGCGATATTGGCCGCATCATTGAAAACATCAATGAAATCGCGACCACGATCTCAGCAGCCGTTGAGGAACAGGGTGCAGCCACCGACGAGATCACGCGCAACGTACGAGGGGCTGCGGACCGTACCCGTTCGGTGTCGGCATCGATCAACGAAGTTGCCAATGAAACCAGCAAGACCGGGGAACTTTCCGGTCAGGTTCTGGCCACGGCACAGGATGCTTCGCAGAAGGTTGAAAACCTGCGGTCGAGAATTAACGGTATCCTCGATGATCTGCGCAAGCAGGCGCATGATCGCGCAGCTTCCTGATAATTCTTATATGCTTAAAATCGAAAAGGCCCGCCATTGGCGGGCCTTTTTTGTGACTCGAACACGTAAGAACCTGCCCTCACCCATCCGGCAAGCAATACAGCCGATGAAAAAATGACCTGAATTCAACACCCATCTATATACAGACGTACAGGTTTGGCCGAAAACCCATGATTGCGGCAGGGTTGCTATGTTATAGCTGACCCTAATAATAATAAATCAGGCCCTACTTTACTTCCCGTGATCCTGTTCGGGGCAGGCATCGGGTATCCCCAAAATGTGGCTTGGCAGGGAACAAACGTTCAAACGACGTACATGCATGCGTCGGCACAAGTTGTGTTGACGCTTGTCTCTTTGGTCTATGGGGTAAGTTGAATATGGCTTTAAGTATCAAGCGCGGCGCCAAGCCGTCTTCGCCAAAAAAGAAGAACGTAAAAAAAACGAACAAAGCAGGACTGGGCGTACGTGAAAAACTGGCAGGTGCCTTTTTTCTTGTCGGTCTGATTGCAATCCTCGCCGCGGCCGTATCGGTCTTCTCTTTCACGAAATTCGGCAACCAGCTTGACAAGATTGCCTATGAGCAACTTCCACCAATGTTTGCCGCACAGCAGCTTGCCACCACAAGCGCCAAGATCGTGGCATCCGCACCGCGCATTATTGCCGCCTCGACCGTTGAAGAGGAACAGGCAGTCAAGGCTGATCTGGATGTCATGCTGGCAAATCTTGAGGAAAACCTCACTGTTTTAAGTCAATCTGGCCTGCCTGAAGAAACCCTTGCGGTGATTGAAACCAATGGCCATAGCCTTGCTGAAGCCTTACAGGAACTTCACGACACCACGATTGAGCGTTTTGAAGTTGCTGGCGAGCTATCAGACTCGCTTGGCCAGTTCCAGCAATTGACTAGTAAGTTCAATTCGATGATTCAGCCGATCCTGTCGGCTTCCCGGACCAATATTACTGCCGTCACCAGCCAGGTTCATGACCTGCGTCAGGCAGGTGCCTTCATGACCCAGGAACAGGAAAACTCGATCAAGGGGTTGCTGTTCAAGCTTGATGAATTGATGGCAGCACAGGCCCCGATCCTGGCACTTTCGAACAATGGTGCGGAAATCACCAACACGGTTCTGTCAGCAGCATCTTCGAATGATCGCATGCAGCTTCGCATCATGGGGGTTCAGGTGCGTGGTGCGGTTGGTGTTGTGGCCAACACCATTGCCGAACTGCCCAATGAGAAACTCAAGAAGTTCTATGAAGGTCTTCTGGGCGATATCAAGAAACTGTCGATGGGACGCAAAAGTATCTCGTCACTCCGCAGCAAAGAACTCAAACTTGCTGACGAACAGATCGATATCGTTGAAGACAGTGGCGAATTTGCTGCTGCCATGGAAGACGGCGTGAACACCCTTGTGGCTGATCTTCAGTCCGGTGTTGACGTTTCGGCCGATGCGGCAAGCACGCTGACCCAGCAGAGCTCGTTTGTGATGTATGGCGTTGGCGCAGCCGCAATCGTGATCCCGCTTCTGATCTATCTGGTTTATGTGCGTGGCAACCTTCTGCGTCGTCTGGCCGGCTTGCAGAAATCGATGATTTCTCTGGCTGATGGTGATCTTGAGGCTGCTGTCCCGTCGGGCGGCAGTGACGAGATTTCCGCCATGGGCCGTGCGGTTGACGTGTTCAAGGCAAACGCCATCAAGGTCCGCGACATGCAGGCCGAAGAAGAACGCCTGAACCGTGAACGCAACGAAGCCCTTCGTGACGAGTTGCTGTCACTGGCCGACACCCTGCAGGGTGAGGTTGAAAGTGCGGTGAATGAAATCGCGGCACTGGCAGAGCAGCTTCAGGGTGTGTCGGGTCAGATGACCGACAGTGCCGAACTGGTTTCGGGACAGAGTGACGAAGTTTCGAAATCAGCCGATGAAGCCACGGGCAATGTTGAAACCGTTGCTTCGGCGACCGAGCAGCTTTCAAGCTCGAACGCGGAGATCAACCGTCAGATGGCGGAAACCACCCGCATTTCGAACGAGGCTGCCGAACGTGCCCAGCACACCAACGAGCTGGTCAACAGCCTGTCGCAGTCGGCAAGCCGTATTGGCGAGGTGATCGCACTGATCACCGACATTGCCGAGCAGACCAACCTGCTGGCACTTAACGCCACCATCGAGGCGGCCCGTGCCGGCGATGCCGGCAAGGGCTTTGCGGTTGTTGCGGCCGAGGTCAAAAACCTTGCCAACCAGACGGAAAAAGCCACCGAGGAAATTTCGGGTCAGATCACCGGCATTCAGAAAGCTACCGGCGAATCTGTCAGCGCGATTGGCGAGATCGGTTCGATCATTGATAGCCTCAATGAGATTGCCACGACCATTTCGGCAGCTGTTGAACAGCAAGGGGCCGCTACCGACGAAATCACGCGCAACGTGCGTGGTGCGGCGGATCGCACCCGTGCGGTTTCGGCATCGATTGCCGAGGTTGCCAATGAAACCGGTCGCACCGGCCAACTGTCGGGTGAAGTTCTGACCACGTCGCGGTCGGCATCGGAAAAAGTCAGCGAAATGCGTACGCGTATTTCCGCGATCCTGGATGACCTGCGCCAGCAGGCCCGTGATCGCGCTGCCTGATCAAAACCACATATCTGAAACGAAAAAGGCCCGCCATCTGGCGGGCCTTTTTCTTTGATCGCATCCCTGCGGCCTTGGGTCAGGCGCTGGGCCAGCTGCCTTTGAGACGGCCACCGATACGGACCGATTCAATGCGTTTGGCAAGGCCCGTCTTGTCATCGGTTTCAACGTAAACGCCGCACACCGTCGCCGGGCCTTCTGCCGGTTCGAACCGGCCGGACGGCATTTTGGTGATGAATTTGCGGACCGAGTTTTCCTTTTTCATGCCGATGACGGAATCAAAGTCACCGCACATGCCAACATCGGTTTGATAGGCCGTGCCATTTGGCAGGATCTGGGCATCGGCGGTCGGCACATGGGTGTGCGTGCCAAGCACGAGCGACGCCCGCCCGTCACAGTGATGGCCAAACGCCATTTTTTCTGACGTGGTTTCGGCGTGGAAATCAAGGATCACGGCATCGACATTCTTGCCAAGCTTGTGTTTGGCAAAGAGCTTGTCCGCCCCTTGGAACGGGCAGGATAACGGATCCATGAACAGGCGGCCCATCATGTTGATCACACAGACCTTCTTGCCCGACTTGGTTTTGAAAACGTAATCGCCATTGCCCGGCGTGCCATCCGGGAAGTTCCACGGACGCAGCAGTTTTTCATCTTCGTCGATATAGGCGATGATTTCGCGCTGATCCCAGACATGGTTGCCTGTGGTCAGGACATCGGCACCGGCGGCATAGAATTCCTTGCAGATTTTTGCCGTTACGCCAAAGCCGTGGGCTGCGTTTTCGACATTCACCACCGCGATATCAACCGAGAGACGGTCACGTAGCATCGGGAGCGCTTCGAGCGCTGCCTTGCGACCGGATTGCCCCAGAACGTCGCCAAGATGAAGTAAACGCATTGTGCTTCCTGTTTTGCGTCAGCCAGCAGGCAGACATGTTTCGTTTGATGCACCCTGCCCCGGGACGCATGACCGGCATCACGAAATGGAAAAGGGAATATAAGCGGGAGCCACCGCTGCCGTTGGCCATTTGGTAATTCCTCGTGACCTGCAGGTGCAGGTGGGCGCCGTATAACCAGACCACGGCCTGGCAAGGGACAGCTCCCTAGAGAAATGAGCATCGGCCCCGGGAATTAGCGAACCTGACGAACAGGGCAGCCCCCTTGATGCTGGGTTCTTGATCGCCGCGAACGGCGCATCGCAAACTGTCAGCGACCGGAACTTAGTCTTCGACCATCGGAATTTCAAGTAGATTGCGCGAATTCAGGCCTTGGGAAACGCAGCCATGCAGTCGGCGAATAACCAAGTGATCAGTCTTTGTTCAGACGATCGGCAAGTGCTTCGACCCGTTCGGCCATGCTTTCGATATTGTCCGCCAGCGCATCACTTTCAGCAGCCGAAATACTTCCGGCCTCTGCCGCCGGGCTTGCCGGATTTTTCAGCTTTTCATGCGCCATGCCGAGTTCGTCAGCAATCAGAAGGCTGGTCATGACCAGAAGGCGCTGTTCACCGATCTGGCCAACCGCATCGGAGATTTCCTTGACCCGTTCGTCAACATAACCGGCAAGCGCGTGAATGCGATCTTCCTGACCGTCGTCACATGCGATGTCGTAGCTGCGACCGTTAATGCGAATGGAAACCTGTGCCATGGTTATGCCTGTTTCTTTGCGGGTTCTTCATCAAGGACGAGTTTGAGTTGATCAACAGCCCCGTCAAGGCGGTTTGAAACCGTTTCGGTCGTGCGGCTCAGCCGGTCGTAATCTTCGCGAAGCTCTGAGAGCTGTCCACGCAGGGCTTCGACCTCTGCGGTATCTGCGTTGGCGTCCTGGCTTTTGGCCTCGATCGCCGACTCCGCAACCGTTTCCAGACGTTCCAATGCTGCTTTCAGCCGATCACTTGCCTGTTGCAACCGCGACATGATCCTACCCGAATGTTTGCTGTTTACCCAAATTGCATTGCGCAGACATGACCTGTCTGCTGCGACTCATCTGATGGCGATCAGACCCATCGAAGATGTCATGATCATGGCTGATTTAACATCACAGATTCCGATCAACAACCGTTTTGCCCGATCATGATTGCATCCGAACGCCTCAAGCAGCAGGCGCACTTGGCGAAAATCAGGCGCTACGTGCCCAAACAGATCAGCAAAACCCACAACTGGACACGGCAATTGCCAGTGTGATTAATCTGAATCCGGATAACTTGGCAGTTTTTCGATAGAAGCGGTTGACGTATGCCCCCCGTAAGGGCATCTTCCGCGCGAATTCCGTTAATAAATGGAAAAGTGTTTTCATCGCCCGACCGCGAAACCCCCAGGAACCGCATCACATGACGACGCAAGCAGAACACAACCGCATGGCCAATGCCATCCGCTTCCTCTCGGCAGACGCTGTTGAGAAAGCCAAATCCGGTCACCCGGGCATGCCGATGGGCATGGCAGACGTTGCGACTGTTCTTTATACCAAATTCTTGAAATTCGATCCGAAGCATCCGAACTGGCCGGACCGCGACCGTTTCATCCTGTCCGCAGGTCACGGTTCGATGCTTCTTTATTCGCTTCTGCACCTGACCGGGTACGAAGACTTCGATCTTGATCAGATCAAGAATTTCCGTCAGATGGGCTACCGCACCGCGGGCCACCCGGAATTCGGTCACGGCGAAGGCATTGAAACCACCACTGGCCCGCTGGGTCAGGGTATTGCGACCTCGGTCGGTTTCGCCCTTGGCGAGCGCATCATGAATGCCCGCTTCGGTGACAGCGTTGTCGATCACTACACCTATGTGATTGCTGGCGATGGTTGCCTGATGGAAGGTATTTCGCAGGAAGCCATTTCGATGGCTGGTCACATGAAACTGTCCAAACTCATCGTTCTATTCGATGACAACGGCATTTCGATTGATGGCCCGACCTCGCTTTCGACCTCGGAAGATCACAAGAAGCGCTTCGAAGCCGCTGGCTGGGACGTTCAGCAGATTGACGGTCACGATCCGGCTGCAATCGAAGCTGCCATCGCCAAAGCCAAAACCACCAACACCCCGTCGATGATTGCCTGCAAAACCCAGATCGGGTTTGGCGCACCGACCAAAGCCGGTACCTCGGCAACCCATGGCGCGGCACTTGGTGCCGAGGAACTTGCTGGCATGCGCAAGAAGCTTGAGTGGGATTACGAGCCGTTCGACATTCCGGCTGATATCCGTGATGCATGGCTTGCTGCTGGCGCACGTGGTGCGGATGACTTCAATGCATGGGGCGGTCGTTTCGAGAGCCTCGAAGCAGCCCTTAAGGACGAGTTCGAGCGTCGTATCGAAGGCAAGCTTCCGGAAAACTGGATCGAAGCGTTCAACGACTACAAAAAGCAGATCACCGAAGACAAGCCGAAGGTCGCCACCCGTAAGGCATCGGAGAACGTTCTCGAAGTGCTGACCAAAGCGATCCCGGAAATGATCGGCGGCTCTGCCGACCTGACCGGTTCGAACAACACCAAGACCAGTGTTCAGGCACCGATTACCGCTGATGACGGCTATGAAGGTGCGTATATCTATTACGGTATCCGCGAACACGGCATGGCAGCAGCCATGAATGGTCTGGCGCTGCATGGTGGCGTGCTGCCTTATGGCGGCACCTTCCTGGTCTTCACCGACTATTGCCGCCCGGCGATCCGTCTTTCGGCCCTGATGAACCAGCGCGTTGTTTACGTCATGACCCATGATTCCATCGGTCTTGGCGAAGACGGCCCGACTCACCAGCCGATCGAACATGTCGCGTCGCTGCGTGCGATGCCGAACGTGACCGTGATCCGTCCGGCTGATGCGGTTGAAACCGCAGAAGCATGGGCACTGTCGATCACCAACGAAAGCGGCCCGACCGTTCTTGCACTTACCCGTCAGAACCTGCCGGTTCTGCGGACCGACTATCGTGAAGACAACCTTGTCGCACGTGGCGGTTACGTGATTTCCGATTGCGATGGCGACCGCCAGGTCACCCTGATCGCGACCGGTTCGGAAGTCGAGATCGCTGTTGACGCACAGGCCAAGCTGAAAGCAGACGGCATCAATGCTGCTGTTGTTTCGCTGCCGAGCTGGGAACTGTTTGACGCCCAGTCGCCGGAATACCGCAAGGAAGTTCTGGGCAGCGCACCGCGCGTTGCCATCGAAGCCCTTTCGGTCTTTGGCTGGGAAAAATATGTTGGCGATAACGGCAAGGTTATCGGCATGCACGGATTTGGTGCCTCGGCACCGGCCCCGGTTCTTTATGAGCATTTCGGCATCACCGCCGATGCGCTGGTCAAAGCGGCCAAGGAACTGGTTTAATTTACAGGGCCGGATCGGTAACATGCCGATCCGGCCTTTTTTCTATGGGTTTTGTACCCTAAGCCGTGATTGATACTCCCCAGGTACCAATCATTATAATTTTGGAGGGATGAATGGCTATTCGCGTAGCGATTAATGGTTTTGGCCGTATCGGCCGTCTGGTTCTGCGTGCAATCGTTGAAAGCGGCCGCACCGATGTTGAAGTTGTTGCCATCAACGACCTGGGTGACGTCAACACCAACGCACATCTTCTGAAATATGATTCCGTTCATGGCGTTCTGGCCAATGACGTCAAAGCCGAAGGCGACAACCTCGTCATCGACGGCAAGACGATCAAGGTTTGCTCAGAGCGTGACCCGGCGAACCTGCCGTGGGCCGACCTTAAAGTCGACATCGCATTCGAGTGCACCGGTATCTTCCTTGACGAAGCCGGTGCTGGCAAACACCTGACCGCTGGTGCCAAGCGCGTTCTGATTTCCGCCCCGGCAAAGGGCGACATCAAGACCGTTGTTTACGGCGTTAACTCCGACACCCTGTCGGCAAGCGACATCATCGTTTCGAACGCATCCTGCACCACCAACTGCCTGGCACCGGTTGCAGACGTTCTGAACAAGACCGTTGGCATCACCAAGGGCTTCATGACCACTGTTCACGCCTTCACCGGCGACCAGAACACCGTGGACAGCCTGCATAAAGACCTGCGTCGTGCACGTTCGGCATCGCTTTCGATGATCCCGACCTCGACCGGTGCAGCAAAGGCTGTTGGCCTGGTTCTTCCGGAACTTAAAGGCAAGCTTGACGGTACCGCGATCCGCGTCCCGACCCCGAACGTTTCCATGGTCGACCTGACCTTCGTTGCGGGCCGTGACACCACCGTTGATGAAATCAACGCAGCGATCAAGGAAGCCGCAAACGGTCCGCTTAAAGGCGTTCTTGGCGTTTGCGAAGCACCGCTGGTTTCGGTTGACTTCAACCACAACCCGAACAGCTCGACCTTTGATGCCACCCAGACCCAGGTCATGGACGGCAACTTCGTTCGTATCCTGTCCTGGTATGACAACGAGTGGGGCTTCTCCAACCGTATGAGCGACACCGCTGTCGCCATGGCGAAGTTCCTCTAAGCATCGCTTAGCAAGGGTCAGGACCTACTAATTTGGTTCGAATGGTCGCTCAGATTTGTGCGGATACGCGAAGCAAAACCGCCGGAAGATAACAATCTTTCAAGGTTTTGCGACAAAGTAGCTCGTGCAAATCTGACCGATCCGAAGGACAGAGCTTATATTTGCGAACTCCCGCGTCAAACCCCTTGCGCGGGATGCCGACCCGCCCAGCGGGCTTTTCCTTGGATTTCACAAATATAAGCTCTGCCATTCCAATCAAATTAGTAGGTCCTGACCCTGGATTTTCAAGGTGCCCGAAGTTCTGCTTCGGGCACTTTTCTTTTGCGCATCTTTCCGTCAGTGTTGAGCACCAACACATCAAGCCAAACAGGAGCCCGGCCCGTGAGCCTTCTTTTCAAGGAACTTGATTATCGCCCGACACCGATGGGGGTCTTGAGCCTGCGTCGCCGACGTGAGCTCAGCCTTGATATCGATGTCTATGAAATCAAGCTTGATGAAGAATATCTGATGTCGAGCCTGTTTACAGATGCCGAGATCGCGCTGGCCGACCTTGGCTTGGCCGAACTCGATCGCGATAACCTTGATGTTGTGGTTGGCGGGCTTGGGCTTGGCTATACCGCCAAAGCAGCCCTTGATAATCCCAAGACCGGAAAACTGACCGTTTTGGATACCCTGCCCGAGGTCATTGAATGGCATCAACAAGGGTTGCTGCCACTGGGGAAGCAGCTTTCGAACGATCCGCGTTGTGCGCTGGTGCATGGTGATTTCTTTGCAGCCTCACTTTCCGATACGCCGGGCATGAACCCGGATGCCCCCGAAAAACTGCATGACGCCATTTTGCTTGATGTTGATCATTCACCGGGCAATGTCCTGCATGAAGATCACAAGCGCCTTTACACCACGGATGGCCTGGCAAAGCTTGCCAAACATCTGGTGCCCGGTGGCATCTTTGCCCTGTGGTCGACCGAAATGCCCGAACCGTGGTTTGAAGAAAACCTGAAGTCCGCGTTTGAAACCATCAGGGCCGACGTCATTAAATTCAAGCATCCGCTGATTGACCGCGAAGACATCAACACGGTCTATGTCGCGCGCACCAAGGCATAAGCAAGCACCATGAGCGCCCTGCCCGATCCCGTCATTCGCATTCATGGCATTAACGGTGCGCGATCCGCCTGCCGGATAATGGGGGATCGCGCCTTTGGCTTGCTGTCACCGGATCACGCAGCCCAATCGCACGGGGCGCAGTGGTTTGCCGACCTGATCACGCTGGTGCGTGAAGAGTTTCCGGCAGCGAATGTCACCTCGATCCTTGATTGTAGCGGCCGGGTATCCGGGGCGCTTGCGGCAATCGAGCTTGGGCTTGATGTGGTGATTGTCGATCCGATGCCAGAACCCCAGCTTGAAAACCTTCGGGATATGGCTGATCAGGCCAACTGCATCGTCATGACAGAACTGCCGCGCCGAGAGGCGATTTATCAGATGGCCGACGACCTTTTGCCTGCCCCTGAGCTCGACAAGCGGTTGCACGCGCATCTGGCAGGATAGCCTTGGCAATTGCCAAAGCTTACGTCAAAGGTTACATAACACGCAGGAAATCATCAGGAATTATCATCGTGAATTCAGACGAACTTGCCGGTCTTTATCTTCTGACCCCGCCGAAAATCGATCTTGCACCCTTTGGCGAGAAGCTGAAATCCGTGCTCGATACCGGGGCGGTTGATTGCCTGCAATTGCGCCTGAAGGATGTCAGCGATGATGAAATCCGCAAGGCGATTGATACCATCCTTCCGATGTGTGCGGATCGCGACATTCCGCTGATCCTTAATGACCGTCCCGACATTGCCAAGAAATCGGGCTGCGACGGCGTGCATGTCGGCGAGGAAGATGCCAGCTATGACGAAGCGCGCGCGATCATGGGCGAAGAACACATCGTTGGTGTGTCCTGCTATGACAGCCGCCACAAGGCGATGATCCTTGGCGAAAAGGGTGCGGATTACGTTGCATTCGGCGCGTTCTATCCGACGGAAACCAAGGACGCCAAAACCAGCGTCACGCCGGAAATCCTTGAGATCTGGACGACCTTTACCACCGTGCCATGTGTGGCAATTGGCGGCATCACCGCTGAAAACGTTGCCCCGCTTGTTCTGGCCGGTGCTGATTTCATCGCTGTTACCGGTGGTGTCTGGAACCATCCGGACGGGCCGGAAGCCGGGGCAAAGGCGATCAAGGCAGCAATTGCTGCAACCGATCTCTGATTACTTTTAGTATGCGGCCAAAACTGCTTGGCCGCCAGATGCTTGATCCAAGCCATGCGCGAATGACGGGGTGTTATGCGCGCTATCCCGGATCAATCTGCTTGCAGCAAAACAGCCGAACTGGTAGGTAGAGCGCCTGAAATGGGGCGCTTGCCCCTTATTGCATTGTGAATCTGTGATCTGAAAGAACGGTTTGTGCCATGAAAATCAACGGCAACGAAATCCGTCCGGGTAACCTTATCGAACATAAAGGTGCCCTGTGGCGTGCAGTAAAATGCCAGGCTGTGAAGCCGGGTAAAGGCGGTGCTTTTAACCAGGTTGAACTCAAAGACATTCGTACCGGCACCAAGCTGAACGAACGTTTCCGTGCATCGGAAACCGTCGAAAAGGTTCGTCTTGAGCAGAAAGAATACACCTACCTGTTTGCCGATGGTGACATGATCACCTTCATGGACAGCGAAACCTACGAACAGATCACAGTAAATTCCGACCTTGTTGGCGAAGCTGCTGTCTATCTTCAGGACGGGATGGTTGTAACCATCGAATCCTTTGAAGGTGAGCCGCTTGGCGTAACCCTGCCCGAGCATGTCGTCTTCCAGATCGTCGAAGCCGATGCGGTCGTCAAAGGTCAGACCCAGTCTTCCTCCTTCAAGCCGGCTGTTCTTGAGAACGGTGTTCGTGTGATGGTGCCCCCGCATATTGAATCGGGTACGCGCATTGTCGTGAACACGGTTGAAGGCACCTATATCGAGCGTGCCAAGGACTAAGGGTCTCCCTGCCCGCCGGTTCGGAAAGCGGACCTTCTTTTAATTCAAATTCCGGGAGATATGCCGTGCGAGGCGCCGCCCGTCGTTCTGCGAATATCAACGTGATGTACAAGGCTGTCGAAAAGGCAGCCTATGGACTGAAACGCGACTTCGGTGAAGTCGAGAACCTTCAGGTATCGATGAAAGGCCCGGCAGATTTCGTATCTGCGGCTGATCACCGTGCCGAAAAACGCCTGCGTGAAGAGCTTGAGCGTGCCCGTCCGGGCTATGGCTTCCTTCTTGAAGAAGGTGGCGAGGTCAAGGGCTCCGATCCTGAGCACCGCTGGATCATTGATCCGCTTGATGGCACCACCAACTTCCTGCATGGCATTCCGCATTTCGCGATTTCGGTTGCCCTTCAGAAGGGTGACGAAATCATTGCTGGCATGATCTATGACGTTGCCAAGGATGAGTGCTTCTGGGCGGAAAAGGGCGTTGGTGCGTTCCTTGATAACCGTCGCCTGCGCGTTTCGGGCCGTCGTCGTCTGAACGAATGCGTTCTGGCCTGTGGCGTTCCCCATCTTGGTCATGGCGATCATGCAGCGTTTGAAAAACAGCTGCATTCGGTCATGGATCGTTGTGCTGGCGTGCGCCGTATGGGAGCTGCTGCCCTTGATATGGCTTATGTCGCAGCCGGTCGTTATGACGGATACTGGGAATCTCACCTTAACGCGTGGGATATCGCAGCCGGAATTATCCTGATCTCGGAAGCTGGCGGCTATATCCGCGACGAAAAAGGCGGCACCAACATGCTTGGTACCGGCAGCGTTGTTGCAGCCAACGACTATATCCAGCCGGTGCTGGCCAAAACGCTTAAAAAGGCAATCGCGGGCTAACTCACCGCTTTTGTTACTGTTTTTTGAAAGGGGCGCTTCGCAAATTGTCGAAGCGCCCCTTTTGCATTATCGGTCAAAGCGGTTGTCCATCACCTGTCTCTAAGCTATGGTGCATGGGACTGTGTGGCCCGATTGCGGGCCTGCGGACAACAGGGGGGCATTCCAAAAGATTTGCGGGTGCCTAATGATCGACACAAAACTGTGTGAAATAGAACAACGTTACCAAACGATTTCAAACACAGGGTATTAAGGGGCCTGCGATTTGATGATGGGGTATTCCAAGATTTCGGTGCTTGCGATGACGGCTGCACTGGGCACAACCGTGTTCTTCGGCGCTAACGCATCAGCACAACAATACTCCCCGGTTTCGAATGACAGCAGCGTTCAGGTGAACTGGGACGTTGCCGACGGTTACGGCGGACAGCCGACCGTCCCACAGTATCTT
Source organism: Thalassospira sp. HJ (assembly GCF_000948415.1). Lineage (GTDB taxonomy): Bacteria > Pseudomonadota > Alphaproteobacteria > Rhodospirillales > Thalassospiraceae > Thalassospira. The sequence continues at coordinate 396,245 of NZ_JYII01000012.1, read as the reverse complement.
TCCCCGTCTGTGTCACGCGAACATATCGTCATGCCGGGCGGAGACCTGATCTTCCCGGAAACCCGTCCGAAATCGACCTTCCTGGCAGCAGAGCAATTTGCAAGTGCCACTGGCAGTGCCGGTTATGACGGTGGCTTTGAAACCGTTGTCATTGATGGATCGAGTGGCGGCGGCAATGCCTTCCCGACCCAATCCGAATTTTATGGCGTCCCGGGCGTTGCCACAGCATCGCGTACCCCGGCACCTGCACCTGTATCTGCCCCGGCCATGATGGATGATGGTGCAAACCAGACCATCGCGCTGAACCAGCCCGAACCGACTGCCGCACCGCGCAGCAAACCCGCTGCACCGGCAGTTAGCGAAACCAGCAGCTCCAATGCGCCGACACCGTTGACCAAACCGGCCCCTGCGCCGGCAGCACCTGCACCGAGTGTTGCGGAAGCCGCACCGGCAGCAGAACCGGCACCGGTTGAAGAAAACACCGCACCGAGTGCGCCTGCGGCACCGAAAGTCGCCCCGATTTCCGAAGCACCTGCCGCCCCGGCGGCACCGGCACCTGATACCACCCAGTCCGCGCCCCAAATGGCCGCGACGGCAGAACCCGTGACCGAACAGGTTGCACGGGAAGCGCCGGCTGCTGAAGAAGCCGCCATTCCGCCGGAAACTTCGGCACCGGCACCGATGCCGGCCACGGGTGCTGATGAATACAGCCTTGGCTTTGCCGCAGACAGCTTTGAGCTGAGTGCAGCCGCCAAGAGCCAGCTTGATAGTGTGATTGCCTCAATGGGCCAGGATGAAAACCTGCGCATTCAGTTGCAGGCCTATGCCCAGGGTGACGGGGCGAATGCATCCAAGGCACGTCGCCTGTCGCTTTCGCGTGCGCTTCAAGTCCGTTCCTATCTGATTGACAGGGGTGTGCGCTCCACGCGCATTGATGTTCGTGCCCTTGGTGCGAATGTTCCCTCCGGCCCCGCAGATCGCGTCGATATCAAAACCGTTCAACGCTAGGATTAATCCGTTATGAGCAGCAATACGGCCAGTGGTACGGGATCGCTCCCGCCCATTACCAAACCCGGAAGTTATCTGACACGCATGGCAATCTTTGTTGCCATCATTGCCGGCGTTGGCGCCCTGCTGTTCCCGGCCTTGTCTGATGCCTTTATGGCCAACGCTGTTCTCAATGGCCTGATCCTTGGCGTATTTGTGGTAGGCGTTATTTACACCTTCCGCATGGCGGCAAGCCTGTCGCCGGAAGTGACCTGGATCGAGGATTTCCGACGTTCGCGTCCGGGCCTGACATCGCAGGTTCCGCCGAAACTTCTGGCCCCGATGGCCAGCATGATGGCCGAACAGCGCCGCGATCGCCCGCAGCTTTCAACCACCTCGACCCGGACCATCCTTGATTCGATCCGTTCGCGTCTGGATGAAAGCCGCGAATTGTCGCGTTATGTCGTTGGCCTTCTGGTGTTTCTGGGTCTGCTGGGTACCTTCTGGGGGCTGCTTCAGACCGTGAACTCGGTTGCAGGTGTTATCAGTAACGTCAATGTCGGCAGTGGCTCGAACATGGATCTTTGGTTCTCTGAACTCAAAGACGGCCTGTCTGAACCGCTGAGCGGCATGGGCACGGCGTTCTCGTCCTCGCTGTTTGGTCTTGCCGGGTCGCTTGCCTTGGGCCTCCTCGATATGCAGGCCGGTCAGGCACAGAACCGTTTCTTCAACGATCTTGAAGAGTGGCTTTCAAGCTTTACACGCCTTGGTTCGGGTGGCGGCATTTCCGATGGCGAACAGTCTGTTCCGGCCTATCTTTCGGCGCTGATCGAACAGATGGCGGACAATATGGAAGGGTTGCAGAACTCTATCCAGCGGTCGGAAAGCTCGCAGATCAAATCGCACAACACGCTGATTGATCTGGCCGACAAGCTTTCGACCCTGACCGATCAGATGAAGGCCGAGCAGCAATTGATGGTCAAGCTGGCGGAAAACCAGATGCACCTCAAACCGGTTCTTGATCAGCTGGCGGACTCGATGAAGATGGGCAGCTTCGGGATTGATGATAATACCCGTGCCCATATCCGCTCGCTTGACAGCACGCTTGGCCGGATCGGTGAAGAACTGACCATGGGCCGCCAGCAATCCACACAGGAAATCAGAAGCGAGATCAAGCTTCTGGCCCGTACCATCGCCGCCATCGCCGAGGAGGGCTGATCGCATGATCGGGCTTTCGCGCCGTCGTAACCGCGATGTAAATACCTGGCCTGGCTTTGTTGATGCGCTGGCGACACTTTTGATGGTGATCATCTTTCTTCTGATGATCTTCGTCATTGCGCAGGTCTATCTTGGTGCGGCTCTTTCGGGCCGTGACGAGGCGCTGAGCGATCTGACCGCACAGGTGAATGAGCTGACCAATCTTTTGTCGCTTGAACGTGGCAACAATCAGCGCATGGAACTCGAACTCACCCAGCTGACGACCGAGCTTTCCAATACAGCCGATCAACGTGATGATCTGCGTAACCGTGCAGCCACCCTTGCTGATCAGTTGGCCGCAGCTGAACTTTCCGCCGACGAGATCGAACAGAAACTTCTGGCCGCACTGGCATCGCTTGAAGACAAGGAAGCCGAGTTGACCGAGCTTCGCGAAACCACTGGCGAGAAGATTACCGATCAGGAAACCCGCATTGACGAGCTTTCTGCCCTTCTGGCGTCGCGTGCAGCCGAACTTGAAGAACAAAAGAACCTGAGCGACGAGGCCAAGGCGCAAGTCGCAGCACTTAACCAGCAGATGCTCGCACTCCGGCAACAACTGGCGCGCATCGAAGCCGCCCTTGAAACGTCCGAGCGCGAGAACGAGGAAAAAGACGCCCAGATCGTTAATCTTGGCAATCGCCTGAACGCGGCCCTTGCCACCAAGGTCGCCGAATTGCAGCGTTATCGTTCGGAATTCTTTGGCCGCCTGCGTGAAGTTCTGGGCGACCGTCAGGATATCCGCGTTGTCGGGGATCGCTTCGTCTTCCAGTCGGAAGTTCTGTTTGGTTCCGGTTCGGCTGATCTTGGCGAAGAAGGTCAGGAACAGCTGGCCAAACTGGGCGAAACCCTGACCGCGATTGCATCGGATATTCCCGATGATATTGACTGGGTCATGCGTGTTGACGGCCACACCGACAAGGTGCCGATCCGAAACCTTCAGTTCGCCTCGAACTGGGAGCTTTCGTCGGCACGCGCGATTTCGGTGGTCAAGTTCCTGATTGATCAGGGCGTTCCGCCCAACCGTCTGGTTGCAGCCGGCTTTGGCGAATACCAGCCGCTTGATAACCGCGATGACGAAATCGCCTATCGCCGCAACCGCCGCATCGAGTTCAAGATTACCGAACGCTAAGGCGTCACGGATTTCAGACAACAGAATGAACAAAACCCCGCCAGATTGCTCTGGCGGGGTTTTGCCTTTGCACGGCCCCTTGGCCCGGGGACCGCACATCGGGGTTTTGATCAGAGGGACTTGGTGCAGAAATAGAAGTCCACGTAATCATAGGCGGGATTGTTTACGCGCTCGGCGGCTGCCTTGGCGGTATGGGCCGGCGGAACGATGACCTTGTCACCCGGCTGCCAGCCTTCGGGGGTGGCGACACCGTTCTTGTCGCTGGTCTGCATGGCATCGATCATGCGCAGGAATTCCGGAATGGAACGCCCGTTGCTCATCGGGTAGTAAACCATGGCGCGCAGCATGCCATCGGGATCAATGATGAAGGTCGCGCGCACAGCCGACGTATCACCGGCACCGGGATGGATCATGCCATAGGCCTGGGCGACTTCCATTTTAAGGTCGGCGATAATCGGAAATGGGATTTCCACACCAAAGTTCTGCTGGATGTTGCGCATCCAGGCGATGTGCGAATGGGTGCTGTCAATCGACAGGCCAAGAAGTTCGCAATCGCGCTTGGAAAATTCTTCGGCATGGTTGGCAAAGGCTATGAACTCGGTCGTGCAGACGGGAGTAAAATCGGCCGGATGGGAAAACAGCACGAGCCATTTACCACGATAATCCGACAGGGATTTAACACCATCAGTGGTTGGTGCTGTGAAATCCGGGGCCGGTTCATTAATGCACGGCAGGCCGACACGAATCTGGGGGGATACAGTCATTCTAAGGCTCCTAAGTCAGTTAATATCGTCCGCTCCGTTTAAGTACATTATAATTATTTAATTCTCATAATTAATACGATGATATATGTCAATGAAGCCCGATTTTTTACGCAAAAAACTGTGTGAAAACAGAACGATGGTTCCAATTCGACCGTTTCACCCCTGCCCTTGGTGGATCGCACCGCATTTGTGGGTGATCGTTCAACTTTCCGGTGTTTGGGATTGTGCTTTTTGCTGGCCTGACTTGTGGCATCTGGTTAGGGTCGATGCGCTTGCCACCACGTTTTCAATTATTTGCATTTCTGCGGAGCTCCCATGCTGCGTGATATTTCGCCCCAGAGTATTTTCATGGGCCTGTTGGCCAGCTTTGTCGGTTCCGCCAGTTCGTTTGCGGTCGTCCTTCAGGGACTGACCGGCGTTGGCGCCAGCCCGGAACAGGCGGCATCGGGTCTGATGGCGCTTTCGATTTCGATGGGCCTGTGCGCGATTGTGCTTTCGCTTAAAACCCGCCTTCCGATCAGCATTGCCTGGTCAACACCCGGTGCGGCGCTTTTGGCGACGTCCGGTGCGATTGAGGGTGGCTTTGCGGTTGCCGTTGGCGCGTTTATCGTTTGTGCCGTGCTGATTATTATCAGTGGTGTTTGGAAACCGTTGGGGCGTGCGGTTGCGGGCATCCCAGCCCCGCTTGCCAATGCGATGCTGGCAGGTGTGTTGCTGGGTCTGTGCCTTGCCCCGGTCAAGGCGGTAGCCTTTGACCCGTTACTTGGCCTTCCGATTGTGATTGCCTGGATCGTCATGGGCCGGTTTAACCGGTTGCTTGCGATCCCGGCGGCCCTGTTGGCCTTTGTTGCGGTGATGGTGTTCGGGGTCGAGTTTCCGGAAAATGCGATTGCCGATCTGGGTCATTCGATTGCGCCGCCGGTCGAATTCATCATGCCGGAATTCACATTGGCCGGGCTGGTTGGCATTGCCTTGCCGCTTTTCATTGTCACCATGGCATCGCAAAACATTCCGGGCACAGCGGTTCTGCGCGCCAATGATTATGATACCCCGCCGGGGCCTCTCTTTACCGTGACCGGGATCTTCTCCTTACTTTCCGCGCCGTTTGGCGGTCATGCGGTGAACCTTGCTGCCATCACGGCAGCACTTTGTGCCGGCAAGGACGCCCATCCCGATCCATCGAAACGTTATTGGGCCGCTTTTTCCGGCGGTGTTTTCTATATCGTATTCGGACTTTTGGCCGGATTGGTGACGGCCTTTATCAGTCTTGCACCGGGCATCCTGATTGAAGCGGTTGCCGGTCTTGCCCTGATTGGCGCCTTTGCCGGATCGGCGGTTGCGGCGTTCAAGGAAGAAGACGGGCGCGAAGCAGCGGCTGTGACCTTTATCGTTACTGCAGCTGGCCTGACATTTTATGGCATTTCCGGTGCGTTCTGGGGATTGCTTGCCGGTGGTCTGATTTACTTCCTGACGCATTTGCGCAATGGCAGAAAAAAATCGGGCTGAGTTTTCAGCCCGATTTTCGTTCCTGGGTCCTAGACCAGTTTGACCTTTGGTTCAGAACTTGGCGGTGCTTCCGCCCCCTTCCCGTCTGTCAGTTTCGAGACGGCCTCGAACTGTGACAGGAAGACCTCACCGGTCAGTTCATCAAGGAAGTGAGTTTTCTTCAGGCGGTCCATGACCGGTCCTTTGACCTCGGACATGTGAAGGGAAATGCCCATTTCCTCAAGCCGGTGATTGATGGCCTCAAGCGATTCAAGGGCGCTTAGATCAATCTCGTTCACGGCCGAGCACATCAGAACCACATGTTTAAGGTTCTTGCACGCCACCACCCGATCATAGAGGTAATCCTCAAGGTATCGCGCATTGGCGAAATAAAGGCTTTCGTCAATCCGGATGGTCAGAACCGACGGATGCGTAATCACCTTATGACGCAGCACGTTACGGAAATGCTGGGTATCGGGGACCAGGCCGACCTCGGCAATATGCGGACGCGAGGTTTTGTACAAAAACAAGCCGATCGACAGAACCACACCGGCTGTTACCCCGACCTCAACGCCAAGACCAAGGGTCAGAAGGATGGTAGCCAGAACCGCAATGAAGTCCGCCTTGGAATATTGCCAGCTGGTTTTCAGGATCGAGAAATCGACCAGCGACAGCACGGCAACAATGATGGTGGCGGCAAGCGTCGCCTTTGGCAGGAAATAGACAAGCGGAGTCAATGCCACCGCCGCAATCGCCAAACCAACGGCGGTAAAAGCGCCAGCAGCAGGCGTTTGTGCACCGGCATCGAAGTTCACCACAGAACGGGCAAACCCACCCGTAACCGGATAACCGCCCGTAAAGGCCGCACCGATATTGGCAGCCCCCAGACCAATCAGTTCCTGATCCGGGTTGATGCGTTGACGGCGTTTAGCGGCAAGCGTCTGCGCGACCGAGATTGATTCAACAAAGCCGATCACGGAAATCAGGATGGCTGGCACCAGAAGATCGGTGACAAGGCCCGGGCTGAAATCCGGCATAGTCAGTGGCGGCAGGCTTTGCGGCACATCCCCGACGATCTTCACACCCTTATCGGCCAGGCCAAGATACCAGGTCGCCGCCGTGGTGGCGAAAACAGCAAAGACCGGCCCCGCCTTGGTCAGGACATCGGCCGCGCGTGCGCCAAGGCCCAGCTTGCGCAAGGCGGGTTTCAGGCCCTTGCGCACCCAGAACAGGAAGCCCGTGGCACAAATGCCAATGATCAGGGTCGTCTGATTGGTTTCGGGAATATGCGCAATCAGGGAGGTGACAATTTCCCAAAGGTTATGCCCACCGGCATCAACACCGAGAATATGTTTGAGCTGACTGGCGGCAATGATCATGCCCGATGCGGTAATGAAACCAGCAATCACCGGATGTGAGAGGAAGTTGGCCAAAAAGCCCAGCTTGAACACACCCATCGCAAGCAATATCGCCCCGGAGAGAGCCGCCAGCGTCAGGGCAGCCAAGGCATAGCCCATGGTGCCGGCCTCGGCAATATTGCCAACGGCGGCCGCCGTCATCAGGGAAACCACCGCCACCGGCCCGACCGCAAGTGCGCGGCTGGTACCAAAGATGGCATAGAGAATGATCGGCGCGATAGAGGCATATAGCCCCGCCTCGGGCGGCAGACCGGCCAGCAGCGCATAGGCAAGCGATTGCGGGATCAGCATGATCGTCACGATCACGGCTGCAATCATGTCATTGCCAAAGGCCGTCCTGTCATAGGTCTGTCCCCAGTCAAAGATCGGGACATATTTCCGGAGCATGTTAAGGCGCATTCATCGATCTCTTAGATCAGAGTGGATCCAAGGCAACGCGCACGCTGCCTTGGACGAAGGGTGTTTTAGTTAGTCGTGACTTTTTCAGGCTTGGCCAGCCATTCCTTGCCACGCAGCATCGCCTTCCAATAAATCGGCGGCAGCAGCTTTTCCTTAAGCAACCAGGCAAGGTGCGACGGCTTGGTGCCATCGATCAGCCATTTCGGGAAGGACGGCAAAAGCGTTCCGCCATAGCCGAATTCGGCCAGAACAATGCGGCCGCGCTCCACCGTAAGCGGGCAGGATCCATAGCCGTCATATTGTGCGACCGGGGATTTGCCATCGATATCGGCCACAACGTTTTCGGCAACCACCGGCGCCTGTTTACGGGCGGCAGCAGCCGTTTTGGCGTTGGGCGCGTTCATCACGTCGCCAAGCGACCAGATGTTGGTAAACGACTTGTGACGAAGGGTCGCCTGATCGACATCCACCCAGCCAGCAGCATCTGCCAGCGGGGAAACACGAATGAAGTCCGGGGCCACCTGCGGCGGGCAGACATGGATCATGTCAAAGGACTTCTCGATGCGTTCAACCTTGGTTTCGGGTTTGGCAACATCGAACCAGGCCTTTTTCGCCTGACCATCAATCGCAACCAGATTATGGAAGAAGTTCAGATGGGCATCGTATTTCTTCACATAGCTTTCGAGTGCCGGGACATAGTCCTTTACGCCAAACAGCACGCCACCGGCATTGCAGAAATCAATATCGATGTTCTTTAGAACACCATTGCGGTTCCAGTGATCAGCCGAGAGATACATCGCCTTTTGCGGGGCACCGGCGCATTTGATCGGCATTGGCGGCTGGGTAAAGATCGCCTTGCCTTCGCGCATCGAGGAAACCAGTTCCCACGTATAGGGAGCAAGGTCGTAACGATAGTTCGAGGTCACACCATTGCGGCCCAGCGTTTCGACCAGACCATCAACCCGGTTCCAGTCAAGCTTAAGCCCCGGGCAGACGATCAGACGGTCATATTTGACCACCCGGCAGCCATCAAGAATGACGGCATCATCTTGCGGTTCAAACGCGGCCACCGCCGCCTTGATCCAATGCACGCCCTTGGGGATCAATGATCCCATGGTCTGGGCCGTGGTGCTGGCTTCGAACACGCCGCCACCGACCATGGTCCAGCCCGGCTGGTAATAGTGAATATCGGCCGGATCAATGACCGCGATCTCAAGGCCCGAACGACGGGCCTGCAGGCTCGATGCCACCGAAATACCGGCAGCACCGCCACCGATGATTACGACGTCATATTTCGCATCGCCCTGATCGGTGGGCGTTTTGCCGCCATTGACAATACGACGGACAACACCGCCCATGTCATAACCGGCAGCCTTGGTGGCGCGAAGGATTTCGCTGGTATCAAGATGCCCCGCCTGGCTCAGCGACCAAAGCGTGGTGGAACGCGTGCCTGTGCGGCAATAGGCGAAGACCGGCTTGGGCAACTCCTCAAACAGGCGGCCGAAGTCACGGGCGTCGTCATCGCTGACCTTGCCCGAAACAATCGGTTGATAACGGATTTCAAGCCCGGCTTCCTTTGCCGCGTTTGAAATCTCTTCAAAGGTTGGTTGATCGGCGCCCTCGCCGTCCGGGCGGTTACAGACGATGGAGCGGAAGCCGAGCTTGGCGATTTCCTTGACATCGTCTGCAACGATCTGCGGACTGACGGAGAACCCGTTACTTATTGTTTTGGTTTCCATCGCTTTTCCTCACCTAAGTGTTGATCAGAGCCCGTTGACCGGGACTTTCAGCATTTTCTTGCCGCTGCTATCGGTCGGCACCTTACCGGCGCGCATATTGACCTGAAGCGACGGGATAATCAGACGCGGCATATCAAGCTGGGCATCGCGTTCGGTGCGGAACTTGATGAAGTCTTCGCGGGTTTTGCCTTCGCCGACATGGATGTTGTGCTGCTTTTCTTCGCCAACGGTGGTTTCCCACTTGATGTCGCGGCCATTGGGGCCGTAGTCGTGGCACATGAACAGACGCATATCGTCCGGCAGAGCGAGGAGCTTCTGGATGCTGTCATAAAGGGTGCCGGCATCACCGCCCGGGAAATCAGCACGGGCCGAGCCGCCATCAGGCATGAACAGGGTATCGCCAACAAAGGCCGCATCGCCCATGACATGCACCATGCATGCCGGGGTGTGGCCCGGCGTATAGATGGCAAAGCAGGTCATGGAGCCAACCTGATAGGTGTCGCCATCTTCAAACAGGCGATCAAACTGGCTGCCATCGCGCTGGAATTCGGTGCCTTCATTAAACACCTTGCCAAAGGTATCCTGAACAACCGTGATCTTGCTGCCAATGCCAAGCTTGCCGCCAAGTTCCTGCTGGATATAGGGGGCGGCAGACAGGTGGTCGGCATGGACATGGGTCTCGATGATCCATTCCAGCTTAAGGCCGTTATCCTTCACAAACGCGATCATGTTATCAGCGTGGGCAAAGGTGATGCGACCCGCCGCATAATCGATATCCATCACGGAATCGACAATTGCGCAGGCGTTGCTTTCGGGGTCCTTGACCACATAGCTGATCGTGTTGGTATCTTCGTCAAAAAAGGCCGTAACTTCGGGTTTTACGGACATGTTTACCGGGTATGCAGACATGGATTCCTCCTAAACAACTGTCTCCGGGCCGCCTTATCCACGGCATGCATCGGATGGGTTCGAGATGTCCGTTGCCCGCAGGTTTGCGGACAAAACATCTGGCTATTCTCTTTATTTTAGGAATTCGCGATTTGCGCTTCAGTGACGAAGTCACCAAACATCGCAATATCAACACTTAATAATTCTAAAGTCTTAGCTCCGCCGCAAAGGCGGGGCTCAACCTAGCTTTGTGCCAGCTTCACCAGCGGTTCACGCTCGATCAGGCGGATGGTGCCGCGCGACTGTTCGATCCAGCCACGGCGCTGGAATTCCTGCAGCTGACGCGAAATCACTTCACGCGCGGTGCCCAGCTCAACAGCCAGTTTCTGATGGGTTGCGGCAACCGTTTCCTCGCCACCCGCGAGTTCGATCAGCTTGTGCGCTAGGCGGATATCAAGCTTCTGGAAGGCGATTTCCTCGATCACCATGAACAGGTCGGTGATGCGTTTGGAATAGGCGGTAAAGACAAACTGGCGGAACTCGATCGAGTCCGATACAAGCTTGTCAAACACCTTGCGCGGGATTGCCACCGCACGGGTTTCGGTTTCGGCAATGCCTTCGGCAGAGTAATCCTCATAGGCCAGAAGGCAGGCTGTGGTCAGAACGCAGCTTTCCCCGGCATGCACACGATAGAGCACAATTTCACGGCCTGTATCGGATGTCTGTTGCACACGTACCGTGCCATCGAGCAACAGCAACAGGTTTTCCGGGGATTTTCCCGGCCCGAAAATAACCGTGTTGGCGGGAACAGTGACGATTTTGCTTTCATGGACAAGGTAGGATCGGATGCCATCGGGCAAACGTGACAGACCCGGAAACTGGTCGATCCAACTCAAAACCTTATCCCCCTTGAAAGCATTGACTAAAACTACATCACATTCGATGTAAAAGGAAATTATCCCGGATGCAACTGTACTTTGGAATATTTCCGAAAATGCAGCCCCCGCATGCCGACCAATCCGACCGTCTGAGGACGCGACAAACATATAAAAACGGGCAGCAATGTGCTGCCCGTGCATGAAGACTAAGGTAATGCGCTCTACTCGGCTTTTGGCGGCGGAAGGCGAAGATTTCCTGCCTCGTCAATTTCCCAGAACGGATTGAACGCCACTTCCCAGGCATGGCCGTCCGGATCACGGAAATAGCCGGAATACCCGCCCCAGAAAACCTTTTCGGCCGGTTTCTGGATTTTGGCCCCGGCCTTTTGGGCCTCTGCCATGACCTGATCGACTTCTTCTTCGCTGCGCGCATTATAGGCCAGCGTCAGTCCGGCAAAGCTTGCGCCGGTATCATCATCAAACTTGCCGTCTTCCTTAAGCGCATCACGCCCGAACAGGCCAAGAGCAAGACCGTTGGAGAGCTGGTAAAACACCACCTGCCCTTCGACCATTTCGGTCATTTTCCAGCCCAGTCCGTCTTCATAAAACCGACGCGACCGATCGAGATCCGCAACACCCAGAGTAATCAGCGAAACACGCTGTTCCATTTCACGCTCCTTGTTGTGCGCACCCGAAACCCGCGCGAGATTAACATAGCACGCTACCCGCGCCGAGCATGGACTCGGCCCATTTTGAAATTTCGCATCGCAACAGAAGCGCAATTTTATTGCGCGTAAATCGGTACCGGAATAAGTAAATAATAAGTTGCCCTTACGTCAACAGATGCAATCAGGCGTTTTGCATAGTGCGATGCGAGTTCGTTTTGAAAAAAGGTCAGTATTTATTACCATTTCAGGATCAGGCATGGGTCCCGCAATCCCAACCTGACAGATAATTTACAGGTCATACCGAAACACTGCGCCAACACCCATATCAATAAAAGCAGTGCATAGGGCCCGAAATGACCCCGCATATCAGAGAGATCCGAGGGAGACCGGTCATGGCACAACAATTGGCGGCAGTTCAACTCGACGATAAATATACGCTTGAGGAAGGCCGGGTTTACCTTACAGGCATTCAGGCGCTGGTGCGCCTGCCCCTGATGCAGCGCCAGCTTGATGCGCGCGCAGGGCTTAATACCGCCGGCTGCATTTCCGGTTACCGCGGATCACCGCTGGGCGGGCTTGATCAGCAGCTTTGGCGGGCCAAGAAATTCCTGACCAAACAGCAGATCGAATTCCAGGCTGGTGTGAACGAAGACCTTGCCGCCACCGTCGTCTGGGGCAGCCAGCAGGTCAATATGTACAAGGATGCCAAATATGATGGCGTCTTTGGCATGTGGTACGGCAAGGGCCCTGGTGTTGATCGGTCCGGTGACGTGTTCAAGCATGCCAACCATGCCGGCACGTCCAAACATGGTGGGGTTCTGGTTTTGGCGGGTGATGACCATTCCTGCAAATCATCGACCCTGCCCCATCAAACTGAGTATGCCTTTATCGATGCGCAGATCCCGGTCCTGAACCCGTCGGGTGTGCAGGATATTCTTGATTACGGTCTGCACGGCTGGGCGATGAGCCGCTATTCCGGGTGCTGGGTGGCGATGAAAACCATTGCCGAAACGGTTGAAAGCTCGGCCGCAGCCGATGTCGCACCGGATCGTATCGTTCCTGTCATCCCGACCGATTTCGACATGCCCGAGGGCGGCCTGCATATCCGCTGGCCCGATACGCCCAAGGAGCAGGAACATCGCCTGATGAAATACAAGCTTTATGCCGCACTGGCATATGCGCGGGCGAACAAGCTTAATAAAACCGTGATCGACAGCCCGAATGCGCGGCTTGGCATCATCACCACCGGCAAGGCGTATCTTGATGTCATGCAGGCCTTCGATGACCTTGGCATTTCTGAAGAAGACGCTGCCAAGATCGGCATTCGGGTGCTTAAGGTCGGGATGAGCTGGCCGCTCAACCGGGATGACGTGCGCGAATTCGCCATGGGGCTGGAAGAAATCATCGTTGTCGAGGAAAAGCGCGCGGTGATGGAAAACCAGGTCAAGGAGCAGCTTTATAACTGGCGCGAAGATGTCCGCCCGACCGTGATCGGCAAGTTCGATGAAAAAGGCGAATGGATCCTGCCATCAATGGATGAGCTGACCCCGGCCCGTGTTGCCGTAGTTTTGGCCGAACGCATCAAGCGGTTCTATGACAGCCCGGCCATCCACGAACGCATCGATTGGCTTGCTGAAAAGGAACGCGAGATCGCCGAACCGCGCCCGGATGTCGCGCGTATTCCGTGGTTCTGCCCGGGTTGCCCGCATAACAGTTCGACCAAGGTGCCCGACGGCAGCCGCGCGATGGCCGGTATTGGTTGCCATTACATGGTGAACTGGATGGATCGATCGACCGAGACATTCACCCATATGGGCGGCGAAGGCGCGACTTGGATCGGTCAGGCACCGTTTACCGATACCAAGCATGTCTTCCAGAACCTTGGCGACGGCACCTATTACCATTCCGGGTCGCTTGCCGTGCGGGCCGCCGTCGCATCGGGTGTGAACATCACCTATAAGATCCTGTTTAACGATGCGGTCGCCATGACGGGTGGCCAGCCCGTTGACGGTCCGCTGACCGTGCCGCAAATAACGCGCCAGATGTATGACGAAGGTGCCAAACGCATCATCGTTTTGTCGGACGAGCCCGATAAATATCCGATGGGATCGGAATTTGCCCCGGGTGTGGATATCCGCCATCGCGATACGCTTGATGACACCCAGAAAGAACTGCGTGAGATCGAAGGCGTTTCGATCCTGATCTTTGATCAGACCTGTGCGGCGGAAAAACGCCGCCGTCGCAAGCGCAAGCTGATGGTTGATCCGCCCAAGCGCGTGTTCATCAATGATCTGGTCTGCGAAGGCTGTGGCGATTGTGGTGAACAGTCCAACTGCCTTGCCGTTGTGCCGGTCGAAACCGAATTTGGCCGCAAACGCGCGATTGATCAGTCAGCGTGTAACAAGGATTTCTCCTGCCTTAAGGGCTTCTGCCCGAGCTTTGTCACCATCGAAGGTGGCGAGCTTCGCAAACCCGATGCAGCGGCCAAGGGTGACACCGGCACGGACGCCGTCTTTGCGAGCCTGCCGCGCCCAACCCTGCCCGCGATTGATGATCCTTGGTCGGTTCTGATCACGGGTGTTGGCGGCACGGGTGTTGTCACCATCGGGGCCTTGCTTGGAATGGCAGCCCACATCGAGGGCAAGGGTATTGTTGGCCTTGATATGGCAGGCCTCGCCCAGAAAGGTGGGGCTGTTGTCAGCCACATCCGCTTTGCCAATGATCAGAACAAGCTGCATGCCGCGCGCATACCGGCTGGTGAAGCCAATGTGGTGCTGGGCTGTGACCTTCTGGTGGCGGCAAGCTATGAAGGGCTTGCCAAAATGCGCCGCAACTTTACCCAGGCGGTGATTAATACGCACGAAACTGTCACCGGGGCCTTTACCCACAACCCGGACTTCGAGCTTAAAACCAACGAGCACATGAAGGTCATCAATGATGCCTGTGGTGCCGATGGTGTGCATTTTGTCGAAGGCAGTGACATTGCAACCCGTCTGATGGGCAATTCGATTGCGACCAACCTCTTCATGCTGGGTGTTGCCTGGCAGCGCGGCCTGATCCCGATCAGTGAAGAAGCGCTGATGCAGGCGATTGAGCTTAATGGCGTGTCGACTGACATGAACAAGCAGTCCTTCCATTGGGGACGCCTCTATGCCCATGACCGCAACCGCGTGATCGACGTCGTCGGCCCGAACGAAGCCGAAGCCCACCCGATCGCGACCGAGCTTTCCGACATCATCACCAAACGCCGTGCGTTCCTGACCGATTATCAGAACGCGGCCTATGCCGATCGCTTTAGCGCCCTTGTCGATAAGGTCGCAGCAGCCGAGAAACGCCTTGGTGACGTGGATGATCTGGCCCGGACAGTTGCGAAATACTACTTCAAACTGCTGGCCTATAAGGACGAGTATGAAGTGGCCCGTCTTTATACCGATCCGGCCTTCATCAAGAAGGTCACCCAGACCTTTACGGGCGATTACAAGATCAACTTCCACCTCGCCCCGCCGTCATTGGCCAATGCCGATCCGGAAACAGGCAAACCGCAAAAATCGGTCTACGGCCCGTGGATGATGTCGGCCTTCCGGATGCTTGCAAAGATGAAGTTCCTGCGCGGCACCAAGCTTGATCCGTTTGGCCGCAACCCGGAACGCCAGATCGAACGCCAGTTGATCACCGATTACGAAAAACTGGTGAACGAAGTGATTGACGGGCTCACCCACGACAATGCCCGCATCGCCAAGGCCCTGCTGGCCCTACCCGAACACATTCGCGGCTACGGCCACGTCAAGGAAGACCACATCGAAAAAGCCAAGGCACGCGAAGCCGAACTGCTCGAACAGTTCCGCAATCCGCCCGAACACCTCAAGGCGGCGGAATAAGCAACCATTCAAAAGGGCCGCATGATGCGGCCCTTTTGCTGTTTAGACAAACCGTGGAGAGCGTTGCCGAAAATCCGGTAAAAACCGGGCGGCTCCTTCGCGCAGATCACGGACCGACTTTTCGTGGCGCTTGCGTTTGCGATAGTCGGCAATCATGTGATCGGTTGATTCCAAACCGTCCTCGATCCCGCGATCAAGGTTTTCCCACGTCCAGTCATAATTGATATGTGGGGAAACCGGGATTTCGACGATATCGATTTTACGGCCACTTTCAGCAACTTCACGCTTGAACGCCGTGACCGCATCCTCACTGGCCGATGCCGCAAACAGCATCACCAGATTATTGAGCGCATCATAAAGGTTTTCGGGCTGACGCACCTGTTTCAGATCAAGAATACGACTGACCCAGACTTCATCAACATCCGGATGCAGGCGCAGGAAATCAAAGAAATTGACGGTATCGACCGTGGCCCCTTCGCAATAGGTATCACCATTGATTTCAACCGGCTCCTCGATAAAGGGCAAGGCCGAACAGGCGCACAGCGTCTGGGCATTCATTTGCGGCAAATCATAGTGGTCGGGTTTGTTGGTAAAAAGCTCAAGCCGCTGTTTCGTCAGGTTATAGGCATTGTGGAACATGGCCGGCTTGTCAGGCTGATAGAGGCGATCAAATTTCAGCCGGTCGAGAAACATGCTGTCTGGTGAATAGATCTTCGCCAGCCCCTTGGTCTGGGTCTGGTACATTGATCCGACCAGAAAACGCGATAGCGGATTTGCCGCCAGAAAACCGTTTAGCAAAACATCATTGAAATTGTGGGGCGTCCAGTATTTCGGATTGCCCATGAAATGCTGCACATGTTCGACCGCCTGACCGATGGCGTCGGGCACAAGCAGCCCCTGATAGCTGTTGGGGTTAAAGAAGTAATTGAGTTTGTTGGCGAAATCAGAAAAGAAGTCCGGGGCAAATGCCGACGCGATCGGAAACCGTTCGTAAACACTTGCCGGTCGAAAGATTTTGCGAAAGAAGGCGATGCTCTGTTCAAGTTCCTGGCCTTCATCTGCCTGATGCCAGGCAACCGAAAGCCAGGCACCGATACAGGCAGAAGACCAGATGTCGAACTTGATATCAGGTTCCTGCTGCAACCGTTTGAGCACACCGATGCTCAAACCTACCGCAGGCCCACCGCCAGAAAGAAAGATAGCTCGTTTGATTTTCTCCACGTCGCGATCTCCTTTGTTGAAAACCGAATGGTTCGGCCCAAACAACATGGTGCAAACGTCGCAGATGCCATCGCGTGCACCATCGCTTACCCCCAGGAGATATCAGCCCGTCTTTGCGGACCTGTAGATACGACGATCATTATAATGATTTTAAGGCGATACATTTGAGCCAATTATTCAATAGTGATGTGACGAAAACTGCGATTACATATACATCAATATAGAAAAAATATGATTCTGTATAATAACATTCACTTTTGAGGGAAAATTTATCAAGTAATATCGGAAACTTATACCTCCACAACTTCGACATTCAATTAATAATTATTTCATATATACCGGAATTTATTTCATAATCACAAAAGCCGCCCGAAGGCGGCTTTTGCACGGCGAATCGATTACTTTTATTCGTAATAGCCGACCATGAAAATCTTGCCATCATGGGCCTTCACCCACGTTTTCTTTTCGGCAAGTTTTTTGGTCTGCGGGTGGGTCCAGGTATAGTCCGACCAGCCACCGTCAGGCGAAGCTTTACCCGTTTCAACCATGTCCCGAATGATGAATTTGCTATTCACATCCTGAAGATCCCAAAGGCCCGGGTTGTTCACCAGTTTCGGATTGATCGCATGGGTCAGGAACGTCCCCTTCTCGCCATCGGCGACAATCACGTAAAATTCGTCAAACACGTACTCACCGTCCTTGTCATTGAAAACGGCAAATGACTTTTCCTGTCCGACCTCGTCATAGAGTGTGATTGCCTTATCCACCAGATCCTTGGCGGTTGCTTCCTTGTCCTGTGCCATCGCCGAGGACACAGTCATAATCATCAAGAACGACACAAAAGCTGCACCGATAGAACGCAAAACCATATTCATCCTGAATTCCCCTTGTTGGTCATAGATGAGTTTAGTGAGTGGTGATTGCTAAGAGAGATAAGAAACGCTGATCCGTCAGACGGCACGTAGCCGCGCAACAAGACCGTCAACTGAACTGCTTAAGCCCGCCATTTCCCGGCTGAGCTCAGTGGTTGCTTCGCCGACACTTCCCGCGGAATCACGGGTCGCGCGGGCAATATCGCGGACATCGCCGATACCACCAGAAACGGTCTCGGCGTAGCCGGCCGCCTCCTTGATGCTGGTGCTGATCTGTCCGGTGGCAGTGCCTTGCTCCATGACAGACTCTGCCGTCAATTTCAGGATTTCGTTGATGCCCTGCACGCTTTCGACAATCGTTCGGATCGCCTCGACTGCCTGCCCGGTTTCAGCCCGAACATTGGCAATTTCCGACGCAATTTCTTCGGTTGATTTTGCCGTCTGACTTGCAAGGTTTTTGACCTCGTTGGCGACCACGGCAAATCCTTTGCCGGCTTCACCGGCACGGGCTGATTCAATCGTGGCGTTCAGGGCCAGAAGGTTGGTTTGTTCAGCAATATTGCCAATCAGCGCTGCCACATCCTCGATCCGGATGCTGGCCTCCTCGAGGCGGCGGATTTTCTCATCCGCATCGCGGGCCTGCTCACTGGCCTCTTGTGCCTGACGGCTGCTTTTCTGGATTTCCTCGCTGATATGGGCAATCGCCGAAGCAAGGCCAGAGGCCGCCTGGGAAATCTCACCCATGTTGTGGCTGGATTTGCCCGATGCATCAAAAGCACTTTCGCTTTGCTGATCGGTTCGTTCCGCATTACCCAGAAGGGCCGATGCGGATGCGCCAATCTGTTCAATCGCCGCACTGACTGCCGTTGCCGTGCCCTGTACCGAGGTTTCGATATCATGGGCAAGCTCCTGCATGATGCGACGCTTTTCCTCTTCTGCTCGGGCTTCGTCCTGCTTGCGTTGTTCTTCGGCGGCCTCAAGACTTTCGGCATTCTGGCGGAACACTTCGACCGCATCAGCCATTTTGCCCATTTCATCCTTGCGACCGGTGAAGGGAACAGCAATATCGGTTTTGCCCTCAGAAATGTCGCGCATCACACGGGTCAGCTTCTTGACCGGCGCACCGATGAAGCTTGCGATGACAAAGCTGATGATCGCCATGGCGACCGAGGCCGCAACAGCGGCAATGATTGTTTGGTCCTGTGCAGAACTACCAACCGCAATCGCAGCACCACTTGCGCTATCCATCCGAAGCTCTGCTGTTGCACGCAGTTTGGAAAGGATGTCCATCAGCGCTTCATAGTCGGACTGTGCGGACCACGAAAAGCTGAGCGCCCCGGTATAGTCGATATCAAGCATCCCGATGACCTGATTGACCTTGCCCAGATAACTGTCATAGCGTTCCTGGGCCTCGACCGACATATGGCGTTCAGAATCCGGCAGGTTTTCGTTTTCAAGCAAGATCACAAAGGACTGCCGGGCTTCTTCGATCTGGGTATCAAGTTCCTGGGAAACGCTGTTCATCCGGTCTTCATCGACGCCAGCTGCCGACCATGACAGCAGGCGATAAACGGTCTGGTGCACCTTGGTGACATTGCGGTCAATCGTGCTGATATCCTTGACCTTGGGATAGGCTTCGCTGACGGCGAACTCCAGACCATCAGAAAGCGACATGATCGCCCGCCCGCCAATCAGGCTGACCGCAATGATCGCCACAACAGCAATGACAGGTAAAATCGAAAGTTTGGTACCGATATTCAGATTCGCAAAAGTATTCATTCTTTGGCTATCCAAAATTGACGTTCACAGGTGGCATCAGGCGGCGTCGTTACTGGCCGCCTGAAGTTTGGCAACGGTTACGTCACCGGTCGTATTTCGATATGCAGAGAGAACACCGTTGGTCGCGCGATAGCCGTCCTCAATGCTGCGATCGAGGTTTTCCCACGTCCAGTCGTAGCTGATATTGGCTTCGACCGGGATTTCGATGACCCGGATATCGCGGCCACTTTCGGCGACCTTGTATTTGAAAAGCTTGACGTCATCTTCGCTGGTGGTTGCCGCAAACAGCATCACGAGGTTATTGAGCGCGTCATAAAGGTTTTCGGGCTGTCGGATCTGCTTGACGTCAAGGATGCGACTGACCCAAACCTCATCAAGGTCGGGGTTCAAACGCAGCAGATCATAGAAATTGACGGTATCGACCGTGGCCCCTTCGCAGTAGGTATCGGCACCAATCACCACCGGT
Source organism: Thalassospira sp. HJ (assembly GCF_000948415.1). GTDB lineage: Bacteria > Pseudomonadota > Alphaproteobacteria > Rhodospirillales > Thalassospiraceae > Thalassospira. The sequence goes on along the minus strand of NZ_JYII01000012.1, from coordinate 376,417 downwards.
TCCTCGATATAGGGAAGCGCCGAACACGCACACAGCGTCTGGGCATTCATCCCCGGCAAGCCATAGGAAAGCGGCTTGTTGGTAAACAGTTCCAACCGTTGACGCGTCAGGTTGTAGGCATTGTGCAGGATGGCCGGTTTGCCGTCCTCATAAAGCCGGTCAAAATCCAGCAGATCGAGAAACGCACTGTCGGGATAGTAAATGCGCGACAGTCCCCGGTTCCGCGACTGGTACATCGCCCCCATCATGAAACGCGACAGCGGGTTCGCCGCCATGAAACCGTTGAGGATCAGGGAATTGATATTGCCCGGCGTCCAGTATTGCGGCTTGGCGAGGAATTCCTGCACATAGGATGCCGCTTCCATGATGGCTTCCGGCACGATCAGCCCCTGATAGCTTCTGGGATCGAGCATATAGGCGATCGTATTGCTGGTTTGGGAAAAGAAATCCGGGGCAAAGGCTGCGGCAATCGGGAAACGGTCATAGACCTTTTCGGGCCGGCAGATGCGTTTGAAGAATTCGACAGTCTGTTCGTATTCATGTCCGGGATCGGACTGGTTCCAGGCAACGGCAAGCCAGGCACCGATACAAGCTGTCGACCAGACATCAAATTTGAGATCGGGTTCTTCGTGTAACCTTTTCAAGGCACCGAGACTCAAACCAACGGCCGGTCCACCACCAGCCAACGCAATCGCACGCTTCTTTTCCGTCATGTCGTCGTCCCCCGTCTAAGGAACCGGGCATTACGCCCACCACAGGCCAGTCGGAAAGAAGATCAAACTCATGATCGAAACCGCTCTTACTGGCCCAAGCGTTCTCGTAATGTTTATATTGCATCGCACAAATACAACCGATGGGCCAGTGCGTTTCGTCGCATATACACCTATACGTTTTGATGCTATGCAACAGAATAGATAAAGTTGCATTTGGAAACACACATATAAAATCAATTACTTAATGATCGGATTTGATCTGTAAGAATGAGAAGATGCTATCCGTTTGAGCGACAAACCTAATACGTTTTCCTTTGAATAAAACTTGCTCAAACGCCCTGCTGCGGTCTGCCCGAAGGAGATCAGAAGCTTCTTTCGACGCGCTGCGGAAAGCTTAATTTCGGGACTTGGACGGATGATGGCGGCCTCAAACCGGTCGGCCACGATCAGCCCGACATCCTCGGGGATCAGGTCCTTGGGGAAGTGCATCGGCACGGCAAAGAAGAACCGCTCACAGTAATCCAGATAGCTTTGCCATTTCTGATCAACCCGGAAGTCCTCGACCGATGATTTGACTTCTACCGCCCAGAGCTCGCCTTTTGGCCCAAGGGCCAGCAAATCAAGCCTGCGGCCATTGCCCAGACGAAGTTCCGTCAGGCAGGCCATCTGATGATGATATAAAAGCCGTCAGACACCTTCGGTGACTTCAGTTGTGATTTCGGGGCGGGATGCGTTTGTCATGGGCCAAGCTTACAAAAGCAAAAGCCCGCATCAAAGCGGGCTTTTGGTATTCACGTCCGGTCTGCTGACAGGGTGCTGTCAGCTCATACCCAGCGCACGCTTGTAGACTTCCAGGATTTCTTCCTGTTCGGTGCGCTCGTGGTCTTCCATTTTGCGCAGACGGATGATCTGGCGCAGGATTTTCACGTCATAGCCAAGCGCCTTGGCTTCGCCGTAGACTTCCTTGATATCAGCCATCAGGTTGGCTTTTTCTTCTTCAAGGCGTTCGATACGCTCGACATAACTCGCAAGCTGATCGGCTGCGATACCACCGACTTCGGTCATCAATTCTTCTCCGATGATGGATTGCACAGCGGATATCCGGTGCGCGGAATTTCAAAGGGCCCAAACCCGTTTCGGCGCGACGATACTCAATGCATCCCTCGCTGACAAGCCCGTTAGGTGTCCGATCTTGCGTGCGGGTCGGTGCGTTCAATCAGCACATCAGCCACGGCAACCAGCGCATCCTTTGGCGAGGCACCAAGTTCGATTGCGCCGTCATAGATTTCGCGCTGCCGACGGGAACTGGTGCCGCGTTTAATGATGGTGCGCGCATGTTCGACTTCATCAACACAGCCAAAGAATTCGGCATCAGGCCGGATGAGTTCGAGGATTTCTTCGAGCAGATCGGCATAGGGCACGATTTCGCCGCGACCAAAGTCAATCAGCCCGGCCTTCTCGCCCGGATCGCTGCCATAACGGCACGCCCGCCAGCGGTTTTCGCGCACCAGCATGTTGGCATAAATCCGCCAGCGCTGATTATTGCGCCGCAGACGATAGAGCATGCGCATCAGGCATCTAGTGATCGACGCAACGCAAACTGCATCTTCAAGATCGGTACAAACATCAGCAATCCGCATTTCAAGCGTCGGCCAACGATCAGAGGGGCGCAAATCCCACCAAAGCTTGGTGCCATCCTCGATCACGCCGGCATTGATCAGCATATCGACATGGCGGCGATACTCCGCCCAGGAACCAAACACTTCAGGCAGGCCGGTACGCGGCAGGTTGTCAAACACAGACAACCGGAAAGTCTGAAGCCCGGTCTCCCTGCCCCGCCAGAACGGCGAGCTGGTGGTCAGGGCCAGAAGATGCGGCAGGAAGTAACTGGCCTGCGCCATCAATTCGATGCGCAGATCATCATCCTCGATCCCGATATGAACATGCATGCCGCAAATCAGCAAACGATCCACCACCGTGCGCAAATCGCGCGCGATGGTGTTGTAGCGCTCACCGTCGGTATGTTTCTGGTCGTCCCACTGGGCAAAGGGATGGGTCGAGGCCGCGAGCAGCGCCATATCGTATTTCGCCGCCACCTTGGAAAGGGTGCTGCGCATTTCAATCAGCTGCTCGCGCGCTTCAAGCGCACTGTTGCAAACCTTGCTGCCCGTTTCGACCTGACAGCGCATGAATTCGCTTGAGACCTGATCACCAAGCTTGGCCTTGGCGTCTTTCAGGAATTCGGCAGGCGGGTCTTTGGCAAGATCGCGGGTTTCGCGATCCACGAGCCAGAATTCTTCTTCAATGCCGATGGAAAATCCCGGTTCGCGTGCGTTGGCCCCTGCCAAATCAGTCTCTCCTGATCTTGTATAGGTTCGGATCCGCAAGGATGTCGACGAAGGCATCCCCAAGGATCTTCGCCCATTTTTCACATCCTGCGTCAGTATCAATCAGATCCTGACGAATTTCAATCGACACACACGGAAGACCAGCCGCCTCGCCGTGATGATCGATGGTGTAATCAGCCAGATGGCGTCCGGAATAGGGTTCGTTATCACCAATGGTCAGATCCGGGTTCTGCGCACGCAGGGTTTCAAGCAGCGGCACCGGAATGCGATCATCCTGATCCCAGAGCACACCGATTTCCCATGGGCGTTCAAAGCCCTGGAATACGGGTGTAAAGCTGTGAATGGCAATCAGGGCCGGGGCAATTTTATGAGCGTGGAATGTGGCAATCTTTTCTTCGATCGCCCAGTGATAGGGCAGGAAAATCTCGCGGATGCGCCGCATATGTTCGCTGGGCGAGACGTTTTTGTTGCCCGGCACCACGGTCTGATCGGCAATTTCGGGCATTCCGGTCGGGTCCCAAAGCTGCCGGTTGCAGTCAATCACAAGACGCGAAAACCCGCCTAGAACCGCCGGGCAATCAAAACGTTCAACGAGAATTTCAGTCACCTTGCGCGCGCCGATATCCCAGCCGATATGGCGTTTGCGCTCTTCCTCGGGCAGGCCGAGCGTGCCCAGGCTTTTGGGGATTTCGCGGGACGCATGATCGCAGACAAAAAGCGCATGGCCCTTGCCGTTTTCATTCAAGACTTCAAACGGGGCGGGATCATCATGGCCCAAAAGGGTCCCGGCTTGGTTCGGCACGCGTGTTCTCCTGAAATTCGGTGGTCTTTGGGTATTGGGTATCGATATTGGCAGGTCAACCGGGGCAGCAGCGCGCTTATGGACGGGCTGCGCATGCGCCATCCGGCATCTGTTGAACTATCAATTTATCGCGGCCGAGACAAGATTGCGCTGCAATAAGCAGGCATGATGCATATCGACACTTTGCGTAGCGCCCAAACATCCCGTAAAATGGTATGACCATTTAGGGGCAGGACGACTAACATCATTGCTCTGGCACAGAAAAACACGATTGGAGACAACCCAACATGCCGTCTGCCAAGCCGGTTCAGGCACAAGACGACCCGGAAACCAAGCGTCCGAAAAGGATTGCCGATCAGGTTGCCGATCAGATCCTTGAAAAGATTTCAGACGGCATTTTCCTGCCCGGAGACCGCCTGCCCGGTGAACGCCAACTTGCCGAAAGCATGTCGGTTAGCCGCGTGTCGGTGCGTGCAGCCCTGCAAAAGCTCAAGACCCGTGGGTACTTGCGAGCAGTTCAGGGCGGCGGCACCGAAATCCTGTCATCGACCGGGATCGACATGGACACCGCCATGACCGATCTGGTGCGCGATTCGATCAGCAATCTGCGCGATCTGCAGGAAATCCGCTGCACGCTTGAAACATGGGCAGCACGCAGGGCTGCAATCAATGCCAGTGACGAGGATATCAAGCTTCTGCGCATGGCCTATCGCCAGGCACATGACCCAAGGCGGGCTGCGAAATACCGTGCCGATGATGACCACCGCCTGCATATGATGATTGGCCGGGCGACCGGATCGATCATTTATTATCACGTGATGAAAATGCTGCATGACGTGCTGCAGGCGGCCCTGACCGAAATTCGTTTCAACGGCATGGTCGGCCCGACCTTTGATCGCATGGTGCAGGATCATCACCGCGACATTATCGAAGCCATCGCCGCCCACGACCCGGATGCAGCAGAAAAGGCGATGTCCGATCATTTGCAAGCCGTGATCGACTTTTTCAAAACGGCATCGGACAAGCAAGCGACCTAAACACCCGAACCAAATTCAAGGCCGGGATCAACCCGGCCAAAATCCAATCAGGGAAACCCGACATGACCACTTCGCGCGAAAAACTTCTGGCTTTGATGGATGCGGCATTAAAGGCCGCCGACCCCGGCGTTCAGATCCCGCGCAACCTGCCGGAACCGCCCAAGGGCAAAACCATCGTCATTGGCGCTGGCAAGGCATCGGCCAATATGGCGCGTGCGTTCGAGAAAGCCTGGAAAGGTGATGTCGAAGGACTGGTCGTGACCCGCTATGGCCATGCGGTCGAATGCGATCAGATCGAAATTGTCGAGGCATCCCACCCGGTCCCTGATGCTGCCGGGGAACAGGCCGCCAAGCGGATCCTTGATATTGTTTCGGCTGCTGGTCCGGATGATCTGGTTGTGTGCATGATTTCCGGGGGTGGATCGGCACTTCTCGCCCTGCCCGGTCCGGGTCTGACCCTTGAAGACAAACAGGCGATCAGCAAGGCGCTGTTGCGCAGTGGCGCGACCATTTCGGAAATGAACTGTGTGCGCAAACACCTGTCTGCCATCAAGGGTGGTCGGCTTGCCAAGGCGTCCGCACCCGCGCGTATGGTGACCTATCTGGTGTCGGACGTGCCGGGCGATGATCCGGCGATTATTGCGTCTGGCCCGACCGTATCCGATCCAACCACCGGACAGGACGCGCTTGATATCCTCCGCCATTATCAGATCGACATCCCGAAGGCCGCCGAGGACCTTCTGCGTAGCGAGAAGGATGAGACGATCAAGCCCGACGATCCCTGCTTTGAAGGTCATGAAACCATCATGCTGGCCCGCCCGCAGGACAGCCTTGAGGCCGCCGCATCCGTCGCGCGCGACATGGGGCTCAATACCGTGATCCTTGGCGATGCGATTGAAGGCGAAGCCCGCGAAGTCGCCATTGTTCATGCCGGCATCGCCCATCAGGTTGCCAATCATGGGCAGCCGGCGGCAAAGCCGTGCGTGTTGCTTTCGGGCGGTGAAACCACTGTTACCGTGCGTGGCAAGGGGGGCCGTGGGGGACGCAACAGCGAATTTTTGCTGTCGCTTCTGCTGCAGCTGCGCGATCAACCGGGCTTTAGCGCGCTTGCGATTGATACCGACGGCATTGATGGTAGCGAGGATAATGCAGGCGCCATCATCGATGCCAAAAGCTGGCAAACAGCTCAAGAAGATGGCGTCGATCTTTGGGAGTATCTCAATAACAATGACGCCTATAGCGCCTTTGCCAAGATTGATGATTTGCTTGTGACGGGACCGACACTTACCAACGTCAATGATTTCCGGGCCATTCTGATTGAATAGGCATTCGCCAAAATAGACCGATCAGACGCCGGGCTTTGGCATCCAGGGACGAACCCAGCCAAGCCCGTCTTCGGTCTTACCGTGCGGCTTGTATTCGCAGCCGATCCAGCCGTCATAGCCGATGCGATCAAGCATATAGAACAGGAAGGGGTAATTGAGCTCCCCACTGTCGGGTTCATGACGGCCCGGAGCCCCCGCGACCTGCACATGGGCGATGCTGTCGATATGCTTGTCCAGCCGTGCGGCAATGTTCCCGCCAACGATCTGGGCATGATAGATATCGAACTGCAATTTCAGGCGCGGGTGATCAAGCTGTTCAAGGATCACGGCCGCCTGTTCGATGGAATTGAGCAAATAACCCGGCATATCAAGCGGATTGATCGGCTCGATCAGGATATCGACCCCAGCCTGATCGGCAAGGTCCGCAGCATAAAGCAGATTGTCGCAATAAAGCCGGGCGAGTTCACCGGAATCTTCGCCCTTGCCCATGAGGCCTGCCATGCAATGGAGCATCTTGCAATCGGTGGCCGCCGCATAATCAAGCGCCTGTACGACAGAGTCGCGAAAGGCATCCTCGCGCCCCGGACGGCAGGCCAGACCACGGTCACCTGCTTCCCAATCACCGACAGGCAGATTGAATAAAACCTGTTCCAACCCATTGTCATCAAGCAGCGATTTGACCGTGGAGAGCGGCATGTCATAGGCGCCGATATATTCCACCCCGACAAAACCCGCATCCGCGGCCGCCGCGAACCGTTTTTCAAACGGCAGTTCGGCAAACAGGAACGAAAGGTTGGCGGCAAAGCGGGGCATGATCGATCCACAAGAATGATTGAAGATGCCACATGGTTTCCGATGCAGCCCGCAAGGTCAATCTTCAATCACGCGATTATTCGGCAAGCGACCCGGATGATGCCACTTCGTTTTTGATCCAGTCCCCGAATGCCTCGACCTCGCGACGGTTATCACCCCGGCCGGTATGCACATAGTGATAAGAATGCCCTTTGATTTCCGGGCCAAACGGCATCACCAGCAACCCGGCATCGATTTCGGCGCGCACCATCGCTGGACTGGCGAGAACAACACCCTGCCCGGCAATGGCCGCCTGAATGGCGTGGCTGTCATCAGAAAAGCTGATCCCCGCATCCGGCAAGTATTCTGAACATCCCGCCACCTGCCCCCATCTTTGCCATGTCGGGGTCGCATCATCGGGGCGCAGCCAGTCAAAATGCAGCAAGGTCGTCTTGCGCAGGTCCTCTGTTTTCTCCAGCCCCAAAGAAGGACTGCAAAGCGGGACGAAATGTTCGCGAAACAATGGACTTGCTACCAATCCCGGATAGGGCCCGACCCCATAACGAATGGCGGCATCCGCGACACCTCCGGCAAGATCAACCGCCTCTGGCGAGGTATGCAGGCGCAGATTGATATCGGGATATTCCGCCTGAAACCGTGGCAGGCGTGGCAACAGCCATTTTGCGGCAAAGGATGGAATAACCGACACCGTCACACTGCGCGATGCCGGGCGATTGCGCACCTGATCAATCGCCTTGGCAAACGATGCGAAGCCATCACGCAACACCGGATATAGCGCCTGCCCGACATCGGTCAGAACCACCTGCCGTGGCTTGCGATCAAACAATTGAACAGCCAACGTTTCTTCAAGAAGGCGCACCTGATGGCTGATCGCGGTTGGCGTGACGCCAAGCTCCGATGCAGCATTCTTGAAACTTTGATGGCGGGCTGCGGCTTCAAAGGCACGCAAGGTCGCAAGTGGCGGCAATGACATATGAATGAACTGAGCTCATCTGCTGGCTGAGGAATTCGATTTTGCCGTGCCCGTTAAATTCCGTCAATGCTTGGTCATCACAGACACACACAGATGAACCATTTTCATCCCATGGAGAGTATGATGACCAGAATTCTTCATATCGATAGCAGTTCCCGCCCAGGCCGATCAGATCAGAAACAGCATGGCTCACACACGCGCCGCCTCACCGCACAGTTCGTCCAAAACTGGCTGGCGAAACGTCCGGATACCGAGATCATCTATCGCGACGTCGGGGCAAACCCGCCGAAACCAACCACCGGCGACTGGGTCCATGCGGCCTTTACCCCACCCGACGACCGTGAAGACTGGATGCACGCGGCACTGCGTGAAAGCGATCTGTTGGTGGATGAGCTTCTTTCGGCTGACATCATTGTCGCCGGGGTGCCGATGTATAATTTTGGCATGCCCGCCCAGATGAAGGCATGGGTTGATAACATTGTACGTGTCGGTCGGACGTTCGGCTTTGACCGGTCACGCGACGGTGTGCCCTATTGGCCAATGATCACCGATAACAAATCCATCGTCGTTTTGTCGTCACGTGGCGATTACGGTTATGACAAGGGTGGCCGAATTGATCACTTGAACTTTGTCGAAGGCGGCGTTTTCACCCCGCTGCAATATATCGGCATCACTGATCAATTTGGTGCTGCCATTGAATATGACGAGTTCGCCGATGACCGCACCCAGACATCCATCAAACAGGCCGAAGACAAAGTCGTCGAACTGGTCGATCAATTGATCGCCAAGCATGACGCATCAAAGGCCGCGTAATTTTCCGGGCGGGCAGGAAACCCTTCTGCCCGCCAACGCGAGTAAGGTTTTCAAGACATTCAAGGGCGTTGTCGCTATAACGTCCCCGTGACTTTTCAAGGAACGAGGATATCGATGAACAACGCATTTACCCTTCATCCGCAGCTTGCCGCCGATACCACCTTGGTTACCGACGGACCGCTTTCACATGTTCTGTTGATGAATGATGCGCGCTATCCCTGGCTTATTCTTGTGCCCAAGCGCCCAGACCTTGTGGACTACGATGATCTGAGCATCGAAGACCGCATCACCCTTGGCAATGAAGCCGCCGCTGTTTCCAGGGTTATCAAGCGCCGTTTCAATGCGCATAAAACCAATGTCGCGATGCTGGGCAATATGGTGCCGCAACTTCATTGCCACGTGATCGGCCGCTTCAAGGATGACGCGGCATGGCCCGGCCCGGTTTGGGGTATTGGCAAGGTCGAACCCTATGATGAAGACGAAGGCCGTGAGCGTCTCGCCGCCCTTCGCGCCGATCTGGTATCGGCCTTCAAACATCTCTGATCGTCGCCACCGACGCCATCAAGGCGCGAACACCGCGCCATCACGAAAGGCCAAGCCCCATGCCGATTCTCGAACGCGATACGATATTTCTGATCAAACCCGATTTCGAAGATCCCGCTTGGCCAAACCAGCGTTTTTATTGCTGGCATTGCGCCTTGATTGATGGGGTTCTGGGATCATTTCCAAACTTGCTTGGCGCGCTTGATATCCGTCACATCAATTGGTCGCGCCCGAGGAACGATGTCATCGCGCTTTTGGGCGAAGACCATCAATCACTTCCGGTGATGATTTTGAAATCGGGCGACACATCATCGCTTCAAACCGGCACGGCAAATGGCCATGCCTTCATTGATGACAAGGACGGCATTTTGCATGCCTTGAGTGAACGACACGGTTTCCCCGTTCCACACCCTTGAGGCATATCAAGGCAGAGCAGATTGGAATAATGCAAAAGACGGACAGAACGAATTTTCGGGATGTCCGTCATGCAGCTAGCCCTTTACGAAAAATACGACCTGCGTCTGCCGCGCTATACCAGCTATCCGACCGCGCCGCATTTCCATGCCGGTGTCAATGGCGAGGTTTTTGAAGGCTGGCTTGGCGATCTTGATCCCGCCCAACCGCTATCGCTTTATCTGCATGTCCCCTATTGCGAGGAAATGTGCTGGTTCTGCGGCTGCAACACCAAGATCACCAAAAACTACAAACCGGTGAATGGCTACGTTTCGGCCCTTCTGACCGAGATCGAAGGCACGCTTGGCAAACTGCCAAAAGACGAGACTTTCACGGTTTCACACATTCACTTTGGCGGCGGCAGCCCGACCATCCTCAAGGCCGAAGATCTGCGCGCCATCATGGCCGCAATCCGCGCCCGGTTGCAGATCCTTGACGATGCCGAAATCGCCATTGAGATGGACCCGCGCACCGCAACCGACGACTTCATGGAAGCCATGGTCGAATGCGGCTTTAACCGCGCCAGCATCGGCATTCAGGATTTCAATCAGCAGGTCCAGACAGCGGTCAACCGCGTTCAAAGCATGCAGCTGGTTCGTGACGTAATTGCCAAGCTGCGATCGCACGGGATTGCCGGCATCAATGTCGATCTGATGTATGGCCTGCCCTTCCAGACGGTTGAGTCGCTGCGTGAAACGGTTGACCAAACTGTGGAGCTTTGCCCGGATCGCCTGTCGGTCTTTGGCTATGCCCATGTGCCATGGATGAAAAAGCATCAGCAGCTCATCCCGACCGAGGCCCTGCCAAATACCGAGGAACGCTGGGCGCAGTATGAGGAAATCCAGAACCGTCTGGCCAAGCACGGGTTTGTTGCCATCGGACTTGATCACTTTGCCCATCAGGCCGACAGCATGGCACGTGCGCTATCGGATGGCCTGCTGCACCGGAACTTCCAGGGCTACACCACTGATCGTGCCGAATCCCTGATCGGCTTTGGCCCGTCTGCCATTTCATCCCTGCCGCAGGGCTATGCCCAGAACGATCCGGCACTGGCCCGCTGGCAGCGCGCCGTTGAAGACGGCAAATGCGCGATTGAAAAGGGCATTGCCCTGACCGATGAGGACAAATTGCGCCGCGACATCATCAATGAACTGATGTGCAATCTTGCCGTTGATCTTGATGAAGTCTGCGCAAGCCATGGCATTTCCGCAGACCGCTTCGCGCCCGAGATCGAGCGCATCAAGGCGATGACCCAGGATGGCATTGTCGAAGTTCAGGGAAATTACATTAAACTGAGCGAGTTGGGCCGTCCGCTGATCCGTGCGGTCTGCGCAGCATTTGATACCTATCTCAACCACGCCCATGGGCGGCACTCCCAGGCTGTCTGATAAAAAAGGGGCCTTTTGCAGCCCCTTTTTCTTTGTTGGCATCAGCTAACGATCACGCAGTGATCAGTCCCATTTCGGTGCAAGACCATCCGGGTTGACGATACGGCCGTTTTCGTCAGCAAGACCGTGGATGACTTGCATCTGTTCGCTGGTCAGCTCAAAATCAAAGATATCGAAGTTTTCCAGAACACGTTCTTCACCAACAGTTTTGGAAAGTGCAATCACATTACTCTGCTGAATGACCCAACGCAAAACGATCTGGGCAATAGATTTCCCCTGATCAAAAGCAATCGCCTTGAGCGTTTCATTTTCAAACACCTTGCCATCGGCCATTGCGTAATAGCCGGTTAGCGCCATGCCAAGCTTGTTGGCCGCATCCATGACAACGGATTGATCAAGAAACGGGTGATATTCGACCTGATTGGTAACAATCGGGGCGTCGGAAAGTTCGACGACTTCGTTCATCAGGGCGGTGGTGAAGTTACTGACACCGATATGGCAAACCTTCCCGGCATTCTTAACGTCATTGAGTGCACCAATTTGTTCTGCCAGCGGCACATCGTCATTTGGCCAATGTAACAAAAGCAGATCAACATAGTCGGTGCGCAGCTTTTTCAGGCTTTCATCGACCGATGCAATGAAATCATCGTGGCGATAGTTTTTCACCCATACCTTGGTGGTCAGGAAGATTTCCTTGCGCGGAACATCGGACGTCTCGATTGCTTCTCCGACCGCTGCCTCGTTTTCATATATCTGGGCCGTATCGATATGGCGAAAACCGGTTTCAAGCGCTTTGGGCACGATACGTTTCACGTCATCTTCGGCCATTCGAAACGTCCCGAAGCCAAGTGCCGGGATGGTTGCACCATTTGTTTTGATATCAAACATTTTCATACCTATTGATCACTGGGGTTAGTTGCGAAACACGCCAAAAAGAAATTCGTTCCAAAGATGACCGAATTTCTTTGGCTCAATTCATTTTGGTCATTCTGCGGGTTGCAAAGCGTGTCCATCACGGCGGTCAAGAGCACCGCTCAATCGTGTCAGGCCCAGCGCACCAATCACCAGAACCGCACCAACCCAAGGGGTCGCCCCCAGACCAAGGCTTGAAGAAACCACTTGGCCGCCAATCCACGCACCAAAAGCAATTCCAAGATTAAAGGCCGCGATGTTAAGGGCAGAGGCAACATCCACGCCCCCCGGACGGTGCCGTTTGGCAAGCTGCACGACATAAAGCTGCAAGCCCGGCACATTGGCAAATTGCAGAAAACCAAGTGCAGCCAGTGTAACGACAGCAGCGATTGGTGAAATCGCAGTGAAGGTAAACAGCACAAGCACGGCCGCTTGCAAGATGAATAGAATGCTCAGGGCAGCTACCGGGTTATTGTTGGCGACCTTGCCACCGACAACATTACCGATGGCAATTGCAATCCCGTAAAAGATCAGGATCAGGCTGACTGATGCTTCTGCAAAACCGGTGATTTCCTGAAGGATTGCTGACAGATATGTAAATGCAACAAAGGTTCCTCCATATCCAAGGGCCGTCATGCCATAGACAATCAACAAGCGCGAGCTACCCAGAACACGGACCTGCTCCATGATGCTAGTCGCTTCACTGCGTTTCAGGTTCGATGGCAACAGGGCCGCGATCCCAACAAAGGAAATCAACCCCAGAAGGGAAACACCCCAGAAGGTCGCACGCCAGCCAAACATCTGACCGATAAAGGTACCAAGCGGCACACCGGTCACGATTGCAACCGTCAGCCCCATAAACATCATGGCAATAGCGGATGCCCGGCGATCTTCCGGCACCAGATCCGCCGCAATCGTTGCCCCGATAGAAAAGAATACGCCATGGGCAAAGGCGGCAATCACACGCGCAACCAAAAGCATTTCATAAGTCGGGCTGATGGCGGCAACAACGTTACCAATGAGAAAAATCCCCATCAGACCAAGCATCAGGGATTTGCGGTTCATCCCACCGGTAAGTGCCGTCAGAATTGGTGCCCCAAAGGTCACACCAAGCGCATAAACACTGACAATCAACCCGGCCATCGGCAGGGTAATATCAAGATCGGTAGCAACCGTCGGTAAAAGCCCGACAATCACAAACTCGGTTGTACCGATTGCATAGGCAGCAATCGTCAACGCAAACAAAGCAAGTGGCATTCGAATTCTCCTTCCGCGACGGACACGGATCATGTTTGCTAACGGGGACATCCCCCGAAATTTGACGAGACTATGCCAAACTGGGCCTTGCGCGATAATCCGGATTGCGCGACAACCATATGTGAATTCAATTCAAAGGATACAAAGCATTGGATAACCGCGCAGGCGAAATGGAAACCTTCATCAAGGTCGTCGAGCATGGCAGCTTTTCGATGGCCGGGCGTGATTTGCACATGTCACCATCCGCCGTCAGCAAACTGGTGACCCGGATTGAAGACCGCCTGGAAACGCGTCTGCTTGTGCGTTCCACGCGCAAACTGCAACTCACCCCGGAAGGCGAGCTATACATGCACCGGGCGCGGACAATTCTTGATCAAATCGATGAAACCGACCGGCTGGTTGCCGGCGGCGGACAAGTGACCCCGCGCGGCAAACTCAGCATCAATGCCTCCATCGCCTTTTCCGAGGTTTTCATTGTTCCGTTTTTGCCGGAATTCATGCAGCAATATCCTGATATCGAGCTCGACCTGACGCAGACGGATGGCATCATCGATCTGCTTGAGGAAAGATCAGATGTCGCTATCAGATCAGGTGGCTTGCCGGACTCAAGCCTGATGGCGCGCAAGCTTCTTGAGACGAAACGCATGATTGTTGCGTCGCCAACCTATCTGGCAGAACACGGGACACCGCAAACACCGATGGATTTGGTGGATCACAATTGTTTGCGGTTCAATTTCCTCAAGGGACGGAATTTCTGGCCCTTTACCGACCCCGAAACGGGGCGTTCGTTCGACCAGATCATAAAGGGCGAATTTCTGGGCAATAGTGGTCCGCTGGTGAAGGCTATATGCATTGCCGGTGTCGGCATTGCCCGTATCGGCGCCTTTCATGTTCGCGATGAAATCGAACGCGGTGAACTTGTGGAAATCCTGCCAGACTGGACCAACACAGATATGGAAACCGTTCATGCCGTTTGGGCAGGGCACGAACATCTTGCAACACGAATTCGCGCATTTATCGATTTTCTTGCCGAGAACATGAAGTCCGCCGATCAACCAGACTGACGCAAAATCACGTACTCTTGCGCAATGTCAGGATGACAATGCCGCTGACCACAACCAGACCACCCAGCATCTGGATCGGGCTGATCATCTGCCCCAGAATGACCCAGCCAAACAGCAATGTTGCGATCGGCTCCATATTCATCACCGATGCATTGCGCGCCATATCAAGGCGCGGGACGTTAATGAACAGGACCGCAAACGCAATGCCATATAGCACCATCAGGGCTGCAAGCCCAATCCATCCGGGCGTCGCATTCGGCAGCACCATACCCCCAGGCACGATATCTCCGAGCCCGGCAATGATCATGGAAATGAAAACAACCACCATGGTGAACATGGACCGCACCGGTCCGTTGATCCCGGCCAGCTTGTGATCAGTCACCCAGAATGCCACAGAAAGAACCGTCGCTGAAGCCAAGGCAAAGCCAATACCCAGCCACCAACTGGGTGTAACTTCAACCCCACCGCCCAGAATGGCCGGCAAATCAAGGGCTAATACAAGCCCGGACAGGATGAACAACATCAAGCCAGCTGCGCGCAGCGTCGGGCGCGGTCCACCAAGACCCCAGGTCAAAAGGGCCAGAATGATTGGAAACGTATTGGCTGTAAGCAGCGCCAGTGCCACCGGCACACGGGCGACGGCGGAATAAAGACACAGGCTCTGGATCGTGATCATCAGCCCCAGAACCAACTGCCAACGCCCAAGGCCGCGCGGCAGCCGGATGGAATGGCGCTTGAAAAAGACAATCGCCATCAGAATCGACAGCGCGACGCCTGAGCGGCACAAAATCGCCAGCAGCAACCCCGTGCCATTTTCAAACGCCAGCCGTGCCGCAACATGGTTGCCTGCAAAGCAGCAGGCAACAACCGCCAAAACCATCACCGCGACATGACGCGGAAACAATTGCGGTGCACCTGGTGAACGCGTGCTAGCGGGGTTTGAAACGGACGAGGACATTGGGGCGAATTTCCTTGGTGGTGGCAGCCCACGAATAGACCTTACAGCCCCCGATAAAACAAGGTGTTATCACCTATCCTGATGGGCAGGCGCGCCAAGCAGCTCCAGACAGCGCTGCGCAACCATGCGTGCCGGCTGCAAGGACGGGTGCTTGAACGGCACCAGTTCGGTATCTGGCAAGAGCGGACGGGCATAGCCGCCTTCATAAAGACTGTGATGCAGACGTTTATGCCGCTTGTTGGCCAATCCATCCGGATCAAAGATATAAACCCCGCCCGGTGCTGCAGCTGCTTCGCAGCACATGGAAACCGAATCACTGGTTACGATCTTCACATCAGCAAGGGCAAGATAGCCGAAATACGGGTTCTCTGCCTGTGATGTCCAGTCATGCAGATGATAGGGAACGCCCGACGTTGCCAGTCGCTCGGCAATCAGGGCTTCGTTTTCGATACCGGTGCGACGGCTGGTCGTAACCAGCAAGGAGCCATCAACGACCTTTGCCGCCGCGACCGCCTTGTCGATCAGCTGTTCTGCCATATCCTTGGTAAAGGTCGTTCGTTTGGTACTACCTCCAATGATCAGGGCAAATTTTGGTTCCGGAAGGCCCTTGAAATGCGGACGCCATTTATCGGCCTCGACCAGAAGACGGCTTTCCGTCACGCGGTGCGGGGCACCGGGGATCTCGACGATATTTTCGCGAATGACGGACCGGTCATGGGCAGGTACTGCGATCAGATCAAACGCATTTTCCCCGCCATCCGGGCGCATGATGATGCAAATCCGGGTGTGTCCGCGACTTTGTTTCTTGATCCAGCGGGCCACCGGCGCAGAACGCCGCCCGCAACAAATAACAAGGTCCGGCCAGGGCGCAACAAGGCGACGGCGAGATGCCTCATCAATACCGATCAGGCTGGTTCTGCGAATAAAATTGGGAAGACGCACAGATTTCGTGAAACCGATATCAATCCGCTTGAAGGGTTGTGCCAGTGCTTCGGCAACCCCAAGGCATTGATTGACATTACCGGTCCGGTCATCGGCCAAGACCCAGATCAGATGTGTGTCTTCATCGCTCATGCAGGGAACTTTCCTGACAGGTTGTTCGGGCTTGATCGGCGGGCCACACAGGTGGCGCGAAAATCCGGTGGTTATGCCTCTGATTGGTACAACCTGATCAGATGATTATCAAGCGTGAGAACCATCACGTAAATTTACGCTGGGCTTTGAAATCTTTTTGTAATCTAATCCCGGCGCCCCACCTGTAAGGGGACAAAAACCAACCCTAACGAATAGGCCACCAAAGCCTGTCGCCTAATGCCAACGTGGATAGAATGCTCAGCACCTCGGTCTCAGTCAAAAGAACATCAAGAATAGTCCTCTGTGCCCTGCTGGTGCTGCTACCAGTCACGGTGTGGCTGGTGACCACGTTCTGGCAGGAAGCAAAGCTGATCGACATTACCGAGGACGGGCGCAACAAGCTTGAGCTGTATCGTTCCAACCTGCAGGGCGCGATCAAGGAACATGAATACCTTCCGATCACGCTGGCATCGGGCAAACGCATCATTGACCTTGCATTGCATGCCGATCCCGAGAACGCCGGGGCGGTAAATATCTATCTTGAAAAGCTGGCCGCGGACAGTGGCGCATCAGACATCTACTTCATGGATCGCAATGGCGAGACGCTGGCGGCGAGCAACTGGAACAGTGATGCATCCTTTATCGGTCGCAACTTTTCCTTCCGCCCCTATTTCCAGCAGGCCAAAAGCGGCCTGACCGGGCATTACTTTGCCTTCGGAATCACGTCCAACGTGCCGGGCTATTACATCTCCCACCCGGTGCGCCCGGACGGCACGAACTTTGCCGGGGCAATGGTGGTCAAAACCCATCTTGAAGCACTTGTGCAGCGCTGGGCACGCGGCAGCGAAAGCGTTCTGGTCACCGATGAGAACGGCATCGTCATCATTTCATCCAATCTTGATTGGCGGTTCCGTGATCTTGCAGGGCTCGATAGCAAGGACCGCCCGCGCCTGATCGCGTCGCGCAAATATGGCAATTATCCGCTGGAACCCATGCCGTTGCTTGATGGCGAATGGCCAGTCGATGACAGCCCGGCAACGCTCAGCCTTGGTCCGGTTGCGCAAGACATCGATGCCGAAACCCGCGAACAAGCGACCGGCACATTGCAGACCCGCCCGGCAACACCCGATAAGACCACTTATCTGGTGACGGCAAGCACCCTTCCCAAACAGGGCTGGCGGATGTTTCTGCTGACCAACAAATCGGTACTCGATCGTTCCGTGATCAGTGCCGGCGTCATGGGTGGGGCGGCGCATATCATTCTGACCGGTCTGATTTTCATTATCCTGCAGCGCCGGCGTGCGATGCTCGAACAGCTTGAAATTCGCGACTGGTCACAGCGCGAACTGGAACGACAGGTCCGCCTGCGCACGACCGACCTTATGAACACCAACCAGCGTCTGGCAGAAGAAATCAACGAACGGTCCCGTACCGAAGATGCGCTGCGCACAGCACAAGCCGAACTGGTTCAAACCAGCAAGCTTGCCGCCCTTGGTCAGATGTCAGCCGGCATCGCGCACGAAATCAACCAGCCGCTGACCGCCATTCGAAACTATGCGGAAAACGCGTTGAAATTCATTGCCCGCGGTAATGATGAAACCGCGAACCGCAACCTGCAGCGCATTTCGGAACTGACCGACCGCATGGGCCGGATTACCGGCAATCTCAAAACCTTTTCACGCCGCCCGGAGCAGGACAACCATCCGGTCGATGTCCCGGCCCAGATGCAAATGGCCATCGATCTGGCGCTTGAGACAGGACGGGCTGGTGTCGAAAACATCACCTTGCAACAGCACGGCGATATCAAACCCGTCATTGCCGAGGCCAATCAGCTAACCCAGGTCTTTACCAATCTGGTCAACAACGCGGCTGATGCCTGTCAGAATGTTGCCGATCCCGAAATCGACATCTCAATCACGGGCGGCGATGACCGTGTGATTGTGAAGGTCAATGATAACGGGCACGGCATTTTGCCAGATAACCTGCCCAAGCTGTTTGATCCGTTCTTTACCACCAAGCCGTTTGGCGATGGTTTGGGGCTGGGCCTGTCAATCTGTTATGGCATCATCCGAAGCTTTGGCGGCACGATCCGTGCGGAAAACCGCCCGCAAGGCGGTGCATCCTTTATCATCGAGCTTCGCTATGAAGGCCCCGGTGAAATCGCCGCGGAAAACAGCATCTCGACGCCGGACTTCACGGCTGCTAAAACACCGGCAGAAACCCACACACACCTTGCAGATCATCACGATCAGGGCTGACACGAAATTTGTCCTCTGATCGACCAATCGGGTCAAAGGATAAGCCAGTGTCCACCAGCGCCGAATGCGTTCTGTTTGTTGATGATGATGAAGATGTGCGTGAAGCCGCACAGCAAACCTTTGAGCTTGCCGATATCGCAGTCGAAGTCTTCGCCGATGCCCCATCCGCGATTGAACGCCTGAAAAAAGGCTGGCCGGGTGTGGTAATTTCCGACATTCGCATGCCAAAGATGGATGGCTTGGACCTGCTGTCCGAGGTCAAAAAGATTGATGCGGAAATGCCGGTTATTCTGGTCACCGGCCATGGTGATGTCGCCACCGCCGTGCAGGCCATGCATGACGGCGCGTTTGACTTCATCGAAAAGCCCTATGCCCCGGATCTGTTTATCGACATCACACGTCGCGCGATGAGCCACCGTGCGCTTGTCCTTGAAAACCGCACCCTCAAGATCGAGTTGGCCCGCCATTCGAAAAACGCATCCGACTTCATTGGCCGTAATCCGGCGATGGAAAAGCTCCGCACACTGATTGGCAATGTGGCGAGCACCAATGCCCATGTCCTGATCAACGGCGAAACCGGATCGGGCAAGGAAGTGATTGCGCGCAACCTGCATGAAATGTCGGGCCGTCCTGGCCCGTTTGTCGCGGTCAATTGCGGCGGCATGCCCGAACATCTGATTGAATCCGAACTGTTTGGCCACGAAGCCGGCGCCTTTACCGGTGCTGATCACAAACGCATCGGCAAGTTCGAGTTTGCCGATAAGGGCACGCTGTTCCTTGATGAAATCGAAAGCATGCCACTTGCCCTGCAGATCAAGCTTTTGCGCGTCTTGCAGGAACGCGCCCTTGAACGTCTGGGATCAAACCGGGTCCTGCCGATTGATCTCCGCGTGGTTGCCGCGACCAAGGTCGATCTGCGCGCCGCATCCGCCCGCGGTGAATTTCGTGAAGACCTTTATTATCGGCTCAACGTCGTACAGCTGCACATCCCGCCACTCCGTGATCGCAAGGATGATATCGCGCTGTTGTTTGAATATTTCACCCGCGATGCGGCCAAGCGTTTTGATCGCACCGTCGCCCCGATTACGCCTGCGGAAATGGCACGCTTTAATGCCTATGACTGGCCGGGCAATGTCCGTGAATTGCGCAATGCTGCCGAACGCCGCGTTCTGGGGCTTGATCCGCTGGCAACCAGCGAGGACGGCGAAGAGAATTATGGCGTCCCCCTGCCCCAGCAGGTCGAGGCGTTTGAAAAAAGCCTGATCACCGAAGCCCTTCGTGAACATGGTGGCAATGTTACCGCAACCGTCACGGCCCTTGGCGTCCCGCGCAAGACGTTTTATGACAAGCTGACCAAATACAACATCATCCCGGCCGAGTTCCGGCGACCGCGCAGCACCAACGACCAAGAGCCCGTCAATTAGACGGGCTTTTTTGTGCCCTGCCTTCATCAACGCCCGGTGCCTGTGACCAAACGGGCAAGATCATGTGTGAACTACCACACACTCACCCCAAAAAAGTGAGTGAAATCACAAACATACGCGACCAGATTTGCTGCGCCGCAACAATGTGAAATTGAACTTATCGCATTGATATAATTATACATTCGTCACCTCCCTCGAACTGGCCCGCTGCTTGCTGATTACGGCACAGCGCCAAACGGCGTTTTAGAACGACGCCAAAAAGGCGCGCTAACGGGAAAACAGATTAATTCAATCAAGGGAGACGTATTGATGCGTCCTATCAGCAAAAGCATTCTTGCTGCCGGCGTTGCTGCCGCAGCACTTCTGGGGTCCAACCTTGCCGCTTCCGCACAGGAAGTGATCAAGTTCGCGCACGTTGTTGCGCCGAACACCCCGAAAGGCCAGGGTGCCGACTTCTTTAAAAAACGCGCTGAAGAAATTCTCGGCGAGAAGGTCAAGATCGAGATTTATCCTAACTCGCAGCTGTTTGATGACAGCAAGGTTCTTGCCGCCATTCTGCGCGGTGACGTTCAGTTCGGCGCACCGTCGCTTGCGAAATTCGGCAAATGGACCAAACAGCTTCAGGTCTATGACCTTCCGTTCCTGTTCAAGGACATGGATGCGGTTTCCTGCTTCCAGAACGGTGAAAAAGGTCAGGAACTGCTGAACGCAATGTCGTCCAAAGGCCTGACCGGTGTTGGCTACTGGCACAACGGCCTGAAACAGCTTTCGGCCAACAAGCCGCTTCGCATGCCCAGCGATGCCGAAGGTCTGAAATTCCGTATTCAGTCTTCTGACGTCATTGCCGCCCAGTTCGAAGCGGTCGATGCCGTTCCGCAGAAAATGGCGTTCTCGGAAACCTATTCCGCGCTTCAGACCGGTGTTGTTGATGGTCAGGAAAACACCTGGTCGAACATCTATTCCAAGAAGTTCTTCGAAGTTCAGGACTATATCAGCGAGTCCAACCACGGCCTGCTCGACTATATGGTCGTGACCTCGACCAAATGGTGGGACGGTCTGGATCCGGAAATCCGCGAAGGTCTGGCACAGGCGATGAACGAAGCATCCGAATATGCCAATAACCTGTCGGCGGATCTGACCGCAGAACAGCGTCAGGCAGTGATCGATTCCGGTGAAACCGAAGTTCTGCAGCTGACCGATGCCGAGTTCGCCGCATGGCGTGACGCCGTCAAACCGGTCTGGGATGAGTTCGCCGACGATATCGGTCAGGACATCATCGACGCTGCTGCTGCGTGTAACTGATACCGCACCGTTTCCAATCCAACATCATCGGAAAAGGACCGTTTACGATGATCTCAACGGTCGTTAACCGGCTGGAGGAGGGCATTATTGCCCTCCTGCTCGCCGCCATGACGTCGCTTACCTTTGTAAACGTCATCATGCGTTATGTTTTCAATTCCGGCCTGACCTGGGCGCTGGAAATCACCGAATTTCTGTTTGCCTGGCTGATCCTGTTTGGCATGTCCTATGGGGTGAAGGTTGGGTCACACATCGGTGTTGATGCCCTGGTTCGCCTGTTCCCCAAGAATGCCCAGCGCGTCATCGGTCTGATCGTCGTCGCGGCCGGCATTCTGTATTCAAGCTGGCTGATCATTGGCGGGTGGGAGCTTGTCAGCTTCAACCACATGCTTGAAATGGAAGCCGAAGATAGCCCGGTCATGCTGTGGTTCGTCTATCTCATCATGCCCGTCGGTGCGGCCCTGCTCGCATTCCGCCTGGCCCAGGTTGGCTGGCGCATCATTACCGGCAAACAGGTTGGCTTTAATCTGGCAGACGAAGCCCGTGAAGCCATCGACCAACTTGGCGCAAGCACCGCGGATGACGACAAGTCCGCCACCGCTTCGACGCCAAAATCATAAGCCGGACGGGGGAGACATTTAAATGACGATTGCATTCCTGTTTATCCTGCTGTTTGGCCTGATGGCATTTGGCGCACCGATCGCGATCTCGCTGGGTGTTGCGTCGCTTTCAACCATTCTTCTGTTTGGCGATGACAGCCTTGCCACCTTGGCAGAAAAGCTTTTTGGCGGGATGGAGCATTACACTCTTCTTGCCATTCCCTATTTCATTCTGGCATCGGCATTTCTGTCGACCGGCGGCGTTGCACGGCGTCTGATCCGCTTTGCCATTGATACCGTCGGCTGGTTCCCCGGTGGTCTTGCCATGGCATCGGTTCTGGCCTGCATGCTGTTTGCTGCGGTGTCGGGTTCAAGCCCGGCGACGGTTGTTGCCATCGGTTCCATCGTGATTGCCGGCATGGTGCGCGCGGGCTACCCGCAAAGCTTTGCGGCTGGTGTCATCTGTAATGCCGGTACGCTGGGCATCCTGATCCCGCCATCGATTGTGATGGTTGTTTATGCTGCCGCGACCGAGGTTTCCGTCGGTCGTATGTTCCTGGGCGGTGTTATCCCGGGCATTATGGTTGGCCTGATGCTGATGACGGCGATCTATATCGTGGCCCGCATCAAGAAACTGCCAAGCCAGCCGCGTCCGACCATCGGCGAATGGGGCAGCGCCCTGTTTTCCGCATCGGGTGGTTTGTTACTCGTGATCCTGATCATGGGCGGCATTTATGGCGGGGTCTTCACCCCGACCGAAGCTGCGGCTGTGGCAGCGTTCTATGCCATGTTTGTCGCCGTCCTGTTTTACCGTGACATGGGCCCGATCAAGGAACTGTCCTGGGTGCCGGAAAGTGGCAACAAATCAATCGGCAGCCTGATTGCACACAACGTGCCGCAAATGGGCAAGGCGCTTGCCTTGCTTCCGTTTGACAAGGACATCCGTCACGTCCTTTTGGATGCCGGTAAAGTCACGATCATGCTGATGTTCATCATCGCCAACGCGATGTTGTTCGCCCATGTTCTGACCTCGGAACGCATCCCGCACACCATTGCCGAAACCATCATTGGATGGGGTCTTCCGGCATGGGGCTTCCTGATTGTGGTGAATATCGTTCTGCTGATCGCCGGCAACTTCATGGAACCAAGCGCGATCCTTCTGATCATGGCGCCAATCCTGTTCCCGATTGCTATGCAGCTTGGCATTGATCCGATCCATCTGGGCATCATCATGGTGGTCAATATGGAAATCGGCATGATCACGCCGCCGGTCGGATTGAACCTGTTTGTGACATCGGGGATTACCGGCATGCCGTTGCTCAAGGTCGTCAAGGCCGCCTTCCCGTGGCTTTTGATCCTGCTTGGATTCCTGGTGCTGATCACCTATGTCCCGGCTATATCGACCTGGCTTCCGACGACCCTGATGGGGCCGGAACGGATCATGACCCACTAACGGGTTCTCCTCAAAACACATCAAATTCAAGGGCGGCATTCAATCGGATGCCGCCCTTGATGTATTTCAGTGCCATGGCAATTCACATGCGGTAGTATCAATCATATCCACAACAACCAATAAGAACGCAGCCAAATGCGCCCTTGAAAGGAGTGGTATCGATATGTCCAAGATGAATTTCAACGACTATGGCCGCTGCATGGCGACCTTTAACAGCTGGCAGAACAGTGTTTTGTTTGACCTGTGCGCGCAGATTGGTGATCTCGAAAGACGTCATGATCGCGGCATGTTTTTCGGGTCGATCCACAACACGCTGAACCATATTCTGTATGTCGATCTGCGTATCCTGACCATTCTGCGCACCGGCGAAGCTGGCCCGTTTGAGCCGACCACAATCGTTGCCGATGATTTCGAGACTCTCAAAGCCATGCGGGTCGAGATCGATACCGAGATCACCGAATTCGTCGAAAGCACCGATCACAGTTGGCAGGATGAAATCCGCGAACTGCCGTTCCCCGATGGCGTCACGCGTAAACTGCCGCGCCAGCTGTTTCTCGTACAGCTGTTCAATCACCAGACCCATCACCGCTCACAGATCACAAGTGAACTGCACAAGATGGGCCTTGATTACGGCAATACGGACGTGCCTTACACGCCCGATCTTCCGCTGTATTAATGCGGCTTATTTACCGGTGAACACCGCTTTGCGCTTTTCAAGGAAAGCGGTGTAGCCTTCCTTGAAATCCGCACTTTCAAAGGCGCGGTAGCCTTCATCAAATTCGCGCGCATCAATCGCCCCGCCTTGGCGCAGGCGGTTAAGCATGCTTTTATGCGCCCGCTGCGTTAGCGGCGCCCCACCGGCAATGCGTTTACCAGTTTTGGTGACTTCCTCTTCAAACGCGTCAAGCGCGACATGACGGGCGATAAAGCCGATCTCGCGTGCACGGGCAACGTCAAAGACCTGCCCTTCGAGCAGGATTTCAAAAAGCGCAGCCTCGCCCAACAGGTCGAGCATGATTTCGAGTTCCGGATAACCCAACGTCGCACCCAGTTTCATCGGTGGCACGGCGAACTTTGCGTTATCGGCCGCAATGCGCAAATCGCACGCGGCTGCCAAAACAAACGATGCGCCCATGCACGGGCCATCAATGGCGGCAATCACCGGATGGGTGCAGTTCTGAATGGTTTGAAGTGCCTCGGCATGGAGCATGCCGTAATCACGCGCCTTCTCGAACCCGGAACGCTCGCGCACGAACTCATGAATATCGGCCCCGGCACCGAAACCAGCCCCTTCGCCACCACGAATGATCACACAGCGCAGCTCAAGATCATCCGACAGGCTTTGAACGATCTTGGCCAATTCCCCCCACATCGGTTTGGTCAGCGCGTTTTTACGTTCCGGCTGACAGATGGAGATGGTGGCAACGCGATCATCAAGGGTGACATTCAGTCCGGTCTGCTCAGACATGGCATTTCCTCTGGGGCTTTTGGCGCTTGTAGGGCGTGCTGTTTGGGCACAGCTTAAATCGGTATAACTATACCGAATAAACCCAAAAGACGGTTTTGCCAATGGCTTCTGTTATTTACCCTTGGCTGCACGCGGCGCCGGACTGCCGGTTGGCGCGCGAAAACGGGTCTGCAACCGATTGGGCACCCGGAAGGCAAAGACTGCGACAACAAATGTGCACCCTGCCACCAGCCACAACGCCTGCTGACCGATTTCAAAGGTCAGGAGCCCGCCAATCACCGCCCCCACCATCATGCCGACCCACGGCACGATCTGGATGATCCAGTCATTACGACGATCACCCGTCAACCAACGCCCGATACCCCGGCCAAAGCGCGACAGCGCGCCGGTGACATAGGTCAACCCGATCGGAAGCCCTTCGATATGTTCGACAGTGGCATTGATCATGCCCATGCACAGCACCACCAGGAAGAAGGCCGGCGATCCGCGCAATTCGATCGGCAAAATGGCCGCCAGACATAACAACACCGCCACCACGCCCAGCAAGCCGGCAAGACGCTTGCGAAACCATCCGGCCACCACCACGCCTAGCGCATTGCCAATGATAAAGAAGCCGACAGCACCAATCAGAATGGCCGCAGTTGACCAGTCGCCATAGCCGATAGCAAGGGCGGCGCGCGTAGTATTGCCCGACATGAAGGACACGAAATCACCAGCCATCAAAAGGCCGATGGCATCGGTCATACCGGCAATCATCGAAATCGCCATCACAAGCACAAGGCCAATCCCCTTGCGGCGGGCCATGACCAGACGGCGGCGTCTTTGTTGGCTCATAACAGACTGTCCTGACAGAAAACTTTTGCCTGATTAAACCGCATTTCGGCTTCCGATTTCCATAGCTGTTCGCAAAGCTGGCGTTTCTTGCGCTTCCTGACCAAATGGTCAGCGGCTTTTCTTTGCGCTTTTCGGCCAAAAGCGCTAAGACGTCGGCAAATATTCGATCCGGAAAAGGTACAGCCGCCATGACCACTGAAAAACCGACCGCGCATTGCACCTATGCTGCCAAGACCGTCGCCAAGATTTTGCTCGATATCGGGGCTGTGAATTTCCGCCCGGAAGAGGCCTATATCCTGACATCCGGCTGGGCCAGCCCGGTTTATATCGATTGCCGCAAACTGATTTCCTTCCCGCGTGCGCGCCGCAAGGTCATCGAACTCGCCGCCCGTCAGGTATCTGATGCGGCTGGCTACGAGGCGTTTGACGCAGTTGCCGGTGGCGAAACGGCGGGTATCCCCTATTCCGCGTGGCTCGCCGATGCACTTGATCTGCCGATGCAATATGTTCGCAAAAAGCCCAAGGGCTTTGGCCGCAAGGCCCGCATCGAAGGTGACATCCATGAAGGCCAGCGCGTTCTTCTGGTCGAAGACCTTGCGACCGACGGCGCATCGAAAGTCAATTTCGTCAATGCCATCCGCGAAGCCGGTGCCGAATGCAAGCACGCCTTTGTCGTCTTCTTCTATGACATCTTCGAAGGTGCGCTTGATGAGTTGCGCAAGGATGACATCGAAATGCATTACCTTGCGACCTGGGCCGATGTCCTCGCCGTTGCCGAGGAAGGCGAATATTTCAGCAAGGATGCCATTGAAGGTGTGCGTTCCTTCCTGAACGATCCGATCGGCTGGTCGAAAGCCAATGGCGGCAAGCACGACTAAGGCTTTCCACGCCGTTGCCACTGCCAAGATTTTTCCAAAACGCCTGCCGGTCCTCGGCGGGCGTTTTGCGTTTGGGCGATTGTCATCGGGCCTTTTCTGGACAGATCAGGCAAGTCGGTTCAATATGTGAGGCATAGAACCTAAATAGAAGCAAAAGCAAAGTCATAGCAGCAACTGTGACAGAGTTCGGGACAACAAACTGACGTGACCACGGCGGCCCGCCACCGGTCGGAGGAGCAACGCATGTCGATGCGCACGATTGCCAAATGCCTGCCCGCAATTGCGATGGGGATTGCTTTGTCGGGCTGTATGGCCCCGGTTGAAGAGCCGGTCACGATTTCAAACAGTTCCGATACCATCGTCACCCCGTGGGGGGCGCCGTCCCAGAATGCACGCCCGGCCCCCGCGACCGCGATGCCGACGTCTGCACCGGAAAATGACAACCTGGTCATGATGGATGATCCCAACCGCAAGGCGCTTGACGACATCCGCCAAAAGCAGGTCCATGAAGCGCGTATCGCACTTGGCATTCTTGATCGCATGGCGCAACGCTGCCAGACCGGGGATGCGGCGGCCTGCACAACGCTTCAAACCAATTGGAGCACATTGTCCCAGCAACTCCATAAAACACTGTCGATGCTGTCGGGTGACGCGATGCAGATGCCAACCAACATCCCGGCAGACGATCCGGCCATGCCCGCGATGGATAGCAACACGCCCATGACCACGGCGCCAGCCGCGGCACCAACGCCGAGCACAATGCCAGCCGCCCCGATGGCAAACCAGCCATCCCTGGCCCCGACCATGCAAGACCCGGCCAGCGGAGATGTCCCGACCATGGAAAAAACCATTCCGATGACCGAACCCGGTGCCGATGGCTGAGCATTAGCGCGAAAATACAACTTGGAATAATTTAATTTGAGATAGAGCAAAGAAACCATCCCGCGACGACGATATGTTTGCCCATGACGCTAAGGTCCGGAGCGATTTGAAACATTTCGGGTCTGCGCCATGCCCCCTACCGAATGGAGATCGGATTATGTATCGGGATATTCTTGTCCATATCGACACCTCAGCTGCCTGCAAGGAACGCCTTAATGTGGCGTTGAAAGTTGCCAAGGCGCAGGACGCGCACCTTACCGGTCTTTTCCTGCTGCCTTATCCTGAAATTCCGCGCTTCATGGAAGTCCAGATCACCGAGGAAATCATTAACCAGCAGCGCGCTGCGATGGCCGAAACCGCAAAGGCGGCCCGCACCCAGTTTGAAGAAACCTGCAATGCTGCCGGTGTGGCCTTCAGCTGGCAGGAAACCTCCTGCCCGGCATCGGAAATTGCCGATACCACCGCAATGTATGCCCGCCATCATGACCTGACGGTTCTGGGGCAGCACGACCCGGAAAGCTCCGATCCGTGCTCTGTCTCGGAAATGCCGGACAAAGTCATTCTGACGGCTGGCGCGCCGGTCCTGCTTGTGCCGTATGTCGGCAAGTTCGATAGCATTGGCGAACGCGTCATGGTTGCCTGGAAGCCCTATCGTGAAGCGGTACGCGCGATGAATGACAGCATGCCGTTCCTGGAAGCTGCGAAATCCGTGATGGTTCTGTGTGCCGACCCGAACAAGGGTGCCCGCGACACCATGCCGGTCCCGGGCGTTGATATCGGCGAACGCCTGAAATGCCATGGCGTGAATGCCAAGAAAGAAACCATGAATGCCTCTGGCATCGGTGTCGGCGACCTTCTGTTGTCACGTGCAGCTGACGAAAGCATCGATCTGATGGTTTGCGGCGCCTATGGCCGCCCGCGCCTGCGCGAACTAATGCTTGGTGGTGTCACCCAACACCTGCTGCGCCACATGACCGTCCCGGTCCTGATGTCGCACTAAAAACCACAGACTTCCAATCTGCAAAACCGGCTGGAACTCCCAGCCGGTTTTTTTGTTTTCTATCAGCTATTTAATTGTGACAGCACACACAATAAACCGCGACGATCCGCTTGCCGTGCGGCCATCAACTCCAAAACCTGGCATTAGATTTATGTGATCGACAGCATCAATACATATTGAAAATCATATGTAATTTCTGTCATGATTGGTTTTTCCGATGGATGAGAACGATTTAATTGTGGCGCAAAAGTCGTTCGAATCCTTGCCAAATGAAACCAATAAGGCCAAATTGGTTCTTACCGCAAAACGGAGCATGCTCCGAAAAGAGATCGACAAAAGAGAGATGGATCGCCTTCTCTGATCTGATGGTTCCAAAGAAGACTGGAATCGCTGTAACTTTTGACAAGGGTCAATGCCATATCCGCCAGCATGGCTGATAAGGGAACGATAAAGACCCGGTCAGGCCGGAGGATATGTCCAGCAGCAGATCGCTGATCTGGACGAGACCAGAGCTTTGTGATGCCACGACCGACTGCAAAGCGCGTGACACTGCAAAGAGACAGGCGAAAGAAACAAGTATGAATTACAACACCTTCTTCAAAGATGCGTTGGCTGGCCTCAAAGCTGAAGGCCGGTATCGTGTATTCGCCAATCTCGAACGTATTGTCGGAAAATTCCCCAAGGCGCTCTATCACCCCGATAATGGCGAAGCCCCGCGTGAAATCACTGTGTGGTGCTCCAACGATTATCTTGGCATGGGCCAGCACCCCAAGGTGCTTGATGCCATGCAAAGTGCCATCACCGGTCAGGGTGGCGGTGCTGGTGGCACGCGTAACATTTCGGGCTCCAACCATCTGCATGTCGCGCTTGAGCGTGAACTCGCCGACCTGCATGGCAAGGAAGCCGCCCTTCTGATGACGTCGGGCTATGTCGCAAACTGGACGACCCTGTCGACCTTGGGCTCGAAACTCCCTGATTGCGTGATCATTTCCGACTCCGAAAATCACAATTCCATGATCGAAGGCATGCGCCATTCCAAGGCAGAGCGCCGCATCTGGAAACATAACGACATCGCCCATCTTGAAGAAATCCTCAAGGATCTCGGCCCGCAGCGCGCCAAGATCGTCGCGTTCGAGTCAGTCTATTCGATGGATGGCGATATCGCGCCGATCGGTCAGATCCTTGATCTTTGCGAGAAATACAACGCCATTTCCTATCTCGATGAAGTCCACGCCGTTGGCATGTATGGCCCGCGCGGCGGCGGTGTTGCCGAACGCGATGGTGTCATGGACCGCGTTGACATCATCCAGGGCACCCTTGCCAAGGCATTCGGTGTGATTGGTGGCTACATTGCCGCCAAGCCGGAAATCGTCGACTTCGTGCGCAGCTTCGGTAACGGCTTTATCTTTACCAGCTCCCATCCGCCAAGCATTGCGGCCGGCGCACTGGCCTCTGTCCGCCATCTCAAGGAAAGCAATGTCGAACGCATTGCGCAGAAGGAACGCGCCGACACCCTGCGTGCCCGCATGCGCGCGGCCGACCTTCCGGTCATGGATGCGCCAAGTCATATCGTGCCGCTGATGGTCGGCGATCCGGCGATGTGCAAGGAAGCCAGCGACCGCCTGCTGTTCGAACATGACATCTATGTCCAGCCGATCAACTACCCGACCGTTCCGCGCGGAACTGAGCGCCTGCGCTTTACCCCGGGACCGCTCCACAATGACGAACTGGTTGATCACCTGATCGACTCGCTGCTCACGGTCTGGAGTCAGCTTGGCATTTCCAAGGTCGCGTAAGGTATTCGTGCCAGACAAAAATTTTAAAGGCCGATGGCAAATGCCCCGGCCTTTTTGCTGATCTGCATAGCGTAATCGCCCGTATCCGAAGGCAATGATGTTCCGACGTTTGCTTTCGGCGGGCTGCGTTCTATATTGAGGTTGTCTTTCCGGTTTTGGCCGGTATCGATAAACATTTGCAATTAAGAACCGTTCGCGTTAACGTCGGACCTGTGATCAAACAGGGACCGCCTATGTATTCGGATAGAACCTTGCTTCCCAAAGAATGTCTCCGCCTTTGTGCGCTTGGCACCCTTGCCCTTTCCGACAAGCCGATCAGCTATGGCGATCTGGCCAACTCGGTGCGTCATTTCATGTCCCACATCATGGGACCGTCACTTGATATGATGGGAAGTTCGCTTCAGCTCCTCAAGCTCGAAGGACTGGTCAAGGAAGATACCGCAAGCGGTGCGTTCTCTGATGCGCAGCTCAGCCTGACCGATGCCGGGCATGAGAAGTTCATTGAACTGATGCAGGGCAATCTGCGCGATACGTCGGGCGAGCTTTCGCGACTGATCATGGCGCTCAAGATGCGGTTTCTGCATCTGCTTGATGACGACATCCGCACCGAACAGATCGAGATCCTGCAAGACGTTTGCGAACTTGATCTTGAGCGTGTTCTGGCACTTCGTGAAGAACACTCAAACGAGGCCGAAAACTTCACCGGTTGGCTTGAAATGGAAGTCAAACGTCTCGAACAAAAGCGCGACTGGCTCAAAAGCCTTTTGGCGTAAACCATTTTCCCCTTATAGTCGTGGCAGATGACCAGCAGGAAGCAGGTCCAACGTCACAGGCAGGGACGGAAAATGTTGATACGCGAAGAAACCGAAAACGACATTGCGGCGATTCACGCGTTGCTGAATGGGGCCTTTGCAAACGCCCCTCACAGCCAGCAGACCGAACATCTGATCGTCGATGCGCTCAGAAAAAGTGGTCAACTAACCCTTTCCCTGATCGCGGAACAGGACGGCGAGATTGTCGGCTGCGTCGCGTTTTCACCGGTCAAAATCAACGGCAAAGCCTGTGGCTGGTTTGGCCTCGGGCCAGTCGCGGTCACGCCGGATCGTCAAGGTATGGGTATTGGTTCCGAACTGATCCAAAGCGGCATCCGCCATTTGCGCGCCGACGATGCCCATGGCTGCGTCGTTCTGGGCGAACCTGATTATTACGGCCGGTTCGGCTTTGCGCCCCTGCCCGATTTGAAACTTGAAGGCGTGCCCGATGAATATTTCATGGCACGCCCATTGGTTGATGAAATCCCGCAAGGTCAGGTCGAATACGACCCGGCCTTTTATATCGCGCCGGAAAATAACGATTGAAGCCGCCCGGCTTCTCGCACGTTGCCCCGATCTTTCCGATCAATAAAGATGCTGCCCGCCGGTGACAAATATCTCCGTGCCGGTGACATAGGTACTGTCGTCGCCGACCAGATAATGTACTGCGGCGGCAACGTCTTCGGGGGTGCCCATGCGGTTCATCGGAATGCGCGGCACAAGCGCCTCATATTCCGGGGAAATCATGTCGGTCTTGATCTCGCCGGGTGCGACGGCATTAACCCGCACACCCAGTTCGGCAAACTCGACAGCCATTTCACGGGTCAGCCCCGAAAGGGCAGCCTTGGATGTCGAATAGGCCGATCCGGCAAACGGGTGAACATAGTGGCCGGCGATCGAGGTAATATTGCAAATCGCCCCTTTGCCCCGATGAAGCGCGGATGCGAAACCACGCGAGAGTGTGAGCGGGGTAAAGAAGTTCAGCTCAAACACATCGCGCCATGCGGCAATGTCACCATTCAAGCTGCCCAGTCGTTCCTTGTAGGGCGTTTTTGGCGATACACCGGCATTATTGACCAATGCATGCAACGGATCATCGCCCAGCACTTCATTTGCCTCGGCAATGAAGGCTTCGACTTCTGCCGGTTTGGAAAGGTCGGCACGAATATGGATGCCTTGCGCCGGATCACGCGGGCAGCTTGGCGGCGGCGCTTCACGTGAACAGCAAATCACCCGCCAGCCACGTCTGGCGAAATATCCGACCGTGACATGACCGATGCCACGGCTGGCACCTGTCAGGACGACTGTTTTCGGGGCGTTGCTGGTCATTGGGTCTACTCACTTCACGAAATGCGTGCGCAAACAGAATTTTGCGCACTTTCTTATAGCATCCAAGGCCTTCCGCTTCGAAGGAAAAGCCCTGCCCTGCATGATTTTTCTGCAATCATCACCGCGATATAGTCGGCGTTACCGACATTTGGCAAGGTGTGCGAAACAGGCTATGTTTTTACCGCGTTTATAATAGGCAAAAACATGTGCAGCCGCTTTGATCTGAACAGTGATATCCGGGCCTTTCAGGTCCAGCTTGGGCTGGAAATGGAAGACATTATGCGCATGCCGCTGCCAGACGGGATCAACGAGGCCCAAAACGGCGACGAGGATGAAGAAGCCGCCTTTGACAGCCTGACCGGCACACGCCGCCCGACCGATCCGATTGCCGTCATCCTGCCCCATCGCAAGGCCGGCATTCGTTATTGGGGGCTTGGAGTGCCGGGGCTTAACAGCCCGATGATCAATGCGCGTGCGGAGACGCTGAGTGAAAAGCCGACCTTCCGGCCCCTTTTGAACCGCCGCTGTCTGATCCCGGCCAATGGCTGGTATGAATGGCGCAAGGATGGTACAGCAAAGCACAAGAACCGCATCACCCTGCCCGATCATCAACCGTTTCTGTTTGCCGGTCTCGAAAACGGGCGCGAAGCAGCCATCATTACCTGTGCCCCATCGGGCGCGATTGCCCATATTCACAACAGGATGCCGGCCGTGATCGGCCCTAATCATCTGACGGACTGGCTTGATCCAACGACGGATTTCAATGATCTGGGATATATGCTGGGCCCGCTGCCCGATCACGTTCTGTCCTGGCAGGAAGAACCGGATGAAAACACCAAGGCCAAACCCGATCCGGCAACAAACCAGATTGATCTGTTTTCAAAATGAGATGTGCCAATCAGGCCAGCCAAACATGTTTTGGCCTGATTGGTCTTATTCGCTTTCGACGTCGTTTGCGGCACACGGTGTTGCAGCGCAAGCACGCAGCGCACCACCAAGACCGGTTTGACCGGCAACCACCGCGCCAAGATCGGGCAGGCCAACATTCGGATTGTTGAGTTCCTGAGCGAGATCTTCGGACATGGAAGCGAAATCAATGATATCGCGTAAAGACAACATGGGACTTCCCCTGCCAGACGTTTCTTTTCCACTATGCGAAACGCCTCGTTAATCGGGGTTTCGTCACTTTCTTATTTCTGTAACCCTCTCGCGATTTGTTCGCGAGTGCAACAAGAAAAAGGCGCATGAAAATGCGCCTTTTCAACAATATACCATCAGATAGGTAACATAATTTCGCGAAATCAGCAGCTTAGCTGAGCCACAGCGCCTAGTGCATTATCCATAACGGCAAGGCACATTTTACCAACATATCCTGTGTCACACCGCCAAGGATCATTTCCTTAAAGCGTGAATGGCTGTAGGCACCCAGAACGATGGTATCGGCACCGCATTTTTCCGCCTCGGAAATCAAGGTATTAGAAACCTGTCCGGCTTCCGGGCATTCAACAACGGCGGCTTCGACTCCATGCCAGCTGAATTGTTCCGCCAAGGCCTTGGCGCAGGCGCGGCCATAGGGAACTTCACCGACACTAACGATCGTGACTTCCTTGGCATTGCGCAGCATCGGCATGGCCGAGGTTACCGCGCGTGCGGCTTCGATCCCGCCATTCCAGGCAATCATGACTTTCTCGCCGATTGTTGCCGGTGCACGTTCCGGGGCCACAAGGATCGGACGCCCGGTTTCCATCAGTGCGGCGTCAAAGGTCAGCGACGCAGATGCTTCTTTGGGGTCACGGCCAATCACGACAAGATCAAACAGGCGCCCGCGGCGTGCCACCGTTTCGTCTTCGCGACCACTATCCTTGCGCCAGGTGCAGGTCGGCTTGGCAACCGATGTTGGCGTGTTGGTTTCTTCAACACCGGAATCCTTTACCGCCGCCTGATAGCTGACCTTGCCACTGGCTTCGCGCTTTTCGGTTTCCTTTGCCGCGGCCTGGATCATTTCTTCGATGATCAGGCCCGACATGCCCTCGCCGACAATCGGGATGGCGTCTTGCGGTTCGGCAGCGACAAACAGCGCTTCGAGATGAGCATCAAACGTTTTGGCCAGCTTGAAAGCCGTTGCCATCACGCGTTCATCGATCGCTGTGCCTGCTACCGGGGCCAGAATTGTGCGAATTGCCATTTTAATTACTCCCGACTGTCCAACAGGTTATTGAACCTGCTCGAAATTTGGTCTGCTAATGACCACATACCCATGCAGCTTGAGATCTTTTGCCTCGACATTCTTTGTTCAAGATCAAAAATTTGCGAAAGTTATTATTATTCCTATATTTTGTCGGTGGCGGTTCGGTTTTTCTCGATCAACCGCGCATAAAATGATTGTAACATGAATGCCAGCGATTACGATGGCGCTTTGGATATCGGGATTATTATTCTCTTGGGTAGGAACCGGCGTACAAGACACACTAGGGTCAGGACCCATTAATTTGATTGGAATGGCAGAGCTTAAATTTGTGAAATCCAAGGAAAATGCCGCAAAGCGGGTTGGTATCCCGCTTAAGGTGTTTGACGCAGGAGTTTGCAAATATAAGCTCTGTCCTTCGGATCGCTCAGATTTGCACGGGCTACTTTGTCGCAACACCTTGAAAGATAGATATCTTCCTACTGTGTTGCTTCGCGTATCCGCACAAATCTGAGCGACCATTCAAACCTAATTAATGGGTCCTGACCCTACACTTGACGTGCGGAGATAAGAACGGGGTTACTCGCGGATGGACTATAACGCACTGCACGACAATGCACGTGAAGCAGCAGAATTTCTCAAAACGCTGGGCAATGAATGGCGCCTGCTGATTCTGTGCTCGCTCGGCGAGAATGAAAAATCCGTTGGCACGCTGGAAAACGAACTGGGCATCAAACAGTCTGCCCTGTCCCAGCACCTTGCCCGCCTGCGTCGCGAAGGACTTGTAAAAACACGCCGCGACGCGCAAACGATTTATTATTCGCTGGCCAATCCGGACATCATGAAAATCATTGCTGTCCTGCAGGACACCTTCTGTCCGCCGGAAACCGTCGCCTAATAAAGTCGACCAAGGGCCGATAAAAAAACGCACAAGGTTCCCGCCCTGTGCGTTTTTGTTTTTCGGCTACTGCCTTATACTTCTTATCCTTACGGAAACAGCTTTTGGGTATCCCAGCCGCTATCCGCGTCATCGCGGGTGAACAGCTTGCGATCATGCAGGCGGAATTTGCCCTCTGCCCAAAACTCAATGCGATCCGGGACAAGACGGAACCCGCCCCAATGATCGGGACGCGGCACCTTGCCGAGACCAAACTTGGCGGTAAATTCCGCAACCCTTTTTTCCAGATCGAACCGGCCACTCATCGGGCGTGACTGGATCGATGCCCAGGCACCCAACTGGCTGCCCCGCGCCCGCGATGCGAAATATTCATCAGACTCGGCGGCATCGACCTTTGCAACCTTGCCCTCAATCCGCACGCATTTTTCAAGCGTCTTCCAGTGGAAGCAAAGCGCTGCAAAACTGTTCTCGGCCAACTGATCACCCTTGCGGCTTTCATAGTTGGTGTAGAACACAAAACCGTTCGGATCGAAATCCTTGAGCAACACGATCCGGGCGGACGGACGGCCTTGCGCATCCGCCGTTGCCAGCGTCATCGCATCCGGATAGGCACTTTCCGCCTTTTTGGCATCCGAAAACCATGTTTCGAACATCTCGAACGGGGCATCGTGGGGTTCATGCCCCATTTTTGGCGCATTTTTTTCGTTCATTGCGAAAGGAATTCCTTTAGCTGATTGGTTTTGTTGCCGGGAAAATCATTTATTTCGGAACTACGGTGGCAGCAACAACGTTGGATCAGTATATATATGCAAAGCATATCGGTTGGGACTGTAAAGACAATATGGGCAAATTAAACATGAAATTCCGTCATATCGTTATTCCGGTCATCATGACCGCTTTCATCGCCGGCTGTGCCCAGGATCAGGGTCAGAAACAAACGGCCGGTACGCTTTTGGGTGCCGTCGGTGGCGCCGTCGCAGGTGCGCAGTTCGGTAAAGGCAGCGGCCAGCTGGTCGGTGTTGCCCTTGGGACGCTTGCAGGTGCCTTCATCGGCAGCGAAGTCGGCAAATCGCTTGATAATGCCGACCGCGCCATCATGGCACAAAACACCCAGCGCACCCTCGAAGCCACCCCGACAGGTCAGACCACCACCTGGCAGAACCCGGATACCGGTGTTCAGGGTACGGTTACCCCGACCCGCACCTATCAGGAACCCAAGACCCAGGAATACTGCCGCGAATACCAGCAGACGGTCATGATTGGCGGCCAGGAAGAAACCGCCTATGGCACTGCATGCCGTCAGCCGGATGGCAGCTGGAAAGTCGTGAACTAAAAGTCGTGAACTAAGCGTCTTTTAAAAATCTGAAATGACAGGCGGTGCGGTCCTTGCGATCTGCGCCGCCTTTTCATATCTGCACATTGGTTCGGGTGATCAGAGCCCAAACACCCTCTCACCCGACATTTCCCGTTGTTTCGGATCATCTGCGGCAAAATGGTTCATCTTTTGCCCCGCATGATCTAATAATGAACCCAACGTGTAATCTAGCTTACGTGCTTATTGTTTCTGGAACCGGTCAGTAAATGCAGGATCCCTACAAGACTCTTGGCGTCGCCAAAACCGCCAGTCAGGACGAAATCAAAAAGGCCTATCGCAAACTGGCGCGCGAACTCCATCCCGATGTGAATCCGGGCGATGCCAAAATCGAAGAACGCTTCAAAAAGGTATCAAGCGCCTACCATCTGTTGGGCGATGCGGAACGCCGCAAGAAGTTCGACAATGGTGAAATCGACGTCGATGGCCGCGAAACCAGCCCGTTTGCCCGTGGCGGCGGCGGACATGCCGGTGGCGGCTTTGGTGGCGGTGATCCGTTTGGCGGCTTTTCCGGTGCCAATGCAGAAGACATCTTTGACGAGATTTTCGGCAAGGGACGCGGTCGTGGTGGTGGCGGCGGTTTCGGTGGCTTTGGCGGGGAACGCAAACCCAAAAAGGTCAAGGGCCCGAACATCTCCTATGAGCTCAGCCTTGATTTTTCCGAGGCCATTCTGGGCACGACCAAACGCATCAACCTTGCCAGTGGCAAAAGCCTTGAAGTCCGCATTCCGCCCGGAAGCGAGAACGAACAGACGCTGCGCCTGAAGGGTCAGGGCATGGCTGGCATGAATGGTGGCGAAGCGGGTGACGCGCTGATCAAGCTGCATGTTCATCCCGACAAAACCTTCCGCCGTCAGGGCAATGACATCCATTGTGATCTGGCGATCAGCCTGTCAGAAGCCATCCTCGGCGGTTCGATCGAAGTGCCGATTGTCGATGGCAAGGTCAATATGAAGCTGCCGGCCAACGCCAATAGCGGCACCAAGTTACGCCTGCGTGGCAAGGGCGCACCCTATGACCGTGGCAACAAACGCGGTGATCAGTATGTGCACCTGACGGTCAAGCTGCCCGAAGAACGCGATGAAGAATTGATCGAGTTCATCAAGGACTGGTCTGAAAAGCACCCCTACAAGGCACGCTAAACACCCCCACAAAAGCCGGCATATGCCGGCTTTTTTCTTGGGCTCCGCATTGCGTGCCCGGAACTTGCGTACAGACTGTGCCTGTTAATCGCGTTTCGTGTTACCATATTGTTTTAACGCACTTTGTCGCAAAGAACGAAACCGCTTATCAGGGATCATATGGAACAGCTCAGCAATCCGGACATCTATCTGCAGTGGCTTGAACAGGCGATCGCCTGGCTGTCTGCAAATGTCCTGCTGGTGCCGATCCTGATCCAGATTGCCGCCTGTATCCTTGCCACCATCCCGGCCTTTTTGCTGCGTGGTCGGCTGGCATCCCTGCTCTCCAAACTGCAGGACTGGAAACCGCTTCTGCCCTATGCCGGTTTCCGCCGCTTTGCGCAGGTTTTGCCTGACCTCGCCTTTCCGCTGATCTTTGTCGTCACCATCTGGCTGCTTGATGCCATCGCCATTCAGGCGGGCTATCGCCATAACGTCATACGGTTGGTGGCAAGCCTTCTCAATGCATGGATCGTCATTCGTCTGGCGGCCGCCATCGTCAATGATCCGGTCTGGTCGCGCACGATTGCAACGGTGGCCTGGACATTGGCCGCCCTTAACATCGTTGGCTGGCTGGAACCGGGTATTGAGATCCTTGAGGGGCTGGCGGTTGAAGTCGGCGAATTCCGCGTTTCGGTCTATGGCGTCATCAAGGCTGTTCTGTCGCTGGCGGTATTGCTGTGGGTGGCGTCCTTTGCCTCGCGCCTGTTTGAACAACGCATCCGCAAGGTCCAGCGTCTGACACCCTCGGTTCAGGTGCTGATGGCAAAGCTTCTCAAACTTGTGCTGCTGTCTGTCGCGGTTCTGTTTGCCTTGTCGACCATTGGTGTTGATCTGACCGCGCTTGCCGTCTTTGGCGGTGCGGTTGGTGTCGGGATCGGCCTTGGCC
This sequence comes from Thalassospira sp. HJ, assembly GCF_000948415.1. Lineage (GTDB taxonomy): Bacteria > Pseudomonadota > Alphaproteobacteria > Rhodospirillales > Thalassospiraceae > Thalassospira. The sequence goes on along the minus strand of NZ_JYII01000012.1, from coordinate 337,387 downwards.
TGCAGCGCATTGTCGCCAACCTGATCAGTGGCGTGATCCTGTTACTCGATCGCTCGATCAAGCCGGGCGATGTCATAGCGATTGGCGAGACGTTTGGCTGGATTCAGTCGCTCGGAGCACGCTATACCGCCGTCCGCACCCGCGATGGCACGGAATTCCTGATCCCCAATGAAGACCTGATCACCACCCAGGTCGAAAACTGGAGCCACTCGGACGTCAAGCTGCGCCTGAAAATCCCGGTCGGTATTGCCTATAGCTGCGACCCGCATCTGGCGATCAAGCTATGTAACGAGGCAGCCGCAAAATGCGCGCGTGTCCTCGACAATCCCGGCCCCAACACCCTGATGCGCGGCTTTGGTAATAACTCGGTCGATCTCGAAATACGTTTCTGGATCAATGATCCTCAAAACGGGCGCGGCAATATCATGAGCGAGATTTTGCTCAATGTCTGGGATGCCTTCATCGAAAACAATATCGAAATCCCGTTCCCGCAACGCGATCTGCATTTGCGCAGCAGCGATGCGCCGATCCGGGTGGAGATGACCAGCGCCAAAGCCCCCCGCTCGTCCGACTAGGCAAGGCCGCTCTAGCTGATGGTATCGGTCATCTCTTTTTGATCGATACTCGCTGTCTTGTCCTCATCCGGGTCTTTCTTGATCTGCTCGGGGATCTTGTCTTCCGGGCGCGGGGTATCAAGCAGCTCGCCGACCTTCACATCAAGAACCGTCTGGCGTTTCTTTTCGAGCTCAATCAAACGTTCACGCATGGCGACCGGCCAACCACCATCGGTCTGCACCACCAGCAGCCGGTCGTAATCGAGGAACAATCCCAAACGGGTCATCAGATCCATCAGCGAAATGCGTGACAGATCCCCCGACAGCAACCAACGATGGTTTTCCGACCGATCAATCAGCTTTTCACGCCGCAAGGCTGCCAGCGCCCAGTTCAAATCGCGCCCGCCCAGTTTGATTTCGCGCATCATCTTGCGATAGGTCGGCGGTTTGGCAGCCGTATGGAAACGCCCTTGCAGATATTCCAGAACGCGCAGTACCGCGATGATACGTTCCATGTGGCCTGGCACCGCCCCGCGCGGATCGGGGATCAGGCCGGCCGCCCGGGCCGCGCGCCATTCGGACCGGGCCGCTGCGACCTGCGCGCCCAGCAAAATCACGATCCAGGTCAGATACATCCACAACAGGAAGATCGGTACAATCGCCACCGCGCCATAGATCGTCTGATAGGTCGGAAAGGTCGTGACATAAAACGCAAAGCCCTTCTTCAGGGTTTCGAACAAAACGGCGGCCACAACGCCGCCCGCCAGACCATCAATAATCTCGACCGAGCGGTTCGGCATGCCGATAAACAGCAACGAAAACGCAATCGCCGACAAAATAAATGGCGCGAGAAAAGTAAGCTGGCCGATCTGCGCACCAAGCGCATCTCCGCCCACCAGATGGCGCATGGCAAAGATGTATGATGCGAGTGACAGGCTCAAGCCAAGCAGCATCGGCCCGACGGTCAGAAGCGTCCAGAACACCACCAGACGTGACAGCAGTTTGCGCGGGCTGGTGACACGAAACACATCATTCATCGCCCCTTCGATGGCCGAAAGCAGCATCACCGCCGTCAGACCCAGCACGACTGTGCCGATCGCTGTCATCTGCCCGGTATTTTGCAGGAACCCGCCCAGATAGTCGGTCACCTGCGCGCCGGTTTCGGGCAGGAAATTGTTCAGGACCACATCCATGATCTGGTCTTTGAACTGATCAAATACCGGAAAAGCCGACAGCACGGTCAGCGCAATGGCAAGAAACGGCACCATCGCGAGAAGCGTCGTATAGGACAGGCCAGCAGCGCGTTGCACGGATTTGTCATACACAAAACGCATGATGGCATATCGCCAGAACGCCGTTCGATCAGCGAGCAATTTCTGAATTTCGGCCATTAAACGCTTATCCCCACGCATTTTCCGGTTATACTGCACCTGATCAACAAGATAGCGCGCCTGCACGCGTTATGACAGGCCAGATTGACCTTGGCCGTGCTTTGTGTAGGATGCGCAAAATGTCTAATGCCTTCTGGGCCGGTCGCGGCTTTTTTTGAATGCCTCTACCTGCCAGAGAGAGATCGTGGGAACGAGAGGAAATATGAGCCTGTCCACCGACAATATTTCGGGCCTGATGGCCGGTAAACGCGGCCTGATCATGGGCGTCGCCAACGACAAATCCATTGCTTGGGGTATCGCCCGTGCAGCTGCCGCTGCCGGTGCAGAGATCGCCTTTACCTTCCAGGGCGAAGCCCTTGAAAAGCGTGTCCGCCCGCTTGCAGAATCTGTCGGCAGCGACATCGTTCTGCCATGCGATGTGACCGACGCGGAAAGCATGGATGCCGTGTTCGAGACGCTCAAGGAAAAGTGGGGCAAGCTGGACTTTGTCGTGCACGCCATCGGCTATTCCGACAAAAACGAACTGCGCGGCCGTTATGTCGACACCTCGCCGGAAAACTTCGCGATGTCGATGAATATCTCGGTTTATTCCTTTACCGCGATTGCCCAGCGCGCTGAAAAGCTGATGTCTGCGGGTGGTTCGATGCTGACCCTGTCCTATTACGGTGCAGAAAAGGTCATGCCGCATTACAACGTCATGGGTGTCGCCAAAGCAGCCCTCGAAGCCAGTGTCAAATACCTTGCAAACGACCTTGGCCCGGATGGCATTCGCGTCAACGCGATTTCGGCTGGCCCGATGAAGACGCTTGCTGCGTCCGGTATTGGGGACTTCCGCTATATCCTGAAATGGAACGAATACAACTCGCCGATGCGCCGCAACGTCACCCTTGATGACGTTGGTGGCTCGGGCCTGTATTTCCTGTCCGATCTTTCGACCGGTGTCACGGGTGAAACCCATCATGTCGATTGCGGTTATCATACCGTCGGCATGAAACAGGTTGATGCGCCCGATATCTCCGTCGTCAAAGGCTGATCGCTAAAATCGCTTGTTGAGGGGCCGTCCAGACGTTAAGACCGGGCGGCCCTATTTGTCTCTAAACCTTGGAATTCTGGAATTCGGTAATGGCTGGCAACAGTTTTGGAACACTTTTCCGCTTCACCACCTTTGGCGAAAGCCACGGCCCGGCCATTGGCTGTGTTGTTGATGGTGTGCCGCCCCTGCTTGAACTGACCGAGTCCGATATTCAGGAATTCCTTGAAAAACGCAAACCCGGCCAGTCGCGCTTTACCACCCAGCGCCGCGAACCCGATCAGGTCAAAATTCTTTCGGGCGTGTTCGAAGGCAAAACCACCGGCACCCCGATCGGACTTCTGATCGAAAACGTTGATCAGCGCTCCAAGGATTATGGCGAAATCAAAAACCAGTTCCGCCCGGGCCATGCCGACTACACCTATTGGGAAAAATACGGCACCCGCGACTATCGCGGCGGCGGCCGTTCCTCGGCGCGCGAAACCGCGATGCGCGTTGCTGCTGGCGCCATTGCCCGCAAGGTACTTGGCGAGGACATCAAAATCCGCGCGGCCCTGGTCAAAATGGGCACCAAGGAAATCAACCGCGCGAATTGGGACTGGAATGAGGTCGATAACAACCCGTTCTTCTGCCCCGATCCCGAAGCCGTGCCGGTGTTCGAAGAATACCTTGATGGCCTGCGCAAGGATGGCTCATCTGTCGGTGCCGTGATCGAGGTTGTCTGTTCCGGCGTTCCGGTTGGTCTGGGCGATCCGGTTTATGACAAGCTTGATGCCGATCTTGCGAAGGCGATGATGACGATCAATGCCGTCAAGGGTGTTGAGATCGGCAATGGTTTTGAGGCCGCCGAACTGACCGGCATCGAAAATGCCGATGAGATGCGCCTGGGCGACGATGGCAAGCCAGTCTTTGGCTCCAACCATGCCGGTGGCATTTTGGGCGGAATTTCATCTGGTCAGGACATTGTCATCCGCTTTGCCGTCAAACCGACCAGCTCGATCCTGACCCCGCGCAAAAGCATCGATATCTATGGCAGGGAAGTCGATGTCGTCACCAAGGGCCGCCACGATCCATGCGTTGGTATCCGCGGCGTTCCGGTCGGCGAAGCCATGGCCGCCATCACGCTCGCAGACCACCTTCTGCGCCACCGTGCACAGTGCGAAGGCTGGAACACGGACAAGCATTTTCCGAGCTAAGTTCCGTTAGGTCTTAACGCCTGCGAATTTCACATCACAAACGGGTTTATGCCGCGTCAATGGGGCATGAACCCGATATTGCTCAAAACCCTGATCCAACTTGCTGCGTCGAACAAGAAGCCCGCCCCCACCGGGGCGGTCGGTAGTGACGCGCAGCTTAAAAACCGCATCGTCCTGTTCTCGGACGAGCCGGTCACCCTGCCCGACTGGGGGATTTCGGGACTACCGTCCATGATCCTTGGGGCCGCGCCGCAAACCTGCCTGTTTGTCAGCGATCTTTCGGTCGATGGTGACGCGGATGACGGAAGCGATGCAGACAACAGCAACGACACGGCTGCGTCTGGCACAGACAACGATGAGACGACCAAGGCCAGCGGCACAGTTTCCTTTTCGCTCACCATCAAATCACCACCCGCAGAAGGCAGTTCCCTTCAGGCCCGCACCATTGTCTGGAAGCTGACACTTCCGGTTGCCGGCTATCGTGATGTACAAACCGGCGCGTCGAGTGCCGCCGTGCACGCACCGGTCATCAAATCGCGCATCAAACTGGGCGGTGTTGAGCGCGATGTCGAAATCGGCCTTCTGGAAATGACCGGCCTTGATCAGCCGCTACTGATCGGCAAGGACACGCTGGCAGACAAATTCCTGATCCGCCCGGACCGCCCCGATGACCAGAAAGCACCCGCGCCGCCCTCGGTCGATCTGAACCCAGCCCAGCCAGAAGCACCAAAACCGAAAGACACGCCGGACCAAACGCCAGCATCAAACGACACCCCTGCCCCGGCAGCTTCCCCTGCTACTACACCGGCAGCCGACAGCGCTGCTCCCAAACCGGCTGCGGCCGCTGATACCACGACACCAACCCAGACCGACGCTCCGGCAGCTTCTGACACGACACCCGCTACCAGCACCGATGATGAGGCGTCCACCACAACGGATAACGCAGTGCCCGCGCAATCTGCCGAGCAACCAGCAGACAACACGCCAAAGCCGAAAGCAGAACCGACATCAAACGATACGCCAGCGCCCGTCCCAACTAACGCGACAGACGACACTACAGATCCTGACGCTTCCAAAGGAAGCGACACGGCAGACAGCGCCAGCGATACAACAACCACCGACGCGACACCAACAACCGACACGCCGAGCAAACAGGAAGACACCCCTGCGCCTACAGCGCCGCCGGCAGAACCAGCGGCGGACACAACCCCGAAACCAACCGAGGCCCCTGAGCCAAAACCGGTCGAGCCAGAACAAAACCCGGCCTGATCCCGCACTCAGTTTTCAAACGCCTGACCCCTTGCGTCACCCCTTCCCCGGGTGGCGCATTTTTTTAATGGATAACGGTCATTTTTCTCGTCTTCTCATCTTGTAGTTTCGCCGCGCGACCACATCTGTACCCCATAACAAAAAATACAAACCAAAATGCGGTTGGTAACAAGGCAAGACCAATGACAACATCTCTGGATCTTTCCAGCCTGTCGCGCAGATCTGCGCTCAAGGGCTGGTTTGCCGCAGGCTCGGCAATGATCGGCAATACCATTCTTTCACCTGTCGCTTTCGCCAGTGACAGAACCCTGCTCGCCACCCCGGCCTGTGGGGAGGATATCGGTCCGACACGCTCCATGACCGAAGGCCCGTTCTATAGCCAAAACCCGCCAGAAAAACGCAACTTCCGTACCGAAGCCGGCGGCACGCCCGTGACCTTGCTGGGGTACGTTTTAAACGCTGCCTGCACGCCGATTGCCAATGCAATTGTCGATCTGTGGCATGCGGACTCAGATGGGCGTTACGACAATCAGGGTTTCAATATGCGCGGCTATCAGCGTACCGACGCTCAAGGCCGCTACTATTTCGATACCATCCGCCCGGCCGAATATGCCGGTCGCACACCGCACTATCACGTCAAGATTACCCCACCCGATGGCAGAACGCTGACGACACAGCTCTATTTCCCGGAAGAACCGCGCAATGAGCTGGACCACCTGTTTGACAGCGCACTTCTGATGAACATGCATCCCGCCAGTGACGGCGAAATCGGCCGGTTTGATTTCGTTCTGGCCTGACAAGGCTTATCAGCCTGATCGCGCTATCCCCCGGCATCCCGAAAACCCGCCCCGTTTCGCGGCCTGATCCGTTTGAAAAAACGTGATTTTTGGTCTTGCGCCTGTTCGTGTCACGCTTTAATGTTAACGAAGTTAACATAAGAAAATAGAGATACGCGCAAATGTCCAAATATCACCACGGTGATGTCCGAAACGTCCTTCTGCAACAAGCTGAAAACATCCTGATTGACGAAGGCCCGGCCGGGCTGTCGCTTCGGCGGCTGGCACGGCTGACTGGTGTGTCGGAAGCCGCCCCCTATCGCCATTTTGACGGCAAGGATGGCATTTTGGCGGCAGTCGCCATTAGCGCCTTTGAACGGTTTGCCGAACAGCTTGAAATTGCTGCTGCCAGCACGGAAAACCATGAAGAACGCGTCATGGCTTTGGGGGCGGCCTATGTGCAGTTCGCTGTTGAAAACCCGCAACATTTCCGCCTGATCTTTGGCCGGGAGCGCCCGCCACTCGATCAATACCCGGAACTGCGTGATGCGGCCGATAACGCCTTTGACGTTTTGCAGCGCGCGGTGACATCAGTTGATCGCAAGGCCGAGATGACCCTGACCGAAGCGGCCACCGCCTATAACCGAGCACTTGCCGCCTGGAGCCGCGCGCACGGCATCGCCATGCTGGTGATTGATGGCATGATCGTCCCGCCTGCTGACCAGGAACTTTCAAACTTTGTCCTGGGCCTTCTGGCAGAAGATTTGACCATCCCTGCCAGCGCCTGAAACCTGATCATAATCCCGCATCCATTATTGGCATCTGCCTGCAACCAACCGGAATTTCAGATGGAATATTCAACCGTCAAACTCATTCACGTTATTGGCGCCATCCTGTTTTTGGGCAACATCATCGTTTCCGCCGTCTGGAAAATACAGGCAGACCGCACCAACGACCCGGTCGTGATCGCCTTTGCCTGCCGCCTGATCAACATCACCGATCTGGCCTTCACCACGCTCGGCTCGGTCCTGATCATCATTGGCGGCATCGGCCTGTTTCATGCCACGGGCATCGCACTTTCCGATGCTCCCTATCTGATTTACGGCATCAGTCTGTTTGGTATGGCGGCGATGCTGTGGCTGGCAGGGCTTTTGCCGCTTCAGATCTATATGTCAAAGATCGCAGCCAAGACCGTGGCCAATGGCGAAACGGAAATGCCGGCAAGTTACGAGAAATGCCGCAGGCTTTGGAACATGGTCGGCCGGATCGCCATCCTGTTTCCGCTGGGTGCCCTTTATCTCATGATCATGCGTCCGGACTTCTGAGCGGCAGGCAAAGCGCCCCTCGCCTTCCACCATACGGAAAGCCGTTTTATCTGATTGATCGGCTTTTGGCGCTGCCCGTAAGATGCCGCGAGTTAAAATAAACACCCGGGAGAAGTCCGATGCTGACCATCAAACGCCTGTCCATTGAGGATGCCTATATCCTGATCGAAGGGGCGCGCAATCGTGCCAACGAAATCGGGGTTCCGATGTGCATCGCCATTACCGATGAATCCGGTGTGCTGATCGCATTTGAGCGCATGGATGGCGGCAAGGTCACCAGCACCACCATCGCCCAGGACAAATCCTTTACCGCATCGGGCGCACGCAAGGGCACGCATGAATATGCTGCTGCGGCCCAGCCGGGCAAACCGGCCTATGGTATTGATTCGGAAATTGGTGGTCGCCTGTCGATTGTTGCCGGTGGCCTACCGGTCTTTGTTGATGGCGAATGCGTTGGCGGCATCGGGGTCAGTTCCGGCACCCCGCCGCAGGATCAGGACTGCGCACAGGCAGGCCTTGATTTCTTCCTGAAGAAAATCGGCAAGTAATCTGATGATCGTTGGCGGAAAACCGGCCTGCTAATCAGGCCGTTTTCCGCCCGCAGATCAGAAATTCGACATTGCCTTCGGGACCCGTAATCGGGCTTTTGGTGATGCCAAGCACCTCCCAGCCCGGAAGATTGGCAAGCCAGTCGGAAATGGTATCGCAGACTTCCTGATGCAGTTCCGGTTCACGGACGACACCCTTTTTCCCGACGCGTTCCTTGCCGACTTCAAATTGCGGCTTGATCAGTGCGATCAGGTATCCGCCATCCTTGACCCGTTCCATACTGGCCGGAAGCACGGTCCGCAGCCCGATAAAGCTTGCATCGCACACAACGATATCAATGGCATCGGGGATCTGTTCTTCGGTCAGGTGGCGCGCATTGGTCTTTTCCATAACCACAACGCGCTCATCATTGCGCAGCTTCCAATCAAGCTGCCCCTGCCCGACATCAACGGCATAGACCTTGGCCGCCCCGTTCTGAAGCAACACATCGGTAAAACCGCCTGTCGAGGCCCCGACATCGACACCGATGAAACCGGTAACATCGATCTCGAACTCAGCCAGACCCTTTTCAAGCTTGAGCCCACCGCGCGACACCCACGGATGAGGCTGCCCACGCAGCGTAATGGAAATGTCTTCCTTGCACGGCATGCCCGGCTTATCGAGCCGTTGCTCGCCGCTAAAGACATTGCCTGCCATGATAAATGCCTGTGCCTTGGACCGGGTTTCCACCAATCCGCGTTCCACAAGCAACTGATCCAAACGTTTCTTTGCCATGAGCGCGTTTTAACCCACCCACCGCAAAAGGTCACGCATTTGGTCGCAGTTTAAAACGGGAATTAGCTGGCCAACGGCTCAAGGTACCCGCGCGGCACAATCGCAAGCAGATCATTAAGCGATTCGCCCTGTACCGCCACATGCTGCTGCATCAGCTTGCCAGCGGTATCCGCCTCGCCATTGGAAATGGCACTCAGGATATCGGCATGTTCATTATTGGATGTTTTCAAACGCCCCGGACGATGCAGCTGCAAGCGACGATAGGGTGCCAGCCGGTTACGGACATTCTTGGTCTGACGCTCCAGGAAGCTGTTACGACATCCGGCATAGATTGCCTCGTGGAAGCGGACATTGGCCTCGTAATAGGCATCGGCATCCGCATGATCCTTAAGCGCGTTACATTCGTCCGATAGCGCAATCAGGTTTTCGATATCAACCCGCGGCATACGGCGCGCAGCCAGACGTGCACACATGGCTTCCAACTCGGCCATGACTTCAAACATCTCGATCAATTCGGCAACGGTGATAGAGGCAACAATGGTGCCCCGGCGCGGCATGGTCGCAACCAGCCCTGACCCGGCAAGGGTTTGCAATGCTTCACGAACTGGCGTGCGAGACACACCAAAACGCTCGCTCAAAGAACGCTCATCAAGTTTGTCGCCGGGCTTGAGCACACCGGTCACGATATCGCGTTCAAGTTTCTGGACCAGATCGGTGGCAAGCTTTCCGTTTTGCGACATGTGCGCCCTCATTCATCATCCCTTACTGGTATACCAGAACACATATTCTGGTACCAATCAAAGCCTTTTCGATGCTGCTTTGCGAAGTTTTCCTGCTGCGATGCAAAAGTTCAGCGGCAGTTTTCCGAGATTCCCCGGCAAACACTAGGGCGCGGATTTGTGGCACTGCAAAATGCCCTTCTGGTATACAAAATTGCATGGACAGCATGCCAGAAATCTGTAACGCTTTTAACCAATGCGAAGACCGCATCAATAAAAAGACGCGCAAAAGCCGTCACAATGCACTTAAAACGCATGCTTCATCCGGGAGGAAAAGATGAAGATTTTCAAAAAGACTCTTACGGCGTCCGTCGCCGCCATCTCCATGTCTGTTGCTGCCTTTGGCATGTCCGCATCTGCTGGTGCCGAGACTCTCAAGCTGTCTCACCAGTGGTCGACCAGCGACATCCGTCACAAGGTTGCAGAGATTATTGCAAACGAAGTCAAAGCTGCTGACGTCGATCTGGAAATCCAGATCTTCCCGTCCGGCTCCCTGTTCAAGGCGAAGGAACAGTGGACCCCGATGACGCGTGGCCAGCTTGATATGATCGTGTATCCGCTGGCATATGCCGGTGGTCGCGTTCCGGCTGCAAACCTGACCCTGATGCCGGCACTGGTTAAAAACCATGACCACGCCAATCGCATCAACGAATCCCCGTTCATGGCTAAAATCGAAGAGCTGCTGAACGAAGAAGGTGTTGTCACGGTTGCCAAGGGCTGGCTCGCTGGTGGCTTTGCATCGACCAAGGGCTGCATCAAAAAGCCTGACGACGTCAAAGGCCTGCAGATCCGTGCAGCCGGCAAGTCGTTCGAACAGATGCTTCAGGGTGCTGGCGGCTCCATCGCCGCAATGCCGAGCTCGGAAATCTATCCGGCCATGCAGACCGGCGTTCTTGATGCGGCAAACACCAGCTCGTCGAGCTTCGTGTCTTATCGTATCTACGAGCAGGTCAAATGCTACACCCCGGCTGCTGGCAATGCCCTTTGGTTCATGTATCAGCCGGTCCTGATGTCCAAGCGCAGCTATGACAAGCTCAACGATGCGCAGAAAGACGCCCTCGCAGCCGCCGCAAAGGTCGCTGAAGAGTACTACACCACCGAAGGCCGCAAGCAGGACTCCGACAGCGTCGAAGTCTTCAAGGAAGCCGGTGTTGAAATCGCTGATCTCACTGACGAGGACTTTGCAGCATGGCAGGCGATCGCCATGAAAACGTCCTATGCCAAGTTCGTGGAAGAAACCCCGAACGGTCAGGAAATCCTCGACATGGCGCTCGCTGTTAAGTGATCCGTGCCTGATGTGATGGTGGTGCCGGTGATACGGCACCACCCTGCTTTTCCCAACACGACCAGACCATAACACCACGGTTCCGTCAGAGGAGTACGCGCGTGTCCAACGCCATGTCCCCGCACCCATTGCCCATTGATCTGCCCGATGACTTCGCGCAGACCCCAAGTGCGTCGCATTCCGTTAAATCCGATATGCCGCCTCCGCCTGATGTCGAACCTATCGACGATCATGCCGCACAGGCAGACCGCTACGCGCATCATCCAAAAGGACCGGTTGATGGCGTGATTGCCGCCATCCATTTCCTGTCGCGCGTGTGTGGCGTTGCTTCGGCCTCGATGTTTGCAATTGCCATGCTGATCATCTGTCAGTTGGTCTTCATGCGCTATGTGCTGAATGACTCAACCGTCTGGCAGACTGAAGCCGTCATCTTCCTGATGATCGGTGCGACCCTTGTTGGTCTGCCCTATGTCCAATTGCTGCGCGGTCACGTCAATGTCGATCTGCTGCCGCTTTATCTTAAACGCGGCGCACGCATGACGCTTGCCATTGTCACCTTGCTGTGTGGCATGGGCATCTCGGCCATGTTTGCCTTTTACGGTCTTGAACTGGTGATCGAAGCCTATGAAGGCGGCTGGTTGTCCGAGACCATCTGGGCTGTTCCGCTCTGGAAACCGTTTACTGCCCTTCCGGTTGGCTTTGGCTTGCTGTTCTTGCAGTTCGTTGCCGATTTCCTTTCCCTCATCACGCGCAGATCGACCCCGTTCGATATTCGCGAAGGCGCATTTTAAGGAGGCCGCACCATGGATCCCTTGCTTCTTGCGGCCATTGTTGGCATCGCGACCACAGTTGTTCTTTTCTCCGGCATTCCGGTCGGTATCGGCCTGATCCTGGTCAGCATCGGTTTTATCGTCATCTTTGATGGCACCGGATCGCTGCCGCTTCTGCCTGAAATCCTGTTTGGCAAACTCGAAAGCTTCGAAGTCCTTGCCATCCCGATGTTCATCCTGATGGGGGCGGTCGTTGCATCATCCCGTGCAGGTGGTGACCTTTACTCGGTTCTTGATCGCTGGCTGACGCGTGTTCCAGGCGGGCTTGTGATTTCAAACTTGGGCGCTTGCGCCATCTTTTCCGCCCTGTCGGGCTCGTCGCCTGCGACCTGTGCCGCGATTGGCAAGATGGGCATTCCGGCAATGCGCGAACGCGGCTTCCCCGATACAGTTGCAGCCGGCTCGATCGCAGCTGGCGGTACGCTTGGCATCCTGATCCCGCCAAGTGTCACCATGATTGTCTATGGCATCTCGACGGAAACCTCGATCGGGCGTCTGTTCCTGGCGGGTCTTCTGCCGGGCCTGCTGGTAACGGCACTCTTCATGGCATGGTCGCTTTATTCGACATGGCGTCAGGGCAATGCCCAGGCGGCCCTTGGTGTGGTCAAATACAGCTGGAAGGAAAAGTTTGAAATCCTTCCGCGTGTACTGCCCTTCCTTGTCATTATCGGTGCTGTTCTGTTTGCCCTTTATGGCGGTGTTGCCACCCCGTCCGAAACGGCTGGTGTTGGTGCGCTGTTCTGCCTGATCACAGCGATGATCATTTATCGCATGTGGAAACCGGGCCAGCTATGGAATGTCATGCGTGACACCACCAAGGAATCGGTGATGATCTTGCTCATCATCGGGGCTGCGGGCCTGTTTAGCTACATGCTGTCGTCGCTTCTGGTCACCCAGTCGATCGCGCAGTGGATTTCAGCCCTTGAGGTCAACCGTTGGGTCCTGATGGGCTTCATCAATGTGTTCCTGCTGATCAGTGGCTTCTTCCTGCCGCCGGTTGCCGTGATCCTGATGAGCGCACCGATCCTTCTGCCCGTGATCATCAATGCCGGTTTCGATCCCTACTGGTTTGCAGTGATCCTGACCATCAACATGGAAATCGGCCTGATCACCCCGCCGGTTGGTTTGAACCTTTATGTGATCAATGGCATTGCCCCGGACATCCGTCTGCAAAGCATCCTTAAGGGCGCGTTCCCTTATGTGATGTGCATGATCGCGGCAATCGTCATTCTTTGCTTCTTCCCGCAGATCGCCACCTGGCTTCCGGAAACCATCATCGGAGGACGCTAATGTCAGGCATGTCTGTCAAAAGCTGGCTTTCAAGCATTGCCGACCGTGGTCGTGAACTGCTTGATCTGCCGATCTCGACCCCGCAGGAGCCGCTCAAGCAGCTCGGTGCCATGTGCAAGGACCTTGTCTCGCAGAAAGGTGAGGCACGTGGTACCGCGGTTGCCCGCGAAGTGGTTCGTCTTTGGGAAAACCTGCCGGAAGAAGACAACCTGGCCTTCTTCCAGATGATGCAGAACGACTTCAGTGCAGACCGCACCAAGGTTTCCAAGGCGGCCGAGGCCTTTGCCAAGGATCCGTCCGAAGCCAACCTTGCGGTCCTCACCCAGACGTCCGAGCCGGTCCGTCAGGAACTTCTGCGCAAGATCAACATGGCACCGGGTGGTACACGCGCGATTGTCGATATGCGGGAAACCCTGATCGGGCTTCTCAAGAACAATCGCGATCTTGAGCCGCTCAATGCCGACATGCAGCATCTGCTGACCAGCTGGTTTAACCGTGGTTTCCTTGAACTGCGTCATATTGACTGGGATACCTCGGCGGCCATCCTTGAAAAACTGATCCGCTATGAGGCGGTACATGAAATTCAGGGCTGGGAAGATCTGCGACGCCGTCTGGCGACCGACCGGAAATGCTTTGCCTTCTTCCATCCGGCGATCCCTGATGATCCGCTGATCTTTGTTGAGGTCGCTTTGGTGCATGGACTGGCCGATAGCGTTCAGGCGCTTTTGGCCCCGGAAATTGACGAAAAGGCACCGGAGACCGCCAACACTGCGATCTTCTATTCGATCAGCAACTGTCAGGCCGGGCTCAAGGGGATTTCCTTTGGCAACTTCCTGATCAAACAGGTGGTCGAGGAACTCAAACGCGAATTCCCGCAGCTTAAACAGTTTGCCACCCTGTCGCCCATTCCGGGCTTCATGGGCTGGTTGCGCACCCGTCAGAAAAGCAAGGCCGACGATGCCGATCTTGCAGGTCAGGTCCTTGAAGGGCTTAGCGAACATGACTGGGTCAGTGATCCGGTCAAGGTCGCGAACCTCAAAAAGCCGACCTTGGCACTGTGTGCGACCTATCTCGCCACGTGCAAGCGCGGCAAATCACCGCTCGACCCCACCGCGCGGTTCCATCTGGGCAATGGTGCACAGCTTGAACGCCTTAACTGGCTTGGCGATACGTCGGACAAGGGCCTTCGTCAGGCTGGCGGTATGATGGTGAATTACGCCTACCACCTTGATGATATCGAGAAAAACCACGAAGCACTGATGAATGACGGAAAGATCGCCACATCGAAATCCGTCGCACAGCTTGCCGGAATTTAAACAGGTATGACCATGTCAGATAATCTTCTTCAAACATTTCTGGACCGTTTTCCGGCCGACAAATCCCGCACTTTCCTGATCGAACGCGATGGTACGGAGCGCAGCTTCGCCTGGCTTCTTGATCGCACCGGGCGCTATGCATCCGTCCTTGCCGCCCACGGTGTGGTCAAGGGCGACCGTGTCGCAGCCCAGGTCGACAAATCATCAGACGTGATCGCGCTTTATCTTGCCTGCCTGCAGCTTGGTGCCATCCATCTGCCGCTTAACACCGCCTATACCGGTGACGAAATCGCCTATTTTCTGGGTGATGCCGCCCCGCGCGTCTTTGTCTGCCGTCCGGCCCATATCGATGCGGCCAAGGAACTGGGTAGCAAGAATAATGTCGCTGCTGTCCTGTCGCTTGGTTCAAACGGCGATGGCAGCCTGAATGACGAGGCCGCCAACGCCACCGCAATGACCGACATTGTCGCAGCCGACAAGGACGACGTTGCCGCCATCCTGTATACATCTGGCACCACGGGCCGGTCCAAGGGCGCGATGCTGACCCATAACAATCTGGGCTCAAACGCCAAGACCCTGCATCAGGCATGGGGCTTCAAGCCGGGTGATACGTTGCTGCACGCCCTGCCGCTGTTCCACACCCATGGTCTGTTTGTTGCCATCAACATCATGCTGATGAATGGTGGCAAGGTGATCCTGCTTCCGAAATTCGATGCAGATGACGTGATTGAACGTTTGCCGCAATCAACCGTGCTGATGGGTGTTCCGACCTTTTATACCCGTCTGCTTTCTCATCCGCAGTTTACCAAGGATGTTACCGCTAACATGCGGTTGTTCGTTTCAGGCTCCGCCCCGCTTCTGGCCGAAACCCATGATGCGTTCTTTGAACGTACCGGTCACAAGATCCTTGAACGCTATGGCATGACCGAAACCTGTATGAACACGTCCAACCCGCTTGATGGTGAACGCCGTCCGGGTGCGGTTGGCCCGACCCTGCCGGGGATCGAGGCACGCGTGTGTGACAAGGACGGCAACGTTTTGGGCGCTGGTGAAATCGGCGTGCTGGAAGTCCGTGGCCCGAACGTTTTCAAAGGCTACTGGCAGATGCCGGAAAAAACCGCGTCCGAGTTCCGGTCTGACGGGTTCTTTATCACCGGCGATCTCGCAACCATTGGCGAAGACGGCTATGTCACCATCGTTGGCCGTGACAAGGACCTGATCATTTCCGGTGGCTTTAACGTCTATCCCAAGGAAGTCGAAGAAGTCATTGCCGAATATGACGAGGTCGATGAAGTCGCAATCTTTGGCCTGCCACATCCTGATTTCGGCGAAGCCGTTGCCGGTGTGATTGTCGCTGCCAATGGTGATCAGGCCGACCCCGAAGCCATCATCAAACGCACCCAGGACAAGCTTGCGAAATTCAAGGTGCCCAAGCGCATCTGGGTGATCAAGGAACTGCCGCGCAACACCATGGGCAAAATCCAGAAGGCCCAGCTGCGCAAGGAATACGAGGATACCTTTACCTCCCCTGCTGCATAACGCGTTGCAGCCAAAACTCCCGCTGCCTAACCCGCAGCACCCACGGGTCTTTTCGACCCGACTTCCCGGCCGGATTTATCTGGCCGGTTTTTTTTGCGCCAACCGCACCAAATTGAACTGACGTATAAGTTTATGTAATTATTAGGGAACTAACGCCAAAGATGCTAAATTAGAAAAACAATAACGAGCACACTGCAGGCTAGTCCGACATACCAGAACGAGAGTAACTGGCATTGATGACGAAGCTTGATGACGCCATAGACCGGATTTCGCACAACATCGCTCAGACCGGTGCCCTGACTGCCGAGGCATCCCGTCGTTACGAGCAGATGTTTGCCAATTTCCGAACGGAGCTTGACCGCACCCTTGATGCTGCAGACACGCTTGCCGACGCCGCCCGGGCCACCATGGCGATGCTGGAGCAGGTATCCACCCTTCTGCGCCAAAGCTTCCCCAATCCGACCCCACGTGCATGCCGCGATCAATGCAGTGCCTGTTGCCACCTGTTTGTCAGTGTCCCGCCCGGTGTTACCGACCTGATCGCCGCTCACATTCAGGCAAGCTTTTCCGAACCGCAACAGCTGGCTCTGCTGGATCGTCTGAAGACTGCCGCGCACGAAATCGAACAATTCACCAAAACCAGCGAAGTCCGCGCACGCTGCCCGCTTCTGGATGAAAATGATCGTTGCAGCATTTATGAGCTTCGCCCGCTGACCTGCCGCGCCTTTACCTCAGCCGATGCCGGTCTCTGTCACGCCATGGTCTTTGGCGATAGCGCACAGCAAACCACGCGCATTGATCAGGATTCCGGCCATTACCGCCTGCATATCGAGGCGACCGAGGCCTTGCAAAAACTCGCCACCCGGCGCGGTCTTGATGATCGGCAAGAAGGTTTTGTCCATGCCTTGCTGGATCGGCTTGAAAACGGCGCAACAGCCGCCTGAACACTTCGCCTTGCAATTTCGCGCGAACAAGACCATTTCCCGAACGTTCCTTATGGGTCGGGTATCCACCTGACCTTGCATCACAACACATGGGGCAGACATGCAACATCCGTCCGCACAAGCACCACGCGTGGCCTTTGTCACCGGCGGGGCCCAGGGTTTGGGCCTTGGTATCTCAAAGCATCTTCTCGGTCTTGGCTGGAAGGTCGCGATGTTTGATCTTGATGCCGATGCGGGCGAAGAGGCACTTGCAAGCCTGACGGACGATGAACGCGACCGCACCCTGCTCCTTAAAGGCGACGTCGCGACCGAGGCCGACATCATACTTGCCGTGCAGCAATGCTTTGACCGGTTTGGCCGGATTGATGGCCTGATCAATAATGCCGGCATTGCCGATCCGCATGCGCCCGGTATCGAAGACCTTGAATGGGATCAGTGGCAACGCGTGATCAATGTCAATCTGGGTGGTGTGTTCCTGGCCACCAAACATGCGACACAGCATCTGCGTGTGACCAAGGGCGCGATTGTCAATATCGCCTCCACCCGCGCCTTCCAGTCAGAGGCCAATACGGAATCCTACGCCGCCTCCAAGGGCGGCATCGTCGCCCTGACCCATGCGCTTGCCGTAAGTCTTGCCGGTGATGTCCGGGTCAATGCCATTGCTCCGGGCTGGATCGAAGTCGGTGACTGGCAGAAAAAGGCCAACAAAACCGAACCCAATCATAGCGACACAGACAAATCCCAGCACCCTGTGAGCCGGGTGGGCACGCCCAAAGACATCGCCCAAGCCGTCAGTTTCCTGCTTGATCCGGACATGTCCGGCTTCATGACCGGTGAAACCATGCGGATTGATGGCGGCATGACCCACAAGATGATTTATGCCGAATAACGAAAAGGCCGGTTATCATTTGCGACAACCGGCCTTCTAACTTTCCGAGAACACTCGAAGCGCTTAAGCGCGTGCCTTGCTCTCGCTCATGCCAAGCGCGCCAAGGGCGGTCTTGACGATGGCCTTGGCATCAAGCCCGGCCTTCTCGTACTGGATTTCCGGCTTGTCGTGATCAATCAACGCATCAGGCAACGCCATGGTGCGGATCTTAAGGCCGTTATCAAGCAATCCCTGCCCTGCCATATGCTGCAGGACCATCGCGCCAAAGCCGTTGATCGAGCCTTCTTCGATGGTGATCAGGACTTCATGATTGCGCGCCAGATCGGCAATCAGTTCGTGATCCAGCGGCTTGGCAAAGCGCGCATCGGCAACCGTCGCAGGCAAGCCCCGTGCTGCCAAGTCTTCGGCAGCAAGCATCGCCTCGGCCAGACGCGTGCCATAAGACAGGATGGCGATCTTGCCCCCTTCACGCAGGACGCGACCCTTACCAATCTCAAGGACTTTACCCTCAGCTGGCATTTCAACGCCAACACCCTCGCCACGAGGATAGCGGAACGCAGATGGCCGATCATCAATCGCCCAGGCGGTCGTGGTCATATGAACAAGCTCCGCCTCATCGGCAGCGGCCATCAGAACAAAGTTCGGAAGACAGCCGAGATAGGCAATATCATACGCCCCGGCATGGGTCGCCCCGTCGGCACCGACCAGACCGGCACGGTCCATCGCGAAACGCACCGGCAGGTTCTGGATCGCAACGTCATGAACAACCTGGTCATAGCCACGCTGCAGGAAGGTCGAATAGAGCGTGCAGAACGGTTTGTATCCTTCGCACGCCATCCCGGCGGCAAAGGTCACGGCATGCTGTTCGGCAATCCCGACGTCAAAGGCGCGATCGGGGAAATGATCGGCAAAGATGTTGACCCCCGTGCCCGATGGCATGGCGGCGGTGATGGCGGTGACTTTCTCGTCCTTCTCGGCCAGCTTGACCAGCGTTTCGCCATACACCTTGGTGTAGCTTGGCGCATTCGGGGTCGGCTTGGCCTGCTTGCCAGTCACAACATCAAACTTGGCAACGCCATGATACTTGTCGGCAGCATTTTCCGCCGGGCCATAGCCCTTGCCCTTCTGCGTCACCGCATGGATCAGGATCGGGCCATCAACATCGGCATCGCGAACGTTTTTGAGAACCGGCAACAGATGATCCATGTTGTGACCATCAATCGGCCCGACATAGAAGAAGCCCATTTCTTCAAACAGGGTCCCGCCGGTCACCATGCCACGGGTATATTCTTCAAGCTTGCGCGCAGCTTCTTCGATCTGACGCGGCAGATGTTTGGTCAGGCCCTTGGCCGCATTGCGCAGGCCCTGATAACCCTTACCCGAAATCAGGCGCGACAAATAACCCGACATAGATCCCACCGGTGGGGCAATCGACATGTCGTTATCGTTCAGGATCACGATCAGGCGCTGATCGGTAGCAGCGGCATTGTTCATCGCCTCATAGGCCATACCGGCACTCATCGAGCCGTCACCAATAACCGCAATCACGTTCTTGCGTTTGTCATCAGACAGCTGATTGGCAACCGCCATACCAAGCCCGGCCGAGATCGAGGTGGAGCTATGCCCGGCCCCGAACGGATCATATTCAGACTCGGACCGCTTGGTGAAACCAGATAGCCCGCCGCCCTGACGGATCGTGCGGATGCGATCACGTCGCCCGGTCAGGATTTTATGCGGATAGCACTGATGACCGACATCCCAGATCACGCGATCATGGGGCGTATCAAACAGGTAATGGATCGCAACGGTCAGCTCGACCACACCAAGCCCGGCGCCAAGATGGCCGCCAGTGACCGATACGGCATCAATCACCTCGGCGCGCAATTCGTCTGCCACCTGCTTCATCTGGGCAGGCTGCAATTTGCGCAGCTCGTCAGGGGTGTTGATGGTATCCAGCAGCGGGGTCTTGGAGGTCGTGCTCATTCCGATCTCGATTTTCAAGTTTTTATATGGCGTTGGTTACAACAGGGTGACTGTTATGGCGCCATGTTGCAAGCTGCGTAAAATAGCGGGGTTCGACTGATTTAGCGACCCTGAATTTCACCTGATTTTACACGCTCAAGGAACCTGTGGATCACTTGCTCCACCGTGCGGTGAATGGTGTCGCGATCCTGACCGAAATCCCGGCACAAATAGCCGAAGTTCTCGGCAATATATGGGGTGCATTTCGGCAAGAAGGAATAGTGCCCCGCCCCCTTGACCTTCACGAACTTCGCCCGCCCGCGCAAAAGACTGCGAAAGTGAGCAGCGTTAACATGGTCATGCAGGATTTCATCGGTATCGGCTTCGACAAACAGCATCGGCACATCAATATCGCCAAGCCCCGCGTCGGTGGCAGCAACCCCGAAGGCCGGCGTAATCGCGATAATGGCAGCAATCCGGTCATCGCGTTCAGACACAACCGGCCCACCATAAACATTATGCAGCCGGTCAATGTGATCATCGCTTGGCGCGTGCTGGCAAATCACCCGGTCCGTCTCGGAATTGATTTCGCAGTAATCCTGCCAAGCCTGGGCATCAAAATCCCACCCGGCCAGCTTAAGCACGGTCGCCCCACCCGCTGAATGGCCAAGGGCATAGATTTTACCCTGGTCAATCTGCAGCCCGATCTCGGAATGCGCCAACAGCAAATCAAGGGCCATCCGCATTTCCTGCGGGCGGCGCTCGATAATCGCCAATTGCCGGGCTTCGGACGCATCAAGGTAATTATCGCCATGATGCTGCGGGGCCGCAACGATATATCCCCTGCGCGCCAGATATTCCGCCAACCAGAACTGATTGAACCGATGCCCTTCCGAACCGTGCGAAAACAGCACCATCGGAAACGGACCATCACCGGCAAAATCCGCCCCGCGCGCCGCACTGGATGCCACGCCCATAAGCCGCACCGAACTTTCCGGATCTGTTGCCGGATACCAGATCGCAAGCGGAAACGGGTCCTTGTCAAACAGCCGGTCGCGAAAACCGGCTGTGTATAAACTTGCCAAATCAGCAACCTCTAAAGCTAGAATATGTAACTGTATAGAATGTGGCTTTATAAGCTAAGCAAGAAATCTATGCCAAAAACCGTCCAATTGTTAAAACTTAGCCGATGAGCGAATATTCGAGACGTTAGAACCTTTTCGGAGATCAAATGACCTTTGTTGATTGGGCCCAGATAATTAGTGCTGGTGCGGCAGCGGTTGCAGCCGGAGTATCGGCATATTCGGTTCGCTTAGTGCTCAAACAGCTTAAGTATCAATTCAGTCCAAACTTAAGAATTGCTGACGAAGTTTTCCAAATCGCGATGCATGAGTCTGCGCTAAAAGACATTTTTTGGGAGCAACCATCCGAAGCCGCTAAATATCTGAACGGAGGCTCTACAGAATACCAATTCCATATGCGAAACACAGGCGCAGGCAGCGCACATGATCTCAGCATTGAAACTGTGCTCGATCTTGAAGAGATCTACAGACAGATACACGAAATATTTGAGAATATAGGAGAACGCTTGGAGGTTATCCAAGACAATTGGGGGGCACAAATAAAGGCCAATGGCAAAACGGTAGGTGGTTTCAGAAATCCCAATCAGTCATCAGCATATATTGACTACATCAAGCCCTCTACAGACGATCTTGTCACTGTCCCGTTTATTATTGACCCTACTCTAGCATTCGCTTGCTTAGCTCTAGGTTATAGGGCGATGAAGCAAAAAATAGATGAGGACGTTACACCGACCGCCTCCACCATAAATGTTAGCTTCTTAATCTCCTACACCGACCCTATTGGGAAAAAACTAACTAAGCGATGCGAACATCAGATATCGGTTTGCGACGGTCGCTGGGCCGATGACTTGTCAGATGGCGTAATTGTCATAAGCTTCAGAAAACGCTAGCACTGGTCAGCGAAGAATCATTTTCTATCGGCCGCGTTCAACGACAAAACGGGCCACAGCACGCAGTGGCTCGGCCTCATCATCAAAGCAGTTGAGGTGATTGATCGCCTGATCGCACAGCATACGGGCCTGTTCGCGGGCTTGCTCAAGGCCCAGCAGCTTCACGAAAGTCGACTTTTCCTGATCGGCATCCTTGCCAGCCGTCTTGCCGAGTTCCTCGCTGCTTGCTTCGACATCAAGAATGTCATCCTTGATCTGGAAGGCCAGTCCCATGTCATGGGCATAGGATCGCAGGGCCAGACGAATGCTTTTGGGTGCCTTGCCAAGGATCGCACCGGCTTCGCAGGCAAAGGCAAACATCCGCCCGGTTTTCAGCAAATGCAGATGCGTGACCTGCGCCTGATCAAAAGACTGTCCTTCACCAGCCAGATCAATCATCTGCCCGCCGACCATGCCATACGGGCCTGCCGCACGGGCAAGCGCACGGACGAGATCGGTGCAAACACGTGGATCCGGATGGGTATCTTCGTCGGCCAGCACTTCAAACGCCTGGGTCAGAAGCGCATCACCGGCCAGGATCGCGGTCGCCTCGTCAAACTGCTTATGACAGCTCGGCTTGCCGCGACGCAGATCATCGTCATCCATCGCTGGCAGGTCATCATGGATCAGCGAATAGCTGTGCACCATCTCAACGGCTGCTGCAACGCGCAGTGCGGAGCGACGTGAAACCTTGAACAAACCGGCCGAGCTCAGCACCAGAAACGGGCGCAAACGTTTGCCGTCACCCAGCGTGGAATAACGCATCGCCTGATACAGGCGCTGTTCAATCTGGCCATTGGCACGGGGCAGAATCCCGTCAAGCGTCTCGCCCAGATCAGCAGACGCCGCACTCAGTCCGGCAAGCAAGTCGTAACTCACGACGGTCTCCGAAAGTTAGGGGGCAATCGCCCTATTCAATTTCAGTCGGGGTTGCCGACGGGCGGCCATCCGCATTCAGGGTGATTTTTTCGATGCGCTCTTCAGCAGCGCGCAGCTTGTCCGCGCAATGGCGCTTAAGTGCCGCACCGCGTTCATAGGACGCAATGGCATCATCAAGGCCGACCTGCCCCTGTTCAAGCTGACGCACAAGGGTCTCAAGCTGCCCAAGCGCCTCTTCGAAACTCAGTTTCGCGATATCTTCAGGAATTGCGGGAGATGCAGTAGCCTCGGACATGTATGCTCCATTTCTTTGATCGGCGCGGAGTTTACGCGCAAGTCTCGATCAGGGCAACCGGACAGAACGCAATTTCGTCTGACTGAAACGCTTTTGGCAGGCATAGGGCACGCACGCTTTGTAGCGCTTAATGCGCACCCATCAATGTCCGGACATGCTGCACGGCACTGCTGGCAAGCGACGGCAGATCATAGCCCCCTTCAAGCAGCGACACGACACGCCCGCCGCATTGTTCCTCGGCAAGGTTCATCAACTGCTTGGTCATCCAGACAAAGTCACTCGTCTCAAAGCACAACCCTGCCAGCGGATCATTCTTGTGGGCATCAAACCCCGCCGAAATGATCAGAAGTTCCGGTTTGAACGCAGCAATACCGGGCAGCACGGTTGAATTGAAGGCTTCCTGAAGTTCGACCGTGCCTGACCCTGCCGGAAGCCCGACATTGAGGATATTGTTTGCACAGCCGCGCTCGGTCTCTGCCCCGGTACCGGGATAAAGCGGCCATTGATGCGTGGAGCAATAAAACAGGTCCGCATCGTTATAAAACAGGTCCTGCGTGCCATTGCCGTGATGGACATCGAAATCCATCACCGCCACGCGTTTGATGCCAAATTTCTTGCGCGCATGCTGGGCCGCGATCGCCGCATTGTTAAACAGGCAAAAGCCCATCGCACGGTCATATTCCGCGTGGTGCCCCGGTGGTCTGGTGGCAACAAAGGCGTTCTTTTCATGCCCTTCCATCACCGCATCGACCGCAATGCAGGCCCCACCGGCCGCACGCAAGGCCGCCTTGCCCGATCCAGGCGAAACATAAGTATCGCCATCAAGCGACACGATGCCTTCAGCCGGGATGGTTGCCATCACCTTGTCGACATAGGCCGGGTCATGGACGGTCTTGATCAGATCAAGATCGGCCAGTGGCGCTTCTTCGCGATGCAGGAACATGAATTCCTCGGCCTCGAACACGCGCTGAACAACGCGCAAACGATCGGCACATTCCGGATGTCCGGGGCCGGTATCATGATCGATGCAATCGTGGTGGGACACGAACAAAGTCGCCATTTTTCTGGATCGCCTTCCTGAAAGTTCAAACACGGTGCTGCCCCGGGCAACCCCCGGATGCCGGGCCTGCGTTAACCGCATCCCTTTTTTATGTCCTGTTTGAATAGTTCTAGCGCAAATCGATGCGCTTTTCTTTGTTCTAAATCAGCATATCAAAGCGCATTTGCGCAAGCTCTTTGGCCTTCGACAAAAGCATCATCTGCTGCATAGCAATTTACCACCATTACTTTCACAGTTTTGCCGTTTTCTCGGGTTTGTATATACTCACATCAAATGCGAGTCCGGACGAGCAACCGGGCCCTCATTTGAACAGGAGCAGACCCTTACGGGCAGATCATATGACGCAAATGTGTTGTGCGATATCGCCCCGAAGGGTTCATAATCGAAATCGTCAGAGAAAAATCTGATGCATGGAAGAACGTTCGACAAGCCGGTTTTCCGGTAAAAACCGCCCCAACAGCAGGGACATACGAGTAAACACTCTCTTGACAGATTTGTAATATACTTGAGAATAAGTTTACCGACTAATCCTTGTGGTTTGTTGGTGGCAGAGGTCACAATCCTTTCGGTAGCAATACCGATGTGACTTCACGTCAGTTGGATACGCGCCACCTGATGGCTCCGACTGGCGCATTGTCGAATTTTCGTTGGGACAATGGCCGCTTGCGGTCAGGCTTATAAGGAAGCCAAATGGAACTTAACAACCTAGAAGAAAAGGCCGAACAGGCGAGCACCCTGTTAAAGGCCATGAGCAATCAGAGCAGACTGCTTATCCTTTGCCAACTTAATGAAGGCGAAAAGTCGGTTGGCGAACTCGAACGTATTGTCGGGCTAAGCCAGTCCGCCCTCTCGCAGCATCTTGCACGCCTGCGTCGCGACAAGCTCGTACAGACTCGCCGCGAAGCACAGACCATCTACTATTCCCTGAATGGTGATGATGCTCTGCGCGTGATCGAGACCCTCTACGGACTTTATTGCAATGCCTCGCGCAAGTCCGTTGCTGCGTAAAACATCCGGGCACTCCCCACTAAAAAAGCCTGCCTTTTTTAGGCAGGCTTTTTTATATCTGAAATCTGCGATGGCTTGCTTTTACTGTGGTCCGCATTCCGGCAGCGGCAGGCGACTGACCTTGTCAAGCGTGCCCAGCACTTCGAACTCGCCATAGTCAAACCGCATCCCGTGCGCGACACCGTTTTCAGCAAAATCCACTGCCATCTCGGTCGATGGCCCGTTTTCAGCCGCGCCCAGCGGATAGAACGCCAGGTTCATGCGATGAAACGCACTGCTTGCAATGCCATCGGGATCATCGGCGGCATTATCGGCATCCTTGCGATCTGAAATCACCACGGCCACCCGGTTGGTCGGCGCATCGCCGCTGCCATCAAACACCAGATCATTGGCGAACCGCTCGCCACCCTGCGCACGTTTCAGCAGCATCAATGAATGCTGGGTCGGGAACAGGGCATCGGCCGGAAGTTCTTCTTCGACCTCGACCGGAATTTCATAGGTCACCTTGACCATGCCGTCATCGCGGATCGCCTTGCCGACGACTTCATCGACCTTGGTGCCATCAAGATAATCGCGCATGCGGAAACGGTATTCCGTGCCGGCGAAATCTTCCCACTGGGTCATGGAATAAGCCGAATTGATCGGTGTGCCTTCCGATCCCTGCAGGATCATGATCTGCTGCATTTCAGTGACCCAGCCATCGCACATCTTCTCAAAGCGATAACCAAGCACACCGGACGCATCCACGATCGAGCTGCCCTGCTCCGCATGGGTCATCTTGAAATGATATTCCGCAACATGCGGCACGATGGCATCTTCAATGCCACTCACATTCCCCGCCTGCGCGGCACAGCCACCAAGGCCCAAACAAAAGATCAGCGCTCCTTTAAAGGAACGCTGACGTTGCTTCATCTCTGAAAATAATCCAGACAACATCACTCTCCGGTGGCGGTAACTCCGACAATCCAGGGATTTTCAATCCCCTTTTTGGCAGCAAGAAGGCGCAAATCATGTGCATGCTCTGCCGAAAGCGGCCCGACCGCAACCCGAAGATAAGGTTTCCCCTTCACTTCA
The DNA here is from genome assembly GCF_000948415.1 of Thalassospira sp. HJ. Lineage (GTDB taxonomy): Bacteria > Pseudomonadota > Alphaproteobacteria > Rhodospirillales > Thalassospiraceae > Thalassospira. The sequence continues at coordinate 311,362 of NZ_JYII01000012.1, read as the reverse complement.
GCATTCAAAAGGCGCGGCTGGTATTCCGCATAGATGCCAAGTGCTTTTTGCGCGCGGGCTTCATCAGCAAAGCTTGCCAATACCACATAATCACCCGGCAGCGGCGCGGCAAGATCATCACCGGCAAGCGCATCACCATCAAGGGCGGCATCAACTGGCGCCGCAATCGCATCAACCCCGTCTTCCATGGTGGTCGGATCGACCAGTGCGGCGGTCATGGTTTCCTTTGGTGCCTCGACCTCGGTCAACGGCTCGTCACTGACATAACCTGCAACGGCGGCATCGGCTTCGACCTGCGGATCAATCGGGCCCAGATCACCCGTTGCGACCGGCAAATCTTCCACTTCGATCTGATCACGGGCGGATGCCACCTCAACCGGCTCCGCATCAGCAACATTCTTTTTCGGGGTCAGCGGCGGCAGGTTGGTCGTGACAATCGCGTTGGAGCGCATGGCACTTGTGCTGGGTTCCGACCAATCTTCTGCCGGGGCATTCACCGCATAGATTTCCGGGCGGGCTGCGCGGATTTCTTCTTTGATTTCAGGCTCGCCCATCACGGCAAGGGCTGCGGCTTCTTCGGCCAAAACCGTCTCTTCGTCCTTGCAGATGTCTTGCTCAAACAACGGGCGATGCAGTGCGCAATCCTGTTCGGCAACAAACGATACCGCATGGTCGGTCGTGCTTTTGCCCGTCGACACATAGCTGATCAAATCACCGGCCAGCTTGGCCACGGTCAGCTCAATCGGACCACCGCACGCGCTAAGCGCCAAAGGCGCTGCCACCACAAGTATCTTTCTCACAGGCCATCCCCCGAAGGATCAAATGTTCTTTTCCCCGGCTACAGTGGCCCAAAGCCCGTTAATATTAGGTAACGATCAGCAATCAAACGGCGTCAAAAACAAAACGGCCCGGAAATTTCCGGGCCGTTTGATCATTCTATGATTTGGGTACCCCCAAAACACATCAGTCTTTTTTCGCCTTCGGCGGCAACTGAACACGCAGATGCAGTTCTTTAAGCTGCTTGTCTTCAACTTCTGCCGGGGCATTCATCATCAGATCCTGTGCCTGCTGGTTCAGCGGGAAGGCAATGACTTCACGAATGTTCGGCTCATCGGCCAGCAGCATGACGATACGGTCAACACCCGGGGCCGAACCACCGTGCGGCGGGGCGCCGTATTTGAATGCGTTAAGCATGCCGCCAAACTGTTCTTCGACAACGTCCTTGCCATAGCCGGCAATTTCGAACGCGCGATACATGATGTCCGGGCGATGGTTACGAATGGCACCCGACGACAGCTCGATACCGTTACACACGATGTCATACTGCCACGCCTTGATATCAAGCGGGTTCATGCTTTCCAGTGCCTCAAGGCCACCCTGCGGCATCGAGAACGGGTTGTGGCTGAATTCGATCTTGCCGTCGTCGTCTTCCTCATACATCGGGAAGTCAACGATCCAGCAGAACTTGAACATGCCTTCTTCGCGCAGTTCCAGCTCGTCACAAACCTTGTCACGAACCTTGCCGGCAAACTTGGCAGCTGCCAGTTCCTTGTCACAGGCAAAGAAGACCGCATCGCCATTGGCAACGCCGGTGATTTCCTTGATCTGTGCGATGCGATCGGCATCAAGGTTCTTGGCAATCGGGCCTTTTGCTTCGCCGTCTTCGCCGTAAACGATGTAACCAAGGCCAGCAGCCCCTTCATCACGTGCCCAGTTGTTCAGCTTGTCAAAGAAGCTGCGCGGGCGCGATGCAGCACCGGTTGCCGGGATCGCACGAACCACCGAACCCTTTTCGATGTTCGAGGCAAAGATGCCAAAGCTCGAACCACGGAACGGCTCGGTGACGTCGGAAATGATCAGCGGGTTACGCAGATCCGGCTTGTCGGATCCGTATTTCGCCATCGACTCATCGAACGGAATGCGCGGGAACGGATACGGGGTCACATCGCGACCACCGCCGAACTCGACAAAGATGTCATGCAGAACCGGCTCGATTGCTGCAAACACGTCTTCCTGGGTGGCAAAGGCCATCTCGAAGTCGAGCTGATAGAACTCACCCGGCGAACGGTCGGCACGGGCATCTTCATCGCGGAAGCACGGTGCGATCTGGAAGTATTTGTCAAAGCCCGAAACCATCAGCAGCTGTTTGAACTGCTGCGGCGCCTGCGGCAGGGCATAGAACTTGCCCGGATGCATACGCGACGGCACCAGGAAGTCACGTGCACCTTCCGGCGAGCTTGCCGTCAGGATCGGCGTCTGGATCTCAAGGAAGCCCTGTGCGGTCATTTTCTGACGCATGGCCGAGATGACCTTGGAACGCAGAACGATGTTCGAATGCACGCTTTCACGACGCAGGTCGAGATAACGGTGACGCAGGCGAACTTCCTCGCCGTATTCAACATCGCCAAAGACCGGCATCGGCAGAACTTCGGCCGAAGACTGAACTTCGATGTTCGAAGCATAAACTTCGATTTCGCCGGTCGGAAGATTCGGGTTGATGGTCTCAGCCGTACGTTTGACAACCTTGCCATCGACCGTGATCACGCTTTCGGCGCGCGCTTTATCAAGCGTTTCAAACAGCGGGCTCGAAATGTCGATCACGACCTGGGTGATGCCGTAATGGTCGCGCAGGTCAACGAACAGAAGGTTGCCGTGGTCACGTTTACGGTGAATCCAGCCAGACAGGCGAACTTCCGCGTCGGCGTCAGTCGCGCGCAGCGCATTACAATTGTGTGAGCGAAAAGGATGCATTGTCATTCCAGGTTGCTTTATATTTCGGGCCGTAAATTTGGCCGCAAAGGTGCATGCCAGACCCGCGCTGTCAAACAAAAAACGCACCACAACATGCCCACAACGGTACTATCCGTGGTGCTTGTTGTGATGTTCCCCTGCCCAATCGGCGCGGCATCTCAAAATTTCAGCGGTATAAAACGCGGACAGGCCGTCTTCGTCAAGTGCCAGTAATGCAGATCAGTCAACGCAGATCAGCAAATCATTGGGTGATTGGCTCTGCACTGATCTTGACCGCCTGAAGATCCTTGACCTTGATAAAGTCGATCAACCGTCCGGCCCCCGGTGCGATTTCGCCCCAGTGATCGACATCGAATTCAAAATGGGCCAGACCACAGGTCGGATATTTGCGCGCCATGTTTTCTCGCGCGCTCTCGTTCCCCGCCCCAAAAAGCGACTGGGCAAACACCTCGATCCCCGGATTATGGCCGACAAACATCACATGCTTGGCGTCTTCATGGGTGTGATGCAGGTTTTCAAGCAGCACCCGCTCGCTCGCCATATAGAGATCTTCGTTATAGATCACATCCGCATCGGTCGCGAAATCGCGCCCCAGAAGGCCAAGGGTCTGCACCGCGCGCGCCGCCGTCGAACACCAGATCAAATCGGGCACCAGTTCATGCTGACGCAAATAGCGCCCCATAAACGGGGCTGCCTTTTCACCACGACGGTTCAGTTCCCGATCATGGTCGGCGCGACCCGGGTCCGCCCAGCTTGATTTGGCATGCCGAAGCAACAACAGCGTTTTCATGTCTTCGTTTCTCTAGGCTGACCTAGTAGGCGCAAATGATGATCAAACGGTGTTCCTGCATGCCATATCGCGGGCTTCGATGCCATCAGAAAAACTGACATATAAATTTAAGAAAATTGCACCCACCCAAGCAGTTATCCTATACTCCATTTGCAACCGGGCACTGTCGCATAAATTCAAAGACGGTCCCTCAATCCGCAGGAGGCATAGCGTGACACACGCCGCTGCAGTTCAATCAAGCGCGATCACCATTGATTCGGAAAGCCGCTTTATTAACCGCGAATTATCGTGGCTGGCATTCAACAATCGCGTTCTTGAGGAAGCCCAGAAAAAGGGCCACCCGCTGCTTGAAAGACTGCGTTTCCTGTCGATTTCAGCCAGCAACCTTGATGAATTTTACATGGTGCGCGTCGCCGGCCTCGTTGGTCAGGTGCGTGCCGGCATGACCAAGGTCAGCCAGGATGGCATGAGCCCGTCCGAACAGCTGCGCGCCATTACCTTTGACGCCAACCAGTTGATGCAGGATCAGCAACGCGTCTGGCGCCAGCTCAGCAGCGAGATGGAAAAACAGGGCATCTCGGTCATTGATAAGACCGACCTGACCCAGACGGACCGGAAATGGCTTGATGGCTATTTCATGCGCGAAATCTTCCCGACGCTGACCCCGCTTGCCATTGATCCGTCGCACCCCTTCCCGTTCATTCCGAACCTTGGCTTTGCCATCGTCATGCAGCTGTTTGATCCGGCTGACGGGCACAATATGCGCGGTCTGATCCCGGTGCCGCAGAAGATCGGTCGCTTCCTGCGCCTGCCGGGCCGCACGGAACGTTATCTTCCGGTCGAACAGGCGATCTTGCTTTATCTTGGCAAGCTGTTCCCGGGCTTTGATATGATCGAACACGGTTTCTTCCGCGTCATTCGTGACTCGGACGTGGAAATCGAAGAAGAAGCCGAAGATCTGGTCCGCGTTTTCAAAACTGCCCTGAAACGCCGTCGTCGTGGCAGCATCATCCGCCTCAAGGTCAATGCGGCGATGCCCGAAGACATGCTTGATTTCGTCATTGATGAACTTGATGTCGCGCTCGAAGAAGTCGTCAAGGTCGATGGCCTTTTAGGCGTTGTCGATGTCAAACAGCTGATCGACTCTGATCTGCATCATGACCTGCTGTTTTCGCCCTATGCCGCACGCTATCCGGAACGGGTACGCGACTTTGGTGGCGATTGCTTTGCTGCGATCAGCAAAAAGGATTTGGTCGTCCATCACCCGTTCGAAGATTTCGATGTGGTGGTCCAGTTCCTTTTGCAGGCCGCACGTGACCCCGATGTCGTCACCATCAAACAGACGCTCTATCGCACGTCGGAAAACAGCCCGATCGTCAAAGCCCTGATCGCCGCTGCCGAGGCCGGAAAATCCGTCACTGCCATGGTCGAGCTCAAGGCGCGCTTTGACGAAGAAGCCAACCTGCGTTGGGCGGCCGATCTTGAACGTGCTGGCTGTCAGGTGGTCTACGGCTTCCTCGATTGGAAGACGCACGCCAAGATTTCGCTGGTGGTCCGCCGTGAAACCCACGGCCTTCGCACCTATACCCACTTCGGGACGGGCAACTATCACCCGATCACAGCGAAGTTCTATACCGATATCTCGTTCTTCTCCTGCGATCCGGCATTGGGCCGTGATGCAGCCAATATCTTTAACTTCATGACGGGTTACGCCACGCCGCGGTCGCTTGAAAAAATCGCGATTGCGCCGCATACCCTGCGTCCGACGCTTTTGACCCACATCGATCAGGAAATCGAGAACTGCAAGGCCGGCAAGCCGTGCGGTATCTGGGCCAAGATGAACAGTCTGGTCGACCCGGTGGTGATTGATGCGCTTTATCGTGCAAGCCAGGCCGGTGTTCATGTCGAACTGGTGGTGCGTGGCATTTGCTGCCTGCGTCCGGGTGTACCGGGGCTTTCGGAAAATATCCGCGTCAAATCGATTGTCGGCCGCTTCCTTGAACATTCGCGCATCGTGGTCTTTGCCAACGGCGCGAAGCTTCCGTCACGCAAGGCCAAGGCGTTTATTTCCTCGGCCGACTGGATGCCGCGTAACCTTAACCGCCGTGTTGAAACGCTGGTCCCGGTTGAAAATCCGACCTGTCAGCAACAGATTGTTGAACAGATCATGATTGCCAACCTCAAGGATACCGCACAGGCATGGCATCTGCAGGCAGACGGTTCCTATGAACGCTGCGAGGCAGATGAAAACGCATTCTCGTCGCACAAATATTTCATGACCAATCCGTCACTTTCCGGTCGCGGAAGTGCGCTGGATCAAGCCGACCCGAATGTTCCCGTGCTAGAGCTTGATGACTAGATAGGGTTAGGACCTATTAATTTGATTAGAATGGCAGAGCTTATATTTGTGAAATACAAGGAAAAGCCCGCCGAGCGGGTCGGCATCCCGCGCAAGGGATTTGACGCAGGAGTTCGCAAATATAAGCTCTGTCCTTTGGATCGCTCAGATTTGCACAGCCTACTTTGTCGCCAAACCTTGAAAGAAATGTATCTTCCTGCGGTTTTGCTCCGCGTATCCGCACAAATCTGAGCGACCATTCGAACCAAATTAGTAGGTCCTAACCCTACAGACGACCAACAGGTGCCAAGACCCTATGCTGACTGACCAACGGGCTTCCAACCGCATCGCGATCATAGATGTTGGCTCCAACTCTGTGCGGCTTGTCATTTTTGATGGCATGACCCGCGCGCCAATGCCGATCTTCAATGAAAAGGTCATGTGCGGCCTTGGCCGCGATCCCGACAATACCGGCCGGCTCAACCCCGAGGGGGTCGAGCTTGCCGTTGTCGCCATGCACCGCTTCTCCACCCTTCTGCGTGCGATGAAGGTCACCCATGTCGATGTGTTGGCGACCGCTGCTGTGCGGGCTGCCACCGACGGCAAGGAATTCTGTGATCGTGTGGCATCGGAAACCGGGCTTACGGTCAAGGTGATTGACGGCCTTGAAGAAGCCCGCCTGTCCGCCCTTGGCATCATATCTGGCGATCCGATGGCATCAGGCATCATGGGCGATATCGGTGGCGGGTCGCTTGAACTGGTCCTGCTTGATAAGGGCGAGATCAAGAAACGCGTCAGCCTGCCTCTGGGGGCCATGCGCCTGCATACGGTGTTCGGGTCTGACCGCGCGCGCCTGACGGCCGAGATAAATCAGCACCTTGATACCGTCGACTGGCTGTCTGAGGGCAAAGGCCAGCAGCTTTATGCGGTTGGCGGCTCCTGGCGTTCGATCGCCAAGCTTTTCATTGCCCAGGAAAACTATCCGATTTCGGTGGTCCATAACCTTGCCATGCCCCAATCGGAAATGGCCGAACTCACCCATATCATCTCGCAGCAAAGCCGCGTATCGCTTGAAAAGATCGGCGGGGTTTCAAAACGCCGTATCGACAGCCTGCCGCATGCATCGCTTGTCATGAACATGCTGATGACCCGCATGAAACCAAGCGAGGTTGTCTTTTCCGGCCATGGGCTGCGTGAAGGCTGGATGTATGAAGTCCTGCCCGAAGATCTGCGGCAACGCGATCCGGTGCTTGAAGCCTGCTTCAGCTTTGCCGAGGACGGCGAACGGTTCCATCAGCACGGCGAAGAAGTCGCCCAATGGTGTGCGCCGATCTTTTCCGAACTGCCGGTCAATATCGAACGCCTGCGTTTGGCCGCCTGCATCATCGGCGATATCGGCTGGAACGAGCATCCCGATTACCGCGCGATCCAAAGCTACCACCGCATTCTACGTCACCCCTATATCGACCTTAATCACCATGACCGGGTGTTCCTCGCCTACACCATTGGTTCGCGCTATACCGGCAATTTCAAGGGCGATGAGGCAAGCGACCGTATCCTGAGCGACGATGACCGCCTCACAGGTCGTCTTTTCGGCCACGTCATTCGTTTGGGCCATACCCTGTCTGGCGGGGTTGAGGGTATCCTGCCGCGCACCCAACTGCTGCTTGAAGACGGCAAACTGATCCTGCAATTCGAAAAGCAGGCCGCAGCCCTTTACGGCGAAGTCGTTGAACAGCGTCTGTCGAAACTGGCCAAGCTGATGAACCGCGAAAGTGTCGTCCGATTGGCCGAATAAGCCACGCGAAGTGGCTGACTGCCCCCGACACCACACACTCCAAGCGCGCATTTCATTGACGCGACACACCAAAACCGGCACGATTACGGCCCTTTTTCCTGATCAGGAGTGCCGTGTCGTGACCGATACCAAGCAACCATCCGATCACCATCCGCACGACATCGTCGCGACACTGGCAAACATGTCTTTTCAGACACTTTGTCAGGAAATCACTCTCCTGCCCGACGACGATGACGGAATTGACAAACTGCGCGCCGCCGCAAGCGATGAAGAGAAATCACTCATTGATATACTCATCGCGCTTCGGGGCAGCAGACTGGGCGAGATCGCGCCGCTATTTGCCAATGCCGGCGATGATATAACTGACGCAAAAATCACCTCAAGCGATGTGCCCGACAACATGCTCTCGTTGCTGACTGCACTCAAGGCAGCCACAAGCTCAGTGACATGAACCCTCTCGACACCAAAGCCACCCTGCATCTGCGCTGTGGCTCCGATATCCGCGAAATGTTGAAAACTGCCGGTTTCATCGGCGATTTCCTTGAATTTTCCGATCCGTTTTGTCAGGGACCGGTGCCCGACCTGCCACGCGATGCGTTTATCGAAACGCGTGCCGCCTTCATCTCCGGTTCTTTTGACCTTCCCGACCAAGACGCGCTCGCGCGATTGCGCGGCGAATATGATGCGCTTGATGGCCTTGGCAGCTATGACCATGTCGTGCTGTGGTTTGAACATGACAGCTACGACCAGCTTATTCTGGCCTTCCTGATGGACGCCATCGCGACTATCCAGCCAGAAACCGAGATTGATGTTATATCGGTCAACCAGGCGCCAGAGTTTGAACCCATCGACCGCTTCATCGGCCTCGGCCAACTCTCCCCCAATGGGCTGATCTGGTGCTGGGAAAATCACAAAACATCGCTTAGTAGCGACATGCTGACATTCGGCACCAAGGTCTGGAAGGCACTTCACCAAGACGATCCAGCCGATCTACAGGCACTTGCGGAAACAGAAAACGCGCCCCTGCCCCACATGCCAGCAGCCCTCAAACGCCACCTCGCCGAACTGCCCGATCGAAAAACCGGCCTTGGCCTGACCCAAAGCCTGACCCTGCAAATCATCAGTGATTTGGGCCCGATGCCACTCGGCAAGGTCTTCGGCCATTTGATGCGAAGCTACGACCCGCTGCCCTATCTCGGCGATCTGATGTTCTGGTCCGAAGTCCAATGGATGATGAACTGCAAGAACCCACTCTTCACCCTGTCCCCGTTAGAACCTGACACCAACTGGTCCACCCGCACCATAACCCTCACCAACACCGGCCAGGAAACCCTGGCCGGCACCCGCAATTTCCTGGATAACTTCACCGGCACCCGCTGGGTCGGTGGTGTTCGGATCAGTCCGTCACACATGGATTAAAAGTCGAGCCCCTACACCTCGCCCAACCCGCGCGACACCCGGAAAATCTCCCCACGAAGCCACTTATGCGCGGCATTCGCGGCGTTACGCACATGCCAGTATTGGGCAAAGCCGTATTCCGGGAAGTCCAGTGGCAGGTCGAACTCGCCAAAGCCCTGCATCATGGAGCCTGACAGTCGCGATGGTAGAGTGGCGATGATGTCCGTACCGCGGATCAGGTTGGCAACGCTGGCAAAGGTCGGCACCTGAAGCGCTGTGCGCCTAGACCGACCAAGCCCGCGCAGGATGTCATCAATTTGCGAACTGTCATTGGCCCCGATCATCACGCGTGCATGACTGGCCGCACAATAGCGGTCCAACGTATCGGGCGGATGATCATGAAAGGCCGGATCATAAAAGCACCGCATCCGTTCAACAAACAGGCCTTGGCGGGCAATATCACCATGCTTGCCTGAGTGATCGATACTGATCGCGTGATCAATCGTACCATCGCGCAGCCATCTGACAGTCCTGTCCACACCCGGCACCGACAGAACCTTGAGCCGCACATCGGCCGCACAATTCTGCAGCCGCTTCATCAGCCCGGGCAGAACCACCGCCACCTCATAGTCATTGGCCCCGATCACAAAATGCGCAGAGTGATCGGCATTATCAGGATCAAACGCCACCACACGGGTCAGGCTCCGCATACCTTGCAAAAGCATCCGGACCTGCGGGGCGATTTCATCGGCATGCGCGGTTGGTGCAATGGACCGGCCCGACCGCACAAACAGCGGATCACCAATAATCTGGCGCAACCGGTCCAGCCCATGACTGACCGTGGGTTGCCCGATGTCAAGGCGGTGCGCGGCTGCCGTCACCGATCCCTCGTCATAGATCGTCAGGAACAGCCGAAGCAGGCGATAATCAAGATCCAAATCATCGATTTTCATGCATATGTATTATCACACTCATCGAATTGATTACATGCATTATTCGGCCCAGATTCCTCCCATGAACAGGCAATAGAGCAGTTTCCGTTTAGATCGAAGCGTTTTGTTCGTGTTTGGCGATGTTTGGCAAGGCACAGCGCGCAAGGGCGATGCGGGGCATCGTTCAAGCGGTGTAACGCCGCAAAACATCGCCAAACCGAACCCTTTGGGCCGGGACATTCTTCTGCCCCGCAGCGTCAAGGATCTTGACCGTAGCACCGCTACGCTCGGCGATCCTCTCCTTGCAGGACAGAAGAATGCCTCCGGCAAAACGTTTCGATCTAAACGGAAATTGCTCTAACCTGACCCCTTATCGGAGAAACTGACATGACCATCTTGATCACTGGCGCCACCGGCCAACTCGGAAGCCTTGTTGTCAAACACCTGCTCGATCGCATCCCGGCAAATGACATCGCCGTAAGTGTCCGAGGCCCTGAAAAGGCCGCCGATCTTAGCGCCAAGGGCATTGATACTGCGCTGATCATCTCGGCCGAGGATGACAACGCAAAACGCATCGCACAACACCGCACAGCCGTCGATGCTGCCAAGGCCTCAGGCGTCAAACACATCGTCTATACCAGCATCATCGATCCCAAGGCCGACGCCGACTTCACCTATTCGGCCATTCACCTTGATACCGAAAATTACATCCGCGAAAGCGGCCTTGCCTACACCCTGCTGCGCAACAGCTTCTATGCTGACTTGCTGCTTGCCGGTGTTCCGCATGCGCTTGAAACCGGTGATTTCGGCGCGCCGGCCGGTGATGCCAAAATCACCTATATCCCGCGCAATGATCTGGCAGAAGCCGCCGCCACCGTCCTTGCCAACCCGGCAGATCATATCAACAAGACCTATGATCTGACCGGCACCAAGGGTGTCACCCATGACGAGATCGCAAGCTACATTGCCAATGCCACCGGCAAACCGGTCAAATTCGTTGACCTGCCCGCCGAAGTCCATACCGGCATCCTGAGTGGCCTCGGCCTGCCAGGCCACCTTATTGAGGCCCTTGCAGGGCTTTATGTCGGCGCAAAGAAAGGCGACTACGAAACCGTCAGCAGCGATTTCGAAACCCTGGTCGGCCGCAAGCCGCAATCTGTCGAAGACTTCGTTGCAAAGGCGCTGAAATGATCGGATCAAAACGCCATCTTCTGGCAGCCTTGCCGGTCGCTCTCTTCGCCTTCATGCCATCGCTTCACGCTGGCGAGATAGAGGACCGCAACACCGCCAACGCCGTTGCCTTCTATGAAATGGTCTTTAACGACAAGGACGTCGACGGCGCGATCACGCAGTATATTGGTGACGAATATATTCAGCATAACCCGGTCGCACCGGACGGCATCGAAGGTTTCCGAACGGCCATTTCCGGCTGGCTGGCCGCCGATCCGTCCATCCATGCTGAAATCGTGCGCACCATCGCCGAAGATGATCTGGTCGTGCTTCACGTCCGATCCACCTCGGCACAGGGCGAACGCGCTGTGATGGACATCTTCCGCTTTGATGACAATGGCAAGGTCGTCGAACATTGGGACGTCGCCCAGCCCGTCCCGGCCGAAATGCCCCACGACAACACGATGTTCTGAGTTCTCCCCGCGTCCCAACACCTCAACGAAAAACAGCCGCCCACTGATCGGGCGGCTGTTGTTGTTTCCGCCTCAAACTGCTGCCACCACAGAAAAAAGGGCCCACAAAGGGGCCCGGCAAGTTTTCAGGGAGGCATCTTGGAGCTGACGTTACGGAGCAAATGTCAGCAGGGAGGAGACAAAAAGCACGGCGGTCGATGTGATCGAAAAGGCGATATATTTAACAATCATGTTCAGGGTCCTTTGCGGGGTGGCAGGCAAGACAGCACCGGGGACGTACCACCTTGCCTGCCGGGTAGAACTTGTTTCCGCCGAACTTTCCTGTCCGTTGCCGGAACCGGAACATGGCGGGGTAATCTAAATCGGGATTACAATCCCAAGTCTGACAGCCCCGGATGATCATCCGGACGGCGACCAAGCGGCCAACGGAAGAGACGTTCTTCCTCGGTAATCGGCTTGTCATTGATTTGCGCGAAGCGATGGCGCATCAGGCCTTCTTCATCAAATTCCCAGTTCTCGTTGCCATAGGCCCGGAACCAGTTGCCGCTATCATCGCGATATTCATAGGCAAAGCGCACACCGATGCGGTTTTCATGAAACGCCCAAAGTTCCTTGATCAGGCGATACTCGATTTCCTTCGCCCATTTGCGGCTCAGGAACGCAACGATGTTTTCGCGGCCTTCAAACATTTCGGTCCGGTTGCGCCAACGGCTGTCGGGCGTATAGGCAAGCGACACCTTCTCGGGATCGCGGCTGTTCCAGCCATCCTCGGCCATGCGGACCTTCTGTTTGGCGGTTTCGACGTTAAACGGTGGAAGCGGTGGCCGTGACATCAATCTTGTCCTTTGGTCTGTGGTCAATAAAGGGACCCCGGTCGGCTCGGAGCAACATGCGGAGGGGGGACAGCCGACCGGGGGAAGTGCCGGTTGTTACGCTGCGGAGGCGTTAACCACCGGAAAATCAATCGGGGTATCAAAGGCTTCGTTGAGGTAGTTGGTCAGGGTATTGAGCGCGACATGCGCCACGATCTCGACCAGTTCGGCCTCGCTGTAACCGGCAAGCTTGGCGGCACTGACATCAGCCTCAGACACCTGGCCACGGTTTTTCACCAGTGCCACGGCAAAGCGGACAGCCGCATCGGCCTTTTGATCGGTGGAACCCCCATTGCGGTTTGCCGCGATCTCGGCGTCATCAAGCTTGGCAAGGTTCTTACCCAGATAGGTGTGGGCCGAAAGGCAATAGTCACAGCCATTGATCTGTGCCACCGCAAGGGCAATGCGTTCACGGGTTTGCGGGTCAAGCGCCCCTTTTGACAGGGCACCATTAAGGCCAAGATAGCCTTCAAGGGCGGCCGGGCTGTTTGCCGTCAGACGAAACAGGTTCGGAACCGAACCAAGCATCTTGTTCACGCCCTCAAGAAGCGGCTGGGAAGCCTCCGGGGCGGCATCGATCGAAGCAGGCAGAGAAATACGGGTCATTGAAACTCTCCTTAACAAGTTCGGGTTGATTAGCGTTGAAAACATACATACAGACAGGTCTGTCTACTTGTCAAACATATTTTTAAAACGACCGTTCTATTATCCGAAACGCTTGCTATTCTGCGGATTTCCCGCCAAAAGAATACAGACCGGTCTGACTATTGGAGTGAAGAAAGTTGAAATCCAAACGCGACGTGCTTGTCGAAACCGCCCTCAGGCTTTTCTATACACAGGGCTTTAATGCCACCGGAATCGACAAGATCCTGGCCGAGTCCGGCGTCGCCAAAATGACGATGTACAAGCACTTCAAATCCAAGGACGAACTGATCCTGGCTGCCCTCACCCGTCGTGATGAAACGTTCCGCGACTGGCTGACATCGGAAATGCAAAAGGCTTCCACCAACCCGCGCGATCAGTTACTCGCAATGTTTGATGCGCTCGAAGAATGGTTCCATGGCCGTGCGTTCAAGGGCATGGGCTTTTCCGGCTGCGCATTTATCAATGCATCAAGCGAATTCGCCAAGCTTGATCACCCCGCCCACAAGATCGCCGCCGAACACAAGCTTTGTGTTCTCAACCATATCGAAGGTCTTTGTGAAAAGGCCGGGGCTGCCAACCCGAAACAACTCGCCGAAGAACTGGCCCTGCTGAAAGAAGGCGCAATTGTCACCGCCCAGGTGCGCGGCATGCCCGAATCGGCCCAAATCGCCAAAACCATGGCGACCGCCCTGCTTGATGCCGCCCTGCCCGCGTAAGAGCGGCCCTTAACCGGCCCACAAAAACAAAAACGGGGCCATCGGGCCCCGTTTTTTGTTCGTCACAGCAAATGCTTATCAGTCATCAAGTTCGACAAAGACCACTTCGCCGTCTTTAAGCTTAAGCCCAAGCTGCCCGTGTTTGAGACGCAGGGCATATTGCCCGAAAAGATCACGTCGCCAACCACGCATGGCCGGAACATCCGCATTGTCATCAGCCGCGATGTTCTGAAGATCATCGCTTGATGCCACCAGACGCTGGGCAACGCCCTTTTCCTCGGCACAGAGTTTAAGCAGGACTTTCAGCAACTCGACCGTCGGGCCGATCCCGGCCGGCAGTTCGATACGCTGTTTTGGCGTCGGCCACTGATCCTGCGGCGTATCAAGGGCAGCCTTGATCGCCTCGATAATCGCCTGCCCCGGTTTGGACGTCCCGAAGTTCCGACCAACACCGCGCGTTTTATCAAGATCCTTGTCCGTCATCGGCTGACGGGCCGCGATATCAAGCAAGGTATCATCACGCAAAATCCGGTTGCGCGGCAGGTTCTTGCGCTGCGCTTCGGTTTCACGCCATTCGCCAAGCGCACGCGCGACCGCAAGGAATTTCGGGCTGTTGGACCGGGTCTTGAGCCGTTTCCACGCATCAGCCGGATCAATCGAATAGATCGACGGATCAGTCAGGCGTTCCATTTCCTCAAACAGCCAAACGGCACGTCCATTGGCCTCAAGGCGTTCGTGGAATGCCTCATAGATCACGCGCAGATGGGTCACATCGGAAAGCGCGTAGCTGATCTGCTTGGTCGAAAGTGGCCGGCGCGACCAATCGGTAAAGCGCATCGATTTATCAATGCTTTTGCGCGCCACCTTGTTGACCAGCGTCTCATAGCCAACCTGATCGCCATAGCCCAGCACCATTGCCGCCACCTGGGTATCAAACACCGGATGGGGGACCTTGCCCGACAGATGGACGAAAATCTCGATATCCTGACGGGCGGCGTGGAAGACCTTGACCACGGCCTCGTCCTGCATCAATTCGAACAACGGCGCAAGGTCAATGCCCTCGGCCAGCGGATCGACCGCAGCGCCGTTATCGGACGGCTCCGGACTTGCCAGCTGCACCAGACACAATTGCGGCCAATAGGTCGAGTCCCGCATGAATTCGGTATCGACAGTGACATATTCGAACTTGCGCAATCTTTCACAGAGATCGCGAAGTTCTTCTGTAGTTGTAATTGGTTCCATGTCGATTGCTATAGCATTGCGCAGCACAATCCGCCAGTGGCTTCGATGCAGAGCTGATCTTCACCGCGTTCAGGCGAAAACCACCACAACATCCAGGCCTGACTAGATGATCTCATCCTCATCAAGAAGCGGATCGGATTGCAGGTGGGTTTCGATGGCGTCCATACGTTCCTGAACTTCCGATGGCCGCTTGATGGACGCGATATGAAACAGCGCATCGCCCTGATTGACGATCGGGTGGTTGGTTCGCCCGATTATCAGGCCTTCTTCACGCACCACGACTTCCTCGTCACGCTGCCCGAACGGGTCGGAAACGGCGGCCACCACATCACCGGCATGGACGAACTCGCCAGCCAGCTTGAAGGTACGCAAAATGCCGCCCGCCGGGGCACGCAGCCAATGGCTGTTCGATGACTTGAACGATGCCACACGCGGTTCGCGTACAGTGCGTTGCGACAACATGCCCAGTTTGCGCATCACGCGCAAAACGCCCGATACCCCCGCACGGATCGACATTTCATCAAACCGAAGCCCCTCGCCCGCTTCATAAAGCAGGATCGGCACACCAAGCTCGCGCGCGGCTTCACGCAGCGACCCGTCGCGCAGCGGACTGGTCAGAATGATCGGCGCGCCAAAGGCCTCGGCATATTCCATGATTTTGGGATCGTCTTCATTGACCCGGATCTGCGGCAAGTTAACCCGGTGAATGGCGGCTGAATGCAGGTCGATGCCAAAGTCCGATCGTTCGACAATCTCGTGCAGGAACAGATGGGCAAGCTGAGCGGCAAGCGACCCGCGCGAATGCCCCGGGAAGCACCGGTTCAAATCGCGGCGGTCGGGCAGATATCGGGTATTGTTCAAGAAACCAAACGCATTAACCACCGGCACGGCCAGCAAAGTACCGCGCATGCCGCGAAGGGCTGGCGACTTCAACACACGGCGGATGACCTCCACCCCGACAATCTCGTCACCATGGACAGCACCGCTGACGAAAATCACCGGCCCGGGCCGTTTGCCATGCACGACATTGACTGTCAGATTAACCGGCGTGTGGTTGGACAGAAGCGAAATCGGGATATCGACAATCTGGCGCGTGCCCGGAGCAACCTTCTTCCCAGCGATTTCAAAGTCAGGGGTCTTTGGGGTCTTTGGGGTTTTTCGCGCTTTGCTTTTCCCCGTCGGTGATCCGGTTTCGCTCATTGTCGTATCCCTTGCCCTTAACCCTTGCCTTTGGTCCGCACCTTACCGGGTTTGAAATCTTTTTCCATGAAGTCGATGATCATGCCGGCAATGTCCTTGCCCGTTGCATTTTCAATGCCTTCCAGACCCGGTGACGAGTTGACTTCCATCACCACCGGCCCGTGGTTGGACCGCAGGATATCAACACCACACACATTCAGCCCCATCGCCTTTGCCGCTTCAACCGCGGTTGAGCGTTCCTGTGGCGTGATGCGGATGGATCGTGACGAACCACCGCGATGAATGTTGGAGCGGAAATCACCCTCTGCCCCTTTGCGTTCCATGCTGGCAACCACCTTGCCACCAATCACAAAGCAACGAATATCGCTGTTACCGGCTTCCTTGATGAATTCCTGCACCATGATGGCAACATTGGCCCCACGGAACGCCTCGATCACGGATTTGGCGGATTTCTCGGTCTCGCCCAGAACCACACCGATGCCCTGGGTACCTTCCAGAAGCTTGATCACAACCGGCGCACCGCCGACGATGGAAAGAACCTCGTCGGTCTTTTTCGGATCATGGGCAAAGGCCGTTACCGGCAGGCCGATCCCCCGGCGCGCCAGGATCTGCAGCGAACGCAGCTTGTCGCGCGACCGGCCAATGGCAACAGATTCATTAAGCGGATAAACACCCATCATTTCAAACTGGCGCAGCACTGCCAGACCGAACTGGGTCACCGACACACCGATACGCGGGATCACCGCGTCATAGCCGGTCAGTTTCGATCCACCATAATAGATTTCCGGTTTGAGCGACGTGATATTCATCGAAACCCGCAGGGTATTGATGATGTCAAGCTCATGCCCGCGTTCTTCAGCCGCCTCGACCAACCGTTTGTGGGAGTAAAGATTTGGATTGCGTGCAAGCATCGCGATTTTCATAAGATGTCCCCCTTGGTCGGCAAATAAACGGCGCGCGTCCGGTATGATACCGGCTGCGGGCGAATGCGAAATTGTCAGAAAGTAAAACGACCCTGTCTACGTCTTGTTCCGATCATGGGTCGTTCTTCTGCGCATCTATCGCTGTTCAGGCTTCCCTGCAAGATAAGATTTCGATGGCAGCACCAAAAATCTTCCTGCCTTCATCGCCGTCCGGCCCAAAAGCATGGGAAAGCCCATGATTGACCGGTTTGCCAGCGAAACTTCCACTTTCAATTTGTGATGCCCAACCACGATATGGGTCGAAATCACGAACCGTTCTTCGGCATTTCCGTTCGAAGAACGAATCTCGCGCATCTCAACAAGCGGTGCCAGACATTCAATCCGCCCATGCCCGTCACCGCGATAATGCGGCAGGGTAAAGGAAACGAAATCTTCGCCGTCGCGCGTCACACGTTTCGGGTTAATCGCATGCAGGGATGATGTTCTGGCCCCGGTATCAACCTTGGCCTTGATCACCGGCACACCAAGATCGGGAAGCCCGATCCATTCCCGCCAGCCCAGAACATGCCCATCGGCAATCAGCGATGCGGTCTGGGTCTTAAGCGACGGTTTGGCTTTTACGCGTTGCGGGCTCACATGCAGCTTCCGGTTATTGAATGCAATTTGTCAGGTGGGACTGATCATAGCCGGTAACAACCTGATTGGCTTACAAAATTTGCAAGCCACCCCTGCCAGGCTCACGCCGACAGTTCTTCCATTACACTGCGCACCAGCGGCAAGGTCACCGCGCGCTTTTCGGCCAAAGCCCGGCGGTCAATCGCGGTAACCAGCTCGGAAAGGGCGGCAAAGGATCGCTCGATCCGGGGCAGCACATAACTGATGATCTGCGGGCTGGCCGGGATTTGCCGATCGGCAAACAGCTTGATCAAAAGCCCGACAATCAGATCATCATCGGGTGGGGAAATCTCGCACACAAGGGCCGCACCCAACCGGGATTTCAGATCGGGCAAATCAATCTGCCAGCGTGATGGCGGCTGGCTTGCGGTCAAAAGCAAATGCCCGCCGCGTTCTTTCAGCATATTGTAGATGTGGAAACAGACGGTCTCATCAAGCCCGCCATCCGCATCCTCGATCACAAGGCCGCTTGCATCACCCAGGATCGCATCGGCATCCTGCCCCGCAAGGTTCCCAGCGGCGATTTGCAAGGCACCGGACCTCGCGCGCCAGACTTCCGCCAGATGACTTTTCCCGCAGCCCTTCGGCCCATACAGGCACAGCGCAGGTACCGGCCACTTTGGCCATTGGTCAATCCACGCCACCGCCTCGCTATTGCAATCAGCCACCATGAAATCATCGCGGCCAAGGGCCGGACGCATTTCAAGGGCCAATGGCAATTGCTGCGGATCGTTGTCTTTGTCCGGCTTGGATGTCACCCGGGTCACGGTAAACTCAACTTGAAACTCAATATGCGGGTCTCGGTCTTTGGCCCCAGTTCAGGACCTAGCTTTCGGCCTCGGATCCGGGAACGCTGCGATCTTCGGGTCCGTGGTCATAAAGCCGACTACTGAGATACTGCCTTAAGCCATATCGTACAAGTACGCCAATGACCGCTGCCACCGGCACGGCCAGCATCACGCCCAGAAGCCCGAACACCGCACCCCCGGCCAGCAAGGCAAACATCACCCAGACCGCGTGCAACCCGACCTTGTCGCCTACAAGCTTTGGGGTCAGGAAATTGCCCTCAAGCACCTGACCGATCAAAAACACAATCGCCACCAGCCCAAGATCAAGCCCGAAACCAAACTGCGCCAGCGCGACCCCCATGCCGACCGCAAAGCCGGCAATCATCCCGAAATACGGCACAAAGGACACAAGCCCGGTCATAAGCCCGATAACAAACCCGAACTCAAGCCCGACCAGCGTCAGGCCTAGCCCGTAAAACAGGCCAAGCAACAGGCACACCGTCGCTTGCCCGCGCACGAAGCCTGCCAGGGTTTCATCAATCTCGCTGACACATTGGCGGATATCCGTGGCCGAACGCCGCGGCAGGTAACTATCGACCTTGGCAACGATCTTGTCCCAATCGCGCAGCAGGTAAAACGACACCACCGGCGTAATGAACAGCAAACTCAGGAAGTTCAGAAGCGCCAGGCCACCGGACAACACATTGCTCAGCAGATTGCCCACCCATTTAAGGGCATTGGCACTCTGTCCCTTGATCGCGTCCGATACACTTTGCAGCGTTTCGGGCGCCACCCGGTCGAGGATGTTTTGCAGATACGGCGCAACATTGGTGCGCAGCGCATCGACATAGCCCGGGAACCGCTCAAGGAAGCCCGCAAGCTGGCTTCCGATCATCGGCACGACAAGCAGCATCACAAGGATAAACACAAGGAAGAACAGTACCGTGATGATGCTGGTCGCAACCACCCGGCTTGCCCCGCGCGCCTCAAGCTTGTCGGCCAGCGGATCGAGGAAATAGGCAATCGCCATCCCGGCAACAAACGGCAAAAGGATGCTCGAAAACAGCCAGATCAGGAAAAAGAATCCGACGACAAAGATCAGCCAGAAACGTGCTTGCTGTCGCAAAGTCATCCTCGGGTCCCCCTGTTACCCTTCCCCGTAGTCAAACGGGCTTACCCGCCGAACGATAATCCCTGCAGGCGGTCTGATCCGCTCGGCTGGATGAACCAAAGCTCGCCCATTCGGCTCAGATTAAGGTTCTGCTGATTAAGTGCGGTCTGCAGCTGATTGGTCGACCCGACATAATCAAGCGACAGCTGCACTTCGCGTTTCGACATCGCGATCACGCGTGAATTGCGCACTACCGGCAGCCCGATCAGCTTCTTCTCGATCCCGGCCCAGTCACCAAGACCGGTAATCGGGATAAACACCATCAGGTTGCCGCCCGCACTGTAATTGATCAGGTTGGCGCGTTTCCAGCCATCAGCCAACTGGTCCTGCACCGATTTGGCCGCCCGCACCAGCGTTTCGTTCAATGTCTCACCCGGAAGGGTATTTTCCTGCACGCCAAAGATCTGCGGCCCGCTGTTGGGATCATAGCGGGTGATGGACACATTGACACTTTCCCCACCCTGCGGCCCGGTGACATCGGCACTGGCGACAACAGCCACATCCGCGCCATAGCGCTTGGCAAGCTGCGCCAATCGTTCCATCGAACCACCTTCGGCCTGCTCGGCCGTGATGGTGCTGATATCGGTCAGATCACCAATCGGGGCCTTGATCGGCACAAGGCCCGAGGTCGCAACATTGCGCGACCAGACTTCACGCCACGGGTTGGGATCATCCCACAGGCTGACATAATTATTGCTGCGATAGACCGGCACAATCATCACCGGCTTGGATTGCAGCTCGGCAAAGGAAATATCGCGGAAACGCAGGAAACGACGCAGCTCGTCATCCTTGAACCGCACCGTCATGTCCGCGATGTAACGCACCGAAGATGTCTTTTCGTTCGACACGCCAAAGTCACGCACCATATTGGTGATGACAGCCGTCTCGGGCATTTCAAGCCCGGCACGATCTTCGGGCAGGGTCAAACGGGCAACCACTTCTTCAAAGGCCTGACGCTGACCGATCTCAAGTGCCTGTTCGCGTGCGGCAGCAGCCGTTTCGGCGCGCTCGTCAACATGAACACCGGTAACGGTGAAAATGTCCTGTGCCGCTGCCGGAAAGGCCATGATCGTCGCAGCCATCGCCGCGCCAGCTAACATCTTGATGTTTTTCAATGAAGTAAGCACGTATGCCTCTTTGCCCTAATCGTGTCTTGGTTAATGCTCTTTGTGGCATGTTGAACGCATTCTGCAAAGAAAACTCTGTCATGCGCAGGTGATCATTGCATATTGCCCGCGTTTGAGTATTTTCGGCCCAGCGGAAATTATCAAGCCCGCGTTTTTTATCAGCAGGATCGTGCTTGTCCTCTATATCTGATTAAAGGCGTCAGTAAGGCGGATTGGTCAAACAGCAGGCTCACCCCTGCGACCCGGACCGCAAAAAGCCCGGAAAACGGCGCCTTGAACCGGACACCTGTTGATGAAAAACGCGGGCACACCCGCTTTTATTCATGCATGCGCGAAGCCAGGGATCACCAACATGACCGCCTCTAACGGCCTTACCTATAAGGACTCCGGTGTCGATATCGATGCCGGGAATGACCTTGTCGAACGAATCAAACCGCTTGCAAAAGCAACCACCCGTTCCGGTGTTGCCGGCGGTCTTGGCGGTTTCGGTGCCCTTTTTGATCTGAAGGCCGCCGGATATAACGATCCGGTTCTGGTGTCCTGCACCGATGGTGTCGGCACCAAGCTCAAGGTCGCCTTCCTGGCCGACAAGCACGACACGGTCGGCATCGACCTGGTCGCCATGAGTGTTAATGACCTCGTCGTTCAGGGCGCAGAACCGCTTCTCTTCCTTGATTACTTCGCAACCGGCAAGCTGTCAGTTGATAACGCCGCAAGCGTCGTCGCAGGCATTGCCGAGGGCTGCAAACAGGCTGGCTGCGCGCTGATCGGTGGGGAAACTGCTGAAATGCCCGGCATGTATGCCGACGGCGAATATGATCTTGCCGGTTTCGCAGTCGGGGCGGCCGAACGCGGTGAACTGCTGGATGGCACCAATGTTGAAGAAGGCGACGTCATTCTGGGCCTTGCCTCCAGCGGTGTGCATTCCAACGGCTATTCACTGGTCCGCAAGGTTGTCGAAACCGCCGGTTTTGGCTATGCCGATGACGCCCCCTTCGCACCGGGAAAAACCGTTGGCGAAGCACTGCTTGAACCGACCAAGGTTTATGTCAAAAGCTGCCTGGCTGCCCACAAGGCCGGCATGGTCAAGGCGCTTGCCCACATCACCGGTGGCGGCCTGACTGAAAACGTTCCGCGCGTTCTGCCGGAAAACCTGACCGCTGTCTTTGACGCCAGCTGCTGGGAATACCTGCCGGTGTTTAAGTGGCTGTCCAAACAGGGCGGCATTCCGGCCATGGAAATGGCGCGCACCTTTAACTGTGGGATTGGCATGTGCGTCGTCGTTCCGGCCGACAAGGCGGACGCGGCCGAAGCCCTCCTGCGCGAACACGGCGAAACCGTCAGCCAGATCGGCGTTATCGGCCCGCGTGCCGGTGATGGCCCGCAGGTCGTGATCAAAAACATGGCCCGTACATGGGACAAGTAAGCAACGGCAAGAAGCTAAAGCTCGCCGTTCTGATTTCAGGCGGCGGGTCGAACCTGCAAGCCATCCTTGATGCCTGCAAGACGCCCGGCTACCCGGCCGAAATCGTGCTGGTCTTTTCCAACCAGCTTGACGCGGGCGGACTTGAACGTGGGCGTAAGGCCGGCATCCGGGCAGAGGCCATCTCGCACAAAGGCTATCCCGGCGGGCGCGAAGCCTATGATGATGCCGTAAGCGCATTGATCGAGGAAAGCGGTGCCGACCTTGTCGTTCTGGCAGGTTATCTGCGTCTGGTCAGTGAAAGCTTCGTCACCCGCTGGAAAGACAAGCTGATCAACATCCACCCGTCGCTGCTGCCAAGCTTCAAGGGCTTGGGTGTGCATCAGGCAGCCCTCGATGCCGGGGTGAAGTTTGCCGGTTGCACCGTGCATTACGTTGTGCCCGAAGTCGATAGCGGCCCGATCATTGCCCAGGCCGTGGTTCCGGTCCTGCCGGGTGACGATGCCGGCAAACTGGCCCAGCGTATCCTGCGTCAGGAACACCGCATCTACCCACAGGTGATCCGCTGGATCGCCGAAGGCCGCGTCTCGGTCGATGCCAAGGGCATTGTCACCATCAAAGACGCCCCGCAAGCCGACTTTGCCGAAATCAACCCGGCGCTTGAGCCCGGATGAAAGAACCTTTGGCGCTGGCTGCGCAGGCTGCTTAATGCATGAAACGGCGGGTCATCACATATGACCCGCCTTTTAATTACCTTGCTGTCAGATCAAGAAATAGAATCCCGACCATTTAACGACAACAAGCTGTCTGCCTAAATGGTAAGATTCATAACGTGGACAAACGAAGAGCCTACTGACAACGAAAAGATATAATAATTATTTCTTCGTCAGATTAGGAGAAAAGTCGATCTTGGCCCCTACAGCGTTGTCGTTCGAATTTACAAACTTGCAATCCGATGCCGTCGGTTTCTCTTGAGCGCTATAATATTTGGAGGCCATCCAACTGAACTTCATGTCCGCGGAACAACCCTTGTAAGGCGCAGTATTGATTGTTGTACAATCGACACGACCTTCGCCACACCCCCAACCTAGAGCTGCCGAAAAATCACTACCCACAACAGCCTGGCATTGCGCCTCAGACGACACAAGATCACTGCAGCTGCCTTTTGCCGGAGCTGTTGTTGTGCAACTTATGGTGCCTGCTTCGCCCTCAACAACGTAAAGGGTCTGCCCAGCATATGAATTTGTAATTTTACCTGCCAAATTCTTATCGTCGCCGTTGCATTTTATTGGAACCCAAGCTGAACCAGAAGTTGTATCGGTCTGATACAATACAAATGACTGAATGTTCGCAGGCATCGCCGCCACGGCCCTCATACCTGGCCCGGTCGGATACGTTGCCTGATAAGTCTGTATCGGAGAGGCTTCATAACCATATAGAGCCGCAATAGAGGAGGACGTGAGGTTCTTAATTGTGAACGGTATTTGGGTTGGCAGTGCCTCAAGTGCAGCACTTACATTACTCTCCGAAGGCTTAAATCCTTTTTTCGGCGGCGTGCTTTTCGTTGTATTAGACATTGTACAATCATAGTTGGCATCACCATACAAAAGTGAAAGTAATGCCGCCTGTGGCCTTGGCACAAGATAGTCGAGCGGTGTCTGGTAATAGGCATCATAGGACGGCCAGTTAAAGCTGTTCGACGGATAACTGGATGTCACCCACTTCGTATCAACATCATAACCTGTACGCTGAGCGGCAAAGACCCCCCACCATTCTTCATCCCAGAAACCGCTCGCAGACAGCCCCCCGCCGCTTGCGCTGCCTACATCATGGTCCCAGACATGATCAGGTTCGCTTTTCCACCATTCGTCACTATAGGAAAAGTAATACATGCCGTTGAAGAAGGGATAGGACGTCACCGCATTGAAGTTGACACATAGTTGATCCATCGCAAAACGTTCATATTTCGCCTTTTCAACACCTCTTGGACATGAATCCTTGCATTTAGGCCAACCAGCCTCGCCCTTCGGGTCATGCTGCACACTCAAGGCACCATATTCTGTCACCAGCAAGGGTTTCGCTGTAATTGATGGGTTAAGGCCTTTCAAGATTTCCACGTATGTCTGATAGACCGCACCAAAATTATCCTTCTGTTGATAACTACTCACTGGATATAGATTGACACCCCAAAAGTCGACGGCTGACTCATATACTTGCATTTGCTGCATCGGTCCTGGATTAGATTCACATGCAGATTTACTGGTAGGGTTGGAAGTTGCGCAAATTTCACCGCTAGACGCCTGAAGAGCTAATCCGACAATTTTGTTGTCAAAATTTGAATCTTCGTGGATTTGATTTGTCAACGAATTGACTAACTGCCAATAGTCGACATTAGCCGGTTTAGAATTGCTCCATCGCCCGACATTTGATTCGTTCAATAGTGCAAATCCCATAATAGCTGGATGGTTGGGATAGCGGGCACCAATTGACTTCAAATTGTTTTTCATGAAGTTACGACGATTTTTGTACCCCATAGCGCCGCCCGGTAGAGTTGGCGGGAAAATAGTGCCGATGGCACCCGGCGCTGAAACGCCAATCAGAACATAAATCGGATCGTTTCCCTTGTTCCATAATTCATCAAGGAATTCTTTATGTGACCACAGGTCACCGCAGCCTTTAGCAGTTTCTTTCTCAAGGCACTTTTGGGATACCCCCCAAAAATCTTCGCATTGTGATGGTGATCCTTTATCCTCGCTACAGTTATTATAGTTGGCAATAAGATTGTCCTGTGTTGGCGCATGTTCCCAAAACCCGTAAACGCGGACAGTATTAATGTTCATTTTTCGCATGATCGGGATGTCTCTCATGAAAACAGTCCGCCACGCTTCATGGTAAGTATCAACCATCGTGCTACCATCGCTGGATCCGATCGGCACCGGCTCATAGGCGATACCGTTACCAAAAAAATTTTCCCCATTCAGCTGTATGGTCTGACCACTTACCGTCCAGTCACTTGTCGATGAGGCCCTGACGTATGTTGCGTTGGCCATCAGAGACAAAGCCACGCCAAACAGAAACAAACAAGACTGCTGAGAAAGTCGTTTTATACCCACCATCTCTACCCCTCTCCTGCTTCGGAAGACGGTCATTTCAGACGCACACCGAAAAAGTAAAATCAGCCATCGGGAAATACATTTAAAGTTGAATTTTATATCAATCAACTCGCTTATACAAGACAGTTAACAGCATGAAGACGTCCCAGACCAGAAGTCATTCGCAATAATGAGCCACGGACTGACTGGCATCTTGCTGCCCTATGGCTGCAAATTGGGCATCCAGTAAGTCCTTGGCATCAAAAGCGAACCGCCACGGATGTGAAGTCGGTCAAAGGTATGACATTCAGGGTTAATCTTGCACTTGCCCAAGCTCAACTCAGTGGATATACATTTGAACAATCCCAAAACAACCAATCCAAGGAGGCAAGTTTGCAGGGTAACGATTACGAACTCACCGAAACCCACGTCAGCATCTATCACGGCTACACGAACTTCGTGAAATGGGGCACCATCTCCATCATTGCCCTGCTGATCCTGATGGCGATCTTCCTTCTGTGATCTGCCAAGTGGCATTGATCCGAACAAATTAAAAAGCTGCCGGAAAACGGCAGCTTTTTTGTTTTTCAAAGCGTGTCTGTCTGATGGGTAACAACGTTAAACCCCTCCTCCACGCTTGGCGGGACAAAGGCCGCATTGATCTGATGGAACTGCGCGTCGCTTGCGGCGAACTGATGGCTGCCCGCCCGGTTGCGCACCCGAAGCCGGTTGATACAAACATCATCTTCCAGATCAAGATAATGCAAAACATGATCGACCCCGGCATCCTCAAGCACACTGCGCATCCAGCGGCGCAAACCAACCGTATTGGCCGGAAAATCCAGCACCACCGATAATCCGGCGCGCAGCAACATTGCCACATGCGGCCCCATGACAGAGCGCAGCTTCTCTGATACCCGGACATAATCGGCGACCGAGCACATCTGATCGCCAAAAAGCGTCGATAACCATTCATCCTCGGCGATCAGAACCGTTCCGGGCTTGCGCGCCAGTTCGGCGGCAAGGGTTGATTTGCCTGCAGCAATCTTGCCGCACAGCATATGCAGCGTGCCGGGCTTTGAGCCGCCCGAAAGAACCTGCGGGCTTTGCGTCTGGTGTAATTGTGATAGGGGCTTGGTCATCTCTGTCTCCCGTTCTGCTTTGGTCTGGCCGGGAGACAGCCACAAAAAAACCCGCCTCGCCGGCGGGTGGGTATCATTTACTCAAAACGTCGCTACCCCGCCACTCTATGAGAGGCGGTAAAAATTCGTACTGAATGCTGGGTCACAACGTTTTCCATACCCCAACCATCGCACGCACCTGCCACCTTGTCCAGCATGACGCGGCGCACAATTGGTTAAAGTGATAAATATTATTCACCCTTGGGTTATTTGCAGGTAGTATTTTGCCATCGCCTTGCGCGACACCGGGCAACAAAACCAATCAGATAACCGGCCCGGTCAATCATGATCCGCAATCAGGGAGGAAACCCATGCAAGGAAGTGATTATGACGAAGGCCTGGTGCATCACCACGAGGAAGGCTGGCACCACTGGACGAAATTCATGCTCTGGAGTGTGGTCTCGATCGCCGTTCTTCTGCTGCTGATGGCCGCATTCCTGATCGACTGATTTATCGATATTCCAACAAAAAACGCCCCGCAATCTGCGGGGCGTTTTTGCATCCGGATAAACCGGAGAACTTCAGGGTCAGGACCTGCTAATTTGGCAGAAATGGCAGTCTTTATATCTGTAAAATTCAAGGAAAAGCCCGCTGTGCGGGGCGGCACCCCGGACAAGGGGTTTGACGTCGAAGTTTGCAGATATAAAGACTGTCCAGAGGATCAACCAGATTTGCACGACCTAGCTTTGTCGCAAAAACTTGAAAGATATTATCTTCCTGCGGTTTTGCTCCGCGTATCCGCACAAATCTGATTGACCATTTCGGTCAAACTAGCAGGTCCTGACCCTGTTAGCTTAGCCGACGATTTCGGTCTGAGCGAAGAAATATGCAATTTCGATTGCAGCGTTTTCGAGCGAGTCCGAACCGTGGACCGAGTTCGCTTCGATGGATTCTGCAAACTGTTTGCGGATGGTGCCTTCCTCGGCATTCGCCGGGTTGGTTGCGCCCATTACTTCGCGGTACTTAACGACGGCATCTTCGCCTTCGAGAACCTGGACAACAACCGGGCCAGAGACCATGAAGTCTACCAGCTCGCCAAAGAACGAACGTTCTTTGTGAACTGCATAGAAACCTTCAGCCTGAGCGCGGGTCAGAGCGACGCGCTTCTGTGCGACAATGCGCAGGCCAGCTTCTTCGATGACGGCGTTGATTTTGCCAGTCAGGTTGCGGCGCGTTGCGTCCGGCTTGATGATCGAAAGAGTGCGTTCGACAGCCATTGGTTTCACCTAAGCTTTGTAAAAATTCGTTACCCCCAAAGAGGACCCCATAAGGCCCCCCGAGCACAAAGGGCCTGCGGAAGATAAAGGCGGCACCAAAGACCGCCCTTATCATCCACAGACCCGAAGGTTGGCGCTATATAAACGGGGTTGGATCGCAACGCAACACATAGTTCTACCGCTGCAAAGCAGACCTGCAGCCGTTGCATTCACACGTTTCGCCTGCAAAATGTCGCCAAAAGGCATGAAACTGCGGTTCCGGGCGGTTTTGCGACCCTCCTGTCATCGAAATCACAGCTGCGATGACAATTTGAAGAATCCTTGCGTCAAACACGCTCCTGCCCTATTGAAAGCACAGAAATCCTTGCGATTCCCCCGATAATGCCCCGAAAACGACCCGATACCGGCGAAAGAGAACATGCTGCAAATTACCGATCTGACCTACCGCATTGGCGGCCGTGTCATTCTTGATCAGGTCAACCTGACCATCCCGGACGGGCACAAAGTCGGCCTGATTGGCCGTAATGGCGCGGGGAAATCGACACTGCTTAAACTGATCTCGGGCGAATTGCCGGGCGATGGCGGTGATATCCGCATGTCCAAACGTGCGCGCATGGGGGTGGTCGCACAGGAAGCCCCGGCGGGCGAACGCTCGCTGATTGAAACCGTTCTCGCAGCCGATACCGAACGCGCAAGCCTTTTGGAAGAAGCCGAAACCACCACCGACCCGCACCGCATTGCCGAGGTCCACACACGTCTGGCCGATATAGACGCCCACACGGCCGAGGCCCGCGCGGCCTCCATTCTGTCCGGCCTTGGTTTTGATGCGGATGCCCAGCAACGCCCGTGCGATGATTTCTCGGGTGGCTGGCGCATGCGTGTCGCCTTGGCCGCCACGCTGTTCCTGCGCCCCGATCTGCTGCTGCTTGACGAGCCGACCAACCACCTTGATCTCGAAGCCACCATCTGGCTTGAAAACTATCTGATCAACTATCCCGGCACGATCATCCTGATCAGTCACGACCGCGATCTTTTGAACAGGGCTGTCAAAACCATTGCCCATCTGCATGACGGCACGGTGACGCTGTATGGCGGCAATTACGACAAATTTGCCAAGACGCGCCGCGAACAGATGGAACTGGCCTCCAAGCATTATGAAAAGCAGATCGCCCAGCAAAAGCATCTGCAATCCTTCATCGACCGCTTCCGTGCCAAGGCCAGCAAGGCCAAGCAGGCGCAAAGCCGCGTCAAGATGCTTGAAAAAATGGGCCCGGCCATTCCGGTGGTCGAGGATCGCGGCATTACCTTTGACTTCCCAAGCCCCAAGGAACTGCCGCCGCCGCTGATCAACATTCATGATGGCGATGTCGGCTACGAAGAAGGCAAACCGATCCTGCGCAATATCAGCCTGCGCATTGATATGGATGACCGTATCGCCCTTCTGGGGGCCAACGGTAACGGTAAGTCGACACTGGCCAAGCTGCTGTCGGACCGCTTGCAACTGATGTCGGGTGAAAAGGCCGCATCAAGCAAACTGCGCATCGGCTATTTCGCACAGCACCAGACCGATGAGCTGCGCGGTGATGAAACGCCCTATCAGCATATGGCATCCCTTATGCCCAACGTCATCGAAAGCAAGGTCCGCGCCCAGCTCGGCCGCTTTGCCTTTGAAGGCCAGAAAGGCGACACCAAGGTCAAGGACCTCTCGGGCGGTGAAAAGGCGCGCTTGCTGTTTGCCCTGATGACGCTCGATGCCCCACACATGCTCATCCTTGATGAGCCGACCAACCACCTTGATATCGACAGCCGCGATGCGCTCAACCATGCGCTCAATGCCTATGAAGGTGCGGTCATCATCATCAGCCACGATCCCTATCTGATCGAAGCCTGTGCGGATCGCCTCGTTTTGGTTGCCGATGGCACGGTCAAGGCGTTTGACGGCGACGTTGCCGAATATCGCCAGTATCTTCTGGATCGCGCGCGCATGGAACGCCGCGCGAATAAGGGCGACGATGCTGGCAAACCGGCGAAACGCGACCGCAAGGCCGAACGCCAGCAGGCCGCCGAAAAGCGTAAAGTCGCCGCCCCGGTCAAACGCGAAATCGAGAAGCTTGAAAAACAGATGGAAAAGCTTTCCGAACGCAAAGCCGCAATCGAAGAAAAAATGGCCGACCCGACCCTTTACGAAGACGCCAACGCGCAAAAACTGGCCGACATCCAAAAGGAACTCGGCCAGATCGAAAACGAACTCGCCATGGTCGAACAGAAATGGCTCGACAAGCAGGAAGAATACGACGCGATGGTGGCGTAGGCCACCATCGCCCTCTCAAGCACGCCCCGCTCTCCCTCAAAAACCGTCATCCCCGCGAAAGCGGGGATCCATCTATGCTGCCCCCAAGGACGCCATCTCCCCCCTCTTCCTTGTCATTTCCGCGCAGGCGGAAATCCATCTATGACGCGACGAAAAACAGAAAACAGCACCTAAACCACACCAACCAATTCAACCAAAGATTGCCAATCTCAACACCCGCCTCTATCCTGAAAACCTCAGGAATCAAAGAGGTGCCCCATGCTCAAGACAGCAAGAAAACCCGTCAGCGTTGGTAAAATGCTCGTCACCGAGTTCATGGAACCAATGGACCTGACACAGATCGCCTTGGCCGAGGCCATGGGCGTTCCGCGCAAACATGTCAACGAACTGTGCAACAACCGTCGCCGGATTACCGCCGACACCGCCCTTATCCTGGCGCGTGTTTTTGGCAACAGTGCGGAATTCTGGATCAATCTACAAGTTCGGCAAGCTCTCTAGAAAGCTTGAACATCAAAAGTTACAGCCGCCGCTCCATTACCAAACAACTCTCGACGATCAGTTAAACTGCTTCTTCAGGCGGCAACATTACGTTTTGCAACTGCGCGCGGCGCTGAACATATTTCTCGATCAAGCTCTATTAATGGTTTCGGTACATCTGGCACTTGTAATCCATGGCTAAAGAACATGGCTTCTCGTCCGCGTTCCGCTTTTCTGGCGCTATAATTCAGCGTGTATTGCATCCATGGACAGTTTTCGTAAAGCTGATGGATAGGATACACATCGTCGTAGGAGACTATCCAGTTATGCTCATTCAAAGATGTCACCGCTGATGCTATTTGCGCATGATCATCTTCCCCGTAAGCATTATGATACAGGGATGGACCTTTTTTATAGTAAGGAGGATCAATGTAAATGAGAGTGTTGCTTCTCCACTCTTCTGATTTTTTCTTAAGAAGCTCTACAGCGTCCATACACGTCAACTCGATACGAGAGCGCAGAGCAGCAATTTTTTGAATCCGTAAAATCAGTTCATCTTTGTTAAATCTCGCATCGATTTTCCAAGTTCCGGTCTGCTTACGCCCACCAATAATCCCGCCATTCAAGATACCCGAACGATTCGTACGATTGAGGAAAAAGAAGGCAAAACCAAGCTCCAGAGTACCGGCGTCATCTTGATTACGATAAATATCCTTCCAGCGATCCCATTCATCAACTGTAACAGGGTGATCCTGAATCAGTGCACAAAGAGCATCCGTTTGGTTCAAAACGCTATCCCAAAACGCCCAGACCGGTCGGTTTATATCGTTGATCGTAACGCGACGAACAATGCCCGTAATCAGTAGTTCCCAAGCTACAGCAGCACCTCCTGCGTATGGCTCGACATATCGACCATCGGAAAGACCATTTAGGCGGATGATATCGCGCATAAAGCGTGCGATCTTTCCCTTACCTCCTGGATAGCGAAGGGGAGAATAACGTCCGGACTGGACTTTATCTGGTTTGTCGGGGTTCATCATGGCTCACCAAAAGTCGTGATGAATAGAGGGACGGCTTTCTCCCATCCACCAACGAGTGCGTCAGCAGCAGGAATCTCACTATTCTGGTGAACGGAAGCATTGAGGCTTTCGATAGAAATAGGACTGCCATTACCGTTTATGAGTTTTCGGAAACCAGATAGCTGCTTTTTCATGCCTTTTGTATTCTGTTCGATGTGGTTTGCAGCACTCTCTGCCTTTTGCCTAAGTGTAAGTTCTCTTCCAGATTTCCGGTCAACCTTCGGCAAAGAATTATCGTCAATATATTTATCAACCGTATACTCTATGAAAGCCCTGAGCAGAAAAGCAGATGAAACTCTATAATTTTGAACAGAAATATTTCCTGCCTCTTTAAGAAGCTGACGGGCTTTTTCAGATTCGGGGTGTTTAAAAGGGTTTTTCTTGGGCGCCAGAGTACTTCGATCTTGCGGTAAACGCTTTGACTTTACGGATGCCGTTTTTGTTGCCCCCCCCTTGTTCT
Source organism: Thalassospira sp. HJ (assembly GCF_000948415.1). Lineage (GTDB taxonomy): Bacteria > Pseudomonadota > Alphaproteobacteria > Rhodospirillales > Thalassospiraceae > Thalassospira. The sequence goes on along the minus strand of NZ_JYII01000012.1, from coordinate 279,113 downwards.
CTCCTGAACCCACAATCATTTCACGAAAAGAATGAGGCTTTCCCATAGTTTGACCAGATGGCTGCAACGTTTTTGGAAGCCCCTCCAGATAGTCCTCTATGTCCTTCTCTTTATTCAGTTTTCGTGTATTTATCTGCTTCTTCTTTATATCGTCAACCACCTTCTGTAGCACACGAAGAATCCACTTTGGATTATATATCGTGGACGGGATCACCTCTTCGCCGTCTCGTTTTACGACAATACCCAAATGCTGCCTCCCCGGAGAGGATTCCAACAAACGGGTCAGGGTCGTAGAGTTTCTTTTGAGAAGATTCCTTATTTCTTTTCCTTCTTCATCGGAAGCGGCGTTTTTTATGATAAATTCGATCACGTCGAGGGTGGAACCATCACCTGAAAAGCGTTGCTTTTCCAGCGTCCCCCAATTTATGCGTCCTCTGCCCTTGTCCTCTCCCTCATGACGACGAGAAATCCATAAGTTTGCTTCATCACGATTTTCGAACAAAACCGCTCGAAGAGGTTCAACGGTCGCACAATCGAACCCTTTCGCAACACCTTTTAGAGATTTTTTGACCGAAGCTGAAATACCGGTTCCATCCAGCACGTTGGAATTAGACAGAATGATCAGCGCAGACGATCTGCGGTTACCATCAAGAACCACATAATCATTCGTATCATTTTCATTTTTCATGACATAAAGACTGTCTCCTGGATCAAGACCGTTCTCTTTTATGTCTATCATCAGGTTACGAATATGTTCGTGATTAAGTCCAATCAACGCCTCAAGCGCTGCCGATTGGTTTTCGACCGGATCTAAACGCGGGTTATTCTGATCCAGTAGCAGATCGTCGATTAAAAGTTCGATCTGTTCAGCCATCATTTCCCCCGAATATGCCTTCAATTATACAGCTATACATGAATACAGTATTTAAGTCAGGATGCTCTTGTACAGCATCGCAACCGTAGGTGTTGCTCCTACAAAGCACGCTGGCTATATGCGGTCACCCATTCTACGGCTTCAGGCAAAAGATCAAACGCCTCAATTGAGACCCCGTTATTATGCAAGACTACAGCTTGCTCGACACGATACGGTAAACGTAAACGATGAAGGACATTACCCAACGTCAAGACATCATCGCGAAACTCAATGTCGGATCGCGTAAATGGAATAATGTGGTAACAAACCATCTGAGAAACTGGCTGCCGCCCAAACCATCTCTTCCAGAAAACCTCTGAAAGATGAGATTTGATGGATTTATCTTTCCAGTTGTTTCCTGTAGCTACCTGTGCTCCCGCTAACAGAAATCCGGGCAATGCGTCCGGATGCCCTTTCCAAGCAAAGATATCAATTTGATCGTCTTTCGGTCTTTGTGGGGCGGCTGGGTCCACCGCTACACTACCATCTCTAAGCACATCCCAAATTTGTCCTAGCTTTTCAAGAAAGCCGGTATGGTCAGGTCGCGGATATCCGAAAGACCACGCCTGTCCCCCAATTTCCGCAGCAAGCGCCGCTGTGGCAAAATATTGAAAGTACTGACGTAGTTTTCGAATATCATCATCACTTGGATATACGATTGTTCCGTCCAAGACTGCTGAGACAGACTTCAGGTGAGATAACACAAGGCAAAGAAGATATGCGGCCTGCCCGTGTGTTAGTTCATCACGAAAGAATGTCAGTAAATCGCCGTTATCATCCATGCTGAAAGGATAGGAATCGCCAAGTGCATTCTTGCGTCCATCAATCCTTGAAATAGCCCCAGAAATGATTTCCTCACGATTGATAACCTCATCATCGACATCCAGATAGTCTTCTTCCGCACCAATCTCCGAGGCGTTTACTAAATCTTTAGTGAACGCCTGCGCATCCTTCGAAAAAAACGCGGTAAGCTCAAGATAATCCGCAGCTAAATCGCAATTTGGCTTTGGCGCATGAATTTCATCAATGGGAAAGTACAAAGACACATTCATGAATCTTGTCTCGTAGTAGCATTAAACTTCTTCTTTATCCGGTCATGAATAGTTTGCGCCGTTTCAGATATATCTTCAGCAATGTTCAAAAGTGATTCGTCACGCCCGTCATAGCCGCGTAAATTATTTACTGCTTCCCGCAGACCTGCACGGGCACGAATGAGTGATGATGATAGCTGTTCATCAGCAGGTTCAGTGCTTGTATGAGCTTCGTCAAGTGAACGCCCTGCACGCAACAAATGCAGGCCTTCTGCACTGGTAAGAACCTCGCCAAGACGCTTGATATCAGGATTCTGGGACTGGATAATAGGGGCTCTAGCATCTTCTTTTGACCCATAAATCCAAACAAGAACCTCTCGTAGAGCAGGAAGTTTTTCTTTTGGTATTTGATCTGGTCTGGGCTCATAACTCGCCCAAGCTATATCCAAACCTAAAAAGCTCATATAAGAGGCACGAGACAAAGCTGTATAGAGGTGGGAGAAATTAAATTTCTTAGCGTTCCGGTTATCAAGGGAGAAAATTTCATTCTCCTCGGCCTGCTCAAGAACGTATATGGCTGCAACCATCCGCTTGATAGTGTCGTGCCGGTCACCGATCTTGCTCGCGATTTCTTCCAAACTCTTGCCACCAGTTCGAAACCAATCAGCAGCAAATTTTGCCTTCGCGTAAGATTCCCATTTTGCAGCACCATTAATGTGCTTAAACCCGATAAATGAGCGGGCAGATTCCCGATCTGCAACGCGATATACAGACACTCTGTCAAGAGTTTGTCTATGTTCCGGCGACAACTCGGGAACTGTTATTCGAAGACGTTCAGATTTACTTATCCTATCAACAAGATCCGCATCTCGAAACAACATGATAGCCGCAAGCCGTCTGTTGCCTTCAAGGACAATAAATTGGTCATCATCCAATTCAACAATGAGCGGTTCAATATTAAGATAACCGTTGGCGGCAATAGAATGCAGGAGCTCCGCTAATTCCTCACTGCGATAAAGTTGAGCTACTATGCTTTCTATAGTTGTCTTTTGGTTGACACCGACCAAGCGCGGATTTTTCTGATCAAGCCGCAACCAATCAACAGGAACCTTGTATGTTTCTTGCAAAGGTACGTCTTTTGGTAAAGGCTGATCGTTAGTCATAATTTATATTTCCTCAAAATGGCTCCTCCCTCCATGAAGGCGGCACCTGCCTTTTCTATGGCCTTCCTAACGTCGCTTGCTCGCGACACGCGGGCACTTGTGCTCTGAGTGAAAGGTTAGCTTAAGGCGCTTATCGCGAGTATAGAAGCCAGTTCGTTGAGCTTCCAGCAGAACACTCAATGACATCTTTCCTTCGAGGTTATCAATACCTATCATTCAATCCAACTAGAAACCTCTAGAACTTTGATTTCTCAAGTTTCCGGGTGAAGATCAATCTTTGGAAAGCCCTCAACATTCCTGACCGCCACGAACGAATTGAACGCGCCGCCCCCATTGCGTCTTAGCGGACATACCTCGTAGTGAGTGAAGTGGGCCCCCCCCTTTTTTTTCCGGTCAATTAAAATCACAGCACCACCGCAGCACCATGCACTCCCGCCTGCAGCGGGAGTGACGGCACAAAGAACACAACTGCGGTTCCGTCATCCCCGCGAAGCCTGCCGCGCCCCGACCAGCCATCAAGTCGCCAAAATTCCGACGCAACCTTGGATTGCCGGGGTATAGGTATTCCACGCAGGAGATGGTCATGGTTGACAACATCTATGGAACCGACGGCAACGACACGATTATCGGAACAGAACAGGACGACAGGATATATGGCCGCGAGGGCGACGATTATGTCCAGGCCCTTGGCGGCAACGATCACCTGTTTGAGCTGGGATTTGGTGATGACACGCTTGATGGCGGTGCCGGACATGACGACATTAATGGCAGTGCCGGAAACGATACGCTGTTTGGAGGATCGGGCAATGACGAACTCAATGGCGGATCGGGCGCTGATGTGATTGATGGCGGCCCCGGTCGCGACGAAATCACGTTCGGCTTCACGCAAGATCCATCAAACCAGGGCGTTTACGTCAATCTCGCGACCGGGATCGGATTGGGCGGTGATGCCGAGGGCGACCGATACAGCAATATCGAAGATATCCGCGATACGACCTATGGCGATGTGCTGATCGGCGATGACGGCAAAAACGCCTTTTATCAGATCTACAATCGCACCGATGACGGCGATGTCATGCAGGGACAAGGCGGCGACGATACGTTCTATGCTGCCGCCAGCACTGACTTTTCCGAGGACAGGACCAATATCTTTGATGGCGGTGACGGGATTGACACCATCAGCTATATCGCCGGCTGGGGCAATGATGCACCTTATGGCGAATACGGCCCGCAACCGGTCATCAACCTTGAAACCGGCACGGGGCGTACCGGTGATCATTTCATCAATATCGAAAATGTCGATGGCAGCAATCAAAGCGACCTGATTATCGGCGATGACCAGGATAACCGTCTTGTCGGCAACCGCGGCAATGACACCATTTATGGCGGTGACGGCGACGACACCATGGTTGGCGAGAACCTTTACGGCGAGGCGGGAAATGACACGCTGACGGGCGAAACACGCGACGTTTCGCTCTTTGGCGGCGATGGGCATGATACGCTGCGTGCCGGTGCCGGTGGTAATCCGGTTTTCCATGAAAACCTTTTGTCTGGCGGGGCCGGTAATGACTGGCTTGAAGGCAATAGCAGCCCGGACACCTTCGTTTTCGATGCAGAGGCCTCAAGCCGTGACCGGATCGTCGGGTTTGAGACCGAAGATTATTATGACGAAATTCGCGATGTGCAGCGTGACATCGGGCACGATACGCTGCTTCTGACAAGCGACCTTCAGGAGCGCTCCGGCATCACGGATTTCGAAAGCTTCCTCGATCACACCACCCAGACCGGCGATGACCTCTATGTCGATTTCAGCAATGGCGATCCATGGACATTTGGCGTCATTATCGAGGACACCGACAAGGATGATCTGACCGCCGATCACGTCCTGTTTGGTGAGGTGTGATGAAAGGTCGATCAAATACTCACACGATTTGATTTCGACCACCAATCGGTCGGGTCATATAAAAATCCCGCAAGGCGCAAACCCTGCGGGATTTTTCAATTATTTTGAATAATGCAGATGATTATTCAGGAAGTTTGAATACCGGCAGAACCGATCCTTCATACTTGGTTTCGATGAATTTGCGGACCGCTTCATCGTGATAGGATTCAACCAGGGTTTTGACCCACGGCTCGTCTTTGCGCGACGTCTGGGTGACGATCACGTTGGCATACGGGCTGTCATTGCCTTCGATTGCAATCGAATCCTTGATCGGGTTCAGACCGGCTTCGAGCGCGTAGTTGGTGTTAATCGCCGAGGCATCCAGATCATCAAGCGAACGCGGCAGCTGAGCAGCATCGAGCTCGACAAAGCTGATATCTTTCGGGTTTTCAATAACATCAAGCGGGCTGACGACCAGACCAACCGCCGGATCAACCTTGATCAGGCCATGCGACTGCAGGACGAGCAGCGCACGACCGCCATTGGTCGGATCGTTCGGAATGCCGACTTCGGCACCTTCGGGCAGCTCATCGAGGCTTTTGATCTTGTTGGAATAAATGCCCATCGGGGTCAGGATGTTGTAGCCAACCACCGACAGCTCATAGCCGCGATCCTTGATCTGGTTATCGAGATACGGCAGGTGCTGGAAGCTGTTGGCATCCAGATCGCCATCATCCAGCGCCTGGTTCGGAATGACATAGTCCGAGAAGCTGACGATTTCGATATTAAGACCCTTGGTGGCCGCGACCTTGACGACTTCTTCCATGACTTCTTCATGCGCACCCGGGGTGACGCCGATTTTGATTTTTTCGTTCGCAAGCGCCTGACCGGTCAGGGCCGATGCGAGGACGGCAGCCGCCGTCAGTTTAAACAGAAACCGCATTGTAAAACTCCTTGTTTTCTTTTGGGTTTGTGCGGGAATTTGGCAAATGTGATCGATCCTCACATTCGGAATTTCGTTCGATCAGAGGATCAGATGTTTCGCTTGTCGGCCTTACGCGCCAGATAGTCGCCAAAGCTTTGCACGGCCTGCACAACGACAATCAGGGTAATGACAACCGCTGCCATCACATCCGGGCGGAAGCGCTGATAGCCATAACGAATGCCAAGGTCACCAAGACCACCGGCACCAACGGCGCCCACCATCGCGGAATAGCCAATCAAGGTCACCGCGGTCAGGGTCAGACCATGAATGATGCCTGGCAGGGCTTCAGGCAGCAGAACCTTGACCACGACCTGAACCGGACGCGCGCCCATGGCCTGGGCGGCCTCGATCAGGCCGCCATCAACTTCGCGCATCGCCCCTTCGATGATCCGGGCAATGAATGGGATGGCCGCCACGGTCAGCGGCACAATGGCAGCAGAGGTGCCGATTGAGGTGCCGACAACGAACCGGGTAAAGGGAATGATGGCCACTGCCAGAATGATGAACGGCACCGAGCGGGTCGCATTGACCAACGGACCAAAAACACGCTGGAACCAGAGCGCCTCAAACAGCTCGCCCCGGCCGGATGTCGCCAGCAAGACGCCAAGCGGCAAACCAAACAGGGTGGCAATCGAAAGCGACACCGCGACCATATAAAGGGTCTCGCCAGTTGCCTGCAGCAGAATGGGTGCAAGGGTTGAAAACATGACTTAGCCCTCCTGCCCGGCTGCAGCGCCGGTGTTATTGGCATCCGATCCGGCGCGGAAATCCATGAATTCATCGGCCAGAAGCGATTGGGTGGTCGCGTGTTTGGGATCGGCAAAGATGCCTTCGACAACACCTTCTTCAACAATCACACCACCATCCATCACCGCCACACGGTCACAGAGCGCCTTGACCACCGCCATTTCATGGGTGATCACGACCATGGTCAGACCAAGGCGCTTGTTGATGTCTTTAAGCAGTGTGAGGATCTGACGGGTGGTTTCCGGATCAAGGGCCGAGGTCACCTCGTCACACAGCAAAACCTTGGGATTGGAGGACAGGGCGCGCGCAATGCCGACACGCTGTTTCTGACCACCTGACAGTTCAGCCGGATAGCGATCCCGCTTTTCTTCAAGCCCGACCAGCGGCAAAAGCGGATCAACCGCCTTGGCGATCTCGGCCTTGGACGCACCGGCCAGTTCAAGCGGCAGTGCGATGTTATCGAACACGGTGCGCGAAGACAGAAGATTGAAATGCTGGAACACCATGCCGAGTTGACGGCGGAACAGTGGCAAGTCGCGTTTGGAAAGTGTCGTGACATTGGTGCCATCAACCGTGACCGTCCCGGATGTCGGGGTTTCAAGCAGGTTGATGCAGCGGATCAATGTCGATTTGCCCGCGCCGGAACGGCCGATGACGCCAACAATTTCGCCTGCTGCAATATCAAGATTGATGCCGCGCAAGGCGATATGTTCGTCACTGCCACGCCGGGCTGCATATGTTTTATGGACGTTCGAGAGCCGGATCATGGGTCTCAACCTTTCCGTAGATACAAAAAAACCGCCGCGGCTTAACCGAGGCGGTCGTACATACGGAGCATATACGCCCTCTCGCTTTAGCCGCATTTTTAGCGCGCCCGCAAGCTGAGGAGCAAATCGGCGCGTTCAACACCTCACTGTCTATCTGACCCGCTGTCATTCTTCAACAGGTAAAATCATGCATTTTACGCATGGCATGCATGAAACACCCAAATACAACACAAAAATATTGTTTATTAAACCCGAAACGGCATGAAATCACAAAGCCGGAACCTGCCCGTCTACTGATCGTCAACATCAATGCGGGATTGGACAGATGGCCTATGCCAACCGGATCAGCGACCTTGCCCGAACACTGGCGCAATACCCCACCACCGTCACGGTCATGGGCAACAAAGTCGATGTCCGCACCAAGGAACAATTGGCGACACTTTCGGCTGAAACCACAAAGCTCGAAGCATTGGCAGCCGAGGGCGATAGCGCGATCGCAAGTGGCACCTGCAAAGATCCATCGGGGCTTTCATCGCGGCTGAACTTCAATGCATCGCAGATTTCATCCCTGCTGACAGCCTTTGCCGCGCAAGACACCGAACGCCTGAAATCGATGAGCATCATCAGCAAACAGAAATTCGATGGCTACGCAAAGAACCGCCTGAGCGCGGAAAAGCGTTTCGCTGATGAAGTTTCCCAACTGCTGACGCAGGAAGCCAAAACCGTTAGCGGACTGGGCAAGAGTGAAACCGGGAAACCGGATGTGAAGCCGGATACAAAGCCCGAAAGCCCATCCACCCCAAAACCTGAAGACCCGGTTAAACCGCAGCCATCAAAGATACCGACCATGCAGGATACGATTTCCGCCCTGCCCGGTTACCTGCGTACCACCATTCCAGAAATCGTCAAAAAATATGATGACGCGGCCCTGTCAATGCAAAGCAAAAGCTACGCGGACGCGGCGATCAAACTTGGCACAAACTCGAACGAGGCCGTCAGAATCTATGTGGTTATGGCATTCACCTATGGCCCAGAGTTTCTCGCTCCCAGCACAAAGATCGGTTGGGTCAACGACATCATCAATAATTCGCAGCTTGGCACGATCGACCAGCGAATTCTGATACTGCGCAACGCAGTGGAAATGCGACGCAAGCTTGATCTGCCGATCTTGGACGCTGCCTAACCGTCTCCCCCAGAACAGGAAAATGCAATGGTCACATTCACAGTAAAAGTCACCCGACCCGCATCAAACAAGCTTCTGAAGGCTGTGAATATCGACGTTGCGGGAACAACAAATGCTCAGAAGACACCATCGTTCGGAGACGATGACACATCACTTTCCGAAGACTTTCAACTTGAAGCGGGTGATAACTACACGATTACCGTTAAAGGTCCGGGATATCTGAAGGAAACCGTTCCCAATGTTACTGTTTCAAACGGTGGTGAAAAGACAGTTGCTCTCAAATCGGTATGGTTCTCGCTGCATACGGATCGGGATCGGGATGGCAAAATCGAAAATGGTGATGAGACACCTGCAGCGATAAACGGCCTGTCGCCAGCGGCCATCACCTTTGGTGTTGACGGCGTTGGCGCGATCATTCCTGTGAACTGCAACCGTGACGGTAACAATACCGCAATTGCCTACAGCGATTGCCAGGATAACAAGATCAATTCCGACGAAGACCTGTTAACCGGGCTATCGCGCATGAAGATCATCAGGCATTCCGCAGGTGACGCTGCGGATGTCGATGCAAACTGGGTTATCAAGCTTTCAGTTGAGCCAACAGGTCTGGAGAACCCAGCAGAACAACATGTTCGCATTTTCTCAAAAGCTGGGACAGATGCGATGGAGCTTATCAGCCCCCAGAAAGGCAAAACAGCCACGTTGAATGCAGCCGACATCAGACCAACCCTTGTGTTGCCGCTTGAGATGATCCGCTTTGCCGGCGAGGATTTTGAGTCTGGCACCGTCAAAATAACACTCAGTGTCATCCAACCCGAATACTCGGGACCAGACACCCCGAGCTATACCTTCACCGAACAGGTCGTTGCGGCAAGGTGGATCGCAAATCATCACTTGCACCAAGTGACAAAGCTTCTGGTCACCAGTGACAGTTTCAACGGTAAATTTATCACGGCCCTCGAAACAGACGTTGCCAAGGAGCCATCCGGCCCAACAGATCTACGCTACGGCATTTTGAAATCTGCACAAGAACAGGTTCTGATCCCGTATCTTGACACTGACAAATGGTCTTTTATGAAACCTTCGGCCGATGTCATGACCCCCGATCAATGGATGCGTGACACAATCTTTTCGGGTTACAGCAGTTGGCCCGGAACGGCAGGTAACCATAAAACCCAGACAACATTCATCAAAATGCATCGGCAGCGAGAACTACAGAACTGGGTTTTCGGTAACCTTATGAGCAAAGATCATGCGGTTTACTACCCGGCAGCGGGGAGTGGCGATGCTGTAAACTCTGCCAATTCGGGCGGAAACTTTGAAGTAACTCCCCCGGTCAAGAAAACCCTTGGGAACACCTATCCGCTCGGGCGAGTATATTACGGCCATAGTGCAAAAAACCGACTTGGCGCGAACAGCACTTTAAGGAAAAGCCGACATAAAATTGATGAAAGCACCCGATCTTTTATCGAGGCACAAACACTTCAGTCACCAATTGAACTTGATACCGACTGGCTTGCCGTTGGCCATGTTGATGAAATGATGACCTTCCTGCCTTACCCGGGCGGTGGTGAGAACAAAAAGTGGAAACTTTTGGTCGCAAGTCCGAAGAAGGCTTATGACCTGATGACTGACAAAAGAGCTGACAACGTTGTTTTTGGCGGAGCAAAAGTTTTACGACGCCCGAAATGGGACACCGATCACTTTAATTATACGACCCTCAAGCTACACAATACCGTGGTTAGCTGCACCATCAACGATTTACTCGGGAATGGGCATGCGCCGCTCCGGGCACCGAACGGTTATACATATACCTATGATAGCCTTAAAGACTGGAATGTTGGCGGGGTGGAAAAGGCAATTGGCGACAATATCGATATCCTGAAAAGCGAATTTGACTTGGAAGACGACGATATCGTTCGAGTGCCGGTAATATTCTATCCAAGCGATCACGTTAGTGGTGGCCACGCATATGTACTTCCGAGCACCGACAAAATCGACAACACCAAAAGCCGACAGAACGGTTTCAACATCTTCCCTGGCCGCGGTGAGGGATTTAAATGCGGCGCTTTGACCGCCGATATGCCCAACATGTTTGTCGGCAACACCCAGCTTTATATTCCCAAGCCGTATGGCCCGTGGATCGACACTGGCGATGAAGGCACAAGCTTTGATCTTTTTGAAAAGTACCTGAAAGACGAAATTGCCAAGTTCAACGGTGCGCTGAACTGCAATTTCATTGATGACTGGGATCATTATCATGCATGCGAAGGGGAAATTCATTGTGGCACGAACGAAATCCGGCAACCGTCGCAAACGGATGAAAAGTGGTGGGCCATTTGATTGCAGCCAAACTGCATCAATATTCCATTCTCAGGAGTACGCAAAATGAGCGCACAACAGGACTATCAATCCGCACTCAGCAAGATTTCAGATCGCGAAAAGGCGGCAGCAGGTCGGGTTTCCGGTCGACCCAACGCTGGAAGCATGGCCGCTATTTTCGCATCATATGGCAACAGTATTGCAGCACCGATGACTGAAGACCTCCAATCTGGCACATGGAAAATCATGCCTGACTGGAAGTTGTCAGCCATGATTGATTATCTATCTGGCTATGGCACTTCTGCGGCTATCCCGGTCCTTCGCGAAATCGAAAAGGAGTATCCCGTGAGCGATATCCAAACAGAGGCAAAAGAGGTCGCGGACCATCTAGCAACACTTGAAGTTGCTGTCTCCGAAGCGCGCAAACTGGATTTTGTCCAGACCGCACTTTCGTCCGGTGATGCAAATGCGATGGCAAAGGCCGGGTTGCTTGCTCTTTCGCAGATTGATCCCGACTGGGACAACCGCGCATCGGAAATTCAGACCGCTCTTTCAAAGCTTGCACGCGATTGTTTCCCCGCCGTCAACGAAATTGCGTCAGGGAAAGTCACGCCCGATGAACTCGTAAAGGCGCTGATTGAAATCCTGTTTGAGGACAAGGATCACTTGGGAACATCAATCACAAAAGACTGAGAACGAAACAAAAGCAATCAGCTTTCGGCCTTTTTCTCCCACGCACCTTGCGGGGTTTGTTGCCAGTAGGACAGTTTGTGTCCGGCGTCTTTCCAGTCTTTCCAGCGGGTGCGGGCTTCTGCCACCGCATCGTAATCGCGATCATCAAACAGCATGATGACCCGTTCATAATCGCCGACCTTGTCGCTCATGGCGCGGTCGGTCAGGAACAGGAACTGGGCACCATTGGGATTTTCGTCATCCGTCGTCAGCCAGACCGGCTGCATTTCGGCATCGCCATCGGACTTGGAGCCATGGGGCAACCAGCTTGCCGGGTCAAAGGTCCAAAGCAAGGTGTTGATGGCTTCCACCCGTTCTTCCACACCGGTCATCACCACGGCACGCTTTTCGCGCTCCAGCGTTTTGGAGAGCAGCGTGGGCAAGGCCCGTTCCAGCGGCATGCTGGTGAGATGGTAAAACCAGATATCAGCCATAAGGCGGTTTTATCCCGAACATGAAAACGGGGCAAGGTGATCAACACCCTGCCCCGTATATTTCAACGCTATCATGCCCACTATGCCAACGCGGATTCCCGCCTTCGCGGGAATGACGGCATTTGGGCATAGCGGTTAGCTTTCGCAGTTATCGGCAACAAAGCGATCAAGCAGACGCACGCCAAAGCCGGTGCCGCCCTTCGGCACGACTTCCTTGTCCGCGGTTGACCAGGCCATGGCGGCGATATCAAGATGCGCCCACGGGCGATCCTTGGTGATAAAGCGCTTGAGGAACTGGGCTGCGGTGATCGAACCGGCCGGACGGCCGCCAACGTTCTTCATGTCGGCAATGTCGGATTTAAGCTGCTTGTCATAGGCGGGTGACAGCGGCAGACGCCAGACGCCCTCATCGACCGAAAGACCGGCTGTGGTGATCTGGGTTGCCAGATCATCATTATTGGAAAACAGACCGGCATTTTCATGACCGAGTGCTATGATGACGGCACCGGTGAGGGTTGCCAGATCAACAATCAGACGCGGATCGTATTTTTCCTGCACATAGGTCAGCGCATCACAGAGAACCAGACGGCCTTCGGCGTCGGTATTGATGACTTCGATCGTCTGACCGGACATGGAGGTCACAACATCGCCCGGGCGCTGCGCGCTTGAGGACGGCATGTTTTCAACAAGGCCCAGAACCGCAACCACATTGCATTTCGCCTTACGACCAGCCAATGCCTTCATCAGGCCCGACACCACACCGGCCCCGCCCATATCCCACTTCATGTCTTCCATGCCAGCAGCGGGTTTGAGCGAGATACCACCGGTATCAAAGGTCACGCCCTTACCAACGAAAGCAACCGGGGCGTCCTTTTTCTTGCCACCGTTCCAGCGCATGACGACCATGGCCGGTTTACGGGCCGAACCCATGGCAACACCCAGAAGTGCGCCCATGCCGAGCTTCTTCATTTCCTTTTCATCAAGGATGTCGATCTCGACACCGAGCTTTTCCAATGCCTTGACTTCCTTGGCGAAGCTTTCCGGATAGAGAACGTTGGCCGGTTCGGACACCAGATCGCGGGTGAAGAACACGCCTTCGACGACCTTTTTGGCGGTATCGAATTGTTTCTTGGCGTCCTTGTAATCGCGGGCGGCGATATCAAAGGCCTTCAATACCGGTTTGTCTTCCTTGGTCTCGGTGGTGCGGTATTTATCGAAACGATAATCGCGCAGCATGGCACCGGTTGCGAAATCAGACGCGAGGTTTTCCATATCAAAGAGAACGGAAAGCTCCTTCTCGCCGGTCGAGATGGCGCGTGCGGTGACAGAACCACCAAGTTTCTGCGCAGCAATCACGTCAAATTCGGCTTCCTTGCCGATCCCGAAAATGATCACGCGCGACAGATCAACATTGGCGGGCGCCAGGATCTGCAGGCTTTGGCCCGATTTACCCTTGAAGGTCGACGCCTTGATCGCCTTGGTGATCGCACCACCGGTTGCCTCATCAAGTGCGACCGCACTTGGCATCAGATCGGCACCTTCGGTCGCAAAGGCGATAACGGCACCGCTTTTCGGAATGGCGAGATCGGAAAACGTGATCTTCATGGTGAACAGGACTCCTGTCATGTTTCGGGGCGCGCGGCCCTTATCAAGCAACCGCGCATCAAAATGCTGCCCCTAATCTAGCGTGAATAACGCGGTTGAAAAGGCTTATCGTGGAAAAAGCTGCTGCTTTCGGCGACTAAGGCCATACGTTAGCTATTTATTCTGAAAACTGCATGTCGAACACCAAGGCGCCTAGCTAGACTTTTCAGGTTCCCATCTAATTCTGTTTCAGTGATTAGCAGCACTTTGACACTGTGGTTTGATCGGGGGTCTTGAGCGCGAAGGACAGCTTCATATTTGACACATTGGAAAATACCCCTTCGCAAATCGAACCAATCTGAGTCTATCGACTTCACCTCTATACCCAAAGTTCGCGAGCTAGAAAAATACGCGACGTCCACCCTGTCTCCTGAATAGAGTTCTACCTCTGTCTCCGAACGCGCGTTCTTCATACCGGGCGCTACTTTTCTAATATTATCCTTTACCCATAACCTCAGCGCCTTGTGGTTTTCGCCTTCTCCGCCTTTTCCAAATCGACCATCTCTTTCGGTGCCTTTTGGCTTTTTCAAGCGTTCTTCAGGCCATTTTTCCTTGTAGATACCCTCATAGACTTCTTTCCAATTTTGATACTCGTAAACTTCTCCTGCAGCTTTTTGGAAAGTCTTACGCCAAAGGTGAGGGTAACGGTCAGGAGCTTTTTCCTCTCTCAATTTAGCCAAACCATACTTTTCAGCCAGATAGCTTCCCGCACCTGAACCGGGCTCGTGGGTATCTTTTTTCACGAGCAGAACATTAAGCAGTGGCAAAGATTGATCATACTCATGGAGCAGGTCCATCGCTGCTCCAGCAGGCATACCTACCATCGTGGAGAAAATGGTACTGAACCCATGCTCTGCCTCCAGGCGTCTTTTGACCTCTCCATAAGTCAAATCTCTGCCGTTGATAGCTGCATCCATTAGCCAAAGGATCAACGGTTTAACTGCATGTTCCTTTAGATTCTCAAATGTTGGTTCGATCTGCTTTTTCATTTAGCTCTCCCTTCGTCGCTCTATTCAACCATAGAGAGCAAACAACACCAATCCAAACACTTAATAATCTGTGCTTATTCTTAGTTAGTGAAACCACTTCATGACCATTTTGGGCTGTTTCAGCTCGGTTCCAAATCTTCCATTTTCACAAATTGACATTGCGCAGAGACTTGCGGACCAAAACATTACATCATAATTTTATGGTATATCGTTCGCATTATCGGAAGAAGCCCCCATGCAGCCTTTTATTCCTCGCCGTCTGGAGCCTGTTGCCTTTGCCTTTTTGCTTTCGGGCATCCAGTCCTTTCTGATTTCGGGCATCGCGACATCCATCGCGATTTCCGACTGGTCGAAGTTTTTTGAATTGTGGATGGGGGCTTATGTGTCGTCCTGGGCGATTGCATTTCCGGGTGTGCTGGTGGTGGCACCGCTGGTGCGCCGGATTTTGAAACGGATCGTTAAACCGGATAGCAGCACGCAGGCCGCCTGAGCAAGGCCAAATCAGCCAAAATCAAACAGAGAAAGCGACGGATTGGATTTGATATATTCCACCTCGTCGTTTTCGATATCGCCCGTCGAATGCCAGCCATGGCTTTCATAAAAGCCGTGCGCGCGGTTATCGGGATTGGCCCCGGTAGTGAGCGAGATGTCATTACATCCCTTGGCAAACAGCCAGTCCTCTGCCGTGCGCAGCAAGGCGGCCCCGACACCGCGTCCTTCAAATTCCGGGTCGACAAACAGCGCCCACAGGGTGGCCTCGCTCGGGATCGCAATCGCGAACCCGGCGGCGGAGCCATCGAGATCGGCAAGCCAGATGCCATAGCCCTGGGTAAGCCATTTGCCAAAGGCCGCCTTGGTGATGCCGCGTTCGGCGAGTTCCGAGGCAGAAAGATGGTTTTCGCGCACGCGGCTTCGGATGGCAAAGATTGCCCCGACATCGCCCAATCGTGCTTTGCGAATTTTCATCCCGGCCACTGTGTGTACTTTCTTGCCAACCGCGTCAAACTGGGCGGCAATGTAGCGATATGGCGCGAGAGTGCCAGTGAAATCGTCAGGCACTGGAAGAGCGTGCATTTACCACACCGTCATCCCCGCGGAGAGCCTGTGCCCGCGTAGGCGGGTACGGGGATCCATAAGGCACCACCGCGCGATGGATTCCGGGTCTGCGCTTTGCTCCGCCCGGAATGACGGCGGACGGTCAGGTGGTTTCTTTAAGCCGCACCGGCAGGCGTTTCGGGCCCCACTGGCCCGGTTGAGCCTGAAAGACACCGGCACAATGGGTGCCACAGCTTTTGCACGCCCCGTGGGCATCAAGGTTCCAGTCGGATAGCTGATACCAGTCACGGCCAATCAGGATCTCGCCACAGCCATGGCAGAAGGTGCTGCTATGGGATTTGTCATGGACGTTGCCGACATAGGCGTAGCGGATGCCGTTTTCCATGGCGATATTACGCGCGCGGACCAGCGTTTCGGGCGGGGTGCGCGGGGTATCCATCATTTTCCAGTCGGGGTGGAAGGCCGAGAAATGCATCGGCACATCGGGACCAAGTTCATCATGGACCCATGACGTCATTTCATGGAACTCGGCGTCGCCATCATTTTCGCCCGGGATCACAAGGTTGGTCAACTCCACCCACACGCCGGTTTCATCGCGGAGATATTTGAGCGTCTCCAGAACGTCACCCAGATGGGCCGAGCACAGCTGATGATAAAAGCGATCCGTAAAGCCCTTGAGATCGACATTGGCGGCATCCATGTGGCGGAAGAATTCCACGCGCGCCTCATCACCAATATAACCCGCCGTGACCGCGGCCGTGCGCAAACCCATTTCACGGCAGGCAATGGCAACATCGACGGCATATTCGAGAAATATCACCGGATCATTATAGGTAAAGGCGACGGACGAGCAGCCATAGGCCTTGGCGGTTTTGGCGATCATTTCAGGTGTGGCGAGCGAGGAAAGCTTATCCATCTCGCGCGCCTTGGAGATTTCGTAATTCTGGCAGAACTTGCAGGTCAGGTTACAGCCCGCTGTGCCAAAGGACAGGATCGGGGTGCCGGGCAGAAAGTGATTGAGCGGCTTCTTTTCGATCGGATCAATACAAAAGCCCGAGGATCGGCCCCACGTCGTCAGCACCATCTGATCGCCTTGGCGGGCCCGAACAAAACACAAGCCCCGCTGCCCGTCGTTTAGCTTGCAAAAGCGCGGGCAGACATCGCACTGAATACGGCCATCATCGAGATGGTGCCAGTAGCGGGCGGAGACGGTGTCAGTGTTGATTGCGGGATCGGTCATCAGCTTTTTCCAAATGCAAAGCTTCCTCTTTGAAAATCTAGTCCTGATCGCTATCTTTTTAAAGGTAGGGTCACAACGGACTTATTTGATGGAATGGTCAATCAGATTTGCTCGAATACGCGAAGTAAGATTGCAGGAAGATCAGTATCTTTCAAAATCTTACGACAAAGTAGGTCGTGCCAATCTGATTGATCCTACGGACAGGCTCTGTCTTGGCCAAATCCAGCGTCAATCCCCTCAGTCGGGATACCAGCCCGAACTTCGGAGATTTCCTAGTATTTCACCAAGACAGAGCCTGCCATTCCGATCAAATAAGTCCGTTGCGACCCTTATCATGCGATTGGAGCGCCAATGACCATCATCCGCCCGCCTGCTGTTGCCGGGACGTTTTATCCGGCCGATGCCGATCTGCTGCGTAGCGAGATTGACGGGCTGATTGATGCCGCCTTGCATTCCGGGATCGCGCAGCAGGAAACAGCCACGCCCAAGGCGATCATTGTGCCGCATGCGGGATTGATGTTTTCGGGCAGTCTGGCAGCCCTTGGTTTTGCCACGGTGCGCGCACTCAAGGACACCATCAAACGCATCGTGATCATTGGCCCGGCGCACCGCATGGCGTTTCAGGGGATTGCGCTGGCGCGGGCTGATCAGTTTGCCACACCGCTTGGCAATATGCGCTGTGACCTGCCAGCACTGCAAAAGGCGTTGGCGTTGCCGCATGTTCAGATGTTGGATGAGGCGCACACGCTTGAGCACGGGCTTGAGATCGAATTGCCGTTTATCCAGCGCCTGTTTGGCGAGGGTGCTGATATCGGCATTGTGCCGCTTCTGGTCAGCCGGTGCAGCCCGCGGCAGGTGCATGAGGTGATCGAGAAGCTTTGGGGCGGGCCGGAAACCCTGATCGTGATTTCATCGGATCTGTCGCATTTCCATGATTATGACACCGCGCAACAAATGGATAACCGCACGCGGACGATGATCGAGAATTTCGATACCGAGAACATCGATAGCAGCGATGCCTGTGGCGCGTTGCCCGTCGCCGGGATGCTGATCGCGGCGCGCAATCGCGGGATGCGGATCAAGACGCTTGGCATGCGCAATTCCGGCGATGTGACGGGGGATAAATCGCGCGTTGTCGGCTATGGCGCCTGGGCGCTTTATGACGGAAAGGCATCGGGGATGCACGATGACGAGGACGGCGAGGACGGCTTCGCCAAGGCGACCGAACATCTGATCAAGACGCACGGGGCAGAGATGCTGGGCCTCTGTCGGCAATCGATCCTGCATGGACTTGAGACCGGGGCGCCGCTTTCGGTTTCGCCAAATGAATTTGGCCCGGCACTTTCCGCACCCGGCGCGTGTTTTGTCACGCTCAAGAAAGCCGGGCAGTTGCGCGGCTGTATCGGGTCGATCATGGCGCATGTGCCGCTTGCGAGTGACCTGTGCGAGAATGCCTTCAAAGCGGCGTTTCGCGATCCGCGCTTTGCCGGACTTTCGCCGGGTGAGATCAATGATGATCTGGAGCTTTCGATATCGGTGCTGTCGCCACCCCATCCGTTTGCCTTTGCCGATGAGGCGGATTTTGTTGCCAGACTGACGCCGTTTGAGGACGGGATTATTCTTTCTGATGGTAACCGGCGGGGCTTGTTCCTGCCGCAGGTTTGGGATCAATTGCCCGATCCGAAAGATTTCCTTGCGCACCTTAAGCGCAAGGCGGGGCTTGCGATGGATCACTGGTCGCCCAATATGCGCGCAGAGCGGTTTATTACGCGCGGGATATCCTCACGCGATGTTTCGCCGCACGGTTTCTGGGACCAGCAAGGTTAAAGGTTATGGCAAACGAGACACAAGGCGACACACGCTACGCCGATTTCATCCGCGAGGTTGCGGAATGGGAAGGTGTCTGGGCGCTGTATCATAATGGCTGGTTGCTGCAAACGACCGAGACGGGCCAGAAATACTGCCCGATCTTTGCCATGCGCGATGAAGCCAAAAGCTTTGAGGCCAGCATTCAAAGCGACCATGTGCCGACCGCGATCACGCTGGTTGAGTTGATGGAAAGCCTGATGGTGCAATGGCGGGCCGAAGACATCATGGCGGGCATCTGCCCGACCCCGGCCAAGCCCGCGATTGTGGTCAGCCTTGATCAGGTGAGTTCAGATCTTATGGCAGCACTCAAGGACGTTATGGCCGAGCGGCTTGGCAAGCAAAGCTGAGAAGACGCGCTGTTTCCAATGCCGATTACAATGACGGGCTGGACCTTGCGGGCAAAATTCCCTATTCCCGTGGGATAGTTCAATCTCCCTGATAAACGAGAGTGCCATGACCGTTGCCCTGCCCGCTGATGCCGATGCCCTTGAAAACGGCCTGATTGAAATCGCCCGCAAGGCCGGGGCCGCGATGATGGCAATCTATCAGACCGATTTCGAAGTGCGTTCCAAGGATGACGCAAGCCCGGTGACAGAGGCCGATGAAGCGGCAGAGGCCGTGATCCTGCCGGGGCTTCGCGCACTCACCCCCGATGTTAAAATCGTGTCCGAGGAAAGTGCCGCCAAGGGCGATGTGCCCGATGTGAATGGCGACACCGATTTCTTCTGGCTGGTCGATCCGCTGGATGGCACCAAGGAATTCATCAAGCGCAATGGCGAATTCACCGTCAATGTCGCCCTGATCGCCAAAGGGAAACCGGTTCTGGGCGTGGTTTATGCCCCG
This sequence comes from Thalassospira sp. HJ, assembly GCF_000948415.1. Classification (GTDB taxonomy): domain Bacteria; phylum Pseudomonadota; class Alphaproteobacteria; order Rhodospirillales; family Thalassospiraceae; genus Thalassospira. The sequence goes on along the minus strand of NZ_JYII01000012.1, from coordinate 259,313 downwards.
GCCATCGACAAACTTTATTACGGTGGGCCGGATGGTGCCAAGCTGATCGAAGGCGATCTGGAACCGAAAACCACCGCCATTTCGGTGCGTGAAATGCCTGAAGACGGCGTTGTCGTGGTCGGATCACGCTCGCACGGCGATCCGGAAGCGATGAAAGCGTTTCTGGGTGATCTTGCAGTCAAGGAACTGCGCCCGGCGGGAAGCTCGCTCAAGCTTTGTCTGGTGGCTGCGGGTGAAGCCGACCTTTATCCGCGTCTTGGCCCGACCATGGAATGGGATATCGGGGCGGGTCATGCGGTGCTGCTTGCCGCCGGTGGCGTGGTTGAAAATATGGACGGATCAGGATTCGTTTACGGCAAGGCCGATTTCCGCAACCCGTTCTTCATCGCGCGCAGCCCGTCTGTGCCGGTTAAATACGAGCAGTAAACCTTCGCAAAGCGGGATCAAAAGCGAATTTCAAAGCTGCATCAGCGGCTTGCTGATCCCGCGTTGCAACACCAGCCAAACGCGCATTTTTCGGGAAATTTTGAAACTGCCCCACGCCGCAGTTTTCTTGACTTTCAGCATGTTTTGCGCTATCAATTCCTTATCGCCACACAGAGTGTAGGTGACGTAAATAGCCGCCGGAATCACGGCGACGCGGTCCAGTTTCACCACCGCGGGGCGAAGCCGGGCTAGAGCGTAAAATGGAGCCGCCATTTTCATGGCGGCTCTGCGCTGTTCGGGGCATATCCGCGCCATTACTAATTCTTGTCAGAACATCACAATTTGCATGAAATACAGTGCGAAAGCCGTTACGGTTGCATGATCCAATTCGCACAAATCCTATAATAGAAGTCCGGTCTTTCATGCCCCGTGATCAAGTATCCCCGAATAACGACCTCGTCCTCGACGTCCTCGACTATTGGCACAAGATCGAATTTTTTATTCCATTCGATCTTAAGTCGAGAATTGAATCTGCATTAAATCAAGACAAACCAGCACGACGGCTTGATATCGGGCACGGTGCAACCTCACTGGCTAATTTGAGAACAACGGAGTTGCCTGCCGAGAAAGAAGTTGGTGGATATACATTATTTGTCGGTGTTTTCGACAAGGGCTCAGTCACATCTTTGTGCGATCAGATCGTTCCCACGGAAGGCACGGAAGTCATTAAGACCGATGACGATGAACGTGCAGACCTAGAAGGGGAAACTTGTTTTGCCCAAATCAGCCTATCTGCTGAAGGAGAACCAAGTTTTGAAAGCATGTCTGTTTCGACCCTGCCTTGGGCTCTGGGGAAAGCACAAAAGTACGGCTTAAACTTCCTCTCAATGAGTAATTTTGAAGCCGACTGGAACAACCTAGAAAGGCAGATTTATAATTTCCAGTCCAAACGCGAAGAGTCTTTTCGAAAGCGTAAGGAAGAAGATGAGAACCTTAAGTTCAACAGCCTTGAGTTTCCCGAAATCGTCGAACTTTGCAAGCTTTTAGCCGATTGGGCGGATTTTTCTCCCCTCAAAGAAAACGACATTGCCTTTGTCGAAATGTGGATCAAGGAAAAGAGGGCTAAGAGTTCCGGTTCCGAACCAAACGACACAGCGCCGGCAAAAGATGAAACCGACATTAATGACGATGAAGAGGATGCAGAAGAAGAAACAGAACAAACAACCGAAATTGGTATTTTAAACAGCTTCTTCATCAAAGACATCGAACGCGCAGCATCCGACATTCGCATCAATTCTGACGAAGGAACCAACCTTCACAAATACATATCTGCAGAAGAAGGAGACGGAAGAACCGACCTGTTTACCGTGAAAGGCCAAAAAGAAATCATCAATCAACTTTCCCCATCACGCACAGTTCAAGGACGGTGGTTTGACGAACCTCATCATATGATGAGCCTGATGCAGCAATTTTCGATTAATAGCGCTTTCACCGAGCTGCAAAACAACGGCATATTTTCGGTGAATGGACCTCCAGGTACCGGCAAAACCACTTTGTTGCGTGAAATGTTTGCTGAGAACATTGTCCGCCGGGGTGAAGTTCTTTCAACTTTGAAAACGGCCCGAGACGCTTTTGAATCTCACGCGACATCAATTCCCGTGCCAGAATGCGTTCGCAAGAAACACCGTCTATCGACCAAGAAATACCGGCCACTGAAGAGTGAACTTACCGGTTTTGAGATGGTCGTTGTTTCTGCCAACAATGCAGCTGTAGAAAACATTTCGCGAGAACTTCCCCAATCAGGTGCAATTGGTGAGTTCTGGAAACAAGGAAAAGCTCCGGAGTATCTAAAACCCATTGCTTATAACGTTGCTGCAAAGATTGGTGACAGCAAGTTCCGGCAACTTCCTGAAAAAGAGATCCCATGGGGTTTGTTTTCGTGCGTGCTGGGAAGAGCAAAGAACAGAAATACATTCAAAAGCAACTTTCTGTTCTCAGCAAAAGACGTTAATCCCAGACACAAGCCGCAAACCACTGCACAGGGGCTTTGGGAGTGGCTAAGAAACTACTCTGGTCCCTCATTTACAGATGCGCGCGAACTTTTCAGAAGCAAGAAGGTAACCGTTGACGCTCTCAGAGAAGATCTGTCCAAATACGAAAACTTGATTAATCGTTACGGCAGAACCTCATTGGAAGCCTTCCTGTCCGAGGCACAAGAAAAGTGCGACAGCGCCGAAAGAGCGTTTAGGTTGCGTGTCCGTGACAAAGAAGCTGCAGAACAGTCTCTGGAACCGCTTGAAGCGAAACTTCAATCCTTGAGAGAACAAGAACGATTACTTGACCGGGAGTCTCCCGCCTGGTGGGAAAAACTCTTTGTAACAGCAGCTGCGCGTCGGCATAAAATTGACGTCAGACACAATGCCAACGAGCAGCGCTCAACCTCAAATGACGTTGCGCGCATCAACGAAGAACTACGCTCTGTTCATCTTCCTGCCGTTAAAAAAGCGACCGATCACCTAGAACACGCAAAGCACGCGCTTAATCAATGTACTCAGGAATGGGAAGAGGCCCAAGCAGCATTAGCACGCTATCGCACGAAATATCCTGATGTTAAAGTTCCTGCATCAATCTCAGACATAGAGCAGGATACGTTTCAGATATCAGGGCTTTGGCATACACAAGAACTTGCCAAAGCACGGTCGGAGCTATTCCAAGTTTCTTTGGTTCTTCATGAGGCCTGGTTAGCGGAAGCGGCAGGTACGCCAGACAACAAAGGCCCTATGCGCGCCCACATCCATCTGATTGGCGCAATGCTGAGCTCGCCCAGCGCAGTAACAAGGCCAAATGATGCTTCGGCATTATGGCAGAGCTTCTTTTTGATGGTTCCCGTTGTCTCCACCACTTTTGCATCGTTCGGAAATCAGTTTTCCGCGCTGGGGCGCGACACCCTTGGCTGGGTCTTTATTGACGAAGCCGGGCAAGCCCCACCACAGGCATCTGTCGGGGCATTTTGGCGTGGCAAGCGCGTTATTGCTGTTGGAGATCCACGCCAAATTGAACCGGTATTCACTGTTCCAACAACATTGATTGAGGCGCTTTCAGAGCAATCGCCGAATACAGAAGGTGGAGCCTTTGCGCCGAACCGAACCTCGGTTCAGGAATTGTCAGATAAGGGCAATCGATTTGGTGCCTATGTCGACAATGGCATGGGAGATGACATATGGATTGGCAGCCCTTTGAGGGTCCACCGCCGCTGTATTGACCCGATGTTTTCGGTTGCAAACAAGATTGCTTATCAAAACAACATGGTTTTCGGCCTGCCAAGTCACGAGAAGAAACAAGATATATCTATTCGCCAAGAAAGTTGCTGGATCGACATCAGAGGGAACGTGCGTGGCAAACAAACGGTCGATACACAGGTTTCGTTCGCAGCCAAACTCGTAAAGCTTCTCGCTGCCGACGGTCAACTACCCGAAGATGTCTTTATCATCACCCCCTTCAAGGAAATTCGGCGAAATCTAATCAAATCTCTTAACGAAGAAATCCGCAGCGAAAAGCGTTTCAAAAAATCGCATTTTGACAAATGGTGCAGAACATCGGTTGGAACCGTTCATACATTTCAAGGGAAAGAAGCCGCAATTGTTTTATTCATCCTTGGCGCGGATCAAGAACATGATGGATCCGCTAAATGGGCTTCTTCAAAACCGAATTTGCTGAACGTTGCCCTGACACGTGCGAAACAACGGATCTTTATCGTTGGTGACCCGAACCTTTGGGGAAAGCAAAAGCACTTCAGTACCGCCTTGATGGCCTTACCGAAGGTTCACGAAAGAGAATTCCTTGAAAGATTGCATACGCGGGAAGCATAACTTTCAGCCTTCTTCCTTGTCATGGCAGTGCATCATCGCTAGGTATTTGAGATAGATTATCTTTTCGCGGAACGTTGCATGTCGCCAGCCCTTACCATCCGTCCCTATTCCGAAGGTGCCCTTAGTCAGGCGGCAGCGAAGCTGCGCGCCGGTGAGCTGGTGGCCTTTCCGACCGAGACGGTTTACGGGCTGGGCGCGGATGCGACCAATGCCGATGCGGTGGCGGGGATTTATGCTGCCAAGCAACGCCCGAGCTTTAATCCGCTGATCAGCCATTTCCCGGATCGCGATGCCGCCGCCAAGCATGCCGAGTTTGATGCGCGGGCCGATAAACTGGCTGCCGCGTTTTGGCCGGGTGCGCTGACACTGGTGCTACCGCGCAAGGCTGAAAGTGATGTTTGTGATCTGGTGACCGCAGGGCTTCCCAGCATTGCGGTTCGCGTTCCGGCCCATCCGATGGCGCGCGAGTTGTTGCGTGCGGTGGGTCGCCCGGTTGCGGCCCCGTCTGCCAACCGGTCTGGCAAGATCAGCCCGACCACAGCCGGTCACGTTGCGCGATCACTTGGCGATGCGGTTGGCATGATCCTCGATGGTGGGCCGTGTGGGGTCGGGCTTGAAAGTACGGTGATTGATCTGACCACGGATCGGGTGGTGATGCTCCGCCCCGGCGGGGTGACGGCCGATCAGGTTTCAGAGTTGCTCGGCACCGATGTTGTCATGGCCGAAAGCGATGACACAGCCCCCAAAAGCCCCGGTATGCTCAGCAGCCATTATGCGCCGGGCCTGCCGGTGCGGCTTTCGGCCACCCGTGCCGATCCGGCCCAATATGGCAATGAAGTGCTGCTGGGCTTTGGCGATTGCACCACCAAGGGATTTGATGCCGTATTGTGGCTATCGAAATCCGGCGATGATATCGAGGCGGCCACCAACCTGTTCGCCAAGCTGCATGAAGCCGATCAAGGCCGCTTTGACGGAATTGCGATTGCGCCGATCCCGGATCAAGGGCTTGGCATTGCGATCAATGATCGCCTGAAACGGGCCGCGGCACCGCGTGCGCCGCATGACGGCAAGTAAGGGAACAACACCATGTCGTTCCTGCCAGAATCTGCACTCACTGAACTAAAAGACCTGCTGGGCCCCAAGGGGTTCAGCATGGAAAGTGACGTTCTGGCCGCCCACAACAGTGAGGCCCGTGGCAAGTTTACCGGCACATCCGAGATCGTCCTGTTTCCGGCCAGCACCGATGAAGTCGCCAAGGCGGTTGCCATCTGTGCTGCGCATGACATTGCAGTGGTGCCGCAAGGCGGCAATACCGGGCGCTGCGGCGGGGCGGTTGCCGGGGACAAACAGATCCTGATCAACCTCAAGCGCATGAACAGCGTGATCGAGATTGATGCCCGTGATTTCACCGCGACCGTGGAAGCCGGTGCGATCCTGCAAACCATTCAGGAAGCGGCAGAAGAACAGGATTTGCTGTTCCCGCTTTCGCTTGGGGCCGAGGGCACCTGTCAGATTGGTGGCAACCTTGCGACCAATGCCGGGGGATTGAACGTTATTCGCTATGGCAATGCGCGCGACCTTTGCCTTGGGCTTGAGGTCGTGTTGCCCGATGGTACGGTGTGGAACGGGCTATCAAAGCTTCGCAAAGACAATACCGGTTACGACCTGCGTGATCTGTTTATTGGTGCGGAAGGCACGCTTGGCATCATTACCAAGGCGACGCTAAAGCTTTTTGCCCAACCCAAACACATCGCCACCGCCTGGCTTGCCGTGCCCTCGCCCGAATGCGCGATTGATTTGCTGGCACTCGCGCGTCGTCATACCGGCGATGGTATTTCGGCCTTTGAGCTGATGAGCGACTTTGCCCATGATTTGTCGGTGACTTACCTTCCGGGCCTGACCCGGCCGCTTGCGACCAAAACGCCTTGGCATGTGTTGATCGAGCTGACCTCGTCCCGCCCGGATGATGATCTGCAAACGCTTCTGGTCGATCTTTTGGGTCAGGCGGTCGAGATCGGGCTGGCAACCGATGCGACCATCGCCCAGTCCGAAGCACAGCGTAAAAACCTTTGGGCGATCCGCGAAGGCATCCCGGAGGCGCAAGGCTATGAGGGCGGATCGATCAAGCATGATGTGTCAGTACCCGTATCTAGGGTGCCCGATCTTTTGAAACGCGGTATGGCGGCGGCCGAGGCGCTTATTCCCGGCATTCGCCCCTGCCCGTTTGGCCATGTCGGCGATGGCAATATCCACTTCAATTTCAGCCAGCCCGCCACTATGGACAAGCAGAGCTATCTGGCGAAATGGGAAAGCCTGAATGGGGTCATTCATGACATCGTTACCGACCTTGGCGGATCAATCAGTGCCGAACACGGCATCGGGCAGCTAAAACGTGACGAGCTGGCGCATTATGCCAGTGTCGAAAAGCTGCAGCTGCTGCACGCCATCAAAAAGGCGATTGATCCCGACAACCGGCTTAACCCCGGCAAGGTTGTCTAGCCCCACACGCCCACCATTCCGCACGGTGAAGAACCGATGTTTTCCGTTGAACCCTATGCGCCGCTTGATACCGCGAAACAGATTGCGCCCGATGTCTGGATCTTTGATGGTCCGGTGATCGGGTTTCAGTATTGCGGTGTAAAACTGCCCTTTCCCACCCGCATGACCGTGATCCGGTTGGCCAATGGCAAGTTGTTTATCCATTCGCCCATCCGCCTGACAGATGCGCTTAAGACAGAGGTCGATGCGCTGGGGGAGGTTGCCTATCTGATTGCGCCCAACACCATCCATTATGCCGGGGTGTCGGACTGGCAAAAGGCCTATCCCAACGCCACAGCCTATTGCGCGCCCGGTGTCATCAAACGCGCCAAGTCGGTTGGCATATCGATTTCGTTTGATGCGGAGCTTGCCGACACGCCGGAAGCCGAATGGGCCGGGGAAATCGAACAGGTTCTGGTGCGCGGCAGTTATCTGAATGAGGCGGTCTTTTTTCATAAAACCTCAAAGACGCTGATCCTGACCGACCTGATCGAGAATTTTGAAGTCGCCAAGATCCACAACCCGATCTGGCGGTTTATGGTCAAACTGTTTGGCACCATGGACCCGCATGGCAGCACGCCGCGCGACATGCGCCTGACCTTTGCCGGGCACCGGGACGCCATGCGCAAGGCGGTTGAAACCATGATCGGCTGGAACCCGGATTACGTCGTGCTGGCGCATGGACGGTGTTACGATACGAACTGTGTTGCCGAGCTTAAACGCGCCTTTTCATGGGTTCTGAAATAGCCAAACAAAAAGGGCGCCCCGATGAACAGGACGCCCTTCTGTGTGTTCAAGGTCGGCGATTATTCAGCCGGACCGCCCCACGGGGTCATGGCGTTGATCTTGTCCTGACGGCGTTCGTCGCCGGACTTGCCCCAATCGCCACCGAAGGCTGCTGACTCCCAAGAACCGTAGCTCGGGTTCGGGAGCATGAACCAGCGTTCGCCCCAGTAGTTGCCGTATTTTTCCATGACTTCGAGACGCTCGGAAATCGAGCCATCGATTTCGTCGGTGAAGTCACCGAAGTTGTCACCAAACTGCATGATCACACGGTAGTCTTCGGTCACAGCGGCACGGCGCGGGGTTTTGTTCGAGCCCCACTCTTCGACTTCACCACGCAGCATGACGTGTTTTTCATCCGCATAAGGGAAGCCGAATTTTTTGAGGTTTTCGATGGTCGGCTCTTCTTCCGGTGCCTTGCGGTTCGAGACATAGAAGACTTCGACACCACGTGCTGCCGCCGCCTTGGTGAATTCCAATGCGCCCGGGGTCGGGGTGGAAATCATGTCATGGACGAATGCTGCCCAGGTTTTGGAGCTGTAATGGGTTTTCTCGGCGACAACCCAGGCCTGATAGGCGGAGTTATCAAGAACGGTTTCATCGACATCAAGGATAACCGCCGGCGGCTTGGCAGAATAGTTGCCATCCTGCTCAAGGGCAGCGGTCCAGTCATGATCGCCAATGGCCGCATCGAGCAAACGGGTGGCACCGGCATAAACCGACATGGCGGTCGTTTTGTATTCGACCGAGGTTTGCAGCCACAGCGTGCCGTTCAGGCCATCATTCTGTTCCGGCTCTGCCTGTGCGCCAAAGGCGACAAGGGCGCTGGTCGCGACAATGGCCGCCACGCCAAATGATTTTGCGATAAAAGTCATATGTAGTCTCCCTGTTGATTTCCCGGTTGCACGGATACTGACCATGCAGACAGGATTGCATAACCATGCCACCGCACTGCGATAAAGAAAAAGCCTTTTTCAACATTCCTGCTGAAAAAGGCTTCTGCAATCGATTTAATAAAGCCGCCAACGCCTTGGCAAAACTCTTGTTTTAGGCGGTTGGGCGCTTCTCGAACGTGGCAAAACCGTCGTCGAGGGCGGGTTCTTCGTGAATGCGATCAACGCGCGCATGGGTCGGACCTTCGTGGCAGGCGGTGATCATTGACTGCACGACCTTGACCGGGCCGCAAAACACCGCCTCGACCGAGCCATCATTGCGATTGCGCACCCAGCCGGTGAGATCACGTTTGCGGGCCTCTTCCACCGTCCAGGCGCGATACCACACACCTTGAACCCGGCCTTCGATACGGGCGTGGACGGCGATATTACCGGCCCCCGTTGACGGGTCGGGGCTTGTATCTGTCATGATCGGGCCTCCTCCCTTGTCGCTGGTGTATCTGGGCGGTTATTTCGCGCCGGGGATTTTGGCATGCAGATGGGCTGTATCCTGGAACTTCTGTTTCTGTTCCTCGGATGCCGGCGCCTGATAATTATCCTTCCAGGCGTCATAGGTCATGCCATAGACGACTTCACGCGCACCATCGTAATCCATGGAAACACCCTTTTCGCGGGCTGCGGCCAGATACCATTTGGCAAGGCAGTTGCGGCAGAAACCCGCAAGGTTCATCAGATCGATATTCTGGACGTCCTTGCGGTTTTGCAGATGCGTGACCAGTCCGCGAAAGGCAGCGGCTTCGAGTTCCAGTTTGGTTTGCGGATCAAGATCGGCTGCCGGACCGTTGGCCAGGACGGCCTCGGTGGACATTTCAGAACCGGCGCAATCAGACATGTTCCATACTCCCAGCTGTTCTTTGTTGTTCAAGTTTCTCGATAATGCCGGGCACATCGGCAATGGTTTCGGCCGTGATGACCTTTTCATTATCGATCTCGGTCTGATCGACCATTTCATGCACCCAGGTGATTTCATAGGGAATGTGGATCGCAGCCCCGCCGCACGCAAGGACCGGCAGGATATCGGATTTCATTGAATTGCCGATCATGACCGCGTCTTCGGGCTCAACGCCATAGCGGCCAAAGATGTTGCGATAGGTCAGCGGATCCTTTTCCGAGACGATCTCGATGCCGTCAAACAGGTCTTCAAATCCGGAGCGATCAATCTTGAGCTGCTGGGCGATCAGATCGCCCTTGGTGATCAGGACCACCTTGCATTTCGGGTCCTTGGCATAGCGTTTGAGTACGGCTTCGGCCCCGTCAATGATCCGGGTCGGTGCGCGCAGCATCGATTTGCCGATTTCGGCCAGTTTGTGGATGTCCTCGGCGCTGATCGTACGATTGGAGAGTTCAATCGCGGTTTCGATCATTGAAAGGGTAAAGCCCGTCACGCCATAGCCGTATATGGAAAGGTTTTCGAGTTCGGCCTGATACAGGCGATCATCGACTTCGTCGGCTGCCACATAGTGGCTGAGCATTTCGCGCAGTTCGACATGGGCCTGGCGGAAAAGCGGCTCGTTATGCCACAGGGTATCGTCGCCATCAAAAGCAATCAGCTTGTACATTCATACGCCTCGTTTCTTGTTATTGGATGGCCACAAGCACGGTGAAAGCGTTGGCAATCAACGTGGTTCGGAGATTACGGCCTCAATTCACGACCATATGGCAGCGAAAACGCGCCGTAAAGCCCCGTTATCTGTATTTAATATGCGCGAAACCGTTCCGAAAGCCCTTGAAAACACAAGTGTTTGAACAGGTTCAGGAATTGCCTAGACAAACAAGCACGAGCAAAAAGAAAAGCACCGCATAAAGCGGTGCTTTTCGTGTGTCATCAGGTCTTGGGAAGCTGTTGATCAAACGGCTTTCAGATCTGCCAGGAACTTGGAAATCAGGTTTTCCATGTTTTCGGCTTGCTGGCTCATCGTGCCGGCGGCAGCCAGAACCGACGATGCCACGTCACCGGTATCCTTGGCGGCCATGGCCACTTCCTGAATGCCGGAGGTAACTTCCTTACTGCGACCAGCAGATTCAGATACATTGCGCGCAATTTCCTGGGTTGCGGCACCCTGTTCTTCCACAGCAGAGGAAATTGCGGTTGCGATCGAGCTGATGCGGTTGATCGTTTCCGAGATTTCCTGAATGGCAGTGACGGTATTTTCCGTCTCAGACTGAATGCTTGAAATCTGGGAGCTGATTTCCTCGGTCGCCTTGGAGGTCTGGTTGGCGAGGCTTTTTACCTCGTTCGCAACCACAGCGAAACCCTTACCAGCATCACCGGCACGTGCGGCCTCAATCGTTGCGTTCAAGGCCAGAAGATTGGTTTGGGCCGCAATGTCATTAATCAGAGATACCACGTCGCCAATCCGGCTTGCTGCTTCTGCCAGGCCCTTTACCAGTTCCTCACTTGAGGATGCTTGATCCACCGCAGAGCTTGATATCTCGGCGGACTCAGAAACCTGCTGAGCGATTTCAGCAACCGATGCGCTGAGTTCTTCAGTTGCGGATGAAACCGTTTGGATATTTGAAGATGATTTTTCCGCCGCTGAAGACGAGGCTTGCGACTGGATGCTGGTTTTGTCTGCGGTCGAGCTGATATAGTTCGCGCTTTCGCTGACATCATTGGCAGCCTTGGTCACCCCTTTGACCAACTCAATAGCCGACATTTCGAAGTTTGCAGCAATGGCCTCAATCGCTTTGGCACGTTCGGCTTGGGCCGCTTGCTCTTCAAGCTCACGTGCCTGAAGATCGCGCGTTTCCTGTGCTGACTTCTTGAAGTACTGCAGAGAACGCAACAATGAACCGATCTCGTCACGGCGCTCTGCACCGACAATTTCTATATTGAAATTGCCACCGGCAACGTCTTCCATCATCTTGGCAACCTTGCCAATTGGACGCGAAACCTGTGAGAGCACGATGGCAAATGCCACCGCAAGCGATACAATCAGACCAATCGCCGCACATACAATCAGAACAACGGTCGTTGTCTTGTAGCGATCATGTGCTTCTTGGGTCGACGCCGCCAGGTTTACCGTTGCGAGGTCTTGTAGCTTATTGAGGTAGAAAGTGAACTCTTCCTTGATGATAGGTCCGCTGCTGTCAAGATACTCGAACGCACGCGAAATATCACCCTTGCGCCCGGCATCAATCCCTTTGAGGATAGCCAGTTCATAGTTTTCAAGACCTTTCTTCGCCTCAATCACCCAGACTTTTTCTTCGTCGCTTAAATCAAACTGCAACAGTGCATCAAGACCAGCCTCGGCTTTACCAACAGCCGAGATAAATGCCTTGGTTCTTTTCTCGATCTGTTCGGGTGATTTTTCTGCAACGATATCAAGCAAAACGTTCCTTGCCGTCATGGCAGAAGCCACGCGGCCTCTGTTTACGTCCAATGCCCCAAGAGACAATGGTGCATCCTGTTCGGTAATTCGGGTTGTTGTCGCCTTTAACGAGCTCAACGAATAGATAGATATACTCGTCACAATTGCGATCGCGATCCCAAGCAGCACCAAAGGTATTGTCAGCTTGAGATGGATTTTCATGTCATTCATACGCATGGCCATCAATATTCCCCACATGTACAGAGTGCGTGCAATTCCCGGCATACGATAACATTTAAGTCCATTTACAGGCTTCCTCCCCGAATGCCGAACTGCAGCAATATGACCAATCGGTCGTCCTATTTAACATCCTCACCCCGGGGAAGGGTTTACATCATCAGACGAATCATTCAATTAAGAACACATAAATAACAAAATCACCGAGAATATTACTTATGTATAGTAGTTTTACCATGCTGACTTTAAACCTATTGCTAGAATTTTCGACACAGCGCAGCAATTTTTGCACTTATCTGACTTAGAATCGATCTGCAACGCGCAGCCCCTTGTTTTTAAGATCCAAAAAAAGGATGACGCTTTTGCGACATCCTCTTAGTAGTAGCTGATAAGACAAGCACGCTCTGCTGCGGCTTATTCGTCTTTTTCGAACTCGATGATAATCGCATCGACCGAGAGGTTGGCGCCCTGCTCGGCGTGGATCTTTTTGACCACGCCCTTGCTTTCGCATTTAAGGACGTTTTCCATCTTCATGGCTTCAAGGATGCAGAGCTCCTCGCCCGGCTGGACGGTCTGGCCTTCTTCGACCGAGACCTTGACGAGCAAGCCCGGCATCGGGGACAGCAGGAAGTTCGACATGTCTGGCGGGGCCTTGAACGGCATCAGTTTCTGCAGCTCTGCCACGCGTGGCAGCATGACCTTGAAGCTGCGCTGAACGCCGTTGGCGGCGAGCTTGTAACCCACCCCTTCGATATCGATCTGCACACAGACCGGGGCACCGTCGATTTCACCGACAAACATCGGATCACCGATTTTCCAGTCCGACACCACACCATAGCTGCGATCACCAATGGCGACGATGTAATCACCGTTAACACCATCGAACTCGATATCAAATGGTGTGTGCTCATCACCACAAACCGCCACCCAGCTTTCGGCAACGTCCAGCGGATGATCGCTGACCTGGCCGGTGATGCCGGCATTGCGCTCGGCAACACGCTGATTGATGTAGGCTGCCACCACGATCAGGGTCGCGGGATCATCATTGGGCAGATCATCGGCCGAGAAGCCATCGGGATATTCTTCGGCGATGAAGTTGGTGGTGATGTTGCCATCTTGGAAGCGTTTGTTGGCCATGACAGCGGCCAGGAACGGGATGTTGTGCGAGATGCCGCGAATGAAATAGCCATCAAGCGCCTGGCGCATTTCGCCAATCGCCTGATCACGGTTTTCACCATAGGTGATCAGCTTGGCGACCATCGGGTCATAGAACATCGAGATCTCGCCGCCTTCATAGACGCCGGTATCAACACGCACGGTATCTGATTCGGCAGGCGGCTGATAACGCACCAAGCGCCCGGTGGAGGGCAGGAATTCGCGGAAGGGATCCTCGGCATAGACGCGGGTTTCCATGGCCCAGCCGGTCAGTTTGACGTCATCCTGTTTGAGGGTCAGTTTTTCACCATCGGCGATCTTGATCATCCATTCGACAAGGTCCTGACCGGTGACAAGTTCGGTCACCGGGTGTTCGACCTGAAGACGGGTGTTCATTTCAAGGAAGTAGAAGTTCTTGTCCTTATCGACAATGAATTCCACGGTGCCGGCCGAGCAATAATCCACCGCCTTGGCCAGTGCCACGGCCTGTTCGCCCATGGCTTTACGGGTTGCCGGATCGATAAAGGGTGACGGGGCTTCTTCGACGACCTTCTGATGGCGGCGCTGAATGGAGCATTCACGTTCGCCGAGATAGATCGCATTGCCGTGTTTATCGGCCAGCACCTGAATTTCAATGTGGCGCGGTTCTTCGACAAATTTTTCGACAAAGACGCGGTCATCACCAAAGGAACTTGCGGCCTCGGACGTTGCGCGTTCGAAGCCTTCGCGGCACTCGGCATCGTTGCGGGCAATACGCATGCCCTTGCCGCCACCGCCAGCAGAAGCTTTCAGCATCACCGGATAGCCGATGTCGTTGGCGATCTTGATCGCTTCGTCGGTGTCCTTGATGACGCCCATATAGCCAGGCACGGTCGAAACGCCGGCATCCGCCGCGATCTTTTTCGAGGTGATCTTGTCGCCCATGGCAGCAATCGCACCATTCGGCGGGCCGATAAAGGCAATACCAGCGGCATCAAGCGCCTTGGCGAAGGCCTGATTTTCCGACAGGAAGCCGTAGCCGGGATGAACGGCCTCGGCCCCGGTGGATTTGCAGGCCTCGATGATGTTTTCAATGATCAGATAGGACTGATTACTTGGCGCCGGACCGATCCGGACGGCTTCATCGGCCATCTGAACGTGGAGGGCTGCCTTGTCGGCATCGGAATAAACCGCAACGGTTTTGATGCCCATTTTCTTGGCTGATTTGATCACACGGCAGGCGATTTCACCGCGGTTGGCAATCAGGATTTTGCTAAACATTTTTCTGTCTCCCAATTTGTCTTACAGCGGAATGTTGCCGTGTTTCTTTTCAGGGTTCTTGATGTCCTTGTTGCGCAGCATGCCAAGCGCCTTGCAGAGGCGGCGGCGCGTGCCATGCGGCATGATGACATCGTCAATGAACCCCTTGCGGCCCGCGACAAACGGGTTGGCGAATTTTTCGCGGTATTCTTCGGTGCGGGCTTCGATCTTTTCGGGATTATCCATATCCGCCCGGAAGATGATTTCCACCGCCCCTTTGGGCCCCATCACCGCGATTTCGGCGGTCGGCCAGGCATAGTTGACGTCACCGCGCAGATGCTTGGACGCCATCACGTCATACGCCCCGCCATAGGCCTTACGGGTAATGACGGTGACCTTGGGCACGGTGGCCTCGGCATAGGCATACAGCAGTTTCGCACCATGTTTGATGATGCCGCCATATTCCTGGGCTGTGCCCGGCATGAAGCCCGGAACATCAACAAAGGTGACAATCGGAATGTTGTAGGCATCGCAGAAACGCACGAAGCGCGCGGCCTTTTTGGAGCTGTCGATATCAAGGCAGCCGGCAAGTACCATCGGCTGGTTGGCGACAACACCGACGGTGCGGCCATCCATGCGTGCCATGCCGACAATGATGTTCTTGGCGTAGTCGGACTGAATTTCAAAGAAGTCGCCTTCATCGACAACCTTGGTGATCAGTTCCTTCATGTCATAGGGCATGTTGGGGTTTTCTGGCACCAGGGTATCAAGCGAGAAGTCATCACGCTTGATCGGATCTTCGCACAGACGTGCAGGCGGCTCTTCCTTGTTGCACAGCGGCAGGAAGTCCATGAAGCGCCGGGTCTGCAGCAGCAGATCAACATCATTGTCAAAGGCAAGATCAGCAACACCCGACACACTGGTGTGGGTCGATGCACCGCCCAGCTGTTCGTGGGTGACTTCTTCGTGGGTCACGGTTTTGACCACGTCCGGGCCCGTGACGAACATGTAGGAGCTGTCTTTGACCATGAAGATGAAGTCGGTCATGGCCGGGCTATAGACCGCACCACCGGCACAGGGGCCCATGATGAGCGAAATCTGCGGGATGACGCCGGATGCCTCGACATTGCGCTGAAACACATCGGCATAGCCGGCAAGACTTTCGACACCTTCCTGAATACGGGCCCCGCCCGAGTCATTGAGGCCAATCACCGGTGCGCCGACCTTCATCGCCTGATCCATGATCTTGGCGATCTTGCGCGCGTGCGCACCCGATAGTGCGCCACCGAACACGGTGAAATCCTGTGAGAAGACAAAGACCAGACGGCCGTTGATCGTGCCGTGGCCGGTGACGACACCGTCGCCGGGAATGCGGTTTTCGGTCATGCCGAAATCCACACAATCATGTTCGACAAACATGTCCCATTCTTCGAAGGAGCCTTCATCGAGCAGTACATCAAGGCGTTCACGCGCGGTGAGCTTGCCTTTCTTGTGCTGATTATCAATGCGGCGCTGGCCACCGCCCATGGCAGCTTCGGCGCGCTTCGCTTCGAGTTTGGCGACAATATCCTGCATGTTGCGTCTTCCTTGCTGTGATCGGCCATTGGGCACATTTCGGGCCAATGTGCGCGTCTCGAGAATGAAATAGCATTATTCGGTACTGGAATGCCAATTATTTTTGCTGTTCTGACAGAGGTCGAGGATAGCGCCTAAACACCTGATTTCCCTAACGTCATCGCGATATATGTGAATGGGCTGGACTAAAGTCTAGAGTTGCAGGTCGCACCATCCCCGCACGGGATCATTTCGCCACCTCAGACGTTGAGATATTGGTGCATACTGGGATGCCCCGTGATCCGGGGCCGCCAGATCGCGTATACCTCATACCTGTCGTCACCCCTAAACGTTTGAGCCCATGTTGAAATTCAGCCCCCGCAATCCGGAAAAAACCGGCGATGATCGCCCTGCCAGCTCCCTTTGGGGTTATGTCTGGCGGATGAGTGGTTGGCATCAGGTGGTGGTGTGCAGCATGGCCGTGATTGTTGCCGCCCTTGGCATTGCCCCGATCGAGCTGCAGCGCCGGATTGTGGATAACGCGATCACGCCGCAGGATTATGATCTGCTGATCACGTTGGCAGCACTTTATCTCGGCCTGATTATCGTGCATGGCGGCATCAAGTTTGTGCTGCGGATTTACGAAGGGTGGCTGAGCGAAAGTGCGATCCAGTATAACCGCAAGCATCTGACGCGATTGCGCGCGCATAATCAGGCGGGCAGCGACGATGAAAGCAACGGGCGCGCGGTTTCGATCATCGGGTCCGAGATCGAAAAACTTGGCGGGTTTGTCGGCGATGGCCTGTCCCAGCCGGTGGTCAATAGCGGCATGCTGATCTTTGGCCTTGGTTACATGATCAGTGTCGAGCCGATGATTGGCCTGATCGGGGTGATTGCGCTTATCCCGCAGGTGGCGCTTGTCCCGGTGATCCAGAAACGCATCAATGCGCTGATCGAAGCCCGGGTTGAGAAAATGCGCGCGGTCAGTGATGAGCTGGCCGATCTTTCACCTGATGAGTCTGACGACGAACAGCTCAGCCCGATCAATCGCGGGATTACCGGGCTGTTTGACAACCGCATGCAGCTATTCGTTCTGAAATTCGGCATGAAGGCATTGATCAATCTGCTTAATGCCTTCGCACCGCTTTGCGTGCTGTTTGTCGGTGGTTATCTGGTGATCCAGGGCCAGACATCGGTCGGTATCATTGTGGCCTTTATTTCCGGCTTTGACCGGATGTCTTCGCCGATGCGCGAACTGTTGTCCTATTACCGGGTCGCGGCACAGGCAGCGGTGCAGCACAAGATGATTGCAAAGTGGATGCAATAAGCTAAGCGGTGGGCCTGCGAGCCCGCCCTACTCCGCGACCGACTTGGTTGGTGAATGCAGGGTGTTGCGCCCGCAGAGCTCCTGATCAATGGAACTACATTCATTGCAATCGCCTTCGACATAGAAGCAATAGCGGTTGCGCCCGCAATTCTTGGCGCGATACAGCGCCTTGTCCGCATCGCGATAGATCGAGTCAGGATCGCCGGACTGATCAGCGCAGTTCGAGATACCGATACTGATGCCGACATGCATTTCGTTGCCATCAATGATCCGCGGACGAGAGACTTCTTCGACAATCCGCTGGGCAGGAATGGCAGCGTCGCGGACATCTTCCATCAGCGGCAGAACCACGGCGAATTCATCGCCGCCAAGGCGGGCAACAACATCGGCCTCGCGGCAATTGCGCTTGATGATCTCGGCCACGTCAACCAGCAACTTGTCGCCGACCGGATGTCCAAAGGTATCGTTGACCGCCTTGAAGCGATCCAGATCCAGCAGCAAGAGCACGATGTTCTTTTCGAAGCGCTTGTTGATATGAATGATCTGCGAAAGCATTGATGTGAACTGATGGCGGTTGGAAAGACCGGTCAGATGATCGGTCTGGGCGAGCCTGCGAATTTCCGCCTCGACCGTTTTGGACGGGGTAATATCGGCATGCGTGCCCGACATGCGAAGCGGATTGCCGTCTTCGTCCCATTCCACGACCTTGCCACGATCAAGCACCCAGACCCAGCTGCCATCCTTGTGGCGCATGCGGCATTCGCACTCGTAGTGATCAGTTTCGCCATTGAAGGTGCTTTGCAAGAGTGCACCGGATTTCTCGAAATCCTCAGGATGGCAATAGGCAATCCAGGTTTCGATACTGACGGGCTCAAGCTCTTCGAGGGTGTGGCCGATGATTTCCGCCCAGCGTTCGTTAAAGCGGGTTTCCCCTGTCTGGATATTCCATTCCCAGGTTCCGGCATTGGTGCCCCAGATGATCTCATTCAGACGCTGGCGTTCTTCGTCGAGCTGGCTATTGGCATCCTTGAGCTTCGTTTCGTAATGCTCGCGTTCGGTGATATCGACATTGGTGGTGTGGATATATTTGCGTTCATGCAGCTCGATCACGCCAGCATGCACCTGCATTTTGCGCTCTTCACCATTCCCCAAGCGGTGGCGGACATGGAATGAAAAGGAGCCATTTTCCAAGACTTCGGCAACATGCTTGCGCAGAGATGGCGCGCCATCGACATCAAGATCAGGAATCGTGCGCCCGACAAGCCCACCATCGCCAAAGTCATAAAGCTCTTCTGCCGCGTAGCTGGCATCAACAATGCGGCCATCTTCCGGGTCGACCAGAATGTTGATCGCCGTGGTGTTGCTAAACATCTGACGATAGAGCAATTCGCGCTCACGGAACGCTACTTCGGCTTGTTTGACATCATTGATATCAGCAAAGGACACAATGACGCCGTCAAGCATTCCACTGTCCGCGGAATGCAGGGGTTCGGCATTCACCCGGATCCAGCGAAAATCGCCATTCGGACGGGTGACGCCCAGAACGACGCCATATTCGCGTTTACCGGTTTCGCGCACCGTCTTGCCCGGCAGCTCGTCGAGCGACAGGGGAACGCCATCTTCACTCACAAAGCCCCAGGCGTCATCCGTTGGCGTCCTGCCACTCAGCTCATCCGCGGTCAGACCAAGAATCTCAAGCGCGGTATCATTGAATTCGACAACCGCACCGGTGGCGTCGTGAACCACGACACCCTCAGCCAGAGAATCCAGCAGTCGCTTGTGCAGATTATCGCTCGCCGCAAGCACATCACTAATGCCATTGCCAAATGCCAGTGTTTGCGCGCCGTCGCGTGCCGTCATACAGCCAGACGTGACGACATCCCCGGACGGCGTTACCCGGACGACCGAGCAATCTTCAACCAGCACCCAGTGACCATCCTTGTGACGCAGGCGCAGTACATTCCGTCGTTTTGTGCCTTCCGGGGTGGCATCCACATCGGCGAAATCAAGCTTTTCGGCGTCTTCGGGATGAAGGAGCGGTATCCAGCCCTGTGCCGGGTCAAACTCACCTGCGGACGAATCATAGCCCAACAGGCCAAGTATGCCCCACCCGACAAAGTTACGCGACGGCGATTTGCTGGAAAACTCATACAGAATCGATACGGGCACCGCCTGCGGTGCTTCGTTCATTCCTGCCTGCTTGTTTGAGTTTACCGCCAAATTCATCCTGTCGCCGTAACGGCGTCTCCTTTGCGAAACGGATCAACAGCGCCAACTGATTTCCCGCCCCGGTTGCTTGCCCGAAATGTGATATGCACATTCCGGTTTTTCAAAAGTTCGGCGCAGAGTCAGAGCGTGACTGACCAATTCCTGATTCCAATACCAAAGTATAGCTCTGTATTTATACCTATTGCAAGTTGATGAAAAGCAGATTTTGCAGACTCCAAAGCCACATAACCAACCGCCCCAGCCGCATCCTCTCTAAGATATTGAAACAGAATGCAACCGCGACAAACCCTTCGATAGTCGAACTTGCAGCCATGCCAAAAACGCATGCAAAACGGCCATAAAAAAAGGAGCAGTTACCTGCTCCTTCGTAGGGGATCGTAATTTTGGCTGCGAAAAGAGAATCAGCCGAGCAGCTCGAGATAGCGACCAGCGGCAAGAAGTTCCGCCCGGTGGCGATCACGACGGGCGATGGCCTCGGCATCCTCGCCCCATTTTTCCATGGCGTATTCTTCGTCAAGCTGGGCAGCCTCGAACGCCGCCTTGGCATCGATCTGTTTTTTCATGACGGCCAGACCAATGATCACGGAGCCCGAAACTGTGGTCAGGCTATGCAGGGCGGTCAGGTAATAGTCATCGAAAGCTTCGACATGGTCCTGCAACCGGATCAGTGCATGATCATCCTGAGTGATCGGCATCACACCTTCGGTGACACTCAGCGCCACGCCGAGATCATTTTTTGACCAGTCCAATAGCGGCTGCCATGCCTTGGCCTGGCGTTCGATCAGATCTTCGGGGAAAGACGCGCGATAGCACAACAGGTCAGACCGGCCATAGCCCGTCAGTTCGGCAATCACCGCATCGCGGTTCGGGCGCACCCGGTCGATTGCAGTCGCGGCAAGCTGCATGATCGGCATGGTCGATGGCTGGACCTTTTCGCCCTGCGCGTCCCATTCTGCCGCGATTTCACGGGCCAGCACCTCGGAAGGCAGCAGGAAATCGGCCTTGGCCGGGGTTTTCACAGCACGGCCATCCAGAAGCACGCGCCAGCCTGCCCCGCTGTCATCGAAAGCGGCATCGGCCTTTTTATAGAAACGGTTGATTGATTGTGTAAGCATGACCGCCATATGCCCAAAAGCAGCGATTTGCGCAAGGGCTTTGCCACATAATTTGACAGATAAAGCGTGTCAAATGAGCGATTATCAAGAATTTCTGTATAATTTTTGATCAAATTGCCCCATTGACCAAATAATAAACAACTCTACTCTGCTGCGTGAAGGTTACAAAACCGCGACAAAGCGGGCGCATTAGAGAGATGGCATGACCATTGCTATATGCGCATTGGATTTTATCAGGTGGCTGGATTGTTACATCAATCCGCAATCAGGAGGCTTCTTTAGACATGACCACGCTTACGAACCGACTTTTGGGGGCTGCTATTGGTGCAGCAGTTGCTCTGGGCGCGCATGCCGCACTGGCAGACATGGCGATCAAATTCTCGCTCGACTGGAAATTCGAAGGTCCGGCAGCACCGTATCTTCTGGCCAAGAAGAACGGCTATTTCGAAGATGAAGGCCTTGATGTCACGATTGACTCGGGTAACGGTTCCGTTGGTGCGATCACCCGCGTTGCCAGCGGTGCTTATGACGTATCGCTTGCCGACATCAACTCGCTGGTGGAATTCAACGCATCCAACCCGGATCGCGCCATGAAGTCGATCTTCATGGTTTATGACCGCCCGCCGTTTGCACTGTTCATGCTGAAAAGCTCGGGCATTACCAAGCCGGAAGACCTGGTTGGCAAAACCCTTGGCGCACCGGTCTTTGACGCGTCTCGCAAACTGTATCCGGCATTCGCATCGGCCACCGGCCTTGATCTGGATGCTGTGACCTGGGAAAGCATGGACCCGCCGCTGCGTGAGCCGATGCTGGTGCGTGGCGATGTTGACGCGATTTCCGGTCACTACTTCACCTCGATCCTGAACCTGCAGGCACAGGGTGTGGCCAAGGATGACCTGACCGTGTTCATGTACAAGGACTTTGGCATGGACTTCTATGGCAACGGTCTTCTGGCATCGCCGGACATGATGGAAAACCATCCGGAAGAACTTAAAGGCTTCCTGCGCGGTGTGGTCAAAGGCTGGGCTGCTGCCATTGCCGATCCGGCATCGGCAATCGAAGCGCTTAAGGAAGTTGATCCGCTGATCAACCCGGATCTTGAGCTGCAGCGTCTGCAGATGGCGATCGATGAGAACGTCGTCACCCCGGCAACCCTTGAAGAAGGCATGGGCCTTGTCAAAGCCGACCGTATGGCAAAGGCCATCGATCAGGTTGCCCTGGCATTCGGGTTTGAGAACAAGCCGTCTGTTGATGACATCTATACCGATGCTTTCATGCCGGCTGCTGAAGACCGCATGCTGAAGTAATCACCATCCAAGACGGGGCAGTCAGATTTTCTGGCTGCCCCGTTTTTTCATCTGCTATCTATTAAAGAATAAAGAGACAGGGTCGCGACCAAGGGTCAGGACCCAGGCCAAGCAGGGGGAATAACTGCAGTGTCCAAAAGCTTCGTCGAACTCAACGACGTCAAACTTCGCTATAGCGAAGGCGATGAACTGGCGCTTGAAACCACCAACATGAAGATCGACAAGGGTGAGTTTATCGCCGTTGTAGGTCCGTCAGGTTGCGGCAAGTCATCCTTGCTGAAACTGGTTTCCGGCCTGATGCCGCCATCGGAAGGCAATGTCATTGTTGATGGCAAGGAAGTTTCCGGCCCGCTCAAGATTGTCGGGATGGCGTTCCAGAACCCGACCCTTCTGCCGTGGCGCACGACCCTTGATAACGTCCTGCTGCCGATGGAAATCGTCAAGCCGCACCGCCACCGCCTGCGCAAGCATCGCGCGGAATACGAAGAACGCGCGCGCAAGCTTCTGGCGACCGTCGGCCTTGAAGGCCATGAAAACAAATACCCCTGGGAGCTTTCGGGCGGCATGCAGCAGCGCGCATCATTGTGCCGGTCGCTGATCCATGAGCCGGATCTTCTGATGCTTGATGAGCCGTTCGGCGCCCTTGATGCGTTTACCCGTGAAGAGCTTTGGGACATCTTGCAGAACCTTTGGATGATCAAGCCGTTCACCGTCATTCTGGTCACCCATGATTTGCGTGAGGCGGCCTATCTTGCCGACACCATCTATGTGATGTCCAAACGCCCGGGTAAAATCCTTGTGGAGCGTGAAAACACCCTGCCCCGTCCGCGGGATCAGGAAACCACCTTTACCCAGCCTTTCACCGATCTTGTCCACGAATTGCGCGGTCACATTCGTGACGTGCGAGAATCTTGAGGGGGCTGGCAGTCATCATGAAAAAGAAATTGAACCTTACCAAAGCAACACCATGGCTTAGCGCCATCGGGCTTTTCGTTCTCTGGGAACTGATTGTGCGGATTTTCAATATTCCGCCCTATGTCCTGCCGACCCCGTCCGAGAGCATCATTGTCGGCTGGCAGTTCCATGAAGCGATCTGGATGCATGCCTATCACACGCTTTATACCACACTTGCGGGCTTTGCCATTGCGGTTGTGTTTGGCGTGGTGCTGGGTGCGCTGGTCGGATCAAGCCGGGCGATCTATGACGCGGCCAACCCGCTTCTGGTCGGGTTTAACTCTGTCCCGAAAGTCGCCCTTGTCCCGGTTCTGGTCATGTGGTTTGGCATCGGCACGGTACCGGCGATCATCACCGCCTTCCTGATTTCGTTCTTCCCGATTGTGGTCAACGTTGCGACCGGCCTTGCGACGCTTGAGCCGGAATTGCGCGATGTTTTGCGATCCCTTGGGGCGACGCGGCGTGACATCCTGATCAAGGTCGGATTCCCGCGTGCGATGCCGTATTTCTTTGCATCGCTTAAGGTCGCGATCACGCTGGCCTTTGTCGGGTCGGTGATTTCCGAAACCGTGGCGTCGAACGTGGGTGTCGGCTATCTGATGCTCTCAGCCTCATCGAAATTCAACATGCCGCTGGTCTTTGCCGGTCTTCTGGTGATCGCGGTGATGGGGATTGCGATGTATGAGATCTTTAACGTGATTGAACGCCGGTCTACCCGCTGGGCCAACCGCGGCAACCAGACCAACTGATCCGCGGCCCGCACCCAATCATCAGACAAATAAAAAGGCCGGGGAAAACCCCGGCCTTTTTTCGTCACACTATTTGTTCG
Organism: Thalassospira sp. HJ; assembly: GCF_000948415.1. GTDB lineage: Bacteria > Pseudomonadota > Alphaproteobacteria > Rhodospirillales > Thalassospiraceae > Thalassospira. The sequence continues at coordinate 235,487 of NZ_JYII01000012.1, read as the reverse complement.
TGGCGATGATCAGCTGAGATGTTCGTTAAAGAAGGCCATGGTGCGATCCCAGGACAGCATGGCGTCTTCGCTGTCATAGCGGCCACCGGTCGGGTTGGCAAAGGCGTGGTCGGCCTCATACCAGAAAAACTCGTAATCGGTTTTGCCTGCAACGCGGAGCGATTGTTCGAACCCGTCGACCATTTCCTTGTTGATGCTTTTATCAAGGGTACCGAAATGGCCCATGATCGGCGCATTGAGCGTTGCGACCTGTTCCGGCGTCTTTTTGACATTGCCGTAATAGATTACAGCTGCATCGACATCGGTTGCGAGTGCTGTATTGAGCGACCAGCCACCGCCAAAGCACCAGCCGACCGAGCCGACCTTGCCGGTTGAATCCTTGTGATTTCGAAGGAACTCGACCGAGGACTGCAGTTTGCGGGTTGCCACTACCGGATCCATCGACGACATCAGCGCACGCGCCCCGTCCGGGGTGGTTGCCGGCGGTTCGCCGTAAAGATCAACAGCCAAGGCGATATAGCCCTGCTTGGCATATTCAGCCGCAACCGCACGGATATGGTCATTAAGGCCCCACCATTCATGGATCAGAATGACAGTCGGTGCCGGAAGCGTGTGCGGCATGGCAATTTCAGCAACCATTTCATCGCCTTCGGGCGTGGTGATGGTTACTTTATCAAGCCCGTGACCGGCAGCATGGGCCAGCATCGGGTCGGCAAGAATAACGGCCAAAGGCAGGGCAGCAGCGCCCTTTAGAAACAGTCTGCGTTGTTCGTCGGTCGCCTTGGGCGGCGGGCCGAGATGTTCGTGGGAGCCACATCCATCTAGCGTACACATGTTCAAGCCTCCTCTTTATTCCTGAATTCGGGTTTGTCCCGTATCAACATCATTTGCGAGCGAAGGTGGTGTTGGCAAATGACATTACCGTCATCTGGACTGCCATCTTACACCGAACGCCCGCGCCTGCACTTTGTTCAGGTCTCTTTACGGTGCCTGTTGTGACAAGGATCATAGCATTGTTCTGTCACGCAACTGCTGCTTGCGCGCAGGGCGACCACCTGATTTAAGGGAGCCCCACGGGATAAAGCCCGATACCCCGCCACCAAGGAAAACGGAGACAACATGCGCGATATCGAAACGGTTCTGTTTGATCTTGGGGGTGTGCTTGTTGATTGGAACCCGCGTTATCTGTATCGCAAGATCTTCAAGGATCATGCCGAGATGGAGCGGTTTCTGACTGAAGTCTGCCATCCGCATTGGAACCATCTGCATGATCAGGGGATGCTGAGCTTTGCCAATTCCATCCCCGACCTTCAGCATCGCTATCCGCATTATAATGACCAGATTGCCGCATGGCAGGAACGCTGGCCGGAAATGCTAGGCGGGGCGATTGAGCGCACGGTTGCGGTTCTTGAAGATCTGAAAAAGCGTGAAAAAGTCCGCCTGTTTGCCCTGACCAACTGGTCGGCGGAAACATGGCCGCATGCGCTGGAGCGCTTTGGCTTTCTTGATCACTTTGAAGGCATTCTGGTATCGGGACAGGAAAAGCTCGCCAAGCCTGATTCCAGGATTTTTGATCTGGCGATTTCGCGGTTTGACCTTAATCCGCGCGAAACCCTGTTTATCGATGATAGCGATCGCAATATTCAGCAGGCGCGCGAACTGGGCTTTATCACCCATTGGTTCCGCGACCCGGTCAAATTGCAGCGTGAACTGATCGAATACCGGCTGTTCTGATTAGCGTTTTTGACGCAGGTAATTGCCAAAGCATTCGCCAAAGGCAAATTCCCAGCCCTTGAGGTAGCCTTCACGCAGGGCCGGTGCGATATCGCCGACATTTTCCCACGCCTTGTGCTCAAGGCGGATCACGCAACGGCCAAAGTCGTTCAGATCAAAGGATACCTCGACCAGGGTGAAGTCACCTGCATTCCAGCCCGGATGCCAGGTAAAGGACAGATGTTCACCCGGCTGCCAGCTTCTGACACGGCCCCAGGGGATATCGTCCTTGCCCTTGGCGCGCTCGATGATTTCGCCGCCGACACCCGGGTTGAATTCGACCGTTTTGCAGTCTTTTTTTGAGATCGAATGGGTCTCGATCGGCCACCAGTCGCCAAAGCCCGATGTGAAGGCCTCAAAGGCGTCTTCGGGATCAACGGCCAGGGTCAGCTCAAAGCGGATCGGGGCGAGATCGGGGTTTTTAAGCGGCGTCACAGTTAATGTCCCAAATTTCATCAAGGGCAGCGGCAAGTTCATCAAAATGGCTGATGACGGCATGCGCACCGGATTTATGCAGCGTATCGACATCATGATAGCCCCAATCAACCCCGATGGCGATCATGCCGGCCGCCCGGCCCATTTCGATATCATAGCTGGTATCGCCAACAATCACCGCATTGGGCGCATCGACCCCGGTTTCCTCAAGGGCTGCAACCAGCATGGCGGGATTGGGTTTTGACGGATGATTATCGCAGGTCTGAAGGGTGACAAACCGTCCTTCCAGCTCATTACGGGCCAGAACCGCATCAAGACCCCGGCGCGCCTTGCCGGTCGCGACACCGCTTAGCCATTGGCGGCTGTCGAGTTCGGCCAGCACCTCGCGCACGCCCGGAAATAGCGGCTCATGGAAATCAGGCGTCTGGCGCAGGGTGACGAAGGCGGTTTTATAAGCAGCAGTGACGGCTTCAATGATGTCATCATCGACCCGTGCCGGACTTGCCAGTTTGGTGATGGCTTCGGGCAGGCTCAGACCAATGATGGTACGCGTGTTTTCCAGCCCCGGGCAGTCCAGCCCGTGCTGCGCGAAGGCATGATCCATGCAATGTGCGATGGCGTGCTGGCTATCAACAAGCGTGCCGTCGCAGTCAAAAATCACAAGTCTCAGCGGATCATTGGTCATGTGGGGTCTTTCATCTTAATTGAAGGTCAGGAGTTACTAATTTGATTAGAATGGCAGCGTTTATCTTTGTGAAATCCTAGAAAAAGCCCGCAGAGCGGGTTGGTATCCCGCGCAAGGGCTTTGACGCCGGAGTTTGCAAAGGTAAACGCTGTCCTCCGGATCGCTCAGATTTGCACGGCCTACTTTGTCGCAAAACCTTGAAAGATGTATATCTTCCTGCGGTTTCGCTTCGCGTATCCGCACAAATCTGAGCGACCATTCAAACCAAATTAGTAACTCCTGACCTTGGAAAAGCGGAGACTAATCGAAAGCAGATCAAAGATCGAGTCTCCCCGGGTTGAAATGGAGGACGATTTTTGTGCTTTGCGGGAAGCGCCCGAAACTACAAGTGAATTTTGTATTACTTTTTATGCATCGGCATGCGCGCTATAATTGAATTCTGGCCCACAGAGCACTGGCTGCTAATGACAGGCTCTCTGCGACAGGAGGCAGATCATGCTTACACTTCGCGACTGCATCGACTTCAGCGACCTCACCGAGGAGGAAGTGCTTGCTATTGCTGAATGTGAGCATATTCCACTCGTCACCGCCCTTGAGGAGGGTGAGTGCATGGTGCACACAAAACACGGCCGCAAACAGCTTGCCGTGATGATCAAGGGCCAGGCCGAAATGTGTGAGCGCATGGGCAACAAGGTTCACGCCGAACAGTTGAACCGGGTCTATGACACCTTCATCAAGCGTTTCGACAACCGATAACCCCAGTTCTGTTTCAACGCCGTTTGATCAGGAGGACGAAAAAGCCGACGCAGTGCGTCGGCTTTTCGGTATTTGATGTTCTGTCCGAGCGGCTTACTTCTTGCGCGAACGCGACGGCTTTGCCTTTGGCATGGGCTTTTCTTCCTTTTCGCGGTGAATTTCCGGGGTCAGGAATTTCGTCGGCGTTTTCGGATCGAAATTAAGCTTTTTGAGCGTTTCGGCGAAATGTTCTGGCACCGGGGCCTCGATCACGACACGCTGGCCAGTGACCGGGTGCGGGAAATCAATTGCACGCGCATGCAGATGCATCTGGTTGGACAGACCATCGATAAAGGCCTTTGACCCGCCATATTTACCGTCGCCGAGGATCGGGCATTCAATCGCCTCGCAATGAACACGCAACTGGTGGGTACGGCCGGTTAGTGGGGACAGGGCAAGCCATGCGGCCTTGCGCCCGGCGCGATGGAGCTGGCGGAAGACGGACTGTGCCGATTTTCCGAGCTTCTCGTCGATCACCATTTTCTCCCCACCCTTGCCTGCAATTTTGGCAAGCGGTGCGTCAATCATGCCTTCGCGCTCAGCCGGCGCGCCGGTGACAATCGCCCAATAAAGCTTGCGGGTCGATTTATCCTTGAACGCCTTGGTCAGGGCATGGGCCGCCGATGCCGAACGAGCCAGCAACAGAACACCACTGGTATCCTTATCGAGACGGTGAACCAGTTTCGGGCGTTCCTTGCTATCAAGCTTGAGCGCATCAAGCATGCCATCGACATGGACATTGGTGTTCGTTCCGCCCTGCACGGCAAGACCGGCGGGCTTGTTGATGGCAAGGACCAGCTCGTCATAGAAAATGACGGAATCACGAAGGGCTTGCAGCTCTGCCTCGGACGCATCGGACTTGGCGGGGCCAGCCTGTTTGCGTTGCTGAACTTCGGCCGGGTTATAGCCAGAACCATCTTCGGCCCAAGGGCCGGTGCCGCCACCGGACATGACCGGTGCGGGCGGCACGCGGATTTCCTGACCCGGTTCAACACGCTGGTTGGCCTTGGCACGTTTGCCATCGACGCGGATCTGACCGCCGCGCAGGAATTTCTGGACCTGACCAAATGTGAATTCGGGACAGTTGCGCTTGAACCAGCGATCGAGCCGAATGTCGGCTTCGTCTGCCTTGACCTTGCGCAGAGTGACACCACTCATTGCAGAACACCCCTTACCAGCGCGATTGCGCCAAACAATGCCGAAATGCCGACCGTCACGGAAACAATGACATACAGGGCCGCCAGCCCCATATTGCCCCGTTCATACAAGGTCGCAACATCCAGCGAGAACGTCGAAAAAGTCGTAAACGCCCCCAGAAAACCGGTCACGAGGAGTGCGCGCGTTTCCAGGCCCATGGAGAGTTTCAGGGCGGAAACTTCGATCAGCACCCCCATCAGGAACGATCCGACGACATTGACCGTCAAAGTTCCCCAGGGAAATCCAGTGCCCATCACCGAGCCCATCATGACGGACACACTGTGACGCGCAACGGCACCAATGGCACCGCCCAAGGCAATGGATGCGATTAACAACGGTGAAAATTGCATGGCGCGGAACCTATTCCCTCAGTCCTGAAATGTCACGTGTGAATACGGCATGGGGCCATGGCAATAACGATGACCGATATCATTGGCCCTGCCCGCCGGAATAACCCGTTGGTATCAAACACCAAGGAGCACGGATGATCAATGTTCTTGGCGCCGATCCAGGACCGCTTACGACCGCTTATGATCCTTGGCCCATGCGGGTCACGACATCGGCCAGCCAGGCACGCGTGCGTTTTTCATTTTGCCCAACATCGTCGACACCATAGACCGATTTGGCGAACAGACAGAATGACACGTTGTTGCCGGCATCCGCACCAGTGCCGGTTTCAGGCAAGATCAACTCGATCTCGACCCAGTCGGGGAAGCGGAACACAGGCGTGCGGGCAAGGAAATAAAGCCGACCGGCTTCACCACCCGCAACGTCCGTCATCAGCTTCATGCCATGATCAGGTGCGGTTTCGATCAGCACTTCGGTCAGGGCCGCGACCGATGCATTGAAGCTTGGGCTTTGCATGGCGCGATCGGTTTGCGGCAACCGGTCGGCCGGACAGGCGAGGAAGAAATTGCGTGTATTGGGAAGATCGGCATCACGCCCGAAGGTGACATTGGGCGGATCACCGGCGGGCAGCATATGATCAATCAGTCCGGTAAAACGGACCGTTACAAATATCCCTGCCAGTACCAGCAGTCCCCAGATTGCAAACATCGCCAGCCGTTTCAATGATACCACCTGCCTTGCCTGCACCGGTCAGACGAGGTGTCTGCCCATGTGTCTAACCGTGTGTCTGAGACACCATAGACCAAACAGGGCAGAATCAAAATGCCCGACCGGATTACCAGTCGGGCATTTTAGGATACAAACCCGTTAATCAGCGAACCAAGGGGGGGAAGTACGGAAATTCGCTGATCGGCAGATCGTATCTTGTTCCTTGGTGCTGGAAACCTTAGGCGGCAGCCGGAAGTTTCGCAGCATCAACATTGGCAAGGGCGCGTGCCATGGCTTCTTCGGCGTTGACACCAAAGCCGGAAGCTTCGACGACTTCAACATCGGTAATGCCGATAAAGCCGAGAACCTGTTTCAGGTACGGGGTCGCGAAGTCTGCCGGGCTGTTGACCGGAACACCGCCAGTTGCAGCAACGATATAGGCTTTCTTGCCTTCGACCAGACCAACCGGGCCATTTTCAGTGTAATTGAAGGTTACACCAACACGGGCAATCAGATCCACCCAAGCTTTAAGGGTTGAGGGAACAGAGAAGTTATACATCGGCGCGCCAATTACGAGCACGTCGGCATCAAGAAGCTCGGCAACCATTTTGTCAGATGCGGCGATGACTTCTTTCTGGGCGTCAGAGCGGTCTTCTGCCGGGGTGTAATAGGCACCGACGGTTTCACCGGTCAAGGCAGAGACAACAGCGTCATTGGTGTTGCGTTCGGCAACAGTCACTGACGGGTCCGAAGCCTTGATACGGTCGATCAGTTTAAGAGCAATCTGGCGGGAGTTCGAGTTCTCACCATTCACAGATGCGCTCACATGAAGAATTTTGGTCATTTTCAGTCTCCGAGTCCGGGTTTGTTTGTTAACCCCAACTTACGCTGGTCAAACTGATCTGTTTAGCCAGAGACTCTTCACCAGATTGTTTCCAATTCGGCACCTAAATAACCGATGGTTAGTTATTGTCGCGTTTCTTTTGGCGCTCGGCGCGAAGACGGTCGAAATATTCGACGCGTTTTTTAAGATCGCGCTCAAACCCGCGTTCGACCGGTTCATAGAAGTTCTGACGGCGCATGCCTTCGGGGAAGTAGTTCTGCCCGGAAAAACCATCTTCCTGATCATGGTCATAGGCATATCCCGTACCATAGCCGATATCCTTCATCAGCTTGGTCGGCGCATTGAGGATATGGGCGGGCGGCATCAGCGACCCGGTATCGCGCGCGATCTTGAGCGACTTTTTATAGGCCGCGTAGCCGGCATTGGATTTTGGCGCAAGTGCGAGATAAATCACCGCCTGTGCCAAAGCCAGTTCACCTTCGGGACTACCGAGCCGTTCATAGGATTCCCATGCCCCGATGCAAAATTGCTGAGCCTGCGGATCGGCAAGACCGATATCCTCGACTGCCATGCGGGTCAGACGCCGGGCGACGAATTTTGGATCCTCGCCCCCGGCCAGCATCCGGTTAAACCAATAAAGGGCCGCATCCGGGTCGGAGCCGCGAATGGATTTATGCAGCGCGCTGATCAGGTTGTAGTGGCTGTCATCGCCCTTGTCATAGATCGGCATACGCTTTTGCACGGTGCGGGCAAGTTCGGCGACACCGAGCGGGCCATCATCATCACTGGGGGGCAGGGAAAAGAGTTCCTCGGCCAAGTTCATGCAATAGCGCCCATCCCCATCGGCCATGGCGCGCAGGGTTTCGCGTGCCTCTGGCGTGACGGGCAGATCAAAGCCCATTTCCTTTTCCGCGCGCACCAGAAGTTCTTCAAGGCCCTGATCATCAAGACGCTTGAGCACCAGCACCTGACACCGCGACAGCAGTGCGGCATTCAGTTCAAAAGACGGGTTTTCGGTGGTGGCCCCGATCAAGGTGATAGTGCCGTCTTCGACATAGGGCAGGAAGCTGTCCTGCTGTGCTTTGTTAAACCGGTGGATCTCATCAATGAACAGAAGCGTCGCCCCACCGGTCGAGCGACGCGCACGCGCACGTTCAAACACCTTGCGCAGGTCCGCCACCCCGGAAAAGATCGCCGAAAGTGGCTCAAACGCCATATCGGCGACATCGGCCATCAGACGGGCCAGTGTCGTCTTGCCACAGCCCGGCGGGCCCCAAAGCACAACCGAGGGCACCCGACCCGTCTTGATCATGCGGGTGATCGGGCCATCATCGCCAAACAGATGGTTTTGCCCGACAACCTCATCGAGTTTGGCGGGGCGCAATCTGTCGGCCAAAGGGCGCGTGACCTGACTTTCAAACAGGGAAACCATGGAGCGACATCGTGATGTTGAACGGGTTGGGGCGACGTTCGCGAAACGTAACACGCAGATGACATTCATGACAGACGAAACATCGTTGATTGACGCCCTGAAACGCACGGCATAGCTTTCAGGCTTATCCCGATCAAACAACAAAAAGAACCCGTTTGTGACGCCCGTTCCTGCCTGCCTGATCTGCCTTCACTGCCGGAGGATGACATGACATCACCCGGCACACCGGCCAAATTGCCGATCGTGATCGGATTGGGCACGGGTCAGACCCTTGCATTCGGAACCACGCTTTACCTGCCAGCCATTCTGGCAGTGCCGATGGCGATCGAGCTTGGCATTCCACCTGGTTGGGCATTCGGGGCCTTTTCACTCGCACTGATTTTTGCCGCCCTGCTCGGCCCCAAGGCCGGAGCGCGGATTGATCAGTTTGGCGGGCGCACTGTGCTGGCGGTATCCAGCCTGATCTTTGCAGCCGGTCTTGCCCTGCTCGGCACCGCTGACAGCCTGACCATGATGTGTGTGGCCTGGTGTGTGATCGGGGTTGGCATGTCGATGGGGCTTTATGAATCGGCCTTTGCCACACTCAGCTGGATTTACGGCCATGATGCGCGCGGACCGATTACCGGTATCACCCTGATTGCCGGATTTGCCAGCACGATCTGCTGGCCGATTACCGCCGGGTTAGAGGCCGAATTTGACTGGCGCACGGCGTGCTATTTCTGGGCGGTGATGCATATCGTGCTGGGCTTGCCGCTTAATCTGTTTTTGATCCCGCGCACCCGATCCGCCGATAAAACGACGGCAGAGGATGAAACACCCAAGACCTCCCCTGCCCCGACCAAACTTTCCCATCAGGATATCTTCAACATGCCGATGGTCTTGCTGGCCATCGTGTTTGCGGCAAGCTGGTTTACCGCAACCGCCATGGCGGCACATTTGCCCCGCTTGCTTCAGATATCGGGCATGGATGCGGCCGGTGCGCTGATAGCAGCGTCACTGGTTGGTCCGGCACAGGTTGCGGGACGTCTGGCCGAGTTCGGGTTGCTTAAAAAGATGCATCCGCTGATTTCATCGCGGCTTTCGGCCCTGACCCATCCGGTGGGGGCAGTGTTGCTTTTGATCTTTGGCGGACCTGTCGGAATGCTGTTTACCAGCCTGCACGGGATCGGCAACGGCATCCTGACAATTGCCAAGGGGACATTGCCACTGGCGACCTTTGGCCCGGCCGGGTATGGCGCACGGCAAGGCTATATCATGGCGCCATCGCGCTTTGCACAGGCGGCTGCCCCGTTTGTCTTCGGGCTTCTGATTGATGATTACGGGCAATATGCGATCTTGCTGACAATCGGGCTGGGGCTTGTCACCTTTGTCGCCCTGATGATGCTCCGTCATCGGCCATACGGGACAAATGACACCGCCTGACAGACAAAGAAAAAGACGCGCTACCGGATGGCGCGCGCCTTTTCGTTTAATCGGACATCATTGATGCCTAAAGGGTGAAGTCACCCGTCAGGACCTTGCCATCGCGTTTAACGGCGATCTTCCAGTCGCGGCTGCTTTCACCGGCACGAATGACTTCCTTGAAGCGTGCCACCGAGGTAATCGGCTCGCCATTGACCTCGACAATATAGTCGCCGGCCTGAAGGCGGGTGCGGCGTGCAAGGCTGTCGCGGGCGACGGCCAAGATCATCACACCTTCGCTGAGCGTATCGATGCCCAGTTCATCTGCGAGTGCCGGGTTCATATTGGCGATCTTGGTCCCGCTGAACGGGTTGCGACCATCAATGATGCTTTCATCGCGTGCCGGCTGTTCCGGGGCGACCTCAAGCGGCATGGAAAGGACGGTTTCTGCCCCACGGCGCAGAACCGACAGGTTTGCCTTGCCATTCAGCTCAAGCGTCGCGATGCGGAATTTAAGTTCGTTCGGGTTATCGACCGCAAGACCATTGACGGCAACGACCACGTCACCTGATTGCAGGCCACCACGTGCGGCCGGGCTGCCGTCGCGGACCTTGTTGATCAGAACACCATGCGGACGATCCAACTCAAGCGAGGATGCCAGATCGGCTGTGACCGCCTGCCCGGCAGCACCGAGCCACGGACGACGCAGATCACCACTGATCAGACCGCGCATCACCACCTTGACCATATTGGCCGGAACAGCAAAACCGATGCCGTTGGAGCCACCGGACTTGGTGAAGATCGCCGAGTTCACGCCAATCAGGTTGCCATCGATATCAACCAATGCGCCGCCGGAGTTACCCGGGTTAATCGCCGCATCGGTCTGAATGAAAGATTGATAGTCCTGCCCGGTGACGCCAGCACGCGCAAGGGCGGAGACAATGCCGCTGGTCACGGTCTGTCCGACGCCGAACGGGTTACCGATGGCAAGGACAAGGTCACCGACCTCAACCGCATCAGAGTCGCCGAACGGGATCGCAGGCAGTTCCTGATCCACAGCGCGCAGTTTCAGAACCGCAAGATCGGTGCGTTCGTCCGAGCCGACCAGATCGGCATCGAATTCACGGTTGTCATGCAAGACGACGCGGATCTCGCTTGCCCCATCAATGACGTGGTGGTTGGTCACAATCGTGCCATCGCCCGAGACAATGACGCCGGACCCCAGCGAACGTTCAACCCGCTGACGCGGCGCGCCAAAGGCCCCGCCGAAACGATCGCCAAAGAACTGCTTGAAGAACGGATCGTTGAAGAACGGCGTGCGCTGGCGTTGCTCGACCACCTTCTTGGTGTAGATGTTGACGACCGCGGGTGCTGTTTGCTTGACCAATGGCGAAAGCGACATCTTGATTTCCGTCTGGCTCGACGGCAGTCGCCGATCCAGGGTGGCTTCATCGCTTTGGGCATGGGCCAGATTGGCTGGGCCGGACACAGCCGCCATTGCGATTACGGCAAAGGCGACAGTTTTCGTAATCCATTTTGCCTGCACGTCAGACTCTCTCTTTTCGGGTTGCAGCGACCGGTGCGGGAACCGGCAATGGCAGAACATCAATTAGGAAAATTAGGACTGCCGCGCAACCTTGGCGGAAATATGAACTTTTTGAAATTTAGCCAAAAGAAAACGGGCGACACCAGATGGCATCGCCCGTTTCTGTTTCTTAAAGGCCGAAACGTTGCTTATTCAGCAACAGCTTCTTCGCCTTCGCCCTCTGCTTCGAGGCGAGCACGGTCTTCCGCGCCTTTTGCTTCGACGTTGCGATCAACAAGTTCGATCACAGCAACCGGAGCCGCATCGCCGTAACGGAAGCCAGCCTTGAGAACGCGGGTGTAACCACCGGCACGCTCTTTGTAGCGGTCAGCGATTTCGCCGAACAGCTTGGCTACGACTTTGTCGTCACGCAGGATCGAAATGGCCTGACGGCGTGCATGCAGGTCGCCCCGCTTGCCCAGCGTAATCAGTTTTTCGACATACGGGCGAAGATCCTTGGCCTTCGGAAGAGTGGTTTTGATCTGCTCGTGGGTGAGCAGCGAAACTGCCATGTTGGCAAACATCGCCTTACGATGGGACGAAGTACGATTAAGCTTACGGCCTTGCATACCGTGACGCATGGTAACTCTCCTTAATAGCCTGGCTTCGCTCACGAAACCGATTGTAAAACCGCGCCGCCACCCTGATCACTTTAATCGAAAGGTCAGGTCATGCACGTGCGGTGTGGGCAACGAGCCCGCCGGATGCCCAAACAACTGGGTTCTCCGGTTTGGAACATAAATGTTCCGATCTCGGCCCGAAGGCCGAAGACCCGTTCTTAGAACGGATCTTCGAACTTGCGAGCAAGTTCTTCGATGTTTTCCGGCGGCCAACCGCCGACTTCCATACCGAGATGCAGACCCATCTGAGCCAGAACATCCTTGATTTCGTTCAGCGACTTACGGCCGAAGTTCGGCGTACGGAGCATTTCTGCTTCGGTTTTCTGAACAAGATCACCGATATAGATGATGTTGTCGTTCTTCAGGCAGTTTGCCGAACGGACCGACAGTTCAAGCTCGTCAACCTTACGAAGAAGGTTACGGTTGAACGGAAGTTCGTCTTCTTTCTTCTCTTCGACAACCGCTTCCGGCTCTTCGAAGTTGACGAACAGCGACAGCTGGTCCTGGAGGATACGGGCAGCAAGTGCAACCGAATCTTCCGGGGTCAGCGCACCGTTGGTTTCAACGGTCAGCGACAACTTGTCAAAGTCGGTATCCTGACCAACACGGGTGTTTTCCACCTTGTAGGCCACTTTACGGATCGGGCTGAAGATCGCATCGATCGGAATAAGACCGATCGGCGCATCCGACGAGCTGTGCGAGCTGGCTGCAACATAGCCTTTACCGTTATCAACGGTGAATTCGATGTTGAGCGTAGCACCATCATCAAGATGGCAAAGCTCGAGATCCGGGTTGAGGATTTCGATATCCGCACCGGTTTCGATCTGACCTGCGGTGACGGCACCAGGGCCGGTCGCCTTCAGAGCCATTTTCTTCGGACCTTCAGCATGCATACGCACGCCCATGGTCTTGATGTTCAGGATGATGTCGGTGACATCTTCACGCACACCCGGGATCGACGAAAATTCGTGCAATACACCGTCGATCTGGATCGCAGTAACTGCCGAACCCTGGAGCGACGACAGCAGAATGCGACGCAGCGCGTTACCCAGGGTCTGACCAAAACCGCGCTCCAGCGGTTCTGCCACGATCGTACCAATACGGCTGGCATCAGTACCCGGAGTAACATCAAGCTTCGTCGGCTTAATCAGTTCCTGCCAGTTCTTTTGAATCACGAGACCCACCTTCGCAACTGGAGCCTATGGAAATGAGGGCAACACATCGCCCCCACGAGAAACGCGAAGAGGCCCGGTCATCCCGGGCCCAAACGCGGGGTCGTCCGCAAGGATCGACGCGATTAGACGCGACGACGTTTACGCGGACGGCAACCGTTGTGCGGAATCGGCGTTACGTCTTTGATCGACGTAATGGTGAAACCGACAGCCTGAAGCGCACGCAGTGCAGATTCACGTCCCGAACCCGGGCCTTTAACCTGTACTTCGAGGGTTTTCATGCCGTGTTCAGCAGCTTTTTTACCTGCATCTTCGGCAGCCATCTGTGCAGCATACGGAGTCGATTTACGCGAACCGCGGAAACCCATACCACCAGCGGTCGACCAGGAAATGGTGTTACCCTGAACGTCGGTGATGGTGATCATGGTGTTGTTGAAGGTCGCGTTTACGTGCGCGATACCGTTCGTAATGTTCTTGCGCTCGCGGCGACGCACGCGAGTCTGAGGAGCTTTCGCCATTGTCGTTCCCCTACCTTACTTCTTCTTGCCAGCAATCGGCTTAGCCGGGCCCTTACGGGTGCGAGCGTTGGTGTGGGTACGCTGACCGCGTACCGGGAGACCGCGACGATGACGCAGGCCGCGATAGCTACCCAGGTCCATCAGACGTTTAATGTTCATTGCGGTTTCACGACGGAGGTCGCCTTCGACGGTGTAATCAGCGTCGATAACTTCACGAACCTTCAGAACCTGGTCATCAGAAAGCTGATGAACGCGGGTTGCGGATTCGATTCCGACCTTTGCGCAAATTTCTTTGGCTTTAGCCGGGCCAATACCGGTGATGTAGGTAAGCGCAATCACGACGCGCTTCGCGGTCGGGATGTTTACGCCAGCAATACGAGCCACTATGTGAACTCCTGTTTCCTGTTAACAAACCCAGGGGCAGATCCGGTAGGGTAGGACGCTGCAAAAGCGGGCCAGCATTACTGCCAACCCGCCAGCAAAAAAACGCCCTGCCCGGGAAATTACCCCAGGATGGCTTCAATCTCGCGCGTAACTTCGTCGATTTCAGCCATCCCGTCAACTGTTTTCAGCTTACCGACCTTTTCATAGTAAGGAATGATCGGTGCTGTCTGCTTGTGATAAGCTTCCAGTCGCGAGGTGACCGTCTCGGCGGTGTCGTCCGCACGGCGTTTAAATTCGGTGCTGCCACAAACGTCACAGACACCTTCCTTGGCGGGTTTCTGGAACTCGTCATGGTAGCCCTGCCCGCATTTCGCACAGGTATAGCGACCGACAACACGGGCCACCAACGCTGCATCATCAACACGCAGTTCAATCACGTAATCAAGTGCCAGTCCCTTGGATTCCAGCATGTCGTCCAGCGCTTCTGCCTGGGCGGTCGTGCGCGGGAACCCGTCCAGAATGAAACCACCCTTGGTATCATCCTGGTCAAGTCTTTCAGAAATCAGACCGATCATCAGATCGTCGGATACGAGCTGGCCCGCATCCATGACTTCCTTTGCCTTCTGCCCCAGTTCGGTTCCGGCAGCAACCGCTGCACGGAGCATGTCGCCCGTCGAGAGCTGGATCATGCCGCGTCCCGTTTCAAGACGCTTGGCCTGGGTACCTTTCCCTGCGCCGGGAGGGCCAAGAAGGATAATGTTCATCGTCTTCCCCCTGAATGCGGTGGTCGCTCTTTAACGGCGGCGACCACGCAGTTTGGATTTCTTGATCAGGCCTTCATACTGATGAGCCAGCATATGAGACTGAATCTGCGCAACGGTATCCATGGTTACCGTGACAACGATCAGGAGGCTAGTCCCACCAAAGTAGAAGGGAACAGACCATTCCGCGATCAGCAGTTCCGGCAGGATACAGACGAATGCGAGATAAGCTGCGCCGATAACCGTCAGACGGGTCAGAATGAAATCCAGATAGTTGGCTGTATTTTTACCCGGACGTATGCCCGGAATAAAGCCACCATGTTTTTTCAGGTTGTCTGCCGTATCTTCCGGGTTGAAAACAACCGCAGTGTAGAAGAAGGCAAAGAAGACAATCAGGCCGATGTAAAGCGCAATGTAAAGCGGCTGGCCACGGCCAAGCAGTGCGGTCGCAGTCGTCAGCCATTCCGGTGCATTACCACCAGCAGTGAACTGGGCAACCGACAGCGGCATGAGCAGCAGCGAGCTTGCGAAGATCGGCGGAATAACACCGGCAGTGTTGATCTTGAGCGGCAGGTGCGAGCTCTGACCTTCCATGACCTTCATGCCGACCTGGCGTTTCGGGTACTGGATCAGAACACGGCGCTGTGCACGTTCAACAAAGACGATGAAGGCAATAACAGCGATCGCCAGAACGATGATTGCAACGATAACCAGGGCAGAAATCGCACCGGTACGACCCAGTTCAAGGGTACCTGCAATCGCGCTTGGCAGACCGGCAACAATACCGGCGAAGATGATCAGCGAAATACCGTTACCAATGCCGCGCTGGGTGATCTGTTCACCAAGCCACATCAGGAACATGGTACCGCCAACAAGGGTGATCACAGCCGTGATGCGGAAGAACATGCCCGGATCCGGAACCGCAGCACCGGTTGAACCGGTCATGCTTTCAAGACCAACGGCAATGCCCCACGCCTGTACGGTCGCAATCAGCACCGTCAGATAGCGGGTATATTGATTAATCTTTTTACGACCCTGCTCGCCTTCTTTCTTGAGCTGCTCAAGCGTTGGCGAAACGGTCGTCATAAGCTGGATAATAATCGAGGCCGAGATGTACGGCATGATATTGAGCGCGAAGATCGTCATACGACCCAGCGCACCACCGGCGAACATGTCAAACATGCCCAGAACGCCACCCGCATTCTGACGGAAAATGTCAGCAAGAATGGACGGGTCGACACCAGGAACCGGAATATAGGTCCCCAAACGGTAAACAATAAGCGCGCCCAAAGTGAACCAGATACGCTTTTTAAGCTCGGTCGACTTTGAAAAAGCGGACCAATTCAGGTTCGCGGCAAGCTGCTCGGCGGCCGATGCCATGCACTCATCTCCCAATACACATAAACTGGAGGGTCCGGTCCCGTGTGCTGGAACCGGACCCTCTCGAAGTCAATCTAGGCTTATTCTGCGGATTCTGCAGCAGCGACCGGAGCAAGAACCTTGACCGAACCGCCAGCTTTCTCGACAGCTTCAACAGCTGCTTTGGAAGCACCGGTAATTTCGATGTTCAGTTTCGCTTTCAGTTCGCCTTTAGCAAGAAGACGCAGACCGTCTTTCTGCGGACGAGCCAGACCTTTTTCCGCAAGAACTGCGACGGTGACATTTGCACCTTCTTCAAGAACACCGTTATCAACGGCGGTCTGAAGGGTACCAAGGTTCACAACGCCGAACTGTTTCTTGAACGGGTTTTTGAAGCCGCGTTTCGGAAGACGGCGATAGACCGGCATCTGCCCGCCTTCGAAGCCATTGATGGCTACACCTGAACGGGACTTCTGACCCTTCTGACCTGCGCCAGAAGTTTTGCCTTTGCCCGAACCGATGCCGCGACCGACGCGGGTGCGCGCCTTGCGGGCACCCGGGTTATCGGCAAGTTCGTTGAGTTTCATCGTTCAACACCTTTTCGATCTGGGGTCAATCAAGCCTCGTCCACACGGACGAGATGTTTGACCTTTGCGATCATACCGCGAACAGCCGGAGTATCTTCCAGCTCACGAGTCCGGTGCAGTTTGTTCAGACCAAGACCAACAAGGGTCTGGCGCTGATCAGCCGGACGTCCGATCGGCGAACCCGTCTGGGTAACGCGTACGGTCGCTTTTTTCTTAGCAGCCATATCGAATTACTCCTTTTCGAGAACGGCGGCAGCAGCCGAACCGCTATCGCGACGGGCAACGACGTCACCGACTTTCAGGCCACGCTTAGCAGCGACCTGACGCGGGGAAGCACCGTTGACCAGAGCGTCAAGGGTTGCGCGGATCACGTTGTGCGGGTTGTTCGAACCGGTGCATTTGGACACAACGTCCTGAACGCCCATGGTTTCGAAAACCGCACGCATCGCACCGCCTGCGATGATACCGGTACCAGCCGGAGCAGAGCGAAGGACAACCCTGCCTGCACCGAAGTGGCCCTGCGTATCATGGTGAAGGGTACGACCTTCACGCAGCGGAACGCGGATCATGTTACGTTTAGCAGCTTCGGTAGCCTTACGGATCGCTTCCGGAACTTCACGGGCTTTACCCGTGCCGTATCCGACGCGACCGCGCTGGTCACCGACAACTACCATTGCGGAGAAAGCAAAGCGACGGCCGCCCTTAACGACTTTCGCGACGCGGTTGATACCAACCAGCTTGTCGACGAGTTCGTTTTCTTCACGGGCTTTCGGCGCCTGCTGCTGTTGATTCTGGTTACGTGCCATGGTCGTGCTCCTTAGAAGTCCAGACCGCCCTCACGGGCGGCATCGGCCAGAGCTTTCACCCGGCCATGGAACAGATACCCACCACGATCGAAAACGACCGTTTTCACACCAGCTTTGACTGCGCGTTCGGCAATTGCCTTGCCGACCAGTGCAGCGGCGTCGGCATTGCTGCCTTTCGCCTTCAGATCTTTCTCCATCGTCGAAGCAGCCACCAGGGTGGTGCCTTTGACGTCGTCGATGATCTGAGCATAGATGTGGGCGTTCGAACGGTGCACGCTGAGGCGCGGGCGACCGGCCGCTTTCTGGCGGATCGCAAAACGAACGCGACGCTTGCGGCGTTCGAATAGGCTTCTCACGTTTTTCATCGTGCCTGTCCTTACTTCTTCTTGCCTTCTTTGCGCAAGATATACTCGCCTTCGTAGCGGACACCCTTGCCTTTGTAAGGCTCCGGACCGCGCCAGCCGCGTGCATTCGCAGCGAACTGACCAACGAGCTGTTTATCTGCGCCAGAAATGGCGACGAGGGTCGGCTTTTCAGCAACGACGTTGAGACCCGCAGGGATCTCCATTTCTACGTCATGTGAGAAGCCAAGCTGCAGAACCAGGTTTTTGCCCTGAACCTGCGCACGGTAACCAACACCGGTGATTTCCAGTTTCTTGGTGAACCCTTCCGAGACCCCGGTAACGAGGTTCGCGATATTGGCACGGGTGGTACCCCAAAGGGCACGAGCGCGCTTGCTATCGTTGTTCGGTTTCACGAAGATCTGGTTATCTTCCTGAGTGACGGATACGTCCGAGGTCAACGCCAGGTTAAGCTCACCGAGCTTGCCTTTTGCACTGATCTGCTCTTCGGTCAAGGTGATGGTAACGCCGCTAGGCACGACCACCGGATTTTTTCCTACTCGCGACATCGTTGGCCCTCCTTAGAATACCTTGCAGAGGATTTCGCCGCCGACATTCTGCTCGCGAGCCTCCTGATCCGAAAGAACTCCTCGCGGAGTGGACAGGACTGCGATGCCCAGACCGTTATATACCTTCGGAAGATCTTTGATCTTCGAGTATACACGACGACCCGGGGTCGAGACGCGGTCGATCTGCTTGATCACGGCATCGCCCTCAAAATATTTGAGTTCGATGGTGATTTCGCTGACGCCCTTGCGAATTTCATTAACGTTATAACCGCGGATGTAACCTTCGCGCTGGAGAACATCCAGCACACCGGTACGCAGTTTCGAAGCCGGCGAAACGACGCTGGATTTACCAACGCGCTGGCCGTTGCGGATACGCGTGAGCATATCACCGACTGGATCAGTCATCGACATGTGATGTCCTCCTTACCAGCTCGACTTCACCATGCCCGGGATCTGACCACGCGAAGCAAGTTCACGAAGCGCGATACGGGACAGGCGGAATTTGCGATAGACACCACGCGGACGACCGGTAACCTGGCAGCGAATACGCTGACGGATACGAGCCGAGTTACGCGGCAACTGGGCGAGTTTCATCACAGCAACGATACGATCCTCTGGGGACGTCTCGCGATTTGCGATAACCGCTTTAAGGGCGGCACGCTTGGCAGCATATTTTTTTGCCAGGCGTTCACGTTTGAGTTCACGCTCTACAGCGCTTTTCTTGGCCATGGGCCAACCTCCGTTAGTTTCCGAACGGAAGATCAAAACCCTTTAGAAGGGCAAGAGCTTCATCGTCGGACTTAGCCGTGGTACAAATGATGATATCCATCCCGCGAACAGAGTCGACTTTGTCGTACTCTACCTCAGGAAAGACGAACTGTTCTTTCAAGCCCATGGCAAAGTTGCCACGACCATCGAAAGATTTTTTGTTCAGGCCGCGGAAGTCACGAACGCGCGGAAGCGCGATGGTGACCAGGCGGTCCAAGAACTCAAACATACGGTCGCGACGCAGGGTCACTTTACAACCGATGTTCATACCTTCACGCAGTTTGAAAGCCGCGACCGACTTTTTCGCTTTGGTGAAGACAGGCTTCTGACCGGTGATAGCAGCGAGATCCGCAGCAGCACCTTCCAGCTTTTTACGATCCTGGGTGGCGTCGCCGACACCCATGTTGATCACGATTTTCTCGAGGCGCGGAATCTCCATGGTGTTCTCGTAGGAGAACTCCTTCTGGAGTGCGTCACGCACCACTTCTTTGTAATGTTCGCGCAGGCGCGTCATTTTTCCGTCCCTCAGTTGTCGATGACTTCGCCGCTGAGCTTCGCTACGCGAACCTTGCGACCATCATCGAGGGTCTTGAAACCGACGCGGGTCGGCTTGTTTTCTTTCGGGTCAACAATCGCGACGTTGGAAACAGCAATTTTTGCTTCCTTTTCGACGATGCCACCAGCATCAGCACCGGTCGGGCGCTGGTGACGTTTCACCAGGTTGATGCCCGAAACCAGAACTTTGTTCTCGGTCGGGAAAGCGGCGAGAACCTCGCCGGTCTTTCCTTTGTCTTTACCCGTCAGAACAACGACGCGATCGCCCTTTTTAATCTTGGCAGCCATTACAGCACCTCCGGAGCGAGCGAAATGATCTTCATGTAACCTTTGGAACGAAGTTCGCGGGTTACCGGGCCAAAAATACGCGTGCCGATCGGCTCACCGTTCGCATTAATGAGAACGGCAGCGTTGCGGTCAAAGCGGATCGCCGAGCCATCGGCACGACGAATTTCCTTTGCGGTGCGAACGATGACAGCTTTGTGAACTGCACCCTTCTTAACGCGACCGCGCGGAATGGCTTCCTTGACGGAAACCACGATAACATCACCAACGTTGGCGGTTTTGCGCTTCGAGCCGCCCAGCACCTTGATGCACTGGACGCGGCGAGCGCCGCTGTTGTCGGCGACGTCCAGATTGGACTGCATCTGGATCATGGGTTTACCCCTTGACTATGATTGGGCTGAGGACTCACTCCTCGACCACTACTTCCCAAGACTTCAACTTCGAGATCGGTTTGCATTCGCGAATGCGAACAACGTCACCCGTTTTGAAGCGGTTCTCTTCATCGTGCGCGTGGAATTTCTTCGACTTACGCACGTACTTTTTATACAGCGGGTGCATGACCTGGCGCTCCACTCGGACCACCACGGTCTTGTCGTTTTTGGTCGAAACGACTGTCCCCTGCAATACACGCCTCGGCATGTGTGTTTACTCCTCTGCGTGTCCAGTTAGGCCGCGGTTGCACCCTTCTCGTTGCCGAGAAGGGTTTTAATGCGGGCAATATCACGACGGACCTGGCGGACCCGCGCAGTGTTCTCGAACTGCCCGGAAGCCTGCTGGAATCGCATGTTGAACGATTCTTTACGCAGGTCCAGAAGCAGCTGCTTCAGTTCGTCAGCGCTTTTAGCGCGGAGATCAGCAATTTTCATCACTAATTACTCCCCTTCACCAAGACGGGTGACAAACTTGGTCTTGATCGGCAGTTTTGCCGACGCCAGCTCGAAAGCACGGCGTGCAAGATCCAACGGAACACCGTCGAGTTCAAACATGATCCGACCCGGTTTAACGCGTGCCGCCCAATATTCAGGCGAGCCTTTACCTTTACCCTGACGGACTTCGGCAGGCTTCTGCGAGACCGGGAGATCCGGGAAAACGCGAATCCACACACGACCTTGACGGCGGATGTGGCGGGTGATCGCACGGCGTGCCGCTTCGATCTGACGCGCCGTTATACGCTCAGGCTCCATGGCTTTCAAGCCATAAGCGCCGAAATTAAGATCCGTGCCACCCTTGGCTTCACCTTTAAGGCGGCCTTTGTGGGCTTTACGGAACTTTGTGCGTTTCGGAGAAAGCATATCTGGATCTCCTTACTTGCGGCCTGAACCGGTCGACTCGAGAGCGCGACGCTCAGAAGCCAACGGATCGTGAGCCATGATTTCGCCCTTGAAGATCCAGACCTTCAGACCGCAAACACCGTAGGTGGTGTGTGCTTCGGAAGTGCCATAATCAACGTCCGCACGCAGGGTGTGCAGCGGAACGCGACCTTCACGGTACCATTCGGTACGAGCGATTTCAGCGCCACCAAGACGACCAGCAGCATTGATACGAATGCCACCGGCACCGAGACGCATTGCGTTCTGAACCGAGCGCTTCATAGCGCGACGGAACGAAACACGGCGCTCAAGCTGCTGGGCGATGTTATCAGCGACCAGCTTGGCATCGAGTTCCGGCTTGCGGATCTCGATGATGTTAACCTGCACTTCGGCATTCGCCAGTTTCTGCAGATCGTTCTTGAGCTTCTCGATGTCCTGGCCTTTTTTCCCGATCACAACGCCCGGACGAGCGGTGTGGATCGAGATGCGGGCTTTCTTCGCCGGACGTTCGATAATCACCTTCGATACACCCGCCTGTTTCAGACGGTCGAAGACGAAATTGCGGATCGCGAGATCTTCGTGAAGAAGACCAGCGAAATCGGCCTTGTTGGCGTACCAGCGGGAATCCCAGGTACGGTTAATGCCAACGCGCAGACCGATCGGATTAATTTTCTGACCCATTACTCGGCCTCCTCACGTTCGCAAACGACGATGCGCATGTTGGAGAACGGCTTAATGATTTTACCAACACGACCGCGTGCACGGGCGCGCCAGCGCTTCATTACGAAGGCCTTACCAACAGATGCCTCTTTAACGTAGAGACGGTCAACATCGAGCTGATGGTTGTTTTCGGCATTAGCAATTGCCGATTCCAGCAGCTTTTTGACGTCCTGCGAAATGCGTTTATTGGAGAAGGTCAGCTCTGCCAAAGCAGCTTCTGCCTTCATACCACGAATCGACTCGGCGACGAGGTTGAGCTTACGCGGGGAAATGCGTACTGCCCGGAGCGAAGCCGCAGCCTCGTTATCCGCCAGCCGACGGATGTCAGCTTTCTTACCCATCGTTACTTCCTCTTCGCCTTTTTGTCGGCCGCGTGACCATAGTAGGTACGGGTCGGCGAGAATTCACCGAACTTGTGACCAATCATATCTTCGGTCACGAGCACCGGCAGGAATTTCTGGCCATTGTAAACCCCAAAGGTGAGGCCTACGAATTGCGGCAGAATCGTCGAGCGCCGCGACCAGGTCTTAATTACCTCATTCCGGCCTGAGGCACGGACAGTATCGGCTTTCTTAAGAAGGTATCCGTCAACAAACGGACCCTTCCAAACGGAACGCGCCATAGTCTAGCCTCCTCCGTTAGCTCTTGTGACGACGGCGCATGATGAGCGCGTCGGTCTTTTTGTTCGAGCGGGTACGTTTGCCCTTGGTCGGCTTGCCCCACGGCGTAACCGGGTGACGACCACCCGACGTACGGCCTTCACCACCACCATGCGGGTGATCGATCGGGTTCATGGCAACGCCACGAACCGAAGGACGCTTGCCAAGCCAGCGATTACGGCCGGCTTTACCAAGGTTCGAGTTCTGATGGTCCGGGTTGGACACGGCACCGATGGTTGCCATGCATTCACCACGAACCAAACGTACCTCACCGGAGGACAGCTTAAGCTGGGCGTAACCCTGGTCCTTACCAACAAGCTGTACATACGAGCCTGCTGAACGTGCGACCTGACCACCTTTACCGGCTTTCAGTTCGACGTTGTGGACAATGGTACCGACCGGAATGTTCTTCAGCGGTGCGGCGTTACCCGGCTTAATGTCTACGCGTTCAGCGGCAACAACGTTGTCGCCGACAGCGAGACGCTGCGGTGCGAGGATGTAGGCCAATTCGTCGTCAGAATAACGAACCAGTGCGATAAACGCGGTACGGTTCGGATCATATTCCAAACGCTCGACGGTACCGACGACATCAAACTTGGTACGTTTGAAATCGATCATACGGTAACGACGTTTGTGACCACCACCAATACGGCGGGCGGTGATACGACCAGTGTTGTTACGGCCACCTTTCTTGCGCAGACCTTCGGTCAACGCTTTAATCGGCTTGCCCTTGTGGAGATCGGAACGATCCACGAGAACCAGCTGACGGCGACCAGGAGAGGTTGGTTTAAACTTCTTCAAAGCCATTGTCTTAGATTCCCGTAGTCACATCGATGGACTGGCCCTCTTCGAGGGTTACCATCGCTTTCTTGAAATCGCTCCGACGACCGGAAATACCGCGAAAACGCTTGGTTTTTCCTTTTACCACAGAGGTATTGACCGCCTTGACCTTCACCCCGAACAGACCTTCCACAGCAGCCTTGATCTCCGGCTTGGTGGCGTCGATCGCGACTTTGAACGCAACAGCGTTGTGTTCAGAAATCAACGTCGACTTTTCAGTGATATGCGGGGCGCGGATGACTTCGTACATCCGCTCTTTGCTGATGATCGTCATTTGAGACGTGCCTCCAACGCTTCGACCGCACCCTTGGTCAGCACCAGGGTGTCACGGCGCAGGATGTCATAGACGTTAGCACCAATCTGCGGGAGCACATCAACCTGCGGGATGTTGCGCGCTGCGCGTGCAAAGCCCTCATTGACCTGCGCACCGTCGATGATCAGTGCAGACTTCCAGCCGAGTTTATTGAAAACTGCGACCAGATTCTTGGTTTTGGCGTCCGAGAATTCCGCATTATCAAGAACGATAAGCTTACCGTCTTTTGCTTTAGCCGACAGAGCGGTTTTAAGCGCGAGTTTACGGAACTTCTTGGTCAGATCGTGTGCGTGGTCGCGAACGCGCGGACCGTGCACGGTACCACCACCACGGAACTGTGCGGCTTTACGGGAACCGTGACGTGCACCGCCACTACCCTTCTGACGCACGAATTTTTTCGTGGTTGCGGAAACTTCGGACTTTTCCTTCACCTTGTGGGTACCGGCACGGCGTTTTGCCAGCTGCCAGTTCACCATGCGGTGCAGGACGTCACGACGTACTTCCAGGCCGAAGATGTCTTCTGCAAGATCAATCTTGCCGGACTTGGAAGCGTCAAGTTTGAGAATGTCGAGCTTCATGATGCTTATTCCTTATCCTCGGCGACAGCTTCTTCAGCGGCCGGGGCAGCACCCTTGAGCGCGGCCGGGAACGGCAGACCTTCCGGTGCAGCACGCTTCACGGCATCCTTGACAAGGACATAGGCACCCTTGTGACCCGGAACGGCACCGTGAACCAGGATCAGGCCCTTGTCGGCATCCGAAGATACGACTTTGAGCGACTGAACGGTTACACGTGCGGCACCGAGGTGACCAGCCATCTTCTTACCTTTGAAGACGCGGCCCGGGTCCTGGCACTGACCGGTGGAACCATGCGAACGGTGCGAAATCGACACACCGTGCGACGCACGCAGACCACCGAAGTTATGACGCTTCATCGCACCGGCAAAACCTTTACCGATGGACGTGCCGATTACGTCAACGTACTGGCCTTCGATGAAGTGGGTCGCAGCAAGTTCTGCGCCAACTTCGATCAGGCCGTCTTCGCTAACGCGGAATTCAGCAAGTTTGGCTTTCGGCTCAACCTTGGCTTTGGCGAAGTGGCCACGCATCGGCTTGGATACGTTTTTCACTTTCGCTTTGCCATAACCAAGCTGAACAGCGACGTAGCCGTCGGTGTCGTTGGTACGGTTGGCGACAACCTGAAGATCTTCGACCTTCAGAACGGTTACAGGAAGGTGGGAACCGTCGTCGTTGAAGACGCGGGTCATACCGACCTTCTGGGTAATAAGTCCACTACGCATTGCGGCTTACTCCCGATTAAAGTTTGATCTCGACATCGACACCGGACGCAAGGTCGAGCTTCATAAGAGCATCGACGGTTTGCGGGGTCGGGTCGACAATGTCGAGAAGACGCTTGTGCGTACGGATTTCGAGCTGTTCGCGTGATTTCTTGTTCACGTGCGGAGACCGCAGAACAGTGTACTTTTCAATGCGGGTCGGCAGCGGAATCGGGCCGCGGACCTCTGCGCCAGTGCGCTTCGCCGTATTGACGATCTCACGCGTGGACTGATCCAGCACGCGATGGTCAAACGCCTTCAGGCGAATGCGAATGTTCTGACTATCCATGTAATTATGTACCGGAGCCCTCAAAAGGACACCGGCCCCTCAACTGGAGTTGACGATTGCCGCAAAAGTGTTGCGGGCGGCTTAAATAGCCGCCCGCTTCACAAAGATCAAGAGAAAAATTATTCGATGATCTTGGCAACAACGCCCGCGCCGACGGTACGACCGCCTTCACGGATTGCGAAACGCAGACCTTCGTCCATTGCAATCGGTGCAATGAGGGTTGCGGTCATCTGAACGTTGTCGCCCGGCATAACCATTTCGGTGCCAGCCGGCAGCTCGATCGAACCGGTAACGTCAGTCGTACGGAAGTAGAACTGCGGACGGTAGTTCGAGAAGAACGGCGTGTGACGGCCACCTTCATCCTTGGTCAGGATGTAGGCTTCTGCTTCGAATTTGGTGTGCGGGGTGATCGAGCCAACATGTGCCAGAACCTGGCCACGTTCGACGTCTTCACGTTTGGTACCACGCAGCAGCGCGCCGATGTTGTCGCCAGCTTCGCCCTGATCGAGCAGCTTGCGGAACATTTCAACGCCGGTAACGGTGGTTTTAACGGTGTCTTTAATGCCGACGATTTCGATTTCTTCGCCAACTTTAACAACGCCGGTTTCAACACGACCGGTTACAACCGTACCACGACCCGAGATCGAGAACACGTCTTCGATCGGCATCAGGAACGGCTTGTCTTTCGGACGATCCGGTGCCGGGATGTAGTCATCAACAGCAGCCATCAGTTCGAGGATAGCGTTTTTGCCGATTTCGTCATCGCGACCTTCCAGAGCAGCAAGAGCCGAGCCCTTGATGATCGGAATATCGTCGCCCGGGAAGTCGTAGGACGACAGAAGTTCACGGATTTCCATTTCGACGAGCTCAAGGAGCTCTTCGTCGTCAACCTGGTCAACTTTGTTCATGAAGACTACGAGAGCCGGAACACCAACCTGACGTGCGAGCAGGATGTGCTCACGGGTCTGCGGCATCGGGCCATCAGCAGCCGAAACGACGAGGATACCGCCGTCCATCTGTGCCGCACCAGTGATCATGTTCTTAACATAGTCAGCGTGGCCCGGGCAGTCGACGTGTGCGTAGTGACGGTTCTCGGTCTCATACTCAACGTGCGCGGTCGAGATCGTGATACCACGAGCTTTCTCTTCCGGCGCTTTGTCGATCATGTTGTAGTCCTGGAACGAAGCGCCACCGGCTTCTGCCAGAACTTTGGTGATTGCTGCGGTCAGCGTGGTTTTACCGTGGTCAACGTGGCCGACGGTGCCTACGTTAACGTGCGGTTTTGTACGCTCAAACTTTTCTTTAGCCATTTCTAACTCCGTTTATTCTGGCGTGGCCTTAGCCGGCCGATTTGGCTTTGACTTCGTCCGCAACTGCCTGCGGAACGTCGGCATAATGATCGAACTGCATCACGAACTGGGCACGGCCCTGGGACATGGAACGCAGCGTGTTGACGTAACCGAACATGTTGGCCAGCGGTACGAACGCGTTAACAACGCGTGCAATACCACGGGTATCCATGTCACGGACCTGGCCACGACGGCTGTTCAGGTCGCCAATGATATCGCCCATGTACTCTTCCGGGGTCACGACTTCGACCTTCATGATCGGCTCGAGAAGCTTCGGAGAAGCTTTTGCAAGACCTTCGCGGAATGCTGCGCGAGCAGCGATTTCGAAGGCCATGACGCTCGAGTCAACGTCGTGGTATGCACCGTCAGTCAGGGTGATCGAGAAGTCGGTTACAGGGAAGCCTGCGATCACACCGCTATGCAGCGAGCTCTCGAAGCCTTTCTGTACGCCCGGGATGTATTCCTTCGGAACGTTACCGCCAACAACGGTATCGGTGAAGGAGAAGCCCGAACCCGGTTCACCCGGGGTGAAGGTCAACTTGATACGTGCGAACTGACCCGAACCACCCGACTGTTTCTTGTGGGTGTAGTCGATATCGACCGATTTCGAGATGGTTTCACGATAAGCAACCTGCGGCGCGCCGACATTTGCTTCGACTTTGAATTCACGCTTCATACGATCGACAATAATGTCGAGGTGAAGCTCGCCCATACCGGAAATGATGGTCTGGCCGGATTCGTGGTCGGATTTAACACGGAACGACGGATCTTCCTGCGCGAGACGTGCAAGCGCGAGACCCATTTTCTCCTGGTCGGCTTTCGATTTCGGCTCAACAGCGATTTCGATAACCGGATCCGGGAATTCCATGCGCTCGAGGATGATCGGCTTGGCCGGGTCACAAAGAGTATCACCAGTGGTGGTGTCCTTCATGCCAACCAGAGCAACGATGTCGCCCGAGCAAGCGTATTTGATTTCTTCACGGTTGTTGGAATGCATAAGCAGCATACGGCCGATACGTTCTTTTTTCTCTTTAACAGAGTTGAGAACATACGAACCGGCATCCAGCACACCGGAATAGATACGAATAAAGGTCAAGGAACCGACGAACGGGTCGGACATGATCTTGAACGCAAGAGCCGAGAACGGCGCGTCATCGGTCAGAGCACGGGAATCCGGCTCGTCTTCGGTGTTCGGCTTGACGCCACGAACATCGTCGATGTCGTCCGGAGCCGGCATGAAGTCGATGACTGCATCGAGAAGCGGCTGAACGCCTTTGTTCTTGAACGCGGTACCCAGAAGGACCGGAACAAGATCACCAGCGATGGTACCCTTACGGATGCACTTCTTGAGAACTTCCTCGGACGGCATTTCGCCTTCGAGGTAAGCTTCCATTGCAGCTTCGTCGCACTCGACAGCCTGTTCGATCAGGGCTTCGCGGTATTCCGCAGCCTGGTCAGCAAGGGAGTCACGAACGTCGCGATATTCGAACTCTGCACCGAGGCTTTCATCTTTCCAGATGATTTCCTGGTTGCGAACGAGATCGACAACACCTTCGAAATCACCTTCGGAACCGATCGGCAGCTGCATGACTGCAGCATTGGCGCCGAGGCGTTCCTTGATCATTTCGACGCAACGGAAGAAGTCAGCACCGGTACGGTCCATCTTGTTGACGAAGCACATACGCGGAACGTTGTACTTGTCAGCCTGACGCCATACGGTTTCGGTCTGCGGTTCAACGCCGGAAACGGCGTCGAAAACAGCGCAAGCACCATCGAGGACGCGGAGCGAACGTTCAACTTCAATGGTGAAGTCAACGTGGCCCGGGGTATCGATGATGTTGACACGGTGGTCTTTCCAGAAGCAGGTCGTCGCAGCAGACGTAATCGTAATGCCGCGTTCCTGTTCCTGTTCCATCCAGTCCATGGTAGCGCCGCCGTCGTGGACTTCGCCGATTTTGTAGGACTTACCGGTGTAGAAAAGGATTCGCTCGGTGGTCGTGGTTTTACCAGCATCGATGTGTGCCATGATGCCAATGTTACGATACCGAGAGATCGGAGTGCGTTGTACCATAATCGACTCTTGATCTTGAGGTCTGGGTTACCAGCGATAATGAGCGAAAGCCTTGTTGGCTTCGGCCATACGGTGGGTGTCTTCACGTTTCTTGACGGCGGAGCCACGGTTATTGGCTGCATCCATCAGTTCACCGGCAAGACGACCAACCATGGTGGTTTCGGAACGCTTGCGAGCTGCGTCAACCAGCCAACGAATGGCCAGCGCCTGACGACGCTCGGAACGAACTTCAACCGGAACCTGGTAGGTAGCACCACCAACACGGCGCGAACGAACTTCGACGTTCGGTTTCACGTTATCCATGGCTTCGTGGAACTGGGCAACAGGGTCTGCACCCTTGCCTTCCATGACTTCCAGTGCACCATAAACGATCTTTTCGGCGGCAGATTTTTTGCCATCGAGCATAAGACCGTTCATGAATTTGGTCAGAACCTTATCGCCATATTTGGCGTCAGGCAGAACTTCGCGCTTTTCAGCAGCGTGACGACGTGACATCTGAGCTGCTCCTTATTTCGGACGCTTCGCGCCGTATTTCGAACGACGCTGTTTACGGTCTTTGACACCCTGCGTATCGAGGGTACCGCGAATGATGTGGTAACGCACACCCGGCAAATCCTTTACACGGCCGCCGCGGATCATGACGACAGAGTGTTCCTGCAGGTTGTGGCCTTCACCCGGAATGTAGGAGGTTACTTCGTAGCCGTTGGTCAAACGAACACGGGCAACCTTACGAAGTGCCGAGTTCGGCTTCTTCGGGGTGGTGGTATAGACACGGGTGCAAACGCCGCGTTTCTGCGGGCATGCTTCCAGTGCCGGAACCATATCGCGCTGGGTGCGCGGAGTCCGCGACTTGCGGATCAACTGGTTAATAGTGGGCATTAACTTTCCCTTTTACTTCAACGGACGCCACTAGGGCGTTGCTCTTATCGACGCACGACGAGCGACCACGCGTCTTTGTACAAGTACAAAAACACGCGCGGACGCCCATAAAAGCAGGAGTTCCTGCCTCGACGGCCGTCAGAGTCGCACTCAAGCGATGGGGGGCGAAAACCGCCCGCTACCGCACAAAACGGTACCGGCACAGCTACACCCCCCTAGATTCGGTGGGCGCATACTAGTGACGGCCCCCTTTTGCGTCAAGCAAAACCCTCTGGGCCTTCGAGTTGGCGCTTCAAACGCCGAAACGAGCCGGTGCGTCGATAAGAGTCCGGCTCGTTTCTGATTCTTTTAACTGTCTGGCGCGACGAACTTATTCGCCTGCCGGCAGTGAAGCGGTATCGGCATCGGCCTGCGGACCGAAGTTGTCGCCGATTTCCTCTTCTGCCTCGATCTGTACGTTCTTGTCGCGTTCGGCAGCCAATGCGCGGAAGCGGTTCATCACCGCACCGGTACCAGCCGGGATCAGACGACCCACGATGACGTTCTCTTTCAGACCGATAAGAGTATCGGTTTTGCCCGAAACAGCTGCTTCGGTAAGAACGCGCGTGGTTTCCTGGAACGACGCGGCCGAAATGAAGGAGTGCGTCTGGAGCGAGGCTTTGGTGATCCCCTGGAGGACCGGTGCGCCTTCGGCCAGTTCGCCGCCTTCTTTAAGAGCACGTTCGTTTTCGGCATCAAAATCAACGCGGTCAATGATTTCGCCAACCAGAAGCGTGGTGTCACCCGGTTTGGTGATTTCCACTTTCTGCAGCATCTGACGTACGATGACTTCGATGTGCTTGTCGTTAATCTTCACGCCCTGCAGACGGTAGACTTCCTGGATCTCGTTGACCAGGTAGTCGGCCAGTGCCGGGACGCCCATAACACGCAGAATATCGTGCGGAACCGGTGAACCATCGAGAAGCTGATCGCCCTGTTCGACGAAGTCCCCTTCCTGAACGGCAAGGTGCTTGCCTTTCGGGATCAGGTATTCGACCGGTTCGGTCAGACCCGAGTCTTCGAGCGGGTGAACCACGACGCGACGCTTGTTCTTGTAGTCCTTGCCGAATTCGACGCGACCCGGGATATCCGAGATAATCGCGTGTTCTTTCGGTTTACGGGCTTCGAACAACTCGGCAACACGCGGCAGACCACCGGTAATGTCACGGGTTTTCGAACCTTCACGCGGGATACGTGCAAGCACGTCACCAGCAGCGACCTTCTGACCGTTCTCGACCGAGAGAATAGCATCAACCGAGAGGAAGTAACGGGCTTCAAGACCGTTATCCAGGTTGATGACCTCGCCGTTTTCGTTACGCAGGGTAACGCGCGGCTTGAGGTCGGATGCCTTCGGCATGCTCTTCCAGTCGATAACCGTTTTCGAGGCAATACCGGTCGCTTCGTCATAGACTTCGCGAATGGTTACGTTCTCGAGAAGGTCGACATAGTTCACGAAGCCTTCTTTCTCGGTGATGATCGGCAGGGTGTACGGATCCCATTCAGCCAGTTTCTGGCCACGGGTAACCTGCGCGCCTTCATCGGTCAGAAGTTTCGCACCATACGGAACACGATATTTCGCACGTTCACGACCGGTCTTGTCGATCAACAGGATCTCGAGGTTACGCGCCATAACGATATTGACGCCTGCCGAGTTCTCAACGACCGCACGGTTTTTCAGTTTCACGGTGGCGTCGAAGTTGGCTTCGACACCGGAAACTTCTGCACCACGCTGCGCGGCACCACCAATGTGGAACGTACGCATGGTCAGCTGGGTACCCGGTTCACCGATCGACTGTGCGGCGATAACACCGACAGCTTCACCGATGTTGACCGTGGTACCGCGGGCCAGGTCACGACCATAGCAATGGCCGCAAACACCGGTTTCGGCGTCACAGGTCAGCACCGAGCGGATGCGCGCCATTTCGACGCCAGCCTTTTCGATGAGATCAAGGTGATCTTCTTCGACCATTTCGTTCTTCGGTACGATGACTTCGCCGGTCGACGGATTGACAATCTCGTCAGCGGTAAAGCGACCGAGGATACGATCGGAAAGGGTTTCGATAACCTCACCGGAGTCGACGACGGCTGCGATGTCGAGGCCACGATCAGTACCGCAATCATGCTGAGTGATGATGCAGTCCTGGGCCACGTCAACGAGACGACGGGTAAGGTAACCCGAGTTCGCCGTTTTCAGTGCGGTATCAGCCAGACCTTTACGAGCACCGTGGGTGGAGTTGAAGTACTCCTGCACGGTCAGGCCTTCTTTAAAGTTCGAGATAATCGGCGTCTCAATGATCGAGCCATCCGGTTTCGCCATCAGGCCACGCATAGCAGCCAGCTGACGCATCTGGGCGGCAGAACCACGAGCACCGGAGTGTGCCATCATGTAAACCGAGTTCACATTGTCACCTTCTGCCGTCGCCGAGATGACTTTCATCATCGCTTCGGAAACGTCATCGGTGCACTGTGCCCAGGCGTCAACAACCTTGTTGTATTTCTCACCACGGGTGATGAGACCGTCCTGGTACTGCTGCTCGTATTCCTTGACCTTTTCATGGGTCGTGCCAACCAAGGTTTCCTTGGCGTCCGGAATGATCATGTCATCCTTACCAAAGGAAATACCGGCTTTACATGCCCAGTTGAAACCAAGGCCCATCATGCGGTCAGCAAAGATAACAGTCTCTTTCTGGCCACAGTGACGATAGACGACGTCGATAACGTTCGAGACGTCTTTCTTGGTCAGCAGCTTGTTGATGGTCGCGAACGGAATGCGCGGATGACGCGGCAGAAGTTCCGACAGCAACATGCGGCCCGGGGTCGTGGCAACACGAACGGTGATCGGTTCGTTGTTTTCATCCACCGTGTGGTAACGGGCATTAACCTTGGAATGCAGGTTTACGACACCTTCATCCAGAGCCTGCTCGATCTCGGCGATGTTGACAAACGACATGCCCTCGCCCGGCTGACCTTCACGCTCCATGGAGATGTAGTACAGA
This sequence comes from Thalassospira sp. HJ, assembly GCF_000948415.1. Taxonomy (GTDB): domain Bacteria; phylum Pseudomonadota; class Alphaproteobacteria; order Rhodospirillales; family Thalassospiraceae; genus Thalassospira. Next base: position 202,758 of record NZ_JYII01000012.1, on the reverse strand, counting down.
CCAAGGACGATATCCTGCGACGGCACGATGATCGGTTTACCCGATGCCGGTGACAGGATGTTGTTGGTCGACATCATCAGGGTACGTGCTTCAAGCTGAGCTTCAAGCGACAACGGTACGTGGACAGCCATCTGGTCACCGTCGAAGTCCGCGTTAAACGCAGTACAAACGAGCGGGTGCAGCTGGATGGCCTTACCTTCGATCAGGGTAGGCTCGAACGCCTGGATACCAAGACGGTGCAGGGTCGGTGCACGGTTGAGCATGACCGGATGTTCACGGATAACCTGCTCGAGGATATCCCAAACTTCGGCGCGCTCTTTTTCCACCATACGCTTTGCAGCCTTAATGGTGGTGGCCATCCCGTACAGTTCCAGCTTCGCGTAAACGAACGGCTTGAACAGTTCGAGGGCCATTTTCTTAGGCAGACCGCACTGATGCAGTTTCAGGTTCGGACCGACGGTAATAACGGAACGACCGGAATAGTCGACGCGTTTACCCAGAAGGTTCTGACGGAAACGACCCTGTTTACCTTTGAGCATGTCCGACATCGATTTGAGCGGACGCTTGTTGGCACCGGTGATCGGACGACCGCGACGGCCGTTGTCAAACAGCGCATCAACCGATTCCTGAAGCATACGTTTTTCGTTACGCACGATGATATCAGGTGCACGAAGCTCGATCAGGCGCTTCAGACGGTTGTTACGGTTGATGACACGACGATACAGATCGTTCAGATCCGAAGTTGCGAAACGGCCACCATCCAGCGGAACCAGCGGGCGCAGTTCCGGCGGAATGACCGGGATCACTTCAAGGATCATCCATTCCGGGCGTGCGCCGGATTCCTGGAAGGCCTCAATCAGCTTGAGACGCTTGACCAGCTTCTTGCGCTTGGCTTCGGAATTGGTTTCCTTGAGGTCGAGTTTCGCGGTTTCGCGTTCTTCATCAAGGTCGATCGCTGCAAGCATATCGCGGATGGCTTCGGCACCGATACCGGCGCGGAAGCTGTCTTCGCCATATTCTTCCTGAGCGGTCATATACTGGTCTTCGGACAGGAGCTCACCCATCTTGAGCGGGGTAAGACCCGGTTCGATAACCACATAGTTTTCGAAGTACAGAATGCGCTCAAGATCCTTGAGCGTCATGTCCAGCAGCAGCCCCAGACGGCTCGGCAGCGACTTCATGAACCAGATGTGGGCAACAGGTGCCGCAAGTTCGATATGGCCCATACGTTCGCGACGTACTTTTGCCAGAGTCACTTCGACGCCGCATTTTTCACAGATAATGCCGCGATACTTCATACGCTTGTACTTGCCGCACAAGCATTCGTAATCCTTCACCGGACCAAAAATGCGCGCACAGAACAGGCCGTCGCGCTCCGGTTTGAAGGTCCGGTAGTTGATGGTTTCCGGTTTCTTGATTTCGCCGAAGGACCAGGAGCGGATACGCTCCGGGCTGGCAATCTGAATCCGGATCTGATCGAAGCTCTGGGTGCCCTGCGGCTGCCCGAAGATCTTCATCAACTCGTTCATAAAGGCTCTCCCGCTATGCCCGGTCTCGCCGGGTTTCGCCAATTTCAGGCCGAAAGATGCATATGGCGACCGGGATGCCCGGATGGGCACCCCTGTCAGCCAAACACTTAGTACTCGTTTTGCTCAAGCTCGACATTGAGGCCAAGCGAACGGAGTTCTTTAACGAGAACGTTAAAGGATTCCGGAATGCCGGCTTCGAAGGTGTCTTCGCCGCGAACAATGGCTTCGTAGACCTTGGTACGGCCCGAAACGTCGTCCGACTTGACCGTAAGCATTTCCTGGAGGGTGTATGCAGCACCGTAAGCTTCGAGTGCCCACACTTCCATCTCCCCGAAACGCTGGCCACCGAACTGCGCCTTACCACCCAGCGGCTGCTGGGTAACAAGAGAGTACGGACCAATCGAACGTGCGTGGATCTTGTCGTCGACCAAGTGGTGCAGTTTGAGCATGTAGATGTAGCCCACTGTCACCTTGCGATGGAATTTCTCACCGGTACGACCGTCATAGAGGTCGACCTGGCCAGAACCATCAAGGCCTGCTTTTTCAAGCATACGAACAACATCCGGCTCACGGGCACCGTCGAAGACCGGGGTGGCCATCGGGACGCCGCGACGCAGGTTGTTACCAAGTTCAATGACTTCGCCATCAGAAAGTTCTTTGATGCCAGCAACATATTCGTCGCCTTCATAGACATCATTGAGCTTGCTGCGCAGGTCATCCATCTCGCCACGACCATCGGCAACAGCATCGACGAGTTCGCCGATCTGTTCACCCAGACCACGAGACGCCCAACCAAGGTGGGTTTCAAGGATCTGGCCGACGTTCATACGCGACGGAACACCCAGCGGGTTCAAAACGATATCGACCGGCGTACCGTCTTCGAGGTGCGGCATGTCTTCAACCGGCATAATGCGCGATACGACACCCTTGTTCCCGTGACGGCCGGCCATTTTATCACCCGGCTGCATTTTACGTTTAACTGCGACGAAGACTTTGACCATCTTCATCACGCCCGGCGGCAGTTCGTCACCGGCCTGCAGTTTGTCGACCTTGTCATCGAAGCGGGCCTGAAGAACAGCGATCGATTCCTCGAACTGCTTTTTCAGAGCTTCGATGTCGGACATGACATTGTCATCTGCAACAGCGATCTGGCGCCAAAGACCACGGGCAACACCCGACAGGCTTTCTTCGGTCAGTTCACCGGTCAGGCCCTTCGGACCATCAACCAGTTTCTGGCCAACCAGAAGGTTCTGCAGACGACCATAGAAGTTACGCTCGAGGATCGCGCGTTCGTCATCGCGGTCCTGTGCGAGACGTTCGATCTCGGAACGTTCGATCGCCAGAGCACGTTCGTCCTTGTCAACGCCACGACGCGAGAACACGCGGACTTCAACAATGGTACCGAACTGTCCCGGCGGGACACGAAGCGAGGTATCGCGAACGTCAGATGCCTTTTCACCGAAGATGGCACGCAGAAGTTTTTCTTCCGGCGTCATCGGGCTTTCGCCCTTCGGCGTTACCTTACCAACAAGGATATCGCCCGGTTTGATTTCCGCACCGATGTAGACAATGCCCGCCTCGTCGAGGTTTTTGAGCGCTTCTTCACCGACGTTCGGAATATCACGGGTGATTTCTTCCTGGCCGAGCTTGGTATCGCGGGCCATGACTTCGAATTCCTCGATGTGGATCGAGGTGTAAACGTCATCACGAGCGATACGTTCGGACAGAAGGATGGAATCCTCGAAGTTGTAACCGTTCCACGGCATGAACGCGACGAGCACGTTACGGCCGAGGGCCAGTTCACCCATATCGGTACACGGACCATCCGAGATGATGTCACCTTTCTGGACGACATCGCCAACTTTCACCAGCGGACGCTGGTTGATGCAGCTGCCCTGGTTGGAACGCTGGTATTTCAGCAGGGTGTAGATATCGACACCCGATTCCGAAGCAGCAATGTCACCAGTTGCGCGGATAACCATACGGGTCGCGTCAACGGATTCAACAACACCGTCACGGCGTGCGATCAGGGTTGCACCTGAATCACGTGCCACCGGAACTTCCATACCGGTACCGACATACGGCGCTTCAGAGCGGATCAACGGAACCGCCTGACGCTGCATGTTCGAGCCCATCAATGCGCGGTTCGCGTCATCGTTCTCAAGGAACGGAATGAGCGCGGATGCGACCGATACCAGCTGCTTCGGCGAGACGTCCATCAGGTCGATCTCTTCGGAGCGGGCCATGTAGTGGTCACCGGCCTTACGGGTGTTGATCAGTTCGTTGGTGAAGCTGAAGTCATCGTTAAGCGGTTCGTTTGCCTGTGCGATGACATAACGGCCTTCTTCGATCGCCGAGAGGTAAATAACCTCTGCGGTGACGTTGCCGTCGACAACCTTACGATACGGGCTTTCGATGAAGCCGTACTGGTTGACGCGAGCAAAGGTCGCCAGCGAGTTGATCAGACCAATGTTCGGACCTTCCGGCGTTTCAACCGGGCAGATACGACCATAGTGGGTCGGATGAACGTCACGAACTTCAAAACCTGCACGCTCACGGGTCAAACCACCCGGGCCAAGCGCCGAAAGACGACGTTTGTGGGTAATTTCCGAAAGCGGGTTGGTCTGATCCATGAACTGCGACAGCTGCGAAGAGCCGAAGAATTCACGAACAGCAGCCGCAACCGGCTTGGCATTGATCAGGTCATGCGGCATGACGTTGTCGATCTCGACCGAGCTCATACGCTCGCGGATCGCACGTTCCATACGCAGCAGACCAACGCGGAACTGGTTTTCCATCAGCTCGCCAACCGAACGCAGACGACGGTTACCGAGGTGGTCAATATCGTCAATCTCGCCACGACCGTCTTTCAGGTCGATGAGAACACGGACGACTTCCAGAATGTCTTCGCGACGCAGGATGCGAACGGTGTCTGCACATTCGAGGTTCAGACGCGCATTCATCTTCACGCGGCCAACCGCAGAAAGATCGTAACGCTCTGCATCGAAGAACAGGCCCTTGAACATGGCTTCCGCACCCTCGAGGGTCGGCGGTTCGCCCGGGCGCATCACGCGATAGATGTCCACAAGGGCTTCTTCGCGGTTGCTGTTCTTGTCCAGCGCCATGGTGTTGCGCAGATACGGACCAACCTGGTTGTGGTCGATCATCAGCAGACGAACGGAGTCTACACCCCATTCTTTGAGCTGCTCGAACACTTCCTCGGTCAGTTCGTGACCGGCTTCTGCCAGGATCTCGCCGGTTTCACCATCGATGAGGTCATCAGCCATGAACCAGCCGTTAAGCTGATCTTCCGGCACGAGGATCTCGGTGACACCCTGTTCGGCGATCTTGTTGGCAGAGCGCTTGGTGATCTTGGAACCCGCAGCAGCGACAACTTCGCCGCTTTTGGCATCGATAAGATCGAAGACAAGCTTCTGGCCGATGTAACGTTCTGCGGAGAAATCGGTAACCCAACCATCCTTGGTGCGGCGGTATTCAGCCGACTCATAGTAATAGTTGAGGATTTCTTCCGGGGTCAGACCTTCGATTTCCGACGGATCGACAGAGCGGCCTTCTTCGGCACGCTGTGCACGCAAGGCTTCGGACTCTTCGTTTTCAAGAGCCATAAGCAGCGTGGTCGCCGGCAGTTTGCGGCGACGGTCGATACGGACATAAAGAATGTCTTTGGCATCGAATTCGAAATCGAGCCAGGAACCACGATACGGAATGACGCGTGCGGCAAACAGATATTTGCCCGAGCTGTGGCTCTTGCCCTTGTCATGATCGAAGAAGACACCCGGCGAGCGGTGCATCTGGGAAACAATCACACGCTCGGTGCCGTTCACAATAAAGGTACCGTGTTCGGTCATGAGCGGCATGTCGCCCATATAGACGTCCTGCTCTTTGATATCGCGGATCGAGCGTGCGCCCGTATCTTCGTCGATATCCCAGACAACCAGGCGCAGAGTTACACGCAGCGGTGCGGCAAAGGTCATGCCACGCTGGCGACACTCTTCGGTATCGTATTTGGGCTGCTCAAGCTCATACGAAACGAATTCAAGAGTTGCGCGTTCCGAAAAATCTTTAATCGGAAAGACGCTCTTGAATACTTCCTGAAGACCTGCATCGTCCCGCTGCTCCTGCGAGATTCCGGTCTGCAAAAACTTATCATAGGAATTCTTTTGAACCTCGATGAGGTTCGGGAGCGGAGCGACTTCGCTGATCCGTCCAAAGCTTTTGCGGATGCGCTTTCGACCAGTAAAGGACTTATCCATCATCGTTCCTTTAATCGCGCCTCCCCACACCGTCCGAACTCGTTCGTCCCTGCTCTGCCACGTTTGCGAGTCGCACAAAACGCATACAGCACAACGACGCCCGAGCCCCGTACGGGGCGGGCGTTCACTTGATTATGACTGTGGATGTTATTTGACATCCAACTTGATTGAGATCACTGATCCCTCGGCTGTCGACGCCGTCAAAGATAACCTCTGACCAAAACGGCCTTACGTTATGTACGATTACCTTTGGCAGCGTCAACCGTTAAATTCCTGTTCGCGCCCCTGCACGGGCTCGGCACAATTGCCGGGGTGCACAGAGACGGAAGGGCCGGCGCCCGAAGGACGCCGACCCAGACCTTGGCAAGAAGCCGTCGATTACTTGAGTTCGACGGTTGCGCCGGCTTCTTCCAGCTTCTTCTTGATTTCTTCGGCTTCGTCTTTAGAAGCGCCTTCTTTGACGGCCTTCGGTGCGCCTTCAACCAGTTCTTTGGCTTCTTTGAGGCCAAGACCGGTGATGCCGCGGACTTCTTTAATGACGTTGATTTTCTTGTCACCAGCAGAGGTCAGAACGACGTCGAATTCGGTTTTTTCTTCAGCAGCAGCACCACCGGCAGCAGCGCCACCAGCAGCAGCAACAGCTACCGGAGCAGCGGCGGAAACGCCCCACTCTTCTTCGAGCATTTTGGAAAGTTCTGCAGCTTCAAGAACGGTGAGCTTGGAAAGCTCGTCAACGAGTGCCTTAAGATCGGCCATTTTACTATACTCCTAGGCTTGAACTTAGATATCTGGGATATCTGGTTAGTTTGGTTTACGCGGCTTCGCCTTTGTCGGCATATGCCTTCAGCACCTGGGCAATCTGGCCCGCCGGCTTGGAGGTCAGCGTAGCGATACGCTGTGCCGGGGTCTGGATCATACCCACCAGTTTCGCACGAAGTTCGTCCAGCGACGGCAGTTCTGCCAGAGCTTTAACGCCCTGTTCATCAAGAACCTGTTCGCCGATGCCACCAGCGACAAGCACGAGCTTCTCGTTGGCTTTTGCGAATTCGGAGGCTACTTTTGCGACCGATGCCGGATCAGCTGAATAGCCAATCGCGGTCGGGCCGGTGAAGTAGTCTGCAAGACCAGCAAATTTGGTGCCTTCCAGAGCAAGTCGCGTAAGCCGGTTTTTGGTGACCTTGAAGCCCGCACCAGCTTCACGCATCTGCGCACGAAGAGCGGTAATTTCAGCAACCGTCAGACCCTTATACTGGGTGATGACGACGCCTTCCGCACCTTCGAACACTTCGCGCATTTCTGCTACGAACTGTTGTTTTTCATCGCGGTTCACTTTTAGTCTCCGACATTGCTTATTGCCCTGAACCCCACAAGGAGGTTCACAGACGCGACCAGTCCTTTCGAACCGGTCTGTGACGCCCGTCCGTTTGCCAGATGTTCAAGCCTTGTGTGAATCCCCGATGGGGAAAAACTAAGAACCGGAACCTCTGCCTATGCAGGAGATTAAGAGTGGCAAATCCCACTCACCTGCAGTCTGGGACAGACAGGTAGAGAGGGCATGGTGCCCTCTCCGGTCCTGACCGATCCGAAGACCGGTCAGAATTCGATAATTCTTACTTCGACGCGATGTCAGCGATCGACAGTTTCACGCCAGCGCCCATGGTGGAGCTGAGCGCAGCGCGCTGCAGGTATACACCTTTTGCGCCTGTCGGTTTTGCTTTAACGATCGCGCTTACGAATGCTTTTGCATTCTCAAGGATCTGTTCTTCGCTGAACGATGCCTTGCCGATACCTGCATGAACGATACCGTTTTTCTCGGCACGGAACTGGACCTGGCCAGCTTTTGCGTCGGAAACAGCGGTCGCTACATCCATGGTCACGGTGCCGAGTTTCGGGTTCGGCATCAGGCCGCGCGGGCCGAGAACCTTACCAAGACGACCGACAACAGCCATCATGTCCGGGGTTGCAATAACGCGATCATAGTTCAGATCGCCTTTCTGCATTGCTTCCATCAGGTCTTCGGCGCCAACAGCGTCTGCACCAGCTTTCTGGGCTTCTTCTGCTTTGGCTTCTTTTGCGAAGACAGCAACGCGCATGGTTTTACCGGTACCATGCGGAAGGGAAACAACACCACGGACCATCTGGTCAGCGTGACGCGGATCAACACCAAGGTTCATGGCCATTTCGATGGTTTCATCGAATTTGGCTTTTGCACCTTCTTTGACGAGCTTCACAGCAGCTGCGAGTTCGTACTGGGTGTTACGGTCGATGCCCTCATAGGCCTGGGCAAGGCGTTTACCAGTCTTGGCCATCGTCTTACTCCACAACCTCGAGACCCATCGCACGGGCAGAGCCCTCGATCATTGCCATCGCGCCATCAACGTCAAATGCGTTGAGGTCAGCCATTTTGGCTTCTGCGATTTCTTTGACCTGTGCTTTGGTTACTTTACCAACATAACCTTTACCGGTGGTACCGGAACCCTTCGGAATGCCTGCTGCCTTTTTCAGGAAGTAGGATGCCGGCGGGGTTTTGGTGATGAAGGAGAAGGAACGGTCGGAATAAACGGTGATGACGACCGGAATCGGCATACCAGGTTCCATCTGCTGGGTCGCTGCGTTGAACGCCTTGCAGAATTCCATGATGTTCACACCGCGCTGACCAAGGGCCGGGCCGACAGGCGGCGACGGGTTGGCTTTGCCGGCGGGAATCTGCAGCTTAAGATAGCCGTCGATTTTCTTCGCCATTAGAGTACCTCTTAAAGAAGCGCGCGGTCCGGCCATGGCTGACCTCCCGCGCCTTGATTGCTGCCTGCGTATACAGGCAGCGACTTAAATTTTCAAGATCGTTTTTTAAAGCTTCTCGACCTGGGTGTATTCCAGCTCGACCGGAGTTGAACGACCGAAGATCGAAACAGACACCTTCAGGCGTGCACGTTCTTCATCAACCCCTTCGACAATACCGTTAAACGATGCAAACGGACCGTCGGAAACACGGACTTCCTCGCCGATATCGAATGCGATGGTCGGCTTCGGACGATCAACACCTTCCTGCACCTGGTGCAGAATGTGCTGAGCTTCCTTTTCGGAAATCGGCATCGGCTTGCCACGGCTGCCGAGGAAATCGGTAACCTTGGCGGTGTTCTTGACCAGATGCCAGCTTTCGTCGGTGAGATCCATCTTCAGCAGGACATAGCCCGGGAAAAACTTCCGCTCGGCATTGACCTTGGTGCCGCGACGCATCTCGACAGTCTCTTCGGTCGGGACCAGGACTTCCTCGATTTCGCCTTCAAGACCTTTCTTGATGGACTGTTCGCGGATCGACTGGGCGACCTTTTTCTCAAAACCGGAGTGAACGTGCAAAACGTACCAGCGATGCGCCATGACTTAGCCTCCAACACCAAAGACCAGCTTAACACCCCATGCGAGGAGCTGATCGACAACAAAGAAGAAAATCGACGCAAGAGCAACCATCACGAAAACCATGATGGTCGAAACGGTCGTTTCCTTACGGGACGGCCACGAGACTTTTTTCGCCTCGGTGCGGACCTGCTGTACGAATTGTGCTGGCGACGTTTTAGCCATTGTCGGGGTTACACCGCTTTCTAATGCTTTATTTCACAACCCGGAAAAAATTGGCAGGAGAGGAGGGACTCGAACCCCCGACACTCGGTTTTGGAGACCGATGCTCTACCAACTGAGCTACACTCCTACAAGGCATCAGAAAGTTGAAAAGCTTATCTTCTTTCTGACTAACTCCCGCCCGGGTGGCGGGATGTGCGGGCGGTTTATAGCCGCCCGCACCCCCAAGATCAAGCACTCAATCGTGCAAAATCTCAAAAATTATTCGATGATTTTCGCAACAACGCCTGCGCCGACGGTACGACCGCCTTCACGGATTGCGAAACGCAGACCTTCGTCCATTGCAATCGGTGCAATGAGGGTTGCGGTCATCTGAACGTTGTCGCCCGGCATAACCATTTCGGTGCCAGCCGGCAGCTCGATCGAACCGGTAACGTCAGTCGTACGGAAGTAGAACTGCGGACGGTAGTTCGAGAAGAACGGCGTGTGACGGCCACCTTCATCCTTGGTCAGGATGTAGGCTTCTGCTTCGAATTTGGTGTGCGGGGTGATCGAGCCAACGTGTGCCAGAACCTGGCCACGTTCGACGTCTTCACGTTTGGTACCACGCAGCAGCGCGCCGATGTTGTCGCCAGCTTCGCCCTGGTCGAGCAGCTTGCGGAACATTTCAACGCCGGTAACGGTGGTTTTAACGGTGTCTTTAATGCCGACGATTTCGATTTCTTCGCCAACTTTAACAACGCCGGTTTCAACACGACCGGTTACAACCGTACCACGACCCGAGATCGAGAACACGTCTTCGATCGGCATCAGGAACGGCTTGTCTTTCGGACGATCCGGAGCCGGGATGTAGTCATCAACAGCAGCCATCAGTTCGAGGATAGCGTTTTTGCCGATTTCGTCATCGCGACCTTCCAGAGCAGCAAGAGCCGAGCCCTTGATGATCGGAATATCGTCGCCCGGGAAGTCGTAGGACGACAGAAGTTCACGGATTTCCATTTCGACGAGCTCCAGGAGCTCTTCGTCGTCAACCTGGTCAACTTTGTTCATGAAGACTACGAGAGCCGGAACGCCAACCTGACGTGCGAGCAGGATGTGCTCACGGGTCTGCGGCATCGGGCCATCAGCAGCCGAAACGACGAGGATACCGCCGTCCATCTGTGCCGCACCAGTGATCATGTTTTTAACATAGTCAGCGTGGCCCGGGCAGTCGACGTGTGCGTAGTGACGGTTCTCGGTCTCATACTCAACGTGCGCGGTCGAGATCGTGATACCACGAGCTTTCTCTTCCGGCGCTTTGTCGATCATGTTGTAGTCCTGGAACGAAGCGCCACCGGCTTCTGCCAGAACTTTGGTGATTGCTGCGGTCAGCGTGGTTTTACCGTGGTCAACGTGGCCGACGGTGCCTACGTTAACGTGCGGTTTTGTACGCTCAAACTTTTCCTTGGCCATTGCCCTCAGATCCTATTATCCGAACCAAAAAAACACGTAGAAACCCACCGCACGAGCCGACGGGTTGCATCATCATAATATTGGAGCGGGTGAAGGGAATCGAACCCTCGTCGTAAGCTTGGAAGGCTTCTGCTCTACCATTGAGCTACACCCGCATATTTCTGCTGCGAGCTCTCGCGAGGGCGAGAGAGTGGTGGAGGGGGCAGGATTCGAACCTGCGTAGACTAAGTCGGCGGATTTACAGTCCGCTGCATTTGACCGCTCTGCCACCCCTCCATCAGGGTCGTAACGCCATCCGGGTTTGACCCCGGCCTCGTTGCGGCGAGGGAGGGAATACGGCGAAGGCCCCTACCCTGTCAACAGCAAAAAAAGCACGAAATCGTATTTCCTTTCCTATATGTTCCCCAAGTTTCGCAGATCAACCGAAGCAAACTGCATTCGGTCCCCTACGTATTCCCCAAGGCCCGGAGGTTTCCGCCATTATGTCGCGTCGCAATAAATCCCGTTCAGGAAATCGTCATCAAGGTGACGGGTCACCCGATGCCCTCCCGCAAGGCGATGAAAACCGCGAAGGCAATTCGCGCCGCGGACGAAAACGCGGCCGTGATGGCGGCGGATCAGGTGGTAATTCGCGCCTGATTCTTTTCGGGCGCCACCCGGTCATGATGGCAATTGCCAACCCGCAGCGCACGATTCACAAGATCTGGGCGACGGAAAACACCCGTGACGAGGTCATGGCAGCCCTCGCCGATGCCGAGCGCAGCGATATTGCTGTAGATTCAGCCGGGCGCACCGACCTTGATGAAATGCTGCCACCGGGCACCGTCCACCAGGGCATGGCGATGCATTGCGCGCCCCTGCCCCAGCTATCGGTCGAGGAACTGATTGCCGATCATCGCGATTCTGAACAATGCACGGTTCTGATCCTCGATCAGGTCACCGACCCGCACAATGTCGGCGCGATCCTGCGCAGTGCGGCGGCCTTTGGTGCCTCTGCCGTCATCGTGCCCGACCGTCATGCACCGCCCGAAACCGGGGTTCTGGCCAAATCGGCCAGTGGCGCACTTGAAACCGTGCCCTATATCCATGCCGGGAACCTGAACCAGACGCTTGATAAGCTTAAGGGTGCGCATTTCTGGCTGGCGGGCATGGATGGCTACGCCGAACAGACCCTGGCCGAAGCCAAACTGCATGGCCGTGTGGGTATTGTCATGGGATCCGAGGGCGAAGGCCTGCGCCGTCTGACGCGCGAGAGCTGTGACTTTTTGGTCAAGCTTCCGATGTCGGATCGCATCGAAAGCCTTAATGTCTCCAACGCCGCTGCGGTTGCCCTTTACGAGCTGTATCGCAAGTAGGCAACAGCCCGCAAACACGGGCGTTTAGAGGGTTTTCACAGGATGTAAATTTCCCTGCTGCAAACTCTTGCATTCACGGGCGGCCCGGATTATGTTTCGCGCCGCTCACGCCGGCATAGCTATAATTGGTAGAGCAGCTGATTTGTAATCAGAAGGTTGGGAGTTCGAGTCTCTCTGCCGGCACCACTCCACCTATTAAGCCATTGATAATATGGATTAATAGAGAGAAAATCAGGACTCAGACGGACACCATGTGTACCTGTCAGGAGTCCTTTTTTTATGCCTCTATGTACCAACGTAACTCGTATTGGCAGCAAGTACTATTTCCGCCGCCGCATCCCCAAGGACTTAAAGCGATTTTTCGGCAAAGAGACATACAAAGTATCTCTCAAAACAGCCTGTCCTATTGAAGCCCGTGAACGGGCTGCTAAAGTTGCATCTCAACTTGTCGACTTTTTCCGGAGCTTGCGAGTTATGACTCAAGACAACGATAACGATGAAATTGATTACGACTTCAGCAAGTACGCTGACTATGACGAAGCAGACATCGACAATGATTTCATTGATGAGTTTCTCGCAGATGAGCCAATTCCAGAGGACGAGAGACTTACCGAAGAAGACCAAGAGGCACTTCTAAAACAGATAGACCAAGAAAATCGTGACCACGATTTATATATGCTCGGCCTAATGAGGCTTAACGAGAAAAAAATTGAAAAGCTGACCCAAGAGTCCGAGGTCAAAAACAGGATAATTGCAGACCTATCTGTAAGCCAGTCGAACCCCGCCAAATCCAATGATGTGAATAGTGTTGAAAAGCGGTTTCTGGAATTCCTTAGTGAGAGACAATCTCAAATCACACCAAATTTCTATAATTTTCATAGCTTGGTGTTCAGATTTTTCACCGAAATCTGCGGCACCAAAAATATGGTGGATTACAACCGCTCGGACGCTAACAATTACAGAAATACGGTTCTAAAGCTCCCAACTTACCCGAGCAATTGGGAAAAACACTTCGGCACCACAGAAATTTCGAAGGTGATTGAGCTTAATAAAACAAAACGGAAACCCACAGTATCGAAGAAAACATTTAACTCCAAACACTTAGCCGTTCTTGGACCATTCTTCAAATGGAGCAAGCAGCTTGGTTATGTTGACCACAATATCTTTGATGACATGACAACTTCTCTGACTGCGCAGGAAAAAAATATCAAACGTAAAGAAAAACGACCTCCTTTTACGATTGAAGAACTGAATAATATATTTAACAGCACCGAATTCACCAACCGTCATAAAGACTATGTTTATTTCGCTCCGTTAGTCCTGTTATTTAGCGGAATGCGGTTTGGTGAGCTTGCTCAACTTAAAATCAAAGACATAGTTGACCACAATGGCTTCAAACATTTCGACCTTACAGGTGATGACAAGTCACTTAAAAATGTTAACGCCTACCGACTAATCCCAGTCCATGAAGAACTTCGGAAAATCGGCCTATTTGAGTATATTGATGAAAGGCTCAAAAGGACGAGAAACCCAGAATCCCCGATGTTTGACATTTCCTACAATGAGAAAACGCATGGATATGACAGTCGCAGACTTCTGCGGCTTCTCAAAACATTTAAAGACCGCGGAATACTCGGGGAACACGTTGTTGTTCATAGCTTCAGGCACACATTCAGAAACCACTTGGTCTCATCAGGTGTAGATAGCGAGAGCATTGCAATGGCAATGGGCCACGAGCACGAAGGCTCAAGAATAGGGGGCATCTACTCTGATAATTTGATTAAAAAACCTCAATCAAAAAAGGTTCTGTCCCTGACCTATGAAGGCCTGAATCTCTCTCACTTATATTAACCTACGAGAATTCAAAAAAAATTCTACGTGATTACACGTGACTCAAAAGGTTATGTGAGCGCCTTGTTGATTCAGGCGCTCACAATCTAAAGACCTTTGGCCAACTCAAGAATCCTATTAAAAGTTAAATCTTTGACCCTGGCGCGTTTTGCAACTTCCATACATTCACGCGCATAAATTGAGGGTTCAAAATTTCCGCACATGCTTAAATAATGTCGAACTAAGGATTCTACAGTCCAGAACTCTAGATTAAAGCCTTGTTCCTCCCATAAGCGACGGAGTTTTCTTGGAAAATTAAGAATCGAAACCTGACGCCCTGCATATTGGCTATGAGGACCAGAAACGAACAGAAGAGCCGTCAAACCGCCCTCAACCGCTTTCTTGACCGCATGGTTTACGTCATCGTCAGAAAAATCTTTGTCTTTTATCTCAAGAGAGAACAAAGGCGCTCCCTTGAGACGGACATCAATGTCTCCAATCTCATTTGAAGAAGACCCAGCTTGGTTCACTGGATGCACTCTCACATCCATTTCAACTGAAACAGTTTTGCAAAATACACTCAAGGCGGCCCCCACCACCACCACCGAGGCCTGCCCCTCATCAGAAACGTGAATTACTTTCCTAACAAATTTCAGAATCTCGCCATACTCAATGGCCTTACCTTCCAATAAGTCGCCAATTTCACGACTAGGACGTTGCAACAAAAAATATGTCGCTGCATCTAAAAACTCTTGAGCATTCGCGTCATTAAGCTCCGTCAACACATCGATTGAAGCGGCTAGCAAGCGCCTGTCATTTCCTGCTCTAACAGGGTTGTCTAATGATAACTCTTTAGTCCTCGCAGGTTTATTCAAAAACGGCTCGTTGCTCTCTCCTAGTCGGCCTCCTAAATGAGACCTCTCTATTGGCACAACAGCTTTATGGCAAACCGACCTAGCATCATAGGCTCCTAGCAAATCAGAGCCTTGCTGAATTGCGAGGGCGTTTATCAGGGGATTTGTATTTTTAGCAACCAAGGCTGTATACAAAATGTATCTGTATGTCAGATGTGAACCTGAAATAACTGCTTCTATCTTTCCATACTTCCGAGGCTCCGGTTTCCAACCACTTTGAACTCGTAACAAGCTATCGAGAATGGTTTGCTTTGCCCGGTCGATATCAACTGTTTGCTTCATACACGTCCACTACAAGTTTCGTGGTTGACACTTGCAGGTGCTTCGCCAAAAAATCGACTAGCTCTAGGAACTCGAGAGCATCCAGCCTTCGTTCACAACGCTCTATCTTTGAGATGTCTGGCTGAGACAGACCGAGTTGCTCAGCCAATTCGACCTGATTTATGCCTGCCCTCTTTCGAGCAGCCACCAAATTTTTAATCAGTTTTCTGTATTTCTCGTTATGAATAGAGGTTAGTTTCGACATTTATTCTGCCAAGTCACCTGATTGAGAACGGTACTTGACATGCGATTTTGAAATATGCCAAATTCGCATAAATAATTATAGTTGAGGAATCGAAAATGCGAGCTATCTCCTTGTTTTCAGGAGCAGGAGGCATGGATGTTGGCTTCGAGCAAGCAGGCTTTAGAGTCGCTTGGGCCAACGACTTTGATAAGGACGCCTGTGCGACATTCCAAGCCAATTTCGATACTCCCATAGTACAGGGCGATATTAATAGACATATCCCCACCCTAGACCAATTTTCAGACATAGACGTTTTATTTGGTGGGCCACCTTGCCAAGGTTTCTCTGTTGCAGGGAAGATGGATCCTAACGACGAACGCAGTCAACTGGTTTGGAGTTTTATGAAAGCTGTGGAGGTTGTGCAGCCAAGGGCTTTCGTCATGGAGAACGTAAAGTCTCTCGCAACCTTGGCCAAATTTTCTGCAATTCGAGAAAAGCTTTTTTGGCTCAGCCAGAAGCTTGGATATTCCTATGACTTGGTGGTCTTAAATTCCAGAAACTTCGGTGTTCCCCAAAGCAGAGAAAGAATGTTCTTTGTCGGCATCAAAGGTGACACCAAATTCAGATTTGAACCCGAAGCTAAACGTTTCTCGAGTGAAGAAAAGGCCGTTCGTGATATTATTTTCTCTCTAGGTAAAGCTGGAACTGAGAAAAACAAGCGTGTTTGCAACGCAAAAATTACGATAGCGGCAAAGCCTGTTCTCAGAAAATCCCCATATTCAGGAATGCTCTTTAATGGACAAGGAAGGCCTGTAAACCCAGACACCCCTTCCTGCACACTCCATGCAAGTATGGGAGGCAATCGAACACCGATTGTCGACGAAAACCACTTGTTTGAAGGCTCTCCAAGTTGGGTTGAAAATTATCACCATCATTTAATGAACGGTGGACAACCTTACGGAATGAATGAAGCTCCGGAATTCTTGCGTCGCCTAACGGTTGACGAAGCCCTCCGGATTCAAACGTTCCCTGATGACTATGAGTTTATTGGACGCCAAAGCAGCGTCTTTCGACAAATAGGTAACGCAGTACCTTGCAATCTAGCATTTGCTGTAGCTCGAGCAGTCAGGTCCATTCTCGGCTCTGCTGAAACATCCGCAAACTATATACAAAATAAACAGTATGTCGCCGCTGTATAGCGTGCGTAAAAACAGGGTGATAAAGCGAATTTCTTCATCACTCTGCGAAAAAGTCAATTACCCTGACTCGTAGGGCACCTGCAATAGCGGCAAGGGTAGTAACGGTGGGACTACGTTTTCCATTCTCAATTTGACTGAGGAAGCTTGGCGCAATGCCAGACTTGTGCGCAAGAGCCTCCTGACTCATGCCACTATCGCGCCGTATCCGGCGAATATTTGCCCCTACCGTCTCTCGTATATCCATCGACAGACGGTAGGGTTTTTGTTCGCCATTCACCATTTACTATAGTAAAAGATTCGAGTTTTTGCATACCGCTGATGAGTAACGATTTCAAAGGAGTATCAGGTTGAAAAATACGAGAAATCCGAGTTCTGCAAACCGCAATTGGTTGCGCAACCATCTGGTGTTACAGGTATTGGCGCTTGTGATTGGTGGCCCGTTGGTGCTGTTTTTATTGGTGGCAGCCCATAACACGCTTTACGGGACTTCTTACATCCGACGCGTGAGCGATGTTCCGGCTATTTATTGGTTTCTTATTGCTGGCTTTATCATCTGGCTTCCCATGAGGTTGAAGCGTCAACCAATCAAAGATGCAGCGAAAGACAGTCCGGTTTCCAAAGCGGTCATCAATGCAGCTACCCAGCAATTCCTCAAAGACCTGAAAGGCGGCACCGTATTGTTCTGGGGTGTTAGCGTTATCGCGGGACTGGGTGCGGCCACGGTCTTGCTTCTTGTTCATGCGTTCAGTTCACGCACGGGCAGTTCATCTGGA
This sequence comes from Thalassospira sp. HJ, assembly GCF_000948415.1. Lineage (GTDB taxonomy): Bacteria > Pseudomonadota > Alphaproteobacteria > Rhodospirillales > Thalassospiraceae > Thalassospira. The sequence goes on along the minus strand of NZ_JYII01000012.1, from coordinate 185,351 downwards.
GCTGCATGGATTTGGCTTATCGTTATCCCATTTGTTCTATACCTTCGTTTCAAATTGCCTGAGATGCTTAAAAACAAAAACATCAAGCTTTCTCTGAAGGCGTTAGCAAGAATCGAAGAGTTTCTTGATGCAGATATTGGCTACTATGTTATCGGGTATCGGGGCGGAATTGCACTATCACAGGACAACAAGAAGCTGGCATTTGTTCGCTTGAACGGAAGCAAAGTCGAGAAAGCTGATTTGCTGAATTGGGAGCAGGTCAGACGCTGGGGTGAAAGAACAGGTCAGGCCAATACGATAAAGGCGATTGGTAGAACCTCTCTGTCAGAGAGTAGTGATGTGTTTTTCCACAATGCCGGTGAGCACAACCAAGCTGCCCTTAATACAGGTCTATACCTAGAATATGACCTTTCTGATTTGGAAAACGACCGGGTTTTAGTCCCATTGGAGGGGTATCAGGCATCTACATGGGTCAAGCTGTTGAGCCGTTTAAACGGTGGTGAGCTTGCGGCCATCAATGGGCCAGACTTTCGGCCTGCTTTCCGTGCCGATGCGTAAATGCAGTAGCCATATCAAAATGTAATCGAAAGCCTCCATAGCGAGGCTTTCGTGCTAACTCTCCGACTGGATAAAGTTATCCAGGACTTGGGATAGCTCAAGCGTGTCGCCTGTTATCTTTTCGAGGGTATCTCCCAAACCTTCGAACATCTCCAAGTCGGATTTGGTGCAGATACCGTTCTTAATCTTAAAGTCTAAGATGTTCATTGTTGGTTTTAGTGACATCACCAACAATTCGACTTCGTGTTCAAACCTCCTAATTCTCTTTCTTACTTCAATATTCAATGCGGTCTCCTTTTTATTATTGACTAATTTAGATATATATTATATTATTTAATTATAATAGTCAATAAAAAAGGAGGAGCGATGTCACCATTACTTCGAAAAGAGAATTTAAAGTACCCCCACAGCGGCCTATTCTCTACGTTTCGCAGAAAATTTGGAAAGCCTATTCAGAACAGCTATTTCATGAGGCAGTTGGATTTCATTTATGAAAATACGGCCAACATCAACGATTTCTTTATTTCGCAATGCGTCTTCAGCGAGAAAAATCGCCGAAAGATTAACTTGAAATATTTCACCCATGCGTGGGTCGATATCGATTATTACAGGATTGAGAGCCTCTCCAGATTCTCAAAAGAACAGATAGCTCAGCAACTTATTGATTTTATACAAGATAATGGCATTCCTTATCCATCCAGCATCATAGATTCCGGGAATGGAATTTATTTGAAGTGGCATTTTTCCAGCTATGTTCGAAAAGAAGCTGGCAGAAAACTGGAAGCCGTAAATAGGCAATTAATCAGCTTGTTTGCCGATTTTGGTGCCGACACAGGCACTCACGACGCATCAAGAATTCTAAGGTTTGTAGGCAGCATCAACACAAAGGCAGGAAGTCCAGTCAGTTTCATTCAGGAAACTGGTCTCTTTTATGACTTCGAGATGTTTTGCGATGAAATTCTGCCACCTATACCCGAGGCGAAGCCATCTAAGGTACTTTCATATAGAGCAGAAAAGGCCAAAAGGGCTGTTCTCGCAACCAGAGCCTTCACCAGGCAAGATTATGCATGGAAAGTACTCTGTGACCTTGAAAAGCTCATAAAAGCCCGTTTTGTGGGTGGAGAGGTGCTAGAGGGCCATAGAGACCGCTATGGCTTCATTGGTGCCTGCCAAATATCCATAGCCTTTTCGAGCTATCCTGACGCCGATATTCGGCAAGAGATACTGACATGGGCTAAACAGCACCTCTCAAGCAGCTATGTGAATGACGAGCTAAGAAACTACATATCCAGTCTTTTGCAGCGCGTTTCCCGTCACAGAAGAGGGGAACGGGTAGAATTCATGGGTAAGAAAATCACTCCAATCTACACCTATAAAAAAGACACCCTCATAAACTTGTTTGAAGTTCAAACATCGGAGATGGAGCAGCTCAATTTGACGGTCTTGATTGATAGGAGGGTTAAATACGACAGGAAAAACAAGAAGAGACGAAAAGGCGCTCTAAGCGCCGATGATAAACTGAGCATCTTAAAGTGTGCCATTGAGGAGGCGAAATCAGCAAATGAGATTATCAACCAGTCGTATTTAGCTGAAACCACGGGATTTTCGCAGCCCACAGTCTACAGATTGCTCAAAAAGCTCTGAGTTTGCGATGGGCGATAGTCAACACTTCCATGCAATTTTTCGCGTCTTCCACTGCTGTCTCGTCGAAGCCTAGAATGCCACTGTAAGCCTTGAGAACAAACGCCCTAATGATTTTAGGGCTTTGTGTTTGTCAACATCTTGCCAACACTTATTCAAAAACGGTCTGAAACTACACTATGCGAAGCATGGCATAGCCTAGTCACCACAATATCACATCCATAAAGGCAGCCTATTTTAGAGTTATAATCGCATGAGCGGTTATCGGTATCCAATAGGTTTGGTGGGCTACGGGGCGCGACCTCACGACCTATACAAAAATCCATTATATGAAATCAGGATACCTACTCACTCCTAATCAAGAGACCTAAGGCCTCTCCACCTCACAGACTTACCCTCATTGTGGTGTTTCCGTTGCGTTCATATCCAGCCTCTGATTGTGGAAGGCAATCACTATGATTGAAGTGAATTTGTGAAAGTTAATTTACGAGAGACTTCTTTTATATTTAATACTCGAGAAATACTATTCCTATATATTTGATATACGTAGTTTTTTATTTTAAAATACTTGACATGCTGCAAGTATTATTATAGCATAAGTTATCCGGATATTTGAGCCAGTCATGCCCCTTGTCCTGCGGACAGGTGCAACTGGCAAGGGGTGATACCCCGTTGACCCCAGTTTTCGGATGCCAAAAACAATAATAAGGAGACTGAAATGAACATTGATTTTAATGAACTGAAAAAGGAGATAGCCGGACATCGAGGAGCATTTGAGCTGATAGTCGATGAAAGCAACCTGACTGAGTTGAAAGAGCATTTTTCCGCATGCAAAGAATCAAAAATATATCCGGAAAATCTACAGTTCAATTATGCCACTCGACCAATACTGGAAATTGCGCGCAGATGCCTGACTCTAAGCTGCTTTAACGAAAAATATGACCCTGTCTTCGTCAAATTCGTGAACGGACAGTTCTTGATGATATGTGACCAAAACCTATTTGGAGTGAGATTGCAGCAGGAAGAGTTCGATGATGCTTTGTCAGAAAAATCATTTGAATGTGCAGGCTACGCAATCGATAGCTTGGTCGAGCAGTTAGGGGAGATGACTGCTAGCGATAGAGGAAGCGAAAGATGAAAAACAAAACAATACGCTTCCGTATAACGAGCGAACAGTATGCTCAAATTCTCAAATCTGCCTCAAACTCCAGCAAGAATCTGAGTGAGTGGATTAGGGAGTCTCTAAAAATTTCCAGTGATAGAAATCTTGTTGAGAGAAGGCTTCAGTATGTCTCCGAGGTGCAGAACCTCTCGAGGCAAATTTCCCTTATTGGAAACAATATTAATCAAGTCGCCAGGCTTGCAAACGCCAAGCGAGAATTTCAGCAGATTGAGGAGTTTTCGAGTGTGCTTGACAGTATAAGGGAGAAGGTTCGCGAGCTAAGATGATAATCAAATCAACAAGAGTACAGACAAAATCTGGAGTATATAATCTATCAAATCATCTGTTGAACAAGCCTCATGAAAATGAAGAGATTCGACTTTTAGAAGGCTCTGAAGCTGATTTTGAGACTTTCCATAAGGAAGCAATTTTAGACGGTAGCAAGTATGCTTTTCGTCATTTTAGCATTAATCCAGGTTGCGACTGGACATATGAACAGCAACTCAAAGCGGTTGATAAAATCAAACAAGAATACCAAGCCGAAAGCCATCCCCACTTGCTCGTCAGGCATAGTAAGAAACTCTGCGATGGAACGAAGAATGAGCATCTTCACCTTGTTCTTCCCGAGAGATTTAACGGTAGAACTCTGAGTTCAAGCTGGAGCTTCCCAAGAAACGAAAAAATATGCCGTGAATGTGAGTTTGAATTCGGACATGAGATTGTTGTCGGAAAACACAACAAATCATCTGCTTATTTTGTGTCTCACAAGAATCTGAAAAACATCCTTTTAGAGAATTCACTAACGCAGATGCCAAAGGCATCGTTTAGCTCGATTGAGCATCAAAAAGCTAAGAGGCAAGGGCTGGACCTTCCAAAGACCAAAAAACTCATAAAAGAGCTTCATGTGCAATCGGATGGGTTTAGTGCTTTTCGTGCTGCATTAAAGGAGCATGGTTTTGTCATTAGAAACGGCAAAAAGACAGCTATTGTTGAAAGCCATAAAGGCGAGTTTATCGGCTCGCTGAATCGATTGGTTGGTATGAGGAAAAAGGATTTTTTAAAGTATGTAAAAGGAGTGGATAGTGAGAAAATTATTTCAAAATCAGACGGTAGAAAAACCAAAAAAGAAAATGTCAGAAGCGTTGCTACTCTTGGGAACGAAAACAAAGGGAAACACGGACGAGATTCTCGAACTTCTCAATCAGGAAGGCGAGAGCAAGATAGACCAAGTCATAGAGATATTGGCGCAGATAGTCGTCAACCAGCAGAACCAAGAAGAACTCTTATTGAAGATTTTAAATTCGAAGCCTCACTAAGGTGTTCTGGCAGGTCGATAAAGCTTGAAAAAATTCTCAATGCTGCTTGTGAATTAACAGACAAACAAACTAAAAAAGCCTTCCTTGCCCCTTCGAAGAGAGGTTTATTGGATTTTGACGAAATTGGCACTCCAGTCACGTCCGAAGATAATCTGAGACAGATTCGAGCTGCTCCCAAGACAATTTATTGATTTGTGCACCAGATATGTGTTCTACTAACCAAAGTGTTCGGCAACAATTTTCGTCTAAAATCAGACACTTATTGTAAAAATGGTAGTTCGTTCGAGTCTCTCTGCCGGCACCATTAAAGAAACCCCCGCAAGCCATCGGCTGCGGGGTTTTCTTTTGTGCAAATGGCAAACAATTACGCGGGCAAGCCATCAAGTCTGTCGATGTCTTCAAGACCCTCGTCCCAGTTGGCCTTGCTGCCCATCATGATGTGGGCGGTCGGACGTATCGAGACCGGAGTTTCAAGGCTTCCCGCCGGGACGACCAAAAGCCTGCCATCCATCTGCGTGTAGGGCACGGCAGAGCCACATGTCTTGCAAAATGCCTTTTGATGGCGGGTTCCGGGCACGGTAAAGGACTGGATGTGCGCGCCCCCTTCCAGCCAAGACAACGCGGCCTTGGTCGAGAACAGATTGGCGGCGTGTGCCGATCCTGTGTCCTTTTGGCAATATTGGCAGTGACACAGGAAGAATGCGTCAAAGTCGCCTGTGACCTCGTAGCGAACAGCGCCACACAGACAGCCACCGTGATGTTTGTTTGCCATAAAAGCTCCCTATCCGTTGCGGCGAGACGAGGCGTAGCGTTCCGAGACTTCGTAATAGTCATCAAAGCCGATGCGTTGGCGCAGGTCCGCCCAGCTCATCAGTTTGTCATCTCGGGGCTGGCCAACCTTCATGGTTTGCAGGCATTCGACCATGGCCTTCATTGCGGCGGCCATGAGCGAAAGCGGATAGGCCGCGATTTGATAGCCGATTTCCTTGAGTTCTTCGGGTGACAGATCCGGGGTTTCGCCGCCCTCGACGATGTTGGCCATCTTGGGACCGGGAAGCTCGGCACAGAGTTTGCGCATTTCATCGACGGATTTCGGGGCTTCGACAAACAGGATGTCGGCCCCGAGTTCCTTGAACTTTGCAGCACGGTCGATGGCCTCGGACAGGCCATGCTGATGGCGGGCATCTGTGCGGGCCAGGATCAGGATATCTGCGCCGGCTTCGCGGGCGTCGACTGCGGCCTTGATGCGGTCAAACGCCTCGTCCCGGCCAACAACTTCCTTGCCCTTGGTATGGCCGCAGCGTTTCGGGGCCAGCTGATCTTCGATCATCACAGCCGCACAGCCCGCCTTGGCGAATCCTGTGACGGTACGCCGGACATTCATGGCATTGCCATAGCCGGTATCGCCGTCGCCAATCACGGGGATGGACACCGCATCGGTGATGTTGCGCGCCTGATCTAGGACCTCGCCATAGGACATCAGGCCGAGATCAGGTTCACCAATACGGGCCGCAGAGGTCGCAAAGCCCGACATGAAGGTCAGGCCGAATCCCTCCTGCTCGATCAGTTTGGCGGAAAGCGCATCAAAGCAGCAGGGCATGGTAATCAGATCCCCCGTGGCAAGCAGCGCACGCAGGGCATCGGCAGGTGATTTTGCGTTGGTCATCGGTCTTTACAGCTTGAAGGGAATATAAAGGGCGAGGTCGTGCCACAGATACAAAACCGCGGCACAGACAAACATCAGGATCAGGAACGGTGCAACACCCCGGGCCACTTCACCCAGCCGGGCCTTGGCGACCGACTGAATGACATAAAGGTTAAGCCCGACAGGGGGCGTGATCAGGGCACACTCGACCATGATCACCATATAGACACCAAACCAGATCGGATCGAATCCAAGGGCAAGGGCGGCTGGCAACAGCACCGGCGTCATGATCAGCACCATGGATAGCGCTTCGAACACCAATCCCATGACCAGAAGCACGGCGGTCACGATCAGGATGAAGCCAAGTTCGGTATCGACCCCTTGCGTGATCATCACCGAGATATCCTGTGGAATGCGATACAGCGTGATCGCCTTGCCGAATACCTTGGCCCCGGCAATGATCAAAATGATCGCAACCGTGGTTGCCATGGAATCGAACACTGCCTTTTTGAGCGCATCCCATGTCAGGACCCGCATGATCGGGCCGGTGATTATGAGTGCTGCGGCAAAGCCGATGGCGGCGGCCTCGGTCGGGGTGAAGGCACCGGAATAGATGCCGGAAATAATCAGAACCGCCAGAACAACAGATGGCAGTGCACGGAAGGTGGCGCGTTTGCGTTCGGCCCAGTCCTTTTTCGGTTCCAGCTCCTGCCCGCCCATACGGGCATAGATCATCGAGAAGATGATGAAGAACAGCAAAAGTGCGATCCCCGGCCCAATCCCGGCCAGGAACAGCGCAATCACCGATTCTTCGGTGACAAAGCCATAAATGATCATCGGGATCGAAGGCGGGATCAGGATGCCAAGCGTGCCGCCTGCTGCCAGCAAGCCATAAACAAACCGCTTGTTATAGCCACGATTGATCATTTCCGGGATGGCCACCGTGCCGATGGTCGCGGCGGTTGCGACCGAGGATCCGGAAATGGCGGCAAACACACCACAGGACAGGATGGTCGCCACCGCAAGCCCGCCCGGCCAATGGCCGACCCAGGCACTGACCGCAGCAAACAGGTCATTGCCGACACCCGCGCGCAAAAGGATGTTGGACATCAAAAGGAACAGCGGCACGGCCAGCAGGATAAAGCCATCCAGCGTAGACAAAACCGCCTGCGGGGCCATGAGCGGCGAAAAACCACCAAGGAGCAACATGGCAAGCCCGAGCCCGCCAAGGGCAAAGGCCACCGGCACACGCATCAAAAGCAGCGCGAACATCGCTGCCAAGGTCAGGACAATGGTCATTCGTGCGCCCCTTTCGGAATATCCTTGCCACGCGCAAGCCCGACAATTTCGATCACCGCCTGAATGGCAAGCAGCGCAAAGCCGATGGCAACAGGCAGTTCGGCAATCCACGCCGGAAGATCAAGCATGGTGCCGCTGGTGCGCCCGCGTTCGAAACTTTCATAGAAGATTTCCCAGCCCTTGAAGGTCACCATCACCGAAAAGGCCAGAATGCAGGCCATGGCGATGATTTCGACAAGGCGCTGGACCTTGGGGGCAAGAAGCCGCGTCACCGCATCCACCGAAATATGGCGGCGTGCCGCAAGCGCCCAGGGCATACCCAACAGCGATCCCCAGATCAGGCACAGCTGGGAAAGTTCGGCCGCCCAGATGGTCGGCTTCACGAAGAAATAGCGTGCCAGCACTTCGTAGGTCAGCATGCAGCCAGCCAGCACAAACAGGATGGCGGCGACCCACGCAAGAATAAGCGTTAATCGATCAAACATGATTTAAACAGTGCATGTTGGAAGACGGGAAGCCATCACCGCTACGGTTAAAACCAGTGGAACCCGCGCGGTGATGACACCAAATCAGATCAAACTTAGATCACGTTCAAACAACGCCCCGGTCGGCGTCCATCCGCAATCATGACAAGCATGGTAGATGGCACCCGACCGGCGAGCGTCAAAAGACCTAGAACTTCTGAGCAGCCTCGAAGACCTGCTTGCCGAGATCACCGGCGTCTTCAAGGAAGGCATCATAGACCGGCTGTGCGACCGAACGCCATTTGACCAGTTCTTCCTCGGTCGGGTTATAGACCGTCATGCCGGCTTCTTCGGATGCGGCATAGGCTGCTGCTTCGATCTCGCTCATGCGGTTGCGCACATCGGCCTCGGCATTCATCGCCGCGGTGTTGATGATGGTGCGCTGTTCATCGGTCAGACCGTTCCAGAAGTCGGTATTGACGACGACAATGAACTCGACATCGGCATGGTTGGTCACAGTGATGTTGTCCATGACTTCCCAAAGCTGACGGGATTTAACACCCGAAACGCCGGTCATGCCGATATCAACAGTCCCGCGCTGATAGGCGATATATTGTTCGGAACCGGAAATCAGGGTCGGCGCACCGCCAGCAGCAACCGTGAAGTCACCCAGCGTCTTGCCAAAGACACGAACCTTTTTGCCTTCCATGTCTTCCGGACCATGCAGCGGGGCGTCCTTGGACAGCATGATGGCGCCACCATAGGCCTGCCACCACAGAACCGATGCACCGGTTTCGGCAATAGCGGCATCAAGCGGACCACGGACTGGGGAATCCTTGGCGGTCGCCTTGCGGACCTTTTCCTCGGTATCGAACAGGAACGGCTGATAGAAAACGTCAACCGCCGGGATATCACCGACATAACGGGTCAGCGATGCCACACCCATTTCAATCGCGCCGGAGCCAACAGCCGCCGGGACTTCCTTGTCCTTGTAAAGCTGGGCTGAGTCATAAATCTGGACTTCGATATCGCCGTTTGATTTTTCCTCGACCTCGTTCTTGAACATCAACAGGTTCTGACCGAGGTGACTTTTCATCGGCAATTGCAGGGAAATACGCAAAGTCAGGTCTGCGGCCTGAACGGTGCCGGAAAATCCGACGGCTGCCATCAATGCGGCAGCAAGGGCAAATTTCTTCATGATGGAAGTCCTCCGAGAATTTTTATTCTGTTTCTTGCTTAGGGACGGCAAGGATGCGCCCATTTTTTGATGGGGTTCAACATGTTTTGACCGCGTAAGTACTTCTATCCAATAACCCTTAGTGCGCCGCACACTGCAAACCGACCTTACGGGAAAAAGACATCCCGGTTGCCAGCAAGGATAAATTTACGGCACTGCGGCAGATCAATTTGGCAAGAAAGCCAACCTCCCACCGCGTCACTGGCATGCCAGAAAACCGGGTATGGATACAGAATCAGAGAATCGCACAGTGTTTCAAAGCACTAATTCGATAGCGTCTTATACATTACCGTCGTAGCACTAAGGACATCGCTATCGGGGTCGCGGGCATAGACCGGGATTACGCCCGCCGTTTCGAACCCGAGTGATGCATAGAGAACTTCAGCACTGTCGCCTGTTCGGGTATCAAGGGTCAGCAGGCTTCGCCCCAATCCAAGTGCCCTGTTTTCAGCTTTTTGCATCAGCATTTTCGCAATACCGCGTCTGCGGCAGTCAGGATGAACCATCAGTTTGCTGATATCGCCGCGATGGCGTTGATTGGGCATGGTGTCGTAATCAAGCTGTACTGTTCCCACAACCCGTTGATCATCAAAAGCAGCATACAGGGTTCTCTTGCCCGTGCGCAGTGCCGGAATAATTCTGTCCCGCCAGAAGGAGACGGCATCCTGTTGGGTAAAGGGTTCTATAAAGCCGATACTGGCGCCATCCTTCACACAGGCAAGCAGCATCTCGCCAAATTGCTCCTGCAGGTTTGTTAATTCATCTGCATCAAGCGATCTGATCTCGGGGGCATTGGTGGTAGCCTTCATGACAGTTCCAATCAGATGATCATTATTCGACGATAAAGAGGTGGTATCGCGCGCCCGAATGTTTCGGCGTTTGGAAGATGTTGCCATCTCTGAGCTGATAGCGCAGGCAGTCTCCGACTTTCAGGGAATGGGTTTCTCCTCCGACCTGCATAGACAACTCTCCGTCAAGCATCACCAGATGATGTTCAAGCCCTTCACGCGGTGAACCGTGATATTCAATGCGTTGACTGGCACCAATTTCCACCTCAAGAACTTCGCCAGCTAGCTGGCGTGATGCTGGTGAAACCAGACGACGGCGATACCCGGTTTCCGGGTCCGTCCAGACTTCTTGTTCCGCACGCAAGACCACAGCAACAAAGTCTTCCTCGACCATCTGCATCAATCGTGACAACGTGACCCCGAACGCCACGCAAAGATTACCCAACACATTGGCTGTCGGGCTTACCTCACCATTTTCGATCCGCGACAAACTGGCACGGCTGACACCACTACGTTTGGCGAGTTCATCAAGCGACCAGCCGCGCTCTGATCGCAGGACCGACAGCCGTGTGGCAAGACGCACTTCAATATCTTCCATCCTGAACTCCGAATCTCTATATCGGGATATTTTTCCATATTTGGGATTTCGTCAATAAAGAAAAACCGGCCGCTGCCACTACTAGTGCCACCGGGCCGGTTCACCAAACATCAAAGCATTGCTGCGCAGGTACTTATGCCTGTGTGTTTTCAGGCGGGTCTGTATATCGGAATACGTCAGTTATTGGGCTTCGCCTTCAAGATCAAAGCCCGCGCGACACCAACTTTGAATGCCACCTTTAAGATTGCTGACCTCGCAATCGACATGGGCCAAAACGGCATTGGCTGCGCCAAAGGATCGCTGACCGACCGAACAGACGAAAACCAGATCTGTATCCGCCTCGTCCGTTATATCGACGATGGCAGGAATGTCGAAGTTTGATGTCGGGATATTGATCGATGTTTCAATGTGTCCCTTGGCAAATTCGTCGGGTTCTCGGACATCAATGACGGTAACACTTACCTGCCCGATCAGAAGATCAAGCTCGTGAGATTCAAGAAACTTTACCGCGCCTTCGCTCATCGAAAATACTCCCCTTCCCGGCAGACATGGGTATAGCGCCCCCGATCCAGGGTGACCGGCTGCAAGCTGACATCGCAGATAAGATAAATCAAGTTGCCTGTGTAACTTCCGTCATGCGGCAGCCCCGGACCGGGGAACAAGAAGTCAACACCACCTTCGCGGGCAATATGTTCCTGATCCAACAAACCGGGGCAAACACGGCTCGGACTACTCTGCCAATGCACGCATTTCCGCGATCAGATCGGATTTTCCTTCAAACCCGATACCTGGCAGTTCCGGCATCGTGATATAGCCGTTCTCAACCTGAACACTGTCCGGGAAACCGCCATATGGCTGGAACAGGTCCGGATAGCTTTCATTTCCACCAAGCCCGAGACCAGCCGCAATATTGAGTGACATCTGGTGACCGCCATGCGGAATGCAGCGTTTACGCGACCAGCCGTATGTTTCAAGTACGTCAAGAGTTCTCAGATACTCAACCAACCCATAAGACAGCGCGCAATCAAATTGCAACCAATCACGGTCCGGGCGCATGCCGCCATGACGCAAAAGGTTCTTTGCATCCTGATGTGAAAACAGGTTCTCACCCGTTGCCATTGGTCCGGGATAGAAATCCGCCAAAGCCGCCTGGAGCTGATAATCCAGCGGATCACCGGCTTCCTCGTACCAGAACAGTGGAAATTCACGCAGCATCTTGGCGTAGGCAATCGCAGTCTCAAGATCAAACCGCCCATTGGCATCGACGGCGAGCTGCGCATCGCTGCCGATTTCGTCAAGAACAGCCTCGATCCGTTCGCGGTCCTCATCAATCGAGGCACCGCCAATCTTCATTTTAACGACTGTATAACCGCGTTTCAGATAGCCACGCATCTCCGCACGTAATGCCGAAAGATCTTTGCCCGGATAATAATACCCCCCAGCGGCGTAAACAAAAACGCGCGGGTTCGCTTCTCCGCCATATTTATCCGCCAAAAGTCGGAACAGCGGCTTCTGCGCGACTTTGGCCACCGCATCCCAAATCGCCATATCCAGAGTGCCGACAGCAACAGAACGTTCGCCATGTCCACCGGGTTTTTCATTTTGCATCATTGCGGCCCAGATGCGATGCGGATCAAAGTTGTCACCGGCGTCATTCAAAAGCGTCGCCGGATTTGCATCAAGCACGCGGTCACGAAAACGCTCACGGATCAACCCGCCCTGCCCATAGCGCCCATTGGAATTGAACCCGTACCCAACGACCCGTCTGCCCTCGATGACAACATCGGTCACAACGGCAACCAGACTGGACGTCATTTTTGAAAAATCGATATAGGCATTCCTGATTGGAGAGGAGATTGGCTTTGTCACCTCGACAATATCTAAAATCTGCATAACAATACACCTTTGGCATAACGCGGATTGAACCTGCTTCGATATTAGTAGTTGAATTCACCCAAAACCCAATGCCAAGATCAACTATCTTTATACCGATATGGCATTACCAAAATGGATTTGCGCTGGATCGAGGACTTTATTGCCCTTGCCGACACGTTGAATTTTTCGCGCGCAGCAGAGCTGCGCAATATCACTCAACCTGCTTTCAGTCGCCGTATCCGGTCATTGGAAAGCTGGATGAATGCGCCCCTCGTCGCGCGCACCACGCACTCGGTCGAACTCACCGCTGCCGGGCGATCTTTCAAGCCCCACGCAATTGCCATTGCGCATACAATCCATCAGGCCAAGCGCGAAGCAATCGCATTGAACAAAGCCGAAAGTACCTCGCTGACATTTGCAGCAACGCATGCGCTGTCTTTTACCTTCATGCCCGAATGGCTAAGAGTAACGAACGAGAACCTGTGCTTGGGAACTCTCAGCCTTGTTTCCGATAGCATGCAAGCGTGTGAAACCCTCATGGAACAAGATCAGGTCGACTTTCTGGTTACCCATGCCCACCCCCAAACACCGTCACAGTTATCACGTCCCCACTTCATCAGCCGCGTCATCGGGCATGACCGCTTGATATCCGTGGTGGGCCCAGCACCCAAAAACGACAGCACTGCGCGTACTAAGCCATTCCCTTATCTTGCCTATAGCGACGCTTCAGGTCTTGGTCGCATCATATCGGCAACCGCCGCGACTTTGACCTGCCCCGCCATTGCCGGAAAACCGGTCTTCACATCCCATCTGGCAGCCACCCTTCTTTCAATGGTGAAAAACGGTGCCGGGGCGGCATGGCTTCCTGAAAGTCTTGCGCAGCGTGACCTCACAACTGGTCAAATTGAAGTACTGAGTGCCGATCTTGCCATACCCGTGGAAATCCGGATTTACCGCCCGGTCCGGCGATTAAATCGTGCCGCCGAAGAACTCTGGGCGTCCTTGCCGACACAATAATGATCTGTGCAAGTGCAAAATAATTTACCCACACCAGCAGACCATAAAACCGACTGAAAACTGGCAAATTCGGTCACTTACAAGTGATCAACAACGAGGTAATTTTATTCATTTATACTTAGGTCTCTCCTTGCGGATCGAACAGTAACTTCCCAAGTCCATTGTATAGATATTTTCGTCAGGCAAGGACGCCCATCCGAGCGTTGCCAGAACAAAACAACAGTTGATTGAAATGGTCCCCTGCGAAGCGACCTTGGACCGCGACCCCAAGCAGTAAATATCCATACCTGAATTGGAAATAACTGCATCCTCTAACTCTTGGCAATTTCTGCCATTCATTAACCATAACTCAAATCGAGTTCTTTAAAATATTTACAGTCAGGCAAATTCATCGAAACGAGATTTGCCGACGTACACAGAACAGGGCGGCCAAATTCTGGTCTGCTGCAACGCAAAACAGTCAAGACAGGAAATACAGGTTTGATACGAGTGCGATAACGTTTGAAAGGAGACCGCGCCATGGCTGAAGAAAAGGACATCTTCGAGCTGTATGCGGAAGGGTACGACGGCAAACAAGAAACCGAACTAACCATCCGCGATTACCTCAATCTGTGTCGCGAAGACCCAAAGGCCTATGCATCGGCCGCGGAACGCATGATCGCGGCAATTGGTGAACCGGAACTGATCGACACCTCGACAGATTCCCGACTTGGCCGCATTTTCCTAAACCGAACCATCAAACGTTATCCCGCCTTTGCCGATTTCTTTGGCATGGAAGAAACCATCGAACGCATTGTCGGCTTCTTCAAATATGCGGCCCAGGGCCTTGAGGAACGCAAACAGGTTCTATACCTGCTGGGGCCGGTTGGCGGCGGTAAAAGTTCGCTTGCCGAACGGCTAAAGGAGTTGATGGAGCGCGAACCGATTTATGTACTCAAGGCCGGTGATGAAATCAGCCCGGTCTTTGAAAGCCCGCTTGGCCTGTTTAACCCAGCCAAGATGGGCGATGCGATCGAGGATAAATACGGCATCCCCAAACGTCGCCTCACGGGGCTTATGTCCCCATGGGCGGTCAAGCGCCTTGATGAGTTTGGCGGGGATCTGACCAAGTTTTCGGTCGTGAAACTGATCCCGTCGCGCCTGCGTCAGATTGCAATTGCCAAGACCGAACCCGGTGACGAGAACAATCAGGATATCTCGTCGCTGGTTGGTAAGGTCGATATCCGCAAGCTTGAATATTTCAGCCAGAATGACCCGGATGCTTATAGCTATTCCGGTGGGTTGAACCGCGCCAATCAGGGCCTTCTCGAATTTGTCGAGATGTTCAAGGCGCCGATCAAGATGCTGCATCCGTTGCTGACTGCGACACAGGAAAGCAACTATATCGGCACGGAAAACCTTGGCGCCATCCCGTTCCAGGGATTGATCCTGGCCCATTCAAACGAGGCCGAGTGGCAGACCTTCAAGGCCAACAAGAATAACGAGGCCTTCATTGACCGAATTTCCGTGATCAAGGTGCCCTATTGCCTGCGGGTGACAGAGGAAACCATGATCTACGACAAGCTGTTGCAGGGATCAGAGCTTGAACACGGGTCCTGCGCACCCGGTACGCTCAAGATGCTGGCACAGTTTTCCGTGCTGTCACGCCTGCAGGAGCATGAGAATTCCAATCTTTATTCCAAGATGCGGGTCTATGACGGCGAGACATTGAAGGATGTCGATCCCAAGGCGAAATCCATGCAGGAATACCGTGACACCGCCGGTGTTGATGAAGGCATGGATGGCATTTCAACCCGCTTTGCCTTCAAGGTGCTTTCGGAAACCTTTAACCATGACACGCATGAAGTTGCCGCCGATCCGGTGCATCTAATGTATGTGATGGAACAGGCCATCCGCCGCGAGCAATACCCGGAAGAACGCGAAAAGGCCTATATGGACTTCATCAAGTCCGAACTGGCCCCGCGCTATGCCGAGTTTATCGGGGCGGAAATCCAGAAGGCCTATCTCGAAAGCTATTCCGATTACGGGCAGAACCTGTTTGATCGATACGTCGCATATGCCGATGCCTGGATCGAGGATCAGGACTTCAAGGATCCCGATACCGGTCAGCTTCTTGATCGCAAGATCATTGATCAGGAACTCTCAAAAATAGAGAAGCCGGCGGGCATCGCCAATCCCAAGGATTTCCGCAACGAGGTCGTCAAGTTTGCCCTGCGCGCACGTGCCAACAACAAGGGCAAGAACCCGGCATGGACATCCTATGAGAAACTGCGCGATGTGATCGAAAAACGCATGTTCAGCCAGGTCGAGGACCTGCTGCCGGTGATTTCGTTCGGCTCGAAAAAGGACAGCGAGACTGAGAAGAAACACAACGAATTCGTCAAACGCATGATCGATCGCAAATATACCGAACGTCAGACCCGTCGTCTGGTCGAATGGTACATGCGTGTGAATAAGGCCGGTTAAGCTCCCCCCTGTCTTTCCCGGCCCGACCGGGCGGCTTTGTCCCTTGTCCGCCCGGTTACTTCTTCGCCGCAGGATGTGGCTTTGGCCCATCACCCAATGTCACATCCTGCGGGCATTCAAGGCGCAAGCGACCTGCACAACGCGCTTTTGAACCGTGCAAGGATGTGACTGCCCATGCTTTATATTGTGGATCGCCGCAAGAACCCGACCGGCAAAAGTCTTGGCAACCGGCAACGTTTCATGCGCCGTGCCAAGGCCCAGATCAAAAGGGCGGTTGAAAACACCATCCGGTCGCGCGGCATTACCGATATTTCCAGCGGCGATCAGATCACCATTCCCGGCAAGACGTTAAAGGAACCGGGTTTCCATCATCAGGGCCGTGGCGGCAACCGCAACTATGTCCTGCCCGGCAACAAGAAGTTTGTTCAGGGCGACCGCATCGCCCGCCCGCAAGGTGGCGATGGTGGTTCGGGTGGATCACAAGCCAGCCCCGACGGCGAAGGTGAAGATGAATTCCAGTTCACCCTTACCCGTGACGAGTTCCTAGATATCTTCTTTGAAGATCTGGAATTGCCCGATCTTTTGAAAAAAAGCCTGAAGCAGACCACCGCCTTTCGCACGGCACGCGCTGGCTTTTCGGTTGAGGGCACGCCATCGAACCTCAGCCTTGTGCGGACCATGCGCAATTCACTGGCGCGTCGCATCGGGTTGCGACGCCCGAAAACCGCCGAGGTGCGCGAGCTTGAAGAAAAAATCGCCGCCCTTCAGGCCAAGGCGGAAAAGCGCCCGAATGGGAAACTGACCAAGGCTGATGACGAAACCCTTCATACCCTTCTGGCCGATCTCGAAGAAGCCAAACGGCGGATGAAGGCGATCCCGTTCATTGATCCGATTGATACACGATATAACCAGTTTCAGCAGATCCCCGATCCCAATACGCAGGCGGTGATGTTCTGTTTGATGGATGTGTCGGGGTCGATGTCCGAGCAGATGAAGGAACTGGCCAAGCGGTTCTTCATGCTTTTGCATCTTTTCCTGCATCGCAAATACGAGCATGTCGAGGTGGTGTTTATCCGCCATACATCGCGCGCGGCCGAGGTCGATGAGGAAACCTTTTTCTATTCGCGCGAAACCGGCGGAACGATCGTTTCCACAGCACTCGAGGAAATGAAAAAGGTGCTGGTGGATCGCTATCCCACCGATCAGTGGAACATCTATGCCGCCCAGGCATCGGATGGGGACAACTATTCCAATGACGGGGCGAAATGCACAGCCCTTCTGGCCGAGGACCTTTTGCCCAAGTGCCAATATTACGCCTATATCGAAATCACTGATGAGCGCGAGGCAGAAATATTTGCCGCCGCCGAAGGTGAAACCGCCCTTTGGAAGGCCTATGCCCCGATTGCCAGGGTCAATCCGCAATTTGCCCTGAAACGGGTGACCAAGGCTGCCGATATCTTCCCGGTCTTCAGGGAACTGTTTGCCAAGAACCGTGCGGAGGTAGGCCAATGAGCAGCAAGACCAAATCCGCCGATAAACTTCTTTTCACCAGTGCCGACTGGGATTTCGAAACGCTGAAAGCGACCTATGACGCGATTGAGGATATCGCGATCAACCAGCTTAAGCTTGATGTCTATCCCAATCAGGTCGAGGTGATCACATCCGAGCAGATGCTGGATGCCTATTCATCCATCGGCATGCCACTGATGTATCATCACTGGTCGTTTGGCAAACGCTTCGTGCGTGACGATGTCATGTATCGCAAGGGTTATCAGGGGCTGGCCTATGAGATCGTGATCAACTCCAACCCGTGCATTTCCTATGTCATGGAAGAAAACACCATCGTCATGCAGGCCTTGGTGATTGCGCATGCGGCCTTCGGGCATAATCACTTTTTCAAAAACAACTACCTGTTCAAGCAATGGACCGATGCCGACGGCATTCTTGATTACCTGCAATTTGCCAAGGGCTATATCGCCAAGTGCGAGGACCGCTATGGCTTTGATGCGGTTGAACGGATCCTTGATGCCGCGCACGCCCTGATGGATCAGGGGGTCAATCGTTATTCCCGACCGGAAAAACCCAACCTTGCGGCCGAGTTGGAGCGCGAACGCGAACGCGCCAAATATGAAGACGAAACCTATAACGATCTGTGGCGCACCCTGCCCCAGTCCGATCCCGGTGATCAGGATATGGACGAGCTTAAACGCAAGATGCGGGTTGAGGAACGCCGCGCGCAGTTTGGCCTGCCGGAAGAAAACCTGCTTTATTTCCTCGAAAAGAACGCGCCATCTCTACAAGCTTGGGAGCGCGAGATTCTGCGCATCGTGCGCAATATCGGACAGTATTTCTATCCGCAGAAACAGACCAAGATGATGAATGAAGGCTGCGCGTGCTATGTGCATTACGCCATCATGAACAGCCTTTATGACAAGGGCCTGATTTCCGAGGGTGCGATGATGGAATTCATCGATTACCATTCCCGCGTGGTGTTTCAGGCCGAATATGACGATCAGCGCTATTCGGGCTTCAACCCCTATGCGCTGGGCTTTGCCATGATGCAGGACATCCACCGCATCTGCGTTGACCCGACCGAAGAAGATCATAAATGGTTCCCCGATATTGCGGGCAATAACGAACCGGTCGAAACGCTTAAGGAAGCATGGGCGCATTACCGCGATGAAAGCTTCATCCTGCAGTTCCTGTCCCCCAAAGTAATGCGGGACATGCGGATGTTCATGATCAATGACCACAGCACCACCCCGCATCTTGAGGTCGCCGCCATTCATGATGATAACGGCTATCGCAAGGTCCGTCGATCCCTGGCCCGGATGCATGACATTTCGGTCCGCGAACCCGACATGCAGGTGGTTGATGTAGATATCCGCGGCAACCGCCAACTTTACATCCAGCATACCGAGCATGAAGGCGTCCGGCTTGAAAAGTCCGAAGCCGAAATGACGCTGGGCTATATCGGGCAATTGTGGGGCTATGGCGTGACCTTGCAGGCCGTCGATTATGAAAGCGGCGAAATCCTGCATGAAATGAATTATCAGCCCGAAGACCTGGCCGGGAACTGACCCCGTTTCCTAGCAGGCACCACAGCCAGCCCAAAAGCTGGCGTGCAATCAGCGCGCGAATCCCATCACAAACCTACCCCTTTTGCACAGTTCACCACCTCTTTTGCGACAAAAAACACAACCATTACGTGCTTAATTCCGATCCAGAGCATGCAATGGTGCCTATATTTCGCCTAAATCCATCAAATATGAAATTAAGAACTAAAATCAGTTGCATACCGCAAATGGGAATGATTATTACTTTCGAATATCGTGACACATCCAAACTGATCTCTTCCGGCACGCACCGGAATGAAAGACCGTTTTATGGCTTCGCGCGTGACTGCACGCATAACCCATGCCCTGATCTTGCTGTTCATCGTTTCGGTGGTCGGCTTTGCGTTGTTGCGGCTCATGCCCGGCGACTTCGCCGAGATCCTTCTGATGGCACAGATGGATGGCACCCTGCCCGATGCCGATCAGGTCGCACGATATGCCGATCAGAACGGTTTGAATGATCCCCTGCCGCAACAATATCTTCGCTGGCTTTTTGCTCTTTTGCAGGGGGATCTGGGTAAGTCCTTTATCAGCAATGAACCAATCATTAGCGACATCACACTGCGCATGGGGCAGTCGCTTTTGCTTGCAGTTCTGTCGATGTCATTGGCCCTGATCATTGCCGTGCCGATTGGGATTGTCTGCGCGCGTTATCCCGGCAGCCGGATTGATCGCATTGCCGGCATGGTCAGTGTCATTGGCATGTCGATCCCGAATTTCTGGTACTCGCTGCTTCTCGCCCTTTTGTTTTCGCTTGTGCTGGGTTGGCTGCCGACCGGAGGGCATGGCACATGGGCGCACGCGGTTCTGCCGACATTGGTAATTGCCACCTCGATCGCCGGAGTATTGTCGCGCTATGTGCGGGGCAGCCTGCTTGAAGAACTGTCCAAACCCTATATCCGCACCGCCAAGGCCAAGGGGCTGAGCCGCCTGCGCACCGTTTTGCGCCATGCAGTGCCCAATACCGCACCTGGCATCCTGACCTTTTCGGGCATGCAGTTTGCCCGGATTTTCGATGGCATGATCATTGTCGAAACCCTGTTTGCCTGGCCGGGGCTGGGCCGGTTTCTGGTGGAATCGCTTTTGAACCGCGACTACCCGGCCATTCAGGCCTGCTTCCTGTTGATTGCCGGCAGTTACATTCTGGTCAATCTGATCGTTGATCTGTGCATCGCCTTTTACGACCCCCGCACCCGGGAGATCGTGTGATGCAGATGGAACGGATGTCATTTACTGGCGGCAAGCTGTTTCATGCCGGACGCCGTGTGTTTCGCGGTTACGTTCTGGTGATGGCGCTGGTGATCCTTGCGGTTTTGATCTTGCCGTTCTTTGCGCCCAACGATCCTTACAAGGCGCAGTTCCTTTTCCGACTGAAACCACCAAGCCTTGATTACCCGCTTGGCACCGATGCGCTGGGGCGGTGTGTTTTATCGCGCCTGATGTATGGCGCGCGCCTGACCACGGCATCCGCCCTTGCGGTCGTGATGGCGGCATCGCTGATCGGCTGCCTGATCGGCACCCTTGCCGGGATGGTCGGCGGCATTGTTGATCGGGCCATCATGCGGTTTTGCGAAGGCATGTCGGTATTCCCGGCGCTCGCCATTTGCATGATCATTGCCGGAACCCTGGGGCTTGGACTTCAGGCGGTGATCATTGCGCTGATTACCGTGCATTGGACCGACTATGCCCGGGTGGTGCGCAATGCGGTGATTGTCGAGCGTACCAAACCCTATGTCATGGCGGCCGAGGCGCTGGGCGCGCGCCACCACCGCATCGCACATCGTCATATTTTTCCAAACATCATCGGCCCGCTTCTCACCCTTGCGGCCTATTCCATGTCCTGGGCGATCCTGGCTTTTGCCGGATTGAGCTTTTTGGGACTGGGTGTCGAACCCGGCACGCCGGAATGGGGCCTGATGATTGCTGAATCGCGCAATTACCTGCGCGATCACCCTCGCCTGGTGCTTGCACCGGGCCTGACCATTGCGGCGTTTGTCGTCGCGGTCAATCTGCTCGGAGACATGTTGGGAGACCGTTTCCGACTTCGTCAGATCAACTACCTTCACTAGATGGACAGAGACAGTAAGATGATCAAAAAAACACTTTTGGGGGCTGCCTTTGCAGCACTTGCCATGGGCAGTTTTGCACTTGCCCCGCAGCCTGCACAGGCAACCGAGGACAACACGCTTGTCATCGGCACCATGTGGGAATCCATGCCGCTTGCCATGAAGCCGCGTCGTTCGCGCTTCTTCAATGAAAGTGAAATCCTCGATACCCTGGTCAAGCTGGATTATGACCTGAAAACAATCCCGGGCCTCGCCACCGAATGGGATCGCGTTTCACCGACGGTCTGGCAGTTCAAACTGCGCGAAAATGTCATTTTCCATGACGGCACCAAACTGGATGCCGAAGCAGTTAAATTCTCGCTCGAGCGGGTGATTGATCTGCTGCCTTATGCCGCAGACCTTCTCAACATCAAATCGATCAAGGCGATTTCGCCGCTGGTGGTCGAGATTGAAAACACCGAACCGTTTGCCGCCCTGCCCAACCAGCTTTCCGATGCGATCACGGTTGTCTATGCCAAGTCATCCTTCGATGAGGCAGGCGAATTCGTCAAACCGATCGGCACCGGCCCATGGAAATTCGAGGAATATAAAAAGCAGGATCGCACCATCGTGACCCGCTTTGACGATTACTGGGGCGAAAAACCGGCCCTTGAGAAAGTCGTGTATCGTTATATCCCCGATCACAACTCGCGCACGCTGGCACTTGAAGCAGGCGAGATTGATTTCGTAACCAACATGCTTCCCTCCGACGTCAAACGTCTGTCTGAAGATGACGACTTCAAGGTCTATGCCGAGCCGACCTCGGGCCTTTATTACGGTGCCTTCAACGCCGGTGAGAAAAGCGTTCTGTCAGACGTTCGTATCCGTCGCGCGGTCAATGCGCTGGTCGATCGTGACCTGATTGTCAAAGGTGCGCTTGATGACGTCGGCGAACCGGCGTGGGAATTCTTTGCCCCGAGTTTTGACTGGGCCCCGCAGGCGGATGAGAAATACACGCTTGATCCGGAACTTGCCGCATCGCTTCTAAGTGATGCCGGGTATGAGAAAACCGATGGCAAATGGATGAAGGACGGCGAACAGCTGACCCTGCGTATCCTGAGCTATTCTTCGCGCACCGAAATGCCGATGATCACCGAGGCCATGGCAGCCCTTCTGAACGAACAGGGCATTGCCACCGAAGTTGGCATGTATACCTGGGGCGGGATGCTTGATCTGGTCAAGCAGGGTGAATATGACGTGTCTGTCGTGTTCTGGACCCCGGAAATGACCGGCCATCCGGACCTGCATCTGAAATCACAGTTCCATTCCAAGGCGGGCCTGAACTATCAGTTCTGGGCCAACGAGGAATTTGATGCCGCTGTCGACAAGGGCCGTACCCTTGATCCGGGGGCCGAGCAGGTCGCGACCTACACCAAAGCAATGAACATCCTGCATGACGAAGCGCCGATCATTCCGCTGGTGCACAAGGTGTTTGTTGTTGCCTCGACGAAAGAACTTCAGAACTACCGCATCCATCCGTCGGGCTTCTTCTTTGACTTCAAGAGCGTATCGAAATAAGCGCTGTGCGTTTTGAGCACACAATATGCGAAAGAGCCGCCCTTGAAAGGCGGCTCTTTTATTTTTGGCAGAAAATCGGGGATTTTCACCAGAAACTGCAGGCGTTGATTTTTCATTACGCTAACGGAATGCATCTATTAAGGTCACACAACAGATCTTAATTTAATCAATTGCCGAACCAGTAGCGGTAAAGATCAGAGCTCGTCTGATCTGTCATTTCGGGATTATCGAGGTCGATAATATGCAAGCCCGGATGGTCACGCAGAAAACCAAGGGCGGCTGATATCGTCGGATGCTCGATGAAATAGCGGTCTATCGCGCCGTCTTTTACAGCGGCCCGAAAGCCCTGCTCGATCTCGTCGTGTAAAGACTGGCTGTCTTTTCCGAGATAGAAATAAAAATCGTAGGGATAGCGCAGCAGCACGTTCTCATAGACCGCCAGACCATGCTGTTTGATGAGCTTCGCAATGTTGCCCGTTTTCACCTCATGAATGGCGAGATGCATCGCATCAAACCGCCTGTTTTCAAGCATCGTATAAAGGCTTGTCCCCGGACCGCCCGTCACGCACAGACCGGCATGTTTCAGGATAACGGTGTCCACCCATGAATTGCCCGACCCGATACAAATGCTTCTGAGGTCAGCCTGGTTTTCAACACGATCCAGCATCTTGAGGTTATCCGCGCGCGTGATCAGCAATCGATATCCCTGCAGCCCCTTGGTCAGGGGAAAGTCGATCTGCAACAAGTCGTGTTCGGCAGCACGGCTGTAGCCGGCCAAGACGACATTTACCTCTCCCTCGGACAACAAGCTGAACGCACGCTTTTGCGAGAGGCCGTCAACAGCGACGAGTTCAAGACGATGCTGCCCCGGCGCATAGGTAAGGGCGAGTTCAAGCAAACCGGTCTGAAGGGCATAGTGCTCCTCTCGTCCGGCCGGTAGCGGCACCTTGAGTGTCTCGGCGTAAAGCGGTTTGCTTACCAAAAGGGCAAGCAGGACCAAACCGCAAACATGTCTGAACAACCAAACCATCCCGTTCCTGTTCGTCCCCTTTTGATTAACGTGGGGATTGCCGGGGCCGGAAACAGCCCTGCTACCGATTCATTCGGCAAAATCGACCTAGGCCATTTTATTCTTGACCATCTGTTATGTTATATCATAACAAATGGGATTAGATACCAAACCCACTCCAGACCGGATCATCCATATGCCCTCCTTGCGCCAATCCCTTCGCCGTTTTCTTCTTGCGGCACCACTGTTTGTTGCCGCCCCTTTGACTGCAGCTGCCCATGGTGACGATGCCCCGAAAGTTGTGACGTCGATCAAGCCGATCCACGGGATCACCAGTGCCATCATGAAGGATATCGGCGAGCCGGTTCTGTTGATTGATGGCGCTTCATCGCCGCATACCTATTCGCTCCGCCCCAGCGAAGCGCGTGCGCTGAATGAAGCCGATCTGGTGATTTATGTTTCGCATGCACTGGAAGGCTTCCTGGAAAAGCCGCTGGAAAGCCTGTCGGGCCATAGCCATCAGCTTGAGCTGGTTTCGCTGTCACAGCTGTCGCTGCGCAACATGCGCGAAGGCGGCACTTGGGAAGCTCACATGCATGATCATGAGGGCGAAGCGCATGAAGGTCACGACGACCATGATGACCATGATGACCATGAAGATCACGACGAACACGCCCATGATGATGACCATGATCACGATCATGACGCCGAACATGATCACGAAGAACATGACGATCATGATAATGACCACGCGGCAGAACATGATGCACATGACGACCACCATGACGAAGCCCATCACCACGAAGATCATGACGGTGTAGACCCGCATATCTGGATGGATCCGGCCAATGGCGCGCCGATTGCGATTGCCATTGCAGATGAACTGGCCGAAATTGACCCGGAACATGCCGACGACTATCACGCGAATTTGCAGACACTGCTTGCAAGCCTTACCAACCTTGGTAATGATCTTCGGGCAAAAGTTGCACCGATCCAGGACCAACCCTATGTCGTGTTCCATGATGCCTATCAGTATCTCGAAACCGGCCTTGGCCTGAATGCGGTCGGATCGATTACTGTGTCGCCTGATCAGAAGCCCGGAGCCAAACGCCTTCATGAAATCGAAGACAAAATCCACGATACCGGCGCTGTCTGCATTTTTGCAGAACCGCAATTCCGCCCGGCAATCGTTCAGGCCGTGGTCTCGGACACGGGCATTCGCACCGGCACGCTTGACCCGCTGGGCTCTGACATTGCTGCCGGCCCCGATGCCTATCAGGAAATTCTGGCACAGAATGTTGACGCCCTTGTCGCGTGCCTTGGCAACGGTTCGTAAGCCCGTCACCACAATTCTGGTTGCCGGCATCTCGATGCTGGCAACCGTGCCTTCGGCATTTGCGCATCCACATGTCTGGATCGACGCGAATGCCGAATTTGTTTTTGAGAACGACAAGATTACGGCGGTTCATGTCCGCTGGTTGTTTGACGACCTGTTTAGCATGACCATGATCGACGAGTTTGATCAGAACCACGACACAAGGTTCTTTGGCGATGAGAACACGGCCGTGCATGACAATGCATTTGCTGCCCTAGCGGAGTTTTCCTGGCTGACGCATCTGCGCCGCAACGAAGAACTGGTTTCCTTTGCCGGTGCGACCGATTTCGTTGCCGATATCACCGATGACCGCCGGGTAAGCTATGACTTCAAGCTGATGCTCGAAACACCGCTCGATCCGATTACGGATGCCATCAGCCTGTCGGTCTATGATGCTGAATACTACATCGATGTTGCCTACACGCAGGTCGATCCCGTCCTGTTTGCCGGGGCAAAGAACCTGTCCTGCCATTTCGAGATGAGCGAAGATGAAAAGAACCGCATCTATTTTGACCTTGTCGCTCCGGTCCGTGCCGATGTTATTTGCGCGGCCAAGGTGGCAGATAACAGCAGTTCTCGCGGCCTTGCTCCTGGCGATTTCGTTCTCGTCGAGTAATCCGGCAGCAGCACAATCCTCAAACCTTCTGGGGCGCGGGGCAGCAGACAGTTCCGAAAGCGCACCTGCGCCCGCCCCGGAAGCCAATGGCGATGAAGACAGCCTGATTGCCATGCCCGACTGGCTTTCCGATCTTATCGGCCAGACCGTCATCATTCAGACCAAGCTTAACCGTGAAATCACAGCCACTCTGCGTGAAGCCAAGCACGGCGACAGCTTTTGGCCGGGACTTGTGATTATTGCGCTGTCCTTTGGTTATGGCGTTTTCCACGCGGCCGGTCCCGGTCATGGCAAGATGATCACCACCACCTATTTCCTGTCACGCGATGCCGGGTGGAAACAGGGTGTGGCGATGGGAAGCCTGATTGCCACTGTTCAAGCCGTATCCGCCATCATCATGGTCGGCGGTCTGACCCTGATCCTTAATCTTGGCCCGGCGGCTGTGACCAAGAACGGCCTGATCATGGAGGCGGTATCATATGCCCTGATTGCGGTGCTGGGTGCTGTCATGGCGCTTCGTATCCTGCAGGGCCGGGATGACTGTTGTGATCACCATGGGCCGGGTGCGCATTACCATCATCACCACGAACACGTCCATGCGCATGGACATGACCATGATCATCATGACGGGCATCATCACGACCACCATGATCATGCCCCTGCCGTTCAATCGAACTGGCAGATGATCTCGACCGGTATTGTTGCTGGTTTGCGACCCTGTACTGGATCGATCCTGGTGCTGCTGTTTACGTTGGCCAATGGCATGTTCCTGATCGGGATCGGGGCTGCCTTTGCCATGGCACTGGGTGTGGCGATTACCATCAGCCTGATCGGGCTGGCCGCGATTGGTATTCGTACCGGCACGCAGCATCTGTTCAGCCTGTCTGAAACATCATCGGGTATCATTCGCCGCGCGGTCGGTTTTACCGGGGCTGCGATCATTACGCTGTTTGGTGTGATGCTGTTGCTAGCATCTGCCCGACAACTAGGCTGGCTATAATCAGGATTTATAGGCCGCCGGAATGCTGTCTGTTGCCTTGATCAAGGCATCCATCACCATCCGCACCCCGGGCGAGCGCCGCATATCCGGATGGACCACAAGCCACACGGGCTTGCTGAGTTCGGCCAGGCTATCATCGGCAACCACTTCCAACCGGTCATCCTCATCGGCCATATAACGCGGCAGCAAACCCAGTCCGTGGCCTGCGGCAACAAAGGCCTGAACGGTCTGGGTGTCGTCAGCTTTTACCCGCATGGGCAGTTTCTGTTCGAGCGTATCCCAAACCCAACCTTGCTGATAGTCGCCAAAGGTGTTTCGACCATCAGCGCAGAACTCCCAGTTTTCCTTTGGGACGCGCGCGGTGTAACCCTTTGCGGCATAAACTGCATAGCGCAAGTCAATCAGCTTCCTGACGATCAAACCGCTCTGATCAGGACGCACCATGCGCACAGCTACATCCGCCTCACGCCGCGCCAGATTGGCGACAACGCTTGATCCCAGAATTTCATATTCAAGGTTCTTCTGATCACGCAGCAACTCTGCCAGACGCGGGGCAAACAGCAACCTCCCAGCAGCAGGCGGGACCGCGATCTTGACGACCCCATGAGCGGTCTCATCCCCACGCGCCTGCCGTTCGAACACCAGAACATCTTCTTCGATCCGCAAGGCGACGGGCATAAGGTTTTCGCCAGCATCTGTAAGTTTCCAGCCCGTGGCCAGACGATCAAACAGATGTGCGCCAAGATCTGCTTCAAGTGCCTCGATCCGGCGCGAAACCGTTGTGTGATCCTTGCCAAGGCATCTTGCCGCGCCAGACAAGGTTCCCTCCTTTGCCCCGGCAACAAAGAAACGCAGATCATTCCAGTTCATCAATCCGATCCCGGCACGGTTTGCACACATTCGACCACCTGCGTAACGCCGAAAACAATGTTCGACCATTGCGCAAATCTGCACAACTGTAGCGCAGATTATCGGAATTAATTTGTATTTTTGCGCATGCCAACCTTGTCGACATCACAGAGCCCACACGAACAAGGAGCATCAAAATGGCTGTATCTAACCATCTCGAATGTCATCCCGTCGTTGGTTGCCTTTCGAACAAGTCATCGTCGGAGATGTTGGTACGAAGCCCACACTCCCCTGTCTCGCGCCACCATACCACAGTAGACGTCCGTGCGATCATCCCGACGATCTTCAATGCGTTAATTGCCGCATACAAGCGTTATCAAGGACGAGTTGCCCTACATAGGCTTAACGAACATCAACTACGCGACATCGGCCTTGAACGCACACGCGACGGATATGCAACGCGTGACTGGTATTGAGTTTTCCTCGACACCGTTGCCCCGAACATCAAAGCGGCCCGGTCCTGAACAGAGCCGTTGGCAATCGACACGCTTTGATGCCACCAGCTTGGTAATATGACTATTGCCAAGCTGGTAAATTCCTCCCTTAAGGCAGACAAAGGCCCCTGCAGTGCAGGGGCCTTTTGTTCATTTTGGGACACTGGATCAGACTTGATATTCCTCGGCGATGTTATCGGCGGCCTTGACCAGTGCATCCATCACAAGGCGGACACCGGGCGAGCGGCGCATATCGGGATGGACAACCATCCAGACACTTTCGCGGCTGCGGCCATCGATATCGGCGTGGATCAGCTCAAGTTCCTCGTCCTGATCGCCGAAATAGCGCGGCAAAACACCAACTCCGTGACCAGCGGCAATGAACTGACGGACAGTTTCGGTATCATCGGCGCGGAAGCGGCAGGGCAATTCGCGATCAAGCACTGTTCGCACCCATTCTCGCTTTGACGCGCCATAGGTGGTGTCTTCATAACCGCAGAATTCCCAATACATTTCAGGCACGCGTTCCTGATAGCCGACCGCGCCATAAAGCCCGACGCCAAGTTCGACCAGTTTGCGGGTAATCAGGCCGGGTTCACGCGGGGTAATCATGCGCACGGCAATATCGGCTTCGCGGCGGGCCAGGTTGACGACATTGGCAGCGCCGACGATTTCAAATTCCAGCCCCTGATGGGCCTTCAGCAGACGGGCAAGACGCGGCGCGAACAAGACTCGCCCCGCCACAGGGGGAACGGAAATACGCACGACCCCGTGGGCGGCTTCATCACCCTTTGCCTGTCGCTCGAATGTCAGGGCTTCTTCTTCGACTCGTTCGGCCACAGGAACAAGATTTCGACCCGCTGATGTCAGCTGCCAGCCCCGTGGTAACCGGTCAAAAAGTTTGGTTCCAAGATCACTCTCGAGAGCCTCAATCCTTCTTGCAACGGTGGTATGCTCTTTACGCAGACGTCGCGCGGCTCCAGACAGGCTATTTTCTTCCGCAAGAACAAGGAAGTAGCGCAAATCGTTCCAATTCATATGCGTTATTTCATCCTTTGGAATCAGTCAAAATCACCGTGCATTTTTGCACAGATACTATGCAAAACAAAGTGGTTCCCGTTTTATTTCGCATATGACATTTTCCGCCCATCGAAAGGTAATCAACCGTAGATCAAAGGAGGCCATTATGGCACACACGGTTTCCGCTGCACCGCAGTTCAACATCGCGACCGACCCGTTCACCAAACGCATGCCGTTCGGTTCGCTTCTTGGCCAGATCGCAAGCAAGATCGGCCCGTCACGTGCCCATAAGGCCGCGAGCTACGGTTGGGATTCGCTTAGCCACGCAGAACTTGCCGACCTCGGTCTGCAGCGCAAGTTCAACGGTTCGACCTGGTATGTCGACCGTATCAAGGACTAAGCACTGAACCGGCCGCGACGCCGATACAGTCGCATGGACTACCCTGATGAAAAAGGGACCCTTTCGAGTCCCTTTTTTGTGTCTGGGCTTTGGGCGTGTGATCGGGAAGTGATCAGGAACGCAGCGCCTTGACCTTGTCGGTCGCTTCCTGTGCAAGCTTTGTGATCGTAGCCCAGTCACCGGCCTTAACCGCATCCTTGGGTGCTACCCAGGAGCCGCCCACGGTGATGATGTTTGGCAGGGCCAGATAGTCGGCAAGGTTAGACAGCGAAACACCGCCGGTCGGGCAGAACGATACCTGCGGCAGCGGGCCGGAAATGGCTTTGAGCATCGAAACCCCGCCCTGCTGTTCAGCCGGGAAGAATTTCAGGATGTCATAGCCATGATCAATCAGGTTCATGATTTCTGACGGCGTACCTGCCCCCGGAAGCAGCGGACATCCGGTATCCTTGGCTGCTTTCAGCAGGCCTTCGGTATGGCCCGGCGACACGGCAAATGCACAACCGATTTCGGCCATGCGTTCCATCTGCTTGGCATTGACGACCGTTCCGGCGCCGGTAATGGCATCGGGCACTTCGGCGATGATGCGTTTGATGCTTTCTTCAGCTGCGGCAGAGCGCAGGGTGATTTCAAGCACCGGCAGGCCACCGGCAACCAGCGCCTTGGCAAGCGGGACGGCATCGTTGACGTCTTCGATCACCAGAACCGGAACAACCGGTGCCTTGGACAGAATTTCACGCGATGAAAGGCTCATTAACTTTCCTCCAGGTTTCGATTACGCCGTCAAAATCTTGGCGCAACCGATCAGGGCCGGGTATTTCGCCGTCATCAGGCGTACCGGCACATCATTCATCAAATCACGGAACCGCCCCTTGGCGATCATGCGCTCCTTAAGTGCGCTTTTCTTCATGTAATCGGTAATGCGTGGACCAATCCCGCCGCCAATAAACACCCCGTCAAAGGCACCAAGCGTCAGCACCAGATCCCCGGCAACACCGCCAAGGAACATGCAGAACCGATCAAGCACCTTGCAACAGAGCGGATCGTTGGCGACAAGTGCCCCTTCAACCACCTCGGCCGCGGATTTGGGCGAGACATCAAACCCGTCAATCGCGGCAAGCGCACGATACAGGTTTTCAATTCCCATGCCCGACAGCACGCGTTCGGCCGACACCCGGTCCAGCTCACCTGACAGGAACTTGACGATCTCGTAATCGAGATCATCGACAGCGGGCAATGAGACATGCCCGCCTTCGCCCTGGATCGGCAGCCACTTGCCTTCGTGCGGCAAAAGCCCGGAAACGCCAAGCCCCGTGCCCGCCCCGACCACAGCCAATGGCAAACCCGGACGGCCCGGACCATCAAACAACGTGATCAGGTCTTCTTCGCCAAGATAGGGCACGGACATGGCAAGGCCGGTGAAGTCATTGACCACCACAAGCCGATCGAGATTGAATTCGGCCTTAAGGGCGTCTTTGGAAAACACCCACGGATTATTGGTGAACGTGACCGTATCGGCCATGGCAGGACATGCCACGGCAACGGCAAATTCACGCAAATCCGTGCAGTCGGTTTTCGCCATGAAATCGCGCATGGCATCGCCGATGGTGGCATAGTCACGCACCGGCAATGTCATGGGTGTATAGGGATCGCCAGCCTCATCCAGCCAGGCAAAGCGGGCATTGGTCCCGCCAATATCACCAACCAGCTGCATTACGCGACTTCAGCCTCCCCCGGGAAGGCAGCAGAAGCACCAAGCTCAGCCAGACCAACATGTTCGCGGAAGACACCAAACATCTCGCGGCCAAAGCCATCCTGATGTTCGGCCTTGTTATCAAAGCTCGCAAACTCGCGCTTGGCCAGTTCGGCCTCGGTAACGTTCAACAACAGCTCACCAGTTTCGGCATCCAGACGAATGATATCACCATCCTGCACTTTGGCGATCGGGCCGTTCATCATGCCTTCGGGTGTGACGTGAATGGCGGCCGGGACCTTGCCCGATGCACCCGACATACGGCCATCCGTGACAAGGGCAACCTTGTAGCCAAGATCCTGCAAAACACCCAGCGGCGGGGTCAGTTTGTGCAGTTCCGGCATGCCGTTGGCTTTCGGGCCTTGGAAGCGGACAACGCAGACGACGTCACGATGCAGTTTGCCTTCCTTGAAGGCCTGCATCATTTCTTCCTGGGAAGTAAACACTGCCGCTGGGGCTTCGATCACGCGGTTTTCCGGCTTCACAGCGGAAACCTTGATCACGGAGCGGCCAAGGTTGCCCGAAAGCATGCGAAGGCCGCCATCGGCACTGAATGCCTTTTCGGTCGGACGCAGGATTTCCTCGTCATGGCTGTTTTCCGGCGCGTCACGCCACGCCAGTTTGCCTTCATTGAGGTACGGCTCGGTGCCATAGGCCGCCATGCCACCGGTATGAATCGTTTCAAGATCCGGGTGCAAAATACCGTTCTTGAGCAGATCGGAAATCACAAAGCCCATGCCGCCTGCAGCATGGAAGTGGTTCACATCGGCCTGCCCGTTCGGATAAACGCGGCACAGAAGCGGTACGAGACGCGAGAGTTCATCGAAGTCATCCCAGCGAAGCTCGATCCCGGCCGCACGTGCCATGGCTGGCAAATGCAGGGTGTGGTTGGTTGAGCCACCGGTTGCGAGCAAGCCAACAATGCCGTTCACAAACGCCTTTTCATCAAGGATCTTGCCGATCGGGCGATAGTCATTGCCAAGCTTGGTGATCTGCATGGCGCGACGTGCAGCTTCTTCGGTCAGGGCATCACGCAGATCGGTGTTCGGGTTAACGAACGCCGCCCCCGGAAGATGCAAGCCCATGACTTCCATCAGCATCTGGTTTGAGTTCGCAGTCCCATAGAAGGTGCAGGTACCCGGGCTGTGATAAGACGCGGTTTCGGCTTCGAGCAGTTCCTTACGGCCAACCTTGCCTTGGGCATAAAGCTGACGAATGCGGGCCTTTTCATTGTTCGGAAGTCCCGATGGCATCGGACCGGCCGGAACAAACACCGCCGGGATATGACCATAGGAAAGCGCCCCCATGACAAGGCCCGGAACGATTTTATCGCAAACGCCAAGATAAAGCGCGGCATCGAACACATCATGCGATAGCGATACGGCTGTGGACATGGCAATCACATCGCGCGAAAACAGCGACAGTTCCATGCCCGGACGGCCTTGCGTCACACCATCACACATGGCGGGAACACCACCGGCAACCTGTGCGGTGCCGCCGGCTTCAAACACGGCCTTTTTGATGCGGTCGGGATAAACGCCCAGCGGCTGATGGGCCGAAAGCATATCGTTATAGGACGTCACAATACCGAGGTTCGCACCATCTTCGCCGTTAATGCGCGCCTTTTCCGCCGCACCACAGCCCGCCGATGCATGGGCAAGGTTGCCACATGACAGGGCAGAGCGGTGCGGGCGGTCAGATGCCGCTGCCTCGATCTTGGCAAGATATGCTTCGCGGGTTGGTTTGGAACGCTCGATAATGCGTTTTGTAATCTGTTCTATTTCACGTTTCATGGGGTTCAGCCTTTCGGGTTCTCGGCGCTCCACCACAGATCGACGGGGACATCGTTCTGTTGCAAGATTGCGCGAACCGGCATCTCTTCGATTTCCGTGCCGTTTTTCGCGGTTTCATAGGTCGACCATTTGGACTGTCCGGTAATATGAATTGCAATGTACCGGGCATTAAGGATGGCGGGCAAAGTCATGCTGATGCGCGGGACCGGGGATACGGTCGGGCGGTCAGCGGCGACCAGTTCGCCATGCTTGGGATAAAGCCCCTTATCAAGGGCTTCGGGGGTTGAGGACGGGAAAAGCGATGCGGTATGGCCGTCATCCCCCATCCCCAGAAATACGATATCAAGCGGCCAGTGCATTTCCGTGCGCAGACGTGCGCTTACGGTTTCGACCGCGTCTTCCGGGCTGGTATCCGATGTTTTCAGCGAGACAAAGCGGGCATTCTGCGCTTCGTTGATAAACAGGTTATCGCGCACAAGCTTCTCATTGGACTGATCATCATCAAGCCCGACCCAGCGATCATCGCCCAGGGTGACAATCACTTTTGACCAGTCAAGACGGGCCCGGGAAAGGGTTTGAAACAGCGGCTTGGGAAAGCGCCCGCCGGCAACAGCCATGCTGGCATGTCCGCGGGTTGCGATGGCAAATTCCAGCCGATCAACGGTTTCCTTGACCATTGCCGCAAGCATTTCATCGCCGCTTTTAAATGTGCGTTCGTTTGTCATGTCTTCTTCCCGAAATTGGGGTCATCGCGTCGTTGTGCAAGTCCGATGCCCGGTCCTAACGACCAAGCATCGGGAATGCGCAATTCTAGAACCCGGCTTCTTCGTTCCAGGTCCGACCATCGCGTTCGATCAATGCAATGGCAGCAGACGGGCCCCACGTTCCGGCGGTGTATCCCTTGGGCGTGACATGATTGTTCTGCCACGCTTCCTGAATGGCATCGACCCACTGCCAGGCAATATCCTGTTCATCGCGACGGACAAACAGCGTGTTGTTGCCATCAATCGCATCAAGCAACAGACGCTCATAGGCATCCGGGCTGCGGCCACCAAAGGCCTCGGCAAAGGACAGGTTGAGTGCCGTCGGGCGCAAACGCACAAGCCCCGGTCCCGGGTTCTTGTTATTGAGCACAAGATGGATACCGTCATCAGGCTGCAGGCGCAGGACCAGCTTGTTGGCCTGATAGTTGGTCATGGATTTTGCAAGCGGGAAAATCTGGTGCGGGACGTCACGGAACTGGATGACGATTTCCGAATGACGCTTGGGCAAACGTTTGCCCGTGCGCAAATAGAACGGAACGCCCGACCAGCGCCAGTTATCAAGTTCTGCGCGGATCGCGACAAAGGTTTCCGTGGTGCTGTCGGTATTGGCACCTTCTTCCTCAAGATAGCCCGGCACTTCCTTGCCACCCACAGCGCCCTTGCGGTACTGTCCACGGACGGTGGAGCTATCGATATTGGAATCGTTGATCGGTTGAAGGGCCTTGAGCACCTTGACCTTTTCATCACGAACGGCGTCCTGATCAAGGACATAGGGCGGTTCCATCGCAACAAGGCAGAGAAGTTGCAGCATATGGTTTTGCACCATATCGCGCATGGCACCTGCATCGTCGTAATAGGACCAGCGGCCCTCAACCCCGACTTCCTCTCCGACCGTGATCTGTACATGATCGATATGCGCACTGTTCCAGAGCGGTTCGAACATCGCATTGGCAAAGCGCAGGATCATCAGGTTCTGCACCGTTTCCTTGCCAAGATAGTGGTCGATACGGAAAATCTGACGTTCTTCGAACACTTCCCCGATCTGGCCGTTGATTTCACGACAGCTTTCAAGATCGTGGCCCAGCGGCTTTTCAAGCACGACGCGGGAGTTTGGCGTCACCAGACCGGCCTTTTTAAGGTTAAAGGCCATGTCGGCAAACAGTGACGGACTGGTCGAGAAATAATAGACACGGTCACGATCTGGCTGATCGGACAGCTTTTCATGCAGAACCTTGAAGCCGCTTTCATC
This sequence comes from Thalassospira sp. HJ, assembly GCF_000948415.1. Taxonomy (GTDB): domain Bacteria; phylum Pseudomonadota; class Alphaproteobacteria; order Rhodospirillales; family Thalassospiraceae; genus Thalassospira. The sequence continues at coordinate 150,224 of NZ_JYII01000012.1, read as the reverse complement.
GCCGGCAGAAACCTGTACATAGGCGATGCGGCTGGCAAATTTCGCCCAGATTTCTTTGTCAAACTCGCCTTCGGGAATGAATTTCTTCCCGGCTTCGAGCAGTTTGGCCCGGAAATCTTCGTCGCTATGTTCGCTGCGCGATGCGCCAAAGATACGGGTTTCATCATCGAAACGCCCGGTGCGTTCCATTTCATACAGAGCGGGAAAAAGTTTGCGTAACGCCAGATCTCCGGTCCCACCGAAAATCACGATATCCGCGATACGATGCTTAAGCCTTTGCCTTTGTTTCATTATGCCCTTAGCCTTCCAACGTTTCCTTCCCGTCGCCAAGGTGGGACCCCGGATCTTGCGATCCTGGCAGACAATCGGGGCACGGCCGATGCCGTGATGCAGAACCGGATTTTCCGACCCTGCCTGCTTTTTGTCACCTCACAGGAATATGACACCCTGACTGTGACCGAATTCTGTCATCAGATGACTGACGACCGGAACCCTGATGTCCGGCCCTGCTGTGTCCTGAGCAGCATGGCTAATTTATCAGGTTCCTAACGCGCACTGTTACACGATCCATGGGGGCAAGACCACTGCGATCACGCGCGATAGAAGACGTTTTACCGAAATCCGGTTTAACCGTAACAGTTTGTTGCAAAACCGATGCAATTACAGCCGGATTTCCTGCATTTTAGGACAGTTGAAACATCGTGCAACAATTTGATTCCAGCGACGCGACGGCGCCCTTAACCAAAACAGTTTGCACCTTTGTCAAGGCACGCCGGGTTTGTTGCAAAAATTGAGCTGATTTGGGCGTCACACATGATGTTCATATGACGTCATCTGATCAGAACATTGAGAACATCGAAACAAGACTCGCAGAGAATCGCAGTTTTCCGAGAGTTTTGGAGCCCATCGCCCCACCGAAACTCCGTTCTCATTGCTGTTCCCACTCAAAAATGAGAACATTTGTGAACATTATTTACTTCAATTAAATCAATCGATTAAATACATTCCACCTCGTTTGTTCCAACTTTGTTCTTGATGGAACAAAATCAGAACAGTATGGTTTCTTCAGACAGATTGAGGAGGACAGACCATGTTGAAACTGATTGATAACCCGACCCGTTTGAACGAGCTTTGCAGCACGGTCGCCGTTGTCGGCAGCACAGGATTTTTCCTGTTTGTCATCGGACTTGGCATGGCCCAAACCCTTCGCGGTCTGATCTGAGAATTCCCAACACACGTTATCTGTGTTTCCGAGGCCCGGACCATTAGCCACCAAGCTTTTGTCCATCACGGGCGTCTGACCGGCAGGCAACCCCGCACCCAAACCCTGTCCCGCCTGTCGGTCAGACCTTCCCTAAGCCCGGTCTTCCCCAAATGGCCTTGGCAACCGCAATAATGATTCCCGCATACTCCGCATACTGGCGCCGCTATTTCCCCGATAGCGGTGCTTTTTTTGTTTTGGGCGAACCGGGCAGCGGAACCTGCCATCTGACAAATGCGAGTCTTCTTCACATTTGGCTCATACATTCCTGCGCAGGATATTGTCCGAGCCTGAGAAAAACATTTGTTGCATCGCAACAACTTGCGCTGCATTGCAAAATTTCACTCGACAAATCGGGGAAATTTCGTTTGAATCAGGGTGAAAAACGACAATTTGGACGTTCATCATACTTAATGGCTATTGCATGTAGGCCGAACTCACGTAGGCTTCGAGGCAATTACTGGATTTCTGCATGCTGGTAACCAGCCCCTTTTGCTGCGCATCAGATCGGCCCACGCCATTTGGCGGTTCTGACCAGAATCCTTAAAAAAATGCCAAGTCGCGCCTGCAGACGAACTGCGCGCGAACACAAACAGGATGAAAGCCGTAAACCAGGTCGGTGACCACTGAAGCGTTTGTCGGTCACCCGGGAGTGAGAGTAAATGCTGTATCACCTTTATGAATTGCAGCACGCCACGATAAGCCCGCTTCGCATGGCAGCTGATGCCAGCAAGAAGTGGCTGCGCAATCCGGCCAACCCGATGTCCTATACCCATCAGGGTCGGGCAGCCGCCGCAGCATGTGACGTGTTCACCCATATTACCCATCGTTACGGCAAACCGGAATTCGGTCTGGACACCACGGTGATTGACGGCGAAACCGTGCCGATCACCGAAGAAGTCGTTCACAGCGAAGCTTTTTGCAATCTGTTGCATTTCAAGCGCGAAACCGACCATCTGAAAACGCAGCCCGATGACCCGCGCCTGTTGATCGTGGCCCCGCTTTCCGGGCACTTTTCAACCCTTCTGCGCGGCACGGTCGAGGCCCTTTTGCCAGACCATGACGTCTATATCACCGACTGGATTGATGCCCGTCTGGTGCCGGTCCATCTCGGTCATTTCGATCTGGATACCTATATCGATTACATCATGCGCTTCCTGCGCAAGCTTGGCCCGAACACCCACATGATGGCGGTCTGCCAGCCCTCTGTGCCGGTGGTTGCGGCTGCATCGCTTATGGCAGCAGGCAATGAAGCCTGCCAGCCGGCATCGATGACGCTGATGGGCGGACCGATCGATACCCGAGAAAACCCGACCGAGGTCAACAAGTTCGCCAAGCAGCACAGCCTGGACTGGTTTGAACGCCATGTGATTTCGCATGTGCCGCTGCCCCATGCGGGCGTAATGCGCCGCGTATATCCGGGCTTCATGCAGCTTGCCGGCTTCATGAGCATGAACTGGGACCGTCACGTTTCAGCCCATCACGACATGTTCAACCACCTTGTCGAAGGTGATGGTGAAAGTGCTGAAGCAAAGCGTTCCTTCTATCAGGAATATCTCGCCGTGATGGATATGACGGCCGAGTTTTACCTGCAGACCCTGAAGGTCGTGTTCCACGAACACAGCCTGCCGGAAGGCACAATGCGCTGGCAGGGTGTACCGGTCGATCCGTCTGCCATCACCAAAACCGCCCTTCTGACGGTTGAAGGCGAGCGTGATGACATTACCGGCATGGGTCAAACCCGTGCGGCGCACAAGCTGACCACCAACCTGCCTGACAGCATGCGCATGCATCACGTCCAGCAGGGTGTTGGCCATTACGGCGTCTTTAACGGCCGTCGCTGGCGCGAACAGATCAGTCCGCGGATCAAGGAATTCATCCGCCGCCACGATCACGAGGGCAAAGGCGCACGAAGCGCCCCCAACGTTACCCATATCAACGCTGCCGAATAAGGCACGTAAGACTCAAAGCCAAAAGCCGCCCGCTGCAAAACGGGCGGCTTTTTTTATGTGCTGACGCGGGCTACTCGACTGTATATTCCGGCTGAACCCGACCATCATCGACCGATCCGCCATAGATCCCGTCACCGTAAGGATATTGTTCGACCGGGTTAAGAGTATCAACAAGATGGGTGAACACATCCGATGCGCTGGCCTTCCAGGCACTGATGGCACCGATGATCACCGGATTTACAACACCATCAAGCAGTGCAATTGCCGCATCAATATCGTCATTGGTCACCGCATTGTGATCATCACGCAATGGCAGATGCACGCCAATGACCTGATCGTCCTTGATCCCCATTAGTCCGATGCAGGATGTAAACTTTGTGAACATAATCTTATCGGCTTTTGCCCATTGCAGTTCTGCAACCGCCTGCGCGCTTTGGGCCTCGGTATAAGCAAACGCCATTTTCGAAATCCTTTGTACTTGTGAGAGAAATAGCGTTCGTCGACGCACCGCCCATGCACATGTGAACCGCTGTGCCAACAAGGCCGTAAGCAGAAACAACCCTCACAAAACCGAGTCCCTATATGACCACGCTGCCCGACTTTGAAAGCTTTCCCGAAAATGGCCTTGCGATTGTTTGTGGTGCGACGGGCGGGACCGGACAGGCCTTTGTCAAGCACCTGCAAGTAGGCAGTCGTTTTGCTGAGGTGATTGCACTTTCACGTTCCAGCAGCCCGGCCCTTGATTTTGATCGCCCAGAATCAGTCGCGGAATGTGCAGATTTTATCAAAACCCTTGGCGGTGAAGTTCGCCTGATCATTGACGCGACCGGCTATCTGCATGACGAAACGTTTCAGCCGGAAAAATCCCTGCGTCACATCGATCCGGACTATATGGCCAAGCAATTCCAGATCAACACCATTGGCCCTGCGCTTTTGATGAAGCATTTCTGCCCGCTATTGCCGAGGTCTGGCAAATCGGTATTTGCCACCCTGTCAGCCAAGGTCGGCAGCATTGGTGATAACCGTATGGGCGGTTGGTATGGCTATCGCGCAGCCAAGGCAGCCCTTAATCAGCTGGTGAAATGCAGCGCGATTGAAATCGGGCGTAACAAGCGCGAAGCGGTTTGCGTTGCCCTGCATCCGGGCACGGTTGATACCGGCCTTTCCGGACCGTTTGCCAAATCAGGCCTTCGGGTGCAAAGCCCACTTGAGGCGACAGCGAACATGCTAGGCGTCTTGGATCAATTGACTACGGAGAGTTCCGGCGGGTTCTTTGCCTATGACGGCGAAGCGCTGCCCTGGTAGCGTCACCTATTTGCGAAGCAGACCGGTCAGAAGAGCGTGCTGTAGCAGGATAACGGTCTTGGCATCACGGATGCGGCCATCGGTAATCATTGGCAGAATGTCATCGAACGGGACTTCAAGAACGTCGATATCTTCGCCCTCTTCATGCAGGCCACCGCCCGCGCCTTCTCGGTGATCGCGGGTGATTTCAGCAACGAACAGATGCAGGCGTTCGGTGACCGACCCCGGGCTCATGAAAAGATCAAAGACCTGAACGGGTTTTCCGATCTTATAGCCCGTTTCTTCCTCGACCTCGGCAATGACGGCCGACATCGGGTCACGATCATCAAGGACACCGGCAGGAACTTCGATCAGCATGCCGTCTTCGTTGCCATTCACAAAGCTTGGTATCCGGAATTGCCTGGTCAGGATGACGGTGCGATCGGCAAGGTTATACAGCAACACACCCGCACCATTGCCGCGATCATAGGCCTCACGGGTTTGATGCTGCCATGAACCATCGGTGCGTTTCAGATCAAACCCGACGCGATAAAGGCGATACCAGTTGTCCGACAGGCAATCGATGTCACGCACCCGCACGTGATCCTGTTTGGGGATCGACCAGCCATTTGGAAGATCAGAAGGAAGATCCGGATCGGACACAATGAAGCTCCTTTTGCTGTCGCCTAGCGGTTCAGGAAGGCAGAAAGGGTCAACAAGACAGCCTCGGGCTTTTCGGCATGTACCCAGTGGCCAGCCCCCTTGATGATGGTAAAGGCGGCCTTGGGAAACAGCGCCTTGATATGATCGCGGTCCTTTGGATCGATATAGTGCGAATTCGCCCCGGCGACAAACAGCACATCACGGCCAAACTGATCAGAAAGCCCGTCTTCAGGCCAGCCGGTAATATCATCAAGGTGGTTGGCCATGGCATCGATATTAACCTGCCAGGACATCTTGCCGCTGTCCTTGTCGGTCACGACGTTCTGGGCCAGGAACTGCCGCACACCTTTTTCTGAAACACCAGATGAAAGGGCTTCTTCGACCTCGGCCCGGCGCGATACCGCATCAAAATCAACCCCGCGCATGGCAGAGATATAGCCGGTATAGTCATGGTCATAGACCACAGGCGCAACATCAACGACCACCAGATCAGCGACCAGTTCAGCATCCGCAGAAAGGGCCAGCATCATCGATGCCTTACCCCCCATGGAATGCCCGACAAGATGCACCGGTTTATCTGAAACTTCCCGGATCAGTTCGGCCAGATCGCCTGCCATGGCGGGATAGGTCATTTCCATATCCCAGCCGGATCGTCCGTGATTGCGCAGATCCGCGGTAACCACGTGATATTTCTCGGCCAGACGCCGGGCGATGGCCGTCCAGTTGCGGGCCTGACCAAACAGGCCATGAATGATCACGATGGTGCCGTTGTCACGGTTTTCTTCGCCAAAGGCGTAATGGGCAAGTTTCATAAAGACCAACTTCCGGGCGTTTCAAACGGGGTCGATCCCCCTTAATAACGTTGCCGACAACGAAGGTGAAGAGCACAAACAAAAACACCCTCGCAACAACATGATGCGAGGGCGTTTTTAAGCGTACCGCGTAAACGGCCGCAGGGCTTGGTTGAGCAGCGCAATTACGCGCCAGCAGCAACACCGCCATGGGGTTTGTTGTGCGTGCCAAACAGGCCACCAACTTTGCGTACCAGTGCGACAAGCATGTTGCGCATAGCCTGTGCACGAAGATGTTCAGCTTCACGCTGCAGGGCAACCAGATCATAATCACGATACATTTTCATGTCCGTTTCCTCATAAAAGCATCCGGCATTGTTCCCGCCGGGGTTTCGCTATGTGTTTCGTTAAATCCGATGTACGCCTGTTTGTGCATTCCTACGAGAAGAGTTTTCTCACCCCAAATATGCGTTTGACGCATGCCTGTTTGTGCCGATGACTTATTTTCATCATGCATATTTAACATGTTTGTTTCATGACAAATAAAGCGTTCATTTTCCTAACATTTGCAGTGCGCACCGCCCGGAACGCCTGCCCTATCTATGATTAAGATAATATGACACCCGTCTTTCCGTTGCTGTTTTCAAGATGGCAGCAGAAGAAAAAAGATCGGAAAATGTTTGGCACAGAGGGATTTTTCGCCAAATGCGGTCAAAATGACGATTCTTTTCGCCAGATTCACACTAAACAATTTTGCATAGCTCTGGCGAAAGCAAAAAACGGCAATACCCGATCAGGATATTGCCGTTCTGCGATCTTTGATTTCAGGTCCGAAAAATGGCCGATATCGCCACCCGAGCCGAAAGAAAATGCGCCGAAGCTAAAGCGCGTAATTGAGGTATTTGGGTTCGAGATATTCCTCAATCCCCCAATGTCCGCCTTCGCGACCCTGGCCACTTTCCTTGACGCCGCCAAACGGCGCCCCTTCGTGACTAGTGGTGCCGTCATTGATCCCGACCACACCGGTTTCAAGCCGATCCGCCAGACGCTGGATGCGGCCGACATCACGACTATAGATATAAGACGACAGCCCGGTGCGGACCCGGTTGGCAAGCTCTATCACTTCGTCTTCAGTGCCAAAGCGATAGATCGGCGCAACCGGGGCAAACAGTTCCTCGTCAAAGCAATCCGCATCATGGGGCACATCAGTCATGATCAGCGGACGGGTGAAGAAGCCTTCTTCAGGCAAGTCTGCACCATGGATCAGGGTTGCACCACGTTTCTTAGCGTCCGCAACAAGGCGTTCGACCTTTGCCACCGCCTGACGATTGATCAGCGGCCCCAGTTCCGTGCCGGGCACAAATCCATTGCCCATGGTCTGCGCATTGCTGGCCGCAACGAACTTTTCGACAAAGGCATCATAAAGCCCGTCCTGCACAAAAATACGGTTGGCACAGACACAGGTCTGACCGCTATTGCGGAACTTTGAAATCATCGCACCGGCAACTGCCGCATCAAGATCGGCATCATCCATGACGATAAAGGGCGCATTGCCACCAAGCTCCAGCGAGAGCTTTTTCATCGTCGGCGCACATTGTTCCATCAACCGTTTGCCAACCGCGGTCGAGCCGGTGAAGGACAGCATGCGCACGCGGTGATCGCCCGTCAGCGCCTCGCCAATCGGATGCGGCAGCCCGGTGACAACGTTAAACACACCGGCGGGGAAACCGGCCTGCTCGGCCAGCTTGGCAGCGGCCAAGGCAGAAAGCGGAGTATCTTCGGCCGGTTTAACGATGACGGTACAACCCGCCGCAAGTGCCGGGGCACATTTGCGCACCACCATGGTCAACGGGAAGTTCCACGGCGTGATAGCGGCAACCACACCGACCGGGTGCTTTTGCACGACAACGCGACGATCGCGCTGGGTGGCTGGCATGGTCTGGCCATAGGCGCGCTTGGCTTCTTCGCCATACCATTCGGCATAGGCAATCGCACCGACCACTTCACGCAGTGCCTGATCAAGGGGTTTGCCCTGCTCAAGCGTGATCAGGGCTGCCAGATCTTCCTGATGAGCTTCAAGCAAATCGCGCCAGCGGCGCAGGATCTTGGCGCGTTCGCCTGCCAGCAAGCCCGACCAGGCCGAAAAGGCCGCATGGGCCGCATCAATCGCCTGACGGGCTTCGGACGTGCGCATAAACGGCACTGCGCCAATTACATCGCCCTTTGCCGGGTCAATGACATCAAGGGTTTCACGGCTATCGGCGGCACGCCAGACACCATTGATATATGCGTGCTTGAGGTTCCAGTCGCGGATCACATCGCGTGCACGTCCACGGCCTTCACGGATAAGGTCATCCCTGGCTTTGGCATCAAGGGCGTTCGGGGTGGTTTCGACGTTTTGGGAACTGTTGCTGATGGCGGCAGACATGGGCGAAAGGTTCCTCGAAGCGCGGCAACAAAAAAATCATCGTGATCACGCGCTTGTGATTACAGTTTCGGGGGCGTTGCTGGGACACTAAGCCTTGCAGCAGGCTGATGGCAACAACATGCTTACATCTCAATATAACAATTTTAAACTGAGCGCTGCATCCCGAGAGATACGTTAACGCGTTTTGAGAAGAGAGAACACACGATGAAGAAGCTCCTTACTGCAGGACTCCTCGGCTCGATCATGGTCGTGGGTGCCGCTTTCCCGATGATGGCACAGGCTGACGAAGCATCCGACAATGCGTTGGTCGAAAACCGCAAAATGCTGATGGATGGAATCGGCGGCGCGATGGGTACGCTTGGCTGCTATATGAAGGGTCAGTGCGAACTGCCTGATCCAGTTCTGGCGAACCTGGCAAAGGGTATTGCCTTTGCTGCCGGTTCCGGCCCGGCCGCGTTTGAGCCGCAAACCCCGGATGCATCTGTCAAAACCACTGCTGCGGGTGATGTCTGGACCAATTGGGATAAATTCGCTGCTGGCTTCCCGGAAATGCAGCAGGCCGCCCTCGCCCTTGCAGATGCCGTTGGTGACAAGGGTGCGATGGGTGCTGCCATGGGCAATCTTGGCAAGACCTGCAAAGGTTGCCACGACGAGTTCCGCACCAAGTAACGCGTATGGTTAAAGATCTTCTTCTGGACGCCCTGCTCACCCCGGGCGACCGCCCCTGATCAGCTTTCCCCACCCCCATGCACTGTACCCCACAGAGCGCGCGAGAAACTGATCAGGGGATTTTTATTCCAAAGAAAAGGCCAACGTCTTGATCTCACGACGTTGGCCTTTTCTTATTTAAAGCTCGGCATAGAAAACCCGCACAATGCCCTATCCGCGTGCGAGGGTGATCCCACCCCAGACAGCCAGCGCGCAGATGATCAGGATTGCAATGCCCAGCACCGGTGATGCAAAGCGGATCGTTGCAAACCGTTCTGCCAGTTCGGCTGGCACCTGACGGGTGCCGATCACCATGGCGCGGATCAGGTTTTCACGTTTGACGACCAGATAGAATATCGCGGCAAACACATGCAGCCCGACGGCGGCATAGATCAGATTGATGTTGGTGTGATGGATCCAATTCATGGTGCCGGCAAAATCGGAACTGACATAGGCAACCAGTGGGCCATCAAAGAACAGGAAGGTATCCTCGCTGGCAAACAGGCCGGAAAATGCCTGAAGCCCGACCAGAAGGATCAGGACCGCAACCATCCAGCCGCCCGCCGGGTTATGCCCGGCATAGGTCAGATCGGCCATCGTGCCGCTCGGGATTTTCAGCATGTAGTTGATTACGCGCTTGGGCCCGGTCAGGAAATCGGCAAAGCGAGCGTTCGAACTACCGACAAAGCCCCAGATGATGCGAAAGATCACAAGTGCCAGCACGCTGTATCCGGCGATGGCATGGATATCGATCATCACCTGCCGGTTGGTCCACCAGGCGGTGACAATGGCAATGACAAGGGCCCAGTGAAACAGCCGCACCGGGAAATCCCAGAGTTTGACCTTTTTTTCGTCAGACACCGGGTGGCTCATATCGGGATTGCTCATCGGGCCTCTCTCTTTGCGCGATCAGTGAATTCATGGTTGCGGAAAACGTCATAGGGGATTTTCCGCCAAGAAGCTTAAAGACAGATCAATTTTCCACTCGCCGGATTTAATCCGCCATTCACCCCAAAGCCGACCAATAAGCTTTAGCGGCAACCAACGGTTATCACATTGCGAAAACGTAAAATTTTGCAAATTGGTGATTCTTTGTTTGAAAATCATTCTCACAAGCAGTATCAATTGGCGGAAGCATAGTGATCAGGGTCACAATCCATCCAGGCGTGCATTCGTTTGTATGGGATGGATTTTTGCCTGATCCGCAGGGCATTCGCCCTTGGCTCACCATTCAGGGATAGATGGGAACTCCTATGAAGATCGCAAAGATTCTGGGTACGGCCGCGCTGGTCTCTACCCTTGGCGCGCAGGCATATGCCGCACCGGCCGCCAAAGACGTACTGACCACCTATGCGGATATCGCGCATGCGGGCTATGAAGATTCGCTGATTACCGCCAAGGAACTGCAGGCTGCAATCGACGAACTGGTCGCAAACCCGTCGGCCGCCACCTTTGACGCAGCAAAGTCTGCCTGGCTGGCATCGCGCGCACCCTATCAGCAGACCGAAGTTTATCGTTTCGGCAACGCGATTGTTGATGACTGGGAAGGCAAGGTAAATGCATGGCCGCTGGATGAAGGTCTGATCGACTATGTCGAAACCGGCCTTTATGGCGAAGAAAGCGAAGAAAACCCGGCTTACACCGCCAACGTCATTGCCAACCCGACCCTGACCATTTCGGGCGAAACCATCGATGCATCGACCATTGATGCAGCTCTGCTTGAAAGCCTGCATGAAATTGACGACGTCGAAGCAAACGTTGCAACCGGCTACCACGCCATTGAATTCCTCCTTTGGGGTCAGGACCTCAACGGGACCGACGCCGGTGCCGGTGAACGTAAATGGACCGACTATGCGGCTGGCGATGCCTGCACCAACGGCAATTGCGATCGTCGTAGTGAATATCTTCAGGCCGCAGCGGACCTGATGGTTTCCGATCTGGAATGGATCACCGAACAGTGGGCCGAAGGTGGCGAAGCACGTAAAACCGTTCTTGAAGGTGACGGCGTTCCGGGTCTGACCGCGATTGTGACCGGCATGGGTTCGTTGTCTTATGGCGAACTGGGCGGCGAGCGTACCAAGCTTGGTCTGCTGCTGCATGATCCGGAAGAAGAGCATGACTGTTTCTCTGACAACACCCATAACAGCCACTACTATGACGCACTGGGCATCCAGAACGTTTACCTTGGCCGTTACACCCGTGTTGACGGTTCGGTCGTTGAAGGTCCGTCGCTTTCCGATCTGGTTGCGGCAAATGACGCAGCCCTTGATACCGAACTGCGTGGCAAACTGGCGGCATCGGTTGTTGCCGGTAAAGTCATGGTCACCCGCGCAAAAGGCGGCGAAGCCTTTGACCAGCTGATCGCCATGGGCAACGAAGATGGCAATGCCGTCGTTCAGGCCTTTGTTGATGCGCTTGTTGATCAGACCAAATCGATCGAACAGATCATTGCCGCTGTCGGCATTGACGGTATCGAGTTCGAAGGTTCTGACAGCCTCGACAACCCGTCTGCAGTGAACTAATCATCATCATCAGGCACCTGCCTGAATGAGTGTGAACGGCGGGGGATGAATTCTCCCGCCGTTTTGCTTTGAACAAAAATTAGAAGACTTCCATGAACCGTCCCGCACGCACGCCCCTGTTTTCGCCGCCGTTCTGGCTGGTTGCCGTCGGCCTTGCCGTTGCGCCAATTACCCTTCATGCCGAAACAGCTGGCACACCGACCCTGCCCGGCGGGGATACAAGTTGGCGAACTGATCACGGACGCGATGCCTTCATGCATCAATCAGCCAACATGAGCTTTGAAAAGCGGCTTGATTTCAAGCTGGGTGAAGCCCTTTTTCAAAGGTTATGGGTAACCGCCCCCACCCGCACCAAGGCGGCAGACGGTTTGGGTCCACTGTTTAATTCACGCGCGTGCAGTGGATGTCATATCCGGAACGGGCGCGGGCATCCGGTTGATGAAAACGATAGCGAGGCCGGGGCAACATCGATGTTGCTGCGCCTGTCCATCCCGCCGCAAACACCCGAACAGCTTCGTGATCATTTGGATGGCAAGCTCGCCACCATTCCTGATCCGGTCTATGGCGGCCAGTTTCAGGACTTCTCGGTTGCAGGCATTGCCGCAGAAGGTCGGGTCAAGGTGCGCTATGAAACGACCGAAGTCACCCTTACCGGGGACGAGACCGTTACCTTGCGCAAACCGACCTATGAGATGACCAATCTCGCTTATGGGCCGCTGCATCCTGATGTCATGGTCTCCCCGCGCTTGGCACCACCGATGATCGGACTTGGGCTGTTGGAAGCCATCCCCGACAGTACCCTTATTGCGGCAAGTGATCCGCAGGATAAAGACGGCGATGGCATTTCCGGGCGGCTCAATCGGGTCTGGGATATTGCCAAATCCGATATGGCGATTGGCCGCTTTGGCTGGAAGGCAGGCATGCCGACCCTTGATCAGCAAAACCAGAATGCATTCCAGTTTGATATCGGTCTTTCCACCCCGCTCTATCCGAACGGCAGTGGCGATTGTACAGAGGCACAAACGGACTGCATCAATGCCCCGAATGGCAATGATGATGAGTTCGAAGGGCTCGAAGTCCATACAGTGATCACCGATCTGGTGCTGTATTACACGCGCAACATCGCCCCGCCCGCGCGCCCCGATGCAAATGACCCTGACGTTTTGGCGGGTTCGGAAATATTTGCGGCCATCGGTTGCGCATCCTGTCATACGCCGCGCTATCAAGTGCCGAAACGAGACGATATGCCAGAACAATCCGGACAGGTGATCTGGCCATACAGTGACCTGTTGCTCCATGACATGGGCGACGGTCTTGCCGATCATCGGCCTGAGGCACAGGCATCAGGCAGCGAATGGCGCACCCCGCCGCTTTGGGGAATTGGCCGTGCGCAGGAAATCGATGCCCGCGCGCGGTTCCTGCATGACGGGCGGGCAACAAGCATTCTTGAAGCGATCCTGTGGCATGGCGGTGAAGCGAAAAACGCCCGCGATGCGGTCACAAAGCTGCCACCATCAGAGCGCAGTCAGTTGCTGGCGTTTCTAAAGTCCTTGTGACGCGGTATACGTTGCAGGATCACACGCGAAATCAGATGCCAAAACACGTGAATATCGGGAAAAGTCACATGATCTTCAAACCCAGCTGGCGCAGCTTGTTGCTTTCAACCACGACCGTTTTTGCTGTTGGGTTGAGCACCCCCGGTGCCAAGGCCGATATCCCCGATGAGAATTATCAGCCAGTTCTGGCCCATTTGCTGGGTACTGTGATGCCGCCCAAGATTGATGAATTTCACGCCGCATCCGAAGAACTGACCGAAGGATTCAGGGACTTTTGTTCCGATCCCGATAACGGCGGGCTTGAAGAAACACGAGCGGCCTATCACGCGGCAATGGATATCTGGCAGGAAATCCAGCCATGGCGCATGGGTCCGCTGGTCGCCAATGGCCGTGATCAGCATATCGAATATTGGCCGGACAAACATGGCACGGCCGCCCGACAGTTCCGCAAACTGATGTTTGACAAGCCCGCCGCCTATACCGATCCCGAACAGCTTTCGGGTGCCAGTGCTGCGCTTCAGGGCTTCCCTGCGCTTGAGGAAGTATTGTTTGCCGATGATCACGGCAATCAGATGATTGCCGCTGATGAAAACGGCGTGTTCCTGTGCCAATATGGCACCGCCATTGCCACAAACCTTGGCACGCTGTCAGGTGAATTGCAGGCCGAGTGGCCGGACTTCGCAACCGCGATGGAAAATGCCGGCCCGGACAGCATGGACTATCCCAGTGCGAAATTCGCTGCAACCGATCTTTACCGCGCCCTGCATGAAGGGCTTCTGATCATCTCGACCCAGAAGCTTGCCCGACCGCTTGGCGAAAATGCCGAAGACGCGCGTGCGAGCCGCGGGGAGAGCCCTCTTGCGGGACGGTCGCTTCGCAATATCGAACATAACCTGATTGGTCTGTTCGCGATCTATGACGGCACCTGGGGCGATATCGGCGAGGAAGGCCAGGGGTTGGCTGCCCTGATTGATAACAGCCTTCTGGATCGGTCTTTCAAGCTCAACTGGCAGACGGTTGCTGACACGGTTGCAGACCTGCCGCCGTCGGTCGCAGAGGTCCTTGTTCAGTCTGACGGCTATGCCACGCTTTCGGATCTCAAGGGGCAGATCGAATTCCTGACCATGCTTGTTGAAAACGATGTTGGCGGCAACACCCAGCTTGGTGGTGGCTTTAACGCCCTTGATGGTGATTAAGGCGCACGGAAAAGGAGATCAAAGATGGAATATCAACGTCGCAATTTCCTGAAGCTTATGGGTGTTGGCGGGGCCTTTACCCTGCTGCCAGTCGGCCTTGTCCGTGCGGCCACTACGCCAAACCCGGAAGATCGCGCGGTCTATATTTCCGCCAGCGCAGGGGAACATGATGACTATTATGTCAGCGCGTTCAATGCATCGGGCAAGATCCTGTTTGAGCAGGCCCTCCCCGGCCGCGGGCATGATATCGGCCTTCGCCCCAATCATGTGGATGTGGCCGCCGTCGAACGACGCCCGGGGCTTTATGGCCTGATCCTTGATCGCCATACCGGGGAAGTGCGCGCCAAACTCCACTGCCCGGAAGATCGCCGGTTTTATGGTCATGCAATCTATTCCAACGATGGTCGTTATCTTTATATCACCGAGAACGATTTCGATCATGCCCGCGGGGTGGTTTCCGTCTGGGATGCCGAGGATAGCTATCGCCGGGTGGCAGAGTTCGACAGCTTTGGCACCGGCCCGCATGAATTGCATCTGATGCCGGATGGTGAACATCTGGTGATTGCCAATGGCGGCCTTCATACCCATCCCGATCAGGATGGGCGCACACCGCTTAACATCAGCTCGATGGAACCCAACCTTTCGATCATTGAACGTCGTACGGGCAAGCTTGTCCATCAGGCAGCCCTCAAGCATGACTGGCACAAACTTTCGATCCGCCATCTTGATGTCGCGGCCAATGGAACGATTGCCGCTGGCTTTCAGTATCAGGGCGATCTGACCGATCAGGTGCCACTGGTTGGCATTTGGCAGCCCGGTTCGGAAATCCGCCCGATCGAGGCACCTGACAACGTTCAATACCGCATGCGGCAATATTGCGGATCGGTAAGGTTTGACGCATCGGGACAGGTGTTTGGCATTTCCTGTCCGCGTGGCGGGCTTGTGACATTCTGGGATGCGCAAACCAACGACTTCCTAACCCATATCGCCGCCCCGGATGGCTGCGGCCTTGCCGCAACGAACCAGGCGGGCGAATTTGTCGGCACAAGCGGACTTGGCAATGGCTGGCGGATGGATGCGATTCGCCGAAAACGGGTTGAACTGCCCGACGATTCGCACGAATCGCTGCATTGGGATAACCATTTACGCCGTATTCAGGCCTGATCCCACCAATCATAAAACCACAACAAACCCGCACAAACCGTGCGGGTTTTGATGTTTCAACCTCCTGAAATGCGCAGAAAACTGCGCCCTTAACCAAGTAGCTTTGTCGGGCTATTTACATCAAGAAATACTCAACCAAAAATTTTACGCAAATGAGAACGATTTTCACTTGCGCTGTATTTGGAGCTCACCTATAACGGTTCTCGACACAGCCCGCGAATGCAACCCATTCGCATCTGTCCCCAAAACGGCTTGTCTCTCAGACCTATGGGTCCTCTCTCCCCATAGGCCTCTCAAGGTGGAAAAGCGGTGGTTATCGATGCGGGAAACGATAACCGCCGCTTTCTCTTTTCGGGGCTTCGCTTCCAATACACAGACACGCAGAAACAAAAACACCCGGATGTTTAATCCGGGTGAGCGCAGACGATATAACGTCTTGGGTCAGACCGTTTTGGAAAGCTTGTCCCCGGCCGCCTGAAGAACGTTTTTGTAAAGTCCGTAGTTTTCGCGCGCATCATCCTTGGGTGCCACGATACAGAGCGTTGCGGAACAAATGCCGCTCTGATCATAGACCGGTGCGGCGAAGCAATGCGTGAAGGTATCAACGATGCTGTCGAACGAGAAAAAGCGTTCTTCGTGCGCACGACGGATCTCGGCAATGTAGGCATCGATATCCATTTGACGCCCATCGGGCAGGATAAAGTCTTCTGCCGGGATCAGATCGCGGATTTCCTGATCATCAAGATGTCCTAGCAACAACCGACCAGAAGCGGTCCAGGGAATGGCCGTGCGTTCGCCAACATCGGCAGAGATACGAAATGGGCGACTGCCCTCACGCTGCAGGGCAACGGTATATTTGTTGCCATCCAGCATACAGAACTGCGACGTTTCCTTGGTGCTGGCGGTGATTTCATCGAGCACGCCAGCTGCCTGACGAGTCAGGTCGAAATAGTCGCGATAAGCCAAACCCAGGAAATAGACCCGCCGACCAAGAAAGACCGAGCCATGGGCATCGGTCGTCTCCAGCATGCCGTGATCAATCAGTGTACCGATCAAATCATAGACCGTAGAGGTCGGTGCGCCCAAGGCCTGGGCGATCTCGGCGGGACGCTGAGAGGTTTTGACATCACGCAGATGGTCAAGAATATCGAACGCACGATCAATCCCACGCGCACGCTTTCGTACCTGCTGTTCTGTCATAAACCCCTCTCTTAACGTCTTAGCGCAATAGTTGCAGACAGTTATGCCTTACGGAAGGCAATGCAGTCGACCTCTACTTTGCAATCAACAACCATTGAGGACTGGACACAAGCACGTGCCGGCGGGTTTTCGCCAAAATATTCTTCGAACACGCCGTTGAAAGACCAGAAATCACGTGCGTCATCAAGCCAGACACCGATACGCATGATGTCTGCGGCACTGTAACCGGCGTCTTCGACGATCTTGAGCATGTTCTCGATCGCAATACGGGACTGTTCAACGATGCCGTTGCCAACAACTTCGCCGTCACGCATCGGGGTTTGTCCCGATACATAAAGCCAGCCGTCAGCTTCGGTTGCCTTGGCAAAAGGCAGTGCCTTCTGACCGTTGCCTTTACCTTCGCCAACACCGTGTCTTTTAATGCTCATTAAAATATCTCCTGATTCTCAAAATTCTGAATTTGCAAGGAAGCCCTGCAAACGTTCGGTTTTCGGCGCGCCGAAAATTTCTTCGGGCGTGCCTTCTTCGTGAATGCGCCCCTGATGCATGAAGACGACCTTGCTTGAAACGTCGCGCGCAAAGCGCATCTCGTGCGTCACAAGCAACATGGTCATGCCCTCATTGGCCAGATCACGAACAACGGCCAGCACCTCTGCCACCAGTTCGGGATCAAGGGCCGACCATATGCGGAAACAGATTAAACCCTGAAATGCCACGCCGATCATGGCACGCTACTGCTAAGGTTTTAAGAAATGTCATTTCTGTCTCCAGTTTCAAATAAGCCACACATTCTTGAACCGTTCCTTATTTTCCGTTATAACGTAATAAATTCCGTTATTTCGGATTCACCCTAGCAGCGGCGTTCAAGATATGTCAATTTCGTTTTGCAAAAAGCTGAGAGCGCCAACCTCAAACTCACCAGGAACCAGCATGTTTGATACTCCCTGCCTTGTGATCGATCTCCCCGTCGTTGATGAAAACATTGCGCGTTTCCAGAAGCTTGCCGACGCGGCAGGCCTGCAGACACGCCCGCATATCAAGACGCACAAACTGCCGTTTTTCGCCAAACGGCAAATCGCTGCTGGTGCCATCGGCATCACCTGCCAGAAGATCGGTGAGGCCGAAGTGATGGCTGAGGGCGGACTCCAGGACATATTGCTGACCTACAATGTGATCGGTGACGCCAAGCTAGATCGTCTGGTGGCGCTCGCGAAGAAATGCAAACTTTCGGTGACCTGCGATAATTCGACGGTGGCTGAAGGCCTGTCTGCGCACTTTGCCAATGCAGGGATTGATCTGACGGTTCTGGTCGAATGCGACACAGGTGCTGGCCGATGTGGCGTCCAAAGCCCGATTGCCGCTTGCGAACTGGCATCACAGATTAACGGGCTGCCGGGCTTAAAGTTTGGCGGATTGATGACCTATCCGCCGATGGATCATTCTGAAAATGTCGACAAATGGCTGGCTGACGCCAAGAAGCTGATCCAGGCTGCGGGTATCGCCTGCCCGGTCGTATCAACCGGCGGCACGCCGAACATGGACACACTTGCGGCCTTTAAACACGCGACCGAGCATCGTGCGGGAACCTACATCTATAACGACCGCTCCCTGATTGCGCGCGGTGCCTGTGGCGTTGAAGACTGTGCTGCCGTCGTTAAGGCAACTGTCGTTTCGCGCCCGACCAAAACACGTGCCATCATTGATGCTGGCTCAAAGGCACTCAGCTCAGACCTTTTGGGACTTGAGGGCTTTGGCATGGTGCGCGAGGCACCTGATGCCTCGATTGTCGGTCTTTCCGAAGAACACGGCATCATCGAGCTTGGTGACAGCAATTGGGATCCGGCCGTCGGTGACATCATATCGATCATCCCGAACCACATCTGCGTCGTTTCCAATCTGTTTCCGACCATCTGGGTCCAGGATGAAAACGGCGAAATGACAGAAATGCCTGTCGCTGCACGCGGCATGCTGCGCTAATTCACCCAAGGGAGTTTTATGATGTCTGTTGATGTCATTTGCATTGGCGAAGCCATGGGTGAAATTTCATTCAGCCCGACAGGTGATTCGAGCGTGAAGGTCGGTGGGGATACGTTCAATACTGCGGTCTATCTTGGCCGGCTTGGGATCAAAAGCGCATTTGCGTCTGCCGTCGGGACCGATCCGTTTGGTGATATGATCCGCGCTGTGCTCCTCAACAATCAGGTCAGCGACGCGTTCCTGATCAGCACAGAGAACGCCAATACCGGGTTGTATTCCATCACCAATCGCGCGGATGGCGAACGCTTTTTCCATTACTGGCGCAACCAGTCGGCTGCACGTCAGACACTGTCGCTGGCCCCGCCCACCTATCTGCAAGCACTTGAAGATGCGCCCTGGCTTTACCTTTCAGGCATCAGCTTACATATCCTGGAACAGGACATCGCGTTGTTGCTGCAAACGCTGGAAGCCTGCAAGGCAAAAGGCGGCCGGATCGCCTTTGACGGAAATTTCCGCCCAAAACTTTGGGAAGGGAAGCATGATCAGGCGCGCGAGATTTATGCCCGCATCACGGCCTTGTCCGACCTCGTTCTCCCCACCTTTGAAGACGAAGCGCTTTTGTGGGGGGATGCGACAGCACAGGTAACAATTGACCGAATCGCCAAGCTTGGTCCGTCAATGATTGTTGTAAAACAGGGTGCTGAGGGATGTTTGATTTATGATCACGGCGACGTCGCGCATATCGCGATCCCCAGTCCCGTCACGGCCGTCGACACCACTGCCGCGGGTGACAGCTTTAATGCCGGCTTTTTGGCTGCCCTGATCAAAGGCGCGGACGGGACTGCGGCCACCTTGTCCGGCCATAAACTGGCCGCGAAGGTCATCACACATCGTGGCGCGATTATCCCGGCAGATACCATGGATGTGTATTAACCGGCACTTCATAGCCAATTCAAAAGCCAAGTCTGGCGTTTCACCGGACTTGGCTTTTTTCATTACAGCTTGCGGAGGGCGATCAGGAGCCTGAGCGAGTTGATCGTCACAAGCACCGTCGCACCGGTATCGGCCAAAACAGCCAACCACAATCCGGTCAGACCGGTGATGGATGTCACCAGGAAGACTGCCTTCAGGCCAAGCGCAATGGCGATATTTTCCCGGATTCCCCGCCTTGCGCTGCGTGACAGCTTTACCAGATTGACGACATCACCCAGCCGGGCCTTGACCGCGACTGCGTCAGCGGCCTCAAGCGCGATGTCGGTGCCGCCACCAATCGCGATGCCAACATCAGCCGCCTTCAGTGCCGGGGCATCATTGATGCCATCACCAACCATCGCCACCGGCTCGGATCGCTTCGGGTCATCGCGAAGGGCCGCCAATGCGTTCAGCTTGTCTTCGGGCATCAGTTCCGCGCGGTATTCCATGCCAAGCTCTGCCGCCATGCGTTTGGCGACCCGATCAGCATCACCGGTCAGCATTACCGGCGTGATGTTGAGTTTGTTGAGCGCCGCCAAAGCCTGTTTTGCGTCACTGCGCGCCACGTCACGCAACGCAAGTGCACCGATCACCTGCCCGTCTTTCAGAATGACTACAGCCGTACTGCCGCCTTCTTCCTGCGCGCTCAGCCAATCACCCATTTCACCATCGGGCACGCCGCTCAGACGCTTGGCTGCCCCGACCTGATACAAAGCACCGTCAATCCGGCCTTCGACACCGGCCCCCGCGATGATTCTGGCCTGCTCGACCACGGGCAGATCAAGATTACGGTCTTCTGCTGCCGCGACCACCGCACGGGCCAAGGGGTGGGATGTGACAGCCTCAAGGGCTGCGGCGATGGTCAAAACACCGTTCTCGCCATAGCCCTCTGCTGTCTTGATCGCACTTAGCTTCGGCTTGCCTTCGGTCAAGGTCCCGGTCTTGTCGAACGCCATGGTGCGCACAGCCCCAATCAGCTCCAAGCCAGCACCACCTTTGACCAGAAGGCCGATTTTTGTCGCCCGTGCCAAGGCAGAGGTCACCGCAGCCGGCGTTGAAATCACCAGTGCACAGGGGCACCCGATCAGAAGAAGCGCCAGACCACGATAGATCCATTCTTCCCAACCCTGCCCGAACAGCAGAGGCGGGATCACGACCGTTGCAAGTGCGAGTCCCATGATGATCGGGGTATAGATACGCGCGAACTTGGCAACGAAACGTTCGACAGGAGCCTTGTGCTTTTCGCTTTGCTCAACCAGTTCAATCACGCGGTCCAGCATGGTATGCCCGGCAGCCCTGGTGACGGAAATCCTTACCGGACTGTCCGTCACGATCGCACCGGCAAAGACTTCGGCGCCAGCATCGCTATAGACCGGAACGGACTCACCCGTCAGATGGCTGTTATCGATCTCGGCCGCACCTGTCTCAATCACACCATCGGATGGCACACGCTCACCAGGGCGGACTTCAATGACATCGCCGATGGCAAGCTGATTGGGCGAGACCGTCTCAAACCCGCTGCCCGCAACCAGACGGGCAGTTTCCGGGGCAAGCTTCATCAACGCTTTGACCCCGCTTCGCGCCCGACCTGCCGCAACACCTTCAAGCCGCTCGCCAATGGCAAACAGCAGCACGACCATCCCGGCCTCAAGGCTTTCGCCAATCGCCACAGCACCGACGACGGCGACCGACATCAGAAGCTCGATCGAGAAAATCGCCCCGCTTTGCGCCAGACGAAGCGCCTTTTTCATTACGGGCAGTGCCGCCAACAGGGACGCCACCGACATGGCATACGGCACGATTGCCGGAAAGATCGCACCAATCACCCCACCCAACGCAAGGCAGATGGCCGCAAAGGCGATTTCGTCATTATCGGCAGACCACGGCGCCAGACGGCGCAGCAGGCTCTGGGGCGATGATGCGGCATCCGTTTCGCCGCCATCGCTGACCGCTTCCCCACCACAGCAGGAGGTGCCGCAGGATGATTTTGTGGAACCTTTGCCGATGTTTGCACCTGTCTGCTCAGCAGGATAACCAAGTTTACCCAAGGTCGGCGCAACTGATTGGCTTTGCGCTGCCTGGTCGGTGGTAAAGCCAAGTGTCACGCTCTCACGCATCATCGAAACGTCAACACAGGATACGCCATCCATCCGGCTCAGCGCGGTTTCGATCTTGGCCACACAGGACCCGCAATCCATGCCCGAAACATGCCACTGGTAATGAACGATACCGTTTTCATGATCCTTGAGGATTTTCTCGAAGGTGGCGTTGTCGTCATCGCCCAACTGGGTCGGGATCAAGATCCCCTGCCCGTCATCGGAAAAGCTTTGATGTGGCATCGCCTGCGTCAGCGCAGTAATGACGGTTTCCCGGCAATGCGCACAGGAACCGACAGTCGGCAGGTCCGTCCATTTCGCGATGAAAGACATCCATCACCTCAAACAATCAAATTTTCATTCATGTGTTAAGGCAAACGTATTTTGCAGACGAACGACTGTCAAGGACATTCAAAAAACTATTTGAATGTCCTTGTTGCATATTCAGCACCCGATGAGGTTTTCAGGTATAGTCGTGACGCCCCATCCACGCCTTCAGATCCTCTGTCAGCGCATCCTGGATTTCAGGATCACTTTCTGAACGCCCAATATGCGCGGCATCACTTTTAACGAGCTGCTGGTTGAATTCATTGGGAACATTTAGAAATTCGGCAAGCTTTACAAGGGTTTTATCTGGTTGCTCGACAAGATCCTCCATACGGACCGTCAGGGTCAAATGCTCTGGTAAACCTGCCATCAGCTTTTCAGCCGCCAGCAAGTTCGAGCAGATATATTGCTCTGCCAATTTGACATCGGACGGGAACCAGACCTGTTTGACATAAGAACTGATCGTATCCGCCGGTGATCGGATCATGTTCACAAACCGCATGTCGGGGAACAGCTCTGCAAGGAAATCAACAGCAATTGCGTTCAAAGGCGTGTCGTCCACCCAGCGGAGTTGCGATTTCCCTCCATAAAGGTCGCACAGAAAGCCTCGCGCAATATCGAGCAATTCTTCGCGGTCAAACTGGCGCGTAACGAAGAAAGGCTTAAGTAATCCATCCGCGCTTACAATCCCGTTCTGATCAATGTGCACAGCTAGTTTTTTTACTAGATCGTTCACGCACTTATCGTAATTGGCAACGCCAAATCCCTGCGCGAGTGCGTGGATAGAACCATTTGCCTGAGGGTTTTGTCTTTGAACATATTCAAACGCTTCTTGGAATGAAGCACCATAATTATTCATCCGGCTACGCACATGATCATTCAACACCGGTTCACGAAAAGCGAAATTTCGGAATTTCTGCGCTCGCACATAAAAATGCAGGATTGCGAAATGGCTCCGCATTATGTCGTGAATACCTGACAGATCACGTATGAGGTCGCGCAAACCGGCACGCTCGACAATAAGTTTGTTTTCATGTCCCGGCAGATGAAATGCAGGATGAGATCCAATCAAGTCCCCCATAAGCGAGGTACCGCTTCTACCGGTGCCACCAACAAAGACAGGCGACGTCAATTGGTTCTGGCTCATGATTTTCAAACGTCCTTGTTTTTAAGTTGCAGTAGCACAGGGCGGAGATATCGCGTCTTTAATCATTCATGCGTCACATGCGCAAAGGTATCGCGCACCACGCGCGAGATATGATCATCGTCGATCCGATAAAGGATATGCCGTCCGCGCCTTTCAGAGGCCAGAATACGCTGATCGCGTAGATGGCGCAGATGATGGCTGCAAAGCGATTGCGACATATTGGTTGCTTCTGCCAGTTCCGATACCGTTTGCGGTTTTTCCATGCAGCGCAGAACAAGCTGCAAACGCCCGGCATCCCCCAACAGCGCAAAAATCTTTGCCGCCGCCTCGATATCAGGCAGCGAAAGCACCTGTCCGGTTGCGCGTGATGCATCGCGGGTAACGGCTTCACCCTGTTTGGTGCTAAGACCAAGACGGGCAGCGGTATCACACTCCTGCCCCCCTTCTGCATCGGCCTCGTTAACGGGCGCCTGGGATTTTGTTTTGCTCTCTGACATGTGGATTATTTTCCACGCCTTCCGTCCCAAGGCAAGAGACACGTGAAAATTAGCACGGTTCAAGCCTCCTGATATCGCATCGAGAATAAATTACATTGACTCATTTCGATAATTTATTAATGTTTTACATTAATTAAATCAAACGATTCGAAGTAAAATCACTCAGGAGCCCCATACATGTCATCCGTAGAAACCACTGATACACTCAAGAATGTGCGCGTTATCAGCACCGTTCTTTATTGGGTCTGCGCCATCGCGATCATTTTTCAGTTCCTCGTCGTGCCACTCGTCTGGTATGCGCCGGGCTGGGTTGAAGCCGGCACCAGCCAGATGACCGTCAGCCTGGCGGATCTTCATGCCCTGTCCGGTTGGCAGAAATACGTCACCATGGCAGTGATGATGATCCCGTCGCTGGTTTTGGCCTATGGCCTATATCGCTTGCGCAAGATGTTTGGCGCCTTTGCACATAACGCCATTTTCCAAACAAAACCGATCCGTCACCTCAAGGTGTTTGGCATTGCCCTTATGGCACAAACCCTGATCAAGCCGCTGACGGGGGCTGCAACTTCGGTTCTTGCGACCTTCCATCGCCCGGCAGGAGAACGGGTTCTGTCGATTGGGCTCAGCAATGCCGAAGCCAGCACGCTGTTTCTCGGCGGGCTGATCATTGTCATTGCCTGGGTGCTGGGCGAAGCCGCACGGATTGATGACGAAAACCGGAGCTTCGTCTGATGGGTATTATTGTTCGACTGGATGTCATGCTGGCCACCCGCAAGATGAAGTCCAAGGATCTCGCTGCCCGGATCGGCATCAGCGAACAAAACCTGTCACTGTTGAAGTCAGGCAAGGTGCGTGGTGTGCGGTTTGAAACGCTGTCGGCCATATGCAAGGAACTCGAATGTCAACCAGGCGATCTTTTGGAGTTTCAACCGGATTAGTGCCCGGCCACTGCATGCTGGCCGAGCACTACACACTTCGAAGGCATCCCCGTTCTACGACTTCATCCGATCCCCGGACGGGTCGTAGAACGGACGTAAGGATGCTTGGGCACTGACCACTGTGCCGGCGACATCAATGCTATAGTTTGACGCCATAATATCGTTGGCAGTTTCGCCTTCACAGCCGATATAACCCATCCCGACGGCAGCAACCAGGTGATGGCCATAGGCCCCCGATGTCAGATGACCGACGATTTTGCCATCGCGCAGGATCGGTTCGTTATGGAACAGAAGCGGTTCCGGGTCGCTCAGTCGGAACTGCACCATTCGCCGTTTCAGGCCACTTTCGCGTTTGGCCAAAACAGCATCCCGGCCGATGAAATCGGGCTTGTCGGTTTTAACCGAGAAGCCAAGTCCGGCCTCAAGCACATGATCCTCACAGGTGATGTCATGGCCAAAGTGACGGAAGCCCTTTTCGATCCGGCAACCATCCATCATGTGCAGACCACAGAGCTTCAGGCCATGACCTTCACCCGCTGCCAGCAGCGTTTCGAAAACATGGGCTGCCATGTCGGCACTGACATAAATCTCCCAGCCCAGTTCGCCGACATAGGAAACCCGATGGGCGCGCGCGATCCCCATGCCGATTTCGATTTCTTGTGCCGTGCCAAACGGGCTGGCGGCGTTTGAGAAATCGTTGGGGGATACTGCGGATAACAGATCACGTGATTTCGGCCCCATAACGGCAAGCACTGCTTCGCCTGCCGTGACATCGGTGATGACGACCATATGATCGCTAATATGGCGGCGCATCCACGTTTCATCTGCCAGCCGCGTTGCCGCCGGTGTGACAACAAGATACACCAGCTCCGACAGGCGGGTGATGGTCACATCGGCCTCAATCCCGCCCCGCGCATTCAGGAACTGGGTATAGACGATCTTGCCCACCGGAACGTCCATTTCTCCACCGCAGATGTGGTTAAGGAAGGCCGTTGCATCCGGGCCTTCGACACGGATTTTGCCAAAGGACGACATGTCATAGAGGCCAACGCCGGTTCGGATCGCCAGGTGCTCTGCCTTGGCATTGTCAAACCAGTTGGGGCGTTTCCAACTATATTCATATTCCGGCTTTTGCCCCGGGTTGGCGAACCAGTTGGCGCGCTCCCAGCCGGCGAACTCCCCAAATACGGCTCCATTCTTCGCCAGATGTTCATGCAGGGGCGAGCGACGAATGCCTCGTGACGTTGCCTTTTGCCGGAATGGATAGTGATCGGCATAGAGCAAACCCAGCGTTTCTGACACACGTTCCGTCAGATAGGTCTTGTTGCCCTGAAATGGCTGCATGCGGGCAATATCGACATCGCCAAGGTCAAACGGCTTTTCACCGTCTTCCATCCATTGCGCCAGCGCCATGCCAGCCCCACCCGCCGACTGGATACCAATGGAATTGAACCCGGCCGCCACCCAGACATTATCCATGCCCGGCGCCAGACCGAGGTGATAGGCGTCATCGGGTGTGAAGCTTTCCGGGCCATTGAAAAAGGTATGAATGCCGGTCTGCCCCAAAAGCGGCAACCGGTTGATCGCCATTTCAAGGATCGGCTCGAAATGCTCGAAATCGGGTGGGAGTTCATCGAACTCGAAACTGTCGGGAATACCGTTCATGCCCCACGGCTTTGCCTTGGGCTCAAACATGCCGAGCAAGATCTTACCGGCATCTTCCTTGTAATAGGCGCATTCATCAGGCACGCGAAGAACCGGCAGGTTTCCTAGGCCGGGCACATTGTCGGTGACGATATAATAGTGCTCGCACGCATGCAGCGGCACATTAACCCCGGCCATCTTACCGACATCACGCGCCCACATGCCCGCACAGTTCACCACCAATTCGCAGGCAATTTCGCCCTGATCACCATCTTCGGATTGCCAAGACACACCGGTTATGCGCGATCCCGTTTTGGTCATGCCGGTGACTTTGGTGCGGCTATGAATTTTGGCTCCGCGCTTGGTCGCGCCACGCGCAAGTGATAGCGCGATATTCCCCGGATCGCCCTGCCCGTCTTTTGGCAGATAAACGCCTGCGGTCACGCCATCCAGATTGACATGCGGATAATATTCTCCGACCTCGGCCGTCGATATTTCCTCAATCTCCACGCCAAATGCACGGGCCATCGCGGCCTGACGAAACAGTTCTTCCCTGCGATCTTCGGTCAGGGCAACGGTGATGGCACCGACGCGTTTAAAACCGGTGGCAACCCCGGTTTCATCCTCAAGCGTGCCGTATAGTTCCTGCGAATATTTGGCAAGGCGGGTCATGTTGGCCGTCGCGCGTAACTGGGCGATCAGGCCGGCGGCATGCCATGTGGTTCCGGATGTCAGCTCCTTGCGCTCAAGCAAGACAACATCTTTCCAGCCAAGTTTGGTCAGGTGATAGGCCACCGAACAGCCAATCACACCACCGCCGATAATGACCACACGCGCTTTAGCAGGAAGAGTCATGGTTAAACCTCAATACACAGGGGGAGAAATAACCCACAGCGCAACGGCCGGGATGTCATAGGGATTGGCCCAGCGATAGCTGTCACCACGAATGCGGAAACTATCGCCTGCGGAAATCGTGTACTTCTCATCCTCAATCCAAAGATCGAGCGTACCGGAGATCAGATAGACAACTTCAGTGGTTGGACGTTTGGTGATTTCGGCGATCTCTGCCCCAGGCTTGAACGTCGAATGGATCACTTCAAAGTCGTCGGTCAAATCGGGCGAAATAAGGGTTTCGACCAAACCACTGTCATACGCCCCGATCTGACGCCGTGCGGCAGCGCGCACAACACGACCCTGCTCATTTTCAGGTGCTTCTGTGGTCCCAAAGAATAGTGACAATGGCACATCAAACAGCGAGGCGATCTCGCGCAAATCCTCCATTGTTGGCACAGAAAGGCCACGCTCAATCTGAGACAACCAACCCACAGATCGCCCCAACTGCTGTGACATCTTTTCAAGGGTCATCTTCCGGGCTTTCCGCAGCGCGCGAATGTCCTGGCCTAGTTTGACGGCGTTCGACATGGTTTTTCTCACAAAGGAGTTTGCAACTTGACCTCAAGCTTCATGAAATTTGTGACGTATTTTTCACACTTCGTCTATGAAAATTTTCCACATTTTTTCATAGACGATTGATTTCGCCCCTCCATATGCCGGTTTTGCTGGGAACCAGGCCCTAATTGCCAATTAACGTTTTTGACGTGGCAGCAAAGAAGCATGACCCAAATCCCATATGAAGCGCTCTGCCCCGACGGCATCGACCATAGAGTCCTTGCCGCTTGCAATCTGATTTGCCTATATGAAGATCAACAACAGGTGCGATGACAAACACGCGCAACATCAGCGGGCACAAGCCCGCACCAACAGGGAAAACTCTTCAGGAAAGGAAGTCATTAAATGACGCAGAAAGTCGCATTGGTCACGGGTGCCGCACGCGGAATTGGCCTTGCCACCACCAAACTGTTTATCGATCAGGGCTGGAAAGTCGCCATGATTGATCGCGACAGACCGGAACTCGACGCTGCGTCAAAAACCGTTTCGGATGCGGCTTCGGCCTTTGAATATGATGTCTCGATACCCAAACAGGTTGATCAGATGGTCGATGCGGTCCTTTCGGCCTTTGGGCGGCTTGACGCGGTCGTGAACAACGCCGGCGTTGCCGACTTCCTGCCTGTCGAGGAAACCAGCTTCGCCACCTGGCGCCGGATCATGGAAACCAACCTTGATGGCGTGTTCCTTGTCTCGCAGGCAACGATACCGGCACTCAAGGAAACCAAAGGTGCCATTGTCAATATCGGCTCGATCTCCGGCCTTCGGGCATCGACACTGCGCGTGGCCTACGGCACATCAAAGGCAGCGGTCATTCACATGACCAAGCAACAGGCCGCCGAACTTGGCGAATATGGTATCCGCGCCAACTGCGTTTGCCCCGGCCCGGTCAAAACCAAACTGGCGATGGCCGTCCACTCGCCTGAAATCATCTCAGCCTATCTCGATGCCATGCCGCTGGGACGTTACGGCACTGAAAATGAAATCGCCGAAGTCATCCACTTTCTGTGCTCGGAAAAGGCAAGCTTCGTCACCGGGCAGATCGTAGCAGCCGACGGCGGGTTTGAAACAACCGGCGTTGGCCTACCGGCCCTTCGGGCAAAGTAAAGGCACTAGCCATGCGCTCCCTTCGCCTGATCACGACGTTCGCCGCAGTCCTGTCCCTGTCATCCTGCCTGACCTTCAACTGGCAGCGCAGTGTGCAGCAGGCAGTGTCAAACGCATGTAACGCGACGGGGGATTGCGGATCAGATGGGCCTTGAGATAACCCGCACTACTCTCACATCATGAACCACAGACAATTCACCAGCCGGTTCTGGTGTTTGTTTTTATTTGTTCCGTGCAGCAGGCCATGTCGCAAGCACGTGCTTAATGACCGCCTCCAGATGTTCTTTGGTCGCGCCGGCTTTTGCCTGGACCGCCATGCCTTGACTTACTGTCATGACATACTTTGCCAAAACCGCAGGGTCTGCTGCCTCCGAAAGGTCACCTTCTTGACGGGCACGCTCCAGACGATCACATAGCGCCTGTTCGCTTGCATTCCGCCGACGTACCAGTTCGAGACGAATAGGCTCCGCGCTGTCTGAGCACGCCAATGCCCCATTCACGCCCAAGCAACCGCGTGCGACATCATTTCTGGTCTGGAGATCAAAGGATCCCTTCAGGATGGCTGCGACTACAGCGTATGACGTCGGTTCGTTCAAAGCAGCCTGCATGAATGTCATATATTTGGCTTCGTAGCTGTCGAGCGCCTTAAGAAAAAGCGCCTCCTTGTTGCCAAACACAGAATAAAGCCCCGGACGCGCGACGCCTGTCTCCCGTGTAAGGTCGTCAAGGGACGTGCCTTCGTAACCCTTTTTCCAAAATACGTTCAAAGCGGCGTCAAGCACCTGCTCGGCGTCAAATTCACGATGTCGTCCCATCAACTCTCCTTTTGATACCGATCAGTATAAAAAACTTGACTCCCGATGTCCACATAAGATACCGATCGATATAGTACCGATCGGTATTAAATTAAAATCATCCTGCTGATCGACGCAAAATCAAGTGCCTGAACGCCCATTAAGTCCGCATGTAGGCCAAAATGAACTCTGTGGTCCATTCGGAAATAGACATCCCGTATCAAGGAGATGACCAATGAAGATAGGAGTGATCGGTACCGGCATGGTCGGAAAGACACTTGCTACAAAGTTTGCCGAGCTGGGATATCAGGTTCTTCTTGCAAACAGCCGAGGAACAGAAGCGGTCGCAAGGAGCATTGAAGGTTCTATCGCCTCAATTACCCCCTCCGAAACTTCCGACGCCATGGGATGCGACGTGGTTTTCCTATCCATCCCTTGGACAGGAGTGAAAGACCTTCTTGAAACCGAAACGCCTCAACAGGGCCGAATTCTCGTCGACACAACGAACATATTTCTGACTTACCCGCCCAACGCGACAATCGACGATCTGAAAGGCGGGTCTGGAAGCGAGACCATCGCCGAACTTGCCCCGCATGCGCGCGTCGTAAAAGCGTTTAACACGCTGCCTTTTAACACCATGTTCGCCCCTACTCCGCCCAAGATGCGCCGTGTCCTCTTTGTTGCCGGAGACAATGAATCAGTGATTTCAACAGTCGCTTCATTGATCTCGGAACTCGACCTCCAACCCGTGATGCTTGGATCGCTGGCAACTGCAGGCCGTCAAATGGAACTCGGTGGGGCCCTGAGCGCCCTAGAGCTTCTGGCACCGGTAAAAGGGGATTAATTGCTCACGCACCTTTAGCCAGCCAGCCCCCATACAAGCAGCTTTGCAATCTTGCACCGACGTGACTGCGCTCCACGCAGTCATTGAACGACATAAGACAACATTAAGGAGCCTCCCATGACCAAACCTCTTTCCGGTAAATCAGTCCTCGTTACCGGCGGGTCGCGCGGGCTTGGCGCGACAACCGCAGCCGTATTGGCTGACGCAGGCGCCGACTTAGCAATCAGTTACGCGAGTTCTGACAAGAAGGCAGAAGCCGTAGTCGAAGGCATCAGGTCCAAGGGCGCGCGTGCTTATGCATTCAAAGGGGATCAAGGGGATCCTTCAGCGTCCGAACCATTGATACACCAAGTGGTCGACAATTTTGGCAAACTTGACATCCTGATCAACAATGCCGCCGTCGCGTGGCAGGGAAAAACCATTGACGATCCCGAGATCGACAACGCAGCAATGGACCGCCAGTGGTCCATCAACACACTTGGTGTCATTGCCAATATTCGTGCAGCCGCCAAGCTTATGCCCGATGGAGGCCGTATCATATCAGTAGGCTCCGGCCTGGGTACGCGTGTCGCATTTCCGGGAACAACGGACTACGCAGCAACCAAAGCGGCAGTCGTCGCCTATTCCAAAGGGGCCTCGCGTGACCTCGGCCGGCGGAATATCACGGTCAACGTTGTTCAGGCAGGGATCATGGATACGGACATGGCATCCGGATCAAAGGACAACCTTCCCCCTATCATTATGGACAGCCACGCAATCCCACGTTTTGCAACGCTAGATGAGGTTACAGCAGCGATCCTGTTTCTTGCGGGACCTGGCGCCGGATTTATCACCGGAACCGTTATGGATGTTAATGGAGGTTTTACAGCATAGAACGACAACCACAGGCAACAAACACCCTAAACAGCAAACTTGTTACCACTCAACAATAGACATGGCATAGGGCATTGATTTGAATTGCATTATCTTTCACTTTCTAAAAAACTTCCAACTATCCAATTCGCGCTGCTAAACAGGAGATCGGAAGTTGTCCTTATACTTATGCTGACCGCTCCTTACGCTTGAGCATAGCCTTACGAACAAGAACAAAGAGGGCACTAATCATCCCACCTAGCACAATCGACATTGCAAGTATCAACGGGACTTTAGGAGATGTCTGCGAAACAGAAATAGAACCAAAAGAGAGAACCATTTGCCCATTATCTATGGACCGAATAATCCTTTTCGCATTCAGCATATTGTCAGCCACTCGTTCCGTGCTCAGCAAGGCATCAGTGAGTTCATTTTGAATCAAAGCAAGTTCAGTCGAGGCTTCAGCATAAACTTCTTTTGTCAGCAATTCATTGATACGTACAAAATCTGCTTTGTACCCATCTACATCCAATGGGTTTATTGTTATCAACGATAAGGAGGAACTTTTTTTCGAATCATTCCACCCCCCCTCAAGTAGCGATATCAATCGCTTACTTTGTTCACTTTCAATACATTCAACGACCTGATTACTCTCATCGCATATTTGTTGAGTACTAACCGAATAGACATTAAATGCATAAGGAACAGAAACTTCATACTTTGGCTGGGCAACTTGCGAATATACAAACCCTACAAAAGTTACCAAAATAACAAAGGTAACGATGAACCACTTGCCTCCCCATAACGTTTCGAGAATCTCAAATAAGTCGATTTCATCATCGTATGTTGGACGAACTTCAGACATCAAATCTCCTCCGCGACAATACTGTTAAAGCGTAGTTTGATGACACAACACCCAACGTATAATGTCTACAGTTACGTGTGCTATTAGAAGGAAGGATGATTCGGGTCATAATCATATTCCAAAAATCAGTCGCTTAGGACAAAACTTAAGACTTAATGCCATTGATGCAAACTACGGAAAATAGCTATCGAGACATAAGGAACGTCACCTAGAGCCACCTTCTTCTTCCCATTGACAGCATCTAACACAACTCTGATCTTGCAGACGACACATCCCCCTCATTTAGCAGAGCATTCATCAATGCTCCAACCCAACTGATTGGGCCAATGCTGTAATAATTAACTTTCCAATATTACGTTCTGATTCTTCAATCAAATCGTATATAGCGAACACCAACTTTAGGTTATCTATCGAGATGGGTTTGGAGCAGCGCTAGCAAACATCTGAACTACGTGGTTTTCGAAACGATTGACCTGAGGTTTTTCACACAAGATCAAGCAATGCGTGTTGAATTCACGCACCAAACAGAAGAAGTTGCTGCGATTGAATTATTCCCACTCAATCGTCCCTGGGGGCTTCGAGGTGAAGTCGTAGGTCACACGGTTGATGCCGTTAACTTCATTGATGATGCGGTTGGCGATGCGGCCGAGCAGTTCTGGCGGGAAAGGGTAGAAGTCCGCAGTCATGCCGTCGGTCGAGGTTACCGCGCGCAATGCACAGGCGTAATCGTATGTGCGGCCATCGCCCATAACGCCGACGGTACGGACCGGTAGCAGAACGGCGAAAGCCTGCCAGATGGCGTCATACAGACCGGCATTGCGGATTTCTTCGAGATAGATTGCATCTGCCTTGCGGAGCACATCAAGCTTCTCGCGCGTGATCGGCTGGCCGGGAATGCGGATGGCAAGGCCCGGTCCGGGGAACGGGTGACGGCCAACAAAGCTGTCAGGCAGGCCAAGTTCACGACCAAGGTCACGGACTTCATCCTTGAACAGTTCACGAAGCGGTTCGACCAGCTTCATGTTCATGCGTTCCGGAAGACCGCCGACGTTATGGTGCGACTTGATAGTAACCGACGGGCCACCGGTAAAGGACACACTTTCGATCACGTCGGGATAGAGCGTGCCTTGTGCCAGGAAGTCCGCACCACCGATTTTCTTGGCTTCTTCTTCGAACACTTCGATGAAGAGACGGCCAATGGTTTTGCGTTTTACTTCCGGATCGGTTTCACCTTCGATGGCACCGATGAAGGTTTCCGAGGCATCCACATGCACCAACGGAATGTTGTAGTGATCACGGAACAGGGTGACGACCTGATCGGCCTCGCCCGAGCGCATGAAACCATGATCAACAAACACGCAAGTCAGCTGATCGCCAATCGCTTCGTGGATCAGAACCGCTGTAACGGAGCTATCAACACCACCCGACAGACCGCAGATGACCTTGCCATCGCCGACCTGCTTGCGGATCTTGTCGATGGCATCATCCTTATAGGCATGCATCGTCCAGTCGCCGGAGCACCCGGCAACACCGTGGGTGAAGTTCCTCAGAAGCTGCGCACCATGCGGGGTGTGAACCACTTCCGGGTGGAACTGCACGGCATAGAATTTCTTCTCGTCATTGGCGATGGCGGCAAACGGTGCGCCTTCGGATTTACCGACAACGCGGAAGCCATCAGGCAGGGCGTCAACGCGGTCGCCGTGGCTCATCCAGACCTGTTCGCGTGCGCCTTCTGCCCAGACCCCTTTGAAAAGATCGCAATCCTCGATCACATCGACAAAGGCACGACCAAATTCACGATGGTCAGAGGTCGCAACCTTACCGCCCAACTGATTGACCATGGTCTGCTGACCATAGCAGATGCCCAGAACCGGGATGCCCAGCTCAAACACCTTTGCCGGCGCAGAAGGCGCCTTGTCCCAATGGACCGATGCCGGACCACCAGAAAGGATGACCGCCTTGGGGGCATATTCATCCAGGAACGCGTCCGAGATGTTGTTAAAAGGATGGATCTCGCTATAGACACCGCTTTCGCGCACGCGACGTGCAATCAGCTGGGTGACCTGGGATCCAAAATCAATAATCAGCACGCGATCAGTCATCGGGCCGTATCTCCGTCGAAGATTGGGTTGCGCCGTACATACGCCAAACCATCGTGATGGGCAACCCGGCGCAGGCGGTCCCCCAACGATGCATTCAAAAAACTTTTCCCGGTCTTATCGGACGGGGTATGCAATTGCGGCGGTTTTGCGCGCAAGCCTCCCCGAAAATCCCACAATTGGTCCCTTTTTTCTGCGCAATGGCCGCGCAGTATCCACCCTAACGGAACGCGGGAAACACCACGTCCAAGCACGAGCACCACACGATTGATCAAAGCAAGGGACACATTATCATGAGCAGTTCTACCGGAAGCAAAATCGCCATGGCCGTTGCGGGTCTTATCCTGATTGCGGGCACGGCAACCGCCATCGCCATGACCCAGAAAGACGGCGGCACTACCCTGCCAGTCATCGGCAGCGAAGAAACCGCGCCGAACGAAAATGCCAAAAGCCTGATCCCCGATAGTGTCGAGGAAATCGTTCCGGGCATGAAAAACCTTGAGAACGGCGACGCGTCCAAGGGCGATGGCAACGCGACAGGTACTGGCACCATCTTTGATGAACCGGTACAGACCACCGAGTAACGCGCTCACGCGTTCAGGGTTAAACAAAATCGGCCCTGCGAGTGATGCTCGCAGGGCCTTTTTGTATGCAGGCAGAACAAGGGCTGCGTCAGGCTTGGCTTGGGTTCCATATGCCATGCGCGCCAGTGCCATTACTTTACCTTGCCTTTTGCGGTGCGTTCGAAAACCGCGACAAAGAAGCCATCCGTGCCATGGACATTCGGCGACAGACGCAGCCAAGGCTTGTCCTTACCACCCGGCACCGGCACCGATTTCGGCGCATCCGGCCAGATTTCATTGATCGGCACAGGTTTGAAATCCTTGCGATCACGCATGAAGGTTTCGATCAGACGTTCGTTTTCTTCCGGCATGATCGAACAGGTGGCATAAATCAGACGCCCGCCCTTGGTCACCTTGGCCGCACCGGCCTTAAGAATCTTGCTTTGCTCCGCCATCAAGCCACGCAGATCACGCTGACCAATACGCCAGCGCAGTGCCGGGTTACGACGCAGCGTCCCAAGACCAGAGCACGGCACATCAAGCAGTACCCGGTCAAAGAAACCCGACTTGTTGCGCAACCAGCTGTCGCGTTCATCAGCAATGATGCGCTGCTGAATGCAATCGCCTGCACCGGCACGACGTGCACGTTTACGCGCATTGTCCAGACGACCGCCATGGGTATCACAGGCAAGAATACGGCCCTTGCCGCGCATGTCTGCCGCCATGCCAAGCGTCTTGCCGCCACCGCCCGCACACATATCCAAAACCGTCATGCCGGGCTTCGCACCGACGAGGTTGACGCAAATCTGCGATGCCTCGTCCTGAATTTCGATCAGGCCGTCTTTGTATGCCGCCGTTACCAGCATATTGAGGCCAAGCGGCAGGCGCAGACCATTGGGTGCATACGGCGTGCGTTCGATATCCTTGATGCCATCGGCCTTCAGCGACTTGATGGCGTCTTCAACCGTGCCACGCAGGCGGTTGACGCGCAGATCCAGTTTAGCCGGCTGGTTATAGGCCGCCATTTCGGCCGGTAGATTTTCATGATGGAGCTTAAGCAGCTCCGCATAGAGCCATTTCGGCAGTTCGGTCTTGACCGCACCGGGCTGGGCATCATGATCAAGGCTGTTGCCAGCAAGCTTGTTGGCGAGATGCTTTTCATTCGGGCGCAGTTCATCGGGGCAGAACTGATCACCGTTAAACAGGCCTTCGATGGCGTCGCGGTCCATGCCGTCATGCAGAACCAGATCGGCAATCATGCGCGCACGACCGTCCTGGAACTGATAGTCGCATTCCGCCAGCCACCAGCCCAGACGGGCTTGATGACGGATCAGGTTATAGAACCGTTCGCTGATTTCACGACGATCCCCGCCGCCGATATACCGGCGTGATCCGAAATAGCCTGACACAACGCGGTCAGCGTCATCTCGGTTATGGGTCCAGCCATCGTAAAGTTCGATAACGGCTGCTATGCGGGCACCGGGTTTCAAAGCGAAAAATCCAACCTGTTTGCGGGTGAAGAACTGCTTCGCATATGGGAAGCGCGCCAACACCTTACGATAAAAATGTAGGACCAATACTCCCTAATCTGGTTGCAATGGCAGCTGTTATAGATAAGAAATACAAGGAAAATTCCGAAGTTCGGGTCGGCATCCCGGACGAGGAGTTTGACGCGGGAGTTCTTATCTATAACAGCTGTCCTCTGGATCGCTCAGGTTTGCGCCATCTACTTTGTCGCAAAACTTTGAAAGATACTGATCTTCCTGCAGTTTAGCTTCGCGTATCTGGGGCAAACCTGAGCGACCATTACAACCAGATTGGGGAGCATTGGTCCTAATGACGGCAGGAAGACCTGCCGTCATCGAAATTTGAATGCGCCTCATATCATGGCAGGGACCATTCGCCAACAGCGTCAAACGCAAGGCAGGTCCGCCAATCAGCAGGCGCAAAACCCAATCAGCCGCCCGGACGGTAGTTCGGTGCTTCACGGGTGATGGTCACGTCATGGGCGTGGCTCTCGCGCAGGCCCGCATTGGTGATACGTACGAACTCTGCACGTTCGCGGA
This sequence comes from Thalassospira sp. HJ, assembly GCF_000948415.1. Taxonomy (GTDB): domain Bacteria; phylum Pseudomonadota; class Alphaproteobacteria; order Rhodospirillales; family Thalassospiraceae; genus Thalassospira. Next base: position 113,265 of record NZ_JYII01000012.1, on the reverse strand, counting down.
AGTCCGCAAGGGTTGCCGAACCGGTATAGCCCATCGATGCCTTAAGACCGCCAACCAGCTGGTGAATGATCTGACCAGCCGGGCCTTTGTAAGGAACGCGGCCTTCGATGCCTTCGGGGACCAGTTTCAGGTTATCCTGAACGTCCTGCTGGAAATAACGGTCTGCCGAGCCACGTGCCATCGCACCGACCGAACCCATACCACGATAGGACTTATAGGAACGGCCCTGATACAGGATGACTTCACCGGGGGCTTCGTCCGTACCAGCCAGAAGCGATCCGACCATGCAGGTGCTTGCGCCCGCTGCCATCGCCTTGGCGATATCGCCAGAAAACTTGATCCCGCCATCGGCAATGATCGGCACACCAAGCTTGTGGGCCATTTCACCACATTCAAGAACAGCGGTCAGCTGCGGCACACCAACACCGGCAACAATACGGGTCGTACAGATCGAGCCCGGGCCGATACCAACCTTAACCGCATCGGCACCGGCTTCTGCCAATGCCTTGACGGCTTCGGCGGTTGCTACGTTACCGGCGATGATCTGGGTATCGCCAACCTGTGCCTTGATCTGCTCGACCGCCTTGATCACGCCAGCCGAGTGGCCGTGTGCGGTATCAATGACGAGAACATCCACGCCGGCTTCGACAAGGGCGGCAGCACGTTCGAAACCGGCTTCACCAACACCCGTTGCCGCCGCAACGCGCAGACGACCACTTTCGTCCTTACAGGCATTGGGGTGCAGCTTGGCTTTTTCGATGTCCTTGACCGTGATCAGGCCGGTGCAACGATAAGCTTCGTCAACGACAAGCAGCTTTTCAATGCGGTGTTGGTGGAGAAGCTTTTTGGCTTCGTCGGTATTCACATTCTCGGTCACCGTGACCAGACCTTCGTGGGTCATCAGTTCGGAAACCGGCTGTGCACGGTTGGAAGCAAAACGGACGTCACGGTTGGTCAGAATACCGACCAGCTTGTTCGACCCGCGTTCAACAACCGGAATACCGGAAATGTGGTTGGCATCCATCAGGTCGAGCGCATCGGCCAGCGTCTGATCGGGATGAATGGTGATCGGGTTAACGACCATACCCGATTCGAACTTTTTAACTCGGCGAACTTCTTCGGCCTGCTGTGCGATATCGAGGTTCTTGTGAATGACCCCCATGCCGCCATGCTGTGCCATGACAATCGCCATCGCGCTTTCGGTAACGGTATCCATTGCCGAGGAAAGCAGCGGGATTCTGAGTTCAATATTCTTGGTAATGCGGGTGTTGGTCTGCACCTGAGCAGGCAGCACTTCTGATGCTGCGGGTTTGATCAATACGTCGTCAAACGTCAGGGCTTCGGCAATGCGGGTCATCTGGCCACCTCGTTAATCTGAGTTGGCGCGGAATTTATACACGTTATGCCCCAAATGCCAAGTTTTGAGCGCCCATAACAGCCCTGTGATTTTATTGATGCTTTATTTTGCGCATTCCGTTAGAAACTGGTCGATGGGGCTGCCGTCAGGCGAGCCCCTTTTTCATTTCCGGAAATGCAGACCTTTGGACGCGCGCCAAACCAGCGCCTAAAGGCTAAAGACAAACTGGTCGTAATCCATGCCGGCATCATTAAGCAGGTCTGTGACCATCTTGATCCCGCGCGCCATGCCTTCCTTGCGATTGGCTTCTTTGGCTTCTTCCTCGCAAAGTGCCTTATAAAGCGGGATGACCTTTTCGACCGCATCACGGCGCGGCACACGGCGGTTGGAATGATATCCGATGATCTTGCCATCCGGGCCGAAAGTCGGCGTGACGTTGGCCAGAACCCAGTAATGGTCGCCATTGGCACTGCGGTTGATCACATAGGCAAAAATCTCGCGCCCGGCCTCGATGGTTTGCCACAGCAGGGCGAAAACACATCTGGGCATGTCGGGATGGCGGATGATGCTGTGAGGTTGGCCGAGGATATCGCGTTCCCGAAATCCGGCGACACGCAGGAACGTGTCATTGGCATATGTAATCCTGCCCTTGAGATCCGTCTTGGAGACAATGATCTCGTGCTCGTCAAAATGACGCTCCACACCTGTCAGGCTTAAGTTGTCCTGTTTCATCAGATAAATCCCACAAGCAATGGCCACCCCAAATGGCCCGTTCCACCCATTCTGCAAGGCCCCAACCTTGCCCCCTGATCTTTAAAGCCTGAAGCCCGATCCGGGTTTGATGTAACGCAACAATGCCTGAAGATTTATAACTATTCCAGCCTAGCCCTTTGTATGGACTGGGATAAAATTTCTAATGCCTATTCGACAGGCGACCAGCTGTCGTCTTCGCTAACCTCGGCATTCTTGATGTCGTCTTCGGCATTATTCTGCCCACGGAAGCCGGTGGCAATCAGATAGGCCTCGGGGCTTTCCGGGCGTGACGCTGGCGGTTTGGCGTGTTTGGTCACGCGGAAATTCTTCTTCACGCGATCAAGCAACTCGTTCTCGGTTCCGCCCTTGAACACCTTGGCAATGAAAATGCCGCCCGGTGCCAAAACTTCCTCGGCAAACAGCAGCGCATGTTCGACCAGATCGATAATGCGGATATGGTCAGTCTGACGATGGCCGGTGGTTTCCGGCGACATGTCAGAGATCACGGCATCGACCGGTCCCTGCAATTCGTGCTTGATCATGTCAGGCGCCTTGGGATCAAGGAAGTCGGCCTGCAAACAGGTAGCACCCGAAATGCCTTCCCATTCAAGGATATCAAGGCCGACAACCTGGCCCTTGCCATGTTTGGAGCCGACCATATCCACAGCCACCTGCGTCCAGCCGCCCGGTGCCGCACCAAGGTCAACAATGCGCATGCCGGGTTTAAGCAGATCAAACTGGTTGTTGATTTCAATCAGCTTGAAGGCCGCGCGGGAACGATAACCCAAGCGTTTGGCTTCCTGCACATAGGGATCATTGAGCTGCCGATCGAGCCAGCGCGTGGAGGAAAGCTTGCGCCCCTTGGCACTTTTCACCCGCGTGCGCAGGCCACGGCGTGCGCCGGTATCAATGGCTGCAATGGCCGAACCCTTGCGGCGGCGCTGCCCGCCTTTTCCGCTGCGATTGTCGCTCATGATCTATCCTGAACTGAATTCTGTTTTGGTCAAACCTGTCGGGACACAAACGTCAACCGATCAGGAGGAAGCCGGAATATGGGACACTGTATGACGGCGCGCGTCGCACGGGTCAATAGCGTGGCCGTCTGCACGCATCAAATCGACAAGAATGCCTTCACGCAAACCACGGTCGGCAACCTTAAGCGTCGCGAGCGGCCAGATATCGCGAATCGCGGCAAAGATCGCAGCACCCGCGTCCATCAGCTCGGCCCGCTGATTACCGATGCAGGGATGCCCCTTGCGCTTATCCGACCCCATGCGCAGCAACAATTCGGTGACGCGTTCCGCATCATCAAAGCGCAGGTCAGACCCATCAACCTTGTGACGTTCATAGCGTTCAAGGCCAAGGGCGATGCCGCAGAATGTAGTGACGGTTCCCGATGTACCAACCATCTGGACCTTGTCATCATCAAGCATGTCCGAGCAGCAATTACGCTTGGCGAATTCTTCAAGGCGCTCACGGATTTCGGTGCGCATGGCCTCAAACCGTTCGCGGCGTTCCTCAACCGTGGCATAGCGTTCGGTCAGGCACAGAACACCACATGGCATCGAAAGCGTTTCAATGCACTGGGTCTTGCCAGTTTTATCGACCTTGATCCAGCAAATCTCGGTACTGCCGCCGCCAATATCAAACACCACCGCGTAGGGACGTTCATCGAGAAGTGCCGAACAGGCCTGAAGGGCAAGGCGGCTTTCTTCATCCGGGTTGATGATATCAAGTGAGATAACGGTTTCATCAAACACGCGACGCACGAATTCTTCGCGGTTATCGGCACTGCGGCAGGCCTCTGTCGCAACCGCGCGCAGCTTTGCGCCGGGATGGCGGCGCAGTTTCTTGGCACAGACACGCAGCGCATCAATCGCGCGATCCATCGCTGCTTCACACAGATAGCCCTTTTCGCGAACACCTTCGCCAAGGCGCACGACGCGTGAAAAGGCATCAATCACCTTGAAACCATCATTGCAGGGACGGGCGACCAGAAGTCGGCAGTTCGAACTGCCAAGATCAATCGCGGCATAAATCGGTGCTGTGATGCAATCGACAATGCGCGAAGACTGTCCGCCACTGTCAGGGGCGTGCACGGCAGTGCCCGGTTTCGGCATAGCCGGTTTGTCGGGACCATCAAGCACGGCATGCCCGCCCATTGCAGCGCCGCCTGCCGGGCTGCTGGCCCTGTGCGAGTTGCTATGGGGGGAAACGTGCTTCACCTTTCGAAAACCTGCCTTATGTTACGCGCTCATATTCCTTGTCGCTGATCATCAAGACATTTATGTGACGATCTTGCGAATCAACTATATGAGTGTAACGACAATCCCCCGCAAGGCAAATCCCGTATGCGGTAATCGCATGGTTGAACAGATGGAAACAAAAAAGGGGTTGCCAAAACCGGGCGGGTTTTATACATAGCGGCCCACACCGCGACGCAAATCGCGCCCGGTGGACCAAGTTTTGTTGGGGAATAGGTTAACGGTAGACCTACGGACTCTGACTCCGTCAGTCCTGGTTCGAATCCAGGTTCCCCAGCCAGCCTTCGCCTACTAAAGTAGGCTACGGCTTGGCTAGCCAAGTAGTCGCCCCACATTCATGAATGGCGAAGGCTGACACGCCGAAGCTATGCGGAGGCGGTCCATGAAAGACATGCAATATGTCTATATTCTTCAGAGCCTTAAATTCCCAGAAAAGTACTATATAGGTTGCACCCACGATGTGGAAGCGCGCCTGAAACGCCATAACGATGAACCCAACAGTTCAGGCTCCAGACACACCGCGAACTATGGGCCTTGGAAAATTGTAAACGTCTTTGGCTTTGAAGATGCCGATAAGGCTTTTGCTTTTGAAAGATACCTCAAAACTGGCTCGGGCAGAGCTTTCTGCAAGAGGCATTTTTAGGGATGAACGAATTGCAGAGAGAATTCGAAGCTTTCCGGCCTGAGTGCATATGGCTCAAGCAATGCCATTATACCTTTCAACAATTATTTGAAAGCGGCCAAGAAACTGCTCAGCTGTTACACAACAGTGCTCCTTTGTTTTTCCGTGACCTCAACAACATTCTGATTGAGTACATTTTTCTCCAAGTTTGCAAAATAACCGACCCGGCAAAGACGGGAAAAAGAAGTAACCTCACCTTGGATTTTATAAACCTTGAGCTTGAGAAAAATCGTTTATTCAATCAGGAGCTAAAAGAGTATTCCGACGAAATCATGAGATACAGATCTCTTGTTCAAACTGCTCGCAACCGCCTGGTATCTCATTTGGATACGGATAGTGTTTTGGCCGGAGAGAGCTTAGGCCGTCACACGTCAGAAGATGTCGTTTCCTTCTTTGAATGCTTGCAGAACTATTGCGACACAGTCGGATGGCTAATCGGAGTTGGCCCTCTGGATTTCAGTCACCCGGGATCTTCCGGTGATGTGCTCGATCTGATATCGAAACTTAAATCAAATTAACAAAGCTGCTGGTACTGGTGGTGATTTGAAGCCTCCCGCAACAGCTTGACAAGTACATTCTGATCCATTAGGTAACTGCTCCGCAGCGCCGAACACCGGCGTACGCAAAGTCCTGCTGGGGAATAGGTTAACGGTAGACCTACGGACTCTGACTCCGTCAGTCCTGGTTCGAATCCAGGTTCCCCAGCCACTTTGCCATCCCCCTCTCCCTCACAAATCGCCACATCGCATGTCAGACAGCAGCATAATTGCCGCCTGTCCCGCTTCGTTTTAGAGTGCCTGATTATCTAAGTTGATTGGGGATTGAGATGAAAACCGCGACCGGTGGCTGCTTGTGCGGCAAGATCCGCTTCGAAACAAAGGGCGAACCCTATCGGGTTGGGCTGTGCCATTGCCTTGATTGCCGCAAGCATCACGGCGCGCTGTTTCATGCCTCTGCGGTTTTTCAAAACAGCGCTGTCACGGTTGCAGGGGAAACACGCGATTATCAGGGGCGGCATTTTTGCCCGGACTGCGGATCATCGGTGTTTTCCTGCAGCGACGATGAGACCGAGGTTCATCTGGGTGCGTTTGATGCCCCCGATCAGTTCATCCCGACCTATGAGCTTTGGACAATCCGGCGTGAAGCATGGCTGCCGGAACTTCCGCTGAAACATCACTATGAACGGGATCGCACATCCAATCGCCGGAATGAGGATTAAGCGATCTTTGTCATCCCCTGATCGGTGATCAGGACATCGACTGGCACATCATATTGGTGCGGCAGGATATCTTTAAGTCGGGTGGCCTCAAACCCAATGCCGATCACAAGCGGCTTCGGCTCACACGCAGCCAATGTCCGGTCAAAGAACCCGCCGCCATACCCCAGTCGATAGCCCTGCCCGTCAAACCCGACCAGGGGGGCGAGCAGAATATCAACCGCGACCAACTCCGTTCCCGTGGGTTCCGGGATACGAGCAAAGCCTGGCACCATTTCGGTATCGGGTGTCCATGCATGAAAGACCATCGGTTGATCCTTGCCCGGCACGACTGGCAACGCTGCACCGCCCCCGGATGCGATATGTGCTTCGATCACCGGACGAACATCAATCTCGTTCTGGATTGGCCAGTAAAAACCGACCGTCGCCTTGGGGTGATCAGCCAGAAAGCGCGTGAAGTGATCGCGGATCTTGCCCGATAGATGATGATGGGTTGCGGCATCAAGGCCGGCGCGCCAACCAAGAAGCGCGCGTCTGACGGCATGGCGCCATTCCGACTGGCTGTTTGCATCGCAATTAACGGGTGCGGCAGGAAGATCAAGGATCATGAATACCCGGGGATTTTGTTGGTTTTAAGTAAGGTCACGCAATGAGGCTACACCAACAAGACGGCCCCTGAAACGCATAACGCGCCGGAAATCCGGCGCGTTAACGGTTGTCAGCAAAGAAAGCTGCAAGCCAGATAGAAATTTAGAGAATGGCGAGTTCTTCTGCCGACATGCGGCCATTGCGACCTTCAATCAGCTCAAACTGAATTTTCTGCCCTTCATCAAGTCCCTGCAGACCAGCACGCTGAACAGCGGTGATGTGCACGAATGCATCTTTACCGCCCTCGTCCGGGGTGATGAAGCCATAACCCTTGGTCGCATTGAACCACTTAACCGTTCCGGTAGCCATATCCGTAGTCGTCCTTAGTTTAGTATGCGCATTTCCAAAGTCAGAAATGCTTGAAAACAGTCCCTGCAAAACACCGCAAATGTGCAAAGCCACCATCAACCAGAAAGCAACCACACACATGAAAGATGCACTGCATCGTTTCAATCATTACCGAATTTTTGGCTTAGTGCAATGGATTCATGCATTAAGTTCTTTTTTCACTACCACGCATAATGAACCATATGATGTCCATCACCGCGCTGCAAATGCCCGGAACCCGACACACCCATAGATAAATCAAACCCGGAAATGAATTCCCGCAAGGGTTCTGTATCACGACAAATCAACGACAGATCGACGACAATCACCGGCGGCAGATCGGCCTCAACCACGTCGTTTCGGCCAAACATGCGGATATTGGTGCTATCACCGATGATCCCGGTCAGAAGATCCACCGCCTGCTCAAGGCTGCTGAGGTCATGCCAGACGACCTGTCCGCGCAACAACAGGTCGGGCCGGGGCAAGTTGGCAAGAATTCCAATATCGACCTGGGGTAAAGCCCGAATATCGGTTCCGGCCCGTTGGAAGACCTTGAGCTCAAACCGCACCTTGCTTTTTGACGCAATGGAATCGCCAAACTTTTGTGGATGCGAAGCCAGAATGCAGTCGGTCAATTCACCATCCATCGCCTCGCCAAAGCGATTGTAGGGAAACACCTCAAACGCAACCGGACGTGTCTGCGCAGCAAGTCGGGTGATGAACTTTCTTTGATCCGGTTGGGCGTACTGAGTCCATTTTGCGTCAAAGACGATATTGCTCGCCACGCGGACAGAATCACTTGCCAATGCCTGGGACGGACCAAACCCGGCCCCGAGAAGACAGACGGCAAGCAAAACAACCCGCCTTGGTATTTGACTGATTTTCCTGAACACTTGAACGCCCTGATTTTGGTTATTTGGGCGACCGAAGTGACCAAAACTGCCCCACACCGATCTGCCATTAATAGGCATATGGGATTACTTGGCGGGAATACCAGATAGTTTGCATAAACGCGGTTATCGGCCATACACGGTGTTGCTTGCCGTGCTGTGAATAGCCGCACTCAATAAACGTCACAGAATGCCTAGTGGACATAAACCTTCGGGGTCAGCTGACCAGGCCGGCTGTCATCGTTGCGCAGGTGGTGAATACGCTGATCAAAGGCCGTGACGAATTCGCGATTGAGCTGTGTGTCATGGCACTGCAGGGTCAAATCAACCACATGAACCGGTGGAAACGGTGCGGTTTGCAGTTCCAGATCATTGTCGAACAACCCGCCATGGGCAATGAACACATCAATGCGTCCGATTTTCACCAGATCCGCCCCCTGATTGATTGTGCGCAACCCGACCCATTCGACCGGCTGCTCAAACGGCAGCGGGAACTTTGGCAAGGTTGCCAGATAACCACAGAAACGATATTGCGGTTAAACAGGTTTTCGCCGCGACGGCCATAGATCACCATTTCAAACCGGATGTCATAGTTGGAATGAATGGCACCGGGGATCGGCCTTAGCGATTCGCCGACGATACAATCGAATTCGCCACTGTCATATAGCCCCATCAGCCGATCAAACGGCACGCCATCATTCCAGATCATGTTGGGAGCTGATATCAGGGCGTCGTAGAAACTGCGCTGGTTGGAATCAAGTGTGGAAAGCCATTTGGGCGTGACAACGGCAACATTCCCGACCGAAACCCGGTCATAGGGTGACACCAATGTATTTTGGCTGTCATCAGCCCGCGCATTGGTTGCGATCACGACAAACAACAGTGCAACAGGCAGCAGCAATCGTAACGTCCTGTCTATCAGATACGAAACCACCATTTCGTTGCCCCCCCTGTTGCCCTTTGCAAACTTTCGATCGGCGCCCTTTCGGAGTTTTCAGAAGCCCCTCAATAACTTCTTGTTCTCAGACACTTATGACCCCACATATTCAAAATGACTGATTTTGTCATTTTGTACGAGGTAGATTTGCGTGACAAAGCCCTATGCTTTAGACGATGATAGTATAAAGCATATGAAAAACGTATAATTTGCACCTAAGCGTGCACGAGCAACCTAAAGCATCGGTTAACAACGGTGCGGGTCGTAAATGGGACACCGTCAACTGAATGGGTATGGAATTCGGATCGGATAACAGGCAGTGACAGCGACAACCAAGATCGCGAACCCGCGCGACATTGCTCATAACGTTATGGCGCTCATTAACGAGCTTAACCTGCAGCCGACGCCACAGGTTTATCATGTATTTTACAGCTATCTTACGGATGAAGTTCCGGAACTCAGCCAGCTGATCAAAGTCCTGATCCGCAATACGCAGGATCTCGACGAAGAAACAGTCTTTCGGATTTACCACAAATACCTTGGCACCCATGCGATGCAGCAGCACCTTAAACAAGGTGTTGAGGGGCTTCAGTCCGCGGTCGAGCGGGTCGAACAGGCCGTTACATCGGTGATGCGCGATACCGACACTTTTTGTGGCGAGATTGATGTGGCATCCCAGCAACTGCTTGCTGAAGACATCACCTTGCAGGAAGCACGTTCGGTCAGCCGAGACCTTTCGGAAAAATCGACCAAGGCGCGCGATACCTATAGCTCGTTTAATGGCAGTCTCGAGGAATATCACAAGGAAGTCCTGCGGGTCCGTACAGAGCTTGAGCTTGTACGTCGTGATGCCTTGACCGATACACTGACCGGGATTGCCAACCGCAAGAACTTTGACACGTCATTGCGTGATGCGGTGACGACAACAATGGAATCCGGTGCGCCATTGTCGCTTTTGATGATCGACATTGATCACTTCAAGGATTTCAACGACAATTTCGGTCATCGCGCAGGCGACGGGGTTCTAAAGGCTGTCGCCCGTGTATTGGTCAGTTCGACCAAGGGTGCTGATACCGTTGCCAGATATGGTGGCGAGGAGTTCGCGATCATTCTGCCCGACACGTCAGCCGAGAACGCGGAGAAACTGGCAAACAAGCTGCGACAAAACGTTTCCAACCAACATATTGTCAACAAGAAAACCGGCAAGGATTTCGGCAAGTTAACCGTTTCTATTGGCTTGACGGCCTACCAACTTGGAGAGAATATACTGGAGTTTGTGGACCGCGCAGACAAAGCCCTTTACATCGCAAAGCAGAATGGGCGAAACACCTGCATCGCAGAGTAAAGATGGCACCCGCGGAACTCAATAAAACAGGGCATGACTGAATATATCTCTGAAAACAGAGAGATCGACGATAAAAACAAGACCAAAAACCACCCAAGACACCGAGCTAACACACGTGTCCGAATAGGCCGAAAAGAACAGAACCGATGACCTAACAATCGGGCCTGTCATGTACAACATAGTTATGTGGTGCAGTGGCTTTGCAGGGCGGAGAAGCAGATGAAGACACCGAACAGCGAACGTAAAATCGAGCTAGAACACAAGATTTTCAAAACGTTCGAGGAATGCCACTTTCAGAAGTCTGATATCTCAGACGAAGCTCTTTTTGTCCTGAAAATGGCAGAAGGATCGGTCGTGTCTTTGCCGCTCAAAGCGATTTGCCGTGAATTCGATATTGACCCGGAATCCAAGGATGGCGATCTGATCGGCCTGATCGACAAGGCGCTGAACTTCGTCAACGTGCTGCGCCCGGGCGACGACTTGCCGCGCGAAGTTTTGACCGGCGAAGCATCCTGGGCCGTTGATGAAGACCACAAGGCGATCGCCTATAACCGTATTACCATGCAATTGGTGACCTGGATGTCGGGGAGCGAGGAGCTCATTACCGACCCGGACGAACTGATGCAAATCGCCGAAGATCCGAACACCAAGAAAAAGATCAACCAGGCCTTTGACGAAGTTGCCGAGAAGCTTGGTTTTGGTAAGGAAAACCGTGAAGAAGTCGTCAATCTCGTGCATCAGGTTGCTGATGAGCTGTCCTATATCGAGACGCTGCGCGTGAAATACCGCAAGATCCTGATGGTGGATCGCAAGATGCAGGAACTGCGGCGCATCTATGCCCATGAAAAAGGCGTTCTTGAAACCGTTACGCAAGCCATTCGCCTGCTGGATGACGCCAAGAAGAAGTTCGAAAACACGTTTGATGAACTGGATGCAAACACTGGCGAGATCATGTCGGTTCTGCGTAACTTCACATCCCAGCGCCAGTATATCAGAAGCCAGCGTGATGACCTTTATAAACGCTTGCGCGCCTGGCAGCCGCTGATTGAACAGTGGGAAGAACTGGAACTGGAACGCGGCCCCAAGGCCGTCAATCTGGTCAAGCAGACCTATCAGTTCCTTGCCCCACGCTTCATGAAGGTCAAGGAGTGGTTGCTGATGACCAAAGTGCAGGATGGCGTTTCCGAGCAGCACAGCTTCAAAAACGAAGACGAACGCATGGGCAAGCTCAAAGGCAAGATGATGCAGTGGTAACCCCTGCCCGGCCGTTCTCGGAAAAGACAAAAGGCGCGCTGATCAGCGCGCCTTTTTACATTTGCGATCTATGACCGCACCCAACGGATCTTAGCGGGCCTGTTCACCGGTCATGGTGATCTTGAGCGCCACGTGATCATCAAGCAACGCAATTGATTTGGACGCATTCGCCGGAACCGGAACCTTGCGATCAATGCAATAGGCAATCATCGCGGCCGCCAGTTCAGCCCCCGCGGTCGGCACGATGGCCTGCTGACCATCATCGGATGTGACTGTCATGCGTGCGATGACTTCCGGCTTACGGTCGATCTGAAAGCTGCTGATTTGGCCTGCCGGCAGTGTCTTACCGGTCCGTCGACCATGGGCCAAAATAGCCTTGATCAGTTCGCCGTCTTCAAAAACGATGCAGCGTATTTCACGCATGGTCGAAAGCCCTCAAACAGTTGTTTGATTACATATTGTTATAATGAAACGACAAAACAAACACCAATTGCCGAAATCACATTAGACATAGGACTGAAAGCGATGTCGGAAGGAAGTTCGGAAGGACGGTATTAGCTGCTTGCCAGCCAGATACCAACCCCGATCATCAGCGTACCCGCAACCCGGTTTAGGATGCGCACATTACCACTTTTCTCAAGGAATTTGCGCAGGGATCGGCCACCAGTCGCATAGAGCGTCATGCAAATCAGCTCAGTCACCAGAATGATGGCAACCAGCACGGATAGCTGCGGCGCAATGGCATGCTGCAGACTGATGAATGGTGGCAGCAGTGAAATCATGAAGGCCCAGCCCTTCGGGTTGGCAATCGCCGTAATAAAGCCCTGGGCCGCCAATCCACCGGCTGTGGCTGTCTTGGCACTTTCGACCTCGGCCGTGATCGCCATGCGGCCACGCGAACGCCACAGCTGAATGCCAAGCCACGCAAGGTACGCCCCGCCGATATATTTGAAGACGGCGAAGACAGCCGGGTACTGCAGCATCACCGCAGCCACACCAAGTGCCGAGGCAACGACGACGATGCCGACACCGATCAACTCACCTACCATCATCCAGAGTGTGCGTTTAAGGCCGATTGTCATGCCAAGGGTCAGCGCAAGTGTCATGCACATGCCCGGCGTAATAGAGACAAAAAAGGCCGTGGGGATAAAGGCCCCGATCAACGACAAACTCAGCATAATGGTTCCTGTGGCTTGGATGGCGCCCGACCCTGACCGTCATCGTTGGGGGCATGACATCGTCAGGGCGGAAATCACTACCTGATTAGTCAAATTCCGACCAGCATCTTTTTGGAATGGCCGTAATGACATTCCTGTTATCTTGCCTGCCACGCCTTAAAACCAAGACCGTAGGCCGGGGAAATGACGAAGCAGACCAACGCGCGAAACACAGAGTCGCTAAATTCCACTCAAAAAACCGACCAAAAGGTACAAAAATTACTTGACCTAAAGAGGCCCGCCGACGAAATTGGGGGCGTCGCCAGCAAAGACTGGCATCCTAAGCCAATTGATGAAGACCGATGACCGCAGACATTTGCAACATTGATGCATATGCCGACCGTGCCGAAGCCTCCGCTTCGCGCGCTTTCGTGCTGTCTGCCCTCAACCTACTTTCCGGTCTCCTTGGTCTAGCAGAGCTAGGCGCGCTACGACTTACTCGCCCCTGAGCGAACCATGCCGGTCTGGATCACACGCAAAACATGTCGATCCATTAACCGCAGCTCAGGGGAAAAAGTCGCGCCAGACGGCCCGCACTCCTTCCAGACAGAACTTACATACCGGGCACAGACCCGAATGATCAGGAAACAAGACAATGGCTAGTGCAAACGACAATCGCGTCATCATTTTCGACACCACCTTGCGTGATGGGGAACAGTCCCCGGGTGCTTCGATGACGCTCGATGAAAAGCTGCGCGTGGCGCAGGCACTGGCGGAACTGAAGGTTGATGTCATCGAAGCGGGCTTTGCCATTGCATCGAACGGCGACTTCCAGTCCGTCAATGAAATCGCAAAACAGATTAAAGGCCCGACCATCTGCTCGCTGGCGCGCGCGGCCAAAGGTGACATCGAACGTGCCGCCGAGGCACTGGAACCCGCCGAAAACAAGCGCATTCACACCTTCATTTCCACAAGCCCGCTGCATATGAAATACAAATTGCAGATGGAGCCGGAACGCGTTCTGGAAAAGGTGATCGAAAGCGTGACCCTGGCGCGCAACTTCACCGATGATGTCGAATGGTCGGCAGAAGACGGCTCACGTACCGAGCACGACTTCCTGTGCCGCTGTGTCGAAGCCGCAATTGATGCCGGTGCCACCACGATCAACATCCCGGACACGGTTGGCTACACGACCCCGACCGAATATGCCGATCTGATGACCATGCTGTTTAACCGTGTGCCGAACATCGACAAGGCAATCCTGTCGGTTCACTGCCACAACGATCTGGGGATGGCCGTTGCCAACTCGATCTCGGCAGTTAACGCCGGTGCACGTCAGATCGAATGCACGATCAACGGTTTGGGTGAGCGTGCCGGTAACGCCGCACTCGAAGAAATCGTTATGGCGATCAACACCCGTAACGATGCCTTCCCGTTCACCAATGGCATCGACAGCACCAAGATCATGAACGCCTCGCGTCTGGTTTCGGCTGTTTCTGGCTTTGTCGTCCAGCCGAACAAGGCAATTGTTGGCGCCAATGCATTCGCCCATGAAAGCGGCATTCACCAGGATGGTTTCCTGAAGAATTCCGAAACCTATGAAATCATGAAGCCGGAATCGATTGGCCTGAACAAATCGAGCCTGGTGATGGGCAAGCATTCTGGTCGTCACGCGTTCAAGGAAAAGCTCAAGGAATTGGGCTTTGCCGAATTGGGTGACAACGCGATCGAAGACGCGTTTGCACGCTTCAAGGACCTGGCTGACAAGAAAAAAGAAGTCTATGACGACGATATCGTCGCACTGGTCGATGACGGCATGCGCGACAACGAACATATCAAGTTTGTCGGCCTGACCGTAACTTGTGGCTCCAAAGGCCCGCAGACGGCGGAACTGGAATTGACCGTGGATGGTGAAACCCGCTCGGCCAAAACCACCGGTGACGGCCCGATTGATGCGACCTTTAACGCGATCAAGGAAATCTATCCGCATGACTGGCGCCTGAAGCTCTATCAGGTGCATGCCGTGACCGAGGGCACCGACGCCCAGGGCACCGTCACGGTCAAGCTCGACGGCGAAGATCGCACGGTTGTTGGCAATGCATCTGATACTGACACGGTTGTTGCATCCTGCCTTGCTTATGTGACGGCGGTGAACAAGCTGATTGAGAAAAGCAAGAAAACTGCACCGGATGCCATGGCTTCTTGAGCAACTTCTTAGCAAACACCAGACGAAGAAAAGGGTGGCAGATTTGCCGCCCTTTTTTGTTCGAATGGCTGTTTGACGGGCAATGCGATAGGGTTGAGCACCCGCGAAAGGAGTTGCTCATGGCCCAGCCACGCAAACCTCTACGTGCCCTTCGACATTTTCTGATACCCCTTATTGCCGCGTATATAACCGTCGCGGCAACCGCAATAGTTTTGCTTGCACCGGCATCTGCGCAGTCAGAGCCGACCGGCCAATCTTTCACAATCCCATCCCTGCCCTACCCGGTTAGCGGATTAAGGCAAAGATTGATCGCCGAGGGAAAGTCACCCCCTAACGTCGATGAAAGTCTTCAGACCGGCATTCCCGCTCTCTATTTTGAACCAAACGCAGACGCCGGAGTATTCAAGGCGCCCTACCCGGCCATCGTTGCCTTGCCTGACTGCGACAACCACTTTCCTGCGCAGTGGATTACAATCCTGCACGAAGCCGGTTACGCCATCTTGCTGATTTCACCGCCAAAAGCACATCCGGCGCAGGACTATTGTGGCGGCGGCAAACTTCAAGCACCGAAGCACGGCTTATCCTATTGGGCGTTCGACGCCATAAGCGCACTTCATTTCCTGACCGAACAAACATCCGTCGATGGGCAAAACATTGCTGTCTTCGGATATGGGTACGGTGCAGGTGCCGCCCAGCTTGCGATTTACCGCGATGGTCACGCCAAACATTACAAACATCGTTTCAAAGCACTTGTTGGCTTGCGCCCACAATGCATGTCGGAGATGGACAATTTTGCACCCAGCATGCTGGTTGGCATCGAAAAGGATCCTTTCAACCCGCCAGCATGGTGTCACTGGCGGCTTGACCGGGACCTGCGTCCTGGCCGTACACCAGTCGAGTTCAAGACCATCGAAAGCGCGCAACCTTTGGAAAACCAAACGACTCGCACCCAACTGAGTGTTGAGACAAACGCCTCGACAGTTGACCTGATCATCGATTTTCTATCGGAAGCGTTATCAGGGTGAGAAGACGCTGCAATTTGAATTTATCTGCCAAGACCATAATCCTGATCATGTTTTTGATGCCTTATTTCAGGAAAATTGCGCGCCTTAATTATTCCTCAATCCCCTGAGCAGATTATTCGTGCATCGGCTTATTCCTTGCGCTATCAAAGCCGGTACATTCGAATTCAAGATTTTACTATTAACCGGGGCATAGGGCAGGAATGTTTTCCAAGCTTCTTGGGGTTTTATCCTCCGACATGGCGGTGGATTTGGGCACCGCAAACACACTGGTTTACGTCAAGGGACGTGGCATCGTCCTGAACGAACCTTCCGTGGTGGCCATTACCGACGAAAAAGGCAAGAAACAGGTCCTTGCCGTTGGTGAAGAAGCCAAACAAATGCTCGGTCGTACCCCGGGGTACATTCAGGCGATCCGCCCGCTGCGTGACGGCGTTATTGCGGAATTCCACATCGCCGAAGAAATGATCAAGCACTTCATCCGCAAGGTTCACAACCGCCGCAACTTCGCGAGCCCGGAAGTGATCATCTGCGTACCGTCCGGTTCGACCGCTGTTGAACGCCGCGCCATTCAGGAAAGTGCTGAAAGTGCTGGTGCTCGCAAGGTCTGGCTGATCGACGAACCGATGGCTGCTGCAATCGGTGCCGGCCTTCCGGTGACCGAGCCGACCGGCTCCATGGTTGTTGATATCGGCGGCGGCACTACCGAGGTTGCCGTCCTGTCGCTGGGCGGTATCGTCTATGCACGTTCGGTTCGCGTTGGTGGTGACAAGATGGACGAAGCGATCATCGCGTATATCCGTCGCACCCATAACCTTCTGGTTGGTGAAAGCACCGCGGAACGCATCAAGAAAGAAATCGGCTCGGCCTGCGCCCCGGATGACGGTGATGGCGCAACGGTTGAAATTCGTGGCCGTGACCTGATGAATGGTGTTCCGAAAGAACTTCTGATTTCTGAACGCCAGATCGCAGAAAGCCTTGCAGAACCGGTATCGGCTATCATCGAGGCGGTGAAAGTCGCCCTTGAACAGACCCCGCCGGAACTGGCTGCTGACATCGTTGACAAGGGCATTGTCCTGACCGGCGGCGGCGCGATGCTTGGTAACCTTGATTATGTCCTGCGTCATGCGACCGGCCTTCCGGTTTCGATCGCAGACGATCCTCTTTCCTGTGTTGCACTGGGTACCGGTCGCGCACTCGAAGAGAAGAAAATGCTGCGTAACGTTCTGCACACAGCATACTAAACAAGGTCGGCTTGAATTTTTATCACCGGGTCGTATCCTTACTGGACGCGACTCGGTGATTTCGTTATGGTTGAATATCCCACACGGGATGAAGAACAACCTTTTGGGAATTCGCGGGGAATACATTGGCACAGCATGGTGGTCCGCAGCAGCGTATCTTTTCGCCGTTACGCACGGCCCTTCACCGCTTCGCTTTCATACTGCTGATTTTTTCGGCCTTTGGCCTGATGCTTCTGGGCAAGGCCGATACCGTTCTGATCGAACGCATTCGTGCGGCGTCGGCCGATCTCGTATCCCCGGTCATGAATATCGTTTCCCGCCCTGCGGCCAGCATCAATGAGCTGACCGACAAGATTTACAACCTCGCCCATCTTTACGAAGAGAACGAGCGCCTGCGCCGTGAAAACCAGCATCTGCTGGCCTGGCAGCAAGCTGCGCGCAATCTGTCGCATGAAAACGCCCGCCTGCGCGATCTAGCTGGGTACACCTCCCCGCCTGCACTGCATTTGGTGACGTCGCGCGTGATTGCAGATATGGGCGGCGCCTATGCCCACAGTGTGATGATTTCGGCGGGATCACGTGATGGTGTTTCCAAGGGTCAGGCTGTGATTTCCGATGAAGGGCTGGTTGGCCGCGTTGCCGAGGCTGGCTATCAGGCGTCGCGTGTTCTGCTGATCACTGACATCAACTCGCGCGTACCGGTCGTGGTTGAAAACTCACGCGACCGTGCATTCCTGTCGGGTGATAACACCAACCGTCCGCTCCTGACCTTCCTGACGGCGGACGCCGCTGTCGCCCCGGGCGATCGCATTCTGACATCCGGTCATGGCGGTGCCTTCCCGCCGGGTATTCCGATCGGGGTCGTGTCATCGGTTTCGGAAAATGCGGTTCGGGTTGCGCCGATGTTCCGCCGCCATCAGCTTGAATATCTGCGCGTTGCCGATTACGACCTGCACGGTATTCTCAGCAACGAGCGCATCCAGCAAAGCCAATCGGCGAATAATGAAAACACCGTCGACGTGTCACCAGACATTCCTGACGGTGTCGGCATTGTTCCCGCCACACCGGATCCGGCAGGGGAAGCCCAGTGAAACCCGGCGTCTGGCAACGACTGGACATTATTGCGCGTGGCCTTTTTCCTGCCTTCAGTGTTTTTGTCCTTCTGCTGATAAACCTTCTGCCGATTAGCGTGCCGCTTTTATCAACGGCATCACCCGCACTGGCCCTGATGGCCGTGTTTTACTGGTCGGTGAACCGTCCGGACCTTCTGACCGGGGTTACCGCCTTTCTGCTTGGGCTTTTGCAGGACCTTTTGATGGGTTTGCCGCTTGGTGTCAGTTCGCTTGTTCTGTTGCTGGTCCAGACCGGGTCGGCAAGCCAGGGGCGTTTTTTCCATAACAAGCCGTTCAGCGTGATGTGGTGGGGCTTTGCCCTTGTTGCGATCCCGGCCCTTCTTGTTCAATGGCTTTTGAGCTCCGCCCTGATTGGCGCACTTTTGCCCATCAAGGCAACCCTGATCAGCTATGTTCTGACCGCTGTGTTGTTCCCGACAGTCGCCTGGGTTCTGGCTCGTGCGCAGAACAGCCTGCTACGTTATGTGTAAGGCCACTTGCGCTGGCGGAAAACTGCGCGATATTGATGTTTTGGCAACGGCTATTGGCTATGCTGGGACAAGGCGGTTTTAATCCCCTAGCAATCGGGATAAAACGGGCTCGAATTTGAACACCCTGCCTTCGGGCCAGCGACGAAATACAGGTATCCATCGCCCATGTGGCATCGTGACTCAGACCGGTTCAGACTATTTACCCGACGCGCCCTGATGCTTGGCGCGGGCAAGGGTGTTTTGCTGACGGGTCTTGCGGCACGCATGTATTACCTGCAGGTGCTTGAAAGCGACCGCTATCAGACACTGGCCGATGAAAACCGTATTTCCCACCGCCTGTTACCGCCGCCGCGCGGACTGGTCACCGACAGGTTTGGCGCGCCGCTTGCGGTAAACCGGCAGAACTATCACATCATGATCGTGCGCGAACAAACACCAGATGTTCGCCGCACATTGGAAATCCTTGATCAAATCATCGAACTTGGCCCCGACACCATTGAACGGGTCGAACGTGATGTTGAACGCAGACGTTCGTTCGTTCCGGTCACGGTACGCGACAACCTGACATGGGATGAAGTTGCCCGCGTTGGGGTGAATGCGCCGGACCTTCCCGGCCTGATCATTGATGCCGGCCGGTCGCGCGACTATCCCGAAGGCCCGCACCTTGCCCATACGCTGGGTTATGTAGCAGCGGTGTCGGAAAAGGAACTGACGGGCGACCCGCTTCTGGAGCTGCCGGGCTTTACCATTGGCAAAAGCGGCGTTGAAAAGGTATATGACCTTGCCCTGCGTGGCACGGCAGGCACCAGTCAGGTGGAAGTCAACGCGCTAGGTCGTGTTATTCGCGAACTTGAACGCGAAGAAGGTGACAGCGGCAACACGGTTGTCATGACCCTTGATCTTGAATTGCAGCGCTTTGCCAACCAGCGACTGTCGGATCAGGAAAGTGCCTCTGCCGTTGTTATGGACATCCATAATGGTGAGGTACTCGCCCTTTCGTCGCACCCGACCTATGACCCGAATGCCTTTACCAACGGCATTTCGCACAGGCTTTGGAACAGTCTGGTCAACAACCCCTATGCGCCGCTATCGAACAAGGCGGTCAACGGTACCTATGCGCCGGGATCGACCTTCAAGATGTGTGTCGCCCTTGCCGGGTTGGAAGCAGGGATCATTACCCCCAACCAGCGTTTCTTCTGCAACGGTCATCTTGATCTTGGCAATGCACGCTTCCACTGCTGGAAACGTGGCGGTCATGGCTGGATGAACATGCATGATTCCATCAAGCATTCCTGCGACGTCTATTATTACGAAATCTCGCAAAAAATCGGCATCGACCGGATTGCCGCCATGGCGCACAAACTGGGTCTTGGTGAAGATACCGGCATTGACCTGCCCAATGAGCGTAGCGGCCTGATCCCGACCAAGGACTGGAAGGAAGTCCAGCTTGGCAAACGCTGGCAGGGTGGTGAAACGCTGATTGCCTCTATCGGACAGGGATACGTGCTGGCAACCCCGTTGCAGCTTTGCACCATGACCGCGCGCCTGGCATCGGGCAAGGCTGTACGCCCGCACCTGACGCGCGACAATGTCACGCCCGAAGGTGTCACCAGCCGCGAAGCCGAAGAATTCCCCGAACTTCAGGTCAGTCGCGCCAACCTTGCGCGCGTGCGCGACGCCATGAACGGGGTGACCAACGAATTGCGTGGTACGGGTCATCGTGCACGCATTGACATCAAGGGCATGGAAATGGCCGGCAAAAGTGGCACCAGTCAGGTCCGCCGTATCACCATGCGTGAACGTCAGACGACCGGTGTGCTTGATAACGATGAATTGCCGTGGAAGTACCGCGACCACGCCTTGTTTGTCGCCTTTGCGCCGGTAGATAATCCGCGCTATGCCTGCGCTGTGGTGGTGGAACACGGTGGTGGGGGCTCAAGCGTTGCCGGACCGATTGTCCGCGACCTTTTGCAAAAGGCCCAGGAGCTTCAATCCGCACGTCAGGGCATCTCGGCTGCTGACCTTCCAAACAGTGCGAACCTGCGCCGCAACCCGGCCCAAACCAATCAGGACGAGGGCTAAGCCATGGCATCAGGTAAATTTCGTATTGGTGAAGATCCCGATTACGTGCCGATTGGCCGCCGGTTGCTGTTGCTGAACTGGACGCTGGTGCTGTTGATTGCCGCCCTGTCGGGGATCGGCTTTGCCATGCTCTATTCCGCGGCCAACGGTTCACTGCAACCATGGGCGGAACGCCAGATGATGCGTTTTGCCGTGGGTGCGGCACTTATGATCGTTATTGCGGTCACCGACATACGCATATGGCTGAGGCTTGCCTATTTCTCATACTTCGTAGCACTGGTGCTGCTGATCGGGGTGGAGATCAAGGGCGATATCGGCATGGGCGCACAGCGCTGGATTAACCTCGGTTTCTTCCAGTTACAGCCGTCTGAATTGATGAAAATCTCGCTGGTGCTGGCCCTTGCCCGCTATTTCCATGGCCTGACGCCAGAGGATGTCGGACGTATCCCGCTTTTGATCCCGCCCATTCTGATGGTTCTCGCCCCGTCCGCACTTGTGTTGCGCCAGCCTGACCTTGGCACCACCCTGCTTCTGATTGCCGGTGGTGGCGTTATTTTCTGGCTGGCTGGCGTGCGCATTTGGAAGTTTGCGCTTGTTCTGGGCAGTGCACTTGCCGCGATCCCGATTGGCTGGCAATTCCTGCGCGAATATCAAAAGAACCGCGTGCTGACCTTCCTCAACCCGGAAAATGATCCGCTGGGGGCTGGCTATCACATCACCCAGTCCAAGATCGCGCTGGGGTCTGGCGGATTGTTTGGCAAGGGCTTCATGCTGGGCTCACAAAGCCATTTGAACTTCCTGCCCGAAAAGCAGACCGACTTTATCTTTACCATGCTGGGCGAAGAATTTGGTCTGGTGGGCGGCATGGCATTGCTGGGACTTTATGCGCTGGTGATCACCTATGGCTATGTCATTGCGCTGCGCTGCCAGAACCAGTTCGGGCGCCTGGTCGCGATTGGTGTGACCTCGACCTTCTTCCTTTATGTCTTTATCAACATTGCGATGGTGATGGGCCTGATCCCGGTGGTCGGCGTGCCGCTGCCGCTGGTATCCTATGGCGGGACGGTGATGATGACCATTCTGGTCAGCTTCGGCCTGTTGATGAGCGTCTCAATCCACCGCGACATCCGGATTTCCCGACAGGGCAATGACGACGGGCGAAACTGACCCCTCCCCCGCGATCCTTTGTCCGCAAAGGATATAGGTCAGACGTCGAAGGGAAAGACTTCCTTGAATTCGGAAAGTGACTTGAAATCGGCCAATCGGCATCGATTGCGGCCTTCTTCCTTGGCCTTGTAAAGCGCCTGATCGGCAAGCGAATAGAGAATGCCCGAGATATCGGCACGCTCCGCTTTGCGTAAGGCATCAAACTGTTTGGCGACTTCCGGCTCCAATGCGGCCATCCCACCAGAGGACGGCAAACCGGACACACCGAAGCTCGACGTGAAATTCAGTTTGCTGCCGCCAAAATCGACGCTGCTCTTCTCAAGTTCCTTACGCAGACGTTCGGCTAAGATCATGGCACCTTCGAGTTCCTCACCAGGAAGAAGAACAGCAAACTCTTCTCCGCCCATGCGCGCCGGAAGGTCGATTGCGCGCAAAGCCTTTGTCAGCATCTTGGCCAGCGCGACCAGCACAGCATCCCCCGCCTGATGTCCATAGGTATCGTTCAAGGCCTTGAACCGGT
The DNA here is from genome assembly GCF_000948415.1 of Thalassospira sp. HJ. Lineage (GTDB taxonomy): Bacteria > Pseudomonadota > Alphaproteobacteria > Rhodospirillales > Thalassospiraceae > Thalassospira. Next base: position 90,591 of record NZ_JYII01000012.1, on the reverse strand, counting down.
CGATATCAAGCAGGATGACGGATACAGGCGTATCACGTCGACGCCAGATCGAAATGGCTTCATCCAGACGCGCAAGATAGGCACGCCTGTTCGGCAATTCGGTCAATGGATCGGTGGACGCAAGCACTTCGAGCTTGCTCATTGCCTCGTTAAGTTCGCGGGTGCGTTGTTCTACGCGTTCTTCCAAGGTGATGTTCGCGTGCTGCAACTCGTCACGGGCTTTACGCAGTTCGCCCACTTGCCTGCGGATCATGCCGAATAGTCCGATTGTCACCGAACCAAGCAATTGTACTTCGTCGTCATACCGATGGTGAGGCGGCATATCGAGCGGACGCTTGTCATCTGTGGGGTCGGCCTTAACCATATAGTTTCCCAACTCGACGATCGGTCGCGAAAAAATGAAGTAACTTGTCGCTGCAAAGCAAATAGCCGTCAAAATCGCCAGACACATCGTCGCAAGAAATGTCCAGGACAAGCGCGAAATATATGCATCGACATAGACCTGAGGATTTAAGTCGACGATCATTTCACCAATGGTCACGACTGGTTTGCGGTCGGGATCACGTACGGGCACTGCAATGGTCTGGTGACCACCGAACATCTTTTCCGACCAGAGCGAATTCGGTATTTCATCGGCCGGCCGTTCTAATTCATAGAATATGCCGTCTTCGGCGGTGTTGAGGCTTACCCGCGCGATGGAGCGATTATTAAGCATCCCGCGCGCCATAACTTCGGCGAGATCTTCGTCATGCTCGACCAAAACTTGCGTTGCGACAGGTACACTTGATGAGATGATGCGCTGATTGCCCTGACGATACACGCCATCAAGCCAGTGGTAATCCTGATACCCCCGGACTACGACAATCAAAAGCCCCAGCCCCACGGCAAGCAAAAGCGTATATTTCAACTGCCGAGCTGCAATGGTACTGCCCAGCTTCAGGCTGGCAAGCACGTTGTCATGCTTTTCTGATGGCTTTCCTGCCAAACACTGTTACCCCGGTTTATGTTCCAGCTCCCCAGAACACCTTGCTTTACTCGGACTGCGCGACGCCGCCGCGCAACCCAAAGTTATATTCCGTTCCTGATGGCGAATTGGCAATACTGAACTGATGAAAGTCCAGACTATTCCAATTCCTGCTGCCCAGAATATCAACGAAATAAGAGATGTTCTCGCGTGTAATCGCTTCCATCCTGAATGTGATTTCGGGATGTTTGGACAGGAATTCAACACCTTGGATGTAATCATGGAGCAATACCATTACCCAGGCACCAGCAAAGAAGTGCCCGCCGTGGGTCATGGTCATCTTGCCATCCGCGACCTTGCGCAAGCCATCAGGTGACCAGTTCAAGCCGCCTACAAACACATCCTTCCCAGGCTCACGCCCGGCCTTTTCAAGGGCCGCAATGGCCCCCAGTGCTATATCATCATTTGCTGCCCAGATGGCATCGACACACCCATCGCGATCCAACCAGTTTTCTGTCTGCCGATAAGCTTCATCATAGGACCAGTTCGCGACAAGGCGACGTTGTTCACGAAGCAATGAAAAACGGCTTAGGGCGTGATCAAGACCGTCCAAACGCTGCAAGGACGCCGGCGTATTGCGGTCACCCGCGATCGACAGAAGGCAAAGTGGTCCCGGCTGCTGATTGTCGACTTCAAGGCGTGCACCATCAATCAGGGACTTGGCGATGTCATATCCGGCCCGCTCATTATCAGGGGTTAGCGACAGGATCCAGTTCTTGATATCCTTGCCGGGATACCCGTAATTTTCTTTCTGCTCGTCGGTCAGATCATTGAGCAACATGATCACGGGAATACCGCGCTCTTCGGCTTCCAGAACGATGCGCGTGCCTTGCTGATGCTCGTTAACAGCAATGATGTAATCGGGCGCAGGTTCAAGGGCGAAGACATTCTGCGCACTTTCGATCATCATTTTGCTGTCGCGGTTGCTATCAAAAACCAGCAGATCATAGCCAAACTGATCGGCTGCGGCCTGCATGGTATCGCGCACGTCTTTCCAGAACCCTCGGTCACCATAACCGGGATTGATAAAGGCGACACGCACGGGTGAACCGCTAGGATTCAGCTCTATCGTATGGGCGTTTGCTTGATATGCCGGATTGACCAGCACCAGCAGCAGGGCGAAAAGAAAAAGCACGGCGTGGGGCTTCAAACCAGTTTCCTGTTTTTTGTTCTTGTGACTGCTCACCGCAGCAAACAGTCAGATCAGCCAATCGGGCGGATCTTGATTTACAACCATTCTACAAAACCGCCAAAGCCGGGGCATTTCAAGCGCGACGTTAGTCGCGTAGCACCCGATGCGGTTCCCCGCTCATTAGATCAGATCACCACGATTGGCGAGTTTCAATATACCACTGTATACGAATTCAGCAGCAGGAATGAAACCGGTACTTCACAACATCAAGATAAAATAACAGGCCTGTCACGCACTGCCCTAGTGCGCGCGTTTCAGGGCATCCACCAATTCCTCGTTGGACATCTTTGCCCGGTCCTTGATCCCCTTCTGCGCGGCCAGATGATAAAGGTCATCACGACGCCACTTATCATAGGTCAGCGCCCCGTTCAGACGACGTGCAGAAGTTTCCTGATCGGAATTTCCAGAGAGTTTCTTATAGCTCGCCACTCTTGCCTCCTTTTTTGGACGGTCATAAGCAGTCTCGGCACTGTATTTGGTTCAGTGTTGTGTGCTGATAAATTGGAGCACTTCCATATTTCATGTAGTGGGATTTGACGCGTTTTCTATTCCCCAAAGCCATTTTTTGCCGACTTCAAGCCTAACGATTTGAGCTGCAATCAAAAAATCTGACGCAAAAGGGCAGACCTGACAGGTCCGCCCTTTTAGTATTTTCGCACTGACCATGACGGGATGGTAGTTATCTGGCGGCAAGGGATGCCTGCATGGCAGCAACCGTATCGCTGACCAGCAGATCAAGCATTGCGATCTGCGCCAAAAGCGGATCACCAAAATCACCGTCAAAGCTTTCAAGGGCGAGTGCTGCCTCGGCAAGTTGGCCTGCGGCCATGTTTCTGGCCATGCCCTTGATCGCATGGGCAGATCGATGAATGGCCCCAGCATCCTTACTGCCAGCAGCCTCCATCAGGCGCACGCGTTCTTCCTCGTAAGAAGCCGGAAGCAAATTCACCAACATCAATACCTGTTCTGCACCAAGAGCTTGGCACAGTTCGTCAAACCGGGCGGTCTCAATCAATTCCATCTGCACACCTTGTTTCGTGCTGTTGATGCCAGTATCCCATCAGCCATCATCTTTCTCAACCACGACCAATGACGGTGTCAGGACGGCACCTGTTTCATATGGCCCTTGGCTGCACATGCGTCCACAACCGCGCGGGCCCATTCCAGCGTATCTGCATCCATCGATTGCATATGACGATATTTGTCAAACTGAATGGCGATCAAGGCCAGGCGCTTCAAAAATGCCGGTGGATGATCAAGCCGCAACGATTCATCAGCAAGCGGATCAAAGGCGGCATTCTGAAATTCAAGCGACAGGCTGATCCGTGGTTCTTCGGCATGCGGGCTTGCGTGTCCACCCCAATGATAAAGATCCTGACGCCATCCCATCACGGCACCGGGTTTGGCCGGAAGGGCGCGGATATCCTGCAAATGGACCTCGCCCGGCTCTGTCACGGGTACCGGGTATCGCTTTTCAAAATTGCGCGGCAAAACATGCATGCAGCCATTGTCCGGTGTCGCATCGCTGAGCGGCACCCAAAGCGAAAGGCTGATCAGCATATCATCGCCAATCGCACTTTCACCCTGATAATCACGATGTGGCGGCCAGCCGCTGCCATCGGCGCGCGGGTCGACATGCCATGCCCAGAAATGCGGCAAAAGCGCGATCCGATCACCAAGAAAATGCGTCAGAAGCGGGCGCAAACGGCGAAACACATCCCACGCTTCGTCATAAAGATATATCAGCGACGGCGACAGACCATTGGCTACAAGTGTCTCGATCCCGGTGCGCAGCTTCGCCAGCTCGTTGATCGGCAAGACATCACGGATCAGAAAATACCCCTCATCCCAGAACCGGTCCGAAAGCGCGCCACCGTCAAAACCACCGCGATGCGCACCAATTTCGGCAATATCAGCACGCGGCATAACATCGTTCGAAATCGAAAGCTGCGGATTAAGCTTCTGCCAGACCTCTATGTCGGTGGCATTTTGGGGTGTGATCATGGGAAAATGTCCGGTATTGAGGATGGCCGGACGATACGCAGCACATCCGGCAATGGCAAGCGCGGAAAATCGATCAATCCGCGCAGTGCCCAATTACAAACGCATTCAAATCAGGTTTGCTTAAGCCATGACAAAAAGCCTTATCCCGTCACAGGAACAATCACCAATCAATCACGGTGGTGCGGTTGATCGGGCGGCAAACCGATACGGCATTCCTGCGCAGGACTGGCTGGACTTATCGACCGGCATCAACCCGATCGCCTATCCGGTCCCAAAGATCGACAGCACCTATTGGCAACGCCTGCCCCTGACCTCAGAGCTTGAGGATTTAAAAGCCGCAGCGAAGCAATATTACGGCCTGCCAACGACCGCGCATCTGGTGGCAGCCCCCGGCACGCAGGCCCTGATCCAGACGATCCCATTCTGGCTCAAAGGCCGATCAGGTGGGCAGGCAGTACCTGTACATGTGATGGGCCCGACATATGGCGAGCATGAACGCTGCTGGCGCCGTGCGGGGTATGCCTGCGACATCCATCAAACGGACCCCGCAGACCGGATCGCGCACGCATCAAGCATTTTGTGGGCAGCAACATCTGGGACCGTTGTCATTCTGGTCAATCCCAACAACCCGGATGGCGCATTGTTTGCCCCATCTGACATTGTCGTACTTGGCAAGCTGGCCCACGCCCGAAACTGCTGGCTCGTGGTGGATGAGGCCTTTATGGATTGCCAACCCGACCAGTCGGTATGTTCCGAGATTGATCAGATGCCAAGCACCATCATTCTGCGCTCCTTCGGCAAGTTCTTTGGCTTGGCCGGCGCACGACTGGGCTGTGCGGTGATGGCAGTTGATCTTGCCGCAGACCTTGAAAACCGCATTGGTCCGTGGGCGATCCCCGGCCCCACCCTTGTGGTCGGCATCAAGGCCCTACTGGATCAAGACTGGCAAGAAGACGCCCGTGCGCGCCTCAGTTCAGATGCAGAACGCCTTGATCGATTAATCTCGGAAAGCAGCCAACTCTTTCTGACTGGCGGCACCAGCCTGTTTCGTTACTACGAAGGATCTGAATGTGCCGCAGTTGCCGATCACTTAGGCAAGCAGGGCATTTTGGTGCGGCTGTTTGATCATGATGCGAACAAGGTCCGCTTTGGCCTGCCCGGCTATGAACGCGATTGGGATCGTCTTGAAAAGGCAATGATCGACTGGAAACAGGCAGGTCGATAAGACGACCTAATTACCGCTCTCTTCCCAGGATTGTTTTTTGCGATAAATGGTCGATGGGCTGACCCCAAGCGCATCGGCGGCACGCGGGATAGAACCGCCGCAGCGTTCAATCGCCTCCTCAATCGCCTGCTTCTCGACCTGCCAGAGTGGTTTGATCTCGCCAAATCCAAGTCCGCCAGAACGCGGCAAGGCCGATGGTGACAGTTGGGAACTGTCGTCCGAGCCCACACTGGCGCCAAGAAGATGGCTGTTGCGTTCGGAGTGATGGTTTTCGACCACCTTGCGCATCTGGCGCGCCCCGGCAAGGAACGCCAGTGCTTCGGGGTCGCCTTCCCACAGGCGACCGGGACCGCCCGCCTCGTTTGAAACAACCGGATGGGGTGGCGGGGCCTCGATCGTGCCCGATCCGAACTGATCGCCTTCTGAACCGCTATTGACCGGACGCGGCACCATCGAAAGCGTCACCTCGGTGCCGTTATTCAGGACAACGATGTTACGGATGATGTTTTGCAACTGGCGAATATTGCCCGGCCAAGAGTAGCGGGCAAACAGGGCGGAGACTTCGGGGCTAAAGCGTTCAAAGTCGCGGCCTTCTTCGCGCGTGAAGCGCTGAAGATAGAAATTGGCGATCTGTAGGATGTCATTGTCGCGATCACGAAGCGGCGGCATATGCAGCGGAATAACGTGCAGGCGATAATAAAGGTCTTCGCGGAACCGGCCTGAGCGGACTTCTTCAAGCGGATCACGGTTGGTCGCACAGACAAAGCGCACATCAACCTTTTCAATCGAACTGCCACCGACTTTCTGGAAGGACCCGGTCTGAATAAACCGCAGAAGCTTGGTCTGCAGATCAAGGTCCATTTCACAAATTTCATCAAGGAACAGCGTGCCGCCTGCTGCGCGGTGCGCCGCACCCTCACGGTCGGAAACCGCACCGGTAAACGCCCCTTTGACGTGACCGAAAATCTCGCTTTCCATCAGGTCTTTGGGAATGGCGCCGCAGTTCAACGGAATGAAGGGTTCCTTGGATCGTTCCGAGCGACGGTGGATCGCCTCGGCTGCGAGTTCCTTACCCGTACCGGATTCACCGGTGATAAAGACGGTCGCACGGCTGGGTGCCGCATTTTCAATGATGCGATAGATATCGCGCATATTTTCCGACCCGCCGATGATGTCAAAATACATCTCGTCGGTATCGGCAAGTTCCGGAACGGCATCGGGCGCATTCTGAAGTGCTGGCGCACCTTTGACGGCCTTTGCCACGGTGTCGCGCAATTTATCTGCAGTGAAGGGCTTCAGAAGGAAATCCCAAGCCCCTTCGCGCATTGCCTCGACCGCGACATTGATCGATCCATGTGCGGTGATGACAACGATTTTGCAGTCCGGTGCAATCTGTGAAGCAGCCCTGAGAACTTCGCGCCCGTCCATGTCAGGTAAAATAAGATCAAGAACAAGGACATCGGGCGGGTCATGGCGCAATCGTTCGATGGCGTTTGTGCCGCTAACCACATGATCAACAAGGTGACCATCCGCACGCAGGTAATCCTGATACACGCGCGCGAGCGACAGTGTATCTTCAACAATTACAATGCGTGCCTGCTCTGGCATTTTCTTGTTCGTATCCCGATATACCAATGTGGGTCAGCATACCGACAGTGTTGCTCTTCCCACAACTACTAACATGTATTGCAGTCACTACCCAAACCATACACAATCAGATTAACGTTAAGAAAAGCATAGTCTTGGCCGGGATTTCGTCCCGGATCACACGCTTTGAGGAGAGTCCGGACTTGAACTACAAGACAGAAATCGCAGATGGTACAACCACCGTCGAAGTGACCGGTCGCTTCACATTTGGGGATCATTCGAGTTTTCGCAAACTGATCGAGGAAGTCCGCGGTCACGATTCATCCACGCTTGTTCTCAACATTGCAGGCGTCGATTTCATTGATTCCGCCGGTCTTGGCATGTTGCTTCTGGCACGCGATGAAGGTGAAAAGACCAACACAACGGTCGTTCTGCGCGGTGCACAAGGGCAGGTCAAGCGCATGCTTGAAGTCGCCCGGTTTGATACGTTGTTCAAGCTGGAAGACTAACCAATGCCTGTCGGCAATGATCAACGCCCAAGACATCTGATTGCCGTCGCACAATCTGTCGCGCAAGAAGACATTGCCGACCTTATTGCCAGTGGCGCCATCTGGAAAAATCCCGAGGAGGTATCTTTCAGATACGCCCCGGGACAAACGCCCGAGGATTTTTCCAGCCAGCGGCGTTTTTCCGTCTGCATGATGCCCCAACAGATCGGGCGCGACTGGCTTGGCGCCCTGACCCGGCTTAACTGCGACACCTTTGTCGAATGCTTTCCGGAAATGGGCCTTGGCGATCTTGCCCCGCTCACGGGTCGAAAATCACTGCCAAAGCTTGATCTTCTGGTCTGTCTTTCGACACGCAGTGCCTATCACCTTCCAGTCGCGCGCAAATTCGTAACAAGCCTGCGCCATCGCGGACTGATCGGGGATGCAATCGCCCCGTCCGTCGAAATGGCCGTGCAAGAAGCCTTCGCCAATTCGCTGGTACACGGAAATCTTGAGCTTGATACTGGTGGGCATCTGTCCATGGACCGTTTCAAGGAGCTTGGCGACGAAACCGAACGCCGCCTTGCATCAAGCACCCATGGAACGCGTGCAATTATCCTGACCGCGCGCCGCAGAAAGAATGGCCAGGTCCTGATTACGATCAATGATCAGGGAACCGGCTTTACCCCACCAGACGAAAAGGCAACGCTCGACATCACGCGCAAGGACAGCACCTTTGGCCGTGGCCTGCCGCTGATCCGAAGCATCTGCCAGTCGGTCACATTCCAGCGCGGCGGGCGTACCATTGAACTGACATTTGATGACGAGCAAGGCGTACTTATTGCGCCAGAAGCCGCTTATATTGCGAACATCGAACATCGCCTGACCGCCTCCCGGGAAGCGGGGCTTCGCATTCCGCAGAATGCAAAAATTCTGATTGCTGACGACACCATGTTGTCGCGCGAGATCATTGCATCCTATTTGCGTGCGGACGGGTTCAGCAATCTGGTCTTTGCCAAGGATGGCGAAGATGCACTTGCCCAAGTCAAGGCACACAATCCCGACCTGATCATTCTTGATATCATCATGCCGAAGCTGGACGGCTATTCGGTTTGCAAGGCTTTGCGTGCTGATCCGACCTATGCGAAAACACCAATCATTGCCCAGACCGCACTGGAAGAAAACGAAGGCCGGACACGTATTTTCGATGACGGGGCGACCGACCTTATCCTTAAGCCGCTCAATAAGGCCGAACTGATCGCGCGCACCAAGATCCATCTTGAAAACCGGCTTCTTGTTCAGCAACTTCAGGCCTATCAGGAACGCACACAGTCGGAACTCGAACTTGCGCGCAACATGCAGGAAAACCTCAACCCGGCCGCAGAACATTATCGCGGTGTTGGCCACGATTACGGCATGCGGATCAGTGCGACCTTCCAGATGTCTTCCGAACTGGGTGGTGATATGTGGGGGCTGGTGCCGATCGATGCGCATCGACTGGGCGTTTATATCGTTGATTTCGCAGGTCACGGGTTGGGTGCGGCGTTAAACACGTTCCGCCTGCATTCCCTTATCTGGTCGGAACAGCTCCATGATCAAATGCCCGGTGAATATCTTGAGGTGCTTAACCGCCACCTGAAGGGACTTTTGCCGGTCGGGCAATATGCGACCATGCTGTATGGCATCGTTGATCGACAAAAGAATGTCTTTTCCTATGCCAGTGCAGCCTGCACAGCCCCACTTCTAGGCAACAGCATCACGGGTGATGCCCGATATCTTGATGGATCTGGTGTACCGCTTGGCGTTATTCGCGATGCCCGTTACGAAACCCGTGAAGTACCTTTCAACAAAGACAGCTTCCTGCTGCTTTACAGCGATGCGCTGATCGAAACCACGCTTGATGACGGCCAGTTCCTGAGCGAGGAACGCCTTCTTTCGATGTTACAGGATACGGTGCTTGAAGGTGGGGCGGATATTGATTTGGCAGCACAGATCGCCGATCAGTTCATGGACCGTGCACCGGCAAAGCTTGGCGATGATTTTACGATTGTCTCATTGCAATCGGCACAAATCCCGGCCGCCCTTTCGGGTCAACCCGATCAGGAAACGTAACGTCCCCGACCGACACTGGATTGCACAAGGTCGCCAAACGGCTCGACATCACCCCAGATCACCTGTCGATGATCTGAAACCATTTCCGGATGAACGGTTGCAGTTTGCTGTGGGCCGGCCTGGATCCGGCTTGCGATGACAGTTCGTACCAGATTGGCAAGGCCCTTGCGCGCGCCTGCGTGATCCGGCTCGGCGGCAAGGACGCTGCCCAACTGATCAAGGGCACGCATCTTGTCCCGGCATCCCAGAAGATCAGCGGCAAGAACCCGCAGTTCCCGGGCATCAGGACGCAGGCTGATCGCAATTTCAAGATGTTCAAGACCAAGATCGCGGCGACCGGACTGGATATAGACCCGTGTCAGGCCAAGATGGGTCGCCCCATCAAGATCATCAATCAGAAGCGCGCGACCAAAGGCATTAAGCGCGAGTTCCGAAAGACCAAGATCAAGCAGAACATGGCCCAGCACCCGAAGGCGGGCCGGTTGATCGGGAAGACTGTCAATCAGATCGCGCAGACGGGTACGGATTTCCGGGGCAAGATCAATCTCGCCGGTGATGGCCATTGCGGAATTTTGCAAAATCTCTGTCTGCGACGACATCGTGATGGGCCCCGTTCCCGCCTGAATTCGGGACTGGTGGCTGTGCAAAATCATCCAGATACCGTTCCCGCTTTGAACAGAGTAACGCCATCTGGTTGCGGGAATATTAACCGAGTCGCACCTTGGCGCATTTCATTTTGTGGCTATTTGGGATCAGGAGGGCTTTGTCCCCTCGCCCAGCGCATCAAGCTTCACTTCACGCTGCGGCATGGCAAAGAAATAGCCCTGCATCAACCGGCCGCCCAACGTGATCAGGGTGTCGCGCTGGCTTTCGTTTTCTATGCCTTCAAGTACGCAATCAATGCCAAGGTTCTGGCACATATCAATCACAGTCTTGACGATACGGCGGCTGCGCTCGTTGTGGGAAAGCGGGGCGACGAAACTGCGATCGACCTTGAGCACATCAAATTCAAGCTCGTGCACATATCTGAGGCTGGAATAACCAATCCCGAAATCATCAAGGGCAATGCGTGCACCATGTTCGCGCAAATAACGGATGCTGGTCCGTGCAGCTTCAAAATCGCGCAGGAATGCGGTTTCCGTTACCTCAAAGGTCAGGCGTCCGGGATCGATATTATGCGTTTTGATCTCGTCAATCAGCCACTCCACCGTGTCTGACAAAACGATATCGCGGGCTGATAAGTTAAACGACACCGGCAGCTTTTCCGGCCAATCCTGCATATCGACCATCAGCTTTTCAAACAACACCCGGGTCAGGAAACTGACCTGCCCGGTTTTTTCGGCAACCGGGAAAAACGTCCCCGGCGATACCTGCCCCATCAGGACACTGCCCCACCGTGCCAAGGCCTCAAGCGAGCTGACCTCACCTGATTGAATGTCAAAAATCGGTTGATAATGCAGACTAAGTTCAGATGACAAATCCGCCTTGCGAAGCGCCTGTTCAATCTGGGAATCATGACGGATCAGGGTTTCATGGTGTGCCGCAAACAAAACCGCCTCGCCGCGGGCGTTTTTCTTGGCGTGATAAAGCGCAAAGTCCGCACGCTCGAACAAGCCATTCGGGCTGCGTGCCACCGCAGGATAGGTCGCAAAACCAAGTGATGCGGACACCTGTACCGTCACACCATTCAACATGAACGGACGATTAAGGTCATCACACAGCTTCTTGCCCAGCGCCATCAGCTTAAGCGCATCGTCATAGCCCTTAAGCAACAAGCCGAACTCATCCCCGCCCAAGCGCGCCAGAAGTGTATCGGGACCAACGATCTTGCGAAGCCGCTTGCCGGCCTGCTCCAGCAATTCATCACCTGACGGATGACCATGCACGTCATTAACCGGCTTGAACCCGTCCAGATCGATCATCGCAACGGCGAATGTCTCTTTTTCCTTGGCGGCGTTCACCGTGTCTTCCAGAACCGCAAAGAAAGCACGTCGGTTGGATAGTCCGGTCAGCGGGTCGACAAGTGCCAGCGCCTCGTTCTGGCGCGACAGTTCGATCATTGCTTTGTGTTGAACTTCAAGGTCATTCTGGGTTTCGATCAGGCCGGAGAAATTGGCATAGAAGCTTCGGATGATCTGAATGATCATCACCGAAACCAGCGCCATATTCACCGCAATCGCAACATAGACCTCGTTCCCGCTTGATCCGAAAAAGACAACGAAAGTGCCCAGCACAATCGCCACCACAAGCATGGCCGCAGGCGGGAAGTTCACCAGACAGAAAATACAGCCGACAACCGTGATCGAGATGAAATAGGCAACATGGCCGCGCTGAAAGGCATCGCCATAGCCAAACATCGTGATCGCCCAAGCGGTAAACAGCACCGCGATCATCACGGCCAGAACCCGGATCCGCTTGAGATGCCTTATGCAGGCCTCGACATTATCGACATCAACCTTTGCACGGTCCCAAGCAATGGCTCGAAAAATGCAAATCGCGCCAAGGACAATCACCGAATGGATCGTCATCCAGTCCGGGGCGGAGCCATAATGGGTGTAGGCAAGCGCGACCGCATTGGCCAGAAGCAGCATGTAAAGAACGGGGATCTGACGCGACAGCGCACTGACCTGCGCGCGAACCAGTTCCGGCTTGTCTGTGCGAATTTTAAGCGTATCGGCAAAACCTTGCCAGAAACTACCGGCTGCCACGTGTCAGAGACCTAATGCGTTCTTTATCCTTCAAAAATACTACACAGAAAATGTGCGCGGGAACATCCCTGATTGTGCAGGGCACATAGAGATCGACCGAACGCGTAAAACCTATGGCGTTTCGCCATCAGGGGTCTTTTTTCTTTTGGCTTTCTTCGACTTGTTTTTCGCTGCTTGCGCCCGATGCGCCGCCCCAAGCGCCATATGGGCAAATTCAAGCAGCTGATCCTCGTCATCAAGCCAATCACCGGGTACTTCGAAGTAAGACAGCGTCATCGGCCGCCCCGACGGCACGGCAAACGGCGACATCCCCATCGCATCAAAGCGATCCTTGGTCTCTGCATCGCCCTTCAGATACAGGACATCATCATAAATGATCGCAAAGAACATCCCGTCGCAATAAAGCCCGAAGCCGCCAAACATCCGCCGTGATCGGATCACGCCCAACGGGCCGAGCAGTTCGGCAACCATCAGAACAAATTCGTTATCGACCGATGCCATTGAGTATCTCGCCCTCGACACCTTCAGAGATCAGATAATCACGAAGCGAACGTCCCGGAACCGGTCTGAAGCGTGAAGTGGATATATCCATCGCGGCAATCCGGTCGGCGCGAAAAACGCGAAAGGCTTCGCGCAACTCGCACCAGCAGGCCAGAAGCCACGTGCTACCAAAAAACAACATGCCCAGCGGCCAGACCCGGCGGCGGGTATTGGCACCCTTGGCATCGGTGTAATCGATATCGATCAGAAACCGTTCGCGAATGGCCCGTCTGAGGTCGGGCATCGAAATGGCAATCGGTTCCTGCGCGATTTCGGCCACCGCAATCGGAACACCGCCAACAAGGCCGCGGATTTTCTCGGGCAGGACCGCCTCTATCTTGGTCAGGGCATCACCCGCCGCACGCGCCATTTGCGGGTCGGTCCAGCTTTGAACCATGCGCGCGGCAACGACAAGTGCCTCGATCTCGTCGGCATCAAACATCAATGGCGGCAGGTCATAGCCATCACGCAGGATATATCCAACACCCGCCTCCCCCTCGACCGGGACACCCGATGCGGCAAGGTCGCGAATATCGCGGTAAATGGTGCGTTCGGAAACTTCAAGTTCCTCAGCCAGGTCACATGCGCGGCACAATTTCCGGCGGCGCAAGATTTGCACAAGGCGAAATAGTCGGTCGGCCCGTCTCATGATCACTCCTTCGTCATCTTGCCCCGAAAATTATCATACCGCTCCTGACAGGCTCCTGTCAGGAGGGATGTGCAACCATAGAGAAATCGGGACAGGAATTACCCCCAACGTCAGGAGCATGACGATGAAAGTGACCAACGCCTTTCAGATTATCATCACTGAAAAATTCACCCAAAGCCGCGCCTTCTATAAGAAGCTTGGCTTTACCCCCATCTTTGACGGTGACTGGTACTGCCAGCTTGTCTGGTCGACCGCACCATCGGTTCAGCTTGGCCTGATGAAACCTGGCCACGAAACCCAACCGCCCATCTTCCAGTCCGCCACCATCGGCGAGGGTACCGTTCTGACACTCGAAGTCGAAGAAGCCCGAGACGCAGCCGATGAATTAAGCAAAGCCGGGTTCGAATTCGCCGTCGATCTGCGTGATGAACCATGGGGGCAGCGCCACTTTGCCCTGCTTGACCCCAATGGCGTGCGTATCGATATCGCAAGCCCAACCGCCGAGCTTTCCCCCGAATTTGCCCAGCAGTTCAAGGAAACCGGCCAAGGCGTCATGGCCTGATCCCCCCTCGCGCCCCAAAGCCCCACGCACCTTAAATCAACGGCCCGTCACGATGCGGGCCGTTTTTTTATGCAAGCGTCTTTGCAAACAGTGAAATCGCCGCCGCCGCATCCGCAATGTCCTGGCTTTGGGTTCGCCCGGAGCTTTTACGCGGCTTGAAGTCATGCTCGCCGTCTTCAACCCAATGCAGCGTGATGCGATCCGATAACTCATACCCCGCAATCTCGTCAGGTTTACCAAACGGATCACGCGTGCCATGGCAAATCAGGCTTGGCGTTTTAAGGGACTTGAGATGGTCCGTGCGCAGGTTTTCAGGCTTGCCGGGCGGATGGAACGGATAGCCAAGGCAGACAAGCCCGGCAACACCCAGATCATCTGCAACCATGCTGGCGATCCGCCCGCCCATGGACTTGCCCCCGATGATCAACTTTTCGGGCCCGCCAAGTTGACGAACCACCTCGCCATAATACTCGATCAATACCGGTGCACGGTCCGGGCCGCGCTTTTTACCATCGATCCTGCGTTTGGCCATATAGGGAAATTCAAACCGTGCAACGCGCAGGCCCGCCTTGGCCAATTCACCCACCATCTCATTCATGAACGGGCTGTCCATTGCCGCCCCGGCCCCATGGGCCAGAACGATGGTGTGATCGGCCTTGTCATCGCCATCAAACTGGAAGGTGATTGGATCGGTGCTCACAACAGGGTCCCTTTTGACTGCCGGATGTTTCCATCCGTCATACAGAACCTGCCGGGCCAGTCCAAGTTCGATATGCCCTTAATTACTTGGAACCATGCAAATACTCGCATCCAGCGCGCGACGCGGCTATACTGGCATCCCCCACCATGGCGCGCCCCAAACGTGCCAAACGAATATCCAGTCGCGCCACCCGCGATCAGATGCCTGACATTCACGACAAAGGCCCCAATCGTGTCCTCAGAACAAGACCCGTTACCAACAAATCCGCCCAAAGAACGGCTTGGCCGTCTTCCAAAACCGGTTCAGTGGTTGTTGCTGATTTCGGTTTCGCTGGTGTTTTCCGTACTCCTGCATCACTGGCAGGTTCCGGCGTCCCTTCTGGTCGGGCCGATGATCATTGGCATCCTGATGGGAACGAATGGTGCGACGATTGCCGCCCCCAAGCCACTTTATCTTGGCGCGCAGGCGGTACTCGGCGTGATGATTGGCGGGTCGATGACCGTTGGCATCCTGACATCCTTTGCCACCGACTGGCCGATGATCCTTGGCATTACCGGCGTCACCCTTCTTGCCAGCAGTTTTCTGGGCTGGGTCCTGTGCATCAAACAGGTCCTGCCGGGCACTGCAGGCATCTGGGGATCAACACCGGGGGCTGCGTCCGCCATGGTGATCATGGCCGATGCCTTTGGCGCCGATGCCAGGCTTGTCGCCTTCATGCAATATGTCCGCGTGGTGATCGTGGTCGGTGTGGCATCAAGTGTCGCCAATTTCTGGGTCGATCCAGAAATGCTGGCTGCCATGGGGCCGCATGACTGGTTCCCGGCCTTTGACGGGTGGGGTTTTGCCATCACGCTTGGGCTGGCGGTGGTCTGTTGTTATGTCGGGCAGATATCGCGTCTGCCATCCGGGCCACTTTTGGTGCCGATCATTGTCACCATGATCCTGCATGTCAGCGGGGTTTTGGATGTGGTGTTGCCGGAATGGTTTCTGGGGCTGACCTACGCCATGATCGGCTGGGTGATCGGGTTGAAATTCACCCCGCCGGTTCTGCGCCATGCCGCACATGCGCTGCCCAAAATCTTGCTCTCGATCTTTGTTCTGATCGGGTTCTGTGCTGGAATTTCAGCGCTGCTGGTGGTGTTTATGGGTGTCGATCCACTTACCGCCTATCTAGCAACCAGCCCCGGCGGACTTGATTCGGTGGCGATTATCGCCGCCAGCACGAATGTCGATCTGTCCTTCATCCTTGTGTTACAGGCGACACGCTTTTTCATGGTGCTGGCCTTTGGGCCACCGCTTGCAAGGATGGTCGCCCGGCGCACCGCCCATTTGACGGGACAGAACGCCGGGCAATAGGAAGTTTCGGCTTAGACCCGAATGCGGCGAAATACACCTGATGCGGTCATCACGCCAAGGATCACCAGAACCACGGCCAAAACCAGCGCAAGATTGCCCGGCTCCGACAGCAGCATCACTCCGCCAAGCGCGGTCAGGGCCGGTGTCATCGCGCCAAAGGCAGATGCACCGGTCGATCCGATATGACGCACGGCAAGGCCATAGGTAATCACGGCAACGCAGCCCGCAAGCAACCCTTGGGCGGTGAGCAGCATCATGATGTCGCCCACCGGGGCATCGCCAATCGTGGTGCCGGTAAACAGTGCAATGATTGCCATCGCGACAAACGACCAGAACCCGACAAAGGATGCGGCTTCAAGCGCACCAAGACCGCTTTGACGCATTGCATGGGTGTAACACGCCCACATGAAGGCCCCGGCCGATACAAGGCCGTAACCCATCAACATGTCATCACTGATCACACCAGCCGGTTTAAGGGCCACCAGCGAAGCCACGCCAATCACAACGGCAGCATAGCCGATCATGCGGACCTTGCCCGGACGTTCCCCAAACAGAAGAATCGCAATCAGAACCGCCCAAACCGCCATAACACCGGGCAGAAGAATGCCAACATGGCTTGCCGGGACGAACTGCAGGGCACTTGCAACCATCAGGGTATAGAACGCGCCGGACCCGACGATCATCAAAAGGCCGTTGGCCAATGAAAGGCCCTTGGGCCAGATGCCTTTTCTGATCCAGATCGGGGCAAGCAGGACAAAAGGCACAACAAAACGCATCAGGCCAATATCAACAGCGGTAAAGCTTGATGTCATGGCATAGCGGGTGGCAATCAGCCAACCGGCCCAGATGCAAACCGTCGCAAGGGCAGCGGTCACACCAACCAGTCGGCTTTCCGTCGCACCGGTGGCAGAGAGCGCGGAAGTTTCAGACATAACAGGGGATCCAGTAAGGGGTTGATTTTGACCAAATCAGACCATTTCTTGCGCAGCGCAGCAAGTCCTTTGACCTGAGGTCAGCTATGCGCAACAAAAAACGGCGCAAGGTTGCCCCTGCGCCGTTTCGGTTTAATGGTTTTGATTTCTGATCAGATGCCGAATTCGGCGAAGAAATCATTGCCCTTGTCATCAATGACGATGAAGGCCGGGAAGTCTTCGACTTCGATCTTCCAGACGGCTTCCATGCCAAGTTCCGGATATTCGTGAACTTCGACCTTCTTGATGCAATCCTGCGCCAGACGGGCTGCCGGACCACCGATGGAGCCAAGATAGAAACCGCCATATTTCTGGCAGGCATCCTTGACCGCCTTGGAACGGTTACCCTTGGCCAGCATGACAAACGAACCGCCTGCTGCCTGGAACTGTTCGACATAGGCATCCATACGACCAGCCGTGGTCGGGCCGAACGAGCCGGACGGCATGCCTTCGGGCGTTTTGGCCGGGCCGGCATAATAAACCGGATGGTTTTTCAGGTATTCCGGCATCTCTTCGCCGGCATCAAGGCGTTCCTTGATCTTGGCATGCGCGATGTCACGCGCCACGATCACGGTGCCGGTCAGCGACAGGCGGGTCTTGACCGGGTATTGCGACAGCTGCTTGCGGATTTCATCCATCGGACGGTTGAGGTCAACCTTGACCACTTCGTCATCAAGATGCTCGTCTGTGACATGCGGAAGGTATTTCGCCGGATCATGTTCGAGATCCTCGATGAAGATACCGTCCTTGTTGATCTTGCCGAGAATCTGACGGTCGGCAGAGCACGACACCCCCAGACCAACCGGACAGCTTGCACCGTGACGCGGCAGACGGATCACACGCACATCGTGGCAGAAATACTTGCCACCGAACTGCGCGCCGATGCCCATTTCACGGGTCATCTCAAGGATCTTTTGTTCCCATTCAAGATCGCGATAGGCCTGACCATGATCACCACCTTCGGTCGGAAGGTTATCGTAATAACGGGCTGATGCCATTTTCACAGTCTTGAGGCACGCTTCTGCCGACGTACCACCAATGACAACCGCCAGATGGTAGGGCGGGCATGCCGAGGTGCCGAGCGTGCGGATTTTCTCGTCGAGAAACTTGCGCAGGCTTTCCGGGTTCAAAAGCGCCTTGGTCTGCTGGAACAGGAAGGTCTTGTTGGCCGACCCGCCGCCCTTGGCCATGAACATGAACTTGTATTCATCGCCCTTGGTCGCATAAAGATCAATCTGTGCCGGAAGGTTCGAGCCGGTGTTCTTTTCTTCGAACATGTTTTTCGGCGAGACCTGCGAGAAGCGCAGATTGTGCTTCTGATAGGCCTGCCAGACGCCCTTGGACAGGGCTTCTTCATCGGAACCATCGGTGATGACCTTGCCACCACGTTTGCCCATGATGATCGCAGTCCCCGTATCCTGACACATTGGCAAAACGCCGCCCGATGCGATAGATGCGTTTTTCAAAAGATCCATCGCCACGAACTTGTCGTTGGCGGTCGCTTCTTCGTCATCAAGGATTTTGCGCAGCTGTTCGAGATGCCCCGGACGCAGCAAATGCGAGCAATCAAAGAAAGCCTGAAGGGTCAGCTTTTCGATCGCTTCGGGTTCGACTTTCAAATAGGTCTCGCCATTGACGTCAACGGTCGAAACACCCTCGTCCCCGATCTTGCGGTAAGGGGTCGTGTCCTTACCCTGATCAAACATGGGTTTATAGACAAAATCACTCATGGGAAGGTTCTCGTCTCTCTCAAAAACAAGGTGGGTTTGTTCTTTATGTGGCTGGTTTTAGCGCCAATTGTACCAAATTGCCACGATACATTAGCGTAATACGCCTTGCCCCGGACGCGGGAAACATTAACGGGTTCGGGCAAAGAAAAAGGGCGGATTAAACCCGCCCTTTAAACAACTTATTTCTTTCGGAACGCATCAAGTGCGATGACCTCGCCGGTTTCATTGGCATCCGGCTTGGGCTTTTTGCGCGCCTTGGACGGTTCGGCGACCAGCGTCGGTGCGCCCTCTTCGTCTTCGGTCAGATCGGCATCAAGATCGTCATCTTCATCATAGTCGAAATCTTCGTCATCCATTTCTTCTTCGACGCTGAAGGTCAGCATGAAGTTGGCAGACGGATCGACAAAGGCCAGCATTGCATCAAACGGCACGACAACCGTGGTCGGCATGCCATCAAAGCTCATACCCACCGAGAAGTGATCATCTTCGGATTTCAGATCCCAGAACCGATGCTGCAGGACAACAGTGATGTTGTCGGGATGCGCCTTGCGCTGACTTTCAGGCAGGGCCACACCGGGATGGTTGGTCTGGAAGGTGATGTAATAGTGATGCTCTCCGAAAAGGCCCTCTTCGGCAACGCGCGCGAGGATGTCTTTCACCACACCGCGCAGCGCCTGGTCGACCATAAGATCGTAACGGAATTCTTCCGGTTCTTGCATCAGTAATCCTGTGTCTGGCGAAACCACCGGGGATCTCCGGCGCGTTCCGTCATTGTCATATGGCATCTTAGCGCACCAATTACATCTTGGCGCGTTTGATAATGACTCTATTCATAACGAAGCGTGAAAGAAATACAAGAGTGGGGCGTTCTGTTGCTAGGTGCCCCGTCCCCCACCAAATTACCGCTCCCGGCAACCGGAATTTCGCTTTGGTGCTAGTACCGCTTAGGCGGCAGCAGCAACCGGAGCATTGTTGTCGTTTGCATTTACAAACATTGGCCCGATGCGGTGGTACCATGCCGAGCGCCCACATTGACTTTTACTGCTCACGTCGATCCTATTTCGGCCCCACGAAGATTGTCTGAGTCGGACAACCGATAAATTTGGTGGAGCCGCCGGGTACCGCCCCCGGGTCCGTAAAGCCTATTCTGTCACGCAGTTTAGCGCCGTAGTCGGGTTACCCCGACAGCCCCTATATAGGTCAAATGCCCCCCGTTTCACAAGGGGAATCGGGAAATCTTTTTTGGATTTTCGATGGAACATTTCGCAATCAGGGCAAGCGACCATCACCCGTCTTGCGGGAAATCACGCGCGACGGAAGGTGTCCGGGTAGTCGATGACAAGACCAATGTCATCGATCTCAAGCTCCGCCGAGAAATTGCGAAACAGCCCTTCATAGCGATAGCGGTGATCAGGCATCAAACAGGTGTAACGCTGTGGCGCGCTACGTGGCAGGAAATCGTCCTCGATCTGGCTTGGCAACGGAACATAAGCCGCTGAAATCTCGCGCGCCTCGCCCTCAGCCAGTTTCAATCGCTTGATCGGAAGCATGTTTGTCGCAGGCGTGATGCCGATATCAACATCAAGGCACCCAGCCAAAGACGGCAGGTCGCGCTTTGCGATGCAATCAAACCAGCTTCCCTTGCCGTCTGACGTCACATGCATTTCTGCACCGCCGACATAGCTTACCTTGACCTCGCGGGTGGCGAGCGCGGCATCCGTCACCACAAGATAAGACCCGCCATAGTGGCCGTGACGCGTCCCGACCACGACTCCTTCAAGCTCTATCCCGTCCGGACCAGACTGACAGAAACAGTATTCAAGGCCATTTCCATTCCAATCGACCCACTGAACAGTCTTTTGCAAAACCAACACTCCCATGTGGCAAATGCACCCAAATCCCTGAAAGCTGACTATACCCAACATTCACGATTTTGCCTGACCTGTCCTGACAGGATGTGTCAGTAGAGGCTGCGTAATAATGGGCATGACAAAGATCGGATGGCGTCGCTTGCCCGTGCCCGTCGACCTGACTATGCTGCGACAAAAGCGATTCCAAAAATGCAAGGAACAGCATGCAGCAATATCTCGATCTGATGCGTCTGGTGCGTGACACCGGCACGCGCAAGGAAGACCGGACCGGCACCGGGACTGTCTCGATCTTTGGTCACCAGATGCGTTTTGACCTTTCCGAAGGCTTCCCGCTGGTCACCACCAAAAAGCTGCATCTGAAATCGATCATTCACGAATTGCTGTGGTTCCTTGACGGCGACACCAACGTCAAATATCTGCAGGATAATGGCGTACGCATCTGGAACGAATGGGCCGATGAAAACGGCGACCTTGGCCCGGTTTATGGTGGCCAGTGGCGCTCCTGGCGCGGGGCGAATGGCGAAACCATTGACCAGATCACCGGCCTGATTGACCAGATCAAAAACAATCCCGATTCCCGCCGCCTGATCGTTTCGGCCTGGAACGTTGCCGATGTGCCCAACATGGCACTTCCGCCATGCCACTGCCTGTTCCAGTTCTATGTTGCCGATGGCAAGCTGTCCTGTCAGCTTTATCAGCGCAGTGCCGATATCTTCCTTGGCGTGCCGTTCAACATTGCATCCTATGCGCTGCTGACCATGATGATCGCGCAGGTTTGTGATCTGGGTGTGGGTGATTTTGTCCATACCCTTGGGGACGCACATCTTTACACCAACCATCTTGATCAGGTCGAAGAGCAGCTTGCGCGTGATACCCGCCCGCTTCCGACCATGAAGATCAACCCGGCGGTCAAATCGATCTTTGATTTCAAGTATGATGATTTCGAACTGACCGGCTATGACCCGCATCCGCATATTGCCGGCAAGGTTGCTGTTTGATGGCAGATCCCAGGATTGAACGGGTTGCCGTTGTTGCCGCCGCCGCAAACGGCGCGATTGGCAAGGATGGCTGGATGCCGTGGGAATTGCCCGAAGACCTGAAACGGTTTAAGGCACTCACCCTTGGCAAGCCGATGATTATCGGGCGCGTAACGTTCGAGGCCATCGGGCGTCCGCTTCCCAAACGCACATCGATTGTTGTCACCCGCGACACCGACTGGTCGTACGCGCATGAAAATGTCCGGGTTTGCCATACCATGGAAGACGCCATCGCCCTGGCCGATGAAATTGCCGCAAGGGATGGCATCAATGAAGTCATCATTGGCGGCGGCGCACAGATTTATCATCTCGCCCTCCCCTACACGACGCGTTATGAACTGACCGAAGTCCATGCCGAGATCGAAGGCGATACCTTTCTTGATCCCCTGCCCGCCAATCAGTGGTGTGAAACAGCACGCCAAAAGGTCGATAACCCTGATGGGCCGGATTACAGCTTTGTCACGCTCGATCGGATCGTAAAATCCTGATTTGTCAGTGGGCTATAAGCTGCTGGTTGATTTTCCGTTTCAGACGGCCCATCTTGTTCTGAATTATAGAACACTCGTTCCAGAGTTTGGAACTGATCAAAGGATCTGCTGATGCCGCGGCCACGTGCGTTTGACGAAGAAAGCGTTCTTGATAACGCCATGAACATTTTCTGGAGCAAGGGGTTTGAAGCGACCTCTATTCAGGATCTGGTTGATGAAACCGGCCTGAACCGCGCCAGCATGTATGCAAGCTTCGGCGACAAGAAGGCGCTGTTCCTGCGTGTCCTTGATCATTACAGCCAGAAAATCAGTGCGCAGCGTTTTGCCGATCTGCGCAATATCGAAGACGGCCGCGCGGCAATTGAAAAGACGTTCCGCGACACGGCCAAAACCGGCTGCGCCGAAGGCCGCCACAAAGGTTGCCTGATGGTCAATTCCGGTATGGAACTGGCCCCGCACGACCCGGAAACGGCGGCCATCGCCCATCAGGCTTTCCGCCGGGCCGAGGATACCTTTGCCGCCGCCCTTAAACACGCCATGGATCAGGGCACGATTTCCAAAACCAAGAATGTCCGGGCGCTCGCACGTTTCCTGACCGGATCATTCCAGGGGGTTCAATTGATGTCGCGCCGTGGTGCGGATCAGGAAACCCTGCAGGATTACACCGACACCATTCTGGCCGCACTCGACTAGACTTCCCCGAACCTGTTTCTCGTTTCACGCATCACAGTTCGGTGATGCCTGATCTTTGTTGTTGATTTATGGAATGATCATTCCATAATAGGTGCAACAAAACACAGCCCAAGTCATGAGGAACGAAATGTCTGCAATTACCCCGCTTATGCCGCGCCAGAAGGTGCCATCGCTTTCCGTCCCGCTTGTTGGCGGCGGCACATGGTCGCTTGCCGATCAGAAACCGGAAAACTTCACCATGGTTGTTTTCTATCGCGGCCTGCATTGCCCGATCTGCGGCAAATACCTCAAGGATCTGGATACCAAGCTTGAAGACTTCGCCAAGCGCGGCGTCAATGTTGTCGTGGTGTCGTCCGACGGTGAAGACCGCGCGACCGAGGCCAAGTCGAAATGGGGCCTCGAGAATGTCGACCTTGGTTATGGCCTGTCACTTGAGAACGCGCGTGAGTGGGGACTTTATATCTCGACCTCGAACGGTGTAACCTCAAGCGGTTATGAAGAGCCGGCCATCTTTTCTGAGCCCGGTCTGTTTCTGGTGCGCCCGGATGGCACGCTTTATTTCGGCACGGTTCAGACCATGCCATTTGCCCGTCCGGCCTTTGACCAGATCCTTGGCGCCCTTGATTTCGTCATTGCCAAAAACTATCCGGCACGCGGCGAAGTGATTGATCATA
Organism: Thalassospira sp. HJ; assembly: GCF_000948415.1. Taxonomy (GTDB): domain Bacteria; phylum Pseudomonadota; class Alphaproteobacteria; order Rhodospirillales; family Thalassospiraceae; genus Thalassospira. The sequence continues at coordinate 66,980 of NZ_JYII01000012.1, read as the reverse complement.
CCAATCCCTAAGCGCGCCTTTTAAAGCCGATAAAATGCCAAAGGGCCGGTTCCAAAGCGCAGGAACCGGCCCTTTTATTCTTCATACCATTACAGCCGCCGGGTTAACCCGCCATCGCAGCGGCAAAATGCGGCGCATCGAGTTCCTGCGCGCGCTGATAGGCCGGGCGGGCATCGATCCGGGCGATATAGGCCTCGAACTCCGGATATTTCGGCAGAATGCCAAACATGCAGCCAAACCGGATCGTCGAGCCAAACACCACATCAACCGTAGTGAAGTTTTCCCCCATCAACCACGGGTCCGCCTTGCCCACAAAATCGACCAGGATCGGCACCAGCGTCTCCCAATCGCGATAGGAATTCTGGCTGCTGTCTTCTGCCGTGTACTGACGCACCCGGTCGATCATGGCCGGTTCGATGGTGGACGGCGAAAAGAACAACCAGCGCAGATATTCGCCACGTTTCGGATCATCGAGTTTTGGTGCCAATCCGGCCTCGGGATACAAATCCGCCAGATAGCAGCAAATGGCGGCCGCCTCGGTCACGACCGTGTCGCCATGCACGATGGTCGGCACCTTGCCAAGCGGATTAAGTGCAAGGAATTCTGGCGTTTGCCCTTCCCCACCGCGAATGTCGAGAAGTTTGACATCAAACGGAATGCCCAGTTCTTGCAGCATCCAATGGACAGTACCGCTGCGTGACGGGATCGCGTGATAAAAGGTCAAATTCCGATCTGATGACATTAAAAGTGCTCCTGCGTTTGCGCGTGTCATTATGTGCGTTATCAGCGGCAATTTCCCCTTGTTTCCCAATAATGTAAATCGCACCACACGCAGGTTCCTGACAGCTGTATGGCAGGAGGATGTCAGGCGCCCGATAATGGTGACCGCATACGCGCAGCCTTTCATTATATGCAATAGCCCTTAATAAAATCGCCTCTGAGTTGTATAATGCCACCCAAAGCGACCTTAAAAAGATCGCAGGGCATCACATCACAAACAGGGGACTTCACATGACCAAGCGCAGACTGATCGTGTTTTTCGACGGCACCTGGCAGGAACCGGCCAACACGCCCCAACCCACCAATGTCGTCAAACTTCTGCGTGCTGTCCCCAGCAGTGCCGGGGATATCTCGCAGATCGTGTTTTATGATCGCGGGGTTGGTACCGGCGATTTGTTCGACAAGGTCCGTGGCGGTGCGTTTGGCAATGGGTTGCTCGAAAACGTCGTTAATGGCTATCGCTTCCTTGGCAACAACTATCAGCCCGGCGACGAGATCTTCATTTTCGGCTTTTCACGCGGCGCCTTTACCGCGCGCAGTCTGGCCGGGTTGATCGGCCTGTGTGGTATTTTAAAACCGCCCTATCTTGGCCATCCGCTTCAGGATGATATCGCAAAAATTGCCAGCTCCAATTTATCGACAGAGGCAAAACGCACCAAGATTTCGACCCTTGATATCGAAGCCCATCAGGACGTGCCGATTGAATGCGTTGGCGTCTGGGATACGGTCGGATCGCTTGGCATTCCGGGCGACCTTGGGCGGCGCCTGATCCCGGCCAAGTATCATTTTCATGATGTCCAGCTTGGCGCCAACGTCCGAGTTGCCCTACATGCCATGGCGATTGATGAGAAACGCAGTGCCTTCTCGCCAACGCTGTGGGTCAATAAAAAGGGCAGTAAATTGCCAAAAGATCAGATCGTCGAGCAGGTCTGGTTCCCCGGCGTTCATAGCAATGTCGGCGGCTCTTATGATGAATGCGGGCTTTCGGATATCACGCTTGATTGGATGATCAAGCGGGTCAAGAAACACACCAAACTCAAGATCGATGAGACGGATCTGAAAACCAAGCTGGCCCCGTCCGCCGACGGGCGCGGTTATGAAAGCCGCACGGCCCTTTATGTGGACTCCCGCCTGTATCCTTATCAGCGCCTGATCGAGCAAATCGCGCCCGCGACAAAGACCTTCTGGGATAAGCTGCGCCTTAAATGCCCGGACTATGATCGCCGCAACATCATCCCCGCGGGGCTCGAGACGATCAATGAAGCCATCCATGTCAGCGCACTGGAACGCTGGAACATCAGCACGGGCGTCTTGCATGACAACTCAACCGAAGGATCGCTTGAGCGTGTGCTTTATCGCCCCCCCAATCTGAATGCTGTGCTCCATGCCCACCATGCGGGCAAATACACACCCAGCATCATCAATTGGACCGGGGCCACCATGCGCAAGGACATTCCCTGGCCCGATCAATCAACGCTGGAATAAAGGCCAGATCAATCGTCGTTGTTTGACGGCTTGCGCGGGCGCAGAACAATCCACGCCGCCACAAGTGTCAGCAACGCCATACCAAACCATGTCAGGGCATAGGACATGTGGTTATTGGGGAACCGAATTTTGGTCAGGCCACCGAGTGGCAATTTGGCCGGGTTTTCCGCCCCGTCCCCATCAATGAAGTATGGTGCGACGTTTGAGGCATCAAGGCCCCGCTTGGTGGCCATCGCATGCACATCACGTGAATACCAGCGTTCCTCGGATGGGACGTTATCACGCATGAAGGTGCCAACCGGTTCGTTGATGCGAAGCAGGCCGGTTACGGTAACTTCACCCTCGACCATGCCCTCCGCCCTCGTATTGGGATGGCGTTTTTCGGTGGGAACGAAACCGCGATTGATCATGACGATGGTGCCGTCATTCCGCATCAACGGCGTCAGGACCCAATAGCCCGCACCGTAATCGGTCGCGGTATAGACCTGACTTTCAAGATCGTTGCGATAGGTACCCGTCACACTGACCTTGCGGTATTCATCGCGCGCCCGGCTGACATTTTCCCAGTCATCGCGTTTGGGGGCCGCTACCGCATCACCATGAACGCGTGCATCCACCCGTTCGATCAGATCAAGCTTCCACGCCCGACGTTCAACCTGCCAGTAGCCAAGGGCGCAAAACCCGGAAAACAGGATGGCCGCCAAAAACACGACAACAATCCTTGTTGTCATGGACGGGCCCTTTTTCGGGGCATCAGTTGCGGGGCTGGAAAGCTGGTCGTCAGACATGCCGGGTTCTTTCAAATGGCAGTAAGCGGATGTTTAAACAAAAAGGGCGCGATCCCCATACAGGTATCGCGCCCCCTTTAAATATCAAGCAGTGCCTAGCCGAAGCTCGGGATCATGTCGTGATCCATCTGCGGCATCATGTTGGTGTTGAGGTGATACATCACCCACAGCGAACCGGCGATGGCAATCGCTACGATCACGATGGTGAAGATCAGCGCCAGGAAGTTCCAGCCACCTTCGGATTTGGTGTTCATGTGCAGGAAATAGACCATGTGAACAATGATCTGAATAACCCCAAGGCCCATGACCCAAAGGGCTGTTGCAACTTTGCTGTCAAGAACACCGTCCATGACAAGCCAGAACGGGATCGCGGTCAGGATGACCGACAGGACGAACCCGATTACATAGCTTTTGTAAGTACCGTGAGACGCTCCACCATCGCTGTGATGGTCATCATGTGCGTGTGAATGTGCGCTCATCCCAGAACTCCCAGCAGATAAACAACGGAGAAGACACCGATCCAGACGACGTCAAGGAAGTGCCAGAACATCGACAGGCACATCAGACGACGCTTGTTCTCGACGATCAGGCCGCGCTGGGCAACCTGAACCATCAGGGTAACAAGCCAGATGATGCCAAAGGTCACGTGCAGGCCGTGGGTCGCCACCAGCGTATAGAACGCGGAGAGGAAACCACTACGCATCGGCGTCGCACCCAGATGCCAAAGGTGATGGAACTCATAAAGTTCCAGACCGACGAAGGCGATACCAAACAGGCCGGTAATCGCCAGCCAAAGCTGGGTTCCTGCAACATTGCCCTTTTCCATCGCCAGCATGGCAAAGCCATAGGTGATGGACGAGAACAGCAGCATGGACGTGTTGATCGCCACCAGTTCAAGGTCGAACAGGTCAGCTGGTGCGGGACCCGCTGCATAGTTCTGACCAAGAACGGCATAGGTTGCAAACAGGATCGCAAAGATGAGGCAATCGCTCATCAGATAGATCCAGAATCCGAGCATCGTACCCGTTTCCGGGTGATGCTCTTCTTTCAGGTAGAAGACCGGCGCTTCGGTCTGAGAGGCAGTTGTATTCGCCATTGTCATTCCCTTACGCCTGCTGTTTTGCCAGAAGGGCGGTACGTTCTTCTTCGGTCGCCACAACTTCTGATGCCGGGATGTGATAATCACGGTCATAGTTGAAGGTGTGGGCAATTGCACCAGCGACCAGCACGATGAAGCTTGCCGCAACAAGCCACCAGATGTGCCAGACAAGGGCAAAGCCAAGAACGAGCGAGATCGCAGCCAGGATAAAGCCAGCGCCGGTATTTTTCGGCATGTGGATATCCAGGAAGCCCGAGGTCGGACGGACGAACCCACGTTTCTTCATGTCATCCCAGGCGTCCAGTTCATGAACAACCGGGGTGAAGGCGAAGTTGTAGGCCGGGGGCGGCGAAGAGGTCGACCATTCCAGCGTACGACCACCCCACGGGTCACCGGTTTCATCACGCAGTTTGTCGCGTTTGATCACCGCAACAACGATCGACATGATGAACGAACCGATACCACCGGCAATCAGAAGCGCACCAAAGGCCGCAATGATGAACCAGATCTGCAACGACGGATCGTCAAACTGGCTCATACGGCGGGTGACACCCATCAGGCCGAGAACATAAAGCGGCATGAAGGCAAAGTAGAAACCAATGGTCCACAGCCAGAAGGACATCTTGCCCCAGAACTCATCCAGCTTGAAGCCGAACGCTTTCGGGAACCAGTAGACAATCCCGGCAAACATCCCGAAGACCACACCACCGATAATCACGTTATGGAAGTGGGCAATCAGGAACAGGCTGTTATGCAGGACAAAGTCGGCCGGCGGGACAGCAAGCATCACGCCCGACATGCCACCAATCACGAAGGTCAGCATGAAACCGATAGTCCAGAGCATGGGCACATCGTATTTGATGCGGCCCTTATACATGGTGAACAGCCAGTTGAAGACCTTCGCACCGGTCGGGATCGAGATGATCATGGTGGTGATGCCAAAGAAGGCGTTCACACTTGCACCCGAACCCATGGTGAAGAAGTGGTGCAGCCAGACGATGTAGGACAGGATGGTAATAACCACCGTCGCATAGACCATCGAGCTGTAACCAAACAGACGCTTGCGGCAGAAGGTCGACACAACTTCGGAGAACACACCAAACGCCGGCAGGATCAGGATGTAGACCTCAGGGTGGCCCCAGATCCAGATCAGGTTAATGTACATCATGGCGTTACCGCCAAGATCGTTGGTGAAGAAGTTGGTGCCCGCATAGCGGTCAAGACCAAGCAGAACCAGAACAGCGGTCAGAACCGGGAAGGCTGCAACAATCAGAATGTTGGTGCAAAGCGAGGTCCAGGTAAAGACCGGCATTTTCATCATGGACATGCCCGGTGCGCGCATCTTTACGATGGTGACAATCAGGTTCACACCCGAAAGCAACGTCCCCACACCGGCAATCTGCAAGGCCCAGATATAGTAATCAACCCCGACCCCCGGACTGTAGACAATGTCAGACAGCGGCGGATAGGCCAGCCAACCGGTCATTGCGAATTCGCCAACAAATAGCGACGCCATGATCAGCGCGGCACCACAGGTGGTCATCCAGAAGCTGAAATTGTTCAGGAACGGGAAGGCAACGTCGCGCGCGCCGATCTGCAGCGGCACAACGAAGTTCATCAGACCGGTCACCAGCGGCATCGCAACGAAGAAGATCATGATCACGCCGTGGGCGGTGAAGATCTGATCGTAGTGGTGCGGCGGAAGGAAACCTTCGGCACCATTGAAAGCGATGGCTTGCTGGGCACGCATCATGAGCGCATCGGCAAAGCCACGCAGAAGCATGATGATTGCCAGGATGATATACATGATGCCGATCTTTTTGTGATCGATCGACGTGATCCACTCGCGCCAGAGGTATCCCCACAGACGGAAGTAGGTCAGACCACCGACAACGGCGATGCCACCCACGACCACACCAAGAAACGTCACAAGAATGATCGGATCATGGAGAAACGGGAAGGAGTCGAGGGACAGCCGGCCAAATATAAAATGTAAAAGGTCCGGATTGGAGAACATCGGATTACTCTTCTTTCAAATGCAGAATGGCACCGTAACCGATGCCAGAACTGCGAAGGGCCGGTTGGCATTCACCAACCGGCACTGCATTTAAAACCCTGCCGAAACACCTGTGGGTGCAACACTCATCGCGCGCGAGACCGGCTCGTTGCCAAACAACGGAAGGTTCGCGATTTCGCCTGACAAGCCACCTTCCGGGGTGGTGCAAAGCGTTGCGACGAAGGACTTGCTATCAGGCAACGGCTTGCTGCCGCGCATCTGCGGAACGTCATAGGTCAGCGACATGACGTTATAGATACCGGCAAGACCGCCACCGCCGTTTTTGTCGATATGCATCATCTCGTTCATGCACATCTTCGACTGATCGACGCACATGTTGAGAATGGCCTGATAAAGTTCCGGATCCACCGAGCTATAATAGTGGACCGGTTCCTTCACACTCGGCTTTTCGAGTTCGAGATACTGCGAACGGCCAAGGAAGTTCTCATCAGACTTCACATCGTTCACCCAGGCGTCAAAGCCCTCTTCGCTCAGGCCGTGGAACTTGAAGCGCATGTGAGAGAAGCCCTCACCGCTATAGTTCCCGGAGAAGCCATCAAACACGCCTTCTTCGTTGATCACGGCATGGAGTTTGGTTTCCATACCCGCCATCGAATAGATCTGACCCGCAAGGGCCGGAATGAAGAAGGAGTTCATGATACCTGAAGAGGTAATCTTGAATTCAATCGGCGTATCGATCGGAGCTGCGAGCTCGTTAACGGTCGCAATGCCCTGTTCCGGATACAGGAACAGCCATTTCCAATCGAGGGAAACAACTTCGATCACCATGTGCTCGGCCTCATCGTCAAGCGGACGCTCGGCATCGATACGGTCAAGCGGGCGATACGGGTCAAGCGTATGGGTGGTGACCCAGGTAATCGCGCCAAGAGCAATAATGATCACCAGCGGAGCCGCCCAGATGACGACTTCAAGCTTGGTGGAATGGTGCCATTCGGGATCGTATTCGGCATTCTTGTTACCCTGGCGGTATTTCCAGGCAAAGAACACGGTCAGTGCCATCACCGGAACGATGATCAGCAACATCAGAATGGTCGAAACGATAATCAGGTCGGACTGCTGGGACGCGATATCACCGGCCGGGTCGATTACAACAAGGTTGCAACCGGCAACAAGCGGCAAAATCGAGGCCAAGGCTGCGCCACGTACAAGTTTTGAAAGCATGTGCTTCATACTTCCTCAGTCTCTGGAAGATGTTCTCAAAGACAACCATATGCCAATGAGTCGCATAAGCGATCTACCAAAGACCGCTACGCGCCGTACCCCGCCGCAACCGCATATAGGAATTACAATTCCAAACATCCACGGAAAGGGCACAAAGAAAGCAATTTTTTTTCAAAAAAATGCCGGATCGGAAAGTTGGCGAGATTGCTATAGCTGCATCGCAGCAATGTCAAGCTACCCGCGGCGCATAGCAGGGTCTTAATGACAATTATCATTCCAATGTAAACCGGACGTTGTGCGGTGCAGAACGATAATTGACACTGACGTTTGCAATTCACATGTCTATACTTAGACTCGATCCAAAGTCGTATCGTTCATTCATCCGAATTTGTGATCCAATCAAAAGCAGTTAGGACCAAAATGGTCCGACCAGTGATTTAGGGAGAACGGCGTGAACCAAACGACAGAAAACTACGCGACCGCCACCTCTTCAGGTTTGGAACGCGATGCGCGGCATCACAACGCCGACGCCACCAATGATCCGGGCCAGATCGCGCTTGGCGTGATTATCGGCCGGACGTCCGAGTTTTTCGATTTCTTCGTCTACTGCATCGCATCGGTACTGGTCTTCCCGCAATTGCTGTTTCCAGGTGAAACGGCGCTTGTCGGCACCATGTATTCCTTTGCCATCTTCTCTCTGGCCTTTGTCGCCCGCCCTGTCGGATCCCTCGTCTTCATGACGGTGGACCGCCAATATGGACGGGGTGTGAAACTCACCATCGCCATGTTCCTGCTGGGTGGCTCCACCGCGGCCATGGCTTTCCTGCCAAGCTTTGCCTCGGCAGGGGTGCTTGCGATCTATCTTCTGTGTGCTTTCCGCTTCCTGCAGGGTCTTGCATGGGGCGGCGCATGGGACGGGCTTGCATCGCTTCTGGCGCTTAATGCGCCCGACAACCGCAAGGGTTGGTATGCGATGATCCCGCAGCTGGGCGCACCGCTTGGCTTCATGCTGGCCGCATCACTGTTTGCCTATCTTCTGCTGACCCTGCATCCGGATGACTTCCTTGCCTTTGGCTGGCGCTATGCGTTCTTCGTCGCCTTTGCCATTAACGTGGTCGCGCTGTTCGCCCGCCTGCGTCTGGTGGCAACATCGGAATTCGGCCATCTTCTGGAAAAGAATGAGCTTGAAGCCGCCCGCGTCATGGATACGCTCAAACATAACGGGCGTACTGTTGTGCTGGGCGCGCTGGTGCCGATGGTCAGCTACGCACTGTTCCATCTGGTCACTGTCTTTGCGCTAAGCTGGGTGTTCCTCTATGCCAACGGCAATCCGGGGCAATTCCTGCTGACCCAGGGTGTTGGTGCGGTTCTCTGTGCCTTCGGGATTGTGGCATCGGGCTTTATTGCCGACCAGCTCGGCCGTCGTCGCCTGCTCGGCTACAGTGCCGGGATCATCCTGCTGGGGGCTGTTCTGACCCCGCTGCTTTACACCTATAACATCATCAATGAAGGCATGATTGTTCTGGGCGGCTTTGCGGTACTGGGCCTGTGCTTTGGTCAGGCGGCCGGCACGCTGGCATCGAACTTCAAGCGCGAATACCGCTATACCGGTTCGGCCCTGACATCCGACCTTGCATGGTTGCTGGGTGCTGGCTTCGCACCGCTGATCGCACTTTACCTGTGTGACAAGTTCGGTCTGCCCGGTGTGGGTGCCTACCTGCTGTCCGGGGCTGTGGTGACCCTTCTGGTCCTGCAATTCAACAAGCAGTTCGGCGCCAAAACCAGCGACTGATTAACCAGATACTCCATACAATAATAAAACACCCCGGCCAGATTGGTCGGGGTGTTTTCGTTTTAAAGCCGTGATCAGGCTTAGGAGTAGTTCGACGGGAACATCGCGCGTTTTGCTTCTTCGTCCATTTCGGTTTTGAACGCATGGTTCTTGCCGACTTCGCGTGCGCTGATGGCGGCTGGCAGGCTGTTGATCGCGTCAAACCAGCGTTTGATGTTCGGGTACTTGTCCCAGACATCCGGGTTTTTATGGACGAACGGTGCCTTGTCGACCCAGCCCCAGGCAGAGATATCAACAATCGTCATCTCGTCGCCAACGATAAACTCACGACCTTCAAGATGGTCTTCAAGCACCTGATAGTGGCGCGCGATCTCGTTGCGATAGCGGTTGACGCCATAGTCGCTGCCCTCGGGTGCGACATGCTGGAAATGCACTGCCTGCCCTGAAAACGGGCCAAGGCCGGTGGCAATGAACATCAGCCATGACAGGAACTCACCACGGTCTTCGGGCTTACCGAGGAACTTGCCCGACTTTTCGGCGAGATAGAGCAGGATCGCATTTGAATCAAACACCCGCACTTCCTTACCGCCCGGTCCATCAGTATCGACGATGGCTGGCACCTTGCCATTCGGATTAATCGCCCGAAAGGCCGGGTCATGTTGCTGCCCTTTGCGGGTATCAACCGGCAGGACCTCGTAAGGCAATCCGGATGCCTCAAGCATCATCGAGATTTTCTGGGGGTTCGGGGTCGGGTGGTAATAAAACCGGATCATGATGTCTCCTTGCGGGGCATCGCGTTTGCACGATGCGTAACCTGCGCTTGCATTTTGGAATGATCGTTTTAAATTGACCCATAACGTCCCGATTGGCAAGCTTCGATTATTGATGAAGCCACCAGAAAGATTTGCAGGAGCGATAAGCCCATGATTGATCTGTATTACTGGCCGACACCCAACGGCCATAAAATCACGCTGTTCCTTGAAGAAGCCGGACTGGATTACAAAATCGTGCCGGTCAATATCGGCGCCGGGGACCAGTTCAAACCGGAATTCCTCGCCTTTTCACCCAACAACCGGATGCCGGCGATCATTGATCACGAACCGGCCGATGGCGGGGATGCCATCACCGTGTTTGAATCGGGCGCGATCTTGCAGTATCTCGCCGAAAAAACCGGCAAGTTCCTGCCAACCGGTGTACGTGAACGCAAGACCGTGATGGAATGGCTGTTCTGGCAGATGGGCGGTCTTGGCCCGATGGCGGGCCAGAACCACCATTTCGGCACCTATGCCCCGGAAAAACTACCCTACGCCATCACCCGCTATGTCAATGAGACCAACCGTCTTTACGGGGTTCTCAACAAGCGCCTTGAGGGCCGCAAATTCATTGCCGGTGATGACTACACGATTGCGGATATGGCCTGCTATCCGTGGATCGTCAGCCACGAGAAACAACAGCAGGACCTTAATGAATTCCCGAACCTCAAACGCTGGTTTGAAACCATCAAGGCCCGTCCGGCGACAGTTGCGGCCTACAAGGCCGGCGAAGAGCTCAACAAATGGCAGATGAGTGAAGAGGACAAGAAAATCTTGTTTGGCCAAACCGCCAAAAGCACGAAGGCCTGAAACAAACCCCACCGCCCTGCGTTGATATGATGCAGGGCGGTTTTGTTTGCGCAGCCTACTGAAAGCAGGCAACAGTGATCTGCCCGGCTAAAGTTCGGCGTATATTTTCAAACAGTTGCACGCATTTGTGTCGCCACTGCCTTACGACCAACCACGCAACGGGGATCAGATGCGTCAAGACCAGACCGCTTTGGACAGGATTAAAAATTGGCAAAGCCGTATCGCCAGAACGGCCCGCACGATCCTGACCGTTCTGATCCCGACTGCCGTGCTTGCATCCTGCGCCTTCCCGCCCGAGAGCGAACTTTATCAGCAATCACCCGATATCCCGCCCTACACACAAGACAGCTTTGCCGAATATGTCGCGCAAACCCGTGACTGGGTCGCAGAGCATCGCGTTTTCATCACTGATGATCACGAAACCGAACTGGCGCGCAATATTCCATTTGAACTGGGCCGGAAAACGCCAAACGGCGATGCGCCAAAACGCGGTGTGTTGTTTGTTCATGGCTTGGGGGCAAGCCCGTGGTATTTCCATGATATCTCAGCCGAGATGGCAAAGAACGGCTGGCTCGCACGTTCGATGCTGTTGCCCGGCCACGGGACGCGCCCGGCAGATCTCAGCATCCCGGGCTATGCCGACTGGACCGCGGCAGTCGCCCATCAGGTCAAGTTGCTTGAACGCGAAGTCGATGAAGTCTGGCTTGGCGGGTTTTCAACTGGTGCCAACCTTGTGACCAGTTATGCAGCGCGCAATCCTGAAATCTCGGGCCTTTTCTTGTTTTCGCCGGGCATTGAACCGGGCACTAATCTGTTGTTCCTGACACCCGTCATTCAGCATCTTTGGGATTGGGTTGATGCCGACCCTGAAGACAACGCCATCAACTATCAATCCCTGTCGACCAAGGCGTCGGTTCTCTATTACCGCAGTGTCACCGATGTCGAAGATGCGCTTGATGATGCCCCGTTTGACCGCCCGACGCTTGTTTCGATGAGTGCCGATGACAGCGTACTTGATCCGCTTGCCATATTGCGTCGCTTTGAAACCGGTTTTACCCACCCGGCATCGCGCTTTGTCTGGTATGATGACACCAACGCACCAAGTGATGATCCAAGGGTCAAAAGCCTTAACAGCAATCTTCCAGATCAGCAGATCAGCAATTTCTCGCATCTGAGCGCGCTGTTTTCGCCAAACAATCCCTATTACGGCACGGATGGCAGCTTTGTATTTATCGAGAACGGCCAGGAAGAGATTGAACGACCAGATGATCGCACAAAACTCTGGCGCAGTGCATGGGGCTATACAGAGCCCGGTAAATATCACGGCCGCCTGACCTGGAACCCCTATTTCGATGCATTGATCGCCACCATTAACGACGTCACCAACTAACGCCAAGGATCGGGCCCCCATGACCGACACCACACAGCAAACCACAAACCCGCGCCCCAATCATCGCACCCGGGTGTTTGCCCTGATTGCCTTTATGGTGTTGTGCCTGATCATTTCGGCCTTTGGCGGGGCGGTGACGGCCACCAGTGTTAATGACTGGTACGCAACCCTGAACAAGCCGTTTTTCAATCCGCCCAACTGGCTGTTCGCGCCGGTCTGGACCGTCATTTACTTCATGATCGCTTTTAGCGGCTGGCGCGTCTGGCTGACCAACGGGTTTGCCCAAACCAAAATGGCCTTTGGCATTTATGGCGCGCAACTGGCGCTTAATCTGGCCTGGTCATTCCTGTTCTTTGGCGCGCAGTCGCCGTTACTCGGCCTGATTGATATCATCGCCCTGCTGATCCTGATTGTCATCAACACGGTTGTCTTCTTCCGACTGGATCGCCTCGCCGGGGTACTGTTGCTGCCCTATGTCGCCTGGGTCGGGTTTGCCACACTTCTGAATGCCGCCATCTGGCACTTGAACGGGTAAGGCCGGGTTACGCGGCCACCTTTGGGTAATCGACTTTTTGATTGCGTTCCGTTTCATCGACGGATAAATGTTACGTTATAACATAACATTTATCCCGATATCCAACCGAGGTCGATTGATGAAACGCCTTCCCGTTACTGTCCTGTCCGGCTTCTTGGGGGCCGGCAAGACCACCCTTTTGAACCATATCCTGAACAACCGCCGAGGATTGCAGGTCGCCGTGATCGTCAATGACATGAGCGAGGTCAATATTGACGCCGACCTTGTGCGTAACGGTGGCTCGGAACTTTCCCAGACCGATGAAAAGCTGGTCGAGATGACCAATGGCTGCATCTGCTGCACGCTGCGTGATGATCTTTTGGCCGAGGTCCGACGCCTGGCCGAACAAGATCGCTTTGAATATCTGCTGATTGAATCGACCGGCATTTCCGAGCCCCTCCCCGTCGCGGCCACCTTTGATTTCCGTGATGAAAACGGCCAATCGCTTGGTGATATTGCCAAGCTTGATACCATGGTCACCGTGGTGGATGCCGCGCGCATGATTGCCGATTACAGCTCCACCGACATGCTGACCGACCGGGGCGAAAGTCTGGGTGACGAAGACAATCGCAGCATCGTTGATTTGCTGGTCGATCAGATCGAGTTCGCCGATGTCATCGTCATGAACAAACTTGATCTTATTTCGGATGATGAACGCAGATCGGTTCTTGCCATCATCAAGGCACTCAATACCGATGCCGAAGTCATCGAGACCAGCAACAGCATCGTTGTGCCCGAAAAGATCCTGAATACCGGTCGCTTTGATTTTGATCGCGCCCAAAGCCATCCGCTGTGGGCCAAGGAGCTTCATGGCTTTGCCGATCATGTGCCCGAGACCGAGGAATACGGGATCAAAAGCTTTACCTTCCGGACCTCCCTACCGTTCCACCCTGAACGCTTCCACGCCTTCATCAACAGCGAATGGCCTGGTGTCCTGCGGGCAAAGGGGCATTTCTGGCTGGCCACCCGCCCAAACTGGGTCGGTGAAATCAGTCAGGCCGGTGCGGCGGTCAAGACCGAGGCGCTTGGCACTTGGTGGTGTGCGGTCCCGCGTGAAAGATGGCCAGACAATCCGGCATGGCGTGACATGGTCTTGTCGAAATGGGATCCGATCTTTGCCGACCGGCGACAGGAAATCGTCTTTATCGGGCAGAACATGGATGAGGCCGCTCTCCGCGCCCGTCTGTCGGAATGCCTGATTGAAGACGACACAGACGGCCTGTCGGTACGCTTTGATCCCGAACGCTATGCCGATCTTGCCGATCCGTTTCCACGTTGGGGTCAGGCTGCCTGATCAGGATGCCCAAAACAAAACGCCACCTTTCAGGGTGGCGTTTTCTGGTTCTAACCGTTGGATTGGATCAATGCGCGGTGTCGTCAGCTGCTGGGCTCAAGGGCCGCTTCTGCGCTTTCGGCTTGGGCGGCGTTATCATTTGCAGCATCTTCGGCCTTGACCTGTTCAACGCTATCCATGCCCAGTCGCCCGATAGACGGCAATCGCAAGGCTGGACGGTTGAAGTCGATGCCGAAATTAAGACCAAGCAGGTTAAGCTCGATCCCTTCTTCCAGACCAAGCGACATACCAAGCACACCCAGAAGGTTCGCCTGAACACCCTGCCCGCTCGATGAAAGCCCGACCGGATTGGTGATCGGACGATAATCCTTGCCGATCGCATTGGCCGGCATATCAAGGTTCAGTCCCGGCACTTCACGACCGATGTGGGCAATAAACGTATTGCTGTTCGGACCCGGGTAGCTGCGATATTCGCGCGGGAACGGATAGGACTTAATCGCTTCTTCGATCTCGGGGATCAGCTTTTCGGCCGCCTCACCGCGATGATCGGCCATGAGTTTCGGCTCCGATCCGTACCAAAGGCCATCAGGGATCGCGTAATTCTGACGCACCACATTGCCGCTGCCCCAGCCCACCACGTCATAGCGGGTATAGCGGGTGTCACCGGCACGTTTGTAGATGATCCACGGATGTACCGCGAAATAGCTGCGCCAGCCAAACGTATCAGCCGCCATCACCATGACAATCGCCTGATCGCGGTTGGCTTCGGCATCAGGGGCTATCCCTGCCGAATGGCGCGGCGCATTGCGCCACGTATAGCGTTCCTTGTTTTTCTCGCCCGGCGGGTCTTCTGCCAAGCTGATGCCAAACGGCAGAACAAGAACGGCCAGAAGACCAAGAAACAGGGTTTTGCCTTTACGCACGATCAATCCAATCTGATTTTGCATTGCCAGGGCCAGAACCTACTAATTTGGTTCGAATGGTCGCTCAGATTTGTGCGGATACGCGAAGCAAAGCCGCAGGAAGATAAATATCTTTCAAGGTTTTGCGACAAAGTAGCCCGTGCAAATCTGAGCGATCCGAAGGACAGTTTTTATGTTTGCAAACTCCTGCGTCAAAACCCTTGTCCGGGATACCAACCCGCCCGGCGGGCTTTTCCTTGGATTTCACAAACATAAAAACTGCCATTCCAATCAAATTAGTAGGTTTTGGCCCTGATATTACGGTTAAAGCAAAGAAGTAGGATCAAAAAAAGGCAATGCAATCTTTTATCCTACCAGGAATGGGACACATCCCCGTCAAAGGTGATGAAGGTAACACCCACGGATTGCGGCCAAATGGCGGTTAGGGCCAAGCAGCAAAGGTATCATCGCGCAACCTTTCCGCAGCACGCCTGAGCCGGCGATAGGCACCAGGCGCCTCACCCATATAGCGTTTAAAAAAACGGCTGAAATAGGCCGGGTCGCGAAAACCAAGCCCATAGGCAATCTGCGCAACACCCAACGGTGACTGTTCAAGACGCATGCAAGCTTCGCGCAATACCCGTTCATGGATGATGGTCAGTGGCGGCTTGCCGGTCGCGCGCAAAACAGCCGATCCCAAACGCCGTTCACTCACCCCAAGCGCGGTCGCGTAGTCGGCCACATTCCAGTGTTCACGAAAATGTAGTTCAAGCACCTGCAAAAACCGCTGAAACGTGATTGAGCCCGGACCATGTTTATCCCGCTGGGCCATCACGCCTTCGGCCAGACGCAGGACCATGGTCAGGATGATCTGAAGATGCGCGCCGACCACCAGACTGGCGCCAAGCGCATTTTGCATCAGCTCTGCCCGAATGGTTTCAAAGCTGCGTTTAAGCAGCAAAAGGTTTCCACTGTCCTCAGCCGGGGTAACGTTATGGACCGTATCGGCCGCAAAGCGCAGCGGCAAGCCACCCCCGGCGGGCGTTCCCCCGGCCACGCCGCTGCCATCCCCGCAATGGCGCGCCACCAGATCATCAGCAACCGACAGCAAATACCCATCACTGCCCGCCGAAACACTAAAGCGCTGCGTTTCGCCAAGCGGCAACCAGACAAGGGCGGGTGCCTTGCAGGTGATCGTACCCTGTCGCAAGCCGATCTCGGCCCGGCCACTGAGCAACAGCACCGCATAACACCGGTCACGGCGGCCGGGATCATTCATCACCCAGGACTGCACGGACAAGGGATGGTCAAAGCGATCCATCACTGCCTGTGTGGTCACGGGCAGCAGATCCTCGAACGGGTTGTCGGTCAGTGTTTCCGAACGCGTAACAGGGCTTGAGATCGGAATTTGACGGGGGAGTTGATCAGGCATGCCTTTTTGTCGCGTATCTATTCCAAATGGTTATATGTAAAAATGTACAATTTTTCGTCTTAAATTGTCAATTTCGTCGTCTTTACATTGGAACGGTTCCATCGCTTACTAGGATGGCGGTCAAAGAAGCCGTCAAAAACAACAATACATATAAAGAATGCGTTCCCATTATTTTGCACATGCGAACTAATGGGCGGGAGGTTACGCCGGAGATTTACTTCACACTGTGAAGTAAATAACAGAATCTCTTTGCCTAAACTCCTGAAACTACGCGCAAACGGGAAAACCGTCTCTGCAAAGAGATCAGGAGGAATAGTATGCACATCTCAGCAAAACTGCGCCTCGCGACCATTGCTGCGGCAACCACCGCCGTCATGAGCACCGCGACGCTGTTTGGGGCCAACGCCCAGGAAACTTACCGTATTGGTTATGCCATCTCGAAAACCGGCCCGGCTGCCCCGGGTGCGGCGACCAGCACCATTCCCAACTATGAAATGTGGGTAAAGGAAATCAATGATGCTGGCGGCCTTCAGGTCGGTGACAAGAAGCTCCCCATCGAAGTCGTTGAATATGATGATCGCTCAAGCTCCGAAGAAGCCGTGCGCGCGATTGAACGCCTGATCAATCAGGACAAGGTTGATTTCATCCTGTCTCCTTGGGGGACGGGCCTTAACCTTGCCGTGGCACCGATCCTTGATCGTGCGGGCTATGCCCATCTGGCTGGCACGGCCGTAACCGACAAGGCGCCGCAACTCGCCAAGCGCTGGACGAATTCCTATTGGCTGCTGGGCACTGGCGAACAATATGCCGTTGAACTGGCCAAGTTCCTTGAGGGCCTGAAAGCCGAAGGCAAGATCAATGACAAGGTCGCAATGATCGCGGTCGCCGACGGCTTTGGCATCGAGCTTTCCAAGGCCGGCCGCGAAGCGCTTGAAGATCGTGACTTTGACCTTGTTTATGACAAGACCTATCCGCTGGGCTCGCAGGATCTGGCAACCATCGTCAATGACATCAAGGCGCTGGGGGCTGATACCTTTGTTGCCTTTTCCTACCCGCCGGGCACCCTTGGCCTGACCGAACAGTCGCGTGTTCTGGGCTTTAACCCGAAGGTCTTCTATGCCGGTGTTGGCACCGCCTTCCCGCTTTATAAAAACCGTTTTGGTGACAATGCCGAAGGCGTCGTCAGCCTTGGTGGCGCAAGCGAGGATGCCCCGAAGATCGCCGATTACATCAAGCGCCATGTGGAATTTGCAGAACGTGAACCAGATCGTTGGGCCTCCATCGTCAACTGGGCGACGCTTCAGTCCCTGCAGCAGGCGATCGAGCGTGCCGGCACCACCGACCGCGAAGCGATCAATGCCGAACTGGCCAAAGGCGGCTTTGACACCATCCTTGGCACCTACAAGCCGGGCGATCAGACCTTCTGGCAGGTTGGTCAGTGGCAGGACGGCAAGTTTGTTGGCCTTGCACCGACCGACATGGAAGGTGCAGCCGAGCTCGTCTTCCCGAAACCTGAATGGAAGGCTGCGCAGTAAGCGCGCCACATAAGGACGTCGGGGTTCCTTACCCACCCAAGCTCCCGGGAACCCCGACGCCCCTTTTGGATGAAGTGAATGTTTAGCTACGCAGTCTTTTCCGGGATTACCCTTGGCGGGATGTATGCCCTCGTCGCCATGGGCCTGACCCTGCAATACGGTGTTTCGCGCATCATGAACCTTGCCTACGGCGAGCTTGTGATTGTCGCGTCCTTTATTGCCTTTGTTTTCATGACCTCGCTCGGGATCAACCCGCTTGTTGGTCTGTTGATCATCATTCCCGCAAGCTTTGCGCTGAACTGGGTGATTTATCGCATCCTGCTGACCCCGCTGGTCGCACGCGCAAAGAACCGCGGCATGCTTGAAGTCGACAGCATCCTGGCCACCTTTGGCCTGCTGTTCATCGTTCAGGGTGTGCTGCTGGTCTGGTTTGGTGGCAATTATTACAGCTACGATTTTCTCAATAACGCCGTTGATATCTTTGGCGCGACGATTGCCGCCAACCGCTTGGTCGCCCTTGGTTTTGCTGTTGTCATCGGACTTGGTTTCTATCTGATCCTGACGCGCACCCGCATGGGCACGGCCCTTCGTGCCGTTGCGGTTGACCCGACCTCGGCGCGCCTCGTCGCGATTGATGTCAATTTCGCATCCTGCTTTGCCTTTGCCCTTGGGGGTGCAATGGCCGCCGTCGGTGGGGTTCTGGTCAGCATGTTTCTGACCTTCTCCACCTCGATGGGGGTTGTCTTCACCATGAAGGCGCTCATCGTTGTCATCATGGGCGGGGTTGGCAATATGTTGGGCGCGCTGATTGCAGGTCTGATCCTTGGTGTCGCGGAAAGTCTGGTCGCGACTTATATCGATCCGGGCCTGACCATTGCTGTGACCTATGTGATCTTCCTGCTGGTGCTGCTGATCAAACCATCCGGCCTGTTCGGGAGGGCCGCATCATGAGTATCCTGAAACCCGATTTCATCAAGCCTGTTGGCCTTGGCGCGTTGATCTTTGCTGCCCTCGCCTTCCTGCCGTCACTCGTTGACAGCTACTACATGTCCCTTGCCATCAGTGTCGTCAGCTTTGCGGTTCTGGCAACCGCATGGTCGATGTTCTCCGGCCCGACGCGCTATATCTCGCTTGCCACTGTCGTCTTCTTTGGCATCGGGGCCTATACGGTCGCGGTACTGGGCGAAGTCCTGCCCTTCCCGCTGGTGCTGGTTTGTGCGGGGCTTGCCGGGACGATGATTGCCCTTCTGGTTGGCTTTTCCACGCTGCGTCTCGCGGGTGTGTATTTCGTGATCTTTACCTTTGGCCTGACCGAATTGGTCCGTCAGGTGGTCAGTTGGTACGAGGTCAACGTTACCCGCGAAATGGGGCGTTATGTCTTTCTTGATATCACCCAGAACGACATTTACTGGCAGTTGCTTGCCCTGTTTGCGGTGCTGCTGCTGACCGGGTTCATTCTGGGCCGATCACGGCTTGGCTTTGCGCTCCGCATCATTGGCGAGGACGAAACCGTCGCCAAGCATTGTGGCATTGATGTCACGCGTGTGAAAGTTGCGTTGTTTGTTCTGTCTGCCTTGTTCATGACACTGACCGGCGCCATCATGGCTCCGCGCTGGACCTATATCGATCCGGTGATTGCCTTTAACCCGATGCTGTCATTCCAGGTCGTCATCATGGCACTTCTGGGTGGTCCGCGTCGCTTGCTCGGGCCGCTTCTGGGGGTTATTCCGCTAACCCTTCTGTTTGAGGTCCTGACCGCAAGCTTCCCGAACCATTTCAGCATCCTGCTTGGCTGCGTATTCATGGTGATTGTCTATCTTCTGCCCGGCGGGGTTGTCGGTTTGTATGAAAAGTACCGCGCACCGAAAAAGCGCGTGCTTGCAACCGATCAAAACGCCAAAACCGGGGGAAGCACCGCATGAATACCGAAATCCTTTTGTCGATCTCAGGGCTGCATAAGGCATTCGGTGGCTTGATTGCCGTCAATCAGATGCAGTTCGATGTCCATCAGGGCGAAATCCTGGGTCTGCTTGGCCCCAACGGATCGGGCAAGACCACAGTGATGAACCTGATTTCAGGCGCCCTTCAGGCAAATGATGGCAAGGTTGTCATCAGCGGCAAGGACATCACCAACCTGCCCGCCCACAAGATCAGCCATTCCGGCATTGCCCGCACCTTCCAACTGGTGCGTGTGCTGCCCGATCTGGATTGTGTGGAAAATATCGAAGCCGGTCTTGCCTATCGTACCAAGCCGCTTTGGGGTGATGCTGCACATGGCGCCGCCCTTGAGCTGCTTGATCGTATCGGGCTTGCAAAACAGGCCCATACCCCGGCAGGCGATCTAACCTATATCGATCAGAAACGCCTTGAATTGGGGCGTGCGCTGGCCCTTCAACCCAAACTGCTTTTGCTTGATGAATGGCTGGCCGGTTTGAACCCGTCCGAACTTCAGGATGGCATTGCCCTTGTGCGCAAGCTCAAGATCGAGGGGCTTACCATCATCATGGTCGAGCATGTCATGGATGCGATCCGAAGCCTGTGTGATCGCTGTGTGGTGATGAATGCCGGCGCCAAGATTGCCGATGGCACACCAGACGAAGTCCTTTCCGATCCGGAAGTCGTGCGCGCCTATCTGGGAGACAGCCATGCTTGATATCAAAAAACTGTCCGTGTCCTATGGCAAGCACGCCGCGCTTCGCGAAGTCGACCTTACTGTTGATCGTGGCGAGATCGTTGTCATGCTGGGTGCCAATGGCGCCGGGAAGAGCAGCCTGCTTAAGGCCTGCGCCGGTCTTGTGCCTGCACATGAAGATACACGCATTACCCTCTCTGGCAGTGAGCTGACCGAGCTTTCCGCTCATAAGATTGTCGAAGCCGGACTTGCCCTTGTCCCGGAAGGGCGTGGCATTTTCGGGGAACTGACGGTGCGTGAAAACCTTGCCCTTGGTGCCTTTGCCAAGCGCGCCCGCGAAGCTGAAAAACAAAACCTTGAACGTGTGATTGATCTGTTCCCGAAACTCGCGGAACGGCTTGATCAGGCGGCCCGCACCATGAGTGGCGGCGAACAGCAAATGGTGGCCATTGGCCGTGCATTGATGTCCAATCCGGACATTCTTCTGCTCGATGAGCCGTCCCTTGGCCTGTCGCCGATCATGACCGGGGAATTATTCAAGGCCCTTGCGGCCATTCGCAAAACCGGGGTTGGTGTGCTTCTGGTCGAACAGAACGCCCATCAATCCCTTGCCATATCAGATCGGGGATATCTGATCGAAAACGGGGCCATTACCGGGCAAGATACCGCCAAGGCCCTGCAATCCGACCCTGCTGTGCAAAAGGCCTTCCTTGGCCTTGGGGCTGCGTGATGCAGTCTTTCGCCACCGCACAGCAAACCACAAGAAAATCAGGAGAAACGTCATGAACGACACGAAATTGTTGATCGACAATCAGGACGTCAACGCGTCCAACAACCGCACCTTTGAACGCAAGAACCCGGTGACGGGTGAAGTTGCAACCGTTGCAGCCGCAGCCAACGCGGCAGATGCGCGCAAGGCCGCCGATGCAGCTGCTGCGGCCTTCCCGGAATGGTCAAAGATGGGCCCGGGCGCACGCCGCAAGGTCCTGCTTAAGGCCGCCGACATCATGGAAGCCAAGGGTGATCAGTTCGGTCAGCTGGTTCTCGATGAAACCGGAAGCACGCGTATGTGGGGTGGTTTTAACGCCCATCTTGCCGCCAACATGCTGCGTGAAGCCGGTGGCATGACAACGCAAATTCAGGGCGATCTGATCCCGTCTGACACCCCGGGCCTGATGGCGATGGGCATTCGTCAGCCAGTTGGTGTGGTTCTGGGCATTGCCCCCTGGAACGCCCCGGTGATCCTTGGCACGCGCGCCATTGCCATGCCGCTTGCGTGCGGCAATACCGTGGTCCTCAAGGCATCCGAACTGTGCCCGGCCCTGCATCGTTTGATCGGTGATTGCCTGGTCGAGGCTGGCGCACCGGAAGGTGTGGTTAACGTTGTCACCAATGCGCCGGAAGATGCGCCGGAAATCGTTGAAACCCTGATTGCACATCCAGCTGTCCGTCGCATCAACTTCACCGGTTCGACCCGTGTCGGACGCATCATCGCCAAACTGGGTGCCGAACACCTTAAACCGGTTCTGCTGGAACTGGGCGGCAAGGCACCGTTCCTTGTTCTCGATGATGCGGATCTTGATGAAGCGGTCAATGGTGCTGCCTTTGGTGCCTATATGAACCAGGGCCAGATTTGCATGTCGACCGAACGTCTGATCGTCGATAATGCCGTTGCCGATGACTTTGTCGCCAAACTGGCGGCCAAGGCCAAAACCCTGACCGCAGGCGATCCGGCCAAGGCCGATCATATTCTGGGCGGCGTTGTCAGCATCGAGGCAGTTAATCGCATCGAGGAACTGGTCGAAGATGCCGTTTCCAAGGGCGCAAAACTGGTTGCCGGTTCGGGCAAGGCCAAGGACGGCGTTCTGATGGATGCTATCCTGCTGGATCACGTCACCCCGGCGATGAAGATCTATTCCGAGGAAAGTTTTGGTCCGATCTGTGTGGTCATCCGCGCAGGCGACGAAGACGAGGCGGTCCGCATCGCCAATGACAGCGAATATGGCCTGTCCTCTGCCGTCTTCTCGACCAACATTCCGCGCGCGATGGAAGTCGCCAAACGCATCGAAAGCGGCATTTGCCACATCAACAGCCCGACCGTTCAGGACGAGGCACAGATGCCGTTTGGTGGCGTAAAGTCATCCGGTTATGGGCGCTTTGGTTCCCAGGCATCGATTGATGAATTCACCGAAATGCGCTGGATCACGATCCAGAGCGGCAAACGCCACTACCCGTTCTAAGCCGCAACACGCGATTGGCCCGCGCGGAACATCCGCCGGGCCTTTCCGTTATCAAAGCATACGCAGGGGGGAAGCCTGATTTCGTGGGAACTGTTCCCTCACCAAATCAGGACCTGTGTGCAGGCCGTCAGATTTTCATCTGGCGGCCTGCGTCTTTTTAGGGAATGGAACTGGTCTGATCAGCCGCGCAGAACGGCCTGCACCATGACCTCAAGCGCGCTTGAAAACTTTGACCGGTCTTTCTGGGTAAAGGACGCATTGCGCCCCTGCTCGCCAGTCACTTCGCGCATGTGGGCGGCAATTTCACGGCCCGCCAGCGCATTACCAATATTGGCCTCGGTAAATTCCTGACCATTGGCCTTGAGCACCCTCGCCCCAATCTCGATCCCGCGTGATGCCAGCGGAATGTCGTTGGTCACGATCACATCACGTGCCTTCGCATTTTCGGCAATCCAGTCATCGGCGGCATCGGGTTCCGGCGGGACAATCACGATCTTGATCAGCGGATTACGCGACGGGCGAATGCCACCATTGGACACCAAGATCATCTCGATCCGGTGACGTTCGGCCACGCGTTCGCACTCTGCCTTGACCGGGCAGGCATCGGCATCAACCAGCAAACGCGGGCGGGAGTTTTGAGTATTTTCGTTCATAGCGCGATCATCAATGGGACGCGATCAAAGTCAAGCAAACATGATCCCGGCTATGCCGTGGCAGCTGTTCTTGCATCGCGCATCATCGCCAGAACCACCGCGCCGACAAAGGCAAAACCACACGCCATCAAAACCGTCGTCTGGAAATCAAACGCACTGGCAACCACCCCGGTCAAAAGGTTCCCGATCAGACCGCCAACAAACAGCGTGCTGACATAATAGCTGGTGGCGACACCGGGCTGGTCGGTGGCGAAATTCTGAACGAATGTCATGCTGATCCCGGCAAAGATGCCGTAATAGATGCCATCAAGGGCGGCCAGTGCCAGCACATCAAAAAGCGTGGTCGCCTGATAAATCAGGCCAAAGAACACAGCCCCCAAAAGGGCCGCAATCAGCATGCCCTTGCGCTCCCCCGTGCGTTTGATCAGCGACGCGCAATAATAGATTACCACCACCTCGACAAAGCATTTCACGGTTAGCGCAAACCCCGCCGAAGATGCCATCAAACCAAGCTCGGTCGAGAAATAAAGTGGCATGGCCGACACAAACACCACATTGGCCGCACCTATGAAAAACACCGGCACACAGGCCAATAAAAGTCCGACATTGAGCGGCACCTTGCCACCGTGGGCAAGGCTATCGGGATGATGGGTTTTGAAGACATTGGGCACGGTCAGCAAGCAGAAGCCAAACCAGATCACCGCCAACCCGGCAATCGTGTAATAGGTCGCCGAAAACCCGAATGCCGCATAAAATGAAAGCGACGCCGCCGGCCCGACCATCCAGCCAAGCGAAGTCTGCATGCGCAAAAAGCCATTGAACTTGACGACATCACGCCCGGTCTGTTCGGCAAACAACCGCCCGAAACTATACATCACCGAAAGCGCACCGGCCCCGACGCCAAGCAGGACCGAGACAATCACCAGATAGACCCAGTAAACCTGAAACGTCGCAAGGATCGCCATGCCGGCGGTGAAACACAGGATGCTGGTCACCAGCAAAATCTTGACCGGAACCCCGCGATCAATTGCTCGCCCGAACGTCCGGTTTGCCAGAAGCGTGATGCTGACCTGAATGATCATCACCATGCTAAGCTTCCATGGCGGCTCCCCCAGGCCTTCAACCACGTAAAGCCCTGCCAACGGCACCGCCCCGCTTGAGGTAAACGCCCCCATCAGAAGCAACCCCAGCACCAGAAATGGATAACGATCCAAAAGCGCAACAACCGGGCTCTGGCCTTTTGTCACGCTGTGCTGTGGGGATCTCACGTCATTGGCCATCGGCACGATCACATCTTGGCAGTTGCATTCTCATCCAATTCTTCTAGCAGCTTGTTCTGGAATCGCTAAATCTTTCATGACGTTACTAGGCAGATGTCATAAATGCATCATCAACAAATAAAAGCGCAAAACAAAACCCCCACCCGGTTTCCCGGATGGGGGCTTCGTTAATGCGGCGCCCTTCACAAGGAAGGACAAGCCGAATTAGCCAGCGGACAGATCGTCAGCCGAAACGCGACCCGAACGGGAGTCGGTGCGCAGTTCGTAGTTGATTTTGTCGCCTTCCTGCGGGTGGCCCATGCCAGCGCGCTCAACAGCGCTGATGTGCAGGAATACGTCATTTCCGCCTTCGTCCGGCTGAATGAAACCAAAACCTTTAGTTGCGTTGAACCATTTAACGGTACCTGATGCCATCTTAAAATCTCCTATCGAGTATTGATTGGCGTTGTGACACACCCCGCGTGGGTGTGCCTATCTGTGTCCGGTCAATCAAATCAGGCGCGATCGCGTCTTTTCTGATTGCCCGGGGAAGTCTTGTGGCCTCCGCCGCCCGGCTGCCCGCCAGACTGGGAACCACGGTGATTGCGGTTACGGTTTGCACCGCCGCTTTTACCTTGCGGTCTGGCATTCCGGGCGCCCTTGGCCCCGTTACCATTCGCGCGGCGTTCCTCGGTGCTGCCCATAAAGGACAGACCGGAAGAAATTGAATTGTCGCCCTTGGCCCGATCACGACGTTGACCATCGGACGAAACCCGCTTCGCCGGGCGCTTGCGTCCGTCATTCGAACGCGCGCCATTCTCGGCAGCGTTGCCGTTACCATTGGCGGGTCTGGTTTTCATCCCGCCCTTGTAACGGCTTTTGGATTTCTCAAGCGCCGGATTGCTTGCGGCCTGTTCGCCAGAAGCACCTTCAGCAGCACGACCACCCTCGCCTTCGCGGCGCGGATTGGGTTTGTTGCCATCATTGCGATCACGACGCGGCGCACTGCCACGCGCGTCCTGACGCTGACCATCACCCTGGCGCGGCCCACGGCCATTGCCGCGATTACCACCAGCAGCACCACGGCCAGCATTGCCGCGACCACCATTGCCACGACCCTGACCACCACCATTGCTGCGACGGCCCTTGTTGGCTTCGCGTGCGGCCTCGGACTGCGCTTCCTGTTCGGCAGCAGCCTCGGCATCACGACGGTCAATCACCGGGATCGACTGACGGGTGGTTTTTTCGATATCGCGCAGAAGACCGCGCTCCTCGTCATCACAAAATGCGATGGCGGTTCCGCTGGCACCGCCACGGGCGGTGCGGCCAATACGGTGGACATAGCTTTCCGGCACGTTCGGCAGCTCAAAGTTCACAACGTGAGTCACGCCATCAACATCAATACCGCGGGCTGCGATGTCGGTCGCAACCAGCACACCAATCTGACCATCCTTAAACGCATTAAGTGCGCGTTCACGCTGGTTCTGGCTTTTATTGCCGTGAATGGCAGCCGCACTGATCTTATTGGCTTCAAGATGGCGCGCCACCCGATCCGCCCCGCGCTTGGTACGGGTAAAGACCAGCGTGCGCTTAAACGCCGGATTATCAAGAAGTTCTGCCAGCAGCTGACGCTTGCGGGTACGTTCGATCAGATAGACCGACTGGTCCACGCGTTCCTGCGTGGTGGCAACCGGGGTGACCGAAACCTTTACCGGATCAGACAGCATATCCCCTGCCAGCTGACCGATCTGGGTCGGCATGGTGGCAGAGAAGAACAGGTTCTGACGTTCGCGCGGCAACATCTTGATGATGCGTTTGATCGGCGGCAGGAAGCCCAGATCAAGCATATGATCGGCTTCATCAAGAACGACGACCTCAACATGCTTGAGCGTCAGCTTGCCACTATCAACATGATCAAGCAGACGACCAGGTGTCGCGACAAGCACTTCAACACCGGGCGTAATCGCCTTGATCTGCGGACCATGGGCAACGCCGCCAACGACAACCGCCGTGCGAACATTCAAAAACCGGCCATAGGCACGGAAACTGTCGCCGATCTGGGCGGCCAGTTCACGCGTCGGCGCAAGAACAAGTACACGGCAAGCGCCCTTGGGCGTGCGGGTATCGGATTTGGAAAGACGATCAAGGATCGGCAGGGCAAAGGCTGCCGTCTTGCCGGTACCGGTCTGTGCGATACCAAGCAGGTCCTTGCCTTCAAGCAGCGAAGGAATGGACTGTGCCTGGATCGGGGTCGGCGCGTCATAGCCCTCTTGTGCAAGCGCGCGCAGGACCGGCTCGGCCAAGCCAAGTTCGGAAAACTGGGTCAAATAAGGATAACTCGTGGATTAGAGGCTGCAGACAGCTGGGACATCGCCCGGGAATATAAAGTAATCAGGTCTGCGCCTTGCAGTTCAGGAAACATCCGCGTAGCTGGACACTTCAATGCGTTCTTAGGTCAATCACTCGACAGTAGGAAAGTTTCCTTCCCTCTACGCTTCTGGAGCGATCAAATATCGACCCCACCATGCGCAGAGTTTTATCGCCTTGTCAAACGGGATATTTGTTACAGCCCCGCGTTTTACGCACAACGGCACGGCAGAATTGCGCTGCCATGCCGTTGGTGTTTTTGGATTTTCACCCCAAGAACAGCGTCAATACGCCGCGCAAGGATTACCTGCCGCACACGGATTGGACGCCCCGCACGGGTTAAAAGCGGCACAGGGATTTGCCGCTGCACACGGGTTACTCGCCGCTGGTGCGCATGGCGATGCGGCACAAGGCGATGCGGCACAAGGCGACGCCCCACATGGCGCTGCCGCACATGGGCTATAGGCTGCACAAGGATTGCTCGCCGCACAGGGGCTTCCCGCTGCGCACGGATTAACCGAACGGACACCGCACGGGTTAAATCCGCCACACGGACTGCCAGCTCCCGCCGCCCCGCACGGGTTATAAGCCGCACATGGGTTGGCAGAACAAGGGCTTGCCGCACACGGGTTTGCAGCGCACGGGTTATATCCCGCCCCACAAGGATTTGCCGCGCAGGGATTCGCCGCACAAGGATTGTACCCGGCCCCACAGGGGTTCGCACCGCATGGATTGGCGCCGCACGGATTGGCGCCACACGGATTTGCAGCGCACGGGTTGCTGCCAGCCGCCGGAAGTTTGGCCGGGGCCGGATTGGCAACGGCGGGGATATTTGCGGTGTGGCTATAATGGTCAAGCGCAACGGCACCGGTTGCAGCAAGGAAGACCGCACCAAACAGAAGTGTGTTTTTCTCGCTCATTTCCGGAAACCATCCATTCCAAAGATCGGACGCAGCGCAATGCCAACCCAGCTGCCAGCAAACGCCAGCGCAAACCAAAGCCAGCCATGCACGCTGCCCGAAGCGATCCCGCTAAAGAACGCACCGATGTTGCAGCCAAAGGCCAGACGCGCGCCATAGCCCATCAAAAGCCCACCGATTGCCGCCGCCAGAAGGGATGCGACCGGAACGGAAACCTTTGGCGCGAACTTACCCGCAAGAGCGGCCGCAAAGGCAGCCCCGATCACGATGCCGAAATTCATCACCGAGGTATTGTCTTGCAAGACCGAGTTACCAAGCGCACGCGCAGGACCACCCCAGTTCCAGAACTCCCAAGTTTCAACCGGAATACCAATCACCTGCGCGATCTTTGCACCCCATAGGCCAAAGCCAAAGGTGATCGACCACGGATGCCCGGCAATCAAAAGCGTCGCAACATTCAAGCCCGCCAGAAGCAAGCCGGTCCAGACCAGCGGCCACGGACCATGGAAGAACCGCGCAAGGCCTTTGCGCGGGGCACTTGAAACAACTTCAAGTCCGCCATGGGCACGCTTTTCAACGAACACGGTCAGAAGCGCTACCAACGCCAAGCCACCAAAGGTCACGGCAAGGCCACCGCCAATACCAAATTCACGGCCCAGGCTCATCGGCGGCAGGGACGGCAGTTCCAGCCACATCGGCAGATGGGCCGTGCCGATCACCGCACCAATAATAAAGAAGACGAGTGTGAGGAGCATGCGCGCACTGCCACCGCCAACGGTGAACAGCGTGCCAGAACCACAGCCACCGCCAAGCTGCATGCCAAGACCAAACAGAAACGCCCCGATCAGAACCGAGATCCCGACAGGTGCCACCGCCCCGACAACAGATCCACCCAGCGGACTACCAAGCGAAAGCATCGGGATAAAGGCCGCCGCCGCAACCGCAATCATCAAAAGCTGCGCACGCAAGGCACGGCCGCGCTTTTCAACGGAAAACCGTCGCCAGCCGCCGGTGAAACCAAAGGATGCATGATAAAGCGCAATGCCCAGCAATCCGCCAAGGCCATACAGAACAGCCTGCTTAAGGTCGACGGCCTGGGAAATTGCGATACCGACAATGACAAACAGGACGGCGGTGATGGCAGCCGGTCCCTTGTCAAAGGTAAAACCCGGATTTCCCGGATTAGCTTTTAGGGTCGTTTCAGACATGGTGAGGCTCAATAACTGAAATCAGATACTTAAATGAAAACGGAACCGGTCGCCCGGTTCCGTCCAAAATGTTCGAAGCTGTCAGGAGCCGATCAGGAGCCCGGGGTTTCCGGGATCACCATTTCACGGTTCGGGTCAGCCGCCCATTCGGTCAGGGAACCATCATACATGGCTGTGTTCTTGTTGCCCATCACTTCGGAAAGACCGAACCATGCAACCGATGCCCAATGACCGGTATTGCAATAGGTGATTTCCTTGGCGTCAGAAGAAACGCCAGCATCCGCAACAAGCCCCTCGATCACGTCAGCAGCAACAAAGGCGCCATCCTGATCGCTATAGAATTTCGACTGCGGGATGTTTTTCGCACCCGGAACGGCACCCGGGCGGGCAACCACGCCGCTTTTGGCCTGACCGGTGAACTGAGCAACCGGGCGGGCATCAACAAGCTCGACACCTTCGGCGCGTGCCTTGGCAACGTCATCGGCAGTTGCCAGAAGTTCAGGACGGAAATCGGCATTGAATGCGACCGCACTCGGTGCGACCGTATCGGTCGAGACTTCCTTGCCAGCAGCGAGCCAAGCGCGCTGACCACCATCAAGGATGGTAACGGCGTCATGGCCAAGAACCTTGAAGGTCCAGTAAACACGGGTGGCAGAACCAAAGTCCGAGCTGTTCACACCGGCCGGCACCACAACAACCTGTTTGTCATTGTCGATGCCAAGCGCACCGATGCGCTGGGAAATCACATCAACTGGCGGCAGCATGCCAACCACGTCATTGACCTTTGCACGCCAGCCGAACTTGCCATAAGGCGCATAAACCGCACCCGGAATGTGGCCAGCCTCATACGGGCTGCCTTCCTTGGTCAACGAACGGATATCGACAACGACCAGCGACGGGTTATCAAGATTTTCCGAAACCCAGTTGGCATCGACCAGCGGCTGTTCGGTCAGGCGTTCCGCCTGCGCAGCACTGCCGGCAAAGGCAAAAGTGACTGCCGCAACGGCAGAAAGGATAAGGGAACGCATGGGACTGTCTCCAATGATCAATTCATCATGATTTTGTGCATTATACCTAATTGAACAGAAATAAATGTCAATAGATTCATTAATACACTATTTTTATGTTTTATTTGATTATGGAACAGCTGATTTCGGGCTATGCATCTCGAAAAAATGATTTTCAGGGACGGAGATTATTCAAATAGCGGGCAAATTCACGCGCAAATGAATCCTGGGTTTCCTGATTGCGCAAGGCCGGCGGGCGTGTAAGGAACCCGTGCAAGGTGGCAATGACGAATTCGGCGACGGCCGATGGTTCGATATCGGTGCGCACGGTTTTATTAAATTGCGCCTTGCCGATATGCGAAGCCAACCCGCGCCGCCAATAGCGATAAACACCATCAATACGCTTGCGCAGGTTTTCATCAAGCTCACCCGCCCCCGATGCCAAACGCGCAAGCGGGCATCCGCCAGCCAACAGGTCCGGGGCATTTTCTCCGCCCAGTCGATCGACCTGCCCCATCAAGACCGGCAGGATATCATCCGCCCCTTCAAGACCATCGAGCCAGACTTCATCAACATAGCCCGGCAGGCATTCCTCGATCACGGCATTGACCAGCTTGACCTTGCCCGAAAAGTGATGATAAAGCGCGCCCTTCGTACAGCCGCTTTGCTCAAGAATATTACTGATCGAAGCTCCGCCAAAACCGGCACGCCTGATTTCACTAAAGGCGGCATCCAGAAGTTTCTGGCGGGTAGCGTCCGGATTACGGACCCGTTTGGGGACCAGTGCGGTTTCCGACGCGGCTTCAAGCGAACCATCAAACTCCATGCTTTCGCCGACTTCCAAAACGTCATCGTCATGATTTTCATCAGGACGTGAAATACGCGCAAGGGCGGCAGAGAAGCTGAAAGGTTCTTTTGACATTGAGCCGTTCTGTTTTTGATTTGAACCGGACGTAAATATCAGGTTCCACTGTTTTTTTCGTGACGTCAATAATACTGCAGTTCAATCGAAACCTCTGTATAGGGGGCTTGATCATGCAGCCCTTGCAATTCAGATCAAAGCGTACTCTATTGTTCGCCCATGCCCTTTTGGGCGCGCCTCAAATATCTGTTGGATCGTAGATGCAGCTTGATTCCATCGCCTTCGTTGCAGCCGAAACCAAGATCGCACAGGATGCGATGTACCGGCTAAAACACAGATACGGCCATATCGCGCCAGACAAGGCCGATGTGATTGTGGCCCTTGGCGGCGACGGGTTCATGCTTGAAACCCTGCACCGCTATATGGGCCGCAAGGTGCCGATCTATGGCATGAACCGGGGCACGGTTGGCTTCCTGATGAATGAATTCCGGGAAATGAACCTGACTGACCGCATTGCCGAAGCGCAAACCGTCGAACTTCATCCGCTTCAGATGGAAGCCCACACCGTTTCGGGCGAAAGCCTGTGTGCGCTTGCCATCAACGAAGTCTCGCTTCTGCGTGAAACCCGTCAGGCGGCAAAGCTTCGCATCAAGGTCGATGGCGTTGAACGCCTGGCCGAACTTGTTTGTGATGGTGCGCTTGTTTGTACGCCTGCGGGCAGCACGGCCTATAACCTGTCGGCACATGGTCCGATCCTGCCGATGGGAAGCGGGTTGTTAGCGCTAACACCGATCAGCCCGTTTCGTCCGCGCCGCTGGCGCGGCGCACTTTTGCCCCATGGCGCAGAAGTCGTGTTCCAGATCGAGAACCCCGAAAAACGTCCGGTTTCTGCCGTGGCCGACTATACCGAGGTTCGCGATGTCTCCAGCGTGAAAATCCGCGAAGATCGCAGCATGAAAATCAAGCTGCTGTTCGATCCGGAACACAATCTTGAAGAACGTATCCTCAAGGAACAATTCGTCGAATGACCACCACCGCTCTTGCCCCGTCCAAAGATACCATTGAATGGTGCCGCAAACTGATCCGTCACCAGTCCGTCAGCATGACGCCAAATCTGGCGTTGATTGACGAGGTGAAGGCATTTCTTGACGGGCTCGGTTATGACACGCTGGTGGTCCGCGATCCGACAGATACCAAGGCCAACCTTTATGCCACCATCGGCCCGAAGGTTGATGGCGGTGTAATCCTGTCAGGTCATAGCGATGTGGTCCCGACCGAAGGCCAGAACTGGGCATCCGACCCGTACGAAATCGATATTCGCGACGACAAGATGTTTGGTCGTGGTGCGTGTGACATGAAGGGCTTTCTGGCCTGCCTGCTGGCCAAGGCGGAAACCTTCAAGAACGCCAATCTGCGCGTCCCGATCCATCTCGCCTTTACCTATGACGAGGAAGTCGGGTGTCTTGGTGTGCCAAGCCTGGTTGAGGCGATCAATAACCTGCCGCACAAACCGGCCATGTGCATTGTTGGTGAACCGACCGAGATGAAGGTGATTACCCAGCACAAGGGCAAGTTTTCCGCCCGTGCACATTTCACAGGCCGTTCGGGCCATTCATCCCTTCCCGCCGAAGGTGTCAATGCCGTCGAATTTGCATCCGAATTCGTTGTCTATTTGCGCAAGCTTGGCCGCAAATGCCGCGAAGAAGGTCCGCATGATGACGAGTTCGTGCCAAACCACACCACCTTCCATACCGGTGTGATCAAGGGCGGTACGCAGCTCAACATCATTCCGCAGAACTGCTTTGTCGATTTCGAATTCCGCAATCTGCCCAATGATGACCGCGAGGCATTGAAGGCGCAGATTTACGATTACATCGAAAACACCCTGCAGCCCGAAATGCGCGAGATCTATGACGATGTCGGCATCGAGGTTGAAGTCATTTCCGATATGCCGGGCCTTGCCACCGGCGATGACGAGGAAGTCACCAAACTCGTCATGGCGCTCACGGGTGCCAACACCACCGGCAAGGTCAGCTTCGGGACAGAAGCCGGTGCGTTCTCGGCCCTTGGCGATATTCCGACGGTGGTCTGCGGCCCGGGCAATATCGAACAGGCCCACAAACCCGACGAATTCATCGAGCTTGATCAGTTGGAGCGCTGTGAAGTGTTCCTCGACAAGCTACTGGCTGTGCTGGTCAAGTAACTAACACTTATCAATCCACATAACAGCGGCGTCTAAAACCGTGACCAATTCTTCTACCAGGTCTAGATCATAAGCCACGAAGGTGCGGCCTTAGTTTTGCCCATAGTGTCGTTGGCGTTGCGACGAGCAAGGGGATCTGCTTCAGGATTACACCCGCCTGCTTAGGAAGTCGCTTTTCGATAGTTAGAAAGACGTCACAATCAGTTGCCGCTGCTTCGATAAGCAACTTCCGGTCCTTCTCACTAATGTTCCCCAAAGCACGCCCCTCCAAAAGCTCAGCCATCGCAGTTGCTGTTGCAGAAGGCGGACTGTCTAGTAGGCACGCATTCGTATGAGCGAAAACATCTCGAGCATAGCGGCTTCGCTCAAAAACCCCTGCCGCATCAATTTCAGCAAGTGAGGCCGGAGACACAATCCAATCGAAATGTGCTCTATTGTTGAAGGCAAATATAGCACGCAGACATCTAAGAATGTCCTCGCCATCAGGGCGCTTAATGACTTGAGGTACATATTTAGAGCTATAATCTTCAAGCTTCGGCAGCGAGTCCTCGCCGAATACATATCCGCCACAGTCAGCGATAGCTTGGAAAGTTCCGGTATCAAGGTATATCCGGCTGGGAATGATGTCATCAGGCGAGAACGACATTATAAAAGGCTCCGGACACTCATTCTCCAACATATCGATATTAGTCGCTCTCACAGGGGTTCTTTAGAACACGCGAGTGCATCAACGCGGTATCGTTTCTTGCATACCTTAAACGAATTCAAATCACATATCAGCTTGTCTTCATTAATCGGATATGTCGACCTTGTCGCGGGATAAGGTTGCATCGAACAAGCACTGCCTTAACCCGTTAAGAACTCGGCCGCCATGTGCTGCAACTCATCCCAGAGACTGCCGGCAAAGCTGCGCAGAACAATCAGCTCGAAACTGTCATCCTCGACGCGGGTGATCATTGCACCAATATGCCCGATCTGCGACATGGCCGACTGACCGATAGCAAACAGATCAGTGGAAAGATCGACCATGGTACCCTTGGCCAGAACCGTGCGCGATGACGGCCCGGACAACACCATGCGCAACCGCCCGTGTGTCTGATCGACCAGCGCGAACGTATCCGTTAGTGCTGCCTGAATCTCCGCCAGCCTGACATCGGAAACGGCAATGCTTCCAACCCAGAACCACTGACCGGGGGACGATTTCCGTACATCGTCGCCAAGCTCCGGGGCAACCTTGGCAAGCGCCTGCCTCAGGGCCGCCTCATCGCTTTTGGCGTCACCCAGCACATGAAAAACAAACCCGTCCTTGACCGGAGCAAGATTGATCGAGGCACCCGCGCCCGACGCATCAGGGTGCGGGAATGCGCAACGGTTGTTTAATGGATAATCACGCATGGAGCTTCTCATTTTCCGGATCAACAAAGGCAGGATCGCACAGAATGCCGGTGACAGTCGTTCCGGCCAGGCCATTCCAGATAACAACCTCTTCGCCATGGCGGCTGGGGCCATTTTTCACCAGCGCCAAACCAATCGCATGACCCAATGTCGGCGAATGACACATCGACGTGACATAGCCCTGATCATTGGCAAGGCTGACGGGATCACCGGGCTTCAATATATGTGATCCGGTGGCGAACTTGTCAGACGCTGATTTCGGCTTGATGCCGACCAGCGTCGGGCGGTTTGGATCGACTAGCCCTTCGCGCAGGTTCATGACCCGTCCGATGAAATCATCCTTCTTGGCTGAGACCATCTTGCCCATGCCGAGGTCGGCTGGCGTGACGGTGCCGTTGATTTCGGCGTGGGTGACATGGCCCTTTTCAATCCGCATGACGCCAAGTGCCTCGGTGCCATAGGGAACAATGCCGAATTCTTCGCCAGCCGTCATGATCGCATCGGCAACGCTGTCGCCATATCCTGCGGGCACTGCGATTTCATAGGCCAACTCGCCAGAGAACGAGATTCGGAACAACCGCCCCTTAAGCCGTCCACCAAACATCGAGACTTCGCGTGCGGCAAGGAACGGGAATGCCTCGTTCGAGAGGTCCTCATCTATGATCTTGGCGAGCACATCACGCGACTTCGGCCCGGCAATCGCCATTTGCGCCCACTGATCGGTTGCTGATGCCAGACGAACATCAAGCTCCGGCCACAACACTTGCGCGCAGAATTCAAGATGGGTCAGAACGCCAGCCGCAAGAGCCGTCGTCGTCGTCATGAAATAGTGGTTTTCGCCAAGACAGCTTGTCGTGCCGTCATCATACACAAAGCCATCCTCGCGCAGCATGATGCCATAGCGCGCCTTGCCGATTGGCAGTTTGAGGAAGGCATTGCAATAAACACGGTTCAGGAACTCTGCCGCATCGGCGCCGAAAATCTCGATCTTGCCAAGGGTGGAAACATCACAGATGCCGACCTTGGTTCTGACCGTGTTGACTTCGCGATCAACGCTGTCGCGCCAGAAGGTTTCGCCGTCCTTCGGGAACCAGCTGGAGCGATACCAAAGCCCGGTTTCAACGAACCTCGCACCATGGCGCTCTGCCCAGCCATGCAGCGGTGATTTGCGGATGGGCTGGAATTCCATACCCTTGGACGCACCGACAAGCGCGCCAAATGACACCGGCG
The DNA here is from genome assembly GCF_000948415.1 of Thalassospira sp. HJ. GTDB lineage: Bacteria > Pseudomonadota > Alphaproteobacteria > Rhodospirillales > Thalassospiraceae > Thalassospira. Next base: position 31,073 of record NZ_JYII01000012.1, on the reverse strand, counting down.
TATAGAACGGGCGGAAGGTCGTGGTGCCGATTTCGCCCGGCGAGACACCCTTGTTTTCGGCGAGAATACCAATGGCGTTTACGTTCGATGTCTTGCCCTGATCGGTTGCCATACCGTTGGTGGTATAGCGTTTCGCAAGCTCGACATGATCATACCCTTCGCGCATGGCGAGCGTTATGTCAGATGCTGCGACGTCGTTCTGGAAATCAACAAACGCCTTGCCCTTGGTCGAGGAAACCGACCAGACCGGCTGGACATGGTCGACTGTTGCGTCACCTTGCGCCACACCCGGAAGTGTTGCCGCGTCGCCCATCACGCCAAGCTCGGCCAAGGCCTTGACGGCCGCCGCACCACCGGCGGCAAAGCAATCGACAATACCGATCTTCCCGGCCACCGCCCCGCAAGGCGTCATGCCATCGGTATTTTCCGGTGGCATGAAACCAACATGTTCATCCGACCAGGCAGGCTTGCCACCGCGATGGCAGGCGAGATGGACAATCGGGCTATAGCCGCCTGATACGGCAAGCGCATCAACCGCAATGACTTCATCTCGGCCATCATCATGGCGCACCGTGATCGATTTGATTGCCTTGCGCCCCGCGGTATCACGCACCATCGCCCCGGCGATCATGCGCGCCTTGCCGTCATAACGAATGTTCGGGCAGGTACGCGGGTCGATAATCGCGGCGACCTCGACCCCGCGCGCCTCAAGATCCATCGCCGTCTGATAGGCCTGATTGTTATTGGCAAACAAAGCCACACGTTTGCCCGGTGCCACGCCATAAGCATTAAGGTAGGTCCGCATGGCACCTGCCATCATCACACCCGGGCGATCATTGCCGCCAAAGACAATCGGACGTTCTTCTGCGCCGGTCGCTAAAACCACCTGGCGCGCGACAATGCGCCACAAGCGTTCCATCGCAAGGTGCGGATTGATCGCGCCTTCCGGCAGATGCTTTTGCACCCGCTCGACCGCGGCAAACACCTGATCATCATAGGCGGCGAAAACAGTGGTGCGTTTCTTGATCTCGACGTTGGGCAGCGCATGCAATTCGCCGACAATATCAGCAAGCACCGCATCGGCCGGTTTGCCGCCAATCGGGCTTCCCTCGGCAAGCAAGCCGCCGCCCAGTTGCGCGCCTTCATCGGCAATGATCACGCGTGCCCCGGCCCGCCCGGCGGTTAAGGCTGCCGCCAAACCAGCCGCCCCTGCCCCGATCACCAGAAGATCACAATGCGCCCAGCATTTTTCGTAATAGCCGGGATCGGGATCATAGCTTGCCCGGCCCAGCCCCGCCGCCTTGCGGATCAGCGGTTCATAGACCTTTTCCCAAAAGGCTGCCGGCCACATGAATGTCTTGTAATAGAACCCGGCACCCAGAAGCGGCCCCAGCAATCCATTGGCCGCGCCAATATCAAAATTGACATTCGGCCAGCAGTTCTGTGACCTGGCTTCAAGCCCGTCAAACAGCTCCGCCATGGTCGCACGGGTATTGGGATCACGCCGCCCGTCCCGCCCGATGGTCAGAAGGGCATTGGGTTCAGCTGCACCAGCCGTCAGGATGCCGCGCGGACGGTGATATTTGAAACTGCGCCCAACCAGTTGCCGGCCATTGGCCAGAAGGGCGGATGCCACCGTATCCCCGCCAAAGCCACTAAGCGCTTCGCCATTAAAGCTGAAGCGGCGCACATCATTGCGGTCAATCAGCGTACCGCCATCAATCCGGAAACCGGTCATGCTGCGCCCCCTGTTTTGAGCGTGCTAGCGTCAACCACCTCGGACGTTTCATGGGTCAGGGTATTGCGGCTGAGTACCAGCCAGCGACGACAGCCGCCGGAATGATGCCAATATTCGCGATGCTCCCCGCGCGGGTTGTCGCGCAGATAAACATGATCGAACCATACGGCTTCCTCTGCACCGGCGTCTGGGCGCGGGGTTGCGACTTCGCCGCGAACCGTGAATTCCTCTTTCGGGCGCAGACCGCAATGAGGACATTTGACAAGACTACTCATTTCCAAATTTCCTCAATGCAGGTTGGCCTGGGCGCCAACGCCCTTTTCATCCAGAAGATAACCGCGCGCAAAGCGGTCCATGCGAAACGCAGTTGCGGTTTCATGCGGCGTATCGGTTGCAAGCAAATGCGCAAAGCAGTAACCCGATGCCGGGGTTGCCTTGAACCCGCCATAGCACCAGCCGCCATTGAAATAGAGGTTTGAGAGATGGGTGCGATCCATGATCGGCGATCCATCCATGCTCATATCCATGATCCCGCCCCAGCTGCGCAGGATGCGCACCCGCGACAATGCCGGGATCATTGCCATGCCGGCCTCGGCCACATGTTCGACATTGGCGAGGTTGCCGCGCTGGGCGTAGGAGTTATAGCCTTCGATATCCCCGCCAAACACGAGGCCACCCTTGTCGGACTGCGACACATAAAAATGCCCCGCGCCAAAGGTCACCACTGTATCGATAAACGGTTTCAAACCCTCGGAGACAAAAGCCTGCAAAGCATGGCTTTCAATCGGCAGGCGCATATCGACCATTTTCGCGACATGGCTTGAACTGCCAGCCACCGCCATGGCGAGCTTGTTGCATTTGATCGCACCGCGCGTGGTTTGAACCCCGGTGATCTGATCACCATCGCGATCAATGCCAGTGACTTCGCAATTCTGGATGATATCAACGCCGTTCTGATCGGCCCCGCGGGCAAAGCCCCAGGCGACGGCGTCATGGCGTACCGTACCGCCGCGGGCCTGCATTAGGCCGCCCATGATCGGGAAGCGGGCATTTTCATAGTCCAGAAACGGCAGCTTTTCACGCAGCTGATCGCGATTAAGAAGTTCCGCATCGACGCCATGCAGACGCATGGCATTGCCGCGCCTTGTATAGGCATCGCGCTGGGCATCGGAATGGAACAGATTGATCACGCCGCGCTGGGAGACCATGGCATTGAAATTGAAATCCTGCTCAAGGCCTTCCCACAGCTTCATCGAAAATTCGTAGAACGGGTTGTTGCCTTCCAGCAGGTAGTTGGATCGAATGATCGTGGTGTTGCGCCCGATATTGCCTGACCCGAGATAACCCTTTTCAAGCACGGCGACATTGCGCACGCCATACACTTTTGACAGGTAATAGGCGGTTGCCAATCCATGCCCGCCGCCACCGATGATGATCACATCATAATGGGGTTTCGGGTCCGGATTGCGCCATGCCGGCTTCCAGTTCTTGTTCTTGGAAAACGCATTGCCAAGCAATGACAGGGCTGAATAACGCATCATCGATCTTTCGCTGTTGCCCAAAGCGGGTATCACCAATCTTGACAGAGGCGCAAATTACAGCTTGTCTATTAAAGACATTGAATAACACAAATGCGACATCTAATTATAATTGTCGCGCATCGCAGGGCATTGGCCATCATGACATCAGAAACCCAATCAGCTGCCTCATCCGCCCCGCGCGCCGGACAGATCGGCAGCAAACCGGTTCCGGCCACGCAGAATATCGGCTTCATGCTGCTGCCTGACTTTGCCTTGATGTCTTATGCCTCGGCGATCGAGCCGCTGCGGGCGGCCAACCTTCTGGCCGGGCAGCCGATCTACAAGGTTCTGAATTATTCGGCGACCGGTGGAAATGTCCTGTCCTCATCCGGGACCATGGTGCCGACCACCCCGCTTGCGCAGGCGCCGACCAACCTGCATACCCTGTTTGTCTGTGCGGGCGGTCATCCGTCGCAATGGCAGGCACCAGGCATGCTCGGCAATTTGCGCAAATTGGCGCGCTGGGGCGTACGGATGGGGGGCATTTCAAGCGGGGCCTATGTTTTGGCGGCCGCAGGGCTTCTTGCGCAGCGGCAATTCACCATTCACTGGGAACATGCCCCGGCCCTGATCGAAGCTTTTCCGGATCTCGACCCCGAACGTGCGCGCTTTGTCATCGACGGCGATCGCATCACATGCGGCGGCGGCGTCGCCCCGCTTGACATGATGCATGCGATGATTGCTGAAAACCTTGGGTCGGACTTTGCCACAAGGGTATCGGACTGGTATCTGCATACCCAGGTCGGGCAATCGGGCGGGCCGCAGCGGGCATCGCTTGCCGAACGCTATAACCTGCATCATCCGGCATTGCTTCGGGTTCTTGAAAAGATGGAAACCACCATCGAGGATCCCAAAACCCGCGATGAAATGGCCCGTTTCGCACGGCTTTCAACCCGCCAGCTTGATCGCCTGTTTGATCAGCATCTGGGCAAATCGTTCCTGGAAACCTATCGGCAGGTACGGCTTGAACATGCGCGCAAGCTTCTGACGCAAAGTGCGCTGACCATTTCCGAGATCGCCTTTGCCACCGGCTTTTCCAACAGCAGCCATTTTTCGCGTAGCTACAAAACCGTTTACGGTGTGAAGCCAAGCGCGGCACGCGGCATCTGACACCGCCCCAAATCCCCGGAACCTATCCAACCGAAGGATGCATATCCCCACACGAGAAATCGACAGAATCGGCACAACTCCGCGAATCTGCATAATTGATATGCAGTTATTTGCGACGTCTATTTTTTACTCAAAACCCAGTGCATTTGAATTTGTAATTTTCTAAACTTCTGTTTTTATTATATTTTTTGCGTCGCACAACAAAAAACACATTAGAACTTGTTCACTATAGGGAATTGATTTTTAATAGAAGGAATGTCCATCGGGGGGCATTATGTGATGGAGAGACTAAAATGGAACAATCCGTACCAGAGTTGATGGCAAGGCTGGACAGCCTTGAAGCATCGCTCAGCATGGCAACGACCATCAATTCCGAAGTATTCTATTGGTGGTGTACTGCACTGATGCTTGCAATTCATGCTGGCTTCCTTGCGTACGAAATGGGTGCATCGCGTGCAAAGAACGCGCTGGCATCCGGCATGAAAAACCTGATCGCTTTCGCATTCCTGATCCCGGCCTTCTATTATATCGGCTGGTGGATCTATCTTGCGTTCCCGACGGGCTTCACCATTTCCGACGGTTCCGAGGCTGGCCTGCCCTGGAGCGAATATATGGGTCCGAACCTGACCGATAACGCGTCGGGCATCTTCTATGCGGCCTTCACGCTGTTCGCAGCAACCACCGCCTCGATCATGTCGGGCTCGGTGATCGAACGTATCCGTATTTCCGGCTTCACCATCCTCGCTCTTTTCCTGGGCGCGGTTGTCTGGGTCTTCGGCGCATCCTGGGGCTGGCACCCGGATGGCTGGCTCACCACCGAGTGGGGCCTGCATGACGTTGGTGCGGCGGGTGCCGTTCACACCATCGCTGGTTTCTTCACCCTTGGTGTTCTGATCAACCTTGGTCCGCGTATCGGTCGCTTTAATGCCGATGGTACGGTCAACAACATCGACGGTCACAACATGCCGATGTCGCTGATTGGCCTGATGCTCATCGTTATGGGCTTCTTCGGCTTCCTTGGCGGTTGCATCATCTATACCGGCGACACCTGGATGACCATTTACAACACCCCGGCAACCCTGTCGGCATTCGCATTCAACACCCTGATGGGCGTTGCAGGCGGCATGATCGGTGCGTATCTGGTGACCCGTGATCCGTTCTGGATGATGTCCGGTGCCCTGATCGGTGTGATCTCTTCTGCTCCGGCACTTGACCTGTACTATCCGGGTCTTGCCTTCCTGATCAGCTTCGGCGGCGGTTGTGTCATGCCGAAACTCAACGACATCCTCGTCGAAAAATTCAAAATCGACGATGCGGTTGGTGCAGTTGCTGTTCACGGCTTTGGCGGTGTCTGGGGTCTGGTTATGGCTGGTATCTTCGCTTCTGGTTACCAGAACGTTGCCGGTCCGGAGATCTCGTTCGTTGGTCAGCTTTCAAGTGCTGTCGTCTTCATGATCCTTGGCTTCGCACCGGGTTACGTTCTGTCCCTGGTTCTGAAGGTTGTTGGTCTGCTGCGCGTTTCTGAAAACGCTGAGCTGGCCGGCCTCGACAAGGCTGAAGTTCCGGTAAGCGCATATCCGGAAAGCTCTGTTCCGGCTGCGTTCACCAACGATCCGACTTCGCCGACCCCGGCTGAGTAAGTTCGTTCTGACACATCGAAACAAGGAAACTGAAACATGAACACAGCTCCGATTACCAGCTGGGAAGGTGCAGAGGCTTACTTCACCTTTGCTGACAAACCGGCTCTGCTCGTAGCTCTCACGCTTGTTGGTATTGGCGTGTGCGTCTGGACCATCGCTTCGATGGCCATCCACGAGAACAAAGCATACAAAGACATGTAATCTGATTGTGTGAAGCAGGACCATTCTGCCCTGAACCCTTAAGGTGCTGCTTCGCTCAACCGACACAGCGAGAGGCCAGTATCAAAACTGGCCTCTCTGCCTTTCTGCCAAAGACCAAATATCAGGAATTACTTCTGGCACGCCTGACCGGCATGCCCATATGGGACAACAGGCCCAACTCTGATCCTGTTTGTCCGGGCCATCAGACTTCCCGCCGCTTTCAGATCATTCACTGCACGAGGCCACAATGATCGATCTCGCCCGAACGCCGGAAACCTATCCCCATTCTGTTCGCGCTGCCCGTCCGAGCCGCATCATCAATGCCGGACGCACCGCCATGGCGCGCAATCGCGAACGCTATGAAATTCCTGGCCGCGGCGCGATCATGGTTGCGATCCGCGAAGGCGATCAACTGGCACTGCGCAACTGTGAAGGCATGCAATCGGTCGAACTGATCGGCCTGACACCAACTGGCGCACCACGGCCAGAGATTTTTGAGCCCCTGGCCCATGGCGCCCCCAAAGGCCTGATGGATTTGCTGTCAGATCCCTTTGATGACAGCCTTACGCGTTTCGCCCAGACCTTGCGCAAACGTGACATCAAACTTGAAGCCTGTCTGGCGCACCGGCTATTTGGCAATGCCAGCCCGCCGGGCGATACGGTTGAGCTGACTGTGCAGCTTGATGGATTTGTCATCATCGCCGCCCCGGCACCGCTGATGCAGATTGATGCACATAACACGGCAACACCGATCACTGCACTGATCAAGCGCGCCCATCATCACGATACCTACAGCTTCGCCCTGCCCGATCCGCTTGCCGATCCGGTTGTGGATTTACGTGTGCATTCCTCCACCGCCGAGGCTTATGAAATCAAGGCGGGTGATTACATCCAGATTCTCGATGTCGATGGACGGCAATGCACCGATTTTCAGTGTTTTGATGCGCGCAAGCTTGATCGTGGTATTCAGAACCCGCTGGATGTGACCACCACGCGCACATTGATGGGCCATGCCTATCCAATGCCCGGTCTGCACGGGAAGTATTTTGATCAGGACATGGACCCACTGGTCGAGGTCATTCAGGATACCTGCGGGCGCCATGACGCCTTTGCCATGGCGTGTGCGGCAAAATATTACGACGATATCGGCTATCCCGGTCATGTGAACTGCACGGATAACTTCAATGGCGCGCTGTCGCGGTTCGGCATTGATCCGCGTGCGGGATGGATGGCGATCAACTTCTTCTTCAATACCGGCATTGATGATCACGGCGTGATGTTTGCCGATCAGCCCTGGTCGCGTCCGGGTGATTATGTGTTGCTGCGCGCAATGACCGATTTGGTCTGTGTGTCGTCCGCCTGTCCGGATGACACATCAGTGGCCAATGCCTGGAAACCGACCGATATCCATATCCGAAGCTATGACGGCAAAGAGAAGTTTTCCCATGGCGTTGCCTGGCGCACGACTGCAGAGGCCGAAGCAAAAATGACCAAAGAAACTGCCTTCCATCCGCGTCTAAGTGAACTGACCCGCAACTTCGTCGAATATAAGGGCTTCTGGCTGGCCCACGAATATACCGGCGATGGCATGATCGAAGAATATTATGCCTGCCGTGAAAAGGCCGTGGTCATTGATCTGTCGGCCCTGCGCAAGTTTGAAATTACCGGCCCGGACAGCGAAACGCTGATGCAATATTGCCTAACGCGCAATGTCAAAAAGCTTGGCATCGGGCAGGTCGTCTATTCCGCGATGTGCTATCCGCACGGCGGGATGATTGACGATGGCACGCTGCTGCGTCTAGGGCAGGATAACTTCCGCTGGATTTGCGGCGATGACTATAGTGGTGTGTGGCTGCGCGAACAGGCCGAAAAACTTGGCCTGCAAGTCCTGATCAGATCATCAACCGATCAGATGCACAACATCGCCGTTCAGGGCCCCAAAAGCCGCGACATCCTGCGCGAGGTGATCTGGACCCCACCGCATCAGCCATCCATGGATGAGGTCGAGTGGTTCAAATTCACCATCGGCCGGATCGGGGATACCAAAGGCGCGCCTGTTGTTGTCTCACGCACGGGCTATACGGGGGAACTGGGCTACGAAGTCTGGTGCCACCCCAAGGACGCCAATACCGTCTTTGACGCCGTCTGGGCGGCAGGCAAACCGCATGGCCTAACCCCGATGGGGTTGGCCGCCCTTGATATGGTCCGGATTGAGGCGGGCCTGATCTTTGCCGATTACGAGTTTTCCGATCAGACCGACCCGTTCGAAGCCGGCATCGGCTTTACCGTGCCGCTGAAATCCAAGGAAGACGACTTTATTGGTCGTGACGCCCTGATCCGGCGCAAGGAACATCCATCGCACAAACTGGTCGGGATCGAGATTGATGGCAATATCACGGTCGGTCATGGCGATTGCGTTCATATCGGCCGTGCACAGATCGGTGTGATCACCAGTGCGATGCGATCGCCCATTCTGGGCAAAAACATCGCCCTTGCCCGGGTTGATGTCGCACATGCCGATATCGGCACCGAGGTCGAGATTGGCAAGCTCGATGGCCATATGGTCCGCCTGCCTGCGACCATCACCGCCTTCCCGCATTATGATCCCAAAAAGGAAAAGCCACGGTCCTAGGAACCGTGGCTGCCAAGCCCGAAAAGAAACCCCGCAGTCATGGCGACTGTGGGGGTGACTGCGAGTTTGGTTAAGGGAGACGGCGGGCTTGCGCCCGCTTCTTTGAAAGCGTTGATCGTCGGCTGCCTATTCGGCAGCCGTTTTCTTTTCGATCTGCAAATAGGCTTCAAGACTGTCATCAAGCTCTTCAAGCCAGGGCGTGTGATGGGCCGGTGACATGTTGCCCGTCATCAGCGAGCGATAGGACTTGTTGCGGTAGCCCATGATGTCATCAGCCTTGTCATGCTCCCATTCCTCAAAGGTCTTGTTCACCCCTTCGATATCGAACATCGGATAATCCGTCATTTCGATCAGATGGGCGGTATAGTCGCCCTGGAACCAGATCATGTCGTGATCGTCCTTAAGCCCCTCCTCACGATCACGCCAGGCTTGGCTATCTGCCTTCATCTCGTCCTTCGATGGCAGGGGAATGCGGCCCATGATCACGTCACGGGCAAACCAAGCCTGGGCATCAAACATGTTGAAGGTAAAGAACTGGTCCTGCATGCCGAGATACATCATCTTCGGATTTTCTTCCCAGACGACACCTTTATAAAGACCCAGCGGCCACAGACGGTTATCGGTCTTAAGACGCAGATCATCGGTCAGGAACGGGAAGTAATGCTGATAGCCGGTACACAGAATGATCGCGTCCACCTCGCGTGATGAGCCATCCTTGAAATAGGCCGTATTGCCATCAACCTTGGTCAGAAGCGGCACTTCGGCCCAGTTATCTGGCCAATCAAAGCCGATCGGATTGGTCCGGTGGCTGACCGTGACGGATTTGCAGCCATATTTATAGCATTGCGATCCGATATCCTCGGCCGAATACGATGTCCCGATCAGCAGGATATCCTTGCCCTTGAATTCCAGTGCATCGCGGAAATCATGGGCATGCAAAACGCGCCCGCCAAAGGTATCAAAGCCCGGGAATTCCGGCACATTCGGGGTCGAGAAATGACCATTGGCAACAATGACATGATCGAACTCCTCGGTCGAAACCACATCATTTTTCAGATCATGGGATGTCACCGCAAAGGTCTGGCTGTCTTCATCGTACTCGACCGTGCGGACCGGGGTTCTGAAACGCACCCACGAACGCACATTGGCCTTTTCAACGCGCCCCTTGATGTAATCCCAGATCACGGCACGCGGCGGATAGGATGCGATGGGTTTGCCGAAATGTTCCTCGAAGGTGTAATCGGCAAATTCAAGGCACTCTTTCGGGCCGTTTGACCACAAATAGCGATACATCGATCCGTGGATCGGCTCGCCATATTCATCAAGACCGGTGCGCCAGGTGTAGTTCCACAAACCACCCCAGTCTTCCTGACGTTCAAAACAGACGATTTCGGGGATTTCGGCCCCTTTGGCTGCTGCAGATTGAAATGCACGCATCTGCGCCATGCCTGACGGACCGGCGCCAATAATTGCAACACGAAGTGTCATAGCCTCAAATCCCCAATAAAAGCGTTATACGTCTCCTCCGTCCGGCTTTCTGCCGGTTCGCTCCTTAATCGGGGAAAATCCCCGGTGACGTCGGCGCGCCGTCGTCAAATTGTGAAAGCCACTCGACCAAGATCGGGTGGTAGCGCGACAGCCCCTTGTATTCGACAAGTTCCGGGCGCAGATCGCGCATGACACGATGAATGCGGCGCGCCCATTTCGGCTGGGTCACGACTTCGTTCATCGCCATCAGATAAGTGCGGATCGGAAACAGGATCGCGTTGGAGCGCGGCAGTCGCCAGAAGGTCTGAAGCTCCACACGCAGATGGACTTTCTCGCCAATATTTTCCGGCGTCACAGTCATGCGATCCGGGCCCCATTTGGGATAGTTTTCCGGACTGGTATCAAGGCGCGGATTAACCGTCAGCGTCCAGTTGAGACGCCGCGACGGCTGCCCTTGCGGTAAGGTCAGAAGGAATTTCAGCGCGCGCTGAAACACGCCCAGTTCATGGGCCAGCGGAACCGGTGCATGCCATTCAAAGAAGTTCATGCCGACATCAAAATCAAGCGACCAGTCAGCCTGTGCCGTGATGATCCCGGCATCCAGCCAAAGGTTGCCATCACGCTGATCAAGGATGGCGTGATCGCCTTGCACCTGACGGCCGATATATTCCATCGGATGGCAGGGCAGCGTCGAACTGTCACCAAAGGTAAAGGTATCGTCGATCTGAAGCGGCTTGTTGATCCAGTGCCAGCGATCGCCATCAATGGTCAGTTTGAACAGATCGGGATAATCGCGCGCCTTGGAGACCATCACCAGCTCGACAAAGTCCCAGCCCGCCGTTTCCATATGCGGCAGCGCCTGACAGCGACCGGGGTCTTCGGCAAGAACCAGCGCCCGGTCCTTCATTTCCGCGACGTAATGCTCATCCACATCAAACGCATTTTCAAACGGGCTGCCCGCGCGGGCAGCGTGATGCGGTTCGATATTGGTGGAATACATATATTCGTCTTCCGGGAACGGAAACGGAAAACGCGGAATGTTTGACGGGCTGTTGGCGTAGGAAAAATCGCCGCGGAAGCTTTCGTCTTTAAACTGGATTGTCATGACTGAAATCCCCCTTACAGATCAAGTTCAAGGCGTTTGCCACGGAAGCGCGAAACACACGGCATGATCAGCTGCTTGGATGCGCGCTGTTCTTCATCAAGCCAGTGGTCGTTGTGCATGATCTCGCCGTCGCATGCGACGACAGCGGTTTCACACTGACCACAAGCCCCGCCACGACACATGCAATTGATCGGGGTACCGGATGCTTCGACCGCCTCAAGCAGGCTTTGCTCTGCCCCGACAGTGATATCAATCCCGGCCTTGGCCAGATGCACTTCAAACGGCTCGCCAACCGGTGGTGCAAGGAAGTGTTCGAAATGAACATGAGCTGCCGGCCAGCCCAGATGCGTGGCGGTTTCCACCACCCGTTCGATCATGCCCTTGGGGCCGCAAACATACACATGCGTGCCCAGCGGCTGACTTGACAGAAGCGTTTCGAAATCAACGCCTTCGCCCTGATCATCGCAATAGCACGACACATGATCGCCAAACCGGTCGGCAAGGCTGTCCATATAGGCCGCCTGTGATACCGATCGTGCGGCATAGTGCAACTCGAACGGCACACCAAGTTTATCGGCCTGCGCCATCTGCGCGATGAAGGGCGTGATGCCGATCCCGCCTGCGATCATCAAATGCTTTTTGGCCCGAAGATCGAGCGAGAACAAATTGACCGGGGCCGAGATTTTCATCTCCATGCCCGGTCGCACCTGTTCATGCATGAATTTCGACCCGCCGCGCCCGGTATCGTCGCGGCGTACCGAAATCGCATATTGGTCGCGCTCAAAGGGCGAGCTCATCAGCGAGTAGGGATTTTTGCGTTTCGTGCCGTCATCGAGCATCTCGACCACGATATGCGCCCCGCCGGAAAAGGCCGGCAGTTCATCACCATTCACATGCTTGAATTCGAAGCGCTTGATGATCGGGTTGACCTCGACCACGTTGCTGACGACAACCGGAATCAAATGATCGGATGCACTCATTTGAACACCTCCTTGATCTCGATTTCCTCAGTCGGGTCTTCGGCATTGATGCAGACCCCCTGAAATGCTGCCAGACGCCGCGAATAGTGATCGCGGACAAACAGCAACAATTCACAGGACGGACATTTGACCGGCTGGGTGGTGACATCCTCGATCATGGTTTTGCAGTGAACGCACTGAACACGCCGGGCCAGACTGCCGCGGTGCTCACACTGCACGGCTGTATGATCAAGGCCGCATTCCTCACCCTTGGCGACCCCCTGCCCGACAAGGCCTTCGGTTCCGGCGAGATAAAGCTGTGTGCCCATCTTGGCGTCGGACAACCAATCGCCGAGTTTGGCGACGGCTTCTTCAATGGTCGGAAAATGTTCGAACCGTTTGGCGCCGACCGCATAAAGCGATGTGATAAGGGCGGCTTCACCCGGGGTCGGCACATACAAGATATGCACCTTTTCCATCATGTCGCGCGGCAGTTCCTGCACAACGCGAATGACACATTCGGCACCGGATGCATCAGCCAGGAAATAATGCGCCAGACCCGGCACGATTTTAAGCGTGCCATAGGTCGGACGGGAAAGAATGCTTTCTTCGATGATACTCTCAGACATGGTAGCGGGGTCCCATTCTGTCAGAAACCACAAGGATCAGGCGGCGATCCGGGGGCCTCTGACAGCCCCCGGTCATCCTGCTTAACCCTTGGCTGTTCTTTTCAATTTTTTGGGGTCGTCAAATGGCATGGTATGGGCCATTCCGCCGAGCATGCCTTTTTCGCCAGTCACCTCAAGGCGCACACCCTGTTCGGCGCAATCGACCGCCAGACGCGCAATCGCCATCGTCTGATCCTTGAGCGGTGAATACATCGCACAGGTCACGACACCGACCTTGGTGCCGTCCTTGAACACTTCGGCCCCTTCGGCCGGAACTTCCTTGCCATCAAACAGGATGCCAAAGATCTTGAAGCGTTCCTTGCCCTTGAGACGATAATGTTCCTCGGCGCCGCGGAAGCCGGTTTTGCCCGGGCTTACGGTGAAATCAAGGCCAAGCTCCCACAGGGTATCGCCCGGACCTTCATTTTCGAACGGATACATCTGCGAGTTATCGTAAGGATAAAACAGCAAGTAGCTTTCCACACGCAGCATATCAAGCGTGGTAAAGCGGGTCGGGATGATGCCCATATCCTTGCCCTCGGCAACGATACGATCCCAGATCGTCCCGGCATCCTGACCACGACAGAAGATCTCATAACCGCGTTCACCGGTATAGCCGGTCCGCGAGATCATCACCGGCAGGCCAAACAGCTGTGTCTGCATGTGATGGAAATACGGAAGGTCCCGAATGCCCGGCACATATTCCGCAAGGTAGTCCACCGCAAGCGGTCCCTGCAGAGACAAGTCGTGCAGGTTGTCATCAAACCGAACCGACACATCACGACCGACAGCCGCCTTGGTCAGTTCTTCATGCCCGGTGCCCGATCCGTGGACAACCATCCAGGAATTCGGCCCCATGCGATAAATCACACAGTCGTCGGTGAACTTGCCCTGATCATTGAGCATGCAGGCATAAACCGATTTGCCCGGATAGATCTTTTCAACATTGCGCGTGGTGGCATAGTCGATGACGTGGGAGGCATGCGCGCCGGTAATGTGAACCTTTTTCAGACCGGAAACATCCATGATCCCGGCTTTGGTGCGGATCGCGACATATTCCTCGTCCCAGTCCTTGTCATAGGTCCAGGCGGTGCCCATACCGCTCCAGTCTTCCAGATTGGAACCAAGCGCACGATGCCGGTCGGCAAGGGCTGAAAATCTCCAGCTCGCAGTCATAGTGATGGCCTCCTGATATGATCGCCTTTGCGCACAATCAGCGCGCTAACACTGGCTTATTTTGTTCCATTATTCTGGCGTTAACTTGTTCGCGAACGCAATAATTATTTTTCATTTTATTCAAATTTTATTCCTCAAAGGCTATTTCCCGCGGCATTGCAGCAACTTCGCGGAACGCCATCGGTATAGGAAATCGGCAATTATATTTTCCCCGTAGTTGATAAATATTTCCTGCCAGTGTAAGTCATGGCTATGGCGTATATGCCAATCAGAGGGCCAAACACCCCTCCACATATACGACCAACATAAAAGCAGGCCGCACCAAGCGACCGATTGAGGAAACCAGAAACGAGCAGGACCCGCACCGGGACAGAACCGGTGACGGAGGCAAGCCAGCATGGCACAGAGCACGACCCAACAAGCACCGCAGACCGACGCCACGAGCAACCAAGGATCAGGCATGGACACCAAGAGCAAACCCGCAGCCCTTACCCAGGACCCGCACGCCCTTCGTGAACCCAAGGAAAACAATCTCGAAATCGCCATCGGCCATGAAGTCCGTGCGCTGCGCAAGAAACTCGGCATCACGATTTCCGACTTGGCATCGGCGACAGGCATCTCGATGGGGATGCTGTCCAAGATCGAAAATGGTGTGACCTCGCCGTCCCTGACCTCGCTTCAGGCACTGGCAAGTGCACTGGGTGTGCCGCTGACCGATTTCTTCCGCCGTTATGAAGAACCGCGCAATGCGGTGTTTGTAAAATCCGGCGAAGGTGTTGCGATTGAACGGCGCGGCACGCGCGCAGGCCATGAATATAACCTGCTCGGCCACATTGATAACAACACCAGTGGCGTGGTCGTGGAACCCTATTTACTGACCCTTACCGAGGAGTCGAGCAGCTTCCCCGCCTTCCAGCATGAAGGCATGGAATTCATCTATTTGCTCGAGGGTGAAGTACGCTACCGCCATGGCGATCAGCTGTACTACATGAAAGAGGGCGACAGCCTGTTTTTTGATGCAGACGCCCGCCACGGACCGGAAGAACTTCTTTCATTTCCAATACGTTACCTGTCTATCATCTGCTATCCCGCCCGGGGATAAAGCTTCACCAGAGTGAAAACATCAATTCACTCAGAAGAAATTTTTATTCTTCATAGTTGATTCCGCAATCGCGAACAGGTAGTCTCCATTTCAGAAACAGAATGGAGACTGTCCTGCCATGTGCGGCATTGTTGGTTTATTCCTTAAAGATAAAAGTCTGGAACCACAGCTCGGTGCGTTGCTGTCCGATATGCTGGTGACCATGACCGACCGTGGTCCCGATAGCGCGGGCATCGTAATTTATGGTGCGGACCAGAATAATCTGGTCAAACTCACGATCCAGTCTCCGGACCCGGAAACAGATTTTGCCGGACTGACCGAAGACCTGCGCAAAGCTGGGATCACAAACGCATCGATCCTGCCCAAAAGCACCCATGCGGTCATCACGGTTTCAAGCGACCAGCTTGAGGCGACCCGTAGCGCCCTTGAAGAACTCCGTCCCGATGTCCGTGTCATGGGCACCGGTTCGGTGATGGAGATCTACAAGGAAGTCGGCCTGCCCAAGGACGTTCTTGAGCGCTTCAAGATTTCCGACATGTCCGGCACCCACGGCATCGGCCATACCCGCATGGCAACCGAAAGTGCGGTGACCACCCTTGGGGCTCACCCCTTCTCGACCGGATCGGACCAGTGCCTTGTGCATAATGGTTCGCTGTCGAACCACAACAACCTTAGGCGCGAACTGACGCGCGAAGGCATCCGCCTTGAAACCCAGAACGATTCCGAGGTTGCCGCGGCCTATCTGACCGGTGAAATGGCCAAGGGCAAGAACCTTGGCGAGGCACTGACCAGTGCGCTTGATGACCTTGATGGCTTCTTCACCTTTGTCGTTGGCACCAAATCGGGCTTTGGCGTTGTACGCGATCCGATTGCCTGCAAACCGGCGGTGATGGCGGAAACCGATGCCTATGTCGCATTCGGTTCCGAATACCGGGCATTGGTCAACCTGCCGGGCATCGAAGACGCTAAGGTCTGGGAGCCAGAGCCGGCCACGGTCTATTTCTGGGAACACTGATTAACACGAACCCTGTCGGTTGCTGCGATGCGCGCACCGACTCGACCGCAACATATTTCGCGGTCAAATGAGGAAGGAACAACATGCCAGTGTTTGATCTTGCAACCATCGAACTGCGCGCGCTCAATCAGGCGCTTCATGCGCTTGATAAAAGTGGTCCTGCTGAAGATTTCGAAGTCACCAATCCGCGTGGCTCGCATGCCGTTGCTGTTGGCATCGACGCACCCGTCAATGTCACGATTGATGGCAGTGTCGGCTATTACTGCGCGGGCATGAACGAACAGGCGACCATCACGGTCAAGGGCAATGCCGGTCCGGGTGTGGCGGAAAACATGATGTCGGGCAAAGTCGTGATCAAGGGCGATGCCAGCCAGTATGCCGGTGCCACCGCCCATGGCGGATTGCTGGTGATCGAAGGCAATGCGTCTTCACGCTGCGGCATTTCGATGAAGGGCGTCGATATCGTCGTCAAAGGCAATATCGGCCACATGTCAGCCTTCATGGCGCAATCGGGCAACCTTGTTGTTCTGGGCGATGCCGGTGATGCGCTGGGAGATTCCCTTTATGAAGCGCGCCTTTTCGTGCGCGGCACGGTCAAAAGCCTCGGTGCCGATTGCGAGAAAAAGGAAATGCGCCCTGAGCATATTGAGCTCCTGACCAAGCTTCTTGCGGATGCCGGCATCACCGATGTGAAGCCCGAGGAATTCACGCGCTATGGCTCGGCCAGAACGCTTTACAACTTCAATGTCGATAATTTCGACGCCTATTGATGCGGCACGCTGAACGCCGCACGGACCAATATCCGAGCGCTTCAGCCCAAAGACAGGATCAGACGATGACTTACAAAAATCCCGTTACGACGCCGCGCAAATCGGCAACGTTTGATGATTACACCCTTTCGGAAATCCGGCGCGCTGCCGCGACCGGCATTTATGACATCCGTGGAGGTGGCGCGAAACGCAAGGTCCCGCATTTTGATGACCTGCTGTTCCTTGGCGCATCCATGTCGCGCTATCCGCTGGAAGGGTATCGTGAAAAATGCGAAACCGCCGTCACACTCGGCACCCGTTTTGCCAAGAAACCGATCGAACTTAAAATTCCGATCACGATTGCCGGCATGAGCTTTGGATCCCTTTCCGGTCCGGCCAAGGAAGCCCTTGGACGCGGCGCATCGGCGGCGGGCACATCGACCACAACGGGCGATGGCGGCATGACCGAAGAAGAACGCGGCCATTCCACCCAGCTTGTTTATCAATATCTGCCGTCACGCTATGGCATGAACCCGCGCGATCTGAAACGTGCCGATGCGATTGAAATCGTCATTGGTCAGGGCGCTAAACCGGGCGGAGGCGGCATGCTGCTGGGTCAGAAGATCTCGGATCGTGTTGCTGAAATGCGCAACCTGCCGATGGGCATTGATCAGCGTTCGGCGTGTCGTCATCCCGACTGGACCGGCCCGGATGATCTGGAAATCAAAATTCAGGAAATCCGCGAAATCACCGATTGGGAAAAGCCGATCTTCATCAAGGTTGGTGGTGCACGCCCCTATTATGACGTGGCCCTTGCAGTCAAAGCGGGTGCGGATGTCATCGTGCTTGATGGCATGCAGGGCGGCACGGCCGCCACCCAGGAAGTCTTTATCGAACATGTCGGTCAGCCGACCCTTGCCTGCATCCGCCCGGCGGCAAAAGCATTGCAAGACATGGGCATGCACCGCAAAGTACAGCTGATCGTTTCGGGCGGCATTCGCAATGGCGCCGACGTCGCCAAGGCGCTTGCCCTTGGGGCCGATGCGGTTTCCATCGGGACTGCGGCGCTTGTCGCAATCGGTGACAACGACCCGAAATGGGAAGCAGAATATAACGAACTTGGCACCACCACCGGTGCCTATGACGACTGGCATGAAGGCCGTGATCCCGCAGGCATCACGACACAGGATGCCGACCTGATGAAACGGGTTGACCCGATCGCCGCCGGACGGCGACTGGCCAACTATCTGAAGGTCATGACCCTTGAAGCGCAAACAATTGCGCGCGCCTGCGGCAAAAATCATGTGCACAACCTCGAACCCGAGGATCTCTGCGCACTGAATATCGAAGCGGCAGCCATGGCTGGTGTACCGCTCGCCGGGACCAACTGGGTTCCCGGACAGGGAGGCTTCTAAACCATAACCGAACCGTCGGCTCGGCACGTGCTTGCGCGTGCCGGAACGCCGATGGCACCGCAAAGAATTCGTCAGGGGACTTCGATGACCAAGGATCTATCAGCCTTTGCCCGGGAACGCGGCATCAAATACTTCATGATCAGCTTTACCGACCTGTTTGGCGGACAGCGCGCCAAACTTGTCCCGACCCAGGCAATTGCCGACATGCAGGAAGAAGGTGCGGGCTTTGCCGGTTTCGCCACCTGGCTTGACCTGAGCCCGGCCCATCCCGACATGTTTGCCATTCCTGATCCGGACTCTGTCATCCAGTTGCCGTGGAAACCGGAAGTCGCCTGGGTTGCTGCGGATTGCATCATGGAAGGCACACCGGTCGAACAGGCCCCGCGCAATGTACTCAAGGCCCAGATCGCCAAGGCAGCCGAACTTGGCCTGAATGTCAAAACCGGGGTCGAGGCAGAATTCTTCCTGATCACCACCGACGGTTCGGAAATCTCCGACCCGGCCGATACAGCGGAAAAGCCCTGCTATGACCAGCAGGCCGTCATGCGTCGCTATGACGTCATTGCCGAGATTTGCGACTATATGCTCGAACTCGGTTGGGGTGCCTATCAGAACGACCACGAAGACGCCAATGGCCAGTTTGAAATGAACTGGGAATTCGATGACGCGCTTAAAACCGCAGACAAGCATTCCTTCTTCAAATTCATGGTCAAATCAATCGCCGAAAAGCATGGCCTTCGCGCAACCTTCATGCCCAAGCCCTTCCCGGGTCTGACCGGCAATGGGTGCCACTGCCATGTTTCGGTCTGGGATAATGAAGGCGGCAATGCCTTTGCCGATGATGACATGCCGTTTGGCTTGTCGGCCAAGGGCAAGCATTTCCTTGGCGGCATCATGAAGCATGCCTCGGCCATGGCGGTGATCACCAACCCGACCGTTAATTCCTATAAGCGTATCAACGCACCGCGCACCATGTCCGGCGCGACCTGGGCACCAAATACCGTAACCTGGACCGGCAACAACCGGACGCACATGGTGCGTGTCCCGGGACCGGGCCGCTTTGAATTGCGCCTGCCTGACGGTGCAACCAACCCGTATCTTCTTCAGGCCGTGATCATTGCGGCTGGTCTGGATGGCATGGCAACCAATGCCGATCCGGGACCGCATTACGATATCGACATGTATCAGGAAGGTCATTCGATCAAGGATGCGCCGCGTCTGCCGCTGAACCTGCTTGATGCCCTGCGCGAAATGGGCGCGAACGAAGAATTGCAGCTGGCGATGGGCAAGGAATTCTCAAGTGCCTATCTCAAACTCAAGCAAACCGAGTGGAATTCTTATGTTTCTCACTTTTCCCGCTGGGAACGTGAGAACACACTTGATATTTAGTGTTTCTGCCCGGCCTCATCTTCTTCCCCGATGGACGGGGCCGGGCAATTTTTGATTATTCCAAACGAGAAAGCCAGACGCGATGAAAAGCTACGTTCTGACTGTTTCCTGCGACTCCCAGCGCGGGGTGGTTGCTGCTATTTCGACCTATTTGGCCGCACATGGCTGCAACATTACTGATAGCTCCCAGTTTGACGACCAGGAAACCGGTCTGTTCTTCATGCGAGTTGCCTTCGTCAGCGAAGAAGGCGTTGATCAGGAAACCCTCATCAAGGGCTTTGAAGCTCCGGCAGCAGAACTTGGCATGCAGTTCCAGATCCATGACAGCTCGGAAAAGATGAAAGTTCTTCTGATGGTGTCGCGCTTTGGACATTGCCTGAACGATCTTTTGTATCGCTGGAAAATCGGTGCACTGCCGATTGATATCGTCGGCGTGGTGTCAAACCACCTTGATTATCAGAAGGTTGTCGTTAATCACGACATCCCCTTCCACCACATCGTGGTCACTAAGGACAACAAACCCGAAGCCGAGAAAAAGCTTCTTGATCTGGTGTCCGACTATGATGTCGAACTGATCGTTCTTGCCCGGTACATGCAGGTTCTGTCTGACAGCCTGTGCAAGAAGATGAGCGGCAAGATCATCAATATCCACCATTCCTTCCTGCCAAGCTTCAAGGGTGCGAACCCGTATCGTCAGGCCTATGAGCGCGGCGTCAAACTGATAGGCGCGACCGCACATTATGTGACTGCCGACCTTGATGAAGGCCCGATCATTGAACAGGACATTGCGCGCATCACGCATGCCCAGAACTCGGCCGATTACGTATCGATTGGCCGTGACGTTGAAAGTCAGGTTCTGGCACGTGCGGTCCATGCCCATATCCACCACCGTTCCTTCATTAACGGCAACCGCACCATCGTCTTCCCGCCAAGCCCTGGCAGCTACGCATCGGAGCGTATGGGCTAAGCCATCGGCCGACACACCAATCAAAAACGCCCCGCGCCAAAATCTGGCCGGGGCGTTTTACGTTATTGGCAAAGCACCCTAACGCCAGGACTTCGTAGCGCGACGATCCACCGCACGCGGCACAATCCCGCGCGCAGCGTTGCCGATCCCATCCAGTACATTGCTTGCCGCGATATCACATTGGCGGTCCGCCATGCGCTTGAAGCGCGCATCAAATATCGGTTTTCGATCCGCGAAATCACGGGGGCTTGATGCCCGCTCCTCCCCAGTCCGGAATGCCTCGGGATCAAGCCAATCAAGCGTAAGTTTGGTCAGATCAAGACGCAGCACATCCCCATTTTTGAGATAACCGATGGCCCCGCCGGTAAAGGCTTCGGGCACCATATGCCCGATACACGCACCTTTGGTCACGCCGGAATAACGACCATCGGTGATCAACATCGATGATGCTTCAAGAATGCGGTGATGGCGCAAATTCTGCGATGGGGAAAACATTTCCGGCATGCCATAGGCTTCCGGCCCCTGCCCGCCAATCACAAACGCAAAGGACAAATGCCCCTGTTCAAGCAGGTCCTTGGGGGCATTCAAATCAACTCGGTTTCCGCCATTACGCCGAACAACTGCGGCAATCAGGTCTTCATCAACACCATCGGTTCCCATCAGACGGGTGATCAAATCAGGTGATGCAAAGTCCGCATTACACACATGTTCGTTTTCGTAATAGCGCACGATGAAAACGTGATCGTCGAAATGCGATAGCAACCGGTCGCTCATGCCCGATGTCTTGACCGCACAATTGTCGAAGAAACTGCCACTTAGCACATCAACGCCGGATCGCTGCCGGACCGGATTGGCGCGAATGACCGACGCATCCCCCAGCAACAGATCGACCGGGTTTTCAAGATTGGCAATCCGTTCTGCCCAGCTTTTCCCAAGGATGGTTGGCGCATCAAGATCCATCGCAACACCAAGGTCGGCAAGAATGCGATAGATGCTTTCCATACCACGATTTTTGCCCTCGGCCATTTGTTGGGCCAGGACAAAGGTGTCACGATTTTCCGTCAGACTATGGGCGAAAATTTCGGGCACCGGGGTTTGGGTGCGGACGTCCTGATAATCGTCGATCGAGATATCAAAACCCGCATAGCGCATCATGAAGGGCAAATGCAAAAGCATGTTGCTGCTTGACCCGGTGGCATTGTGAATGCGCACGAAATTGGCAAAATTGGCCTTGAGCAAATTGCCAATAGCATATTGCGGTTTATTGAACACCCCAAACAGCGCATTGATCCCTGCCGCCACGGCCTCATAAGGTGGCACATCGGTCAGCAATTCAAGCTCTGGCGGGGTCAGGCCAAATGCCGCCAACATGGTGCGGGACGAATTGCCGGTGCCGTTAAAGGCACAGATCCCGCCTTTGGAATCACAGGTCGCAGTTGCCAATTCATCAAGCACGCGACGCTCCAACGCATCGCCAATAATGCCAAGCAACCGGGCACGTTCAAGCAACCCGGCAAAGGCCTCGTCCGATGTGCATTGCAGGATGTAGCGCATGTTTTCGCGGATATCCGCGCCAAGGTCATCATGCCCGGCGGCGTCCGCGTCATCCGCAATCTTGTCGAGCAACCGGCGCGTACCATCGGGGATTTCACCGCCCTTAAGAACATGCGACGGCGCAAACACGGCCCAGACCGGTGCCTGCTCCCCGCGCCAGGCACGCGCGTGATCTGCAGAAGCCAAGCCAGCAACCACCGCCGCTGGCGACTTGTCGCAACCGGCAATCACATAGGCCGCATGATAGCTGTGACCTTCGAAGGTGATGTTGACCGCCGCTGCCGTATGGTTGCGTGACGCCAGTGAATAGCTTTGGCCGATATTGTTTTGCGCCGTGCCATCGCAAATCACCGGCACATGAAACAGGAACGGCACCCCGCCGATTTCCCAGATGCGAAGCGCTGCCATCAGCGCTTGTGGTCGATCAAGAAGATGGGCCGGATGATCAGGCGCGCCGCCAATGATCGCGACGCGCGGGCGGTTTTCCACCAGTCGCCCGACCACCTCGCGGATTTCGGGAACGACAAAATTTCGCTCCCGAACGATAGCCGGATTTTCATTTACGGCATCGCGCAAAAGCCGAACCACGGTAATTGGCTGATTGGCCAATCCTTGAATGCAGTCACGATACGGATTGGCCTTTTCATCGATAATGATCGGCGAAGCCTGTGAACCTTTTGACGCCATGATAGCAATATCCCGGGTTTGAATGGCGGATTTGGGACCAAATCCATCAAGACGTCTGGTCAGACGATGCCACCATCCACAATGAAGTTCTGCGACGTGCAAGCCGATGAAACGTCAGACGCCAGAAACAGCACCATCTGCGCCACATCATCGCCAATCAGCCGACGCTTGAGGCATTGCTGCTCCTGAATGCGTTCTTCATCTTCGGGCGAAATCCATAGATCAAGCTGGCGCTGGGTCATGATACATCCCGGCGTCACCGCATTGACCCGAATACCATCCGCCCCCCAATCGCGTGCCAGGGCGCGGGTCAGGCCGATGATGCCGGCCTTTGCCGTTTCATAGGCGACCAGATCGGGCAAACCCATCAAATAACTTACAGAACTGAAATTAATAATGCTGCCACGGCCCTTTTCTTTCATGGCCGGTGCCACCGCACGCGCACAAAAGAAATGATGGCTCAGATTGACATCCAGTCCTTCGCGCCATTGGTCCGGACCGACATCTTCGGGAGCGTGCCGGTCATCACGGGCGGCATTGTTTACCAGAACATCAATCGGCCCGATCTCGACCGAGAGATCGCGGATGGCGTCCGGAATCGCCGATTGCTTGCGAAGATCAAAGGATCGATAGACCGGCGTGACACCGTGTTCATTCTGGATAGAGGTAATGAGCTTTTGCGCCGCGTCATCATCGATATCAAAGAACCCGACCCGTGCCCCCTGCGCGCAAAACGCCCGGACCATCGAAGCCCCGATCCCGGATGCACCGCCGGTTACAAGCACGGATTTGCCGTCAATGTCGTGATAACTCGCTGTCATAACGTTCCCTGTCTCTTCTTCATATTATTTTAGTTGAATGAATTAAATATTGCAGCGCACCACACCGAAAACAGCCATAAATCAACTTTTGATTACATGATTTTCGATAAATAATGCGTTAAACGCGTTATTTTTAATTCGATCACTAAAAAATATTTGACACCACGCTTTCTTCACGTCAACATTTTTTCGACAACAAAAATAAATGTCAGCAAAAGACACACATATTCAGGGAAGAAACCGATGAAAAAACTCCTCTCAACGGCCATGTTGGCCGGTACTGCCCTATTGTCTGCCAATGCCTTTGCCGCTGACCTGACCGTTGGTGTCAGCTGGTCGAACTTCCAGGAAGAACGCTGGAAAACCGACGAAGCCGCGATCAAGGCTGCTCTTGATGCCGCTGGTGCCGACTACATCAGCGCCGATGCGCAAAGCAATCCGTCCAAACAGCTTTCCGATATCGAAAGCCTCATCGCACGCGGCGCTGATGCGCTTATCGTGCTGGCACAAGATTCGGCCTCAATCGGCCCGGCTGTCGAACTGGCGCTGAACGAAGGCATTCCTGTCGTTGGCTATGATCGCCTGATCGAAGACCCGAACGCCTATTACATCACATTCAACAACAAGGAAGTCGGCCGCCTGCAGGCAGAAGCCGTCTTTGCCCAGCAGCCCAAAGGTAACTACGTCTTTATCAAGGGCGCTCCGACCGATCCGAATGCCAACATCCTGCATGAAGGCCAACTTGAAATCCTGCAGGCAGCGATTGATTCCGGTGCCATCAATGTGGTCGGCGAAGCCTATACCGACAGCTGGCAACCGGCCATCGCCCAGCGCAACATGGAACAGTTCCTGACCGCTGCCGACAACAAGGTCGACGCTGTGGTTGCCTCGAATGACGGCACCGCAGGTGGTGTTGTTGCCGCCCTGTCCGCACAGGGCATGCAGGGCATTCCGGTATCGGGTCAGGATGGTGACCATGCCGCACTGAACCGTGTTGCCCTTGGCACCCAGACCGTTTCGGTCTGGAAAGATGCCCGTCTTCTGGGTCAGCGGGCCGCAGAAATTGCCGTCGAACTGGCAAAGGGTGCCAAACTTGATGACGTTGACGGCACGCAGGACTGGCAAAGCCCGAATGGCGTGACCATGAAGTCATACTTCCTGGATCCGGTTGCAATCACGCAGGACAAGCTCGACCTCGTGATTGATGCAGGTTGGGTCGCCAAAGACGTCGTCTGTCAGGGTGTTAGCAATAGCAAGGTCACGGCCTGCAACTAGGCCTGCTGTCTTTCCCACGACCTTGCTTAACCACGGGGTTGGCTGCATTTCCCAATATCGCGCAGATATTGCACGCCAACCCCGACCCCTTGCGAGCTTAATTCATGTTACGACTGCTTTCGAAAATGGAAGTCGACCGTCGTCTGGTCGGCCTTGCCGTTGTCCTGCTGATCATCTGGGTCGGTTTTGACATTGCATCTGGTGGGCGTTTTATAACCCCGCGCAATATCTTTAACCTGTCGGTTCAGACCGCCTCGGTTGCCGTCATGGCGTGTGGCATGGTTCTGATCATTGTTACGCGCCATATCGACCTTTCGGTCGGCGCGGTGCTGGGCGTACTGGCCATGATCATGGGCATTGTCCAGACGGATTTCCTGCCACAGTTCCTGGACTACAATCATCCCCTGACCTGGGTTTTGACCCTCGCAGTCGGTATTGTCATCGGTGCTGCCATCGGGGGCATTCAGGGTGTCGCCGTCGGGTATCTTGGTGTCCCTGCCTTTATTGTCACGCTTGGCGGACTTCTGGTCTGGCGCGGTGCTGCCTGGTGGGTCACGCAAGGGCGCACCGTTGCCCCGCTTGATCAGAATTTCATCCTGCTTGGGGGCGGCATTGAAGGAACAATTGGCGCGACCTGGAGCTGGATTGTTGCCCTGCTCGCCATTCTTGCCATAGCTTACGCGGCAATCATGGAACGCCGTCGCCGCCTGTCCTTTGAATTTCCGGTCAAGCCTGTCTGGGCGGAATACACCAATACCATCATCAAGGCCGGTCTGGTTCTGGTCGTGATCACGACCCTGAATGCCTATCACTTGCCGACGCGCGCAGCAGAACGCCTTCTGGAAAACAAGGGCATTCCGGTAACACCTGAAAACCTTGAAATTGCGCACGGTATTCCGATCCCGCTTCTGATCGTTGCCCTTGTTGCGATCATCCTGACCATTGTTGTCAAACGCACGCGGTTTGGCCGCTATGTGTTTGCCATCGGTGGCAACCCGCAAGCAGCAGAACTGGCCGGCATTAACGTCAAACGCATGACCGTTGCCGTCTTTGCCTTGATGGGTGTGTTATGCGCGATCAGTGCGGCCATTTCATCTGCGCGCCTGCAATCTGCGGGCAACGATCTTGGCACACTTGACGAGCTTCGCGTCATTGCCGCTGTTGTGATTGGCGGCACATCGCTTGCCGGTGGTCTTGGCACGATTTACGGCGCGCTGATTGGTGCACTGGTGATGCAAAGCCTGCAAAGTGGCATGGCGCTTCTGGGCGTTGATACGTCACTGCAAAGTATCGTCATTGGCCTCGTTCTTGTTCTGGCAGTCTTTAGCGACAAGTATTTCCATCGCCGTTACAGCGACCCGAGCGCGTAAGGAGACCCGTCATGACCGATACCAACATCACAAAAGACCCGCTGGTCGAAATGCGCGACATCCATATCAGCTTTGGCGGGGTAAAGGCGGTTGACGGTGTTTCAATCGACCTTTATCCGGGCGAAGTCGTCGGCGTTCTGGGCCATAACGGTGCAGGCAAATCGACTTTGATCAAAATTCTGTCCGGCGCATATCAGGCCGATAGCGGACAGATCATTGTCGATGGCAAGGAAGCCAAAATCGAGAATGCCCGCGATGCTCGGGATAACAATATCGAGACGATCTATCAGAACCTTGCCCTTGCCGATAACCTTGATGCCGCCCAGAACCTGTTTCTTGGCCGCGAACTGACCGACAAGTTCGGCTTTCTCAATGAAGCGGCGATGGAACACAAGGCACGTGAAGTACTGCATCGCCTCAACCCGAACTTCAAGAAATTCACATCCCCGGTATCAGCCCTGTCGGGCGGTCAACGCCAATCGGTTGCGATTGCCCGGGCCTTGCTGTTTGAAGCACGCGTTCTGATCATGGATGAACCCTGTGCTGCCCTTGGTGTGCATGAAACAAAAATGGTCGGTGAACTGATTGATCAGCTCAAACGTGACGGGCTGGGTATTTTGTTGATCAGCCACGATCTTCATGATGTCTTCGATCTTTCGGACCGGCTGCATGTCATGAAAAACGGCAAGCTGGTGGGCAGTGTGCGCACCGAGGATGTTACACATGACGATGTTCTTGGCATGATCATCCTGGGCAAGATGCCAGAACATCTTATGCACCTTGCCGGCCCGGGTGCGACGAATGCCCCGGGATCGTCACCAGACGCCCCCAGCAGCCAAGCAAGCGAGATAGGAAAATGACGACAGGCTTCGCGACAAACCCCGCTGACATCCTGCCCGAAGACGCCAACCGGGCTGTTTTGGTCGGGCGTATTTGGGACCCGCGCGTCTCGGGACCGACGCCGGTTCTTGTTGATGGTGATACGCTGCGTGATATCAGCAAGCTTGGCCCGACCGTTAGTGAAATCCTCGAACGCGACAAACTGGTTGAGCATCTGTCAAACACGGCAGACTTCCCAACCGTCGCATCGCTATCTGAGGCTCTTGAACAATCTCGCCCCGGAACGGATCAAAGCAGCCTTCATCTTCTTGCACCAAACGACCTGCAGGCAATCAAGGCCAGCGGCGTGACATTTGTCGCAAGCCTCCTTGAACGTGTTATCGAAGAACAGGCACGCGGGGATGCCAGCAAGGCCGACCAGATCCGAACCGAAATTACCGGCATCGTCGGTGATGATCTGTCACAGATTGAGCCGGGATCACAAAAAGCCGCCGACATCAAAAAGATCCTGATCGAGAAAGGCGCATGGTCGCAATATCTCGAAGTCGGTATCGGACCGGATGCCGAGATATTCACCAAGGCGCCGGTCATGTCTGCCGTCGGCTATGGTGCCCATGTTGGCTTGCATCCGATTTCGAACTGGAACAACCCGGAACCCGAGGTGGTTCTTACGGTGACGTCGCTTGGCAAGATTGTTGGCGCAACACTTGGCAATGATGTCAATCTGCGCGACGTCGAAGGGCGATCTGCCCTGCTGTTGGGCAAGGCCAAGGACAATAACGGCTCCTGCGCGATCGGACCGTTCATCCGGCTGTTTGATGATCACTTCACACTTGAAACGGTGAAATCAGCAGACCTTGCTATGGCGGTCGACGGTAACGACGGATACCACCTTGATGCTGTCAGCTCGATGAGCCAGATCAGCCGAACACCAGAAAGCCTCGTCTCGCAGGCAATTGGTCGGCACCATCAATATCCGGATGGCTTCATGCTGTTTCTCGGGACGATGTTCGCCCCCACCGATGACCGCGGCGGATCGGGCAAGGGCTTCACCCATGAGATGGGCGACCTTGTCAGCATCTCGACCCCAAGCCTTGGCAAGCTGGTCAATCAGGTTGACCGATCAGACGTCATCAACCCCTGGCAATTCGGGATAACCGCCCTGATGAACAATCTTGCCCGGCGGGGATTACTGTAATATCGATCCTGTCAGGTAAAAGTCGACCGGCTTCGTTACAAAGGATACAGTCCAGCCCCATGATCCGCCGCACAGAAAGCGAAACCCCGCGCCAGCCATCCCAAACCGCGATTTTGCGGTATCTGCGCGTGCATGGTCCGGCGGCACGGATTGATATCGGCACGGCAACCGGGCTTAGCCCAGCGACAGTAACATCGCTGACCGCCGATCTGATGGCACAGGGGTTGGTACGCGAAAGCGAAAGCGGCAACGGAAGCTCGAGCGGCAACGGCACCACACGTGGCCGCCCCAAAGTGCTGCTGGATCTGGTACCAAATGCAGCCTGTGTGATCGGGGTTAAAATCACCATCAACCTGATCGAAATTGCCTTGGGCAACTTCAAGGGCGAGATCGAACGCAGCGTCGAACACAGCATCAACACCCGCGATCTTGGCGCAGAAGAACTGACCAGAACACTGATCGCACTGATTGACCGTTTTGTTGAGCGCAATGCTGATTTCAGCCCGCAACCGCCTGTCGGCATCAGTATCGCTGTTCAGGGGGTAACCGACAGCAACAGTGGCGAAATCATCTGGTCACCGGCACTGCGCCACCGCCACATCCCGTTGGTCAAATCCCTGACTGAGCGCTATGGCGGCGTTGTTCAGATGTCAAACGATGCGAACTGTATCGCAACGGCCATTTCGCAGAACACCAACCTGCATGATGGCGGTGACTTTGCCGTGATCATGTTGGGATACGGCATTGGCATGGGGCTTGTCCTCAACGGCAATGTCTATAATGGTGAATTTGGTACCGCAGCCGAATTCGGCCACACCAAGTTCCAGCCTGACGGACCGCTGTGCAATTGTGGGCGACGGGGCTGTCTTGAGGCCTATATTGGCGACTACGCGATCTTGCGCGATGCCCGTGGCCTGATTGACCTGCCAGAAGCCAACAACCTGCATCCCAGCGAAGAACAAATGATGGATCTTGTGGCCCGCGCACGCAACGGCGACACAGGCCTGACCGAACTGTTCCGCCACGCTGGCAAGGTTCTTGGATATGGCATTGCCAATCTGATTGCACTTCTGGGTCCCAAACAGATCTTCATCACCGGGTCCGGCGCGCGCGCCTTTGACATGATGGAACCGGAACTCCGCCGTGGCCTGGCAGAGGCCCAGGTGCCCGAGCTCAGCCGCGGACCAACGATCACCCATCTGGCATGGGACAAGGACCTTGCCCTGCAAGGCGCAATTGGTCAAAGCCTGCTCCGGCATGACGAAAACATGTTTCAGGCCACCGCAATCGCCGGGAACTAAACACCCCCAAAAGCAAAAGCCGCCCCGAATGGAGCGGCTTTTTTGATGATCTAACCTGATCTTGCTCAGGCGATATCGGTTGGCAGAACATCGGTCGGGATGTTCTGATAGCAGACCGGACGCAGGAAGCGACGGATCGCCATCGTGCCCACAGAAGTCGCGCCGAAGTTGGTCGAGGCCGGGTATGGGCCGCCATGCACCATGGTATCCGATACTTCGACACCGGTTGGGAAACCGTTTGCCAGAACGCGGCCTGCCTTGTGTTCAAGGATCGGCAGGAGCGAACGGGCATCAGCCGCATCGGCTGCATCAAGATGCAGGGTGCAAGTCAGCTGACCTTCAAGCGATTTGGCGATCTTGCGCATTTCCGCAACATCCTTGACCCGAACCACAAGACCGAGCGGACCAAAGACCTCTTCGCCGAGTTCATGGTTGGCAAGCCAGTTCTCGCCGGTGGTTTCGAACAGATACGGCGTGGCATTACGCAGATCACACGACGTGGTCAGGACTTCCTTCACGCCTGACGTCGCGGCAACGCGTTTTGCCCCGGCGCGATAGGTTTCCGCCATGCCATCGGTCAGCATGGTCTGCGGTCCGACACCCGAAAGACCTTCCGTGGCCGCGGCAACGAATGCATCCGCGTCCGGACCTTCGATCACAACTGCAATGCCCGGATTGGTGCAGAACTGGCCAGCACCCATGGTCAGCGACCCTGCCCAGCCCTTACCGATTTCCGCACCGCGTGCCTTAACGGCATTGGGCATCAGGAACATCGGGTTGACCGAGCCGAGTTCGCCAAAGAACGGGATCGGCTCCGGACGGGCAGCACACAGATCATAAAGCGCACGACCACCGCCAAGCGATCCGGTAAAGCCAACCGCCTTGATCAGCGGATGCTGCACAAGGCTTTGGCCGACATCGCGTTTACCACCCTGAATGAGGCTGAAGACGCCCGGATGCACACCACATTTCTTGATCGCGGCATCAATCGCCTGTGCGACAATCTCGCCCGTGCCCGGATGGGCGGAATGCCCCTTGACCACGACCGGGCAACCAGCAGCCAGGGCGGATGCGGTATCACCACCCGCGACCG